>CAWABP010000012.1:0-42183 GCA_963780315.1 Candidatus Acidiferrales bacterium | reverse complement strand
AATGGCAACGGCGAAATGACCGGCACCACGTGGGTTGAAGAGTCAGGCTTTCTGGGGTGGCCCTGTGATGATCACGAATACGCACAGCGTGGGAGTGGCTGCGACGCCGTCATTCAATGGACTGTGACGCACCGCACAGTAGGCCCAGACGACGACTGGTGGTCCCTGCCAGTGGTGGCGGAAACTTGGGATGGTTGGCTGAACGATATCAATGGATTCCACGTGAAGCCAGAGCACGCCTTTCACGCCATCGACTCGGCGCATGGCGGCGCAGTGGAAGAAGGAGCAGTCGGCGGCGGCACCGGTATGATCTGCAACGGTTTCAAGGGCGGCATTGGCACTTCATCGCGAAAACTTGCAGCGGCAGACGGTGGCTACACCATTGGAGTGCTGGTGCAATGCAATTACGGCCGACGGCAGAACTTTCGCGTGGCGGGTATCCGGTCGGCCGCGAGATACCCAATGATGATCCCTACACCGCTGTGCCATCGGATGTTGCCGAACGCGGCTCGATCATTGTTGTTGTGGCCACGGATGCGCCACTGCTTCCGCACCAACTGAAGCGCCTCGCACGTCGCGTGTCTCTCGGACTCGGCCGCGATGGCAGCACGTCGGGCAATGGCTCGGGAGACATTTCCATCGCGTTCTCCACGGCGAATCCCGGCGCTGCCGCGGCAGACCATGCGGTCCAACTGAAGATGCTTCCCAACGACTTGCTGAATCCGGTTTTTGGGCGACGGTGGACCCACCGAAGAAGCTGTAATCAACGCCATGATCGCGGCCACTTCCATGACCGGAATTGAAAACCATCACGTGAATGCTTTACCCCACGATCAACTGCGCGCCGTTCTCAGGAAATACAACCGGCTGAACCAATAAAATATCGAATGGCTACAGCGCTAGAGGCGCGGTCTTCCGCGGAGGATTGAAGAACGGCAAGGGCACGATCTTCGCCGATACGGCTTTGCGCGAAGCCTCCACCGTCTACTCCCGCTGAACGCCTGACCCAGTCTGGCGCTTTCCCGGTTCACGGAAGCCAGCGCAATCATGCGCTTCAGTGTCGGCGACCACGTCGTCGACGTCGCTTTGCCCACCTGGCGCCCCCCGCGATAGACCGGCACGGCCACGCGCGAAGCTGTTGTTGGCACTTGCGGTGCCATTCCGATTTTTTGTACAACATTTCGACCTCGCTCCAATTCACTTCCAAGCCGATCAGTGAGCGTCCGGACCGCCCTTCTTTGCTTCCAGCGCCAGGGCTTCGCGTCCCACGAAATTTTCTTTCTTCAAATCCACCAGCTTGCCCAGCCCGATTTCCCCCGGCGAGTATTTCTGCTCTTCAATCAAGGCGCGTTTGCTGGAAATGTAATCCACTTCAATCAGGATCAGCCCCGCTTCGATGCGCGCGATATCCAGCGCCACCATTCCCGCGGATGAATGTCAAACGGCTTGCCTTTGGCCATCAGTTCATCAAACACTTTCACCGCATTTTCCCAGTTGACCCAGATTTCGTAACCCAGGTCGCCCGTATAGCCAGTGCGCGAAATGTCCACGGGAACGCCGGCAATTTTTCCGTGGGTAACGCGAAAATATTTCAGATCGGCTATGTTTGCATCGGCAACGGCGTGCAGCAGTTTCCCTGATGTCGGCCCCTGCAGCGCGAGCGCAGCAACCGTCTCGGATATATCTTCGAGTTGCACATCAAGTCCCAGCGCATTCTGCTGGAACCAGCGCAAGCTGGGATCGGCGGCGGTCCAGCGGTATTCATTTTCGCCAAGGCGCGTGATTGTGCCGTCATCAATCACCTTGCCATGGGAATCGCACCAGCAGCAGTAGATGACCTGATCGATGGCCACTTTGTTGATGTCGCGCGCGATGACGCGGTTCACAAGTTTCGTGGCATCGGGGCCGCTGACGCGGTATTTGAACAGCGGCGTAATGTCAATCAACGCCGCGGTGCTGCGAATGGCGTTGTACTCGTGGTCGTGCGTCATCTCATAGGCGCCGACGGTGTAGTACCCGGACCACTCCTTGAAGTTCAAACTTTCGCAAAGCGCGAGGGTTCTTTCGTGGAATGCAGTTCCGACGGGCACGTTCCCTCCGATGCTGATACAAGAAGAAGTTAAGGAGAAACTGTCAGAGACGCTAGGCTAACTCCGGATTATAGTTTCTACTTCATTGCGCCCGCAAGCGCTCCTTCGCGCACCACATCGCCTGAAACTTTCGGCGATTCTCTTGTAAGCCGCGCTGGCGCTAAGTATAATACTTTGTTCGCGATACATTCAGGCCCTTTCTATAGAGCGGAGCCCAAGCGCATGTCCCAGTTTTATGATGTGGTCGTTATTGGCGGCGGTCACAACGGTCTGGTGAACGCCGCATATCTGGCCAAAGCAGGGAAGAAGGTTCTGGTCCTCGAGCACCGCGGAGTCCTTGGCGGAGCCGCCGTCACAGAAGAAATCTTCCCCGGCTTCAAATTTTCCGAGCTTTCCTACGTAGTTTCCCTGCTGCGCCCTGAAATCATTCGTGAACTCGATCTTCCGCGGCACGGCCTGGAAATCCTTCCTCTTGATGGCACGTTTTCGCCGATGCTCAACGGCGATCATCTTTGGCGCGTTAACGATCATGCCAAAACGCAGCGCGAAATACGGCGCCACTCGCGGCTTGACGCTGAAGCCTACGATGAATTCTCGAAGCTGATGACGCCGATGTGCCGCTTTGTTAAGCCGCTCCTTTCCATGGTTCCGCCGGACCCGACAACGCTGAATCCCAGGGACCTGAAGCAGTTGAATTTCTTATTCCAGCGTTTTCGCGAACTTTCCTCCGACGAGCGTTACACCCTGGTCCAGTTGATGACCATGAGCGCGGCGGATTTCCTCGATCAGTGGTTTGAGACTGACGTGTTGAAGGCCACGATGTCCGCATCCGGCATTATCGGCACATTCCTGGGCATTCGTTCGCCGGGCACGGCCTACGTACTTTTGCACCACTACATGGGAGAGATTGACGGCGCGTTCCGTTCCTGGGGCTTCAGCCGGGGCGGCACCGGCGGCATCTCGCTGGCGATCGCTTCGGCGGCGCGCGAAGCGGGCGTGGAAATCCGCACGCAGGCCGCGGTAAGCAAAATCCTGGTGAAGGATGGGCGCGCAGCCGGCGTCGCGTTGAAATCCGGCGAAGAATTAAGATGCAACGTGGTCTCTTCCAGCGTGGATCCTCACCTCACGTTTGAAGTTTTCCTCGAGCCCAAAGACCTGCCCTCGGATTTCCTGGAAAGTGTTCGCCGCTACAAATTCCGCGGCTCCTCGGGCAAAGTAAATCTCGCGCTCGATGCACTGCCGAATTTCAAAGCGCTGCCAGGAGACGGCGCGCATCTTCGCGGAGCAATTTCCCTTTCGCCGAAAATGGAATACATGGAGCGCGCCTACGACGACGCAAAGTACGGCCATTTCTCCCGCCGTCCTTACGTGGACATGGTGATTCCAAGCCTTACCGATCCTTCCGTCGCTCCCCCGGGCAAGCATGTGCTTTCCTGCTTCGTGCAATACGCGCCCTACAAACTCGCCGAAGGCACGTGGGACGATCAGAAAGAAGCTTTCGGCGAGAACGTGATTGACACCATCGCCGAGCACGCGCCCAACATCCGCGACATCATTGTCGGCAAGCAGTTCCTGACGCCGCTGGATATGGAGCGCGAGTTCGGCCTGACGCAAGGCAACATCTTCCAAGGTGAGCTTTCGCTCGAGCAACTCTTCTTCCTGCGGCCCGTGCCGGGTTGGGCGTACTACCGCACGCCGGTCAGCAACCTTTATGTGTGCGGTTCCGCGACGCATCCGGGCGGCGGCATCATGGCCGCGAACGGGCGCATCGCCAGCCAGGTCATCCTGAAAGAATGGAAGAAGGCGGCGAACTGACCATGCCCATCGGACAGAAAGTAGTTCTTGTTGGCGGTGGCCACAACGCGCTAATCACCGCGTTTTACCTGGCCCAGGGCGGATTCAAACCGGTCGTGCTCGAGCGCCGCGAAATGGTCGGAGGTGGCGCGGTCACCGAGGAGTTTCATCCCGGATTTAAGGCTTCCACTCTCGCGCACACGATGGGACCTTTGCGAGCAGACATCGCTCGCGATCTGCGCCTCGAGAATTTCCAGTTCGGCGTCTTTCATCCAGACCCGCGCATGGTTGCGCTGGGTCAGGACGGCAAAGCCATTGTCTTCTTTAACGATGCGGCCAAAACTGCCGGCGGCATCACGCGCATCTCCGCCAAAGACGGTACACGCTACCCCGAATTTGCCGAAGCTGTGATGGAACTTTCCGGCGTAATCCTGCAACTCACATCAATCACTCCGCCGGCCATTGATCACCCCACGCCGCTGGATTATTGGAACCTGCTGCAAACGGGCCGCGGCATCCGCAGCCTGGGCAAGAGCGGCATCTTCGATCTGCTGCGCTGGGGACCGATGTGCGTCGCGGATTTCGTCGCGGAATTTTTTGAGACGGAGCTGCTGCGCGCGGCGATTGCTTCGCGCGGAATATTCGGCGCAAATCTCGGACCTTGGTCGGCCGGCTCCACGGCCGTGCTGCTGCTGCGTGCTGCCGCTGATGCGCATCCCATCGGCTCCGCGGCGTTTCCCCACGGCGGCATGGGCGAATTCACGCGGGCTCTTGGCGAGGCCGCAAAGAAAGCCGGTGCGGAAATTCGTTCTAACGCGGAAGTACAGCTGATTCGCACCAAAGAAGGGCGCGTCTCCGGCGTGGTCCTGGCCGATGGAGAAGAAATCGCCACCGAAGCAGTCGTTTCCGGCGTCGATCCAAAGCGAACGTTTTTCAAACTGCTCGATCCCGCGAATCTGGATCCCGTGTTCGCCACGCGTATCAAGAATTACCGCTCGTTGGGCAAAGTCGCCAAGGTACATCTTGCTCTCGGCGGATTGCCCAGTTTTCCCGCGCTCGCCGATGCAATCGGTCCCGATGGTTTGCGCCAGGCACTTTCCGGACGCATTCACATCGGCCCCAGCATCGATTATCTGGAACAGGCGTTTGACGCGTCGAAGTATGGCGAAATTTCCACTGCGCCGCATTTGGATGTGACCATTCCTTCGTTGCTCGATTCCACGCTGGCGCCCGATGGAAAGCATGTGCTCTCCGCGTATTTCCAGTACGCGCCATACAAGTTGCGGGAAGGGAATTGGGAGCAGCGGCGCGGCGAACTGGCCAACATCGCCATCAAGACGCTGGCGAACTACTCGCCGAATCTCGCAAACCTGGTGGAAGCCGCGCACGTCATCACGCCGCAGGATCTGGAAACAACCTACGGTTTCACCGGCGGCCACATTTTTCATGGCGAACTCGCGCTCGACCAGATCTTCACCATGCGGCCGGTTCTGGATTTGGCGCGCTACCAGACCCCGGTCAAAGGGCTGTTCCTTTGCAGCAACGGCACACATCCCGGAAATGGTCTGACTGGCTCTTCCGGCGCAAACGCAGCAAAAGAAATCATCCACGAACTGCGCTAGCCAACCTAGCGAAGCGACTTGACGGGCTGCGGAAAACTTCCATCCCGTCATTCCGAGCGAAGCGAGGAATCCCTCTTCCCCCTCCCTCCACACCACTCGTCTCCTCTCTCACCGCTTTCCGTAATCCGTGAAAACGTAGTCTCTTATCTTCACTATCGTGTGGCACGCGAACCCGCACTTGGCGTCATTCGCCTGTGGCGGCTGGTCCGCTGAGGTGCCCGGCCTGAACGTATTGGACGCGGCGTCATACTCGAACGCGGCCCATCCCCATCCGCCGCTGTCCGCGAACCTTTTGCTATCCTTCACCATGAAGTCCACGTTTTGCAGGGTGCCCGGCACCGCTGTCGGACCTGGAGCCGTCTCGCTCTTTTTCGGGGCCCAATGGACCTTCACCATCTTTGAGCCATCGGGAAAAGGCTTGCCGTTGCCCGGAACGCCGGCTTGGTAGGCGTCGATCATCACGGGATTAGCGAGGATCACTGCCACAGCGTGTTCGTTGTGACTGAGGGAGACAGCCTGCTAGCCTTCGTATCCCTGGAACTCAGAGAAAGCGAGCCCACCCGGCACCTTCAGTGTGTACTTGTCCTGCTGGGCCCTTAAGCCGATACCAATCAGACCGGAGAGCACTATCGCAACGATCAGAACGGCCAGGGAGATTTTCCTGTGCTTTATTTTGGTTACTCGTTAGGTGTTTTCTGTGGAGGCTCCGGGCTGGGATATTCGATTTGGGCCCCTGAGTCGCTCGTCATACGCTTCCCCTCCTCCTGACGCCACCAGTCCTGGCAAATGGGCGGGTGGCGAACCTCATCGCATCTGAGATTTGTCTTGCTGTTTACCCTTAGTCTTACTATAGCTAGTCCATTAGTTATGCGATAAGTACTAATAGAAGGGTGCCCCACCCTTTCTTCCGAAAAAGGGTGGGCTCTGCTTCCCTCTGCGAGCCTCTGCGTTTTCGGCGTCTCAGCACAATCTTGAAGTTTCTGTTCCCTAATCACTGATATCTGGTCGCTGATAACCCTCCAATTCCGCACCAGTACCAGTTTCGAACATAGTACCCATAAAATAATAGTAGAAAACGGTAAACAGTGTGTTAAGCTCCGTCCGCTATGCTAAGGGGACGCTGCTCTCGTACCATTCCAGACCGCCCCACTCCCTCGTCTGCTCTTCGCTCGCTCGCCACTAGCCACTCGTCACGGCCTTCCCCATATTCGTCTTTTCTTCGCCGAGACGCGTCGCCAATCCCTTTTGGAATCAACACTTTCAAAACTATATGAAAACAAACGACTTTATCCCGATTAGAATCAGCATTTACAAAAAAAGGGGAGGGGGCACCACGGGCATCGCCCTCAAGAATCACGGAAGAGGTTTCTTCGACGCCTCTGCGATTCCCGCTTCCGCAAGCGGCGCCATGATTTCGTATCCTGCCTTATTGGGGTGAACGCCATCAGGACTCAGCTCCGCCTTCAAGCCGCCTTCGACGGTTGCCATGCTGGAATAGTAGTCCACATAGACGAGGCCATTTTTCGCGGCGTACTCTCGAATCCACGCGTTCAGCGCTCGAATCTTCGGCGCAGGCTCAAGTCCTTTGTGCCACCAAAATTCTCCGGCCGGCACGACCGAACACAACACCATTCGGATTCCGTTCGCCCGCGCAAGATCGCTCATGGACGCGATGTTGTTCCCGATCTCTTCCAGCGTTTCCTTCCCCGTGTTTTCGGCGATGTCATTGGTGCCCGCAAGTAAGACGACCACCTTCGGTTTCAGCGCGATCACATCCTGACGAAAACGTACCAACATCTGCGGTGTAGTCTGCCCCGAAATGCCGCGGTTGACGTACGGCTTGCCCGGGAAAAACTCGCCGCGATCCGGAGAAGTTGCCGTAGCCTTCATTCCCCAGCCCTCCGTGATGGAATCTCCCATGAATACGACGCGGATTTCGCCAGGAGCCGGCGGCGGCAACTCCTTGTCGGCATCGCGATATTTCGCAAGGAAAGGCCAGTCGTTGAAGGCGCGCTCCAACTGCGACTTCTGGTAGGGCGTCAGTTGCTCCGGGGCCTGGGCCTGTTCCGCAGGCTTCTGAACGGTGGCCGGAGCGCTAGGTGCCGTAGCCTGCGCAAACGCCAATCCACAAAGCACAAAAGTTGCCGCGATCAGGCAAAGTCCTCGGAGTGCATAAGGAAATCTAGTTTTACCAGGCACGGTCTACTCCCTGTGTTGCGCCATTCTGCGAAACGACAACAGGCAATTGTCAGTTCAAACCTGCGGTTCAGGTTACATCATGTTACTGCCTGCAATCCACGAAGAGTGACGGCCATCACAGCAAATGTTACAGTTGTGTGGCGAAATTTGGACTCACATCCGGTGGTCGCGCGGCAGCCGTGCCCACGCAAGAGCGGAAGCGGCCATCAATTGAGACTGAGTTAAGAACCTCGTGTAGCGTCTTTTCAGGCGCTCTCGTCCAGTTCTAGATAGAAGAATGGGACCGATGAAACATGTGCTCTTTTGCGTGCTTGCCCTATTGGTTTGCTTACCCGCGGCGGCGCAGCAGACGGATGTAAACCGCTACACCCTTTATACCGGCTTCGATTCGATGATTAGCCCGGCTCGCAGCCTCACCGAATATGGCTTCGATGTGGACTTCGGCGTCACTGTGAGGCCCTGGCTCGCCCTCGGCGGCGACTTCGGCGCACTGGGCAACAGCATTATCAACGGTTCGGGAACAATCAACGGCAGTGAAACCATCTACGCCCCAGCACTGACCGCTGCCAATCAGGCATATCCGACACTGGTGCCTCCTCCAAGCGCTGTGAACGTGCCTTTCAAATCGACGACGTACACGTTCGCGGCCGGCCCGCAGTTCTATTTGCGCAAGTGGCAGAAGGTCACCCTGTTTGCACGCCCGGGCTTCGGAGGGATTCACGAGGCCGCGGACCTTACTTTTCCAGCGGGATTGCCTGCACTATTGGTTGGTGTACTCAATGTCCCTGTTCCGAATGCCCATCAGACCGATACGACCTGGTTCATTGGTTTGGGTGGCGGCTGCGACTTCAACTTGTCCCGGCGTGTAGGCCTGCGCGTTTCCGTGGATTGGATCAATACGCATTTGTTTTCTGGTTTGCTGACAGACCGGCAAAACTATGCCCGCTTCACCATTGGCCCGACTTTCCGCTGGGGACAGTTGAAGTAACGCCAAAGCCTTTGACAACGCGAGCGTTGTGATGCGCGTCACTCTGGAACGTGCGCCAAGTCAGTGCGGTGCCACAGCTTTGCGAACAGTCTCGCCTATAGTACCGAAGGTCCCTTCCGCCGGGAGCTTTGCGCGCAGTAATCTGGGCAAACGAGCATCGGAGGTCCTGGTGATGGCCGAATGTGACAGACTTAAGACGTGCCCCTTTTTTTCCGGGCAGATGGCCAGCATGCCTGCCGTGACCGGGCTTCTGAAAGAAACTTATTGCCTGGGCGATATGACCAAGTGCGCCAGATATCAAGTGGTGACACTGGGCATTCCGGCACCCCTCGACCTTTTCCCGCACGAAAGACACCGTGCCCAGGAAATCATCTGGGAAGCGAAGTCGAAACAGCAGAATTGAACTTCCCGTGGTTTCGTTCTCAAGACAAATGCAGATTTCCGGCTGAGAGGTAGCAAGGAGAACTTTTGGCGTACATCTACACGTATTTATTTCCGGCAATGTGGCTTTGCTATGTGTGCTATTGGGGAGCGTTGTCCAGCAACGTCAAAGCCACCGAGCGCGTTGAGCCGGCTTCGTCGCGGCTTATGCGCCTGGCATTGCTGGCTTGTGCAGTAGCGCTTCTTTGGCTTCCAAGCATTCCGCTTGCATTGGTGAACAAGCGTTTTCTTCCGCAGGGTCCTTTGACCTTCTGGATCGGCGCCGCGATTACGGCGGGTGGTCTCCTGTTCTCAGTTTGGGCGCGTCGCCACCTAGGCAAAAACTGGAGCCAAGCCGTCACCCTGAAGGAAGGCCATGAACTGATTACAACCGGCCCCTACGCCATAGTTCGTCATCCCATCTATAGCGGACTGCTGCTGGGATTCCTCGGTTGCGCGGTGGCGCGTGGTGAATGGCGCGGGCTGCTCGCTGTGGCGGTTGTTTTCGTCGCGCTGTGGCACAAATTGAAACTTGAGGAAAAATGGATGCGCGTGCAGTTCGGCGAGCCTTATGAGACATACTCTCGACGGGTGGCGGCGTTGGTGCCACATATCATTTGAGCGAGAGTTGCACGGCGGCTTCCCCTTGTGCGGAGACAGTTGAGTTAGGAAGTGGCCGCGGTGTCACGTCCGCATCCACCAGTCCCATGGCCCATTTGATAGCTTCCGCATACATCTTTTGAACACGGGGATCATCCCAATTCTGCTCGACATGCCCAAGCGAGGAATAAAACACCCTCCCTTTTCCATACATTTTGGCCCAAGACACCGCGAAGTCGCGATCCTTGCGATGGACGAGCGCATTATTCAGATCGAGTTTGCTGGCATCCAACCGCATTAGCACGCGCACCTTGTCTCGCGAATAATCCTTAAGCTGGTAAATTTCGTCGCGCAGGACAAAAGACTTCGGCCACTGCTGCATGCCGGGGAAATTCGGATCTTCGACGATGATGGGAGCGTCAAAGGTGCTCCAGGGATGCTCGTCAAAATAACCGCCGATCATCTCTCCGTATTCGGGCCAACTGGTGAAGGTGATGGTGGCGCTGTGCACGCCGACGAAACCTTTGCCGTCCTCATGGATAAAGGAGAGCAATGCGGCCCTCTGCTCCGCATCCATTTCCAGTTCGCCCTCGGTGTAAAAGACCACCGCATCGAAATCGTTCAGGTTCTTGGCGTTCTCTTCCAATTTTTTCTTGGTGAGGATCTCTGTATCCGTCCGGATGACGGTGTCCCATAAGCCGGATTCGCGGCCGAGTCGCTCGAGAGTGGCCATCGCGTGGGAAACCGCTTCGTGGCGATAACCTTTTTGTTCGCCAAGAACGAGCAGGTGCTTTTTGGGAGCGACGGCTGTCTGCGCGGCGCAGTGGCTGCCGAGTGAAACACAAAGCACAAGTAGCGCCATGCCTAGAATTTTCATTTGGAAACGTCCTTTGTTACTGCAATTCTGCAGTTGCTCTATAGACAAAGTAACACAGCTCCAAAGGGTGCGAGTTTTGAGTATCAGTTGTAAGTACTGGGAGAAGAGAAAGCCAAGTCCTCCTGAAGCTCAGAGGGATGAGTGATGCTGGCGCCACATTAATGGTCAGGGCACCCTTTTATCACTTGACAATTAACTTACAGGCAATGAAAATTTGCCTACAATCTGATTTCAGGTCTTCTTCATGAGCCCACTCCCAGTGAGATTCAAACGTCTTATCTTGTCCGTTGTGTCTTCCCGTAGAAGTAGATCCGCGCGACTCGCAGCTTTCTTCCTGGGGGTGCAATTTATCCTGGCGGCCTGTGGCAGTGGGCCGTCCTCTTCCAGTAGCCCGCCCCCTAATCCCACGCCACTGCCGGACTACACGCTCATGATTGGACCGTATTCCTGGACGCTCCAGCTCGGAGGGGCACCGCAACAGTTCACCATCGAAGTGATTCCGCAAACAGGTCCGGCATTTCCTTCGGTGAATGTCTCATTTCCAGATCTTCCTTCAGGCATTGTTGTGACACCGAGCGGACAAACCGCGGTTTATACTTCGGGAGAGGTTGGAAGATTTTTCATACTTGCGGGACCGACTGCTTCGGCTGGGCAGACTACGATAACCATAGCGAGCACGAATGGATCTGTGAGCCATACCAATTCGATTGCACTCACAATCAATCCTGCGGCCACGTTTCATCTGAGCCTTGCGCCTTTGAGCCTCTCACTGACTCCCGGCGCGCAGGGGAGTGTGCAAGTTACTGTTGTGCCGGATTCTGGTCAAGCACCTTTGGTAAGCCTGGCGATGGCTACAATGTCAATGCGGTGGGATTTCATCAATCCAGTAACGACGGGTAGCCGATCTGGGCCGTTCACATTGACGTTTTCGTCCGCTTTTTCGTCCCCACCTGTAAGCAACTTTCCCGTTTTTATCACTGCATCGGATCCCGCTGGTAACACCAGCACGGCTGTCTTACCCATATCATTGACCGCCCCGTTCCCAGCGATTTTCGCCCCCACGCGGAGTAACTTTTTCCGCACCGACGACCTTCCCGCCGGAGTGGTCTACGACGCCGCACGCAAGCTTCTTTTCACCACACTCACCAACCTCAATGAAGTTCGGGTGCTGTCATCCGTCGACGGACATCTCGTGGCGACAATTCCCGTTGCATCCCCGGGCGCAGTTGATGAATTGGCTGACGGCAAAGCGGTATTTGTGGGCGGCCTCTCACAGGTGTTCACAATCGATCCCGATTTGCTGGAGGTGACGAACTCCACGCCTGTTTCACAGCCAGCTAATTCCGCTCCCGGCTCAATTGCGCAACCGGTCCAACTTGTTGCACTTTCGACCGGCGAAGTGATGCTTCTCAACTTTTCCGGTGGCCATATCTTCAGGTGGAATCCGGGGACAGGAGTAATCACGCCGAATGACCCGCCGGATTCCACTTCGGTTACGTCGATCAGCCGCAGCAGCGATCGCACAAAAGTTTTCTTGACTATCTCAGCAAGCTATTTCACAGCTTCGGCTGTTCTTTATGACGCGCCCTCTAGTATTACTACGTTAAGTAGTTGACGTATGCCTTTGGTAGTGCTACCGTCGCGAGCATGACGGATGCCCAAGTCGAGAAATGCCGAATACGCCTGGAACAATTCCTAAAGGATTTGCTGGAGCCTGTGGGCCGGAGCGAACGAAGGCACTGGGGTGCGGTTTACATTCGTGGACTTTTGCTGAACGGGGAACGTAAGTCTATTGAGCCACTTGCTGATCGCTCGGATGAGGGAAACGTACAAGCTCTACAGCAGTTCATTGGACAAAGCCCGTGGGATTGGATGCCTTTGTGGGAACGTCTAGGGAAGCGCATGACCGCGGAATTGGAACCGGACCCTGTTTGGGTTATCGACGATACGGGCTTTCCCAAACAAGGGAAGCACTCGGTAGGAGTGGAAAGGCAATATTCGGGAACGCTTGGCAAGGTTGGGAACTGCCAGGTTGCGGTCAGCCTGCACCATGTTGGAGAACAAGGCAGCACGATCCTGGGTTGGCGTCTGTATCTGCCGGAAAACTGGACGAAGGACGGTAAGCGTCGCGAGGAAGCGGGTATTCCGAAAGAAGTCGTTTTCAAAACGAAGTGGCAGCTCAGCCTAGAGATGATCGATCAGGTGCGCGCGTGGGGCTTAGCGAATCGCATTGTCGTGGCGGATGCCGGTTACGGAGATACCACGGAGTTTCGGGAGGAACTGGAAGCTCGTCAACTTCCTTATGTTGTAGGTATTTCCTCAACAGTGGGAGTATGGAGCAAGCCACCAAAAACACAAGTTCCACACTACCGGGGGCGAGGGGCTCCAGCGACGCGCTACGCCTATGGGAAACAGCGGCCGACCTCCGCGCAGGACGTGGCGGTCCAAGCGAAGGGTTGGAAGAGGATCCGCTGGCGGCAAGGCACAAAAGGGTGGCTGGAATCGCGATTCGTGGCCTTACGAGTACAGCCTTCTCATGGTTTCGTCCGTGGTCAACCACCGCACAAGGAAGTCTGGTTACTGATCGAATGGCCCGAGTCGGAAAAGGAACCGACCAAGTACTTCCTTTGCGACTTACCAGCAACTTATACACTGCGACGATTAGTACGGCTCGCGAAGTGTCGCTGGAAGATCGAACAAGATTACCAGCAACTGAAGGAGGAACTGGGGCTGGATCATTACGAAGGGCGGAGTTGGATCGGTTGGCACCACCACACGACGCTGGTTATGATGGCTCACGCATTTCTAACTTTGGAAACCCTCCGCAGTAAAAAAAACTTCTGGCTGGACCCTGCCACGGACGCGTCGTGAAATTCAATACCTGCTCTTTACCTGGACAGGCTTCTGTGCCTACTGCGGGGCAAAAGCAAAGGGCTCGCGCGGCCCGTAAATACTTAACGTAGTAATACTAGGATGTATGAGCCAGCGAACAATTCGCTCGCTAGTGGCAATGTGGCGTTGAACCCCGATGGATCTCAAATCGCATTAATCAGCTCGGGTTTCAGCGACGCAGGCGGGTCCTTGTTCATCTACGACGGAAATTTCAATTTGCTGCATACGCAACCTCTATACAACATTGATACCCCAGGCTCCGCCATCTACAGTCTTGACGGTAGAACCTTGTATGCCCTTTTCGAGGAGCCTGGCTCGGGGGGCACCGGCGTTGCTCTTGATACGCAGACTTTCTCACCACTGGGGTTATTTGCACTCTCCAACCAACTTGGCACCACAGCGGCGGTGCCGCTGGCGGTGGATGAAACGCAGATGATTTTTGGGCGTGGGATGGGTAATGGACCTGAGGTAAGTGGTCTTGCTTTTACGGATGCCAGCCATCCGGGCGCGCTAAAGCTGGACACTGCACTTGAACCTTCTGGCTATCCGAAAAGCGGTAACTGTCCGGAAAACATCGGATATATTCAGCCCGGGATACCCCTACAATTCGTCCCGATCTTGGCTTTCCCATACGTGGTATGTGACTCATCCGCCAAAACGTCCAGCCCAACCTCGACTGGTTTGCAAGGTAGCGGGTTTGACCAGAATGAACAATACAACGTTTATATTGGCGCTCCTCCTGCCTCCCCTCTGGCGGTCCCGGCCACGGGAGCAACTGTAGTCTCCCCATTTGAACTCGACTTCACCATCCCTTCCAGTACCATTCCCGGACCTAGAAATCTCACGCTCACTCGCAGTGATGGTTGGTCCCAAGTCATTCCGGACGCCATCAGTTATGGCCCAACGATCCTGGCGATTGACCCGACGGCCGTTTCTGGGGCGGGGCAGACGCCCGTCAACATCTATGGCTATGGTCTTTTGACAGCCACAGTCACCATCGGAGGCAAACAAGCTGCCATCATTAGCTCGGGTCCCTACCAGAATAACGTGGATGGGTTGTATCCGCTGGACGTTCTTCAAGTAACCGCACCCGCTGGTTCACCCGGTCCTGCCGATGTGATCGTGACGACTTCCACTGGTTCAGCGACGAGTTCAGGAGGCTTGCAGTATCTGGCCAGTGCGCAGGTCTACCCGATGAGCGGAGCTCTGAGCAGCATTTGCTATGATCAGCCGCGGCAGCGGCTTTACGTCAGCAACAGCGATCACAACCGCGCGGAGATATTCGATCTGAATTCCCAGACTTATTTGTCGCCGGTTCCGGTGGGGAACTCCCCAACGTTTCTGACACTGACTCCCGACGGCACGGAGCTTGCTGTTCTCAATTCCACGGACGACACAGTTTCCGTGATTGATCCGGCGCAGATGAAAGTGAATTCAACCTACGCCGCGTACACCTCACAGGATCAGGCGAACTGCACATCTAATTTTCCCAGTGCCAACGGTCTAGCAACGATTTTACCTCATCGAGCCGCGGTCGTCGGGGCGTGCGGCCCTATGCCAATACACATCATGAATCTGGATTCGGGGAGTCTGTCTTGCGCCGGGATCACAGGTTGTGACTCGACGGGGACACATCTGAACAGCATCCCTGTTGTTGAAGCGGCCGCGTCCACACCCGATGGCTCTGAGGTTTTCTTGACAAGCGGCTTAAACCAAGTTGCGATCCTGGATGTGCTCAGGAACACATTGACAACCGGGTTGGGATTAAAGAGCCAGGGTCCGAACGCGGCGGCCAACTCCGATGGCAACGTTTTCGCGTCTACGCTCGGAATCTACAACCCGAACGGCGTACCGATGAATCTTGTGAGCGAGATTGGGTACCTCTCTGTTTTAAACGAGGGTGAACTTGGGGGAGGGGAAGCTTTCAATCCATCCGGAAGTTTGCTGTATATGCCGAGCACTGGCGTGGACATTTTTGACGTTCATCGAGGAAGACTAGCGTTACGGGTTGCCCTTCCAGAACAATTATACAGCTTGAGGAACAGCACAATTGCTGTGGACGAGAGTGGTTCCAAAATATTTATCATCTCCCGCTCGGGAATCACAATCGTCCAGCTGAGTAACGTGCCATTGAGCATCGGTGCAGTGAATCCCGCGTCGGGAATTGCTGGAACGACTGTGACAATTCGCGGAAGCGGTTTTGAATCGGCCACGACGCTCTCGTTTGCGGGGACTGCTGTACCGGTGACGTTCGTAGATACCCTAACTCTTAAGGCTACTGTGCCGAGTGTTCCAACCGGGCCGGTCCGGCTCACAGTGAAGAATCCTGACGGCCATCAGTATTCCCTGGACGCGGCATTCACTTTGAACTGACGTTACCATGAAATGTATAGTCGTACTCGATGCCAGAAGCAGTCCGAGAATCCCTAGCTCCTCGAGGTGAACCCGGGCGAAAGATATTTTCGGACATTTTCCGATTTCCTCGGCTACGCGACGACCGCGGCCACTACCATTTCCAGGGTTCGGCGGACGCCGGTGTCGCCTTCGATGGGTCCATCTACAAATTGGTTAAAGAGATGTGGCTTCCAATTATCGCGCGACGTATCCGGCTCATACACTAGAGGCAAGCCGGTGGCGGCGGGATTGTACGTTTCTGAGTTAAGGGAAGCTATTTTGTAAATCACCATGTCCAGTGAGGGAATCACGTAGAGGCCAAATCCGCCGGCGCCAGATTTGAAGAATGCGTCCTGCGGCGCGCCCGCGACGTGGTGATCCGTGTTCACTTCAAATTGCAGGCTGAAGGGAGAGTGCGGATTGAAGGGGGAGGGCTTGCCCAAAAGTTCGACGTAGTCTTGCGGCACCAGTTGCTGGTTTTCCCATTTGCCTTTGTTGAGAAGCAGATAGCCGACACGCAAAGCATCCGTGGAATGCAGCGCGATGCCTCCTTCGCCGGGAGTGTGAGGCAGGTTCCCTTCGGGCCGGTGCATGGCATAACCCCAGCGGCCCCAGCCCATGGGCTTGGCCAGTTTCAGATCCAGGAATTCCTGCAACTCCATTCCCACTACGTGGCGAAGAACGATGGAGGCGATGTGCGGGTCACGGGAATACAAATACCCTCCGCTAGGCGAGGTCCACATTTTCCCATGCAGGGCGCTGCCGTCCTGGTCTTGGAGTTGGTCCTGAACGGGATCTTTTGAATACCAGTACGATAGCTCGACATTTTCATCGAAGACGATCGCGGTAAGGTGCTCGGCTGCCGGGGGCGGCGGGACTCCAGGTGGAAGGCTGCGAGCAGCTTGAAGACCAGACGTCATCGTGAGCAGGTTGCCAAGTTGAATTTCGGCCATGCGCGGGTCGCTCAGTGGAAAAGCTTCGGGAAGAAAGTCGCGGGTGAAGACTTTCTGCGAAAGTCCATCTGGGAAGCGACCACCGTGTTCAGACAGCATGATTCCGCAGGCGATGCTGGTGAAGATCTTGCCGATGGAATACATATTGGGATTGGCATTGCGGTTTCCCCTCCCGAAATACTTTTCGTAGATCAGGTAGCCGTTGCGGACGACAAGCAATCCACCGTGCTGGCTGGTTGTCTGCACGTATTGAAACGCATCATCCAATCGAGCTTTATCCACACCGATGAACGAGCGAATTTCTGAAGCCTCCTGCAAGGTGCGCCAGCCGCCTTCCGTATCGGAGAGCGGAAAGTAAGGAGCGTCGTTCCCGGCGGCGCGCGCCGCCAAATTCAGAAAAGGCGCGGCAATGGGAAGGGAGAGCAAAGTCCTGCGGGTTAGAGGCATGGCGTTCTCCCGGTAGCTGAATTACGATGCAAGTGCGTTCAAATGAAAATTCGGCGAACGCGTGATGCTGGGCCACGCGACGGGCTGGATGGGCTACGATTCTAACCAAGGCGATGGGCTGCCGCAAAGTGATATGCTCAGGCGAGTTCGCGATAGCCACAAATTCCAGGCACTCCAAATGGACGCTTCGTACGACCGTTGAGAGTGCCACGAATGAAGATCGCTCCACAAAGTCGCGAACGCACAAGAGGCGCGGAGGGGCACGCTGTTTTCGCAATAGAATAAGGTTATTCTGCGTCACGGTTCAGTGAGGAATTTATGCGCAACCTCGCGTTGCTGTCTTTCCTTCTGCTTTTTTGGAGTTCCGCGGTTCCGGCCAAGACCGTTGTGTTCTGGCAAGACGGTTTCCCTACCGTTGCCAGCCAGCCTGTTTCGCGCGAAGCGTTGGTGAAAGCCCTGGGTGACCGCGAAATCATTTTCGCTGGCGTGGCCGAATTGAAAGACGCGGCTGCCTGGAAGGATGTGGATCTTTTTGTGCTCCCATATGGTTCCGCGGTGCCCGCCGACTCTTGGGCTAGCATCAAGAGTTATCTTCGCGACGGCGGCAACTTGCTGGTGCTTGGCGGCGAGGCGTTTCGCGTTCCGGTTACGACAGTGGGCGGCAAATTTGTGCAAAGCCCACCGCAAGATACGTACGCTCGCGAACTGGGTTTTGAACACTGCTACGAAGTTCCTGTATCTTCCGGCAGCCATTTCGCGTGGAGAGAGGGCTATTCGTTTCTGCAGGCACCGCAAATCCACGCGCGGCGGTTCTTCACGACGGAAGGGCATCTCGAAGGATTCGGCTACATGATGGATGCGGCGGGCGAGCGTGTTGCGGCGCCCGTGGTAGTGGAAGACCGCGAAAGTTTTTCGCTTCCACCGCAGGCGATGCTTGGCTCGCGAATCGTGCTTTTGGATTTCGAGCCCGAGCCGGGCTACTGGGAATCGCCCGATGGGCAGTTGCTGCTCCGCGAGTCCGCGGAGCATGCGCGCCAGGGCGCTACTTCGTTCTGGGTGGAAATGCCATTCTCGACCGTCAAGCCAGACGAGCCAGTGAACGCAGTCGTGCATTTGCGAAACGCGCGCCGCGAAAGACTGGGCCAACAATTATCCGGCGAACTGAAATTGGAGTTGCGCTCCGGCGAAAAAATCCTGCATGCCGAGCGCGTGACTGTCGCGGGCACCGAGGTGAACGCCGAAGTCAGCTTTCACACCACGCTTCCGCCGGGCTTCTATACCGTTCGCGGTGTGTATGAAGACGCCGGGCAGCCACGCGAGTTTTGCGAAAACGCGTTGTGGGTTGAGGACGAAAAGCTGCTCACGTCCGGCCCGACGCTTGGCGTGCAGGGCGATTTTCTGACACGCGATGGAAAACCGTTTTTCCCTGTGGGCTCCAACTATTTCAGCACCGAGGAAAACGGGTGGGATTTTTCAGGGCCGCGCAACGCGTGGGTTTGGGAGCAGGATTTCGCGGAGATGGAGAAGCACGGCGTCAACTTTGTTCGCACCGGCGTGTGGATGACGCATTTGCACTTCGTCGAACCGCTGACGGACATGGTGACGCAGCGCTTCGAGCGCAATCTGGAGGCGTACCTGCTTTGCGCGCGCCGCCACGACATTTTCGTCAACTTCACGTTTTTTGCATTCGTGCCGCACACGGCGGTGCGCAACTATTTCCAGTTGGATGATTCGGGGCGTAACCCCTACACCGATCCGGTTTCGATCCGCGGCGAGCAGGACTACATACTTTCCGTCGTCAACCGTTTTCGGAACGTGCCTGGGCTTTGCTGGGACTTGATCAACGAGCCCAGCTTTTCTAATCCCAAGCGGCTGTGGAAGGGCAACACGCCAAATAACGATCCCACGGAAATCGCCGCGTGGCACAACTGGCTGCAGGACAAGTATCACGACGTTGCGGCGCTGGCGGCCGCGTGGCGGATGACGCCGGAGGAACTCGGCAGCTTCGACCAGGTTCCGTTGCCCAAGATTGAAGACCTTACGCAAGAACGCTATGGCGATGCGAACCAAATCCGCGCGATTGACTATAACCACTTTGCGCAAGACGCATTCTCTGGATGGGCGCACACGATGGTTTCCACCATTCGCTCCACGGGGAGCACGCAGCTTATAAATGTGGGCCAGGATGAAGGTGGCGTGACTGATCGTGTGCTCAACCAGTTTTACGCAACCAGCGGCGTTTCCTTCACCACCAACCACACCTACTGGCGAGATGATGGTTTGCTATGGGATTCCGTCGCCGCGAAATCTGTGGGGATTCCCAACATCGTCGGAGAAACCGGCTACCAGCCCGTCTGGAATCCCGATGGCACCTGGCGGCTGGATGAATTTACCGGCGCGGCACTTTTGGAACGTAAGTGGGCGCTGGGCTTCGCGGCCGGTAACAGCGGCGTGCTCACATGGGATTGGGATCGCGAGCCGGATTTCGGCATACTGCGCAGCGACGGCTCCGTGAAAATCTGGGAAGGCATGTTGACTGGGGTGGCGCAGTTTGCCGCCAAGGCCGAGCCCTACGCAACGACATTAGTTCCACCTCAAGTGGCGATTGTATTGCCGCAATCGTTGCAACTTTCCGTGCTTAATGGGATGGCGGTGGATGCGCAGAAGACTTCCGTGCGCGCGTTGTACCACTATGCACGCGGCGAAGCTTACGCTGTCGGGGAGTATCAGACGGCGCGGCTTGGCAATCCCAAGCTGATCATTCTTCCTTCGCCACTCGCTCTGGATTCCGCTGCGTGGGAAGACATCCTTGCAAAGGTACGCAACGGAAGCGTGCTGCTGGTCAGCGGTCCATTCGACCGCGACGCGCATTTCCATTCCGCCGGCCGCCGCGAGGAGATTGCATTGCCTTATGAAGACGCCATGCTCACCACTCGCGAATCTGTTTTGCAGTGGCCCGAGGGGCAGGCACAGCTCACGTTCGGTGGAGACAGGACTACTTTCCTGGATCGCGCGGTTTTTCCCGGCAACACCACGTGGGCGGAAAAATCGATCGGCAAAGGCAAGATTCTCCTGGCCGCCTTTCCGCTGGAATTGAACGACAACCTGGAAGCTATTGGCAGCGTCTATCGCTACGCCATGAAGGTCGCCGGCGTCACGCCAACATATTCCTCCACTGTCAGCGATCCCGGAATGCTCATTTGTCCGACACAATTTCCGCATGCGACTCTTTATGTGCTCACTTCGGAATCCACGGGACGCGATGTTTCGTTTCGCGACCAGAAGAGCAAAAAAGAATTCAGCGCCCACCTCGAGCCCGGCCACGCCGCGCTGCTACTGGTGAGTGAAGACGGCGCCGTCATCGCTTCATACAATTGGCCTGCGCACTAGCTGTTCAAGCGGAAGCGCCGACCGCGGGCGCGCCTTCCACCTCAAGGAGTGTGCTGGCTCAGCCTGAAATGGAGAGGTGACGTTTTCCGTTAGTGAAGTTTCCGCCCCTTCGGGGCGGGGATTTTCAAGGCATGAGGATCTATCGTCCGATGCCTGTTTCTGGGTGCTCAGCGCGAGAGGATCAACTCCCGCGCTGATGCGCATCGGCTCGATGAGTCCTACCAGGTTATCCCTCAGCATGGTTGCATCCCTGCAGAGCCCGCTTCTGTTTCACCTAGCGAGGTCATTGTAGTCGTGTTCGAAAAATGTGCAAGCAGCGATCGTGCCTCCCGCCGGAGCTGCCGTTGGTGACGCGCTTCCTTGAGCTTGCGATCGCGTGCCACGTGGATCTCAGCCTGTCGCCCGGCGAGCATATCGAGCGGCGTCACATAACCGATGGCGCTGTGCAAGCGTACGGTGTTGTAGTAATCCACGTAGTTTTGAATCAGGCGCAGCGCATCTTCCCTGGTCAGCGGTGTGCCCGGCCTGATGCACTCCGATTTTAGCGATTTGTGCCAGCGTTCAAGTTTCCCGTTCGATTGCGGATAGTTTGGCGATGTTCGCACGTGGGTCATCCCGGCGATGCGAATGAATTCCTTGAAGTCCCTGGCGATGAACTGCGGTCCGTTGTCGGAGATGATCCGGGGTTTCGCTTCCGGATATTTCTCCCGCGCTCGTTGCAAAATGACTTCGATCTCCGCTTCCGTCATCGATTCCCGCAGATCCCAATGAACGATCGAACGGCTAAAACCATCCAGAATGCTGCACAGGTAATAGAACGTGCCGCTCACGTTGATGTAGGAAACATCAATGTGCCAATGCTGGTGCGCATGCGGTGGTTGTTCGAAGCCGGTTCCTTTCCGCGATGGGCTGCCTTTCCAGCGCGATAGCAGCCCGGCCTGCCCGAGCACCCGCCAAACGCTGGATGGACTGACGGCCACAACATCGGCGTCCAACATCATGAACGTCAGTCGTCGATAGCCTTCCAAGGGATGTTCCCGATGGAAGCCGATGATGGCTTGCTTCTCCCACGGGGCCAGCCAGAAATCACGGGGAACCCAACCGTTGTGCTCATTGACGCGCCCGTAGCGCTCTCGCCAGTCGTAAAACTTGCTGGCTCGCACGCCCAGCCAGTGGATGAATCGTCCGGCGCCGATCTCGGTCTTTTCCGACCAGCACCGGACGAAATCCACCACCAGATCCCGCACATCGTGCGGTACCCACACCTTGGTCAGAGCTCCCCAAGACTTTTTTTTAAAGCGATGTGCTCGGCCATCAATTCGGCGAGCACCTCGTCTTTGGTCTGGATCTTCTTTTCCAGGAACTCGATCCGTTCCTGTTCGGCTTGATGGTCCGGGCGGCCCTTGCCAGAGAAGGCCGCAGCGCCATTCTCGAAGAACTCTTTTTGCCAACGATAGAATACCGTTGGCTGCAACCCCAGTTCATCGCACAGATCGGAAACCGGCACATTATCCAGCAAGTGCCGTCTCAGGATGGCAACCTTCTCTTCTCCGGTGTAGTGCTTTCGCTCTTTTCTCATGCGTCCTCTCCGTTATCTTAACGGAAGAACGCCCTCTCCAGTTCCAGCTGAGGCAGGACAGGAGCTTTCCCGAATGCACGTCGTACAAGAACCCATGAACTGGAATGGACTTGGGCACGAGCGCGTGAGTGCGGATGCGCTCGACATCATCGAGGACGGATTGTTTCTGGTCACTGATGGTAAGCCATTCGATATATTCTCCGGCGCGGGAACCCGGACCTTAGCCCACATCGCGGAAGCCAATGGATGAGAGTTCGGCGGTCTCCAGGCTGGATTCAAGCAGGCCGCGCATCACCGCGTTGGTGAAAAACTCCATGCCGCAATTGGTGTGATGGATGACGAAGAACTCGCGGGTGCCCAGCAATTTGTAGCTGATAACCAGCGAGCGGATGGCGTCGTCGCTGGCGCGTCCACCGGCATTGCGGATGACGTGGGCATCGCCTTCGGCCAGACCGGCAAACTTCGCGGGATCGAGCCGGGCATCCATGCAAGTAAGGATGGCGAAGCGCCGGGCGGGCGGCATCGCCAGTTTGCCTTTTTCGCCGAAATGGGCGGAATAGTTTGCGTTTGCCCCCAAGACTTCCGAAAGAATCTTGCTCATAGTGCACTCCCTTTCTTGATGAGATGGCTCAACCGTTCGCAGCTCCCCCAGGAATCCCCCCGAAAACAAAAAAGCCCACGAAGTGAATTGTGGGCTGGTTTGATCCGGGTCTAGTGGTGAAAAACACTAGCCGCTGGAATCCTCTCGCCCACGACAGAGACAACAAGTACACGAGCAGTTGGTTCGCGTATAGGGCGCCGCAACAGCGAGAGCGGAAGAGTGGGAGCGGTAGAACATGAGGGGACAGGGTACCCTCGGGTAGCAACCAAGTCAATCGGAACGGGTGCGGGCAAGCTTGCGCTGATAGAAGAAAGAGACGGCGAGAAGCGCGGTGCCCAGGATGAAGAAGGAGAGGATGCGATAGGCGCGAGCGAGGAATGAAAGATCGAAGAGAAAGACTTTTACAACGACGATGCCAAGAAGAATGAGGGCTTGCCAACGGAGAAACGCGGAACGGCGCTGGATGCCGAGTAGAAGCAAGAGAGTGGCATAGCAGGTCCAGAGGATGGAGATGGAAAGGTGCTGCGCGAGGTAGTGATCCCGACCGGCGGCAACGCGTTCGAACAGATCCCAGAATTCCAAGCTGAGGGCGAACAGCGTGAAAAAATTGATGGCAATGGCGAGGCAGGCTATTTCGGTGCGACGGTAATCTTGCTTTGCGCCCGATGAATCGCGCGCGGACCAGAGCGAGAAGCCGAGGCAAACGATGAGCAAAAAGTAGCTGCCGAAGCGCGCATTCAAAAGAAAAGTGCCCGCATCCGGCGGCTGATCCAGCAGACGGTAGGCCGCAACGAAGAAGAGAAGATAACCGACGGGACGGAGAAGCATCCCGAGCGAGCGGAATCCGATCCAGACGAGCGCGGCACCTTCAGCGGCAAAGGCCAAGGTGATGTTGTTGTGTTCCAAGCGAATCGGAATGGCGAAGGTGAAGAAGCTGACCGCCAGGAATGTGTATACCATCTGGGGCAAATTTGCGGTGGACGCGCCGGGTACCGGTAGCAACGTGGTGACAAGCAGGTGAGCACCGGCCAGCGCAAGGAAAAGTAGAGTGAGAGGCCAGCGGTCGTCGGGCCACAGAAGAACATAGAGGCATACGCCATAAACCAGAGCATTAGAGAAAGCCAGCAGCAAATCCATCATCCGGAGCTCGAGTTGGCGGAGCGCACGGATAATGGGAAGGACGGCGTACAAGAAAAAGAAAAGTGTGGCGAAGACGAGCGTGCGGGCGAGGAAGTCCGCGCGAGAGTAGAAGGTGTCGTACCACTGCCAGAAATAAAGTTGCGTGCCGACAAAAGCGAGCGGCAAAAGAAGCTGCCAGTTTTTGCGCCAGATGATGAAAAGCGCGGCGGCACCGAGGCAAAGGAGATAACTGAAGAGGACGAGTTGCTCGTTTTTGCCGCTACTGACAAGAGCAGGTGTAAGCAATCCGCCAAGAAGAGAGAGGAAGGCGACACGAGGTGAGTCTCTCCACAGGGCCAGCGCAGCCATGACGATGGTGACGAGAACGAGCGCGGCGAAGCCAGTGCCACGGCTGAACAGCGTGTAGTATTGGCATCCCGCCCACACGGAAACGAAAAGCGTGGCTTCGCCCAGGCCCGCGATGCCTTCGGCAAAGTAAGAGTAGCCGCGCGAGAGCAGCCATTGGCTCCAGGGAAGCATGAGCGCGCCAAGAAGAATGCCGATGGTGACGCGGCCGGCGGGGCCGATCCAGTGATTGTCAAACGCGAGCTTCAGGAAGTAAGAGACGGCGAAAAGCAGTGCGATGATGCCGATGCGGTTGAACCAGCGGCCGCCGATCAGGGCTTCGAGATCGGCGTGAGAGGGTTCTGGCGGAATGCTGGGCGAGGGCGGCGGCGTGGAAGAGGGAATTGCGTGCGGCGCGCCTGGGGCGGGTGGAGGCGGGAAAATTTCCTTGGCAGGTTGTGGAGGAGCAACCGGTGGCACTGGCGCGGCGAATGGAGGAGTCGCGGGCTGCGACGGAGTCACTGAGGGATAAGAAGGCTCGGAGGGCGCGGCGTTGACGATTTTCTGGAGTTGCGCGAGTTTCTGCTCGAGTTGCTGGAGGCGAAAAGCCATTTCATTGAGCGGAAACGT
This sequence comes from Candidatus Acidiferrales bacterium, assembly GCA_963780315.1. Lineage (GTDB taxonomy): Bacteria > Acidobacteriota > Terriglobia > Acidiferrales > UBA7541 > Acidiferrum. Next base: position 17,243 of record CAWABP010000012.1, on the reverse strand, counting down.
CTTGAGCAGAGATTCCAGGCGGCTGACGGCGCCGTAAGCAATGAAAGCGATTATCGAGCCTGCGAAGAAAAGAGGGATGAGTATGAAATACAACTGGTACATGGTGGAGGGCTCGAGCGGATTAAAGCACAGAATACAGAGGAGGACAACGAATTCCGGAAGAGACTTTTTGGTAAAGAGAAAGAACATTCTGCGAGGCAGGGAAGTTGCGCTATTGTTTTGGAGGCAAGAGCGAGCTTTGGGGGAAGGAGGAAAATCGAACCCATGGAATATCTGCTGAAGACAGAGCCATCAGAATATTCATTCGCGGAATTGGTGAAGGATAGGGAGACCGTGTGGGATGGCGTGACGAATCCCACCGCGGTGATGCACTTGCGCACGATGAAAACGGGCGACCGACTGGTGATTTATGAAACTGGAAATGTGAAGAGCGCCGTGGGCACGGCCGCAGTGGCATCGGTTGACGCGAGCGATCCGAGGAAACCGATAGTGAGGATTAAGGCGGGGAAAGCACTGGGGAAAACGGTGTCGCTCGAGGAGATTAAGAAAGATCGCTTATTCAAGGATTCGCCGCTGGTGAAGATTGGGAGATTGTCGGTGGTGCCGCTGACGAAAGAGCAGTGGAAAGCGTTGGTGGATTAGAAGCGCTGGCCATCAGGTAATGCTAAAGGGGTGGAGACGTGAAAAGTCGGCGTGACTGTACTTGCTTGTGTCACAAGGGCGGCGTCGTGGTCCATGTCGTTCCATGTTGCGATGGCGTGGCATCCGGGCACTTGAATAAGCGTAGGCGGAAGAAGGTGATCCGGAAGTCCAAATGAGTTGGTACTAGGTTGAAGTGTGGACGAAGTGAGTCTTTATTTAGGCAGCGACTGCGTGCGGTGGCCGCAGCGGTTCCACCTCCCCCGAGATAAAATTTATTTACAAATAATTCCCGTGTCATTTGCGACGAGCAGTATGATGGGCGCTGACAGGATTCAGTGCCAGTAAGCCGCGAAACACGCTCAATCACGGAAAACTTTCTCCAGGCTGGCGCTACAAGGAGCGCAAATGCGAATTCGTTTTGCTTTGGCGATGGTTCTCATAGCTTGGTCTTTGCAACTGCCCACGGTGAACGCCCAGCAGGTCGCGGCGACTCCGCCGATGGGTTGGAATAGCTGGAACCATTTCGCGGAAAAAGTAAATGACGCCGTTGTGCGTGCCGCCGCGGATGCACTGATTTCCAGCGGCATGCGCGATGCCGGGTACGTCTACGTGAACATTGACGACACCTGGGAAGGGAAGCGCGACGACAAGGGATTTATCCAGTCCAACGAAAAATTTCCAGACATGAAGGCGCTGGCCGATTACGTTCACTCGAAAGGATTGAAGCTGGGAATCTACTCTTCGCCGGGACCAAAGACATGTGCGGGGTTCGAGGGAAGTTACGGCCACGAAGAGCAGGACGCGCAGACGTATGCTGCGTGGGGAATCGATTACCTGAAATACGATATGTGCAGCCTGGGCGAGATACTGGCAAAGAATGGCGGTAAGGCCGAATTTCGCAAGGGCATGTTGGACGCTTACAAGAAAATGCACGCGGCCTTGCAGAAGACTGGACGACCCATCGTGTTCAGCCTCTGCCAATATGGCTTGGATTCAGTGTGGCAGTGGGGGCCGGAAGTGGGAGGGAATCTTTGGCGCACGACCGGAGATATCGGCGACAACTACGGGCGAATGGCGGAGATCGGGTTCGGCCAGGCGGGGCTTGCGAAATATGCTGGGCCGGAACACTGGAACGATCCGGACATGCTGGAAGTGGGAAATGGCGGAATGAAGCCCAACGAGTATCGCACGCATATGAGCCTGTGGGCGATTCTGGCGGCCCCGCTGCTAGCGGGCAACGATCTGAGCAAGATGACTCCTGAAACCGTGGCCATGCTGACGAATCGCGAAGTGATCGCCATCGACCAAGACAAAGCAGGGAAGCAGGGCGACCGTTTTTGGGCGGAAGGGCCGTACGAGATTTGGGTGAAGCCGCTGGCGGATGGCTCGAAAGCCGTCGCGCTATTCAACCGCGGAGAAGAGTGGGCCGGTCCGGCAACGATGAAGGTGAGCTTTCATGACCTGGGATTCGCAGGGGCTGTGAAAGTGCGCGATGTGTGGAACGCAAAGGATTTGGGTTCGATGGAGAAATTTGAGACCGAAGTGCTGGCGCATGGCGTGGTACTTTTGAAAGTGAAGTAGCGCTTACCGGCGCAAGAGTCGAAAGCCAATTTCCAAATCTGCTTACGCTCGTCCCCGGGGCTGACCGCGACGCTGCGACAGACCCCCGCGGTCATCATGTGCAGGAGAAATCCCAGCTAGTAAAGACCGGGGATGAGGCGTTTCGTGGTCTTGCTGTAGGCCGCGTACTCAGCGCCGAAGGCTTGGGCCAAGGCGGCTTCCTCGACATGAATTCGATAGAGAAGCGCCGCCGTGGTGGGAATCAGCACGATTGCGAAACTGATCCAATTGCGGGAATGCAAGCCAACAGCAAGAAACGCCAGCAAGAGGCCGAGATAAGAAGGATGGCGAATAAAACGATAGAGCCTCGTGCGCACGATCTGCTGCGAATCTTGAATGGCCACGTTTGCGCTGAAAGATTTGCCAAGAGTGAAGATCGCGGTCCAACGGATGGCCAGGGCTACAATCATCACAATTACGCCCACCGTTTTCAGCGCGTGCGCACCGCCGAACATATTGGGCCGGGTGGCTTCGCTAATCCATTGGCAGGCCGTGATGGAACTGGCGATTACAATCCACAGAATGATCAAAGAACCGCGGTCTTGCACATTTCCGCCGGTGCTCTTTGTGCGCGTCACGATGCCAACAAGGATTTCTGACGCAAACCAGCCGTAGAAGAGCAGTTGCCAGACGAGCGACAGCGTCATCTTGATTCCAAAACCTTGCGCTGAGGCGCGCTGGAATCGTTTGGTTGAAGAAGATCCCACTTGTTGCCGTAGAGATCCTCGAACACGGCGACGATGCCGTAGGAATCATGGCGGGGAGTTTCCAGAAACTTTACGTCAGAGGCCTGCATCAGGCCATAATCGCGCCAGAAATCATCCGTATGCAGGAAGAGGAAAACGCGACCGCCGCCTTGCTTGCCAATTTGCTGAACTTGCTCGGGAGTATCCGCTTGCGCGAGAAGCAAGCCTGTCCCTCCTGAGCCGGGAGGAGCAACAACGAGCCAGCGTTTACCGGCGGCGAGAGACGTATCCTCAATTACGCGGAAACCAAGGACTCCAATAAAGAAGGCCAGCGCTTCTTCGTAATCGCGAACCAGCAACGTGACGTGAGCCAGCGTTTGCGGCATGACTGGCAATTATCACACAGGGGAGCGGCCAGCGACTGGCGAACTTGCCGCCACTATGTGCGGTCCGGGCCATGGCAGAAGTGCGCCAATAATCCACACCGGCCCCTGATTTCGAGTTAATCTGTCGAACAGCTTCGCAACGAATCCGAATGGAGACATCCCTGCAAATCGCTGCCGCCGCACCGGACGACTACGAATGGTGCACCCGCGTGATGGCTTCGAGCGAGCCGTGGATCACGCTGCGTCGTCATCTTGAAGACTGCCGCGCGGTGCTGGTGCGTCCGGGCACTGAGTTGTTTGTCGCTCGGGATGAGGGGCGCGCGGCCGGATTCATTTTGCTCGCTGCCTATGGTTTGGCGGGATCGCCTTACATCGCGTCCATCGCGGTTGCGGAGGGCGCGCGCGGGCGCGGCGTTGGTTCGCAATTGCTGCGCTTTGCCGATGAGCATTTTTCCGGTCGCGGCCACATTTTCCTGCTGGTGTCGTCGTTCAACCATGGCCCCCACCAGTTTTATCGTCGGCACGGATACGAGTTCATCGGCGAACTTGAGGATTACGTTGTGCCAGGCCACTCCGAACTGATCTTGCATAAAAGGCTTCCATGAGAGCGGTTCCCGCGAAAGAGGCTGAGCTGGCGTCCGCGAGTAAGCGCCTCGTGTTGTTGCTGATGGCTGTAACTTCCGTGGGATATGTATGCCGCGTGGCCGTAACCGTAGTTGCTCCGAACATGATGAAGGATTTTGGGCTGACCCAGGCGCAAATGGGGACGGTGTTCAGCGCGTTTCTGGTTGGGTACACCTTATTTCAGGTGCCCTCGGGATGGCTGGCGGACCGCATCAGTGCGCGCAGGATCTTTCTGGTTCTTTGCACGGGGTGGACGCTGCTTACTGTTCTAACGGGACTGGTCGGTTGGCATGGATTCGGGCTGGCCATGGCCATTCCGCAACTGTGGCTCATTCGCGCAATGTTTGGCGTAATCGCCGCGCCCACTTATCCTACCTCGGGCAGAACCATCGCGATCACGATGCCGCCGCGTTTGCAGGCGAGGGCGAATAGCCTGGTGCTGGCGAGCGTGGGCGTGGGATCTGCGATCACGCCGCTGCTGCTGGCGCCTATCACGAGCCACTATGGATGGCGCACGGCGTTGGCCGTGGCGGCTTTCCTCAGCGCGGCTGCCGGGTTGCTGTGGTGGAGATTCGCGCCACGGCAACTTCAGCTGCATAGGAGTTCCAACGATGTCGCGGCAATCGCGGCACCGATTGATACCGGATCGTCGAGCACGTCCGCTCGGCCGCTGCACTCGAGAAGTTTCTGGTTTCTCTCCGCCAGTTACTTGCTGCAGGGCTATCTGGGATACATCTTTGTTTTCTGGTTCTACTTGTATCTGGTCCAGGTACGCCACTTCGCGGTGCTCCAGGCTGGCATCTTCACCGCGTTGCCGTGGTTAGCGACTATGTTCGCAATCCCGCTAGGCGGTGTTTGCTCGGATGCGGCGGTGATCCGGTGGAGCGCGAGTTGGGGACGCCGCATCGTTCCACTCGTGGCTCTCTGCGCAGCGGCGATTTGCCTTCTGATTGGCGCGCGCACTCCAAGTCCCATGGTGGCCGTGGCCGCGCTTACGGTGTGCACTGTGCTGGTAATGTGCACAGAAGGACCGTTCTGGGCAACGATGACGCAACTCTCCGGCGAACGGAGCGGTATAGCGGGTGGCACGATGAACTTTGGCAGCAACCTTGGGGGTATGGTCTCGCCGACGTTTACGCCGTGGCTGGCAGAGCGCATCGGCTGGGAGACGGCGTTGTCGCTCACGGCAGGATTGGCAGTGGTCGCGGGATTGTTGTGGCTGGGCGTGCGCGTTGAGAGCAAAGATAATTGAAAGAGAGCGTGTCGGTCATCTCTCAATAAGTCGCGCGTCTTGTCCCGTCACTGGAATGCTCGCCAATATAGACGCAGATGAGGAACCTCCCACCCACGTTCCAGAAATGGCTGGGTACCGCAAATTCTGGTCACTTATCGGCCGTCTGGCAAGGCACTCTGCACGTTGCGGCAATCTATTTCATCGCCAGGTTGTGCATTCCTTGGCTGTCGGACATTTTCTACGGCAGGGCCCTACAATTCCTGCCAGGCCACCGCATGGGTGGAAATCCACTTCAATTTTTATTCTCTCATCTCTTGTTATTGAGTCTCCCGTCTGGGTTCGTCGCGGGTTTCGTGAACACTAAATTGCTCCGCAGCAAAGTGGTTTACTTTTCTTGGCTGGTCCCTGTGGTGGTTCTATCTTTAAGATTTGTGATCACCGGGCCGGGCATGTATCTCACAATGATTTGGCAGAGCGATTTCAGGCAGGCATTTCATTACTTTTTTGGCGGCGACTTCAATATCGTGGGGGAGTATCAAAGCTATCGAGATTTAGCAAAAATCATGACGCTGCAAAACATTGGAGATATCATGCGTGGTTCTGCTCAACTCCGCGCAACTGCAACTGCCTATTTAGGCGTTGCCTACACCGTCGGGGCGTGGCTGTCACTTCGCTTGAAGCGGCCGCTAGGCGAATCTCAAATGAAGCAAGAAGGTTTTACGGAAACCGGATCCGCAAACTAGCTCCCCATAAATCGCTACTCTGAAACTGCTAGGCGAAGCGGGGTTTGCTTGTTGCGGCCGCGGAAGCGGCACTATAATTGACTGTTCCAAACCAGGAGGCAGAGACGCCATGGCAACTGCGAAAGCGAAATTGAAGGTGAAGTCATTCACGAACGAGCCATTTATCGATTTTTCTAATCCAACGAATCGAAAAAAGATGGAACAGGCGCTGGCGAAAATGAAGGCGGAGTTTGGGCGCGAGTACCCCATGTGGATTGGCGGGAAGAAAGTGATCACGGCTGGAAAGCGCAAGTCCACGAACCCTTCGCGGCCTTCGGAAGTGATTGGCGTGTTCCAGGATGCTTCGAAGGAACAGGCTATCGAAGCAATTGAAGCGGCAAACAAGTATTTTGACGTTTGGAAGAAAGTGCCGGCGCAGCAACGCGCGAAGTATTTATTGAAGGTAGCGTCGATTATTCGCTCGCGGAAATTCGAGTTGGACGCGCTGGTCTGCTACGAAGTGGGGAAGAGCTGGTTTGAAGCCGAAGCGGACAGCGCGGAGGCGATCGATTTTTGCGAGTTTTATGCACGCGAGATGTTGCGACTGGGCGAGCCGCAGAAGTTGGTACCGATGCGCGGCGAACGCAACTACCTGTCATACATCCCGCTGGGCGTGGGCGCGGTGATTCCGCCGTGGAATTTTCCGTGCGCCATTATGGCGGGGCTGGTGGTTTCGTCGCTGGTCACCGGGAATACCGTGGTGCTGAAGCCGGCTTCGGATGCCCCGACGATTGCCGCGAAGTTTGTGGACATTCTGTTTGAAGCGGGAATTCCCAAGGAAGCGGTGCAGTTTGTGACTGGCTCGGGCGCGGCAGTCGGCGACACGATCGTGCAACATCCCAAGACGCGTTACGTCGGGTTCACGGGATCGAAGGAAGTGGGCTTGCGGATCGCGGAACTTGCGGCGAAACCTTCGCCGGGGCAAATCTGGATCAAGCGCACCGTGCTGGAAATGGGCGGTAAAGATGGAATGATCGTGGACGAAGAGGCCGACATTGACGCAGCAGTGGAAGGGACTGCCCAGGCTGCGTTTGGCTATCAAGGACAGAAATGCTCGGCGTGCTCGCGCGTGATTGTCAGCGAAAAGGTGTACGACACGTTCCTGAACAAGCTGGTGGAACGCACGAAAAAGATCAAGGTGGGACCCAGCGACAATCCGGACAACTACATGGGCCCGGTGATCAACGAAACGGCGATGAAGGGAATTCTGGACTACATCGAAGTTGGCAAGAAGGAAGGGCGGTTGTTGACGGGAGGCAAACGAGCGCCGGGCGATGGCTACTTCATCGAGCCGACGATTATCGCGGATGTGGACCCGAAAGCGCGGCTGGCTCAGGAGGAGGTGTTCGGGCCGGTGCTGACGGTGATTAAAGCGAAAAACTTTGATCATGCCATGGAAATTGCCAATAACACCGAGTTTGGGTTGACGGGCTCGCTGTACTCGAAGAACCCCAAGAAGATTCGCCGCGCGGAAGAGGAATTCCACGTGGGGAATCTGTACTTGAACCGGAAATGCACGGGAGCCATGGTGGGAGCGCATCCGTTCGGAGGGTTTAATATGAGCGGAACGGACTCCAAGACTGGCGGGAAGGATTATTTGTTGCTGTTCCTGCAGGCCAAGGCCGTGGCGGAAAAAATGAAGTAGAAAGAAACTAACGCAGAGTTCACAGAGCTCGCAGAGAAGAAGTTAAGAGGGCGGATGAAGAATCCGCCCTTTTTTTATTCCGCGGATGCGCGAGCTTCGTTGCCTGAAACCATTTTTAGCACGCGATAGACGGGATAGCTGCAAGCGAGGGCGATGAGCGTGAAGACGCTGTTGGTGCGATCTTCGCGAATGGCTTCGATCAGGAAGCCGATGGAGCCGATGAGCGCGAGGGCGGTGGTCCAGGGGTAACCCCAGGCGCGGTAGGGGCGTGGCAGATCGGGATCTCGGGCGCGGAGCAGGAACATCGAAGTGAACGATAGAAGATAGTTGGTGACGAAGAAGAAAGCGAGCATGGCGATAACGCGCTCGAAGCTGAAGACGGCGAAGGCCACGCCGACAAGCGCGCTGAGCAACAATCCAAGTGTTGGCGTGCCGCCCTTGTTGATGCGGGAAACGCTGCGGAAGAACAGGCCGTCGCGGCTCATGGCATAGATGACGCGCGCGCCCATCAGATGCAAAGCGTTGATGGAGCTGAACAGCGCAAGAATCATGATGGAACGAAAAACGGTATCGCCATGCGGTCCGAAAACGCGCTGTGCAGCCAGGCCCAGCGAGAAATTGTTTCCGGCAATTTCGCGCATGGGAAGGACGTAAAGGACGGCGGCGTTGATGAGCAGATAGATGAAAACGATGGAAAACAGGCTGGCAAAGATGGCGCGTGGCACAAGGTGGCCAGGATTTTTTATTTCGTCGCCAAAATAGATGATGCCGTCCCAGCCATCGTAAGTGTAAATGGTGGCCTGAATACCGAAGAGAAGCGCCGTGATCAGTGCGGCGCCGGCGGGAACGGAGATGGGTGCGGTTTCGACATGACGTACATGGCCACCGAATGAAAAGCAAGCAATCACCATGACGAAGAAGACCAGGGCCTTCAAAACAGTGGTGAAGTTCTGCACTTTGCTGCCCATGCTGATGCTTCGCCATTGCAGCAAGGCAAAGATAACAATTACAGAGACGGCAGTAATCTTGATGCGCATGGCGCTGTCCATCGCCGGGAAAATGTGCGCCATGTATTCGCCCACAACGATGCCGACGGCGCCGGTGGTGCCGCAGGTGGAGAGCCAGTCGCTCCAGCCAACGATGAATCCGGCATAATCGCCGAGCGCACGCCGGGAGAAGTTGTACTGGCCGCCGCTTTTGGGAATGGCAGCGCCGAGTTCAGCAAGTTGGAAGGCGCTGACCAGAGCGTAGAACGCTCCGACGAACCAGGCGCAAAAGAAAAGCCAGTGATTGGGGAGTCGCGCGGCAATGTCGCCGGGCGTGCGCACGATTCCGGCGGAGATCGAATTTCCCACGGCCACGGCGATGCCAAAGCCCACGCCAAGAATTTGCAAGAGTTTGCCGCGCTCCTTGCGGATGCGAACGGACGAGGCGGATTCCGCGGTGAGTGAGCTGTCAGAAGTCGGCGGCAAAGTGAAGTCTCAAAATCCTTGGGGAACAGGCGCCATCATACGTTCGCGCGGGGAAAAAGCAAACTGGAAATGGAATCGCCAGGAATGCCCAGGGACAGGAAGGTAGCGAGTTCAAAAATCGCTAACTTATTTGGGGAACGCGGGGATTGCCGAATCGTCGGCGAGTTCCAGCTCAAGTTGGCCTGGCGTAACCGGAGCGGCGAGGCGGATGGAAGCGCAATCGTTGACGATCCAGTCGGCGCCTTCGGCAAGGAGTTCCGAGTCGTGAGTCGTCGTGCGTATGGCCAGGACGCGGCAGCCGGCGTCTTTGCCGGAACGCACGCCGGAAGGAGCGTCTTCAACGACGATGCATTGCGCAGCGGAGAAGCCAAGCGCGGCGGCGCCTTTTAGGTAGGGCTCGGGATCGGGTTTGCTGCGCTCGATATCGCTGGCGGAAACAAGATGGCGCGTAAGTTCAAGGAGGCCGGCGGCGCGGAGGCGCACTTCGGCGAGCTCGCGAATAGCGGAAGTAACTACGGCAAACTGGCCGGGAGGAATGGCGGCGAGGAGTTCGCGGGCACCGGGAAGAGCGACGATGTCGGCGACGTCTGAAAGTTCCGATTGTTGCAGCACCGCGTCTTCCCGTCGATGCACGGCGTCCGACTCTTGCGGAAGAATCGCCTGAAGGGAGGCGAAACTCGTGCGGCCGTGAGCGGCCTTGATAACATATTCCGGGTCCATACCCTGCTTTATGGCCCAACTGGTCCACGTTCGTGCAACGGCAGCGGTGGAATCCACCAGCACGCCGTCCATATCGAAGAGCAGGGCAGAGCAGAGGATGCGAGTCATTGGGCACCAGCGAAGCGAAACAATTATTGTGGCGTGAAAAGTGGCGTAGGGGAAGTGCGAGGAATGCAGAAATTTACCTGGATTGCGGGCCTAGCGTAGGATAGAGAAATGAAGAAAAAGAGCAAAGCTGGAAAATCGAAGGCGAGGGCACAGCAAGTGATGGCCGTGACCGCACGCACGGCTAAACAGAAGTTCCACGAGGTTCGAGAAAGTATTCTGCTGATTTCCGAAGGGATAGCGCAAAATTCACCTTCCGGTTACTGGGAACATCCGAACCAATTCGTAGGCTCTGGCCTGCACCGGCGTCGGCTCCGGTACCTGCCGGAATGTTAGATTTGTTTTCTCCTCCGCCTTCTGCGGTTTGAGCGCGTAAGTCACGCGGGCCCGGCTGGCCAACTCCCGCAGCAAGCTCTCGAAGCTGTGCACGGGAAGACCATCCGCAGTTTGATGCGAGCGCTTCTTGCGCTCGGCGGAATCCGAGGGCTTCGCCGGCAGAATCGGATCGCGGCGCTTGCGCTCCTCCCGCCGCTCTTCATCCTCAAACAACAGCGGCGCCCAAGCTCGGCGCAGATGCCATTCCACATAGTAGGCCAACACGCACAGAAAAATGTGCGCTGGCACGCGATCCTCAGTGCGGTGCCGAATCGGTCGTACCAAGAGATCGATCCCCTTCAGACAACGAAAAGCTCGTTCCACTTCCGCCAGGCTCTTGTAGCTCCGCACCGTGTCTTCCGCGGAAAGCCGTTCCACCGGCTCGCTCGTGCGCAGTACATAAATCCCGTCCAGCTTCTCTTCCTGCTCGATCGACTGCGCACGGCGACTCCAGGCGAAGCTGCCCTCGCCGATTTTGCACGCAAAGTGTTTGCCCACTTTGTAGCGTCCCAGCACCTTCCCCACCTTCAACCCAATCTCCACAGCCGTGAGCGCCTTCTTCTTGCGTCGCGTCACTTCCTTGCTGATCTTCTCCAAGCTCTTCTCGGTGGCTTCCAGTAACGCCTCCCGTTTCCGCTTTCGCTCCTCCTCCAACACCGGGTTATGGCAAACCATCAGCCGCTCCCCGGGATAATCCCGTGCAGTGATTTCGGCCAGATTCTTCTGGTCCAGCAACGATAGTTGCAAGGCCCCCTGCTTCACCAATTCGCGAATCGCCGTGCTGGTCAGCGCCGTGATCCAACCAAAACCAGGATGCTGCTTGAGCTTGTCGATCTGCGGCTGGGTCAGCATCCCACGATCTCCCACCAGCACTACCCGAGACAATTTAAAGCGCTCCCGCAGCTTCTCGATTTGGTCGCCTACCGTCGTCGAGTCGCCCGTGTTTCCCGCATACACCTCCACCGCCACCGGACATCCCTCGCCATTGGTCATCACGCCGTACACGATGATCGGCAGACCCTTCTTGCCATCGCGGTCGTGTCCAAATTGTGCCAGCGGGCAGGTGCGTCCCTCATAGAAACTGCTCGAAACGTCATAGAGCACCAGGCCGCCTTCGACGAGATGGCGAGCGGCCAGCTTTTTCTCGATGCGCTCCTTGCGCTCGAAAAGCCAGTCCATGGCCTCGTACAGATCATTCTCGGTGGCCTCGGCCACTCCCAACTCCTCGGCCAGCGTGGTGGTGTGCCACTGGCGCGTAGTCGCCAATTTCGAGCAGGGATCAATCAGCCGCTGAGCGATCATGGCCACGACCAAGTCTCGTTCCCGGCAACGCTGCACCGAGATCAGATGATCCAGCTTGAGCCTGCCGATCATTTCCAGGATGGCTTGGACATGGCCGTGGGGAACGGATATTTCTGTGGTGAACAGGTCGTGCGGCGAGACCAGAGGCTCGTCGCGCAGTAGGCGGCGGAAGGTTTCGATTTTTTCCTGGGGCCAATCGGAGAGATTAGCCAAGGTGCGCTGGCGGGTTTTGTTGCCTTCCCGCCAACCTTCGCGGAGGAGGATGGCGGGCGGGGAGTTGCGGTTGGGGACGGAAGAGATATACATGTGAACACATAATCACATTATATTACTCTTGTAAAGAACTATATTGACGAATACATGAGAACACTAGAATATTTGCTAGTCTAACCCAACCCACGGATCCTCAACAAATTAGCTTCGAATTAGTCCTCTGCTATCGATGGAACGTAGGGCTAAACGAATACTCGGAGCCTATGGCGAGACGATCAAGATTGCCGATGATTTCAACGCACCACTTCCAGAAGAGCTATTGCGGGCTTTTGAGGGTGAGCTTGATCCCGAGGATAAACTTCAGCGGTAGAAGTGAGCCCGGTTGCGATTCCACAACTTCTACGTTGTCGTAAGACCTATTTGGGAGTTGCTGCGGAGATTTTTTCGATGACGATGGCTTTGGAGCCGCCGCGTTCATACACTTTGCCGGTTACCGTGACTTTTTCTCCCGCGTAGGGAAATAGCTTTCCATTCTGGCCCGTGGATGGCATGGTGTCCCCGATGGGCCAGTAAATCGTGCCATCATCGGCGAGGATGACGAGCACAGAGCCCGCCTTGGCGCAAGAGACGGCGCACTCCTTGCTGATGGGCTTGTCGAGGCCTTTAGTGAACGCGCAGGCCGAATCCAAAACGTAGCCCTTAAGCGTCTTCGCCGGCGTATCGGCGAAGCAGACCAAGCCAAGCGCAGCGATCGAAAAAAGTAGCGCAGCGTAAAACGCGATTCGCGTCGTTCTCATTTTCATTGCCTCCAATCTTCAATGTCGAGTGTCTTTGGGGGTGCCAGTTTGACAAACGGCTTAACCGCCTCAGGGGTTAAAACCCCTTATTTTCTGGAGTCATTCGACACGGCTAAAGCCGTGCCCTCCCGATAATCCCCGACGAGAAAGCTCCCAGACATTACAGAGGCTGGCCGAGCGTGTCTCTAGTGTTTTCGTAGTATTGCCGGTGATGCGGCTCGCGTTCAAAGTGCTCGGGCACGATGAACGATACAACTCCTTCCATTCTGGAGGCGCAGCGGCAAGCGGAAGTCCAGCGCGAATCCGGGCTGCGGAGGAAACTCAGCCCGCGCCAGGTGGCCATGATCGGCTTGGGCTGCACGCTGGGCACCGGCCTTTTTCTGGGCAGCGCCATTTCCGTGAAGCTGGCGGGGCCCGCTGTGTTCCTCAGTTTTCTTGCGGGAGCCTTCATCACGCTCACGGTGATGTGGGCGCTGGCGGAAATGTCCGTGGAGCATCCGGCAGCCGGGGCGTTTGGCCTGCACGCGGAAATGTATCTGCACCCGTGGGTGGGCTTCGCGGTGCGCTACACCTACTGGATTTGCATGGTGGTGATAATCGGCAGCGAGGTGGTGGCCGCTGCGATCTATTGCCAATACTGGTTCTCGCACGTGCCGGCATGGGTGTGGATTGCTGGTTTTTCGCTGGCCATGATTTACATCAACACCATCAGCATTGAAAGTTTTGGCACATTTGAGTTTTGGTTCGCGATGATCAAGGTCGCGACTGTCGTTGTATTTCTGGCGCTTGGCGCCGCACTTCTTTTTGGAATTGGATTTCCGCGCATCGGGACGGGCAATTTCACCGCGCATGGTGGATTCCTTCCCAATGGATGGACCGGCGTGGCGCTGGGAGTGACTATGGCCATCTTCAGCTATATGGGACTGGAGATTGTGGGCACCACGGCGGGCGAAGCGGCGGACCCAAAAGTTGCGGTGCCGCGCGCGCTGCGGGAAACGGTGCTGATTCTGCTTTTGTTTTATGTGGGTGGACTGGCGGTGGTGGTGGGCATCGTGCCCTGGACGCAGATTGGCCTTGGCGAAAGCCCGTTCGTTCGCGTGTTTGAGATCGTGGGCATTCCCGCCGCCGGGCATGTAATGAATTTCGTGGTGCTGACCGCAGCGCTTTCTTCCGCAACCTGCAATCTCTATTTCGCCTCGCGAATGCTGTTCTCTCTTTCGCGCGGAGGATACGCGCCCGCGGCGCTGGGCCGCCTCAGCAAACGGGGCATGCCCGTTTACGGGGTGCTGGCATCAAGCGTGGGCATGGTCGCCGCGCTGATTCTTTCCGAGTTTTCGCGCAACTCCGCGTTCGTATTCATGATTGGCGTGGCGTTCTTTGCCGCTCCGTTCGTCTGGATAACCATTTTGACGACGCACATCGCATTCCGCCGGGCCGCCGAGCTCGCGGGGAAAAAAGTTGTCCACTTCGCCCCGCCGGGACCGTGGAGTTCGCTGGTGGGTATCGTTGCGCTGCTCGGCGTCCTGATTTCCACGTGGTGGGTGCCCAGCTTCCACATCACCATGCTTGCCGGAGTGCCGTGGCTGTTGTTCATCACGCTGTGCTATTTCGCGTGGGGAAGGGCGCGGCGCACGGCGCACGAACAAGCCGCAAGCCGCAATGTTCTTCAAGCAGCCGATTGCACAGAGCTCAGTTCAGAGGAATGAATTCTATCCGTGTGCAGCGGCAAGTTCCTTGTTCAAGCTGTGTTCAGCCCTTGGAGTTCCTTTCCCACAGGCGGAAACCGCCGAGAAAAGCATTGCCATTGCTTCCGAACCTTGCGCCGGGGGGAATGCGTCCCAGTTTCTTGGTGTTGCCGCCACCGAGGATGACATAATCGGCTTCCAAGGCGGTCTTCAGATTCTTGACGACCTTCGCCACATGCTTGCGCCATTTCTTTTTGCCAAGGCGCTGGATGCCGCGCAAGCCGAGGTAATCTTCGTAGGTTTTGCCCTTCTGGTAAAGCAAGTGGGCCAGTTCCATAGGCTCCAGAACGCCGTCGACAATCATCGCCGAGCCGAGACCCGTGCCGAGGCCGAGAAACAGCATGGAACCGCCCTGGTAACTCCCGAGGGCTTGCATGGCGGCATCGTTGATGATCTTGACGGGGAGTCCAAAGGCTTTGGAGAAATTGAACCCAACCCAGCCGCAGCCGAGGTTGTGAGGCTCGCGCAGCGCGTGGCCATTGATGATGGGGCCGGGAAAGCCGAGCGTGATGCGGTCGTACTGCCAGTCGCGAGTGGCAGCTTTGACCAGTTTGACCATCTTGCCGGCGGTCAGGCTTGGGCCGGAGTCGAATTTTCGGGGCTCCGATTGTCCCGAAGCGAACATTTTCACGTGCGTGCCGCCAACGTCGACGACCAGGATTTTGTGGGATTTTGATTTTCCGGCTGCCGTCATGGCCGATCCTTAAGGTGGGAGGAGCGAGCCCGCAGAATTTAGAGCAAACCACAATTTCGCCTCAGCCTGCGCCTTTCCTTCGGGAGATGTCAATAGGTTCGCGGGGCGGCTGAGGAAAACGTGATGCCGATGCGAACGGTTGTTTGGGGGTGAAAAGGTGGTGGCTTGGGGAGAGATTGATTTAGAAGGCTTCGGGAAAAGTGGCTTGGCCCGTCATTCCGAGCGAAACGAGGAATCTCTCTTCGCCGGAGCCCAAGAAAGAGGGATTCATCGCACAAGAAATGTGCGATGCAAAACCGTACCTCACTGCGCAGACTCCGTCCGGAATGACGGGATGGAAGTTTTCCAGCAACCTGTTAGAAAAATAAAACCAGTTGATGATTCTCTGCGAGAAGGCCTTTCAGTCGCATCACGCTGATAGTTCAGTCGTCGCGGGACTTGCCCGGCCGCGCGTAATGAATCCGGTCACAACCATTGCAGCGGTACGGCCGGACCGCCATCACCGCGCAGATGGCGCGCTGCCAGAGGCCCCGCCGACTCTCCCGGTTGATGGAATGGCCGTTGCAGTAGGGGCATCGCCGTGCTCCGCTCAACCGCAAACCCAACCACGGGAAAAGGTTCGAAGAATCGTGATCTAGCGTTTGGTTCCTCATGGTTGCCCCCTCGAGTGCGAACGTTCTAGGGCAGGGCAGACAGTATACGACAAACATCGCTGGCTGGCCACCTTCCGTATCGCGCCGTCTAAAATGTAACCAGAGGGTACAACGTCGCGCCATTTAGAATGTAACCCGAGACAAAGACGATTTGGGGAGGGTTCATTTGGGGCGCAAGGCAAGATGGGAGTATTTCCGAGTTATTTATGGGCGGTATCTCAAAGCAGATCGTAAGGCGAAACGGGAAATGCTGAACGAATTCTGTCTGACCACGGGCTACCACCGAAAATACGCCATACGCATATTGAATGGCCCAGCGCCGGGCAAGGGACCCGCTCGGCCCGTGCGAAAACGCGGTTGAAAGCGATGGGCACGAACTGCGGAGCGTGCTGACGAGCGTGTGGGAGGCGGCCGGCTATCCCTGGTCGGCGCGGTTGAAGGCACTGCTGCCGGCCTGGATGCCCTGGATCCGCAAACGTTTCAAGTTAAGCCCAGAGATCGAGAAGCAATTGCTCTGAATCAGTCCGCGGCAGATGGACCGTCGATTGGCGGTCAAGAAAAACCAACACAAGCGGCGGATTTACGGGCGCACCAAGCCGGGCTATTTGCTAAAGCACCACATCCCGGTGAAAACCGACAACTGGGACGTAAAGTCTCCCGGCTTCACAGAAGTCGATCTGGTCTCGCATTCCGGGAATTCGGCTGATGGAGAGTTCGGCTATTCGCTGAACATCACCGACATTCAAACCACCTGGACAGAAACGCGGGCCCTGCTGGGGAAGGGGCAAACCGCTGTCCAGGCGGCCCTGGATGAGATCGAGGGAATGTTGCCCTTCCGGCTCTTGGGCCTGGACTCGGACAACGGATTGGAATTTATCAACTGGGATCCCAAGGCCTGGTGTGAACGGAAGCAGATCCAACTCACGCGAGGGCGTCCGTACAAGAAGGACGACAACGCGCACATCGAGCAAAAGAACTGGACGCACGTACGGAAGGCTACTTGGGTGGGAACGCTATGACACGCAAAACGCGGTCGATGCTATGAACGACCTGTACCGTCGAGAGTGGCGCTTATGGCTGAATCTGTACCTGCCCTCGGTGAAGCTGCTGAAAGAAGATTCACGTGGGATCGAAACTTCGGCGCGTCTACGATGGTCCGAAGACTCCCTTCGAGTGGGTGGTGGCATCGAAGCAGGGGAATGCGGCGCAACTGTCCATTCTGAAAGCACTGCGAACATCTCTCGATCCGTTTCAGTTAGCCAAAATCATCGACAGGAAACTCGACCGGATTTACCGCCTGGCGAACCGGCGGGCCAGTCTGAAAGCGCAGGAGCAGCTCGCGTCCCGCCAGACACAAAGTGGCCGGCGAAAAGGCTGTGGAAAAGACGCTCGCTTCGCGAGTCTGGAAATCCCTTCGGGATTCCCACTTTCCCACAGCCACAACAACAACAAGCGTTCTCTGGTTACATATCAAATGGCTCGACGGGGAGCTCTAGGGTTACATTCTTAGATGGCTTGACGGGTAGGACCGCTCCGGCTCCAGTGATG
>CAWABP010000011.1:0-312101 GCA_963780315.1 Candidatus Acidiferrales bacterium | reverse complement strand
AGTTCGAGTGCGGGGCTCGTCGGCAGTGCCATTCTTGTCGCTTGCAGAAGTGCAACAGTCTCCGTGAGAGAGTGCGAACAAGGCTGACACCGAGATTGATACTACTCTCAGAGTGTTTCAGAGCCAAGAACTAACTCGATTTACGTTTCAAGACTGTTTCGGAGCGCAATTCACTGTCACCGTGCCGGCGGTGTGTGAGAAGGGATGGGTTGTGACTGTTTCCTGCAGCGGATAGCGCGCTATCCGCTGCAGGAAAACGCGCGGGCTTTCTGGAATGGCAGTGGTCCGGGCGCAAGCAAATGCTTGACGGTGTTGAGCAGTGTGCTGATGGGATGACGCGCTGCGGCAACGCGAAGATCATCAGCAGTGACATGCAAGTAGATCTGCGTGCTGGTGATCAGCCGATGGCCGAGCAGATCACGAATGGTCACCAAGGCAACGCCGGCGCGGGCCAAGTGGGTTGCGCAGGTGTGCCTCAGCCGATGTGGTGAGAGTGGGAAACCGACGCGGCTGCGCTGGCCCCATGTGCGTACGCGTTCGTAGACGCTGCCACGCGACAGCGTCCGCCCGAAGCGCGAGCGAAAGAATGGCGCAGCGGGGATCGCAGGACCACGGACCTGCACGTAGTTACGCAGCACCGCGGCGAGTTCCGGACTGATCGCGATGGCGCGCTCGTGGCCACCCTTGCCTTGCACGGTGATGGTCAACTGCGTCAGATCGACTCCGCCGTTGCGTAGCGAAGCACACTCGGAAGCGCGGATGCCGGTACCATAAAACAGAGCCAGCATCGCACGATCTCGCAGGCCAATCACTGTGTCAGGTTTGGGTCCGTCCAACAAACGACGAATTTCGTCTGTGGAGAGCGTGACCGGTAGCTTGCGTGGTACGGCCTTGATCGATGGGAAACCGACCAGGGGATTCGCCGCGTGATCGAGATAGCTCATGGCCACCATGGCACGATAAAAACGCCGCAGCACCACCACGGCACGGTTCACAGCAGAATCTCCGTTCCCACGCACCTCACGCAGATACTGCAGATAAGCGAGCACATCGCGCGCCGTAATCTGATCCGGTGCGCGATCCGACAGCACGACACGCACCCATTCGCGGAACTGCTGCAGGGCATCTTCATAAGCGACGAGGGTCAGCGGACGCAAGCCCCTCGCGACGCAGTGGGTGCGGATGTAAAGCTCGATCCAGAACGACCATTTCATGAGCAGCCTCCGATTCCATGGTTTCGATAAAAAATCTCGCGTTGGCATGGCCTGGAAACGACGATCGCCAACCTCACAGACTTCCGGTATGTCCTCATTTACTGATTTCCGATCGCTAGCTTGCGCACGGCAGCTTGTTGTCGCCCCGGCAAAACATGTAGGTAGACGCCGGTTTCCTGAGGACTGCGATGCCCCATCAGCGAGGCGATGATGGCCAGATCGACGCCGCGATCCATCAAGTGCGTGGCAAAACTGTGCCGTAGGGTGCGTGGGGTAACGTCGTCTCGCAGTCCTGCACGCGCTGCAGCGGCCGTGACAATCTCGCAAACATCGTGGCTTCGCAGACGGCGCTTATGAATGCAGGTGCGAAACAGCGGCCCGCGTTTCCCGTGCTCCAGCAGATAGGCCAGCAACTCGGTGTACAGCGCCTCGGGGATGGGAATGGCGCGTGGGCGATCCCCTTTGGCCCTGAGGATCAGCAGTTCCTGGCGTTCGCGGTTCACATGTGCGACATCGAGCGCACATAGTTCGCTCGTGCGCAACCCGCAACCATACAGCAGCAAGATGATCAGGCGATCGCGTCGGGCGGTAGGCCCAGGAGCAGTGGTGGCTTCGACTAGCCTCTCCGCTTCTTCCAGGTTGAGTGACTTCGGCGCCGTGCGTGGCAGCGAATGCTGCAGACTAAATCCATCGAGCACGTTGCGCTCGGTGCGGCCGCTGCGCCAGGCGTACTCGAGTAATCCGCGCACGTGGCTGAGGTATTTCGCCAAGGTGCTCTCGGTGCATCCGCCCTGACGCTCGGCTTCCAGCCAATGCAAGTAATCTTCCAGCTGCAGATGCCACAGCGCGACACCGGGACGCACGGTCTCAAATCGGCGGATGGCACGGCGCAGCGTGCAACGCACATCGATGACCGTGCGCGGCGTCTTGCGTCCCACTTTATCGAGATAGCTCAAGTAACCTTCGATCCACGGATCCATCTTCACGGTGTTCGTGCTTTTCATGCGCTTACCCCCTGTTGCGCCGGTACCAGCCAATCGTTGAGCGGATGGAGAGCCATCGCCGCGCGGCGCTGCGGATCAGCAATGTGCACATAGCGCACCGTGGTCTGGATAACGCAATGCCCCAAAATGCGCTGCACTTCCGCCAAATGCACGCCGGCCTCCAGCAGATCGGAGGCGCAGCTATGCCGAAACTGATGCACGCTGTGAATCGGCACTTGCGCATGACGTGCGATGGAGTGAATCCCGTTGCTGATCGCTTGGCCGCTGAGACGCTTGCCGGTGCGGCTCACCAAAAGAGCGCACTCGCCACAGCATCTCGTCTCTTCGAGTTGGTTGTGGCGAAGCGGCAGATACGCATCCAGGCACCGCAGCACCATCTCCGGCAACGGCACACAGCGCTCGCGTCCGGTCTTGCGGCCATCGATGCGCAAGGTTCCTTCGCCGCGATCCAAGGCATCGAGGTTCAGCCGCTCCAACTCGCCGCGACGCAGGCCTGTGCCGTAGAGCAACGCCAGCACCGCAATCCACAAATACGAACTGTATTTACCGTGACGGTTCGCCGCTTCGCGCCACATCGCTTCCATGTGCGCGTGATCAATCCGTTTCGGCAAGCGGCTGTAGGGAGTGACCTTCGGCCCCTTCATCCAACGCAACGGGTTGATCTTCCACAGTCCCTGGCGCACCAGGTAGTCACCGAAGCCGCGCATCGAGCTCAGCGTTCCCGAAACGGTCGCCTTGGCACGGAAGCTCGAGCAACTTGCCACGTAACGGGTGATCAGCTCGGCATCGATGCGCTCGATGCCAATGCGTGGGCGACGCCCCTTCAGCCAGCGTCCCCAGCGGTCTAGCCGTGCCTGCGTGCACGCCACCGACTGCGCACTGAGTCCTCTTGCCCGGTACTCTTCGACATATGCATCCTGTAACCGATCCCATCTCCTCATCGCCGTCCTCCCAAACGTCACCGCGGGCGAACTCACGTTCGACCGCCTAAACGTTATAGAAATAAACAATATGACCTCCAATATGACTTCGTTGGAGGCTGCGATGAGCCCTGAACTGAACTAAACCGCCAATCAGGTACACACGTGCGCGGGCAGAAGGGGAATAGTTCCGGACAAGAGAACAGCATTGCTGTTGTAGTAGGATCAAAGAGTTTATCGAGTTTGGGGGAGGCGAAAGTCTGCCCCAATAAAGAGGCGTCAAGTCAAGGATAGAGGAGATCCATGGCGAGACGCAGTGGTCAAGCTGGAAGTGTAGTAGCAAAAGGTGATATGTGGCATGGCAGATTCTATTGTGACGTACCTGGTCAAGACACGCGGGTGCGTAAGTCAATAGCAATCGGCCCGAGAAAGGACATGACGAAGCCTGAAGCGAAACGGAAACTCCGGTCATTGCTGGAAGAGATGGGCGTCAATACTGAGGCTCATCTGGACCATGCAATCAAACCTGTTGAATCGTTCGCGGAAAAGGCCAAGTGGTGGGAAGAAAACGTCCTTCCCATGCACAAACCGTCATCCCAGAACTCGTCCCACTACATCATCAAGAAACACCTGATTCCTTCTTTTGGGGCTCTTCCCATTGACATGGTTGATGAGAAGAAGGTCCAGGAGTGGATTTCAGGATTTCAGCAAGAGGGAAAACTGGCACCGAAGACGATTCATAACGTGTGGAAGATCCTGAAGTTAATTCTCGGGAAACCCACACGTGAGTGGACGATCAGATTGCCAGGCATCCCCGAGAAGGAACAACGTTACTTTACACCAGAGGAAGCGGTGAAGATCATCGGCGCAGCAGAAGGCCAGTATAAATCCCTATTTGCTCTCCAGTTTGCGACTGGGATGCGTTTCGGGGAAATAGCTGGTCTTCATGTTGATGATCTCGACTTCGAGGAATCCGTGATTCGCATTCGGCGGAGCACTTACCGGTTACAGGAAGTGACTCCAAAAACGCAGGCGGGTCATCGGCAAATCGATGTCGACCCGGACACAATGACGATGGTGAAACAATATCTTGGCGATCGTCAGAGTGGCCAGGTCTTCCAAACAAAGAACGGAACTCCACTGGTGGTAAATAACGTGAATAGGCATGTACTGAAACCGCTCTGCAAGAAGCTCGGGATTCCTCTCGGGACGACTCATGCATTCCGTCACGGTAGAATCTCAGTTCTGCAGCAGAACAACGTACCTGGCGACCTGATCAAGAAATGGGTGGGCCATACTTCGTTGAAAACCACCAGCAGATACACTCATTTTCCGCCCGAGTATCGACGGAAAGTCGTGTCCGAGCTGGCAAAAAACGGATGATCATGGTCCCAATGGTCCCAACTGGAAATCAGGTAAGTGGTTGAAGTACAATGTTGTTAGCTTAAAGCAGGATTGGGCGTGTAGCTCAGCTGGGAGAGCGCGTCGTTCGCAACGACGAGGTCGCAGGTTCGAACCCTGTCACGTCCACCAATTTCAATCAACCGTGCAGAAGCTCTCACTCGCACTGAGCACGCCCGGGTGCCCGAATTACGCAATCTCACATCACACTCGATTGCCGACGTTCAATGAAAACTTCCCACGTTCATATCGTCACATCAAACTTCATTCCTCCCTTTACAAGCTCATTCGTCGCCCGGGCGATTGTTACTCTGCAGCTGGCCGCTAAAATGCTCGCGGGACTGATGATTCCGCTCGGCAACATGAATGGGAACGTAAGTGTCACCGGCAGTTTGCTGGACGGGTTGGAGGTAACAAGCGTCACCTGATAAAGCGTATCCGCAACAAGTTGAAACGATGCCAGTGTCGTCCATCCCGTAGTTTGTCCCACATAGTCCACCACGGAACACACAAGCTGGCCATTCATGTACACGCAGTTATGCGCGAGCGTCACGGTGCCAGTAATCGAAGACCCGTTATCCCAATTGGCTCCTAGCTGCAGCCTGGTTTGCGCGGAGGCAGAGCTGCATAACACGAGGAGCACTGCAAGTAACCCGAATACGACTTTGCCTTTCATTGTTTTCTCCCTAGGTCGAACAGATAATCCTGCCCAAAATTGACTCCTGTGAGTCCCAATGGCGTGTCTGCATCTTCCGTTGATCAGACACTTGCTACCCGATTCTGTGAGCCACTACTGATGAAACGGCTTCCTGACAGGCGAGGTGGCTGGAGAGGTAGATTCCCTGCTTGTCATAACATCTGCCTGAAACATAACTGTTCGTGCGACGTTTCGACAGTGCTCATAAGGACAGACTTGGTGCAGCGACTCTTACTGCCCTGGGCTGTGACGCCAAGCACAACAGCACCCAGATTTCGAGCGGACAATACTGCCGTCCGTCCACCCGCCCGGTATCGGATTCCGGCTGCTCCAGGCACAAAGTTTGTGCCTAAGTCTTGGGTTTTCCCTCTCTGTGCTCTCTGTGTAAGCTTTTTCCTTTTTTGTCGCACCACACAACCTGTCATTCCGGCCGGAGCGGCCCGATCTCTTCTTCCGCGCTGAATTGTGGCGCGTCGGGCCGCGTGGTGGAGGGACCGGAGCACCACCACAGCGGGCCCCAGGTACCGGTTTTGCACCCGGATGCTCGGTTTTCTTCTCTTTTTCTTTCTCTGCGGACCTCAGCGTTCCCTGCGCCTCTGCGTTATCTTTGAGCTTTTCCGACCTTTTGAACTTTCAACTTTTAACCCTCCAACCTCTTCTCCCCGCCTACGCGAGGCCACAACAAAAATTGTCATCCCGTCTGCCGGCCGCCCCTAACAAAGAGCCTCCACCTGCCCGTCTTCCCCCCCACTGATACGATTTCCCGCCTCAAGTCACTAATAGGAACCATGCCTCATTTTTCCACTTCCTTGCACCCCCGAACTCTTATACCTTTTCACCCCTATACCTCTTGCTCTTCTCCGTCTCATCCCCGGAACAAGGCAAAAGGTGCAAGGCCAAGACCGGTAATAACTTATTGCCAGGGCCCCGGGGTAGTTTTATACTCGGACCCTTTGAAAAATCATTGATTAGTCTGACGGTTTAGGAACTAGGAATTACGGATTCGAAGGTGGGTGCCCTTTGTCCCCAGTCGCAAAATTCCCGATGAAAGACGGCGGCTTCCTTTTTGTGGAGGTAGACGAATCCGAGCGCTCACCAGGACGAGCCATGCGCGGCTCGTCTCCCGCAACACAAGCCATCGATCAAGCCACCGACACATTCGAGTCCGCCCTTGAAAACGTCCGCGGCGCCGCCGAAGCCATCCTTCACCAACTTAGCTCGCTGGCCCAACCACCCGATGAGGTCGCCGTCGAATTTGGTGTGAAGATGAGTGCGGAGTCCGGCGCAATCATCGCCAAGCTTGCCGGGGAAGCCAACTTCAAGATCAATTTGACCTGGAAGAAGAACCAGGCCGGGAAACAGCCGTGACCCTAAAGTACGACGATTTCGACGTCCAGATCGAGCCCGCGGGGGACAAGTATCGCGTCCGTCTCCTCAACGCTCCCACCGGCCAGGCCACCACTGACTTTGTCTTGCCTTTCACTGACGTCGAGCTTGGCAATTTCCTGGCCCGCATTGGACAAGTCCGCCGCAGCATGCGCCGTGTGGACGCTCCCGAGTTGCAAGCTGCAAAGGAATTTGGCGGCAAACTCTTCAACTCCATTTTTTCCGGCGAAATGATTGCCCAACTTCGCGGCAGCATGGAACAAGCCGCGGACAGGGAGCACGGCCTGCGAATCCGCTTGCGCTTGACCGATGTTCCCGCTCTCGGCGACTTGCCTTGGGAATTCCTCTACGACGCCAATCAGAATCATTTCGTTACCACCTCCACCGAAACTCCCTTGGTGCGTTTTCTCGACCTTCCCCAGCGCATCGCGCCTCTGCGCGTGGCCTTGCCGCTCCGCGTCCTGGTAGTCATTGCCGGACCAAGAAATCTCAAACGCCTCGACACGGATGGAGAATGGCAGCGCCTCACCGAAGCCCTCGGAGATCTGTTGGACGCCGGCCATATCGTCCTCGAGCGTCTGCCTGCGGCCACGCTGGACGCCTTGCGCCTTCGTGCTCGCGGCACACCATTCCACGTCCTGCATTTCATCGGCCACGGCGGTTTTGACGATATTGCACAGGATGGCGTGCTGCAATTCGAAGATGACAGCGCCATGTCTTATCCAGTCCGTGGCGAATTGCTCGGCATGCTTCTCCGCGATCATCGCTCCCTTCGCCTCGCCGTATTGAACGCTTGCGAGGGTGCGCGCAGCTCTCGCCAGGACCCCTTTTCCGGCGTTGCCCAAAGCCTCTTGCAGCAGCGCGTCCCCGCCGTTATCGCTATGCAATTCGAGATCAGCGATGCGGCCGCAAAAGAATTCGCCCAGGAGTTTTATCGCGCGGTGGCCGAAGGTAACCCAGTGGACGCGGCCGTGTGTGAAGC
Source organism: Candidatus Acidiferrales bacterium (assembly GCA_963780315.1). Classification (GTDB taxonomy): domain Bacteria; phylum Acidobacteriota; class Terriglobia; order Acidiferrales; family UBA7541; genus Acidiferrum. Next base: position 304,497 of record CAWABP010000011.1, on the reverse strand, counting down.
CCGAAAGGCCCTCTTCAAGGAGGAGTTCGGGCAGGAATGGGCCACACCAGCCCTCTATATGCGCTCGCAGGAAGGTCAGCTATTTGAACTCCAGCCCGCGGCACAACCGGTTCCGGATCAGGACGCCGCGCGCAAGGCCGCTCTCGAGCGAGAGGCTGCCGCGAAGGCCGAAGCCGAACGCGCCGCCCAAGCCGAAAAAGAACGCCAAGAGCGCGAAAAGATTTTGGCAGAGCTCCAGGCGAGGGAAAGAGCTGGAGCCGAGCGCGTCGCCCAAGCCGAGAAGGAACGTAAGGAGCAAGAAAGGCTTCTGCAAGAACGCCAGGCCCTGGAAAGAGCTGAAGCCGAGCGTGTCGCCCAAGCCGAGAAGGAACGTAAGGAGCAAGATAGGCTTCTGCAAGAACGCCAGGCTCTGGAAAGAGCCGAAACCGAACGTGCCGCGAAAGCCGAGAAAGAACGTCTGGATCGTGAGAAAGCTTTGCGGGAACGCCGGGCCCAGGAAAAAGCCGAGGCCGAGCGCGCTGCTAAAGCCGAAAGTGAACGCAAAGAGCGTGATAAGGCTTTGCGCGAACGCCAGGCCCAGGAAAAAGCAGAGGCCGATCGTCGCGCACGCGAACTACAAATTCAAGAGCGCCTCCAGCGCGAAAAAGAGAAGGCTGCCTGGGCGCCGGTGGACGCTCCCGTTAGCCCGAAGCTCGCCGCCTACCCATCAAAATTCAAGCAGCAACTACAGAGCACCCGCGCCTTGATCCTCTTAGTAGTCATTCTCGTCGTTGGTCTGGCCGGATCTCTTGCTATTTTCCGCGGGAAAAACAAAACCGCTGCGGCGCCCAGCGTTCCTAACGTTGTTGCCCCTCCAAATGATGCCGCGGCACACAACAACCTCGCCGGTTCGCTCCTTCAAAAAGGCGACTTGGATGGCGCCATTGCAGAGTATCGTGAGTCCCTTCGACAAAGCCCGCAAGATCCCGAAACGCATTACGCCCTCGCTGGCGTTCTGGAAAAGAAAGGCCAGCATGACACGGCACTAACCGAATATCGCGAAACTCTTCGCTTGCAACCGGATTTTGACAAGTCACACCTCTTCCCCGATCTCTCCACGGCCGAAAAAACTGTTGAACCAGTCGCGCCCGCACCTCCTGCGCCTGTCTCAACCGCAAAAAACACTGCCCTCGAGAAAAATACTTTGAAACCAATTTCGGTCAGCGGAGGCGTTCAAGAGGCCAGATTGATCCGCAAGGTTCAGCCTGTCTACCCGCCGCTCGCACGCGAAACCGACGTTTCCGGTATCGTGCGCTTGCATTTAATCATTGCCAAAGACGGAACCGTCCAGGAAGTGGATGCCTTATCGGGTCACCCCTTGCTTCTCCAATCCGCGATGAATGCGGTTAAGCAATGGCGCTACAAGCCCACCTTGCTTCACGGCATTCCAGTCCCAGTTGACACGACTGTCGACGTCATCTATACCCTTTTCAAGGGTCCCGCGGCACCGCTGAAAGATTCTTCAGCGACAGATTTGAAAACGGCATCTGCCGTTTCCCACCCCGCTGCTCAATCTCCCTGCTCCCTCCGGAATATTCAAGTACGCGAGCAAGGAAACACTCTCGTGGGAACTCTTGATTATTCCTACCAGGGCTCCTTCCCGCTCGACTCCGTGGCTGTCGGCGCCGCTCCCCTCACGCGCGATGGAAAGCAGATTTCGGGTTTGACTATTGCGCACTCCACGCTTAAATCTGCCGTCGGCACTGGCTATTTTTCCATTGAAGGCCATCCTTCCCTCACCCGCCCCGCCGTTGAAGGCGCCTTTCTCCTCGTGTCCATCTTTGTGAAACAAAACGGTACGGTCGTCTGCAGCCAAACCTTTCCCTATCAACGAAAGTGGTAACGCGCCGCGCGGTCCCTCAGTCGTGCGCGAGTCACACCATGTGCCCGTGAACAATGCAGTCGCATCTAAAAGCCATCTCATAAATGGCAACTCGGGAGTCGGAGCTTCAGCTCCGACATTAAAGGACAACAAAAAGTGGGATCGGTAGACCCTGAGCTTCAGCTCAGGGCGAGAAGCGCCCCTAAGGAAAAGCCTTTCCCTTTCCCCTTCCGCATCCATTCATGAGACAAGTTCTACTCACCTCGGACCTCTGTAGCATTTCAAGGAGATTGCCATGGCCAAGGAAACTGCAAAAGTTGTCCGCTTCCATTTGGTAGGCGGTCCTGAAGTTTTGAAAATTCAGGATGAGCCGATCCCCGAACCTGGCAAGGGCGAAGTCCGCCTGGACGTGAAAGCCATCGGCCTCAACCGGGCGGAAGTAATGTTCCGTCAAGGAAGATATCTCGAGTCCCCAGTGTTCCCTTCAAAGCTCGGCTATGAAGCGTCCGGTGTCGTCGCTGCGGTCGGCCCAGAGGTGGACAAAAGCTGGCTTGGCAAAAAGGCCAGCACTGTCCCGGCATTCTCCATGACGAAATACGGTGTTTACGGCGAACTCGCGATTGTCCCCGCCAGCGCCCTGGCTGTTTATCCAGACAACCTCACGCCCGAAGAAGGCACATCCATCTGGATGCAATATCTGACAGCCTACGGCGCGTTGATTCGCCTCGCCCACATTACAAAAGGCGACTTCGTAATCATTACCGCAGCGAGCAGCAGCGTAGGCATTGCTGCAATCGAAATGGCCAAAGCCGAAGCAACGATCAGCATCGCCACCACGCGCACACCCAAAAAAAAGTCAGCGTTGCTCCAGGCTGGAGCGACTCACGTAATTGCAACTCAGGAAGAAGACTTCCTCGCGCGTGTAAACCAGATCACCGGTGGTAAAGGCGCGCGCGTAATCTTCGACCCCATTGCAGGCAAAGGCCTCGAGCAGCTAGCTCAAGCTGCGGCTCCTGGCGGAACAATCTTTGAATACGGAGCACTCGCTCCCGAGGCAACTCCCTTCCCCCTGTTCGCCGCGTTGAGCAAAGGTCTCTCGGTTCGTGGATACACTCTCCATGAATTAACGGCTGTCCCGGATGCCAGAGCCAAGGCCGAGCGCTATGTTTTCGATCGCGTCAAAGCGGGCAACTTCAAACCGCGCATTGACCGCGTCTTCCCATTAGCGCAAATCGTCGAAGCCCACCGCTACATGGAATCCAACGAACAAATCGGCAAAATCGTCGTAAAGGTCTAGCCTGAGTTTCCGGGTTAGCCGTAGTATGTAGTTTATCTGCATGTTTCTGCTTCGAATAGACCGCCAAGCGTGGCAGTGAAATCGCCAGCAATGACGCCCTTTCCGCTCACCTGACGTTATCCCTCGCCGGAGGGTTCCGTTGTCCGCAGGCGCCATTTGGATTGTATATACTAATCTTAATTCTTTTTCCCTCCCACGGCCCGAATCTCCCATGTCTTGAAAAGTGCCTATTTACAGAGCTGAGAACGGTACCACAACCTCTTGTGTTTCCCATTGACAGCACGTACCAGATTGTGTATATACGAATCATGGCGAGCCTGCAATCCTACTCCGTCCGCGGGAACCGCTACTGGCGCATCGTCGAATCCTTTCGCGATAAGCGCGGGCGGCCGCGCATCCGCGTCGTGCGCCATCTCGGTACCGCACAGAAGCTGCTCGAACGCCTCTCCGAGGCTCCGGGACGTCCCCTCTACGCCGAGGAGCGGGATTTCGGTGCCACCGCCGCACTTTGGGACACCGCGCAACAACTGGACATCGTTCGAACTATCGACACCCATGCCCGCAAACGAAACCAGGGACCTTCGGTGGGCGAGTACCTCCTTCTTGCCGCCCTCAACCGGGCGCTGGCCCCGGCCAGCAAACGCAAGCTCGGCATCTGGTACCGGAATACAATTTTGGTCCGGCTCCTTCCGCTGCGCTCGGCCGCCTTGCGCAGTCAGCGTTTTTGGGATCACATGAACTATCTGGACGAATCGACGTTGCAGCGGATCGAAAACGACATCACGCGGCGACTGGTGGAGGAATGGAAGGTCGATCTACAAACGCTGTTTTACGACACCACCAACTTCGACACGTTCCTTTCCTCGGAGAACCCCGCACGGTTGGCGCAGCGAGGACACGCCAAGTCCAAACGCACCGATCTGCGCATCGTGGGCCTGGCGCTGCTGGTCTCCTGGGATTTTCATATCCCTCTTTTCTCGCAGATCTACGAAGGGAACCAGAACGACTCGGTCACCTTCAGCCGGGTTCTGGACGATCTGGTCGCTCGCTACCAGATGTTCCGAGAGAAATGTCAGAGCATCACTCTGGTTTTCGATAAGGGGAATAATTCGGAGGAAAACTTTCAGGATCTCGAAGGGTCTCCCTACCATTTCATTGGCTCCTTGGTCCCCACCCAACATCAGGATCTTTTGAACATTCCTTTGGAACAGTTTCGTTCCCTGGCGGATTCCCGTTTCGCGGGCGTGCGGGTGTATCGCACCGAGAAGGAAGTCTTTGGGGAAAAGCGCACGATTGTCATCACCCGAAGCCGTGCATTGCTCCGGGGACAAATTCGTGGCATCCGGCAGCATTTGGCCAAGAAGCTTCGTGCTCTGCGGGATCTCGAGAAACGCATCGTCCGCAGCCATGAACCCGGATGGAGGGGTAAGCCCTACACTGCCGAGAGTATCCAGAAGAATCTGGATACCATCATCTCCGGCCAGTACATCGCGGATTTTCTCTGGGGCAAGGTGACTCGCAAACACAAGCGCCTGGGGATTGCTTTTGGAACCGACGACGATGCCTACCAGAAACTAAAGAAACGCGTTCTTGACAAGAGGATTTTGTTCACCGATCGCACCGATCTGACCGACGAAGAAATCATCTTTGGCTATCGCGGCCAACATCACGTCGAGCGAGCTTTCCGAGACATGAAAGATCCCTACTTCATCAGCTTTTCCCCTCCCCACCATTGGACCGACCACATGCTTCGCGTCCATGCGTTTTACTGCGTTCTCGCACTGACGCTCGTATCCCTGCTTCACCGTCGAGTGCACCAGGCGGGAGTGCAGGTTACTCAGTCCCACCTCATCGAGCAACTCAAACATATCAAGGAGATCACCAACTACTATCCCGCTCACAACACCGAAAAGCCTCATCTGGGAGGCCGACCCCGTGCTGAGCGCGCCATGACTCATCTCGATCCTCAACAAGACCGCATCTTCCGCGCGCTTAAGCTGGACCGTTTTCTCGCCAGTTAGTATATACGCCTCTCCTTGCCGCCCGACGCCTCAGAACCCGCCCCCATTGGCCCTTTTCGCTCTATAGGCGGTGACAAACGAGCTGTAACTCGGAAACTCAGGCTAGGGCTTGCCTCTTGCCGAACGCCTCAGCCGTTGCTTCCCTCCCCTCAAGCCTTCGGCGCTACCGAGAATTGACCCATGTTTGCTCGGCAAAACCGGCCCAGCTTGAAAGCCTCGCAATCACGCTTCCTTCCTTCCAAGCTGAAGCAGACCCACACGGTGATCTCCCCCGCGTTTTGCCCATTTGGCGCGCGCCAACAAAAACTGCGATTCTAGTGGTAAGCGAATAAAAGTAAAAGCACTTAGCGCAAATCTCGAAAAGCATGAAAGGCCCTTTGAAGTGAAGATAGCTCATGCCAGGAGAGTGGTTACGTTGGGACTACTGTTTACAAAAGCGTGATCTCGATGTGGTCCATTCTTGGCGAGCAAAAGTGGGTCACTTTTGGCGAGCGTCGAGGCCTCAAGCATTTCCTGCCCTGTTTACAATCCCACTACACAACTCCAAATAGTTGCCAGCGTCGCTCCAAGCTCACCTATTCTAAAAATAACGGGACAGTTGAGTCAGGTCTTCCCATCTCGAGCACGAAATAAGGCGGTTTTATGTACCTATTTATTGCACTAGGGTCGCTTGCCGGAATCCTCGTCGTTCTTTGGCTCCTGAGACAAAAGGAAACCACCAAACACCAAAGAAGGTGGAAGCCGGACATCCACAGGGTAACCTAGACCAAAACTATTGCTGCCGTACAATCCATGCGGCCCGCTCACCAGCAGATTCCTGCTTGACCCCATTTTCCCTATTCCGCCAAATCCCACAAGTCAATTCCTAAGACGTGCCCGGTGCCGCAGTGTTGGAAGGCAGCGCCGTCAGAAAGGCCGCGAAGTTTTCGTTGAACAATGCGCCGGGCCGTTTTTCCCTCACAAGCGCCACAGCATCTTCACCTTTCATTCCCAGATAGGTCAGCACCATTCCCGCGACCAGTGCCGACCGGTTGAAACCCATGCCACAGTGCGCCAGAACTTTCTCCCCGTTGGCCACCAATCGAGCCCCCAGCCTCGCCAGCGCGTGCAGCTTGTTCAAATCCGGCAGGCCCTCATCGCGGATGGGAAAGTAGACATACAGCATGTGGTTGGGAATGTTTGGAATGCCCAAATCGAGATCACCGTCCAGGTCTATCACCGCCGTAATTCCATGATCCTCAATCGACTTCCAGTCATCGATTGACGGGGAAATAAACAGCTGTCGTTGCTCATCAATTGATACGAGATCCATCGAAGATTTTCCTGACTTAAGAGTCCCACAGTAACGATTTGCTCAGAATCTTTCAATGGCTCACGGCAATCCGGCTTGGCAGAGAAGTTCGCTCCAGTGCACACACGGACGGTTTGCGTTCTAATCGGGACCTACTGGCGTTTTTCGTCAACCGCATCCTGTTCGGGAACTTTTTGTCAGCCGCGGAGACTAAACCTAGGAGAGGAGACGGCCCTGCGTTATAGGCCGCCACCGGAGGATTCGAAGCAATGTCTCGTTGGGGTACTCTCGGTTTGCGGATTGTCATGGTTGGATTTCTACTTACTGTCGCAGCATTGTGTTCAATGTGGGCTTACGCTGGGTACGAAGCCCATCGTGCGAGCGTAATGCTCACGGAAGTATCCCAAGTGCGTCTTGGCGATTCCGAAAGCTCCGTCATTCCCCTGGTCCAGCGATACGGCGGATTCAAATGGACGCCGGACCCGCTGCCGCTGAAGGAAGATTGGCTAGACAAGGATGAGTTCGACTACCAGCAGAACCGGGTGAGCGACTATCGGCACGCACTCCAAATCAGTCCGTTTGGAACCTACAGTGTTCGCGCTAGCCGATTGGTTCAAGCCATGCGAAAGGTGAGGTCAGCCGTTCCTGAACGTCTACGCCCCATGCTGGGAATGCGCGACTGGTTTGTGGATGGTGAATTATCGGTCCGAGGTGGTCGCGTGCAGTCTGTTTTGGCAGTGACCATCTTCGCAGGTCGCTCCGAATGGCTGGGACAAAGTTGGGAGCTTTCCAAGGGAATGCCCCAACATGATATGCGACAGCGAAGCTCTGCTATCGGGTCAGGGGCCCTGACCATGGGAGTGGGTGGCGGCGCGACAATTGACAACTTCTTCAAACCTGAGGCGTCAGAAGAGGAGGCTGAGGCTGCACGCCAATTCAATACCGGATGTCTTACCAGCATCAAGGGTTGCAGCGGGTTCCGCGACGTCGCACCGCATGCCCTCGAATATCTAAAGCAACACCCAAACACAGCTTGGAACATCATCCCACCAACATGTCCCTGATCCTGGCTCACGAGGTGTCTCGCCAGGTTCAGATTTGTCGCCAAACCACACAAGTTCGTACTGTGCCCCACCTTCCCGATTACCACCTTTGTAGCCGGTGCCGAATCTCCCCACGACAACTCCGCCCCATTCCGTTCGCATCCAACTACCCACGTCCGCTGCTGGACGTAAGGAGCCCACCCATGTCCATTCGATTCGGCGCATCCACGGTGCTTATGGTCTTCGCGCTAGCCACTCTGCCATCGCTCCAATCAGCTTTCGCACAGGATAAGAGCAGCCAAGGAAACGCCTACCAAAGCCAGGTGGATCTGGTCTCCGTCTACTTCACCGTCCGCGACCACAAAAAACGCCTGGTCACCGACCTGCCGCAAGACAGCTTCAGCGTCTCTGAAGACGGCCAGCCTCAGGCCATCAAGTTCTTTGCCCATCATTCCGATGTCGTCCTCAACGTAGGCGTTCTTCTCGACACCGGCACCAACATGTCCCGCATCCTCGGCGAAGAGGCGGCGGCCTCCAAAATGTTTCTTCGACACGTCGTGCGCCCCACGGACCTCGGCTTCCTCGTCAGCTACGCCTCGCGGGTTGAAATGGTTCAGTTGCCAACGTCAGACATTGCGCTTCTCAGGCAGGCAGCCGATTCTATCGGTAGCGGAAGCGCGGCGATCGGCCTGCCAAACCATGATTCCTCTCCCGAGCCGAGAGTTTCCCTCCCCGGCGGCGGAACCGTTGGCATCAATGGCCGGCGCATTGACCAGAACCGCTCCGCCCACCTCTACGACGCTATCGGTGTCTCCACTCACCGTTATCTCGCTGGTGAAATCGGCCGCAAAGCCGTGGTCATCGTGGCCCTCTCCGGTGATGCCCACAGCGAGTCCACCATGCAAGACGCCTTCGAGACTCTCCTCGAAAACGATGTCATTGCTTACGTCCTTCAGATTTACGACGCCTCCAAGCATGACAATTGCGATGTTCTTCACATCTACGAAAAAGACAGCGACGGAATGCCCGTCCTCAAGAAACTAGCCGAAGCTACCGGCGGCCGAATGCTGGAAGTACGCGGCATCGATAAACTCGAAGACGCGCTCGACGAAATCTCCGACGAACTCCACCACCAGTACAGCCTAGGCTACTATCCCGAGAACAAGAATTGGGACGGCAAGTTCCGCAAAATCCAAATTTCCGTCGCTGCCAAGGGCAATAAGGTCTACGCCCGCAAAGGCTATTACGCCAAACACCCCGCCCCCAACGCGGCGGCAACCCACCAACCTCCACTACGTCGGAAATTTGAGCAGCTCTACCAGGCGCCTGAATCTTGCTTGCTCGCGTATAGCATCGTAAGCGGGGAACACCATCGCCGATCCCAGGAACGGGTCGTGTTCAGCCAAAACTGTCTCCAGCCATTCGAGACCGGCGGCGCTTTCACCCAAACCGAGATAAGTCCATGCAATGGGCAAGGCCGGACTGTAACCCTTTTCGCGACGGGCCTCCAGCATTCATGGTAGAGCCCCCCGCTCCGGCTAAGTCTCGTCTACAACAAGATTCAGGCTGCACCCCAGCGTCCACACAGTGGGATCCCTCTGGCGCTAACCTCCGCACCGTGGAAATTCTGTCAAGTGTCGTCGGCAAACCACTGATTAATCAGCTCGGGGTTGCCGCAATCTCACACATCTCACCCACCGCAAAAACCACATGTTTAGCAACCGCGTGTACCGTAAGCAATCTGCCAACCTGGGTGCTTTAATTCCGGTTATAAACGGCAACCCTTACCTAATCGCTTTACGTCAGCGTTTCCCGGTAATAATCGCCTGGGTTTCCGGGGTACCCTCTGCCCCTCGCTAAATACTTGATCGGCGGACATTCATGGCATAAGCTCTGCCCCTGAATAAGGGCAAGCTGGCGGGCGTAACTTCCGCGCGGCATTTTGGGGTATGGGGTCCACGGCAGCAGCCTTCAACTATTCGCGGTTGTAAGTGGCGAAATCTCGCGCAAGGATTCGCGATGTCTCTATTTGAGTGGTGCCAGTGGCTGCAGCACACGCATTTTGCTACCGCGATCAGCGAATCGGACTATCTGTTCCCCTTGATTGAAGGTACCCACATTCTGGCGCTTCCCTTGTCCGTCGGCATGATCGTGATGCTCGATCTTCGCCTGTTGGGGATTGCCTTTTCCGATCCGCCGGGGGCGAAGCTGGTGCTTAACGTGATGCGCTGGTCCAAGTTCGGCTTCGCCGTCATGTTTCTTACAGGTGGTCTTCTATTGATCACTCAAGCCGGCAAAGCTTACGGGAATGTCTTCTTTCGTACAAAGTTGATCTCCCTTCTTCTGCTGGGAATCAATGCCGCGCTTTATCAAAAGTTCTTCTATCCAAAAATGGCACGGTGGGATTCGGGCCGTGGGACTCCGCCGGGCGCGAAATTCTGCGCCGCCTTTTCGCTGCTCTTTTGGATCGTCGTCATCGTTTGCGGCCGCACCATGGCTTACCAATTCTGATATGTCTCTTCTCTTCGCACTGCTGTTCTGGCTAAGCTGGTCGCCCTTCGTCTTCATCCGCGACAGCAAGTACGGCATGCCCGCCGTTCAGTCGTTCCATTTAATGGGACTCACCATTCTTTTGGCCACTGTCCTCTTGCTGGATTTGCGGCTGATCGGCCTTGGCATGAAGGATTACGGGCTCTCCTGGCTCGCGAGGCGGCTGAAGCCCTGGACCTTGGGAGCGTTCACGGTTGTGTTTGCATCCGGACTTCTAATATTTTTTGCCACCCCTGGAAAATACCTTGGTAGCCGCCCGTTTCGCCTCAAGATGGTGCTCCTTTGCCTCGCACTCCTGTTTCATTTCGGCGTGCTCCGCAGATCTGCTGCCGCCGATTCCGGCGTCCGTCCGCGACCCGTAGACCTGCTCGCTGCCTGCCTCTCCCTTACGCTTTGGTTCGGCGTGGGCTGGGCCGGGGGGTGCGCGACTTACAAGTGGAAGTTAAGCCGCCCTGCGTTCCTCCCAATAGTCCTCAAAGCGATCGTTGAGATGAGAGCAGCGTAGTGCCAGTATGGCGTTGGCTCCCCGGACGGTCCAGAACATTCCCGATTGTTTGAGACGAGAGCCTATCACCGTTTTGCATCCGGCTTCGATTACACCCGAGCCAACAAACAAATGCTGGCGGCGAAACTTAGGATAGCGCATACGCTCCGCATTTCTTTCGAAATACTCTGCCTCGGTGCAAATCTTCTCGGCCATTTGGGAATTAGCGGTGTCGATGGAGCGCAGCACGCCCACCAGTTTTTCGATTTTTCCTTTGTCCAGCAGACGCTTCTGGGGGACCTTCATCCAGGCTTTCTGTTTGACGTCCTCGTGAGGATACAGCTGGCGTGCCACCTCCCACAGATGCTGGCGAGCATGGTATAGGTCGACAATCTGGATCGTGCCCGGAAAGTGTTCGGCGACAAGATTCCGAATCCATTCGGCGCCATCGCCGATGACGACTTTCTTTTTCGCACGGCTCCAACCACGTTTCCACGCTTCTCGATAGATGCGCTTGCCAAACTCTACCGCGGTTTCGATGGCCCCGGTGTAGGTGGTGGAATCTGAGTCGCGGATCGCGTAGCCTTCCTGGTCCCAGGTAGTCTGGGTGAACACACATCCCAACTTGGCCTCCCGCGTATGGGCGGGTAGGCCCTCGGTCTTGCCTTGCCGACCCGCAGTCTCTTTCTTCACCACCGGGACTCCGGTCCCATCCATTTGCACATACAGGATAGGAATGGGTTCGCCCGTGATGACCGGCAGATCCAACTGCAGGGCTTTCTGGATCTCTTCCTTCTCACGCTGGACGATATCGTCTCCGATGGCTTCTGCCGTGCGCTCCACAGATTTGGTGGTCACCTCCAAGCCGGCCAGAATTTGCATTTGCTCGCGGCCGTGATCAAACGGGACCTGCTGGCCCACCAAGGCCTGCATGCGGCGCACCCCAGGAGAAAACTCCGTATTCTCGATGTCCAGTTCGACATCCACCGGGAACTGGCCGACATGGCATCGGGAGCACAAGAAATAGGGGCGGGAGAGGCGTGCGGGACCGACAATCGTCTGCACAGGTTTAGAACGGATTTCCTGATATTGCGCGTGATGGCCGCAACGACACGGCAGCTGACGCTGATCCGCGGCTGGCGCTGCGAACTGCAACAGTTCGCTTAAGGCGGCAGCACCGGCTTGGTGGAGAGCCGCCCGCAAGGCCGACTCTACCGCTTCGAGATCGGTCCGGCCGTCCTTATGGCGTTGCGCAAAGACACGACCGAGCAGCTGGTTTACTTCCCGCGCCACCTCCTGATGGATCGCAGCAGCCGTTTTTTTTCCTGCTCGGTCCAGCCACCCCGTTGCTGCTCGACCGGACGGAGTCGACAGATCTCTTCGTTGAGGGTGACCAGGTCTTCGCTGAGCTTCTGGAAGCGGTGAAACTCGGCCACCTCTTGCTGTGCCTTGCGCAGCGCCGTGGGATTGGGAAAGCTCTCCGTGACCGTCTTGCCGGACACGCGGCGAGTGAGGCGAAACTGCGGATCATGTCCAGGGTCGTTGTGTTTGGCGCAGTGGCAGGAAGGCTTGCCGCAGCGCCGGGACACCGCGGTAATGGAACCCGGTCGAAGATCATGCAAGCCGAGGAACTCTTCCAGGAGCTTCGATCTTTGGGTTTCCAAAGTTGCTAGGTCGTTAGGCATAGGGGTCTCCTCTCTATGTAGCGTATCTATTCTGTACGTATAGATACGCTCAGAATGATGTCATAAAAAAAGGAAACCTGCTAGATACCACCTCCACGCCGCGCACCCTGGGCCGGCAGCACTGACGCGTAGTCCTGCTAACCCAAAGCTGAGAACAACATACACCCACCTCGCGATTTATTTTGTCGCAAAAAGCACTGGACATCCGTTATCGCGTTTGAGAGGATCAGTGTGGATTACTCGATGCGGAGGCCCCACATTGAAACGAAATGCAGAAGGCGTACCGAAGTTCTTATCCGGACGGGAATTCAGCCATCAAGAGATTCAGGAGATTCAAGAGACGGTGCGGGTGTACTGGCGGCTGAGTCGGAAAGAGCTGGTACAGACCATCTGCGAACACCTGGATTGGGTTACCCCGGCAGGACGCAACAAGCTGGCTTCCTGCGCGAAGGCTTTGCAGCAACTGGAGGCGCTGGGTTTAGTGAAATTGCCAAAGCTGTGCGCCAGTAATCAGCACATGGGGGGGCGCACGATCGTGGTGGGAGCGGGCAGCGCAGCGGAGGAGGAGATTGCCGGAACCGTGCAAGAGGTGGGCCCGGTGGAAGTGCAACCGGTAGGCGGGAAGGAAGCGAACCAGCTGTGGAACGAGTACGTGCAACGTTACCATCCGCTGGGGTACAAGCGCCCGTTTGGAGCGCATCAGCGGTATTTTCTGGTGGGCCGGGAGGGGCGTCGCTTGGGCTGTTTGCTGTTTGCTTCCTCGGCGTGGGCGCTGCGGGAGCGAGACGCGTGGATCGGATGGACGGAACGCGATCGCCAGCAAAGATTGAACTGGGTGGTGGCGAATACGCGTTTCTTAATTTTTCCCTGGGTGCGGGTCAAAAATCTAGCGAGCAAGGTGTTGTCGCTGGCGGCGCAGCGGATACGGAAAGACTGGGAGGAACGCTACGGCTACGGGCCGGTGTTGCTGGAAACGTTCGTGGAGCTGGCCCGCTACCGGGGGACGTGCTATCAAGCAGCCAACTGGATTCGCTTGGGGGAGACGCGTGGGCGAGGACGGATGGATCGTCACACACGCTACCTATCGACTCCCCGGGCGATCTACGTATATCCGCTGGTGCCGGAGTTTCGTGCATTTCTGCAAGGGACGAGCGAAGAAGGCCAGGGGCAGCGATGAGCTGCCGGGGCCGCAGAGAAGAACGGAGACAAGAGAGACAGGACCGGAGACGAGCGGCGAAAGAACTGCGCAAGCGTCAGGTCGCCGAGGGTCTCGAGAGTTCGCCGAGGGGCACGATCGGGAACGGAACGAGTCCCTGGAAGACGGTGAGGGAGGAACAGCAGGCGCGGCAGGAAGCGGTGGAGGAACAGCTCCAAGCGTATCGTTCGGCCCTGCCCACGTTGTTGAAGCGGTTGGGGAAGATCCGCGACCCGCGGAATCCGAAAACGATCCGACACAAATCGACGGTGTTGCTGTTGTACGGGATACTCCTGTTTGTATTCCAGATGGCCTCGCGACGAGAAGCCAACCGACAGATGACTCTGCCGCAGTTCCAGGAGAACCTGCGACGGCTGTTTCCGGAGCTGGAAAGTGTAGCGCATCAGGACACGCTGAACCGGCTGCTGGCGGGGATCGAGGTAAACGAGATCGAGGGAGCCCTGGTCGAACTGATCCAGCGGTTCATCCGCAAGAAGAAATTCTTGCGCTACCTGGTGGGGAACTGTTATCCGGTGGCGATCGATGGAACGCAGAAGATGGTGCGGAACAGGCTGTGGACCGAGCAATGCTTGGAGCGAGACCTACAGCGCAAGCAGAAAGACGGGAGCCTAGCCAGTGAGACGCAATACTACGTCTATGTTTTGGAGGCCAACCTGGCCTTCGCGAATGGCATAACCATTCCGCTGTTGAGCGAGTTTCTGACCTACGAAGAGTACGACCAGGAGAGGGATAAACAAGACTGCGAACTAAAAGCTTTTCGCCGGCTGGCGCAGCGGATGAAAGAGTATTTTCCGCGTCTGCCGATCCTGGTTTTGTTGGACGGGCTGTATGCCAACGGCCCGGTCGTGGAACTGTGCCGGCGCTACCATTGGCAGTTCATGATCGTACTGCAGGACGACTCGCTGCCGTCGGTATGGGAAGAGGTCCGCGGGCTCGGACAACTGCAGCGCAACCAGCATTGGGAACAGCACTGGGGGGACCGCAAGCAACGTTTCCGATGGGTGAACGACATCGAGTATCGCTACGGGGAGAGAGAACGGAGGCGGCAAACTCTGCATGTGGTGATCTGCGAAGAAACCTGGGAAGAACTGGCCCCGGATTCGCTGAAGCTGGTGCAGAAAGCCTCGCGTCATGCTTGGATCTCCAGCGAACCGCTGAGACGGGAGAACGTCCATGAGCGATGCAACCTGGGCGCGCGGCATCGTTGGGGAATCGAGAGCAACTTTTTGGTGGAGAAGTGTCAAGGCTATCAGTACGAGCATTGCTTTTCGCAGGACTGGAAGGCCATGAAGGGTTACCACTTCCTAATGCGACTGGGACATCTGCTGAACACCCTGGCGCAAAACACGACACGTCTGGCTCGGCTCGTGCGTAGTCGGGGGCGGCGTGGTCTGATTCAGTTTCTGAGAGAGACGTGCACGGGGCCTTGGCTAGACACTACAAGAATCCAACTGCTTCTCGCCTCTCCCTGCCAGCTTCGTTTGGAATGAACAAACCCTGAAAAAGGACAATTCCAAGCTTCCTCGCACGATCGACACGGCGGGGTGTCGCTCTTCACACAAGGACGGCTCAACAATCAACAAGGAACAGGCGAAATGTAACAGGAAAGAACGCCTGAATGGCATAAGTCGCCGCCACACATCTTTGCTTTGCCCCTGCTGGACCGCCCTGGCGACCGTGCGGCCGGGGCATGCGGCATCACTGGACGCCCTTCCTGCTCCTTGACATTGATATCGAAATGAAATGTGCTTCCCTGCCCTGGATGGCCCTCCAGCCCAATGCTTCCCCCCATCATCTCCACTAGCTTGGCAGAAATGGACAGGCCAGTCCGGTCCCGCCATACCTCCGCGTCATCGATCCGTTCGCCTGCGAAAATGCCTCAAATATGCTTTCCTGTTTGTCCGTGGCTATGCCGACGCCGGTATCCTTCACGGCAAAGTGTAGACAGTGCTTGCCGGATTGCGCGGAAGTTTCCTTCACGCTAACAAAGATTTCACCGCGCTCCGTGAACTTGATCGAATTGCCAACAATGTTGATAAGGATTTGCCGAATTCTCCCGGAATCGCCTACCAGTGCCTCCGGCACGTCCGGCTCCACTTCAAAGATCAGTTCAAATCCCTACTGCTGCGCCCGAAATCCGAGCGCCTTGATGGTTTCGCCCAGGCTTTCGCGGAATCAAATCCTTCTTTTTCGATGGCCTTCATCAATGCCGTAATTTTCTCGCTGTTTTCAGCGCGCTCGCGAAGCAATCGATCGATCTTCTCCCGGTCGTTCAAAAACAGAATCTGCATGGTCAAGCGATTGTTCAGGTTGGAATAGTTCAACGCTTCGCGGGAGATCTGCACCTGGTTCCAGTTCTTGGCGATGCTCTGGTCCAGGTCGGCATTCAAGCTCGCCATGCGGCTCACGACCAGCCACCCCATTCCCAGTAAAATAGCAACAAGAAGTCCCAAGGCGATCCCCAACTTGAAAATAACCTCGCTTCGCTTCATTTTTGGACCCCGCTTCCTGTCCGCGGCGCGCTTCAGCTCCTGCTGTCACCCGACTACGAAAGAAGGCAATTTGCACAGCCCTAGCATCCGGCCAAAAGCTGCCCTCCCGCCAAGTAGTCGTAGTTGATTTGCCATATCGGATTGCGAACCTGGTCGCCAGCGTTGGTAAAGAAAAGACTTATGGTTAGAACCAACGCGACAGTATGAGCGAGGCTTGCAACGATGTTTCGACTTGGCAGATTCCGCCTTATCGCGCGAAATGTGGAACACCTGGCAGGGACGCTGAGACTTGGAACCACCCTCTGCGCAGCGCCCTTTCAGCCTGATTGACGTGAGAGGACTGCTTTACTCGCCTTGCTCGTGCGAATAGACATTGTGGTGAAACCGATGGCAAAGGCGAACGTGGACCACAGCCAGTATCGGACTTGTGGCGTGCTCGGGCCGATGAGCGGGAACACGGACCCAAAAACATTGATCAGCCCGTGAGCATAAATTCCTGAGAAAGTTCGTTTCCCCGATGCTTCCCGGATGCAGGAGAAGAACAAGGAATACCCCGTCGTCAACAGCAGGAATCCCGGCCACGGGATGGCTCCTTGACCGCTTCCAGGTATGAAAAACAAAGGCAAGTGCCAAACAGCCCAAATCACGCCCAGCACCAGACTACCGAGCCACTGCCCGAAGCGCTTTTCAAGGGGATCCAAGATATACCCACGCCAACCCAGCTCCTCCTGGCTCCCTGCAAACAAGGCGATGATTAAAAGATTGACCGGGGAAGCCAACAGAAACACGCGAATTCCAAGATGCGTCGCGCCCCAAAGCTCCGGCAGCGCCCACGCCGCGCAGGTGCTTCCTGCTATTAAGACGAGCGGTGCTAGCCAGACTTTCCAGCCGATCCGAAGGTCCAGTACACCGCGCAGATACTTTCCTACGGCTCCCTTGCCGTTGAGAGTCCTCAGGGAATACAAGGCCCCTATGGCGGGTCCGAATGCGGCCAGGATCAGAGCAGGCATGTTCGCTTTAGCCAGGAACTCTTGATCAACATGGATGATGTTCAAGCCCGCCAAGACCAGGGGAAGCCAAATCATCCATGACCAGAGGAACGTGACAACAAAAAACCGATAGGGAAATCGTGTCTGCGATTCCATTTCAGGCTGTCCTCTACGTACAAGAGCATTTCGGCAGGGTTCCTCAGACGGCAAGAGACTCTCAGGGCCAAGTCTAGTCCCGCTTTGGAATTCTGGCAGTGACGGCTGAACCAGAAGAAACGGCCCGCGTTGCTGTTCGGATATCTTCGATTGCCGGCGAAACCATTCAGGTGTGTAGCTTTGACAAAACTGTGACCGCAATCACATTTATGCTTTTCAAATATCCGCAGACTTAGAGGTGATGCTCCTATTCTGACAAATACCAGAATCACTTTTGTCAGAAGACCCGTTTTGCTTTCGGAGCACCAGGGTGTCCGCAATTAGTGCATACGCGCTTTGTTCCAGCAGATAGGTAACCATGCGCACAGTTCAAGTTCGGGTGCACCTCCTCTCAACCGTCTGCCTGTTTGCCCTCTCCGCTCTTGTCGGGGGTGCGGTTCGAGCACAACAGTCGTGCTCCGTCACCGCGGCGCTAAGAATTCCAACCGGCGCTAATATCTTCAGTTCTCAGCAGGAACGGACGCTTGGTGATATCGAAGCGGAATGGGTGGTGAGCGATTACCACGTCGCTCACGATGAGCAGCTCGCGGCTCATCTCAACGCTGTCGCGGATCGCGTTCTATCTCAGTTCCCGAACAATCAGGCGCTGGTTCACGTCATCTTGATTGACAAACCCGAGGCTGAATCCTTCAGCGTCGGTCCCGAACGAATCTATATCACCCGCAAAATGGTCGCGTTGCTCAGAAATGACGACGAGCTAGCCGGGCTACTGGGCCATGAACTGGGCCACATCTTGGTGCACGAGAACGCCATCGTCATGAGCCAGTTATTCCACGAAATTCTCGGTGTTAGCGTCGTTAGCGATCGCAAGGATATTTCAGAAAAGTTAAGACGGATGTTGGAAAGCATCGACCGCGATCCAAAGTTCTTGCGGAAGGCTGCTCAGATCATCGGGGGGCAGGAAGGCTTTCGTCAGGATCAGGCAGATCGCGTCGCGCTGTATGCATCCGCCGCGGCAGGGTTTTCTCCCCAAGCATTCGTGGAACTTTTTGCTCGTTCGGCGGGAACTAACGGTAGCAGGGGGAGTGTTCTGACGGATTTCTTCGGGGAGACTAATTCGGATCTCAGGCGCCTTCGGGAAATTAAGAAAACTCTGAAGCAGCTCCCGCGACCGTGTCGGGAAATGGCACCCGGCGCCTCGGCAGACTTCCTCGCCTGGCAAGCCGCCGTGTTATCTGGCCCGGATTGGGCCCGTCGATAATGGAAGCCAGAAGGGATGAAAGCGAAGCAGCGTTCTCCCGGCCAGGTTATAGCTAGGAAACTCTGGCTCCAGATAGACAAGAACAGCGCGCGCGCTGCCTTATTCTGTAAGGTCGTGTGAATCGAACAATGAATCAGTCCCCAACAAGCTGGCGCCGCTCATGGCCTGCCAGCACAAGCTACCGCCTCCAAATTGTGCCCTTGCAATTCTTATTGGCATTGATTGCTGTACTCACGTTTTTGATCGCTCCCTCCTCCGTCGTTGCCCAGAAGGCAACCCCCAAAACCGCTAAGGATTCGGTGACCGCTCTTCGGGGCACGGTCACCACGCAAGATGGCTCCGCACTGGGGGGAGCAACGGTCAAGCTAATTCGGAAAGCCACCGCAAGCACTCCGGCAACAACGGACACAGACGAAAACGGCCGCTACGAATTCCTCAATCTTGAACCGGGAGAATACTCGATCTCTGTCGAGGGCGAGGGCTTCAAAAAAACCGGAAAAGCAGTGCTCCTGAAAGCGGGCGATCAGAAGACCCAGGATTTCAGCTTGGAAATCGAGGTCGTCAGGGAAAAAGTGGAGGTGAGCGGGCTGGCCACCATCATTTCCACGGAAAGCTCGTCAGCTCCTGTCGCCATTGTGACGAATACGCAGTTGATTACCCTGCCCACCTCGCAAGAAAAAGTGAAGGAAGTTATTCCCGTGACTCCGGGGGTAGTTCAAACACTCGACAGCAAGCTCGTCTTCAAGGGATCCGACGAAAATCAGAGCCTCTTGATCATCAATTCCACGCGTAACACCGACCCGGTGACAGGCAGCTTCGGCATAACCGTCCCAACAGACGCGGTCGAATCATTTGCTGTCTACAAAACACCCTATGACGCGGGTCTTGGCAGTTTTTCCGGTGGAGTGACCACCATCGAAACGAAACCTCCCACCGATGCCCTCGACGTCAATCTAAGCAGGCTCGGAATCACAATCTTGGGGAAGAATGGACACATGGCGGGCCTTGGTGGCGCCACCCCTGCCTTCACCTTCGACGTCCCTTTGATTGCTCACAAATTGCTCCTTTCGGAAGCATTCCAGTACGAAATGAAAAAGACCACCGTGGAAGGGTTGCCTTGGCCCTACGACATCAGCAAGCGTCAAGGATTCAACTCCTTTACGACCTTGGAAGCAATCCTCTCCAAGAACCACATCCTTACCCTGACCGTGAATGCGTTTCCTCTACGCACTGATCACATTGATATCAGCGCGCTGGTTCCCCAGCCCGCCTCCAACAATTTAAATCAAAGTGGTGTAGCCGTCGCCCTTTCTGATCGCTATCAGTTCGATTCCGGAAACGTTCTTTCCACGGTCGCGCAATATACCCGATTTGACAGCAATGCCGAGGGTCAAGGCACCGCGGACATGCTCATCACCCCGCAAGGCTGGGGCGGTAACTACTTCAATGCGTGGTCCCGGCGCGGCAAAGAGTTTCAGTTTCTTACAGTCTACGAATTCTCGAAAAAACAGTGGCTGGGATCGCATGAAATCCGCGTGGGCTCCGACATTGAGTGGCGTAGCTTTTTTGGAATAACCACATCCCATCCGATTCAAATCCTGAGGGCAGATAATTCGCTGGCGGAAACGATTGATTTCAGCCCGGCGCCCCCCCAAACTCCGTCGGACAGCACTTATGCGGAATTCGTGCAGGACCACTGGCTGTTGAATCCGCACGTGAGCGTCGACCTGGGCTTACGGTTGAGCACAGAAACGTCTGGTTGGCCCGCGGCATTGGAGCCGAGGCTTGGGCTGGCATACTCACCAGGCAAAGACGAAAAGACGGTGATTCGCGCCGGCGCAGGTCTCTTTTATGGAGTTTTACCCTTGCTGGCGCTGGATTGGTCGGCAAATCCCACGCAAACGATCACCCCATACGAATCCGCGGGCGTGCCCTCGGCGCCTTCCGTCACCTATGCGAACGTCTATTCGGCAGGCTTGAATCCGCTGGTTTCTACGGCGTTGCCAACCCAGCCGGACACGACGCCCCGCAACTTCACGTGGAATGCAGGCGTGACTCGGGAGCTCCGGAAGAATTTAGAGCTCGAACTCAACTATCTCAACAGCCACACAACCTACCTGTTCGAGCTGCAACCCTTCACGGCCGCCATCGCTACTGACCTGTCTTTTATGTCCCTCACGAACACCGGTGCTTCCATGTATCGCGAATTCGAAGCTTCGGTGCATTACAAGTTTCGCCAAAACGACCAGGTCAAAGCGTCATACATTCGAAGCAAGGCGCGCGGTGACCTGAACAATCTTTCCAACGTGATGATTCCCTTCGCCGCTCCCGTGATTCGGCCCGACGTTTACGGCGATCTGTCTTCCGATATTCCCAATCGCGTCATTGCTTGGGGAATTTTCGCGTTGCCATGGAAACTCACATTCAGCCCGCTGGTGGATATTCACTCAGGGTTCCCCTATTCGCCGGTGGATGTCACTCAGCAATATGTGGGCACGCCAAACGGGGATCGCTTCCCGGAGTTTTTCTCGCTGGATTTCAAGGCGTATCGCCCGTTCCGGATTCCGTTCCTCAAAGGCAAAGGCGGCAAAGGACACCATTTCCGCCTCGGAGTCTATTCGCTGAACATTACCAATCACGGGAATTACAGCACTGTCTACAATAACGTGACCTCTCCAGACTTTGGCAAATTCGTAGGATTCCTCTACAGACACGAAGGCATGACCCTCGATTTCGTGGATTAACCCGCCGCTCTTCGCCTCTGTAGTGGCCGACCTTCAGGTCGGCTCTTGGGTTTCTCTTCTCCGTGTAGGGGCACAGGACTCCTGTGCCCCATGTCCGCACAATCACGTGATCTTGCCCACTCGTTCCGCTCTTGGGTTTCTCGCGCTCTTGTACTGACCGGAGTACCGCGCTTTTCGCGGCATCGCAAAATCTGTCATCCCGACCGGAGCGACCCGATTTTTTCTTACGCGCCGTATTTTGGCGCGTCGGGCGCGCAGTGGAGGGACCGGAGCAAGCTGTGTCGTTTTTGCCAGCCAACTCAGTAAGGGCAGTCTTTCTTCACGGCACCGGAGAAACCTGCTTCATACCCCAAATGCCACCACACTTGCCCGCCGCAGAAGGGAGGCGGCCCGTAACTCCCGGCAAGTCCGCTTCAGAACGACACTCGCGTCGAAAACATCCACCGGTGATTGTACGTATGGAATTGCGTCGCCGCTGGAAACCGAAATCGTCCCGCAAGGTGCGCTCGTCCAAATCCAAGTCCCGGTGTCAGAAACAGTTGCGTCTCTCCCGCATATTTCCCCGTTCCGTAGAACGTGGAGTTCGCTTCCAGTTCAGGCCACAGTTTCCACGCCGCCCGATACTGCAACGCCGTGTTCCACTGCGCTTGTCTACCCAACCCGGCTGTATCTCCCGCGGGCAAATTCACTCCCACAGTTGACTGCACGTCAATTCGCTTCCACCCTTTCCCGAATGCCATCGTCGGCATTAACACCGCGTCGCCTGCCCCGTACTGATGCGAGCCCGTCGGCGCAGTCACAGCCAATAGAAAGGTCACCAGATAATTCCCTTCCGTCTGCTCCGCGGAGGCGATGCGGAATTTCAACATCAGCGGTAAGTCCCCGATTCCACTAGGGGGGCCATTCGGAGACACCAGCGTGTAAGTCGGCACACCTATCAGGATCTGCGTGCGCGAGCTCGTGATGAACTCCAGCCCCTTATTCCCGCCAAATTGGTAATTCGTATTCCCGCCACTGGCAGGTTGGTCCCAAATATCGTAGCGAAATTCCTGTTTCAACCGTCCCGACGTTGTCGCCAAAGGAGAAAGCCAGTCCGGTTGGGTCTCCTGCACCTTCTCCGCCAACTCGAGCTACACGCGAAACAAATTCCACTTTTTCCCTTTCTCGTCCTCAGTAGACCCCTGCACAACTCCATTGTTCCGGCTGTCCCGGCATTCACCGGACAAGTCATGCGTTCCGCGTTTCCCTCGATCCACGCATCTGGATTCGTCTTTATTCAGACTTTCATCCGCCCTTGCGTTTGGCAAAAGCGCCGCAATCGCGACAAAGGCCAACACCAGGCTTCTGCCGACCCCACTTTGCGTTTTCCCGCGCATCACCCCTCCAAAAATAAAAACGGCCACTGCCAGATCTTACTCTGACGGTGGCCGCTCAAGATTAGCTTAGAAATCTTTTATGCCATCAGCCTCCACGCGCCATGTCGCAGACACGGACAGCAAGACAAGTCCTTCCGGTCCCGAACACCATCGAGTTGCAGCGTGAAGTTCAACTCAAATCCTTTCACTTCAAATGAGCCCGCCAATCATGCAGAAGACTGCCTGCCAAGTCCAATCCATATTTTGCATCCATCGTAAGAAAAAAATGATTCCACTATTTGCCTTCTCAAGTCACGGAAAAACTCCCACCCCGTCATTCCGCCTGCCCGCCGCAGGAAGGAACGGAGTCTGCGCAGTGAGGTACGGTTTTGCATCGCACGCTTTCAGTGCGATGAATCCCTATTTTCTTGGGTTCTCAAATCTGTCACCGCATCAACAAATATCCCCTCTCTCTGCAAACCACCGCCGTACCATAATTAGAGCGCGCTTTTGCATCAATCCGCACCCTTCCATCGCATCAAAAGAGGACTTCATGGAATCTATCCAGGCCGTGGAACCATCGCCAACCCCTGATTGGAAAGTGCAGGCACATCGTGCTTGGGTCCTCGTGAAAGAGGCGGCAAACCTGCTCGGACCGAGTGCCAAATTCCTTACCACATGCGAAGCCCATACCTACGCCTACTCGGTCGCCGCCAATGCAATCCTCGCGCTAGTTCCCTTCCTGGTTCTTCTCATCACCATTGCTCATCTCACGCAGTCCGCACCAGCAGAAAGCATGATCTATCAGCTAGTGGGCGAGTATCTTCCGGCTGGTGCGGCAGAACTCAAACTAGACCTGGTCCGTTTAACCTCTCATCGCGGAGTCCAGGTGTTCTCGTTGATCATGCTCGCAATAACCTCCAGCGGCGTATTCCTCCCCTTTGAACTCGCCATGAATGGGGTTTGGGGCTTCAAGAAAAACCGCAGCTATCTCGGCAACCAGATCGTGAGCCTCGCACTGGTAGCCAGTTGTGCAGCCCTCGCCTATGCAGGTGTAGTCTTCGCCGCCGCAACCAAAGCCGCACTCGTAAACCCGATTCCCTTCCACTGGCTCTATGTGATTCTGAATTTCATCGTCATGAAAGTATTCGCGGTCCCGATGACGATCCTCAATTTCTGGCTCGTCTTTTGGTGGATACCCAATGGCAAGGTGCCGCTGGTGCAGGTTTTCCCCGCGGCTTTCTACTCGGGTCTGTTGGCTGAAGTCTTCAAGTTAATCTTCGTCTTGATCTTGCCGCTCCTCGATTTCCAAAAAGCCTACGGCAGGGTCTTCTGGATCCCCGTCACCCTCCTCGTCTGGACCTACGTGGGCGCCATGCTCCTTATTTTTGGCGCCAGCCTCTCCGCTCGGGGAGTCATCAAGATGCCCACCATTCGCCTGCATCCCGCCCACGACCCGGATTCCCCCGCCCCAACGCAAACAAATGGCGCAGCCCCAACCCTCCTCCATCCCTAACCAGAAAAACCGGCCCCTACCCAAACCGTCATCGCGCCTGTCCGCAGAAGGAGGGACCGGAGTGCCCCTCTTTCTGCCGCGCCGCCCAAACTGTCATCCCGACCGGAGCGGCCCGCTTTTTTCTCACGCGCCGCATTTTGGCGCGTAGGGTCGCGCAGTGGACGGACCAGGGCATGCCGTCACGTTCTTGCCAGCCAACTCAGTAGGAGCAGTCTTGCTTTTCACGCCACCAGAAAAATCCGCGCCCCTGTCCTCAAAAACTCGCGATCGCCGCAGGTTCACTCGCACACGTTTCCAGTATTGGCAGCAGCCGCGCGATTTCCAACGCCTGCTTCAATTTTGGCCCGAGATTGCAAAGCTTCAGGCTTCCGCCTTTTGCTTTTGTCTTTCGATGCAGTTCGATCAATGCACCCAGCCCCGCGCTGTCAACATAGTTTACGTGCTCAAGATTAACAACGATCCGTGTGGCGCCGGATCCCAGGATATTTTCGATCACTGTATGCAACCCGTTGCTCTCTTGTCCCAGGGCAAGGCGCCCCTTCAGCGCCAGAATGTAGATTCCATTCATCTCACGCTGCGTGATTTCCAAAGGCATCGCTCGCCTCCCCAACGTCCATTACGCCAATTCGCGAACGCCTCCATAATAGCCTCCGCAACCACTATCAGGTTACTGAAAAACTTCTATCCCGTCATTCCGAACGGAGTCCGCGGAGTGAGGTACGGTTTTGCATCGCACGCATTTAGTGCGATGAATCCCTCTTTTCTTGGGATTCCGGCGAAGAGAGATTCCTCGCTTCGCTCGGAGTGAGAGCCAAGCCAGTTTTTCCGAAGCCTGCTATGGCAAAGCCCAGCCACTATTCCCCGCTCCCGATCATCCGCTCAAGGATAGAAGATACCAGCCCCCACTCCTTCCGTTCCTGCGTTTGTCGGGAGTTGGCTCTCTCGGTGTTTATTTTGGGAGCTTTCTCTCACGCCAGCTGCGTTGCGTTAATAGCCTGATAAATTGTACGATGTGCAGACAGAGACCCAAGACGGAATTCCCTGTTTCCAGGGAGCCTGAGAAAATGAGAACTCACGCTACGGAACACTTGCGGCGGAAGCTTGCCATCCTGGCGGTACTTATTGGCTTGTGCACCCTCACTGGATGTGGCGGGACGCAATCGCCGCCCCCAAACGTAACCCTCACCTCCATTACCGTAAGTCCGGCCACCGCGTCCCTGGCGCTTGGCTTGACAAAGCAGCTCAGCGCCAGCGGTCAGTTCAGTGACGGAACCAGCCGCGATGTGACTGGGACCGTTTCATGGACGTCATCAGACGCAACCACAGCGACAGTCAGCGGCGGTCTCCTAAAAACCTTGGCCACCGGCTCCGTCACGATAACTGCGAGTTCGGGCTCGGTCGATTCAAACGCCGCTACGGTTACGGTCGGACCTGCTCAGTTGGTCTCATTGACCGTTTCTTCTGCGGCAATATTTCTGGGCCAGAGTCAGCAACTAAAAGCTACGGCCACATTCACCAACGGAACCCAAGATGTCTCCTCCTCCGCGAACTGGAGCGTGCAAAACCCTGCCGTAGCACAAGTCAGTTCCGCAGGTATGGTCACCCCAAAGGCCCTCGGTTTTACCCGTGTTCTGGCGACCATCTCTTCTAATACCGCCAAGGGCGACCTCGCCGTCAAGGCCCAGCCCCGGTTTGCGTTCATCGCGAATGACCTCGATGATTCCGTTTCCCTCTATTCGATCGATGCGAAGACTGGCTTGTTGCAAGCCAATGGATATGTGTATACCGCATCGTCTGGAGATCGACCCTGGACGACTTGCCTGACAGTCGACCCATCGCAGAAATTCGCGTACGCAATCAACTCGGAGTTTGGCGGCAGCTTGCCACCAAGCATCCTCGGCTACAGTTTCGACAAAAACACGGGCCAGCTCTCCCCGTTGCCTGGTGCTCCCGTCTCTGTGGGATTCGGTCCCAGCTGCCTGGTCTTCGAGCCACAGGGCAAGTTTGCCTACCTGGTGAGCGGCAACAATGTGTCGGCGTTTTCCCTCGATCCTGTGTCGGGAGCGCTTTCCGAAATCGTCGGTTCTCCATTTGCCTCGGGGGACACTGCCATTCAACTCGCCATGGATCCCCGCGGCAGGTTCCTGTATGCCGCCAACACCGGAATCAACACGGGTGCATCGACGGTTGTCGGTTTTCAGATCGACCCGGCTACGGGCAGCCTTACCGCGCTTCCTCCGCTCCCGGTCACAAACTATCTGAATTACGTATCCGTGAATCCTTCCGGTGATTTCGCCTACATCTCCTACACTGATGGGACGACGATCAGTGCCTATTCCATTGATCCAGCCACAGGCGCGCTGACGGCCGTCCCCAACTCAACCGTGAATCCCGGAACGAATCCCAGTGCCCTGCTGTTCTCTCCTCTCGGCGACAAGGCTTATACCGTAAATGGGTTCAGTCAGACTCTTGTGACTTACAACGTTGACAGGGACACCGGGCTTCTCACTCCGGTGGGTTCGTCTTTGCCAACTGGCCTGATTCCCTCGGCGGTGGAGATCGCTCGCATTGATTGCTCCGGCGCATTTCTATACGTGAATGACAACGCAGACCGGGTCTGGATCTATCAGCTGGACTCAGCAGGAATGCCGACTTTCTCGCGCACTGTGCCTACAAGGAAAGGAATTTGGACCATTTCTGTGGTTGGTGGCCTTGATCCTGTTCACAACACGCCGACATTCGCCTATGTCAGCAATGGCACCGGAAAGAATATTCTGGGATATTCGATCAGCAGTAACGGTTCCCTGAGCTTGCTGCCTGACACCCCCGTTACAGGTCAGTCCGCTGTGGCCGTTGCCGGAACGGCTGCTTCCCCGATCTATTCGCCTTGTCCCAACCAGCACCTGGCATGCCCGAGATCAGCTTGTTTACATTCGGCGTTAATTTCCTTACCGGCGGGCTTACCGCCGTTCCATCCGGGTTGGATGCAGGGCCTGGTCCGAAGTATCTGGCCGTCGAATCTTCCGATCGATCCCTTTTCATTACCGACGCGGCGACCAAATCGATCTCTATGTATGGCAAAATCAACGGTGTCATCTATGGATTTGGTTCAGTCGTGACCGCGCTGATTCCTGGACCGATGGCGATTGATCCCAACAGTCGTTTCATGTTCATCTTGAACCCCCTCAACAATTCTGTCTCTGTTTTAACAGTGGACCCAGGCAGGCCAAGTCTGACCTCTTATCCGGACTCCGATATGCCGTTTCCTACGGGGTCCGGCCCAGTCGCAATTACCTCAGATGGGGTAGGAAATTTTGTGTATGTCGCAAATGCCGGAGACAGCAGCATCTCAGGGTACAGAGTCGACTACTACTACAATGGCGCTTTGGTTCCAGTGGGAAGCGCGCTTCACCTGAGCAGTTCCCCTGTTGCCTTGGCCACGGAACCAACGGGCCGCTTCCTGTTTGTCGCGGACGCCACCGGGAATATTCAGACCTTCAACATCGTCAATTACGCAGACCCCACAAAGACTGGGGCAGGGACATTAACACCGGCTTCTAGCGTAGCGGCTGGCGGTACCCTAACGGCCATGTCCAGCGATAGCTCTGGGCAATTCCTTTATGCCACTCAAAGCTCAGCAGTCTTAGCGTACTCGATAGATCCAGCCACAGGTGCTTTGACCGCAATCCCGGGGAACCAAGCTCCAGCTTCCGATGCCACAGGCATCACCATCAAGTCGCTCGTCCAATAGACCCCGATAACCACTTTTACCGCTAACTTGGGCACCAACCCCACCTCCCCGCTTTCCGCGTTCACCAGGCCGTGCGCTCAACCTCCGTCGTAGGGGTACAGCATCGGTGACCGTTGTCACTTCCTAAACTCCCGCAGAATGAGATAAGCCTACCCATGAGAGTTCATCAATTGCTGTTTGTCCTCACAGTTTCACTCCTGTTCGTCATTTGCGAAAACGTAGCTCACGGCCAGGATTCCAACCCATCCACAAACGGAGAAGTGAAGAAACTCGTGTACCACTTGCAGACGGGTGGACCAGCGGAAAGCGCACTCGATGGCCTTCCCCACGGGGTGATGTCCTGGAGTAGCGATATCTATGTGCAGGACGGTCTCAAAGCAAATGCCATACGACTGACACAAGGGGGCGAAGACCCAACGTGGTCACCAGACGGAGAGAAGATCGCCTTCCTTGGTTTCTATAAGATCGGCACCCCACAGCACTGGCAAGACAGCCCATATGGCCTGTCATCAAGGGTTCTCCAAGGAACGTCAGTCGTCGGGAGACAGATTTGGATCGTGAGCGCTGATGGTTCCGGGAGAAAAAAAATTACGAATGTGCCCAATGGGGTGTGGGATTTTGCCTGGTCACCCACTGAGAACAAGATTGCCTACTGTGAATTCGGAACAGAAGGCAAAACCGCAATTGTGTTAATCAACGCAGATGGGGCCAGTCGGCACGAGGTTACCAGGATGGGCGAAATTAGATGTGCATTCGGGATGCCTATTCTTCGGCGGACGCTTGACGACCGCAAGACGATCACATCCAGCAGGAAGGATGCTGGCAGAGTCGCGATCAGACTTGAGGGTCCAAAAGAAAGCACAGGTGCTGAAGAAAACGTTACCAGCGAACTCGTCGGCGTTCCGACGCTGAGTTGGTCACCAGACGGAGAGAGAATCGCGTTCACGGGCGTTATCAATGGCAAACCGGTTGTCGGAGTCGTCGGAAAGAACGGAGAGAACGCCAAACCGGTGGTGAGTGGCTATGCTGCGCAGTGGTCTCCGGATGGGAAGCAACTCCTGTTCCGCCATGATTCGGAGGGCACCCCAGCGGTCACCTCGATCTGGATCGCCAATGCCGACGGAACGCAACCGAGAAGGATTGTGGACAAAGAAGACGCCGAATCCGGGCTAACTTGGTTTCCCGATGGCAAGAGTATCGTTTTTGGATCGGAACGCGAGGCCAAGAATCAGATAGAGATATTTCGGGTTAAGGTGGACGGAACGGGTCTGGAAAAGATTGCTTCGCAGGCAAAAGTTTCCCTCTCCTCGCCTGTCATTTCACCGGACGGTACGAAACTCATTGTCGAGGCCGCCCCATCGCCATGGAATCGCTATGATTCCAGTATCTGGATCATAGATTTGGCTAGCCACCGTCAGGAGATGCTGGCTAAAGGCAGCCACGCGAGTGTTCTCTGGCCAAAGCAGTGACAAACTTTGAATCCGGCGGCCATTCTGATGAAGTCCCCGCAAGTTCCGAACCGCCAACCACTCTTTTATACCAAGCAGACACTCGCAAGAACGCTCCCCCGGCCCGCTAGTGCAGACGGTCTCACCCTTTCACATAGGCAAGCTTCGCAGCCACTTTTCCGTCGCGCACGGTGAAGATATCCACGCCACGCAGGTGCCACGGCTGCCCATTGCGTAGTTTCCGATACACCCAGCGCAAGGCGCCCTTTCAGCGCCAGAATGTAGATTCCATTCATCTCACGCTGCGTGATTTCCAAAGGCGTCGCTCGCCTCCCCAACGTCCATTGCGCCAATTCGCGAACGCCTCCATAATCGCCTCCGCAATCCCAATGGCAAAGCCCCGCTGCCTGCCAAGGGCTCTCCCACGGATGAGCCAAGATCTATCGTGTGCTATGCTTCTCCCTCATTTCAAACATTCAACGTTAAGGTGAGACTCATGCTTCCCAGTCCTGTAACCGACCTCAAGACATTCGTGCCCGCCAAGGACCCTGTACTCTCCAAGAAGTTCTATGCTGATCTCGGCTTTACGATTAATTGGAGCAACGACCAGATTGCAGAGCTTCAGATAGGTTCGTTCCGATTCCTGCTGCAGACCTTCTACGTCGCAGAGCACGCGGGGAATTTCATGATGAGCCTCAGCGTCGACGATTCGGACGCTTGGTGGGAGCACATCAAACGCCTGGATTTCCCAAGTAAGTATCCGGGCATCATGTGTAAGCCCCCGGAGATGCAGCCCTGGGGAATTCGGGTGCTCTACTTGAGTGATCCCACAGGCGTTCTGTGGCACATCACAGATACTCGCAAGTCGTAACGCCCTGATCTCGGACAATCGCTATTTATCAATCCGGAGAAGTCGGTTCCATTCCGCGGATCTTCCTCAACGGGGAACGAATCCCAAGTATAGAAGTATCAAGCTCGTCGTATCCACAACTCCGTGTGCAATGATCGGCAACCACAGGTTTCGTCCCGAGAGAATGTACAGCGCCATGAACAAGGCGCCGGCGACAATGTTGTCCAACACACCAGCGCGGCCTTGCGTCCAATGTACGATTCCGAAAAGAAGACTGACAAACGTGAAAGCGGCGGGGAGGGCGAGTTTTCCAGCGCCGAACAAATCTGTTAGCCGGTTGAACAGATATCCTCGAAAGCTCAGCTCCTCTGCAAAAGCGCCGAACACCCAGATTAGTGCCACATAAGACAGCAGCGCAGCATAGTTGCCGCGCACGGTGTTTCCAAGGGCTTCCACGTGAACGGCCTCACCCGTGATCCGATGCAATATCGGCATAAGTGCAAAAACGTCGATGGCATCGTAGGCCGCCCCGATAGAAAGTCCAAGCAGAACGATCCACCACCACGACCGCGGATAACTCAAACCGATCCGCCGCCATCCACAGCCGCGAAGCCACAAAGAGAGCCAACCGATGAGTAGAATCAGAAGTGTCGGATTGTGAATGACGCCGCGCAACTTCAATGCCACGCAGGCAATCGCAAGCAGAAGCTCCATTACGATGAGCGGCCGACTTTGCCGTAACCGAGCTCCGAACCGTTCATGTCTGGAAGCCATCCCGTCCGTTCTTTTCATTTCGCCTCATGACTAGAAGTACGAATGAGGCCCATTAGAAGTCTCAAGTAGCGCTTTTCGAATTCGCGTGCTGACAACGCGGAGCAAAAAACAAGAATTTCAGCGCAAAGAATCCATCCTTTCGTCCCTCCACCCCTGGCCGGGATGTACGCCGTAATGCGAAGCGATTTCCTGAATGGTCTTCTGTTCCTTGATCGCCTCCAGCGCGATTCGTGCTTTCATTTCCGCGCTGAAGGTCCGCCGTTGCCTCGATTTCATTTCTGCTCCTTTTCCGAGACAGCGATTTTATACCTTATTGAGTGGTCTGAATTTTGGGGAGCACTTCACCCTACGAAACATAATAGCCAGTGCCCGGTTCGTCCTCTCACCGCTAACTTGGGCACCAGCCCCCACTTCCCCGTTTTTGGCGTTTACCAAGAGTCACATTGTCAGTGCCAATAGTGCTTCAGCGTCTTGCCCATTCACGTACGCAAGCTTCGCGGCCACCTTTCCATCCCGAACGGTAAAGATATCCACGCCACGCAGGTGCCACGGTTGGCCATTCCGCACTTTGCGATACACCCAGCGCACAACCGCGCGATCCCCGCTTACAATCACCTCTTCTGCCTCAAATTTCGCGTCAGAGTTGTGCGTGAACCAATTCCGCCAGAACGCCACTACAGCGGCCTTCCCTCCGATCCGCTGGCCATCGGGAGCGGGAGAAGTATCCTCGAACACCATGTCATCCGTAAGTAAAGCCGCGAGAGCGTCCGCGTCATGCCGGTTGAACGCCTCGCTGAACCGATCGATAACCAAGCTAGTCTTGGCGGAAGTCGTCTGCGAATTCTGTTCTGAAATCATGGAAATAGGGTTCTCCGTTCCAACAATTGTGAGTTTCTGCTGCTCTGCCGCCTGCACCATTATCTTCTCCGGATAGTGCTCGCAAACAGAAAGAATCAGAGCTGCGGCGCTAATTGCCAAAACAATATTGGCATGTCTTTTGCTCCCCATTCTCGCCATCCCTACCTCCAGTTGATAGGTTGCGCCGCGAAGAATAGTCCACACCGTCGGCGCCTGCAATTGGATTTTCTAACGGCCGCGGATATCAGCATCGTGATGTCAATAACTCTGTGATTGAATCAGTGCTGTCCCAAGAAAGTCTGAGCAGTTCACTGTAACTGCTTGATTGAACGAAAGTAAGGGGTCTCTGTGAGTTTTTTCGATTTCAATTTTTTGCCTCTGTTTTGGCGCCATTCTACTGCTTTGCAGCTTGCTCCGGAGGCAGTAGATGAACCAAGGCCGAACCGTTTTCTCTCAGCTCGTGGAGTTCCTGCCAACCTACCAGTTTCAAATATGCGTCGATCGGTACCAGGGCAATCGCTACGTCAAAGATTTCTCCTGCTGGGATCAGTTCCTTTGTTTGGCGTTTGCTCAGCTCACCTATCGCGAAAGTCTTCGCGATATCGAAGCTTGTCTTCGTGCTCAGCAACCCAAGCTCTATCATATGGGCTTCCGGGGACAGGTTTCTCGCAACACGTTGGCACACGCCAACGAACAGCGCGACTGGCGGATCTATGCCGATTTCGCTCAAGTCCTAATTGCCGCCGCTCGCGACCTCTACCGCCACGAGCCTTTCGGAGTGGAGTTGTCCGAGACGGTGTATGCCCTGGACTCGACGACCATCGATTTGTGCCTGTCGCTTTTCCCGTGGGGAAAATTCCGCCGCCGCAAGAGCGCGGTGAAACTGCACACGCTGCTGGATCTACGAGGGAGCATTCCGACCAATGTTTATGTGACCGGAGGCCAAGTTCACGACGTGAACATTCTGGACCAGTTGCTTCCCGAAGCCGGAGCGTTTTACTTGCTCGATCGCGGTTATGTGGATTTTGCTCGCCTGTATCTTTTGGCGCAAGCTTGCGCCTTTTTCGTCACTCGCGCCAAAAAGAATATGCAGTTCTACCGTCGCAACTCACGCCCCGTCGAACGATCAGCGGGATTGCGAAGCGACCAAACCATTTTGCTGACCGGAGTGCGAACGGCCGAGCGCTATCCCGATCCCTTGCGGCGCATCCACTATTTCGATGCCGAGAAGGACTCCCGACTGACCTTCCTGACCAACAATTTCCTCCTTCCCGCTTTGACTATCGCCCAGTTGTACCGGGCACGTTGGAAAGTGGAATTGTTTTTTCGCTGGATCAAACAGCACCTGCGCATCAAGGCTTTCTACGGCACCTCGGAGAATGCGGTGAAGACCCAAGCGTGGGTGGCCTTGTCGATTTATGTGTTGGTGGCGATTGTCAAAAAGCAATTGGGGCTCGACTTGAGTCTGTACAAAATTCTGCAAATTCTCAGTGTCACAGTTTTCGAAAAAACCCCAATTTTAGAGGGGTTTTCCAACTTCAACGACGGGTCCACGAATGCCGAGCCCTGCAACCAATTGAAGCTATTCGACTTTTAATGGGACAGCACTGTGATTGAATAAGGAAGCATGTTCCCATCTGGAATTAAAGCGCAGCCCACGAGCCGCATTGCGATACGATAAGCAGCATGATTCATACGCTGGGAAGAATTCTTGCGATTTGCTGGGTCCTCATCTTCGCCACCACGCTTATTCTGGTCCTGCTGCCAAATGTTGTCGTCCGAACGCCGCGTCCTGTCCTGGAATTTGCAAAGCCTTTTCTCCTAGTCGTCGTTTTCATTTCACTCTTGTATGGGATTGCGTGGCTTTTTCGGCACGGAAAGAATCGGCTTAATGGCAGGTAGAATCTCCAAATAAACCTCACTGACTACTTCCGGCTGCCATCGACGATCACTGGCTCACACTTCCATCGCTTCACAACTGCGGCGTAGCGGGTCTAGGAGTCGACGCAGGATTGCCGCCTGCCGGCGCATGAACTTGTTTCAGCAGTTTCTCTCGCGTACGCCGAACCGCTTCACTGTTCTGCCCCTCTGGTTCGAGCTTCAGATAAGCGTCAAGGTCCTGCACCGCCGCCTGGTATTTCTGTTGAAGGGCGTGAACATTGCCCAGAACCAGATAAACCTGCGGAGTTTGCGGCGCCAGGTCGCGCGCGCGCACCGCGCTCGTCTCCGCATCGCTTACTCGCTTCAATCCCATCAGCGAGCGAGCCAACTCGAAATAACCATTCCACCCGGAATCATCCAGAGCGATGGCTTGCCGCGCGAATGCTTCGCCTTCCTGATACTTACCTCTGCTGTTGTAGAGCTCGGCGAGGACATACAGCGGTTGCAGGAATTTCCTGTCGCTCAGTTCGATAGCCTTCTTCAGCGAAGTTTCTGCCTCAGCAAATTTGCCGAGCCGATTGTTGGCAATTCCCATCTCCGTGTAAGCCTCGTAGTAGGAAGGATACTCCTTCACGGCTTTTTCAAATTCCGCAATGGAATCGGCGGGATTGTTTTTATCTTCGAGCAGCTTCAAGCCTTTTTCATACGCCCCTCGCGCCTTCTTGGGCGCCTGCAACTGATGCGTCGAGATGGGACCGCCCGGACCTCCAGGGCCGGCCGGACCCGTTCTGCGAAGCGTGATCGTAACTTCGAACGCCCCCGTTCGCACTATGCTCACAGTTGCGCTGCCGGAAATGAATCCATTTTTCTTCGCCGAGATTAAGAAGTCTCCCTCCGGAAGGCCATAAAACCCAAATTCGCCGTCCATTCCGGAAATCACCGGAGCATGTCCCTCGCTCCCCGAACGCGAAATCTGCAGTGTCGCACCAGGTATGGGAGCGTTACTCCCTTCTTCGCGGACGATCCCAGTAACGATGTGGTCGCCGCGTTCTTGCGCAAACAAACTTCCGCCTCCAAAAACAGTGAGCAGCAAAAGAATGGCGTGCCGAAAACTCATAAGGCCACCATTCTGACTACTCCGATGGTGTAAAACAAGAGCGCCTGCGCTCGACGTGGCCCACCGGAAATTCAGCGTTGCCGAGGCATTGCTGCGCGCATTCGCTCGGGCAAAACTACGATTAGCGTTTACCACGCATGTGGCTCGGGATGAGCCCCGATTCAAGAGGCAAGATTGCGCAGTGTGCGGTTGACCCTTGCGCCACATCCATGATGTCCTCACTGCAAGGTATGAAACAATGCATCTAGAGAGAATCCGACGAAGAATCGGGTAGCTTTCCTTCCTCTAAATCATGTTGGCAACTGCTGACTTGTCAATCTGGTTGCTTACGACCTTGCTCGAAGCTTTCGTTGCGTATCTCTTTGTGGTGCAAGGACTGTTCCGCCAGTTTCTGTTTATGAATTTGTATCTACTGTTGTCGGTTACATCCAGCGTTGGCAGGTACGCAGTCTTCTCTCGTTTCGGACGGACCTCTTCAGAGTATTCCGACTTCTATTATTTTACCGGCGCCCTGTTAGATACTTTTCTGTTTTTCAGCATATGCCAGCTCGCTGCACATCTCGTTGGAGTCAGGATGTCTCATAGAACGATGGTTTTGCTAAGCCTGGGTGGATTTATTGCGGCCGTGTGGTTTAGTCTTTTTGTCCACTTGTTTTGGGGGCTGTGGGAGGCGACGTTCTTTGTCCGCGAGTTGTCACAAAACATCTTTTGGGTGTGTTGCCTCGCCATTGTCGCCCTCTGGGTCTGGAAACTGCGAAGCAATCCGTGTAACTTGATCGCCAATCGGTTGGTCAACGTACTCAGCGTTTATTTTTTGTTGTTTTTGTTGGACGACGGGGCACGTCAGATCGCTCCGCGCGTTGCTTGCTCCTTCGATCTGTCTTGGATGATTTACCCCTGGCTCCCAATTGGATCCGGCTTTGCGCTCGTGGCCCGCGACGAACCGCAAGCTCAATAAGTCCAGATAAATCCTGTCGTGTTACATGATCGGCCTGGCTCAGGTTACACAGGCATCTGGATTATTCCGGTTGTGGATACTCTGTTTTCCATCGAATAACCTTCTCGCCCCGCACTTCCCTGAGAGTAAGCGTTGCCCAAAAACTCCAAACACTACTCAATCGCGGTACTTCCAAACCCTGGCGCTTCCCCATTTCGCAAATACCGAACCATCCGGCTCATTCCCGCAACAACCACTTCAAGCCTGTCGTGGTGCACGCCGTGTCAGCCCCGCGTGCGCTTCGCCGGGGTGAGAAATCCATCTTTTCTTGGGTTTCCGACGAAGAGAGATTCCTCGCTTCTCTCGGACTGGCAGGCCAAGCCACTTTTTCCCCAGCCTGCTAAGTGACAACACCCGGTCTTAACAACTATCCTGTTGCGTCAGGCAACCAAACGAAAGTCCCTAGGACTTTATGGATCGACCAGCAGATTTAGACTCAGCTCTAAGCTTCGTAATTCGCCGCATTGGAGAACAAGCAACGCGATCCGGCGACCCGGTCAGCGAGGAACTAAGTATGTTGCTCAATTACCTGCCCACCTCAGCGCCAAGAGGCGGGGGCTCAGAGGAAAATCCTGTTCCGAGAAATTTTGACTACGAGCGGCTCTGTACTCTAGCAAGAGCCGCTTACCTCAGTGACCGTCAAGCAAATCCATCATCGCTCGATTGGGAGTTTGCGTTTGCCGTCTTCGCGCTCAACCGCCATCCTATGTGGGGTCTCCTGAATGCGGCGGCCGTTAAGCGCCGCAGACCAGTGTCGGACAAAGTTCTTTTTCTTTTCACCGCCCTCCTCTTCCTATTCGCTCTGATAGTCATGGCATCCCATGGACGTTGGAATCCACGCCATCTGGAAGAGGTTGGCTCCGGAGGCTTAGTCGTCATAGTTTTGATGTACTTCGCCTCGCTGCGAATCGAAAAACGCCGATTGCAGAAAGACATTGAGAGATGCAGGATTGCCTGCCGCTTGTCGGCAAGGTGACAAGTTAATTGCCAAGATTCTGCGACGGTTGATGTTGCTATCAGGAATCCGAACCCGTGAGGGTAGCGATGAAGCCATTGATCTTTTCTCTCTTTGTTATATTTACGTGCATCGCTCTAACTGCGCAGTCACCTCCCTGGCAACCATCGCCAGGACATAGGCAAGTTCCGATTTGGCCTGGGGCAGTCCCAGATGCACAGCCTGTCGCGGGGCCGGAGGTCGCTACGACGAGTAAAGATTTTCTAATTGCCGGCAAGCCGGTAGTAGGCGTGGGCCAGGTCTCGCAGCCTACGATGACGGTCTACTCCCCATCCGGAAGGAATACCGGCGCTGCGATTGTCGTCTTTCCTGGCGGCGGCTATCAGGAACTCGCCATCGATCTGGAAGGCACAGAGGTCTGCGACTGGCTCACCTTCAAAGGGATCACCTGTGTGCTGTTGAAGTATCGCGTACCGGGTGAGGGACGCTATCCGAAATCGGCGCCGTATCCAAAATCCGGGCCATATCCGGAATCGCCGATGGCATTGGAAGATGCGCAAAGGACAATGGGGCTGGTCCGCTTCCACGCCGCCGAATGGCATATCGATCCGCACAAGATTGGCGTGCTTGGGTTTTCGGCCGGCGGCCATCTGTCGGCAGCGATGAGCACACACTTTGCGAAGCGTTTATATCCAACTGTCGATGCTGCCGACAAAGAAAGCTGCCGCCCGGATTTTGCGGTGGCCATTTATCCGGGGCATCTCTCGATTACCGCCGCGGAATGGGATGCTAAACAAGGCACCAAAAAGTTTGTGGTCCCTCACCCAGCGGCTGCCGATAAAGATCTAGGGTTGAACCCTGATATTCCTGTCACCCGCCAAACCCCGCCAACATTTTTGCTGCAGAATGAAGATGACCACGTGGACAACGTAAACGATTCGCTCGCTTACTACATTGCGCTGAAAAGAGCCGGCGTCCCCGTCGAGATGCATTTGTATGCGCAAGGCGGCCATGCCTTTGGCCTACGCCGCACCAAGCTTCCCGTAACAGCATGGCCTCAACTAGTCGAAACGTGGTTAGGATCCCTTCGAATGATTTCGCAGTAACTACTCTGGGATTGCAGAAGACAAGCAGATTTTGCGCGTCTGCCACTCCCGGATTGCGCTGAGGTCTGCGGAGGATGTTTCACCATCTTGGCCATCGATTCGATATAGTGCCAAGGATGAAGATGCGCGCTTCAGGTATGAAAAGTATTTGCAACGTCTCCATCAAGGCAGTTTGCACCACTCTCTCGCTCGTCGCCTTTGCGATCGCCGTCCGCGAACTCTACGCCTCCCAGCCCCAAAGCATTTCCGTCCCCGGGTTTTTCCTCGATGCCACCAAAAAACTCGGCATCAACTTTCGTCAGCAAGCCTCTCCAACCTCAAAAAAGTATCTTCCGGAAACCATGGGTTCAGGTGTCGCATTATTCGATCACGACAATGATGGCCGCCTCGACATCTTCTTCGCCAATGGTGCGCGCCTTGACGATCCCACACCCAAAGGAACGATCCCCAGAAAAGATGATCCAAAGTATTGGAACCGCCTCTTCCATCAGAAATCTGACGGCACTTTTGAGGATGTCACAGAGAAGGCAGGCCTCACCGGATTCGGATATTCCACCGGCGTCGCCGTCGGCGATTACGACAACGACGGCTTTGAAGATCTCTATGTAGCTGGATATGGCCGCGGCACTCTTTATCACAACAATGGCGATGGCACGTTCACCGATTTAACTGCCTCCGCCGGTGTTGCCGCTTCGGGATGGATGACCAGCGCGGCCTGGGTCGACTTTGACAATGATGGACGCTTGGACCTCATCGTTGCGCGCTACATGCAATGGGACTTTGATGACATCTTCTGTGGAAACGAACAGACCGGCTTCCGTTCTTATTGCCATCCCGATCTCTTCAAACCTGAATCGGTCCTTCTCTTCCACAACGAAGGCAACGGAAAGTTCACGGAAGTTTCTCACCGTGCCAAAATCGATAAGCCCGGCAAGGGTTTGGGAGTCGCGATCGCCGACTACGATTGTGATGGCTGGATGGATGTCCTGGTCTCCAACGACGCCATGCAGGAGTACCTGTTTCACAATCGCGGTAATGGAACCTTTGAAGAAGTCGGACTAACTTCCGGAGTAGGGCTCGACGGCAGCGGAAATAGCTTTTCGGGAATGGGCGTCGACGTCGCCGATTACAACAACGATGGCTGGCCCGACATCATCATTACCGATCTTGCCAACCAAAGATTCGCCCTCTTTACAAATCTTAAAGACGGCACTTTTGACTATTCCACCCCATTCACCGGTTTAGCGGGGATCTCTCTATTGCATTCCGGCTGGGGTGTTCGCTTCATGGACTACGACAACGACGGCTGGAAGGACCTGTTCATTGTGCAATCCCATGTCATGGACACGATCCAGATTACCGAGCCGAACTTGCGTTATCGCGAATCTCCATTGCTGTTGCGTAACGAACTAGGAAAGAGATTTGTGGATGTATCCGCGGCCTCGGGCGAAGTCTTCCACCAGGCATGGGCGGCGCGCGGATTGGCGATTGGCGACATCAACAACGACGGAAGACTGGACGCGGTTGTCACCACGAACGATGGCCCCGCCTATGTCCTCGTAAACCAGACCAAAACTTCAAACCACTGGCTCCTTCTCAACCTGGTGGGAGTGAAAAGTAATAAGGATGCGATCGGCGCCGAAGTGAAAGTCACCACAACGGACGGAGACCGCTTTGCCACCGTCACAACCAGCAGCAGCTATCAGTCTTCCAGCGACAAACGATTGCATTTTGGATTGGGCAGCGCCGACACAATTCGCCAAATCGAAATCCGTTGGCCAAGTGGCATTCATCAGGTCTTGGCCAATCAGAAGCCGGACAGAATCTTGACCATCACCGAGCCGGTAAAATAAAGTTGCATTATAAGCCATCTCATAAATGGCAACTCGGGGGTCGGAGCTTCAGCTCCGACATTAAAGGGCAACAAAAAGTGGGATCGGTAGACCCTGAGCTTCAGCTCAGGACGCGAAGCGCCCCTGAGGAAAAGCCTTTTCCCCTTCCGCACCCATTTATGAGACAAGTTCTTGTGGCCCTCTTGACATCCTCACGAAACTCGAAAAGGAGGGCACAAATTTCTTCTCTCTTGCCGAGCAAGCGCCGTAGGCGCGGCACATGTTAGCCCAAGGCGCCAGCCCTGGGTCGCAAAGGCATAATGAGTTCAAGCGCCGTAGGTGCAGCACTTCCGGAATTTCAATGCAAGGATGTCAACAAAGCGAGATTAGTTTATCAAAGGGTACGATGCCAAGCCGTTTCTTATGCCTCGCGGTCTTCTTCCTCTCCATAAGCGCAATCTCCGCGCCTCAATCACCGAATCCCAATTCCCACAAATCGCATTTGCAAGATGCCGCCAAAGCCATCTCCGCCGGCCATCTGGAACAAGCCGAAAGCGATTTGCAATCGGTCCTGCGCTCCACGCCCGACGAGTTCCATGCTCTCGACCTCTTAGGCGTCATCCGAATCCTGCAACATCGTGATCCTCAAGCGGAAGAACTCTTCACAAAAGCAGTTCAAAAGAATCCCAACTTCGCGCCAAGCCGGGCGCATCTGGGACTCTTGTATCTTCAGATGGGCCGTCCCCAGGAAGCTCTTCCACATTTGCGCGAGGCCCTGCTTATTGATCCCACTCGAACCGACGCCGCCGGTGCGTTGGTGCACATCCTGCAGGACCAAAGCCAATCGGCGCTTGACACCGGTGATCCGGGAAAAGCTTTGGCGCTGCTCAATGAAGCTCGAGGATTTGCGCCCGATAACGCGGACGTGCAATACGCATTTGGAATGGTAGCCATTCGCCTATCGTTGCAGCAGGATGCTGTCGAAGCCTTCCAAAAGACGTTGCAACTCCGCAAGAATGACGCTCAGGCCTTCTACAATCTCGGCCGCGCGTTTATGGGCCTTTCCAAATTTGCAGACGCCCGCCAGCAATTTGCTGAATACGTCAAACTGCGTCCAGACGATCCCTCCGGTCATTGTGCTCTGGGCATGACGCTCGCCGCACTTGAACTTTCGCAAGACGCAAGAGCGGAATTTGAACGCTCCATCGCGCTTGCTCCCGCACAGACGGAGTCTTACTACCGCCTCGGTTTATTGGAACTCCAATCCAGAGACCTTGAAGCAGCCTCCAGCCACCTTCGCCAAGTGCTCGAGCGCGAGCCAACAAACGCACCAGCCTTAACCGCAATGGGAAAAGTCGCCTTCGAGCAGAAGCTCTACAGCGACGCGATACCCCTCCTCCAGCAGGCTATCGCCAATGACAGCACGATGCGCGAAGCTCACTATTATCTCGGCCTGGCCTTTGCCCGCACCGGCCGCAAGCCAGAGTCGGAAGAACAACTCGCCCTCGCAACCCGCCTCGAGCATGAAGAAGCCGAACATCGCAGGATAATCTTTAGAATTTCCGATCCCACTCCACCCGCGCCGCAAGGACCCAACAATTCAAAACCTGATAAATGACTTATCCCGCGCCGCGCCCGGGTTTCTGGCCTTTCGCCTTCTTGGCTCTTGTGGCTTCAGCACAGACATGGCTTGCAAATGCATCATCGCGCAGGCGCTCGTAGTTCTCCATCATCTCTCTCAGCGACTTGCCCTCCGGTGGCCCCGAAGCATTGAACACCCATGCGCATTCGGTGCAACGCCAGACGTGAAAATGCCCCTCTTCAATCCATATCAGCTTGCGGACCATGGTCACCTCGGCACACTTCGCGCGGTGTGTGGACTGCTACCTATTCACTGTGAGGAGTGTCCTCGCCTATCAGGTAGGTACCCCAAAAGCCAATCGGGTAAGCCCTCTAACGGAGGCGCCCCCGAATGCTGGTTAGCCGCAATCGTCCAAGTCGGTCCCGATACCCACTTGTCCGGCACCACAAATCAGCCAAGTTGAATCGAACCCATGGACGGGTTAGTTCCCTTCGCCCATGCTTCTCCCCCAGCCGCGCGGCCTTTTCACCCAAGACGCTCGTGCTGCGTGAAAATCCCACGCCAGGCTCGCGTGAGATACTTCATTTTGCGGCTAGCGACTGGCCAGGGGCTGAAGCGGTCGCGGCACCGATTGCTTCTTGAACAGGTGATAGACTCGCGGCTTGTGCCAGTTGTGCAGGCTGCATTGGAGGAACCGCCGTGACGAGAGATGAGGCTTGGAAATTGGCCAACAATTGGGTGGCCGCCTGGAACGCTCATGATCTGGACTTGATCATGACCCACTATGACGATGCAATCGAATTGACTTCGCCGGTTGCCGCCCTACTGCTAGGCACGCCGGGTGGGAAAGTAGTCGGAAAGGCGAACTTGAGAGCTTACTTTCAGCGAGGGCTGGAAGCATACCCGGAACTCTGCTTTCGTCTTGAGGAAGTGCTCTGGGGCATTAACAGCGTTGTGCTCTACTACACAAATCAAAAAGGGACGCGAGCTGCAGAGTTCATGGAGCTATCGACGATTGGAAAAGTAGCTCGAGTTGTGGCGAACTATAACGCTCAGTAGGTGTGACACCAATATTCCACCGAAGAGACCCACTTCTTGATCAGCGCATCAAATAGGGCGCCCCATTGAAGTAGGTTTTGATTGTTCGCATCAACGCCTACAACAAAGAGCGCCCTCTTGAATGATCCCAAGAATTCTGGGCTGAATGCGCGACAGGCAACGATCTCTGCCGCTGTGTTAGATAACCGCTGCAATAATCCAGTGAGTCTGTCTGACTACGGCACCGCCGCAGTTGACACGCTGATTTGAGGGGCCACTGCCGCCATTGCTATGCCTGGCGCGGCAGCCACATTAAGAACAGTGGAAAACGACGTCTTGTTCCACGTCGAAGCTCCCGGCAAAAGCGTGTACACAGCCCCGCCCGAAGCCACCACAAACGTGCCCGCGGGAGTCGCGGCCTCGCCGACCGGGCCACCACCCTCCAGGAGTACAGCCGTGCCCCATGAACCGCCGGAAGACCTGTACTGCACGAGCAGTCCAGCAAGAAGCTGGTATTGCTCGTAAGCGACGACCGCATTCCCGTGGCCGTCGACAGCCACGTAAGAAGTGTTGGTAATGGCGTGAACGCCTGGCAACACGGCTGCGGCGCTCCAGACTCCATTGGGAGTTCGCACGGCGTAGGAGTCGGCAGTGCGTTGAGTCCATACAGCTACCGCTGTGCCGTCATCTCCAAGCCCGA
Organism: Candidatus Acidiferrales bacterium; assembly: GCA_963780315.1. Lineage (GTDB taxonomy): Bacteria > Acidobacteriota > Terriglobia > Acidiferrales > UBA7541 > Acidiferrum. Next base: position 261,647 of record CAWABP010000011.1, on the reverse strand, counting down.
TGCGCGGCTGCCGCTGACGATATTGCTCTGCCTCGAGAGTAACGGGCGCGCTCCAGACACCACTAGCGTCACGGCTGATGGCTACGACCGGCCCCGAGAGAATGCCGGGCACGCCGGTGACCATCACAGCCTGGCCACTGTGATTCACCGCCAACTGTGTCCAACCCTGGCATGCGCTTTCGTTGGAAATTGTCTGCCGGGAACCGAAGCCAGCGGAGGCACTGCCGGTAATTGCTTCAACTGAACAGGTCGAGCCGTTGTTCTCCTCCCAAACGACAGTCGCTTGGCTATTCCCATCAAAGCCGATGCTAGGAGGCCCATAGTTATAAACATCGCCAAACTCATTGGTCGTGAGAGTCATAGTTGGTCCCCAGCGGCCGTTCGAGAAAAATGCGGCCTGTGCCTCAACGGGGACGTAAGTATTGCTCGCGTGAAAACTCCAAATGGCCAGCACATCGCCGTTCGGCGCAACTTTTATGTTGGAAGCCGGACTGCCTGAACCGAGCAACACAGGGGTATCCCAGACACCGTTGGTTTTCACCGAGGCCAGTCCTCCATAAATTACAGCCTCAGTTCCGTTCGCGTTCACAGAAATTGCCGCGCCACCCCCATTTTCCACCAACTGTGGGGCAGACCATGTTTGCGCTTGAAGCGAAGCGGCGCAGACGAACATGCAAACTGCAAACGAGAAAAGCGCCGAAGCACGCCAGAAGAGAATACGCATTGATGCTCCTCTCAATATGAGAATGTACCGGATGATCTTCTGTTCGCGGCCGGGCTCGCAGACAGGATCGACGGCTCAGCCAAAATGACGAGTGCAAGGATGGCCTTCTTTGCGGAAGAGCAACTTATGTGAATAGGCCAGTTATTACTCCGAGCACTAAATTGATGACACTTTTCAACTGGCGGCGTATCGGACGTGGCGTTCGCAAAAATAGTTCTTCACCACCGTGGGTCTCGCCTGGGTGATCCGAAGGTAAGAGCGAACGTTGTCCATCATCTCCTGGACGTTGATGGGGCGCACACGGCCCAGTGCATTGGTCTTCACATCCTGGTTCAGCAATTCATCGGGATTCAGCTCCGGGCTGTAAGATGGCAGGAAGAAAACTCTGATTTGTCCATGGTTCTCTGCCAGCCAGCGCTTCACCGATCGCGACTTGTGGACCGGGTGACCATCCACAATCAGAAACACCTTCTTCCTGGTTTTCCGCGTCAAGCGCAGGAGACGGCCGAGAAAATTCAGAAACACGCGTGCCGTGAAACGCTGACGGAAAATCATGAAGGCCAACCGCCCCCGGTTGGTGATGGAAGAAATCATGTTGCAGCGAAAGCGCTGACCGGTACCAAATACCACTGGCGTCTGTCCACGCCGTCCGTAGCATCGCCCCGCTTGATGGTCCGAGCGAAGCCCCATCTCGTCTAACCAATGAATTTGGGCCTTAAACTGTCGCGCCTGGGCTCGAATCGATGGATATTCTTCCTCCAACCACTTCCGTACCGCCGCTGGATTTTGTTCGTAGGCGCGTCGCACCGGTTTCTGCGGGGTCAGTCCCCAGGCCCGCAAATAGCGCCCCACCGTCCACACCGAGACCTGCACATCGAATTTTCGCGACAACAACTCTTGCACCGCTTCCCTCGTCCACAACGCAAAGGGCAAGCTCAACTGGTCCGGGCATCCGCTGAGAATGTGGCGCACCGTTGTGGCTGCTTGATGTGGTGCCAACCGCGAAACTGGAGGTCGTCCTCGCCGTTGTGCTTTGAGTCCGCGACGCCCTGCCCGTTCCACCAGCCCCATCAAGCGGCTCACCGTACCTCGAGCTACCCCGAAAACCCGAGCCGTCTCGGTTTGCGAAAGGCCATTTTGAACTGCTTCAACAACTCGTCGGCGTAGATCTTCTTGAGCTTCTGCTGACAGCGAGCGAGCATCTCGTTTTCCCATGCCGATACATTAGCAGATTATTCTCAGAATGTCATCTATATTATGCTCCGATTAGTAAGTAGCTTCGGAATGAATAAATTCAGACCTCCTGACCTGGTTGGTCGAAAATCTGTCCGCTTTTTGGTCCAAGACAGGAGGGTGCGACCTCATAATACATTTGAAGTCGGGTGCCCGGGAACGACGTTTTTGTTTTGTTGAGGGCATCACAAAGGGATTCGAGGACACGCGACCGATGTGGCGAACTGAGCGGGGCTAGCCTTACCCGAAGTTGCTCACCGGTCGGCTCAATGTCCGCTGTATCCTGCAGCGCCATCTGAATGAAAGTACGCCCTTCCTCTTCAATGCGGCTGTAGTGGGGGCGAATTAGCTCAACCAGATCGCTCTCGGTCTGGTACGCAACCATTTTCAAAACGTTGGTTAGGTGTTTTCGTTCGGTAGAAAGTTTCACCATCTCCTGGCCCTCTGAGGCATCCGCAACTGTCACGCGAGCAGGGAGAGAGTCACGCCGAGCCTGGAGTTTCTTGATACGTTTTATGACCTTAGCAATCTCCATGCGAATTTTCTCTTCCGTAATCTCAAAACTAGAGTCCGCGGATGTGGGCCTATTGATGTGATCGATTGCCGTTGTCCCATAGCTTTCCCGTAGTTTCCTGAGATGAACACGTGCAGCGTAAACTTCTTTCACGGCGGCTTTTCGTGCTGGGTTGGGAACGGAACGGCTGGGGTCGTCGGGTTCGACCTGATAATCCGCGAGAGCGTCGATCAGATACTCCTCCCGCAGGTACTTAAAGAAATTTTCCTGGCGCCAGCGCTCGAACATGCGATGAGCAACATCAATGGCGCGTAGCTCCCAGCGGCTCGTCACGATCGGCGTCTGATGGCCGGTCTCTGTCAGGCGAGTCACCTGCCGTAGCCGCAGCTTTCCTTTTAGAAATCGAACGGGTTGGTCATTGAGCAGATATTCGACCGGCCGACCATCCAACTTGGCCTTGTGCAGAGTGAATCTCTTTTCGGCGATGTGGCGGATGCGTCCCTTACGATAGGTCAAGATGTCAAAACCCATAGCCAGCAGCTTCTGAAACACTTCTGGGCTCCAACCAGCTCGATCAAAAACAACAGTGGAATGCCGGCGCGGCCCCAGGAGTTCGCGCACCTCACTCAACACCGGGATGAGCATTCGGGTCATGCCGGCGTTGGCATCGGCAGTGACAACAAATAATGGGTCGCCGCGCTGATCGTTGACCCAATAATCGGTGGTTGCGGGTGCGGCGAGATGCATGCGTGTCACATAGGCTTTCGGAACCTTACGTTTGCCGTGGTAGGCCCGAACGTGGCCGTCTATATAGAGGAACCCGAGCACCTTCCCGCGCTCGATGATGCGTTGCCGGGCGACCTCACGGCCCAGTTGGTAACTGTCCTTCAGAGAAGCGAGTCGAGAAAGTTTGCGGCGAAGCGTCTTCACTTCGGGCATGCGATCCAGGCCGACAATGCGGCCCAGTTCCCCAGGCGGATACTCTTTGAGAGTCTCGGGCCGTGGGATTCTCAGAAGCGCCAACAAAACATAAGCAACCAGAGTTGTGCGCAAACCGTAGAAGGCTGGGCCGAGGCTGCCGTACATTTTCTCGGCCGTCGAGAGCAGACCACTCGCAACGAGCGCAGGAATGGCCAACAAAACACCTGCTCTCGGTAGACTTCGTGTGGGAGCAAACACCGGAAGGGCATCGTCGAGAAGCCCCATGGCAGCAAGAAGACGATCCATGGACCGATCGAGAGGGTTGATGTCGAGACTTTTTGCAGCCGAATCGCTTGGCAGTTGCGGTTTCTTATCTGGAGGCTGTTCCGTAACGGGGGGCGGAATCTCGAGCACCGTGCTTGCGGAAACCACGGCCAGCTGTACTTGCGAACCTGCTTCTGGCAGGAAGGAGAGACTTGGTTCAGGGCCAGGTTTCCAGCCCAGCCGACGGAGACTCTTGCGCACGGCTTTTTCGCTAAGGCCGAGCCGGCCGGCAATCCAACGATTGCTCATCTCCTTGGCCTTGAGGCGGAGAATGATGCGGTCTCGTTCCTGGAGTTTCTTGTTTACGGGAGAATGGACTACCGGCCGTCCCCTCGGGCGCGCGAGCGCGCTCAATCCACCGGCTTTCAAGCGCTCTTGATAGCGGCGAAGTGTTCGCGCCGAGTAACCGAAGCAGCGTGCGATATCGTTCTGATCCGCGTATCCTGACTCGAAAAGCTGAACCATGGCGTAGGCTTCGGCCGAGCGATCTTGAATCGAGTAATGGGAGAAAACGATGCCATGGACGAAGAGCACTCGTTGGCCTTGCTCGGTCTCAGCGCAAACGCGATCGTTTACGAAGATGGTACCGGGGGTAGGAACAGGGTGGTTAAAAAGCTCCTTTTGAGGTGAGGCCGGGCTCATGCTTCCTTAGCATGTTCTATCTCCACGGATTCGAAAAGCGGACAGTTTAAGGTCCGCACCCCACTAAAGGAAAAACCAAGCCAGTCGTGGCTTCCGGAGATTTGCAGGAGGGTGTCGAGCACTTCCAGTGGAAAAAATGCGCAACCAAAATCGTGCGATTTCCAGCCGTCGATTTAGAAAAAGCGGACAGTTTAAGGTCCGCACCCTACTCTCGCAAAACCCCAATTTTGGCCGCTTTTTGGTGGTATGTCAGGAGATCTGAAATTAGAAATGTAAAATCGGCGTAAAATCTTTTCAAAGCGCAAAACTAGGGAGGATTAAGAACCGGGACTTACCGCAAGACCGGGATACGTACGCTGCTAAACAACATCTGTTCCACTCGCTTGTACCGGACCGCGATGCAGTACGCGCAGCAACACTGTCCCACCCGGATCCTCCCGCAAGTCAGTCCGAAATTCGATGGACCGGCTGCACCCGGCACACGCGACCTGAGCAGGCTCTTCCTCCACCTCTGGAACCCGTCAAGCCATCTAAGAATGTAACCCTAGAGCTCCCCGTCGAGCCATTTGATATGTAACCAGAGAACGCTTGTTGTTGTTGTGGCTGTGGGAAAGTGGGAATCCCGAAGGGATTTCCAAGCTCGCGAAGCGAGCGTCTTTTCCACAGCCTTTTCGCCGGCCACTTTGTGTCTGGCGGGACGCGAGCTGCTCCTGCGCTTTCGGACTCAGCCGCCGGTTCGCCAGGCGGTAAATCCGGTCGAGTTTCCTGTCGATGATTTTGGCTAACTGAAACGGATCGAGAGATGTTCGCAGTGCTTTCAGAATGGACAGTTGCGCCGCATTCCCCTGCTTCGATGCCACCACCCGCTCGAAGGGAGTCTTCGGACCATCGTAGACGCGCCGAAGTTTCGATCCCACGTGAATCTTCTTGAGCAGCTTCACCGAGGGCAGGTACAGATTCAGCCATAAGCGCAGCTCTCGACGGTACAGGTCGTTCATAGCATCGACCGCGTTTTGCGTGTCATAGCGTTCCCACCCAAGTAGCTTCCGTACGTGCGTCCAGTTCTTTTGCTCGATGTGCGCGTTGTCGTCCTTCTTGTACGGACGCCCTCGCGTGAGTTGGATCTGCTTCCGTTCACACCAGGCCTTCAGATGCCAGTTGATAAATTCCGATCCGTTGTCCGAGTCCAGGCCCAAGAGCCGGAAGGGCAACATTCCCTCGATCTCATCCAGGGCCGCCTGGACAGCGGTTTGCCCCTTCCCCAGCAGGGCCCGCGTTTCTGTCCAGGTGGTTTGAATGTCGGTGATGTTCAGCGAATAGCCGAACTCTCCATCAGCCGAATTCCCGGAATGCGAGACCAGATCGACTTCTGTGAAGCCGGGAGACTTTACGTCCCAGTTGTCGGTTTTCACCGGGATGTGGTGCTTTAGCAAATAGCCCGGCTTGGTGCGCCCGTAAATCCGCCGCTTGTGTTGGTTTTTCTTGACCGCCAATCGACGGTCCATCTGCCGCGGACTGATTGAGAGCAATTGCTTCTCGATCTCTGGGCTTAACTTGAAACGTTTGCGGATCCAGGGCATCCAGGCCGGCAGCAGTGCCTTCAACCGCGCCGACCAGGGATAGCCGGCCGCCTCCCACACGCTCGTCAGCACGCTCAGCAGTTCGTGCCCGTAGCTCAGACCGCGTTTTCGCACGGGCCGAGCGGGTCCCTTGCCCGGCGCTGGGCCATTCAATATGCGTATGGCGTATTTTCGGTGGTAGCCCGTTGATTTCGATACTCTATTTCGGCCCACCAACGATCATCTAAATTGGCCCACCTACTGAAAACCATATACCGTGGATCTCGTTACGGGCTGGCGAGCCCCCAAGGAGACCCGGTTGAACAGGAGAGCCAAAGTGGAACTATTTGAGCAGATTCGGCGGGAGTACAACCACGGTGCAGGGACTATCCAAGGGGTGGCGAGGAAGCTTGGAATTCACCGGCGCATGGTGCGGGAAGCATTGGCTGACGCGGTTCCGAGGGAGCGAAAGATCAACACTCGACCGAAGCCGAAATTGGAAGCAGCGGCGACTTTCATCGAAGCGATTCTGCAGACCGATCAGAAGGCACCAAGAAAGCAGCGACACACCGCACATCGGATCTGGTGCCGGATCTGCAAGGAACTTCCGGAAGTCAGCATCGCCGAGTCATCAATTCGTCGCTATGTGCGCGAGCGGAAGATTCAGTTACAACTCATCGGGCACGAGACGTTCATTCCCCAGTCTTATTCGTGGGGCACAGAAGCGCAGGTGGACTGGTATGAAGCTTACGCAGATATTTGCGGAGAGCGGGAGCTGGCCTATGTATTTTGCATGCGCAGCATGGCCAGTGGAGGAGCGTTTCATTGCGCCTTCCCGCACGCCAGCCAGCAAGCGTTTCTGGAAGCGCATGAACAAGCGTTTCTCTATTTCGGTGGGGTATTTGCCGTCTTAAGGTATGACAACCTTAAGAGTGCGGTGAGGAAGATTTTGCGAGGGCATCAGCGAGAGGAGACCATGCGGTTCATAGCCTTCCGATCGCATTGGGGTTTCCAGTCGGAGTTCTGCACCCCGGCGGAAGGTCACGAGAAGGGTGGCGTGGAAGGAGAAGGAGGATACTTTCGCCGAAACCACATGGTGCCGGTTCCGCAGGTTGCCAGCTGGGAAGCGCTGAATCTTTTCTTGCTGGAAGCATCCCGGAACGATGAGCAGCGTTTGATCGGCGAGCGGGCACAGACGGTTGGTGCCGGAATGAGTCTGGAGCGAGAACACCTGCAGGCACTGGCGAAAGAAGGTTTTGATTTGGCAGCGATTCACTTTCCACATGTGAACACCAGCGGTTGCGTGAAGGTGCTGACCAACTTCTACTCCGTTCCTCTGCCCGTCGGCGTGGAAGTGCAGGCCAAGGTGCATTCGTCCTACGTGGAGATCTGGCATCAGGGAGAGTGTGTGGCGCGGCATGAACGGTGCTTCAACCGCCAGCAGAAAGTACTCAACCTGGAGCACTACCTGGAGGCGCTGACCAAGAAGCCCGGAGCGTTCGCTGGTTCGACACCGCTCGAGCAGTGGCGGGCGCAAGGACGTTGGCCGGCCAGTTTCGATCGCTACTGGGAGATGCTGAAGCAACGAAGGGGCCAGCAGCCGGGAACACGCGCCATGATCGAGGTGCTTTTGCTGGGCCGGCAGCACGGCTACCCGCAACTGCAAGTGTCGATCGAAAAGGCTCTGGAGATGAGTTGTTTCGATGTGGAAGCCGTGCGCCTGCTCCTGGAGGCGGAACGAAACGGGAAACGAGAGCCGCGTGAAGCAGTCGAGGTCGGGGCCTTGAGAGTGTATGACCGGCCACAACCGACCACCAGGAACTACGACCAGTTGCTGGAGAACTATTCCGGGAACGGGGTGATTCAATGAGCGCCGCGACGGTTCCCGTGCAACAGGCAACAATTCGGCAGTATGCCAAAGACCTGAAGCTGGCGACGGTGGGTGGCCAGTTTCTGTCGATGGCCGAAGAAGCCGTCAAGCAGAAGCACGGGCATCTGAGTTATCTGGAAGCGCTGCTGGGAGCGGAAGTGGAAGATCGCTACCAGCACGGAGTGGCACGGCGGATAACGGAGGCCCATTTCCCCAAGGTGAAAACCCTGGAGGACTTTGCTTTCTCCGATGCACCACACCTTCCCGCAGCGCAGATCCGGAATCTGGCAGAGGGCGGTTACTTGAGCCGCAGTGAGCCGATTATCTTTCTTGGGGAAACCGGAACGGGTAAGACCCACATGGCGACGGGGCTAGCGATAGCGGCCTGTCGTCAGAGGAAACGGGTACGGTTCACGACCGCGGCGCAGCTGGTGAACGAACTGACAGAGGCCAAGAACAAGAGCGAACTAAATCGCGTCACCAACCGGTGGATGCGTTATGAATTGATCGTGATCGACGAAATGGCATATGTAGCGATGCCGGAAACAGCTGCCGAGCTGTTGTTCCAGATCATCTCTGGACGAGCCGAGAGAGCGGCGGTGATCGTGACAACGAATCTGCCGTTTTCGGAGTGGACCACGATGTTCCCGAACGCCAGGTTATGCAAGGCCATGCTCGACCGGTTGACCGATCAGGCGCACATCATCGAGACCGGTACGGAGTCGTATCGTTTCCGCAGAACCCTGAATAAGAAGAAAGGCGGCAAGGGATGAGGCAACGGGTAACGAGCTCCTCGAAAAACGGGGATGCTACGGGTCGACCGAGTTGGAGATCGTCGTTCCTGGGAGACGCTGATGCCACGCTTCTAGAACTTTTCCCGCATCCCGGTCTACGCTACGCCCTAAACGCACCGCCCTACGGGCGCCGCAGGGCTTCGCTCCGACCGGGATGCGGGAGTTGATTCACCCAGGGGGTGGCCAGATAGGTGATCGAAGTGGGCCAAATTAGGTTGACGGAATCACCCGTGGTCAGACAGAATTCGTTCAGCATTTCCCGTTTCGCCTTACGATCTGCTTTGAGATACCGCCCATAAATAACTCGGAAATACTCCCATCTTGCCTTGCGCCCCAAATGAACCCTCCCCAAATCGTCTTTGTCTCGGGTTACATTCTAAATGGCGCGACGTTGTACCCTCTGGTTACATTTTAGACGGCGCGATACGTGGAATTGAAGCTTGTGCACTGTTAGTGCTAATCTCCGCCTTGCAGAAGGCCCAAGGTCCGGTTGCAAATACGTTAGCACTTGAACTGTGGAGAAAATGAAGCCATGACGAAACAGCCAATTGGTGTGCTGGTGGTGTGCTTGCTTCTCGTAGCTGTGGTGGCGGCGCAGACGCCGCCTGCCAAGCAGATGCCCGCCGAAAAAAAGAGTGGGGGCGCAACGCGTGGCCTCCTGGTCATGCCGGGATCCGAGCAATGGATGGACATTCCCGCGGCAGCGCTGGTAGGGACGCCGTCGGTAGAAATGGGCGGAACGATAAAGATTGCGGTCCTGCAGGGCGACCCGATGACGGCTGGCCGTTCCTACACGCTTCGGCTTTCCTGCACAAACGGGACAAAGATCGCCCCGCACTGGCATCCCACGACGGAAAACGTGACCGTGATTCAAGGCGCATTTATGCTGGGAATGGGCGCGAAGTGGGATGACGCCGCCATGAAAGAAATCCCCGTGGCAGGCTTTGCGTCCGCCCCACCGGAAATGCGTCACTATGCCCAGTGCAAAGGGGATAGCGTAGTGCAGGTGAACGGAATTGCGCCTTTTGTGGTGAATTTCGTTGGCCCAGATGACCCGGGCCCCGCGAAGAAGATGAATTAGTTCCAATACTGTTCACTTAAGGATAGAGATGCATTTTGCGATGCTGAGGCACTTGCCTGGCACTGGGTGTCTCGGCCGCAACGGGTATTTGCTCATCTTGCGCTTCACGCCACGCGGATTCCATCGTTTGCGGCTGGAGACCACGCGTTCTTCGAGTATTTTCGTCAAGAATCGTGTGGTGCAGGTTTTTTCTCGCCCGAGGGGGGAATAGCATCCCAGACCGATAGCTTACGGCGAACTACGCGTACCGCATGAAGAAAAGAGAGTCGGTCCGGATCTTCCGCAACAGACAACGCCGCTTCGTGCATCAACTGGCGGACGGCGAAATGCGCCAGCAAAAAACCATAGAACTCCTGCCGTACCAGTTCCGGGGTTTTGCTGCGCAGCACGATCTGGCGCCCGCGGAGATGGGTCTTCAATTCGTCAAACGTGTTTTCTATCTCCCACCTCTCGTGATAGAGCGCAGCCAGTTCTTCGGCCGGCGCCCGGAGCGGATCAAGGATGGTTGCCACCAGCCGGTAGATCGGTTCGGCGCCGGGTATGCCTTGGAGCTGATAGTCAATGACACGAACTCGTACACCTTTCGTTTTGTGCCGCGCATCCTTCTCGGAAGGATAGATGGCGCTGAGATAAGAGCCATCGCTCAATCGTTCGTGAACCTCTAGTCGCAGGTGCTTCCGCACTCGCCAGAGCAAGTCGCAACCGCTAGCCTGGGCTTTGGTCCACAGCGTGAAACCAAAGAAAAATCGATCCGCCAAACACAACATCCCGGGCTTCAGTTGGGGAACCACTTCCTTGGCCAGAGTGATCTCGCCGGTTGCGTAGCTTCCCATCCGGCCACCCAGCAACACATGAGTGCCATTCTCCAAAAGCGCGACGAAACGCAACTGCGGATAAGCACTCGCTCCCCGGCTGGCCTGTGGCCGTCCGAATTCGTTTTCGTTCTCCTCGGTGTCGGCGACATCCAACGTGCTGCCGTCCAAGCTGATCAGTCGCCACGTTCGATACCGCGCCCCTCGCGTTTTCTCCGAAGCGATCGGTACAACTACCTGCTCATATAGCCGCCGCAAGGGTTCCGCGCCAAGACGTGAGCGAGCTTGCGAAATGCCGCTCTTGCCGGTGGCCCGAACGGTTTCCTCGGGCTTGGTCAGCCACTGGATGCCTTCCAGCAAGCAGCGCAGCACTTCCCGATAAGAAGATTGCATGTACAGCGCCAGCGCGATCACGTAGTACACCACGAGATGCGCTGGTAGTTCTCTTTGCCGGACGCTGGCCTTACCAGTCGAGGCCAAAATCGAATCGATTTTCTCCCGAGGAATCGCTCGGCTGACCACCCCAAGGCTGATGTAATCCGTGACGCGGCTTCCGGTGGGCAAACTGGCAAGAGTGCGAGCCATGACGATATTCTGTCCTCCTGCCAGACAGAATACTCTATTATTCCTTAAGTGAACAGTATTGGAATTAGTTCTTCTCCCAAATCCCTCACCGCAGGGTGCTTGGGGGTCTCTTCCCCGAAAACTGAAAACACACAACTATTTACCCAAGACCCATAGAAGGGTGCCCCAGGCACGGAGCCTGTGCCTGGGTGTTGGGATCTCCTCTCCGAAACCTGAAAACTTACAACTAATTACTGAAGACTTTTCCCCGCGTGCCAGGCTCTTGGGTTTCCCTCGTCACATCTCAACACGTTAGAACCTGAGGGTGCCCCACCCTTGGTGTGTAAGGGTGGGCTCTTACGATCCAACGCCCCAAACTCTCCGCTCTTTTTCTTCGACTTTCTCTGCGCTTCTCTGCGTACTCTGCGCCTCCGCGTTGTCTTTATTCTTTTCTCTGCTCTCTCTTTGAAACTGTAAACTCCGAACTGTAGACTGTGAACTCTTCCCCAACTGTCATCCCGCCTGCCCGCCGAGGGAGGGACCGCCGTACCGCGCTTCTTGCGGTACGCAGTGGAGGGATCGAGGTACCACTCCCGCCCATCCTCCACTCTCTTACCTTTCTCTTCTCTGCGTACTCTGCGCCTCTGCGTTATATTTTTCTTTCTTCCTCAGCCCAAGGTCTCTCTCCGCCCCTTTCAATTGCAAGCGCTTTCTTTTAGTGCTTCTGCCCTCCTCACCACACATCCGCCGAACTGGCCACGATCAGCCATTCTTCAGACCTACCGTGACTTTGCTCAACTCGCGTGGAATTTGTGCGAAATTTAGACTGCTTCCATCCTATGAGAATTATGAGTATTTTCCCGATTCGGTTCAAATTCATGGTTTCTACTGCTACTCCGTTTTCTTCGCGCTTTGGCTTTCCATATCTGCCAGCCATTTCTTCACCTCGGCGGCAGCTGTAGAGTTGGGAACAATTTTCAGGTACAACCGTAGTTGAACGGCCGCGCCAGTGTAGTCATGCTTCGTTCCGTAAATCTGCGCCAGCAAAAGATGCGCTTGCGGTACGCGCTGGTGATGGTCTGCGTCGATGGTCTCCAGCGCGTTTCTCTCCGCTGCCGGCAGGTGACTCAAATGAAAATGAGCCATCGCGCTGTAGAAATTTCCGTACACATTCTCCGCTGGATCAAGTTTCAGCGCGCGATCTGCCTGATTCAGAGCCTGATCCCACTCCCGCAGTTGCCCGGAAACGTCCGCCAGGCAAAGGTACGCCGGCTCGTACTTTGGATCCGCGTCGGATGCCCGCGAACACGCGCCCCGCGCATCCTCCATTCGATCGCCCGCTTCCAGAACTTCTCCGAGCAGGACCCACGCGGCTGCATACCGCGGGTAATCCTCAACCGCTTTGCGCAGGTGGCCCTCGGCCGTCGCAAGCTTCTTGCCCTTCAAGTCGCTGCAGCCCTTGTTGAATTCGCCCCGCGCTTTTCCGGGGACCTTCAGAGTTGCGGCATTGACGGTGCGCGCTGGCGCCTCGCCCGCCGTCCACAACAAGCAGGACTCATCGCGTTCCGCAACATTCGCGATCGGCCCACCCATGGCATCGGGAGTCGCATGCGTTGGCGCGGGGTTGTGCAAAGGCCAACCAGGTGTCGTGCCGCTCGCTGAGGAATCGCTCTGCGCCGCCAGCGTCCCCGCCAACAACCCAACTCCAAAGGCGCAAACTGCCAACCTGCTGAGTAGCATTCGCGCCACCAGCGCGCCGCGATACCTCAATCCTTGGCGCATCGCGCCAGCTACAAATCCGCCGGAAATGCCGCAAACAAATCGCATCGTCTTTTGTACAGGCATGTAGGTTACACGACCAACCGGGCACTTGCGAAATTTTCTTGCTCGGCTAGTCCCCGCTTACCGGCAACTTGGCTACTACCCTCCACTTCACCACTGCGCCGCGCTCCATCTCAGAGCCCCAAACAACTTTGGCCTTGTTGACATCCTCACGAAACTCGGAGCAGACGGCAAATATTTCTGCTCTCTCACCAAGCCAGCGCCGTAGGTGCGGCACTCCTGGAATTTCACGCCGATTCCTAAGATGTCAACAAAGCCACATTTTTCGTATAAAGTAGCTCTCAAATGAAACACCTAATCTGCCTTGTTTTCCTACTTCTCACCACCACTCAAATCACCGCACAAACCAACGCTCCCCTTCCCACCTTCGACCTCACCGCTGCCGAGCGCTTCGCCAATCTCGCCCTCGCCTGCGTCCACAAGGAATACCCCAACAAACTCACGCACAGCCTCAACAGCGATGCCGATGTAGCTCCCCCGCGAAAGCTGACGCCCGCGTTCTACGGCTGCTACGATTGGCACTCTTCTGTCCACGGACATTGGTTGCTGGTTCGCCTACTCAGGACCTTCCCCACGGCTCCCTTCGCGCCGCCCGCACGCGAGGCTTTGCGCCAAAGCCTCACCGCCGAAAATATTGCGCAAGAAGCTGCCTACCTCCGCGCCAACGGCCGCGCCAGCTTCGAACGTCCCTACGGCCTGGCATGGCTGCTTCAACTGGTAGCGGAACTTCACGAGTGGAACGATCCGGAAGCGCAAAATCTAGCCGCAAACTTGCGTCCCCTGGAACAGGCTGCCCTTCAGCGCCAGAATGACTGGCTTCCCAAGCTCTCATACCCAGTGCGCATCGGCGAGCACGCGCAGACCGCTTTCGCTCTGGGCTTGATGCTCGACTATGCCCGCGCCACCGGCAATACGAAATTTGCTACCCTGCTGGAATCGAAAGCTCGCCAGTTCTACATCAACGACAAACAATGTCCATTGGCCTATGAGCCCTCCGGCGAAGATTTTCTCTCACCCTGTCTCGGCGAAGCGGATCTGGTGCGCCGTGTTCTCCCCAGTCCCGAGTTTGCCGTCTGGCTCCAAAGTTTTCTGCCGCAGATTTCCGGCGCAGAAAACGGCAATTGGTTGCAGCCAGTAGTATCCCCCGATCCAAGCGACCCGAAGTTGGCACATCTCGATGGACTCAACCTGAGTCGCTCCTGGATGCTCGAAGGAATCGCTGCGGCCCTACCCAAAACCGACAAACGTCTCCCGACAATTTTGGCGGCTGCCAACGAGCACAGACGCGCCGGCCTCGCAGCAGTAACAGGCAAACATTACGAAGGTGGCCATTGGCTCGGCAGCTTTGCCGTCTATCTAGTCACAAGCCGTGGCCTTCCCCAGAAAAATATCTCATCGTCCTCCTCCCCCGATTGACGTCGGAGAAGCTGACCTGCTCCAAAAATGTAATCCAAGCAAAAGCTAACTTCTCTGGCCCAAGGACTTTTCTGGCACATACCGAGCAAGTTGATAGAATCTACTTCATGCCGTACGCGCAAACAGTGCTGAATGTCGGAGACTCCATAGCCAAGACCTTCAAGGAAATTTATCCGTGATTTGACCAGCCTCCTGACGCGCTCGGCTACAGGCCTGCCGACAAGAGTTGGACAATTGCTGAAATACTTGAACACATCACGCTCACGTCGCACTTCTTGTAAAGGCTCTCAAACAGGAGGTCAGTGTGAATCGGGACGCGCAGCAGAGTTTGGCGGAATTCGAGAACGAAGTCAGGCGACACTTCTCGTTTCTCGAATCAGAATATGGCTACTCAGTTGAGGGGCTGCTTATGCTTGACTCAGAGTACCCCAAGGACGCGCGGGCGGTGATGCGATACTTTGGCAGCGTTGGCATAGATGTCCAAATGGGGCTGGGCAGCATCACGGTCGGCTTGTACGAACTGGAAAACGGGAGTATCCCCGAAAAAGTATCCTTTTCAGGTGACGAAGGCTACGCAAGAGCGATCAACCTTGACTCACTCGTCAGAACGGTGACGCGCGGCGCCGTAAGCTCACTGCTCCCCGAACTTCCCTATGGCATAACTAATGCCGAGATGTACAGGAGGGTAGAAAAGCGGTCGGAGTTGCTGCGCACGAAGAAGGGAGAAATCATCGAAGCCTACGCCAACAGACTCAAGCAGTACGCCAGCGAGATCCTTAAAGGCGACACCGCCATTTTTCCGGCCGTTCAACAGAACCATAAAGAGTTTTATTACCGCCCAACTTGAAGCGGCTCAAACTAGCCAAGAATCAGATTGCAACCGAACGACGGCGGAGTGCCGGACTTCGTAGTTGATCTGGGCCCGGCCAAATATCTGTACGCTCCTCAATCGTAGTTATTCTTTTTTTCGATTCCTGGACCGCTGCTGGCGCGAGGATGAAGCAACTCCGCGATAGCCTGGTGACCTGCGACATTTGCAAGAGCCAGGGCCTTCATACCGTTGGTGTGCTTAAGTTCCACGTCTGCACCTGAATCTACGAGCAGACGGCAGGTTTCAACGTTCCCTCTCGCAGCCGCAGCCATCAATGCAGTGAGTCCGTCTTTCGTTTGAAGATTAAGGTCCGCACCCGCTCCCACCAATGAATAAACTATTCTCGGCCAGTCGGTTTTCAGGTGGCCCGGACGCACGGGATACTCCTTTTTTGTCTGTATTTCCCACGCGCCTTCCAAACCTCGAATAGCGGCGAACATTAGGGCAGTCTGACCCGATTCGTCACGGCTGTTTATATCGGCTCCTGCCGCAAGCAACAGTGGAATCAAATCCGCGTGCCCACCTAGAGTGCTTGCTCGGAGCGCTACATCAAGGCTTTTTGGAAGTCGGTCATCCCCTCGTGCTTTGCTAAGTAGCTTCTCAAGCATTTTGAGCTGGCCTTCTGCTGAAGCACTTTATAAAGCGTCCCCTGGCTGTTTGCCTTGTGCAAGCACATCTGCCCCGGCATCGGTTAGCGCATCGGCGATTTCCATGGCACCGCTAAGAATTGCACAAACGAGCACTGGAAAACCAAATTCATCCATGAGATTGGGAGAGGTTCCACTATCCAGCAGCTTGCGTACAGCCGAAAGATTGCGTTTCTTGACCGCCTCGATTAGTTCTGAATCGTGTGTTGAGTGTCCCCGGCCAAGTACAATTTCGTACTCATGCTTCGCTTCTTTCGCGTATCTAAATCCTTCTCGGGCCCGCTGCTGATCAATGCCAAAAAGTGCGGCAAACTGCACTGCGCGCACTTCCTCAACTATTTGAGGTTCTTTCAACACTTTCGCAATCTGGTCAGCCTCCGTTTTGGGTTTTGTAAACTTTAGCAATTTGTCGAAATGGCCGGCCCATTCCTGCCGATGTTGGTCAGTGGCTGGGCCGAAATAATCAGGCCGGGAATCAAATTGGTCGACAAATCTGCCATTCTCATAAAGCAGATAAACAAAGATGTCGCTGTCGTGGACCATAAAGCAGAACACGGCAGTTTTTAGTTTCGACGAAATGGCCTTGCCCACTCGCCTCAGTTCGTCCAACTCCTGCGATTCAGATGTCTCGTCATAGGCTGTGACCCACCCGTCCGCAGATTCGGAAATCATTGCCCGGGAACGAATGATGCCTTTGAGCGCTTTGATACAGGCAACTTTGTCCGACGTCCGTACGTGGTAGTTCGTGAAAAACGCGCCCATGCAGACCTCTTTTCATGTTACCAACAGGCTTTTTTTCAAGGTAACATGCTGGGCCATTTGATTTCAGCTCAGCTGATAGTGCGATAACGGATTTACAAACAAAGGATAGTCAAATGTTCCTGGGTGAATCGATAACTCCAGTTAGGTCCCGATAAGTCACCTCGCCAAACAATTCCCTCCCCCAACCCGCAAGTCCGATCAACGCGTTTATCCCAACTGCCCCGCCAACTGCCCCTTTTTCGACCAGGACCGTCGGTTGAACAAACGCTGCACAACGAAATCGCCCGCCAAAAGAGCGGCTCCCGGAACCACAATCCACCCAATCCCATCCCGCAGAAGAGCGCTGGACACAACACCAAATTCGACTGGCCTTCCAAAGACCTGTTGGACCACGAACCCTACCGGAAACATCAACACAAACGCCGCACTAAGCGCGAGCACGGTTCCCAGCAAGCCTCCGCGCCGAGATTGCCTAGCCGGAGGGATCGACCCCCATAAGCGCTAAGATAACGAAAGGCGGTCGAGCTGAGGAACCCTCTTACGGTTGCGCTCGGCCAGCGCCATGGCGATCTCATTCCAGTGCGTCAGAACTTGCTCGAGTTTCAATCTGGGAGCGATAGTTTGCTGGATTTGGTGCAGAGCGAACTGGAACTCACGCCAGGGGCTGCGTACCCGTGGGTGGCCAGAGATCGTAGCCCCAGGGGGAAAAAGCGGAACCGAGGTGCACTAACTTCTGCGTCAGCAGCGCCACCAGGAGTTTTCCGTAGAGCCAGGCTCGAGAACTCTGATCGTCGTACTTGGGCAAGTGGCCCATGGCCAGGATGGACTTGAGCCGTTTAAACACCAGCTCAATTTGCCACCGGAAGCGATAGTATTCCAACACTTCGGCCGCGCCCATCTCGGACTCGCGCACGGTGGTGAAGACGATCACATAGCGGGCGTATTCGCGCGTTTCCGGTCTGCTTTGGCGCTGCCTTTTTTGGTCCTGGAGAGTAATGCGCCGTTGTGCCAAGGCGATGGCTTGCTCACTTTTCCGCACCGCACAGACGCGTCCCGCAATGCGCCGATTCTCCTCGTGCACCCACGCCGGCCATTCGCGAACCGTGCCGGCGGCCCGGATCTTCCGAAGCTTCGGCAACAAAGCGAGGGGCTGCCCCGTGGGTCCGAACAACGGTAGAGAGGAAGAGTTCAGTCGGACAATGACGTCCGCCCCTTGACGATACACCGCGGCCACCCCAGGCGGGTTGGCATACCCGCGATCCGCTAAGATGATATCCCCCGCCGTTGCGGGGAAGCGCCGCAAGTGCTCACCGGTCTCCTGGCCCTCGCTGGGCGTGATCTGAAAGAAATCACAAAGCAACTCCGGTAGCCGGAGGCTGAAGTGCAGGCGCCACTGAGAACCGGTCTTGCCCGGTTCTTTGATTACCGTTGCGTCGACGGCCCGCACATGCCGTCGTGGTTCTGGCCCTGGCCATCGCACCCCACTTTCCTTCAGCAATTCCTGACAGAGATGCTGCAGCCACGCTTCCGCTTGTCGCAAGCGGTTCAACAGCGTCACATCCGACACTTCGGCAACGCCGGCGGCCTTCGCTCGCACCGCCGTCTCGCGCAGCGAATAGCCACAGCCGACGTGCAGCAACAGAGTGCGCAAGACCTCGTTCACGGAGTCGAAACCGCGAAGACGCGCTACCGCACCCCTTCGGCGTGCATCGATTTCCCAGTCCGGCGGGAACAACCCCAGGAGGATCTTCCAGTCTTCATCAAGGGCATTCATGCCCTCAGGGTATAAAAACTAGAGATTAAGGTCAATCGTTATCTTAGCGCTTATGGGATCGACCCCCCTGTCCGAACGGCCAAGTTTCGTTCTGCGAAACCGCCGTCATTTGGTCGTTGCCTCGATTTGCTCCAAAAGACTAGAGTGAATCAACGCTGCTCCCTCCCACCCGGAGCCGAAATCTATTTTTCTACACAGAATAAGGGAGGCAGTATGTGGACGAAGCAGCAGTCGCAGGCCGAGCCGTCGGCCCTGTCGCCCGCTCAATCAGCGGGATCTCCGGTGGTTCCTATCAGCTCACCCCCTTCCGTTCGCCCCGGTAGCCCCGTTGCACACGCTTCTGCGCGCTTGGGTGCCGGCTTGCAAATCAAGGGTGAGCTTACCGGCACCGAAGACTTGCAGATTGACGGGAAAGTGGATGGCCCAATTTCCTTGCGCGGCCATCAACTGACCATAGGCTCCACCGCTCAGCTGAATTCTGAAATTTACACGGGCGCGGCGATTGTTTACGGCAGAGTCGTGGGCAATCTTCACGCCAGCGATCGCGTCGATATCAAGACAGACGGCTCGGTCATCGGCGATATTTCCACCGCGCGCATCAGCATCGAGGACGGCGCGCACTTCAAAGGCCGTATTGAGATCGACCCAACCAAGTCCCGAGCCGCCAACGGCTAACAGCACCGAAGTTGCGGCTTGTCCCACTAGAAAACCACACTAGTCTTGTCATTTCGACTGGAGGGACGCGTAGTTTGTGCCGCAGCGGAGGGATCGCGGCACCATCACCTCACCTGGCATTTCAATTCTCGAAGGGTGCCCCCGGCATTGAGTCGGTCCCTGGGTCTTGGGCTCCTCCTGCTTTTGTAGGGCCCGTCCTTCTGAGGCGCGCTGTTTGCGTCCCGGACGGGTTTGCGGGGCGGGCCGCTCTAAGTTTCGCTCGCCTTGCGCAGTCACTCCTGTTTACCCTGAGCCCCGAAGGGACTGTGCTCTTGGGTTCTCCTGTTCGCTCTTCTCTGCGCCCTCTGTGCTCTTCCCTCTGTGACCTCTGTGTTACCGTTTCTCTGCTCTTCCTCCGAAACTGTGAACTGTAGACTATGAACTCCTCTCCAGCCTGTCTTCCCAACCGGAGGGACGGCGCTTTTTGCCGTCCCGGAGTCGAGAAACGGTTTTCCATCGCACGCTTTTTGTGTGATGAAATCGCTAGGCAATTTCGGAATTCAGGACGATGCTAATCCGAGGAGGCACAATGCCACTAACTCGTCGCGAATTATGCTTAGTCCTTCCCGTAGCGCTGCTCCCCGCATTGCTCTCGGCGCAGGACCCATCCGCGCCGCAGAACCCCCTCCCCTCGGCAATGTACCCGTTCGACAATTTGCCCGTCCAAACGGCCAATAATACACAATTCCGCAATGTGCTAAAGGGCAAGCTGGCGACAGGAGAATCCTTGGAGGTGCACGAAACTACATTGCCCCCAGGCACCGCACCGCATCCGCCACACCATCATGTGCACTCCGAAATGTGGCTGATTCGCGAAGGAACAGTAGAACTTTCAGTGAGCGGGAAGAGCTATCGTTTGGGGCCAGGTGCGGTGGGATTCGTCCGTTCAAACGACGAACACGGAATCAAAAACGTCGGCGCGACGCCAGCCACCTATTTCGTCGTTGCCATCGGCCCCGGAGCAGACTCTTAACCCAACACAAAAAGAGGCTTTTGCCGAGTTTGAGTGTTTTCCCCGCCCCGAACTGACCACGTACCCTAATTCAGCCTGCATTCCCAGTTTCACCCGTCGCTAGACGTCTACCTGTCCCAACCCCCGAAAATCACTTTTTTCGATAGTGTCATGCCGCTTTTGCTCTGCATCAACGACAGGCACACCTCATTGCCACACACTTCCCCTCGCTCAGCGAACCGCTCCCGTTAGCTGGCGGAATGTAGGTTTCACTATGTGGCGCAGAAACTGTCCGGTTTGCCGGCAACCTATGGCAAAGAAAAATCCCACGGAGACAGTTCCCTGCCCCTGTGGCAAATACGTCTGGAAGGGTTAGCCCAACTTGACCAGTTGGGCGATTCTGATGAAGCTAAGTGCTGTGGAATCAGTCGAGGTTGTTAAAAGGTCTTCACCACAAATAGCCTCCTACCGGACGGTTGGTACCGCGATTTCGTAGCTCTGTTTTTGCCCGACCAGGCGCGGTGGTGGCTGGCTTGGCAACTGCAATTTCAGCTTCTCGATGAGCAGCTTGGTGTCAAGAGAAGGCTGTGTGTAACGCGGCAGAATCAACCAGCGTTGATCAACCGTAGGAATCCACACGTCAATCATTTTGATTTCGGCCAACTTTTCCAGCACCGCCGTAGGTGTCAACCCCGGGGCGTGCAGCAGCAGACGCTGCTTTAGCGTCACTTGCAAGCAATAGGCGAGAAAGGCGATCAGAATGTGTGCATCGGCGCGATGCTCCAGTTGATGACGGATCGGGCGGATGCAAAGTTCACTTTTGAGAGATCGGAAGACCGACTCGATGTGGGTCAACTGTACGTAGCGGGTCCACAACACGCTGGGATCTGCGGCGGTAAGATTGGAGCGCAGCAAGTAGTGTCCGTCGCGCCATTCCGCCTCTTGCAGTTTTTTCTTGTCGACACGAAACTGGAAGGTCTCCCGCGTGACCTCCTGGCCTTCCCTCGGTACTTGCAGTTGCACGAACTGGAAGGCGCGGCCCGCTTGAGCTTTCGCGGCACCCAAGCGCATCAGCAACTGGACCAGAGAAGGCAGACTCCGGCGCATGGCACGGAGCTTTCTGAGCAAGCGGGCCAGACGCTTGCGGCGCATGGCGGTTTCTTTGGCTCTTCGTCCTTCACTCTTGGCCAACACATAGAGTTCGCCGTCCTGCTCAAACAGTTTTACGTCCACCGAATCTCGGACCTGCTGCCAGGGTAGATCGAGCCATTTCTTCTCATACTGCTGGATCTTGCCTTTCGGTGTTCCCACCAGATAGAAAATCTCGCGTGCCGGATCCCGCATCTCCTGCAAGATCTCTTCGGTCGGAATACCGCGGTCCATTACCCACATGCGTTTTGCTTTCCCATAGGTCTTCTCAATGTGGTCCAGAAAATCGCCGAGCGTGGTGCGCCCACTGGTATTGCCGTCCATCACTTCGTAGGCCAACGGGAAACCATCGGTGGTGATCACCAGCGCAATCACCAACTGCAAACAATCCGTCCGCCGATCAGAACTGTGACCGTACTTGGCTTTGGGGTTCTCTTCCATCTGGCCTTCAAAGTACGTGCTCGTCAGATCGTAGAGCAGCACTTCGAATTCCGCCTGGAATAGATCGGCCCACTTCTGGCGCAACCATAAAAACAGTTCCTGCTTATGCTCCAGCACCCGATCCAGGCAGCGATACAAGCGATTTTTCTCCGCCACGGTGAAATCGGTCCCGAGCAGCGCATCCATGGCGGTAGTCAGGTACCACTGGTGATGTACACGAAATTCGCTGCCCGGATCCAGCAGTTGGCTCACCACCAGTAGCTGCAACACTTTTTCCCAAGGGACCTCTTCTCGGACTCCGGCAAGTCGTGCATCCCAAAACTCATCCAGGCCCAGTTGCTGCCACAACTGACATCCGAGCCAGCAGCTACCGAACAGCCGAGGGCATCGCAGTTCGAGGCCGCTCAGTTTCACTTGCAGACTGTCGATGGCATCGGCGGGAATCTCGCGGTCGTCAGGAAACAAACTCAAGTTCGCATACTCTTGCTCCTGTTCATCAAACACCGACAGCGTCTTGCGCCAGGCCGCTTGTTGTTGATCGTTGATCTCACCGAGATAGAGAACGGTTCGCTGAACCGTTTTGTCGGAAGCGATGCGGTGATTTTCTACGATGCTGAAGTAGCGATGATCTTTACCGTCTTTTTTGCGATGAATGCTGCGCAGAAACATGCTGACGACAGACTGCCAGAACTCCGGCGCCAAAGGAAGACACTTGGTCTTCACTCTACCCTTTTTTAAAAAGCGGCGATGAAAACACACGGTTTAACAGTAGAAATCATGGCGAAACCGCAGAAAATCGCTCGCAACTGGTCAAGTTGGGTTAGCTCTCTTCTTCGCGGTTTCCGGCCTCTCACCTGCAACTCAAGTTCATTCACGCTAGAGCGTAACTAGGGCTGCGCTAATTGCAGGCAGTTCAATCACCGCAGTTCCGTTCTCTCCGGACAATATCTCTTCCCGCGTAGCCGACCACGCGCCGCTTGAGCCCACCGGCGCCCCGCCGAAAGTGACGTCCGTCGTATCGTCCACCCGCGGTGCCCGCAGTCGCAGCGCGCTCACGCGTTGTGTGCGACGTCCCGTGTCAATCGTAAGGCGAACACTAAGATCCAGGTTCTTGTTGAAAGCTGCCACTTTGATTGCTCCGGAACCGCTGCTGAGACCATAAGTCGTGAGCAGCGGCGCCTGCTCCAACTGTTCGACCTTGCACTCCACAAGCTGCCCCGCACCAGCCTGCGCAAATAGCAACATGCCATAAAAAATCGGCCTCGCCAGGAATCCGCTCTCCTGGCTTCCGGCAATCGGCGTGTACCAGCCATAGCCGCCTCCGTGAAAGTTGATCCCCGTGCCCCCCTCTGATGCGAGCTGATACATAAGGTCCGCGCCCCATAGCGCTGACGCAAAGGTGTCGCTGACACCCGGCTTGCCTCCTTGATAGCACGAGTTCGTCTCCGCCAGCCGGAAAGGCAAGCCAGACTCGTTCATCACCTCCTGCATTCCTTTGAACTCGGCCTGCAGCGTAGGATCCGGCCGCAGAAGCCGTTCAATCGTCATGGAAGGATCCGTCGGCGGACCTTCGGCATAGTAGTGCTGCGAAAGAAAACTCGCTTCATGCTTAAACTGCTTGGCAAAAGGCACCAGCCATTCATTGTTATACGCCGTGTCCGGCCCGGCGAACGGCGCATGTGGGACGCGGGCCCTGATTGCGTCGTAAAAGCGCTGCCATTCGCGGGCAAATTGTCCGAAATCATAATTCCCTTTGCGAATTCCGTTGCGATAGAAAAGGTCGGGCTCGTTGCACAGTTGGAATGCAATCAGTTTTGAACCGGCCACGTCCGTCACGTAAGCTGCCTCATCCGCGGCGTCCTCTTCTGTGCCAGTTCCCATGTTCAATCCATAAATCAACTTCCAACCGCAGGAATCCAGGAACTCACGTAGATTGCGAATGGCAAGCGGCGTGATACTCACCGGAGCCGGCGCTTTCTTTCCAGTATCCGGGCCGGCGGTCAATCCAAATGCAATGGGATTGGCTTTGTCGCCCGTCCGCATGCTCTCGACATTCGGCATGTTCGCCTGCTTTGCCGCATTTGCAGTCCAATAGCAGTACTCGCTGGTGTTCCCTCCAATCCGCAATACGCCTGACGTCCCTAGCCTCCGCAGGAATCCGGCCAGCTCCGCATTCCCTCCGGAGAAGAAACTCGGATTTCCAAGCTGTGCCGACTCATAGCCGAGCCCGGTGAAGTCTTCACCGATCTTGTTTCCGAGACGATCTGGGCGAATCGTAAGCCGAACCGCCGCCGTCGAGCTTGTCTCGGCCATAGCAAGTGGATGTTGAAACGCAGCAGAGGCCGCGGCAGACAAGCGAATAAAGTCTCGACGATTCATTCCAGTGAATTCCACCATAGGATGCAGGCAGAAGCAACTGGCAACGTACCATGACCAATTTCACCTTTAACGCCACCGATCACCAGTATTGAACAAAGCCGATCAACATTCCGTATTCAATGTCGTCCATTCCGTACCACCTCAGGAGGCCATTGTGCGACTCTCATTTGTCCTGCTAGTCCTCTTCTCAGGATTTCTCGCCACCGCAAGCGGTCAGCAACAAAGTTCCCAGACTCCTCCATCGCACGCGGACGCCCCTCTTTCCGGGCGATGGGTGGTCACTGGCGACTATCTCGGAACGCCGATCCTCGGCTCGATGGAGCTAACTCAACAGGCAGACAAGCTCACCGGCAACTTTGAGGGCGATAAGTTAGAAGGCGCTCTCACCGGCAATTCCATTCATTTCCTCGCCAAGGATGATCAGGGCGGCTCGGAAGAAGCCACCGGCACTGTCCAGGGTGACACCATTTCCGGGACCGTCATCTACACCGATGGCACCAATCCATCACATCCCATAAATGTCCCCTTCACCGCAAAGCTGGTCCAACACCACACCGCGGGGATTCCGCAAAGGCATGAATTTACTCCGACTATTTTCTATCGCCAATTTTCTCCCACCAATAAACCGGTCTTGACTGTCGCTCCCGGTGACAACATCCACACCACTACGGTGGATGCGGGCGGCACCGACGAAAAAGGTGTCCCAAGAGTGTTGGGTGGCAATCCCGAAACCGGGCCCTTCTATGTGGAAACCGCTGCCCCGGGAGACACGCTCGCCGTGCACCTCACGCGCCTGCGTTTGAATCGCGATTGGGCCATGAGTGACGACTTTGTTGTCGGCCGCGCACTCGACAGCGACCTTGCCGTCAAAATGAAGGATGGAGGCAAGAACATCCACTGGCATCTGGATACCCAGCGCGGTGTCGCCTCTCCAGATAGACCTGCCGAGCACCTGACGCATTATTCTGTCCCGCTAAAACCCATGCTCGGATGTGTCGCCGTCGCTCCTGGTTTAGACAACGCTCCCCCCTCCCACGGGTGACTCCGGTCGCTGGGGTGGCAACATGGATTTCAATGAAATCGTCGAAGGTGCCACCGTCTATCTCCCCGTAAGCGTCCCTGGAGCCCTGCTTTATGTTGGCGATGGCCATGCCGCTCAAGGAGATGGCGAGCTCACCGGCAACGCCCTCGAAACGTCCATGGATGTGGAATTCACGGTCGACGTAATTTCCGCAAAACACATCCCCGGTCCCCGGGTAGAGTCCGCCACCCACATCATGGCCATGGGGCTCAGCGGCTCCCTCGACGATGCTTTCCGCAACGCTCCTGCCAACATGGCGGATTGGCTCGCAAATGATTACAAGCTAACGCCCTCGGAGGTGGCCCAAGTCTTGGGCTCCGCAGCCGAATACAAAATCAGCGAAGTAGCAGACCGCAACGTCGGCATCATCCTCAAAATCAATAAAGACCGCCTGCAACCATTAACCCCACACACGAAGTGACGAACAGCTCTTGCCGAACGCGCGGCAACTATGTACCCGACACCGAATCGCTTTCAGCTCAACATTCCCTTCATGAGGGGAACGGTCAAGAATACGCTTGCCGTACCTATCGTAATCGGCTTCATCGTTCTGTTTCTTTGGTATGAAGCAAGCACCCTAACGCGCCCGCACTAGAGGCCACTTCAATGAAGCTCATATCTTAGAGCACGTTTCCTTTCAGTCATAAACATCACGTGACTTCGTTGACTTCCTCACTGAGTTCACATCGGCGCGCTGAGAATTCCTCTTTCTTGCCGCACAAGCGTCGGAGGCGCGGCACAAGTTAGCCCAGGGCGCGAGCCCTGGGTCCCTATGGCACAAGAACGTCCAGCGCCGTAGGTTCGGCACTTCTGGAAATTCAATCTGTTTGCAAGGATCTCAACAGTGCCACATCACCTCTAAAAGCAGCTTTATACCAAATGGTCTTGCCTCAACCGGTCGAGCACGCAGGGTTTATCAGGCGCTCCTGGTGTGAAATTTCTCTGAGAAAATCTCGGAGAATAGAAAAAGAAAGGAAAAGACAGGAATGGCTTGACACTAACCGGCCTTCTCATGGAAGAAGTCGAATGTCTGCTCAACCTTTTCCCCGGTAGTGTACCGCCAAAGTTAGTGGCTCGCCGGCGTAGCTAATTCCGGTGGCCGCTCCGCTGATCGTTGCCGTTTCTCAAACAGGAACGTAACCAGTTGGCCGCGGATTCTCGAAACCGCAAGAGCCCCGGTTACGTCACAGTAAATGGAGAAGGACACATGCCGTGCCTTGGACCGCCCAGCGATACAAGTTTTCATCAACATTAATTTCTGGCCGTCCGCGCTCCCGGCCATACCACCTGGGGACTTGCGAACCCGAGGGTCGCTTCGTGCTACTCAACCCGAGGGCCGAAACCAAGCGCTTGGTTTCACTCCTCATTCTGCGGCGCCGTTTGATTGGTAGAGGCTAGAGCTGTCGCCGCCGAAACCAGGAGCAACGAACATCCGCTAAAAGGAGGCAGCATGAGCCGGAGTTGGCCGTGGTTGTGTGCGGTTGGTAGTGTGCTGGCGTGCATGTTCGCTGTAAGCTGTGGCACTAACCCGAACTCATCCATCGAGGTGACGCTCACCCCATCGTCCGCGCGGGTCGATCAAGGCGGGACGGTCAATGTGAGCGCGACGGTCGCCAGCACGGGAATGATCACCAATCAGAGCGTGACCTGGTCGCTTGCCGGCGCCGGATGTAGCGGCGCCTCTTGCGGTTCGCTGACCAACCAGACTGGTTCTTCGGCCACGTATAACGCACCCGCTTCCCCACCCTCGAGCTTTGCGGTCTCAATCATCGCGACCTCCGTCGCCAATCCGTCGAAGTTTGCCACAGCGACCATCAGTGTCCAGGCCATCACCGTCACCATTCAAAATGCCGTCACCGAGATGGCCGCGGGCTCCGGAAGATATTACTACACGAACTTTATCGCATCGGTCCAGAACGATCCCGCAATTGGTGGCGCTACCTGGGCGCTTACCGCAAACGGAGTAGCTTGTTCGCCGGATTGCGGTACAATCTCAACTCCCACTGTCGATTACGTGCGGTACGCGCCGCCACCAACGGTTCCTGCCGCCCCGAACAACACCCCAACCCTGACCGCAACTTCCATCAGCGATCCATCCAAGTCCGGCAGCGACACCTTTACGATATTTGATGGAACTGCCGCCTGCGGCACCGGCGGAAACGAAAGCCTGCTGAACGGGCAATACGCCGTTGTCTTACAAGGCTGGACCGGCAGCGCCCCGAACACCACGCCACTTCTGTTTGGCGCATCATTCACCGCCGACGGTACCGGCAAGATCACCGGCGGTATCGACCAATTCAACCCGTACGTCAAGGAGTCATATACTGGTGCGTCTATCGAGCCCTTTGGTAGTTCCTATTCCGTGGGCCCCGATAATCGCGGCTGCCTGACTTTGACCGATATGACACTGGCCACTTACACCCTACACTTTTCACTGGGTGGCATCAGCTCCGGCGTGGCCTCTAAGGGCAACATCATCTATTTCAATCCGCAGTCCGCCATACCTTCCCGCGCTTCGGGAATTCTCCGCAAACAGGATCCATCCGCGTTCTCGCTCAACGCGCTCGCGACAAATTATGCTCTTGCGCTGGATGGCTGGGAGACTTCGAACGGCAATATGAAGCACTACGCCCTGGCGGGCGCGTTTACCCTGAACGCCGGGAACATCTCTAACGGCATTTGCGATGCGAACGAGGGCGGACAGGTCCTCAATAGCGGCGGATTTTTCGGGACCATCCCTTCCATTTACACCACGGACGGCACCGCGGACGCCACGCTCCAACTCCCGGGCGCGAATCCCGGCATGTCCCGCTTGACGGCCTATATCATCAATTCCTCAGAGCTGTTCTTTATTTCCTTTGATCTCTCAGACGGCACCGGCGGCGCGATTGTCGCTGGCCGCGCAATCGCCACCTCTGCTTCCTTTTCTTCTTCCTCGCTCTCTCCCAACTATATTTTCCGCTTCACCGGTAGTTCTTCCGGCGCCACCGCCGCACTTGGCTTGGCCACCTTTTCCGGCGGACTCGCCGGTACGGTATCCGGCACCTTGGACCAATTCGCCGCGGGCGCCGCCAGCAATCAGTCACTCAACGGCAGCTACAACCTGGATGCGTCTACAGGCAGGTTGTCCATGGCTGGCGCGGGAAACGCGACCCTACCGGTTTGTTACCTCGCCACTCCCACCGATGGTGTGTCCGCTTTCTGCATCAGCACGGATGCCAACTCCAGCACCGGTGTCTTCGATACCCAACCGGTCGCGGCCTATGGTGCCAATTCCCTTTCAGGGAACTTCGTTTTCGGCTCCAACGCAATGAACGACACCTCGGCTTCCGGGCTTTCGGGCGTGGCCACGATTTCCTCTGGCAGTTTGCAGGGCACACGGGATGCAAGTACCCCCACCGGCTTCACGCTCGGCTCGGCAATCTCTGCTACGCTCTCCATCCACGCGGACGGTACCGGCAGCTTGGGATCAAATACCGTTGCAGTAACGAACGGCACGGTCCTTTATGTGATCGACGAATCCAGCGGTGCTCCCGCTGAAGTGCAGGTCTTCGAGCAATAAGGGACCCGCGGTCCGAGCATGGCTTGTGCACTGCCCAAGGCTAGTGTCGAGGCGGCCTATGGCCACCGGCTATGCACCTGGTGGAGCTTCCTGTTAATCACGACTCCGTCCAAACCGCCACCTGTTCATTCTAATCGCACAGAAGAAACACCTGTCCTTAAGTGCCATTGTTTCCCCCAATCGGGAAATGCTATCAAAGCGACTACCGAGGTGTTTCCTCATGCAAAACAAATCATGGTACTGGCCGGACGTGTCCAATCTGGATGGTGCCAAGGAAGCCGCAAAGTACGGAATGTGGTGTGCCGTGTTTGCTGCGGGTGTCACGACGCTGTTCGTCCTCCTGGCCACCTTTGGCTTCTCCATTATGGGAATCAAGCCAAATGCACTTTTGGACGCGGTTTTGTTCGCGGCCATCGCCTTCGGCCTCTCCAGGTACTCCCGCTTCGCGGCTGTTGCGGGCTTTGCTCTGTTTGTAATCGAAAAGATTTATATGCTTATGAAGACGGGCAGCTTTTTTGCCGTGGGTGTGCTCGGCATCCTCATCGCCCTCGGCTTCTTGAACAGTATTCGGGGTACTTTTGCTTACCAGAAACTCGGCGGCGCTACACCGGGTGGAATCGCAACATGGCTCCCCGGTGGCAGTTCAGAGCCGTCACCTGGCGCAAGGCCGCTAAAAATGTAGTTGGGCGGTACTCCCTTCGCGGAGCGCAAACTCATACCGGGCCTGTGGAGCACCCGCAAGCCCGCGCGGCGCGAGAGCGATTCAACAGTGAGCGTGTGCAATCTATCTTTACGGTGGTCGCGTTCCTGGAACTACTCGGAAGTTGGCACTCGCGGGCTACGCCAGTTCCACACATTGTAGGAATAAAGGACAATGCAGAATAGATTTGCGGGTATGAACCCAAATTGCGCGGTCCGGGCGGCAATTACGCAGACGATCACGCTGTTTGCACCTGCTACCATCCACCCGTGCCAGATTTTCCTTCCTATAAGAATGGTCGAAAGCACCGTAAGAACGCACGAGATATATGAAGTGCTCCCCAAAATTCGGACCACTCAATAAGGTATAAAATCGCTGTCTCGGAAAAGGAGCAGAAATGAAATCGAGGCAACGGCGGACCTTCAGCGCGGAAATGAAAGCACGAATCGCGCTGGAGGCGATCAAGGAACAGAAGACCATTCAGGAAATCGCTTCGCATTACGGCGTACATCCCGGCCAGGTAGCGAACTGGAAGCGGCAAGCGATTGAAGGAGCGCCGGAACTGTTCGCTGATCGGCGCTCGCAGCCAGACACGAGCGAGGAAGCGCTAAAGGCGGAGTTGTACCAGCAGATCGGGCAGTTGCAGGTGGAGCTGGACTGGCTTAAAAAAAAGTCCGGTTTATCGCGTTAGAGCAGAGGCAGGGATGGATTGCATCGCACAAAGACCTGAGCATCCGGCAGCAATGCCGCTTGGCGGTGGTTTCGCGGTCGGGGTGGTATTACGAGGCGGAACCAGAAGCGGCCGAGAATTTGCGCTTGATGCGGTTGATCGACGAGCAATACACACGGACGCCGTTTTACGGAATCCGGAGGATGGGTTGGTGGCTCGGCGAGCAAGGATACGCGGTCAACGCGAAACGGGTACGCCGGCTGATGCGGCAGATGGGGCTGGAGGCGCTCTATCCGAAGCCACGGCTGTCGGATCCCGGGTTAGGACAGAAGATCTATCCGTATCGGCTGCGCAACCTCAAGATCGAACGGCCCGACCACGTTTGGGCCAGCGATATCACCTACATTCGCCTGCGGCAGGGCTTTGTTTATCTGGTGGCGATCATGGATTGGTTCAGCCGCTACGTGCTGGCGTGGGAAGTATCGATTTCGTTGGAGAGTGCCTTTTGCGTGGCGGCACTGGACTGGGCATTGACGACGAGGCGGCCGGAGATCTTCAATACCGACCAAGGGGCGCAGTTCACCAGCGATGTATTTACGAACCGTCTCGAGAAGCAGGACATCACGATCAGCATGGACGGACGAGGACGAGCGATCGACAACATTTTCATCAAACGTTTATGGCGGACGGTGAAATACGAAGAGGTGTATCTGAAGGATTACGGCGGCGTGTTAGAAGCAGTCTCCAATCTCAAAGGCTATTTCATTTTTTACAATCACAAACGCCCGCATCAGTCGTTGGGCTATCAGACGCCGGCGGCGATCTACTTCGGGAAAGTGAAATGCGCTTGAGCAGGGACAAAGCAGCGCATGCCGTGGGTCAAGCGAGCTGGCGATCGTCGTTCCTGGGCGATCCTGGCACGACATTTCTCTGTGGAAAACGAGAGCAAGGCACGAAGAAAGAAAAAAGTAGCAAAAAAGAAAGAAAAGAAGGCCTGTGGAAACTGACGCTGCTGATGGGAATCCGCAAACAACGCGGATTCCCACAGCAGCTTGAAAAGAGCCTCGCAAAAGACGCTTGGCTTTTTCACAGTTCCCACAGGCCCAACAACAAGGATCTATCTATACTGTATTGCAGGCAGCGAACCACCTTAATGAGGCTAAATTTTGGTCCGAAGGATGGGGAGCACCTCAATAATCCAACCGCAGCATCTTGACCTTTGCCTGACCACTGAGCCTTTGGTGCCGGTTTGCACCAAGTCCACCTCTTTGTGGCTTGGAATCAGCCTAACATTTCAGGTTTGAATCCTTACCTGTCCTTTGGTTCAGTTGCGCTCGCGAAGCCAACTCCTGGCAACCTGCCCTGCCAATCAACTCGACCCAGTACCTAGGTTACCGGTTAGCGTTTACTCAGGGCGCTCCTCTGTCCGATTGAAATATTCGTCCCAGTAGAATTTCCTTTCCTTCTCCGAAATATAGAAAAGTGAGAGGAGCTCCCCAGAGAAGCCATCAAAGGTGGCTGCGTACCGTTTCTGTTCGGGTCCCTCGAAATAGACGTAACAATCTGAAAAGCCACCGGGAGCATCAATTCTCTCCTCCTCCGTAGGAGTAAATTTTATCTTTAGGATTTTCAGTTTGCCCACGAACGTTTCCAATGTTGCGACCGGAAGGTCGCGTTTAAGTCTTTCGCGGTCTCCCAAAGCATACCTGGCACCTGATTTTTCATAAGCGGCTTTGAGTTCGGCATCTGACATATCTGGTCGCCGTTCCAGTTCTCTCCAAAAATCCGGTTCATCTTTAGGCGGCTTATTTGGTAATTTACTGAATCCAGTTAATTGCCCATCCGGGTCGAAGGTGAAGACAGCCCGCAGATATTGATTCGGATAGACCTCCCCTCTCAACCCCAGATTCATTGGTTTGGGCTTGGGAGGTAAAGGCACAAGTTTCTGCTGCGGCTCATTTGTCCCAATGATTCCTCCCATTGTTCCGCCTATACAGCACATCATTTCCTGGGATTTCGGTCCGTCTCCAATATCGACGTCAAAGGACATGGCATGCTTGGGGGCTGCTGAATTTCCCACATCGTCGTAGAAAGTGACGGCTTCAAAAGTTATCCAATACTTCTTTCCAACGGATTCCGGGTAGAACACTCGAAGAAAGTCAGCCTGGCACTTAACGAGTTCGTCCCAGGATTTCGCACTGCGTTGCGCAAAGCATGGAAGCGCAAATGGGCCAAAAAGAAACAGGATGCATACGATTCTGCGGACGGTTAGTTCCCCAATAGGCATGATTTCATTTCACTAGGAATCTGCGCTTAGCAAGTATCGAGTGTTTGCAAGCCTTCAATGTCCGTACCACAACCCACACGTCCCATCACCGCGTCTATGTCAACACCCGACGCAAACCGCGGCGCATGCGCGGCCCAAACAGAATCGAACGTCTCGCAATGTCCTGTGGAAGTGTATTTACCCCAACCGCGGCGAAAAATCCGTCAGCGTCAAATACGTCGACTCAATCTTCTCCACCAATGTCCCATTCTCTTCCGATTTCGCCTTCACACTCTTCCATTCCGGGTCATCTTGAAACGCCTTCCAGTTCGCTGCCGCCGCTTCCCGGCTCGGATGCTCCAGTATGTAAAAGAAGGTGCTGCTTTTCACCGGTTCGTCCAGCGCCGTCCAATACGCAACACTCTTGATTCCATGGTTCGCAAAAAGCTTCATCGTGTGGTCCCGAAAGCGCGCTACCAGGTTCTCTATCTTTCCGGGCATCGCGTGATAAATCCGCAGTTCATACACCACTGTTGATCCTCCCATCGCGCTACTTTGCTCTCTCTCCCCCCTGGCCAAACTCTCACCCACCACCGAAGCGACCATCGATTTCATCGTTTCTGCGATCTCGCCGGGCGCCAGCACCGCCAACGGCGCCGCCATCAACAATGTTCGTCTCTTCATTCCGCGAATTCTACCAGATTCACAGGAAACCGGCGCATCCTGAACTGCTTCTCACTGGAAACGGGGATTCGACTACCCACATCTCCGGTTACCGCTTCTACCAGTTTGAACATCACTCACAGCCAGCTCTCGAGGTCTCCACAGCAAAAGAAAGCCTAATCCCAAGCCTAAGAGTATCCCGGGCACTAACCAGCCACTGCCAAGGATTTTCAGCACGACACCGTAAATAGCCGGGTTTATGGCGCAGCAGAAGCCGATGACATTCGCTGACCTCCAAAACCGGCTAGCCTTGCCAGGGTCATGAGGCAGCGCTTCGGTAGTCAGTTTGAAAAGCCCCCTCCGCATCACGAAACCAGCGCCAATTGCAGTGGCCGCTTAGATGCAGAGCACCACAAAAACTCGTGCCGATACATCACGGAGGGGAAGATTCAGCTTGTAGACCAGGAACGGGAAACAAAACCAAGCCAGAATGAAACCACGGTGGACCAATTTGACTTCTGTTTGCGTCCTAGATAGGGCGTCCATCCTCGTCCCTCGATATGCAACCCAATGTTGCTGGGCCATCCGAGAATTTGCCAGGCACACGGCTTTGTCATCGTTCGGAATTGTAAGCTTAGTGCGCCAAACTCACGGCGAGTCCAACCATTTGAGCCGGCCGCCTCTGTCGTCTCGGTCTCCTCCCCCTTCACCGCTGGTCCAAAATCTCTCGCACCTTCTTCCCCAGCACTTCATAATTAAACGGCTTCTGCAGAAAACTGATCTCCGCATCCAATTGACCCGTCAGCGTAACCACATTCTCTGTGTACCCGGACACGAACAACACTTTCGTCCCAGGCCGTGTCTTCTTCAACTCTTCCGCGAATGCCTTGCCATTCATCCCCGGCAAAATCACATCGGTAATCAGCAATTCGATTGCTCCCTCGTGCGCCTTCGCCGCTTCCAGTCCTTCTTCTGGATTCTCCGCGGTCAGCACCCTGTAACCATCCTGCTCAAGCATAGTTTGCACCACTTTGCGCAGCAGCCTTTGGTCTTCCACCACCAGCACCGTCTCTGTCCCGCGAATCGCCCGCGGCTTTGTCTCCGTTACCACCGCGGCCTTCGACTTTTCCTCCGTCCTAGGCAAATAAATCTTAAACGTTGTGCCCATCCCTGGCTCGCTGTAAACCCAGATGTGTCCCCCACTCTGCTTCACGATCCCGTACACCGTCGCTAGTCCTAGTCCCGTTCCCTTCCCTCTTTCTTTCGTCGTGAAAAACGGTTCGAATATTTTGTCCATCGTTGACTTGTCAATCCCTGTCCCCGTATCGGAGACCGACAACATCACGTATGCTCCGGGAGTCAC
This sequence comes from Candidatus Acidiferrales bacterium, assembly GCA_963780315.1. Classification (GTDB taxonomy): domain Bacteria; phylum Acidobacteriota; class Terriglobia; order Acidiferrales; family UBA7541; genus Acidiferrum. Next base: position 227,357 of record CAWABP010000011.1, on the reverse strand, counting down.
CGAGGGCCGTTGTTTGCAATACGCCTCATCAATTTCAAGATTCGCCGTTTCAATAATGAGTTTTCCCCCATCGGGCATGGCGTCCCGGGCATTGATCGCCAGGTTCATGATCACTTGCTCGATCTGCCCGGGATCCGCTTTCACGCGTCCCAGCTCTGTCCCCAGCGCCGTCTTAAAATCAATTTGTTCCCCAATCAACCTCTGCACCAGCGGTTCGATTTTCCGCACCACAGCGTTGAGGTCCAGCACCTGAGGTTCCAGCACCTGCTGCATGCTGTAAGCAAGCAACTGCTTCGTCAACGAAGCCGCATTCCGCGTTGCCTCCTGAATGTGCCCTATCAGCCGCCGTATCGCGGCTGGATCGCTGATGGGTTCCTCCAAAAGTTGTGCGCACCCCAGTATGACCCCCAGCAGATTGTTGAAGTCATGCGCCACCCCTCCCGCCAGCCGCCCGATTGATTCCAGCCTCCTCCGGTTTACTTCTTCTAATTGCCTTTCCCTCTCATAAACCTCCGCGGCCATGCGTTCCGTTTTAGTTTGCAGCTCATCCGTCAGCTTTTGCTGTTCGCTCCCGATTTGTCTCAGGTGAACAAACTCCGTCACGTCTTCCACGCGATGGATGATGTACACCAGTTCCTTGTTCCTTCCGAAGACGGGCGAGTTCACCGGGCTCCAGTATCTTTCTTCGAATCCGCCTCCCGCGCTAAACGGCCGGCGCACGTCGTACTTTTGTACCGGCATCGTGTCTGCCGTGCCGTCTCGTAGCACTCGATTTAACGACGCCCGCAGGTTCTTCACGCCATCCGCATGCGGATCGTCTGGATTATCGGGGAAAACTTCAAAGATACCGCGGCCCTGTATCTGCTCGCGCTTTGTCATGGTGGCCTTCAAGTACTCGTCGCTGGCCGCCACAATCGCAAAATCTCGCGTCAAAACCAAGTAAAGGCCCGGCGCGGATTCAAACAGTACGCGAAAGTCGGGAAGCCCGGAACTCTGTTCCATCCCTGTTGAAGCTGCGGCCGTTCCAAATCCTGATCCTGCCTCAACCGAAAATTGATCGCGCGATTTCTTATGTGGTAAGTCTGGACTCCCGTAGTCGGCCTGCTGCATGATTCCTGCTTTCCGCGAGCGTCGGAAAGGGTCTCTGGTGAATGAAATGAATAAGATCGCGGAGAGGGGGGAGTCCGCCAGAGCCTGCTCAGCTTCGTTGCCGTATTATGAGCCGCTGTTCCCCTATGTCAAGCCACTTCTATAACTTGTCCACTTTAGGACATTCGGTGGCTCTCTCAACTTTCTCACAAAACTGCATGACTGAGGGCTAAGAATCCCTCTCCCCTGCCAAGCAAGCGCTGGAGGCGCGGCACAGATTAGCCCAGGGCGTAAGCCCTGGGTCGGAAAGGCATATGGAGTTCAAGCGCCGTAGGTGCGGCACTCCGGCAATCCCAGTCTGTTTGCAGGGAGTTCAACAGGCCAAATTCGCCCGGATAAACAGATGTCCCCCTGCACGTGATCCCCATTCGCATCCGGATGCAACATCCGGCAATCCAAGCTTGTGGCTTTCAGTTGCTGCTGAACGGCGCTCCCCACAAGCGCTTCCCTTCCACGCCAAATACCATCCGCAAAGGACGGCTGACGTCGTGTTTGTTCCCTTTAAGCCCAAATTCAAATTTCCGCTGTGTCACAGAATCGATCCACCACACTTTGTGCACCCCAGCTTCCGGCTCCGTTTCATACGCGTCCAACGACCCCTCGGTCTCGGTTGCGTATCCATCCAGTCGCTTCAAGAAATCGGCGGACAGAAGAGTTCCTTCCTGGGTGCCATACCCCTCTTTCACTGCCTGAGAAAGCAGCACCCCTGGTAACAGGTCCTGACCATCCTCGGGGATCGGCCAGTGATCCTGAAACGCATATGAACGGAAGAAACTCGAAAACTTGCCCCCTGTAAAGAGTTCTTGCCCGGTCTTGAAGTTGTAGGCTCCAACTTGGTTTGTACCAACCGTTATCACAATATCGGAGCTTGCACGGCGAACGTAATGAGGCGGGAATTCGTCATCCAGTCGCGTGTCCTTCAATGCCCTCCCAGTTTCGCGATCCACGCTGTGCAGCCCTCGCTCATCCGCGAAAAGGATTGCATCAGAGGCTTTATCCCATACTAGGCTCGTAGTAGGAGAATGCGTTTTCTTCCGCCATCGCTCCACTCCCGTTTTCGCATCCACTGCGGCCATGTTCTCGTGTCCGATGGCCACGACCAGTTCGCCAAACAATGAAATACCCGTCATTTTGCCAAGCTTGCGGATCTCCCAATCAATTTGCAGTGAATTCAGATTAATAGCTTCCACGTTTTTCCCCGCGTAGACGAATTGCTCATCCGGGAATCCGGGCAAAACTGGCAGTGGCAGATTGTCCACATCGAAGCGCTTTGGGATGTATTCCCTTATGTACCTCCCATTGGCCAGGTTCATGATGCCGAACTCACCGTTGCCAAAACTCAGATAAAGTTGATCGCCAATCACCTGCAAACCTTGCGCTGCGTAGCTAACTGCGTGCGGGTATTCCGCGTTCCACGCCGTCTTGCCGCTAACAGGGTCCACACGCTGGAAGATCAGATGGACGGGATAGGGCGAACCCACAACATACGGAGCCGCACTCACGGCCCATGCGACCAGCGGCTCCATGGACGCCGCGTCAACTGCCATTCTCCCTGCGCTCCATACTGTCAACTCCGCGGCGTACTTAAATCGCTCCAAGTGCCGCGAAACCAGAAGAATGTCCCGCGTGCCACTCAACGGCACCACCATCAGCAAATCGTCGGTTTGCGGTTGATCCCACAAGCGTTTCCCAGTTGCCAGATTCAGTGCAATCAATCGCCAATCGGAGTCTCCCGGGAGCTTCACGCGATTCAGAAGCAGCACCCCCATCCCGGGTACTTCCAGCATATTTCTGCCGCGCTCGCGAATATCAAGATCGGTGCTTGTGTGAGAGTTTGTCTTCACCTCTGGTAACTCCCAGAGCTGTTTCCCAGTCACACCGTCAATCGCACTCAAGCTGTTGCCCGCCTGCACCAGAAGAATTCCCGGCGAAGTGCGCACATACCACGAAACGTCTTTTCGGAAATCCTTTTTCCAACGCATGTGCAGTGCTTGCGCAGAAACACTATGCGCCAAGAAACTAACCAGAAAGATTAAAGAGAAAAGACGGAACCCGCACGAGCGCTTCCCGGGAGCGAGCAATGTCATTTTGCAGAATGTCACGAGAGGATTCCTGGATTGCCTTCAGCTTATCACCACTTACCTGGTTAGTCATCGCGCCAGTCATTCTTTTTCCATTCTCACGAAGGGTGCCCCAGGCCCGCCATAGACGGCTGCCTGAGTCTTGGGGCCTCTTCTCCTGATTGTCATCCCGACCACCGGAGCGGCCCGATTTTCTCCTCCGCGCCGCAGTCTGGCAAGTCGGGCCGCGCAGTGGAGGGATCGCGGCACCCTCTAAGCTTTAACGAATCATCGAAGCCATAGATTCTTTCACTTCCTGAAGTTGTTCTCTTCTGTGTGCAGGCTCTACGGCCCCTCTTGCTCCTCCCGCACCTTCCTCCCACTCCATTCTTTCTTTGCGCACTCTTTCTGGGTAAACTGTTCTCACCGTCTTCGCTCCCGTTCGTATCAGTAACCAGGTCAAGCGCGAAAATAACCTGGTTGCAACACTACAGAAACCTGGGTCAAGCCACACTTGACCCAAGCCGAGGTCACCTGTGAAGACAGTCACGACCGACCCTGTTTTAACCAAGACTTCCCTTTTCCGTATTTCGCTCGCGCAATCCACCCAGGATCTCGAGGAGTGCCAGCGCCTTCGCTATCTCGTCTTCAATCTCGAACTAGGCGAAGGCCTCTCCACCTCCGAGCGCTCCGGCCTGGACATCGATCCCTTCGATTCCTTCTGCGACCATCTCATGGTCCGCGATCTGGAAACCTCCAAACTGGTCGGCACTTACCGTCTGCAGACCGGTGAGACCGCTGCCGCCAATCTCGGCTACTACGGCAATCAGCTTTTCGATTTCGCTCCTTACGACCCTGTCCGCAAGGAGATGCTTGAACTCGGCCGCGCCTGTGTCCATTTCGATTTCCGCAATACCCTGGTCCTCCACATGCTCTGGAAGGGCCTGGCCATCTACGCCATGCGCGTGGAAGCCCGCTATCTCCTCGGCTGCAATTCCATCTCTTCACAGGATGAAAACTACGGCGTAGCCATGTACGAGGCTCTCAAAGGCAAACATCTCGTTGAGCCCCGCCTCCGCACCGAGCCACAGCCCGATTGTCGTTGCCACGCCACCGGAGCGCCCGTCGAGTCCACGCGTCCTCCGCGCCTTTTCCGCGCCTACCTCGATGTCTCCGCAAAGGTTTGCGGCCCCCCAGCCATCGATCGCGAGTTCAAAACCATCGATTTCCTAACACTAATCGATCTGGCCCATATCCCAGACCGAGTCCGCATCCGCTTCTTCTAACCTCCATCTCCATATCTTTCTTCTTGCTTTTGTAGGGCCCGTCCTCCTGAGGCGGGCCGCTCTTGGGGTTTCGCTTATCTTTTGTAGCGCAGGGAGAGTCCGCGAGCCCTGTGGCTTCTCTCTCGGGTCACGGGTCTCCAGGAACGGAGTCTGTGCCTGAGTCTTGGGGTCCTCTGTGGCCCAGTCACTCCTGACTGTGCTCTTGGGTTCCCTAATTCAAATCATGTCATCACGACCGCGGCGCCGCGCAGTATGCGCCACCCCAAAACTGTCATCCCGACCGGAGCAACGGCGCCGTCTGCCGTTGCGAAGTGGAGGGATCGCTGCATAATCACACCGACTCGCCTCCGCATCTGTTTTTCAGATTTCCATTTTCCAGTTTCGCCTATCCCGATTCTTCTCCGTGCCCTCTGTGTTCTTCCCTTCGTGACCTCTGTGGTAAAGTCCTTCTTTGCTTCTAATCTTTCCCCGGAGGCACCACATGCAACCCCATCGCAATCGCCTCGCAGTTATCGCAATCTTTCTTCTCTTCTCGTTCTCACCAATCCGCGCCCAATCCACCCTCTCCCCCGACCTCCAGCAAAAAATCGACGCCCTCGCCGCCGACGCTCTCTCCAAATCCGGCGTTCCCAGCGCCTCCGTCGCCGTAGTCCAAGCCGGCAAAATCGTCTATCTCCACGCCTATGGCGACGCTCGCCTCGATCCTCGCATCCGCGCCACTCCCGCCATGCGCTACAGCATCGGCTCGATCAGCAAACAATTCACCGCCGCTTCTATCCTCCTTCTTCGGGAACAAGGCAAGCTCTCTCTCGACGACAAAGTCTCCAAGTTCCTCCCCAATCTCACCCGCGCCAATGAAGTCACCATCCGCCAGCTCCTTTCCCACACCTCCGGCTATCAGGACTATTGGCCGCAAGACTACGTCATGCCCGACATGCTTCAGCCCACCACCGCCCAGCACATCCTCGACGTCTGGGCACGCAAGCCTCTCGATTTCGATCCCGGCACCAAGTGGCAATACTCCAACACCAACTACGTCATCGCCGGCCTCATCGTCGAAAAAGTTTCCGGTATGCATCTTCTAGCGTTCCTTCAACAAAACGTTTTCCAACCTCTCGCCATGTCCAGCGTCCTCAACACCGACCAGGATCGCCTCGGTGACACCGACTCCACTGGCTACCTGCGTTACGCCGTCGGTCCGCCGCGCCCCGCGCCCAAGGAAGGCCAAGGCTGGCTCTTCGCCGCTGGTGAACTAGCCATGACCGCCGAAGATCTCGCCAAGTGGGATATTTCCATCATGGACGAAAAACTTCTTAAGCCCGCCTCCTACCGCGATTTTGAATTGGATGTCCTGCTGAAGAATGGCCTAGGCACCAGCTATGGCCTCGGTGTGGGTGTTCGTAACGAGGCCGGCCACCGCTCGCTTTCCCATGGCGGCGAAGTTTCCGGCTTCACCAGCGAGAATGTCGTTTACCCCGATGATCATGTGGCCGTAGTCGTCCTGACCAATCAGGATGCTGTCGACGCTTCCGGCACCATCGCCCACGCCATCGTCCCGCTGCTTCTCTCCACCAACGATGCCGCCACCCCGCAAAAGCTCGCGCAAGCCCGCAAAATCTTCGCGGGACTCCAGCAAGGCACTATCGATCATTCCCTGCTCACCGATAACGCCAATTTCTATTTCAACGCGCAAGCCTTGCAGGATTTCGCCGCCAGCCTGGGCCCTCTAGGCACCCCCGAAGACTTCGTCCAAATCCGCCAAACCCTCCGCGGCGGCATGATCATGCGCATGTACCGCGTAAAATTCCCCAAACAAACTCTCCAAGTCTGGACCTACGAACTCCCCAACGGCCAACTGGAACAATTCCAGGTAGCCCCTCAAGATTAATCGCCTCGAGCGCTGCTTTCTTGGAGTGCCGTGGCTAGCCACCGCTTTTACGCTTGCAGCCCAATCGCCAAGCTGTTTTCACTGTCGCGGAAGGTGCCCCAGGTTCGATTTTTTTACCTGGGTCTTGGGGCCTCCTCTCCTGAATGTCATCCCGACCGGAGCGGCCCGATCTTTTCTTCCGCGCCGAATTCTGGCGTGTCGGACCTTTTTTTTGGTTTGTCCTCCCGGCCGGAGCAACGGCGCCTTTTGCCGGTGCGCAGTGGAGGGATCGTGGCAAGTCCGTTCAGTCTTGCCCTTGTCCGTTTTTCGCTTCTCTATTTTCGAGTTTCGTTTTTTGAGCTTCCCATCAAGGCGAAGCAGCACTCGCCCCCGCCGGCGCATATGGCGCCATATACCCAACATCCGGTTCCACCACCCAAACTTTCCTGTCGTGGTAGTAGGCCAGTAGCGGCGCCAGATCCATCCCCGGGATTTCTCGAGCCCACACAATCCGCGCATGATCAATATCCGCGGCGTTGTAGACCCACTCTTGATGAGCGTCGTGCGCCGCCCCATACCGCACAATCACCAGGTGATCGCCGGGGATTTGCTCCAGCATATGTTTAACTTGTATGCGCCCCCAATTGTGCTGCTGCCACCGGTCGAAATAAGGTGCAACGTTGGGATTGCGCATGACCCCAGCAAAGCAGATTCCCGTCGTCGCCAGTGACATCAGTACAATTACGCGGCACAGACCGATTCCAATCGGACGTCCGCGAAACTTCCATTGCCGCAAATGTCTAAGGCATTGCATCAACAACGCCATAAATGTCGCGATGATGGGAGCGGCATAGTGCGGCCTAAACTCGATGACCGCCAGCAATCCCGCCAGACTTATGGCGAACTGGATAACCAGGAACCGCACGCGCCGGTCTTTCAACACCCTCTGAATGCCCATCAGCACGAACGAAAGAAACACCCCGAGAAAGAACCGTTCAAAGTACAAAAGCTTCAGCAGCGTAACCCTTATAGCGTCAAGCGCGGTGCGGTTGTACTCCCGGTAAGCCCACACGTTAAACAGTTGCTGGAATTGCGGATTAGCGAAACTCTTCGGCGGCAGTATTTTCTGCCAGAGAAATAGTCGCACGCTCAGATATTTATTGATAAAAAGTGCGTTCGGAATCTCCCACGGGTTCCCTGTAACTCGCCAGTTGTAATACAACGTGAAACCGGCGATGAGCACAAGCGCGGTGGAGAGTGGCAAAATTACGTTTTGAACTGGCAACCCCTCGCCTTTCCCCCTAAGCTTCCAAAGCCATATCCCCATTGCAACGGCAACTGGGACGCAGCAAATAAATCCTTCCAGTGGCCGGCTGTTCGCAAGAATTGCCGCGCCAATCCCCATCAATAACGCTTCGCGCATTCGTTTGTGTTTCAGGATTCGCGGCAACGCCCCCACTACAAGTGCCCCGCCCGTTGCAGCCACTGCCCCGCCCCAGTAGCTGTTCATCCAATAGCTGAGGATTCCGATGCGCAGCGTGAACAGGATCGTTCCCAGCAGCGCCCATCGCGCGGGCAGCCAGCCTTGCATCATCCACAGGACAGCCGCCGACATCGCCGCACAACTCAGCAGCACGCCGATCCACGGATGCCCCAGCAATTGTCCGAAAGCAAGCACGGCTGCCTGCGCGGGTGGAAATATCGACGAATAAGTTGGTGAAAAATTGATATAGAAAGTCTCAAAGTATCGCGCCATGGGGTGGGAAGCGAAAGCCAGCTTCCCATGCGCGAACATATCCGCCTGAACCAGAAAGCAAAATTCGTCATGCACAAACGGAATAGGCACCGGGAGTCTGACGAGCATCGCGACTCGTATAAAAATTGTCCCAAGAAATACGGCGATAATCGCGCCAGTCCGTCTTTCCGCGAACGCCGCAAATGCTCTTTCGACAGCGCGAAAGCCGCGCTCGCCCGCCGTAGGGAACAGCAATGCGGCAGCCAGTGAAACAATCACCACCCACCATGCCTCGAGTGCCAAGACACTTTCCTTTTCTCAGCGATCTAAAGATTTGTCCGCTGCGCGCGTTTCCCTGCAAATTTCCCTAATTATGCGAGAGCCCGCTATCTCAGTCCAGTTCGCCGGCATGCCCCGTTGCGCATTCCATCCACAGGGTGCCCCCAATTCGATTTTCTACCTGGGTCTTGGGTTCTCCTCTCCCGTCTGTCATCCCGACCGCAGCAACGGCGCCGTCTGCCGTTGCGGAGTCGAGGGATCGCGGCACAATCACAGCGTCTTGCCACTCTAATCGCATTTCAAACTTTCAACTCTGACTTTCGCTATTCCCCTCGTCTCTACGAACTCTGCGCTATCTGTGCCCTCCCTGTAAGCTTTTCGCTTTCCCGAAACTTTCAACTGTAACTTCGCTCATCCGCCCACTACTGTCGGTCCTGTTCTCATCGCGGTTCTTTCTCGACAAACAGGATGGCGTCCTGCCACCCGCTGGGCGGAGTAAACTCCTTCGTCCGTGACGTCGCAAAGATCCCGATCTTCGTCCTTGCGCCAGTTCTCGGGTCTACCCACCAGGCCGAAGCCAGGTCGGAGGCCGTGATACTGGATAGTTTGACGTTGACCGGGCTATTTCCCGTCAGGTAAGCGAGTATCCAATCGCCGTCGCTGGAACGCGCCGCGGCGTTTCCGGTAGTCCAATCCAATAAAACCGCTCGATCCGGCACCAGATGCCACCACTGTATCGAGCGGAAGAGGTCCCCCATCACTTGTATCTGTTTGGCGCCGGGAGAGTCATACCAACCTCGCCACGTTTGTGGCGACATCCAGTTGTCTCTGTGCCCATACGTGTAGAAACCACCGGCAAGGCACGCCCAATACCCAGCACGCCGCGTTTCGAGTGGTGTCGTGCCATCCTCCTCCTCGTACCGCGCTTCACCATCGACCACCGGTTTCGCCGGGAGGCGCAAATAATCCGCCCGCACCATGTCGTAGTTCATGAAATCGCTGCTCCAGGTTTGCAATGTGTTGAACGCCAGCCAGAACTCGTTATGCAGAAAACTTGAAGACGTGGGCGACGGATCCGGATGCATGGTAATCAGATGGGCCCCTCCATCCGCTTCCAGCAGGCCCTGCACCGTGGCCCTCACTACCGGCTCGGACGAAGCATCCGCATGGGGATACATGCTCCATACAATGTTGCTTGCGTGCTTGTAGCGTTGCCCAAGCCACTTTGCCCAGGTCTTTGCGTTCTGCGTGCTGATTCTTCCTTCATCCTGGTCTCGTGCGTGGTACACGCCGACGACGAGCACCATTCCATATTCGTTCGCCGCGGCAACAATCTCGTCCGCGCGTTTGAAGTACGTCTCATTTGGGGTGAGCGGATTATTGTCCAACCAGGCTTGTTGCGTGGCATCCCAGGGTTTCATTCCCTTGGTGGCGCCCCACTCGGGGTATACGCCGGTCGCCATTACTTGTATTGCATTGAACCCCTGCTTGTGCCGCTCCAACAGCAAGGCTTTGGCATCGGCAATCGAAAGAAGATGAAAAAGTTCCCACTCCGTGTCGCCCTGCCAGAAAAAGGGCTTGCCATTCGCGTCGACAAAATACCGGCGGTTCTCGCTGATCTTGATGGCTGCGGGCCCTTCAGCTCCCGCGGCAATGAAAACCATTCCGCCTGTCAAAAGAATCGCCACTAGAAAACAATGTATCGCAACGGATCTTTTCATCTCACTCTCTCATTCGCTCGGGGTCCCCTCTCCCGCATGTCATCCCGCCTGCCCGCCGAAAGAGGGACCGCAGTGCCGCGCCTCTTGCCTCACTTCAAACCTGTCATCCCGACCGGAGCAGCCCGGTTTTCTCCTTCGCGCCGAATTCCGGCGCGTCGGGCCGCGCAGTGGAGGGATCGCGCCATAATCGTCGCGTCTTGGCACTCCCCCCGATTTTCGATTTTCTATTTTCGAGTTTCGCGATTCTGCCTTTTCCCCGATCCGTCCCAGCCGCCGCCCTACTGCGCCGGCTTCAACGCCAGCTCCACAAGATTCCGCACCGACCGCGCCGGCCTTTTATCCTCCGTCACCACCAGCTTGTACGGCCCGTTTTTCGCGTCCAATGGCTTCCCATTCATCGTGTCCGCCACAATCACGTCTCCTGGATGAAAACTCGTATCCACTTCCCCCAGCGAAAGCACGGCCGCGTATCCATCCAACCCCCTCGCCACCACGTAGTAGGCCAGCGCGTATCCATGCAATTCTTTCCCCACCGGCGCTCCATATTTGCGCAACAATTCCGCTACTTCCACGCCCTCATAAGTTTCATCGGCGTCGCTGTGCGCGTTCTTCACCGTCACCGTCTTCCGCGCCATCCCCTTCAACTCCGCCGCCTTCACCATAAATTCTTCCTTGAACGGCGCTACCAAAATCCTCAGCCAATCTCTCGTTCCCGGCATTTCCATCACGACGGGCCCGCCGCCTCGGCCTACGTCCAACTTCACCGGAAATATCTCCACTCCTCCCGTTCCCTTCACATCCATGTGCGTGACCAGCGCCATAAACCCCGGCCACGTCACATACACGCCATACCCCCCCGCCTTCAACTCCAACCGCAGTTCCCCCTTATCATCCGCCTGCATCTTCTCCGGCGCTTTTTCCGGCATCGGAGCCAAGCGCACCTGCGCCCCCGGAATAGGGGCCCCCGAAGGGTCTGCCACCTGAATCACCACCGTTGCCAACCCCGTCGCCGGCCCCGTCCCCTGCCCCGCCCTCACCCCACCACCAACCAAACTCAATCCCAAAACTCCCGCCACCAATCCAATCGCTCTAATCCGCATCTCCCCTCCTCAAATCCCTGCAACTCCGCCAGCCGCGAAACACCGATTGAATTAGTCTGTCACAGTCGGGTGCCCCAGGTTTGGTTTTCTACCTGGGTCTTGGGTTGCTCTTCTCTCCTGTAGCGCAGCGCGGGTCTGCAAGCCCTGCGGTTTTTCTCTTGGGTCTGTTGCCTCTGGGGCTCCCCGCAGTCACACCAAGCTCAAACATACTCGAGAGTGCCCCAGCCTTCGCCCGTCTCTGGCGGGAAGGCTGGGCACTTACGATCAAACACCGAAATCCCTCTTCTCTTTCCCTCGTTTCCTCCGCGCCGCAGTCTGCCGCGTCGAGCCACGCGTCGAGGAATCCCTTTGCGGGTGACCGAAACATCCTCTTCACTCCTTTTGAAAGTCAGGCCACGCAAAAGGAAAGCAGCGTTCCACAAATTCACTGTGCAGTTGGAATCGCTGCTACGTCAAGGGGGGAAAGCAAGGTCCCACCCTTTCAAACCCCGAAAGGGTAGGCCACCCAAATTCGTTTCGCCAATTAAGCCGCGCCACCCGCCAGCCATGCCCCCAGTTCTGTGGTCCACCCGCCAACCTTGGCTGGATTGCACCACTCCTTGCTCGATTGTTTTATTTCTTAGGTGAAGAATCCAGGGTGCGCCCGTACTTCGGTCTGCGGCAACGGCGGATATGCATGTCCCAAAAGGACCCCAACAAATGACTCGGGTGATTCTACAGCTTCATCGAGGAGATTCTTCGCCACAAGCGAAACAAAGAGTGCCACGATCGAGCCTGGCAGTTGATTGACCTCTGGGGGTTAAACTCAATATCCGTGAACCCTGCATAACGGCTCAGCCGGCTCAACCATTCGCGATGCGGAAATATCGCGTTGATGTAAAGCCAGTCATAGAATGCTGTCTTCGGCTCCAGCGGAAACGCGGCGCCTTCGAACTTGAATTCGACGAGACGCCCGGATTCGGTCAATCTTGGGTCCCTGTTGGCAATCTTCGGCTCCGCTGAATAAAGTTCCGTGAACGGTCCGCCCTTTTCAAACACCCTGCTGCCTTGAAACGCCGACTCCAAGGGAATCTCGCCGCAAGAACGGCTCTTTACCTTCAGATGAAAAGCACTCAAGTGTTGCCCAAGTTTCTCCTTCGATTTCGTGGATACCTCTAGCAACGGCTAGTACCCAAGCGCCGCGGCCGCATCATGCAACGATCTGACGTTCTTCTACTTCTGGATGGCGGCAAATCCCGGATTCCAGGTGAGCTGGCACATTATCTCCTTGACCAATCCCGTGTCCTCGGGTGCTGGAATGAATATCGGTCTTTCAGCCATTCGGCAACTTCCTTATGAGACCAACCGGGATGTGGTTCGGCACAAGAATCTCGAACTTCTCAGCGCGTTGCAATCGTCGTCTGATCTCGGGGTCCCTCTAATTCGTCCGTGTATAGAGAACCTCAAAATCTATGAGTTTGTAGGCCTTCTCGAGGGCAATTATCTCGACGTTCGCCTGGTTCGATACACCGGCGGAAAACATGACACCCTATATCTGCAGAACGTCCGGATGAATTGCCAAAAAGATTGAGTCCTTTATCCGTCCTGTCGCGCCAAATACTCCATTGGATGGTTCGCCCGGACACAAAGGTGAACGTATTGATCCATACCCTTGTTGGCGTCTGCCTCTTGACTCCATTCGTTCCCGCCCGGAGCAGGAATCTTCATTCCTTTCATCTTGAGTTTAGCAGCCGAATACAATCCATGCTTGCGGATCAGCGAGAGGTTACGCCGGTCTGTGAAATGGTAGAGGGTCGCAACCCCTTACTTATTGAAAGGATCATTCCTTGACATCGCCACTCCAGCTCAAGTGTCTCACCTGTTATCACTTGCAAATCTAACCAGAAATTACAACACAAATTTGTGTTCTTGGCCTGCTAAAAACTTAGCCCCAAATCACTATCCCGACCCAGTGTCGGGGGTTACCTTCGTATTCGCTCTTTCCTTTCACGAGTCACGAATCACACAAAACACGAGTCACGGCTCCTCCCCTACTTCTTCCCAATAAATCGCAATCTCCCCGTAAACGCTCTCCCCTGCCCTCCATTGAACGTCAAGAACTGGCTCGCCGGCGCATCCACGTTATTCAACACCACGTCCGCATTCTGCCGGTCGAACAAATTGATCACCGACCCTCTCAGCGCAAACAGATATCCCCGAAAACGAAATTTCTTCTCCAATCCAATATTCACGCACGCATAATCCGGGAAGCGCCGCGAATTCGCCGCTCCCACCAAAAATTGTTGCTGATTCACCTCGCTGAACGGAAACCCTGTGCGGTAATCCAGCAACCCTGTTACCAGGATTCCCCACAACGGTATCGGCACGCTCGCCCATCCCAAAAACCGGTTTGGAGCGTCCCAAGCCAGCGCCCCGCCCTGCTGCGCCGCGAAGTACAGCGCCCCCAGCGCCGGGTCCAGCACCTGATCGCTGCTCGCCCGCGATCGCGTGTAGCTCCCAAACGCCTCCGCGCCTCCTATGAACGAATGCCGCGCCGAAACGGTCGCCCCGCGATATTTGTCCCGCCTCGCGGACTCCAGCAAAAATTCGCTTCCAATCTGTCCCGGTGCAGCCGTCTCAAACGCCAGCCCGCGATGCTGATCCCGCGCCAGCAATTCCACGGAAACAATCGTGTTCGCGCCAAACCGCTGCTGCCACCCAGCGCTGGTAATATCGAAATACGGCTGCCGCAGCGCGCCCGGTTGCAGAGCAAACCGGCCAGTCGCCGGCCCAGCCACGGCCGTCCCCGTCGAGTTGTACAGCGTATCCACCTCTGCCTGATCTTCCGTCTCGCCAATCACAAAAAGATTCAGCGGAATGTCGTATAGCCCCCACCCGACCGAAAATTTCGCCGTCTTCTCCGCGAAGGGCATCCAGTTCAGCGAAACTCGCGGCTCCGCCAGTGCCGATTGCGTCAAGCGATCCCAATCCGTCCGCACTCCCGCCGTTCCAATAAAATGCGCATTGATCGTCCAGGTGTCTTGCACAAACGCGCCCGCTTGCGTGTTCGATACGCTGAACGCTCCCGGCCCCGTGAACGTAGTCACCCGGCTCAGCGTCGTGCCATCCGCGTAATACGCGTCAATTTCTCCGCGTGTGCTGGCCTGCTCCAGACGCACGCTCGCTAAATTCGCTCCCGCTGAAACGGTATGCTTCCCATGCCATTTCAGCCCCGCCCGCGTCACATCAAAAAATCCCTGGTACCGCCGTCCCTCCTGTTCCAAAGCCTGAAAATAGTTCCCCGATGCCCCATCCACCAGCAGCTTGTAAGTCCCATTTCCCTGCGGCTGAAAATCGTCGTGGCTATCGTGTCCCGCAAATCCAACTTCCACCAGCGTGTCGTGAAACCAATATTGGTCTTTCACCGACCCGAACGCCTGATGCGTATGCTGCGTCAACGTCGTGGATTCCGGATGCAGCGCATCCAGCCCCAAATCAAATCCATCCTCATCGTTGTATAAAAAACTGAGCACCAGGCTGTGCCGCGATGATATGTGCCACAACAGCCGCGTCAAACTGTCTCCCGCCCACTCCGTTGTTGTATCCGGCTGCCCCAGCGCCAGCCCTCTCATCACGCTCAAAGTGTGCTGCACGCTGAACGCCTGCGAAAACCAAAGCTCACCCGGCACAATCGGCCCCGAAAACTCCACCCGCGGATAAAAATCCCCCAACCGCACACCCTGCTGCACGTTAATCCCAGGGATGAAATCCGTTGCATGGAACCGCCAGTGGTCATCTCCATCCGGCGTGTCGAAACTCAGCACCGCCGACCCCGGGTGCGCATATTCCGCCCCAAACCGCCCCACTTGCACATCCGCCGACCGCACCGCATCGACGCTGAATCGCGTCACCAGCGAATTGTCCACCGGGGATCCAATCTCAAACCCATTCAACAGGTATTGCTGCTGCGTGGTACGCGACCCCGAGATGTGCAACAGCCCAAGGTTGTCCAGCAGCACCTGCGGCAGCGCAATCAGGCTCTGCACCAGATCGTGCGAACTCGGCACCGGGATATCGCGAATCTCTTTCTCCGTCAGCGTGGTTTTCTGTGTGGTTTCCGACGCTTCGACCTGGTTGGCAGGCGCGGTGACGTCCACTGTCTCCCGCAATTCCTCCGAATGATTCAGCGTGAACGCAAATTCCCCGCACTCCGCCGCCAGCGTAATCTTCTGCCCCTCCAGTACAAAGAACCCCGGCTTCGTAATTCGCGCTGTGTATTCCCCCACCGCCAATTTCGCGACGCTGAACGCCCCCGCATCATCCGTGCTCGTAAAAAAAATCTGCCCGCCAGCCAGCTCAAGCTTTACTTGAGCTCCGCCAACGGGCAATCCATTCTCATCTTCAACGCGTCCACGCAGCGTTAACTGGGTATCCGCCGCGCAGCAAGCCACCCCTGCCAGCAGCAGCGCCGCCAGCCCGGTGCTCCATCTGCGCACCAGCGTCACACGATCCCTCCCCCGCACGGGAGTTTTACGTCAAGTCTTACTTTACCTCTACCCCGTTCGCCCGACGCTACCCCCAGTCAAGTCATTCCGACCGGAGCGGCCCGATCTTTTCATCCGCGCCAGTTTCTGGCGCGTCGGGCCGAGGAGTGGAGGGACGATTTTGCATCACACAGTTTTCGTGCGATGAATCGTGGCCACCAATTTCGCCATCCTCCCACAACCCATCATTCAGAGCGGAGTCTGCGGAGCGACGAATCTCTCTTCTATCTCCACGCGAAGCGCCGGGGCCCGCATGACCGGACCCCGGCACCCGTTCGGATCATTACTTCCTTGCTTCTCTACTTCGTTACTTCTTCTTCCCCTTCGCCTTCTTCTGCTTCTCTTCCACGACCGCCTGCGCCGCCGCTAATCGCGCGACCGGCACGCGAAACGGCGAAGCGCTCACGTAGTCCAGCCCAATCTCATGGCAGAACTTCACGCTGTCCGCATCACCGCCATGCTCTCCGCAGATACCGACTTCCAGATTCGGACGCGTCTTGCGTCCCCGCTCGACGCACCAGCGCATGAGCATGCCCACGCCTTTGGTGTCCAGCGACTGGAACGGATCGGCCTTGAGAATGCCGAGCTTCTTTTCGTCTACGTAATCCGGCAGGAAGCGCCCCGCGTCGTCGCGGGAGAGCCCCATGGTCGTCTGTGTCAGGTCATTCGTTCCGAACGACATAAATTCCGCCACTTCGGCGATTTCGTCCGCAAGCAACGCCGCGCGCGGCAGCTCAATCATCGTGCCGATCTTGTACCGCAGCTTCACCCCAGCCTTCTTGATGAGCGGGTCCGCTACGCGCCGTATGACGTCGCCGAGAATGCTGATCTCCTTCTTGTCGAATGCAACCGGAATTTCGATCTCAGGTAATACTTTAATTCCGCCCTTCTGGCATTCGATACCCGCTTCGATCATCGCTCGCACCTGCATCTCCGGTATTTCCGGATAGACAAGCGACAATCGGCAACCGCGCAGGCCTAGCATGGGGTTCGCCTCATGCAATTGCTCCACGCGACGTATCACGCGCTCCACCGGAATGGCCAGTTCCTTCGCGAGTTCCTCCTGCTTGGCCCGGTCGTGCGGCACGAATTCGTGCAGCGGCGGGTCAATCAAGCGAATGGTCACCGGGAGGCCGTCCATGGCCTTGAACAGTCCGAGGAAGTCTCGGCGCTGGAATGGCAACAGCTTATCCAGTGCCTTGACGCGCGCTTCCTTGTCGTCGGCCAGGATCATCTCCTGGATCGCCAATTGCCGGTCGTGGCTTTTCTCCGGATGCTCGAAGTCGGTGAAGAACATGTGTTCCGTACGCGTCAGCCCGATGCCTTCCGCGCCCAGTTCGATGGCCTTTCGCGCGTCTTGCGGCGTATCCGCATTCGCGCGCACTTTCAATCGGCGGATGCCGTCGGCCCACTTCATGATGGTGTAGTACGCCTTCGGAAGCTCCGGAATCACCAGCGGCATTTGCCCCTCGTACACGATGCCTTCGCTGCCGTCCAGGGTGATCCAGTCGCCTTCCTTCAGCACCTTACCGCTCTTCCCGTCGGTCATAAGCTTCGTCTTGTAGTCAATGTCCAGCGATTCCGCGCCGGCCACGCAGCACTTGCCCCAGCCGCGCGCCACTACGGCCGCGTGACTGGTCTTGCCGCCCGTTGCCGTAAGGATTCCCTGCGCCACGGCCATTCCGCCCACGTCTTCGGGACTGGTTTCGCGCCGCACCAGGATCACCTTCTCGCCCTTCGCAGCCCACTCTTCGGTTTCGTTCGCGGAGAAGCACATCTTCCCCACGGCCGCGCCCGGCACTGCGTTGATCCCGTGCGCAATTATTCTGGATTGCAGCGTCTTCTTGTCCACCTTGCTGTCAATCACCGGATAGAACAGCCGCTCGATATCCTCCGACTTTATGCGCAGCATGGCTTCTTCTTTGGTGATGAGCTTTTCGTTGGCCATGTCCATGGCGATGCGGAACGTCGCTGCCGGCGTGCGCTTGCCTGTGCGCGTCTGCAGCATGTAAAGAGTGCCGTCCTCGAGCGTGAATTCCATGTCCTGCATGTCGCGGTAGTGCTTCTCAAGTGTTACGCGAACCTTTTCGAGTTGCGCGTAAGCCTTCGGCATGATCTTCGCCAGTTCGCTCAGGTGGACTGGAGTGCGGATTCCCGCCACCACGTCTTCGCCCTGCGCGTTGGTTAAATAATCGCCGTAGAAAATCTTCTCGCCGGAACTGGGGTCGCGCGTGAAGCACACGCCCGTTCCCGAATTGTCGCCCGTGTTTCCGAACACCATCTGCTGCACGTTCACTGCAGTGCCTAGCAGCCCCGTGATCTTCTCCACGCGGCGATACGTTACCGCCTTCTCCGCCATCCAGGAGCCAAAGACCGCGCCAATCGCGCCCCACAACTGCTCCATGGGATCTTCCGGAAACGGCTTCCCAGCCTTTTCCAAGTAGTAGGCCTTATATTCCTCGACGAGTTCTTTCCATCCTTTGGCCGGTACCGCGGTATCTTCCTTTACTCCCTGACGTTGCTTCATCTCGCGCAGTTTGTGCTCGAGGTCTTCCTTGGGCATGCCCATCGCCACGGTCGAAAACATCTGCACAAACCGGCGATACGCGTCGTACGCAAACCGTTCGTTGCCTGTAACCTTCGCCAGGCCCTCGACGGACTTGTCGTTCAAGCCCAGGTTCAGAATCGTTTCCATCATTCCCGGCATCGAACGCGCCGAGCCCGACCGCACGCTCACGAGCAGTGGATTGTCCGGATCGCCCAGCTTCTTCTTCGTGGCCTTCTCCAGCTTGGCCACGTTTTCCAGCACCTGCTTGTTCAACTCCGCCGGATACTTCTTCCCGTTCTTGTAAAAATGGTCGCAAGTCTCCGTTGATATGGTGAAACCCGCCGGCACCGGCAGACCAATCTTGGTCATCTCGGCCAGACCTGCTCCCTTGCCACCGAGCAGATCACGCCATTCGCCGTCGCCTTCCGCTTTTCCTGCACCAAAGAAATAGACCCACTTTTTCACGGTACGCCTCTCTTGTTTTTCACTTCGTTTACTGGCGCGCTACCCATCGCACTCATTTGAGTTTGGAGTGCATAATGTCGGCGCGCCGACAATTTTCCAAAGAAAACTGCCGCAAAACTGTTCGTTTCTTTACTTCAAGTAAAACTTTATGTGCCAAGTTCAGCTTCACCACGATGTTCCCATTAACTCTGCGGCTCCTCTTCTACCTCTGTGGTGAGCCTCTCTCTTCTCCGAAACTGTTGACTGTGAACTGTAACTGTAAACTCTCCGATTCACTTCCCCTCTTCTCCGCCCAACTCCGAAAAATCCGCAATCGTGGTGAACTCCCGCAGCAGTTCCGCCAGCAGCGCGAGCCGGTTGTTGCGCACTGCGGCGTCTTCCGCCATCACCATCACGTCCACGAAGAACGTGTCGACGACTTTCCGCAAGCCCGCAATTTCATCCAGCGCCTGCTGATACTTTCCGGCGCGCTTGTCTTCGTCAACCTTGCCGGCCGCCTTGCGTACCGCCGCGTACAACGCCTTCTCGGCCTCTTTTTCAAACAACTCCACGTTGACGTGCTGCGGCGTATCGGCAGCGAGGTAAGCCTTCTCCAGAATCTTCCTGATCCTCTTGAACGAAACCGCCAGCGGCTCGAAGTTTTTCGTCTTGCGTACCGCCTTCAGCGCTCGCAGACGCTTCTCCACATCCACGAGATCCTCGCAACCCGCGCGGAACACGGCGTTCACTTCGTCGTACGCGTAGCCAAGCTTCTCTCGCAGCACAAAACGCGCGCGGTCCAGAATGAACTCTAGGACCTGCGTTTCCTGCGCCGCCGTTATTCCCTTCTTTGGAGCATGCGTCAGCAACGCCTTCGCCGCTGCTGCAATTGCCGGAGAAAGTGACACTGGCAATTTGCGGTCGAGAATAATCTTGACGATTCCGAGCGCCGCACGCCGCAAGGCATAGGGATCGCTCGAGCCCGTGGGAATCACGCCCACGCTGAAGCAGCCCACAATCGAATCCAGCTTGTCCGCCAGCGCCACCGCGCAGCCCGTCAAATTCCGAGGTATGGGATCATCCAGCCCCACCGGGCGATAGTGGTCGTACACCGCATCCGACACTGCTTCTGGCTCGCCTTGCGCCTTGGCGTACAATCCGCCCACGATGCCTTGCAGTTCGGTGAACTCCTTCACCATCTCCGTGACCAGGTCGCATTTCGCCAGTTCCGCCGCGCGGTCGGCATCCGCCACATGCGCTTGGACCATGCCAAGGTTGAACCATTGCTCCGCGAGCCACCGTGCAATTGCACGCAAGCGCTCGACCTTGTCGTGGTAGCTGCCCAGCCGCGATTCGTAAGTGACCTTCTGCAGCTTCGGCAAGTACTCGCCAAGCTTGATCTTCTGGTCCGACTCCCAGAAGAACCGCGCGTCTGCAAACCGCGCCCGCAGCACACGTTCGTGACCCGCGCGAACCAACCCCTGCGAATCCTTCGCGAGGTTAATTACCGCGAGGAAATGTGGCGCCAGTTCCCCGCTCCGTTTTTCCACCGCAAAGTATTTCTGGTGATCGCGCATCACGGTAATCAGGATCTCGTCGGGCAATTCCAGAAACGATGGATCGAAGTCGCCCTGAATTACCGTGGGGAATTCGTTCAGGTAGCTGACCAGTTGCAGGAGTCCTGCATCCTCGTGAACCTTGTAGCCGCCGCGCTTCGCATGGCTCGCCAGTTCGTTTTGTATGCGCTCGAGGCGCTGCGTCTGGCAGACAATCACGCCGTTGGCGCGCAACCTCTTTTCATAGTCCGCAAAATCGTGCACGCGGATTTCTGGTTTGCCCAGGAAGCGGTGCCCCGCCGTCACATCTCCCGCCGCAATTCCCCCGAACGAGAACTTCAGCGGTTGGCCATCCAATACGCCCACGAGCCAGCGGACCGGGCGAATGAATCGCGCGCCATCCAGTCCTGTCCAAGTCATCGTCTTCGGCCAGTAGAGATCGTGGATCACCCGCGGCAGAATTTCGTTTAAGAGTTCTCGCGAGGTGCGCCCGCGCTTCACTACCTTCGCCGCAAGATATTCGCCCTTCGGCGTCTGTACCGTAAAGAGGTCGTACAAACCTACGCCTTGTTTTTCCGCGAAGCTCACCGCTGCTCTTGTAGGCGCACCGGCATTGTCGTATGCCACCGACTTCGGCGGTCCCGTGACTTCGTTCACAACGTCATCCTGTTTGGCGATTAGCCCGCGCACCCACACCGTCAGGCGGCGCG
The DNA here is from genome assembly GCA_963780315.1 of Candidatus Acidiferrales bacterium. GTDB lineage: Bacteria > Acidobacteriota > Terriglobia > Acidiferrales > UBA7541 > Acidiferrum. Next base: position 206,379 of record CAWABP010000011.1, on the reverse strand, counting down.
GTCCGCCAAACGTCTCCACAGTCACGCCTTCCATCAGGCTTTCCGCGCTCAAATGTTTTTCGATGATGGTCTTCAGGTCGGCCACGGCGCGCGGAAGCATGCCTGCGGGAATTTCTTCCACGCCGATTTCAAAGAGCAACTCGACGCGCGGGGCAGGCTTCGAGGAAGCCGCGCCTTTGTCAGCGGCACCCTTTGTTCTCTTTGAACTGGTCCTCGTCGCCGCGCTCATGCCGTCACCCCAAACGCCGTATTCCAAATTTGCAAATTGTCGGCGCGCCGACATTTTGCAAGCGTTTTGCAAGTAGGTGAATCCTGGCAGCTCGCCACTTCTCGCAATGTCTCGTCAGTTCGAGCGCGATTGTTGCCCGGGAAATTACGCTGCTGCCGTTCGCGGAAATCCAAGAGAGATTCCTCGCTTCGCAGACTCCGTTCGGAATAACGGAGGGTTCGGCATTGGGTTGATGCCGGAACAGAAATGTCGGCGCGCCGACATTTTGCAAAAATCTTGCAAGAAGGAGGGCGGCGGCTCATGCGCGCACCTCGCGCTGTACCACTTCCCCACCGCTTTGCTCCAGATATGCCGACGCGGTTCGGCAGGCCAGCGTCCGCACCCGCGCCATTAGGGCTGCGCGCTCCGTCGTCGAAATCACGCCGCGCGCATCCATCAGATTGAACAGGTGCGAGCACTTCAAGCAGTGGTCGTACGCTGCGAGCAAAGGATACCGGACTCGTTCCATTGTCGGTGCGCCGACATTTCCTTCCAGGTTCTTCCATCCCTCCAGCAGCTCCTTGGCCTGCTTTTCGTGGAGTTCAAACTCGGCCCGGAGCGCCTGCGGGTCACTCCTATCGAAACTGTACTCGGAGAGCTGCTGCTCTTCGGCCAGGCGGATATCGCCGTAACTCTTCTCCTCGTTCCAGCGGATCTCGTAGACGCTTTCCACATCCTGGAGGAACGCGCAGATGCGCTCGAGGCCGTAGGTGATCTCCACAGATATCGGGTCCAGGTCAATTCCACCGCTTTGCTGGAAATAGGTGAACTGGGTAATCTCGAGTCCATCCAGCAGTACCTGCCAGCCAATGCCCCACGCGCCAAGCGTGGGCGATTCCCAGTTGTCTTCTTCAAAGCGGATATCGTGGGCGCGCAGATCGATTCCGATGGCTTCCAGGCTCTTCAAGTACATGTCTTGAATAGTCGCTGGCGCAGGCTTCAGGATCACCTGGTATTGAAAATGTTTGTATAGGCGGTTGGGATTCTCGCCATAACGACCATCGGCAGGGCGGCGCGATGGCTGCACGTAGGCGACGCGGTAAGGAGTGGCGCCGAGCACGCGAAGAAATGTTTCGGGGGACATGGTGCCCGCGCCAACTTCTGTATCGTAGGGCTGCTGGAGCACGCAATTCTGCTTCCCCCAGAAATGCGAGAGCTTCAAAATTAAGTCTTGAAAAGTTAAGCCCTTGTGCTTCGCTTCAAGTTTTGCTTTAACAGGCAAGGCGTCTCTCCGAATCCATTCCTAGTTGCAACTCCTCTGCAAAATGTCGGCGCGCCGACATTTTTGTCCTCTCAACTCCCTCACGTCGTCTCCAACAATTCCCGAGTCTTCAATTGCCGCTCGATGTGATGCTCGATCCAGTTCAATCCTGCCTCGCGCAATTCCTTCACCCCGGGCAATCCTTCAATCGCAACGTCGAACCGGTCCAGACGTTCTCCCGCAAAACGTTCCGCCAGTTCCCTGCCCTGGAGCGAAACCGGCTTCATGCCGGAGCGGCGATGATCGTCGCAGAGCAGCCCGGGATCGTACGCGGCTTGAAACGCTGGCTTCGTCCCTAAGGGCTTGCCGCAAACGGCGCAAGCATCGAATCGCGGCAGCCAACCCGCCAGGCGCACCGTCCAGAACGCAAAGTAGCTGAGCGGCAACGCCCCGCTGTTTCGCCGTTCGATTTCCCGCGCCGTCAGCAGAATCAGCCGGAACATGGGCTCGGAGACTTCATGTTCGGGCAGAACCTGCTCGACGATCTCGCTGATCAGCGCCAGGCCGGTGCTCATGCCGTAATCGCTCTGAGACTTGTTAAAAGACTCGAGCAGTTCGGCCTGCTGGATGCGTACGAGGTCGCGCGTCTCCCGTTCGATATACCAGAGCTGCGCATGCGAAAGCAGTTCCAGCGTGGAGCCGTAGCGGTTCTTCAGGCGTCGCGCGCCAGCGGCTACACCCCGCATGCGGCCCGACGAACGACCCAGGAAACTGACCAGGCGATCCGCCTCGCCCAGCGGGAAGGTCTTCAGGATGATGGCTTCCGTTTCGCGGGCAGGCATCGGTTGTCAGCGCGCCAAAAGAGAAAATTGGCACAGGGGCAAACTGCGTCCAGTGCGCGCACATGCAGGACCTTCTTACTTACCATACACGGGGGGAGCATCGCAATGATTTGCAAACATGGGTGCGAAAAAATCTCGGCGCACCGACAGTCACAGCCCGGAATCGGGAGGGATCGGACTCGTTTGTGATGGCCGCGGCGTTGAGCATTCGAAGAGGGATTCCTCACTCCGCAGACTCCGTTTGGAATGACGGGCTATTTTAATGGTCGGGAAGAAATAGGGCCATGCGACTTAACCCAGGCTTAGATCCTTCCAAGTCGGATTATGCCCCTCAATGAGTTTGACCTTTTTCATGCGGGTCCAGCTTTTGATCATCTTCTCTCTTGAGATCGCCGCGCTAACACTCGAGTGGGCCTCGAACCACACCAGTTGCGTAACGTTGTACTCGCGAGTGAAGCCTGGAATCAACTTCGATTTATGCTGCATCACCCGGCTTGCAAGCTCACTGGTCACTCCGACATAAAGGGGACCAGAAGCGCTTGCCATTATGTATGCCCAGAAAGTGTCTCGTCGTGCCAAAGATTCTCAAATGTTCACGGGCTTCTACGAATGGAGGCAGGGTACTGTTTCGAGTCTACACCCGAGGCCCTCCCGTACGAGCACAATCCGAACACCCATCATTCCGAACGGAGTCTGCAGAGTGAGGAATCCCTCTTGGGGTTTCGCCTGCTACGAGACCGATCCTCGATAGAACCGCCAAAACATTGAGGAAAACGTTGTTTTTTGGAGGCTGGCAGATTATGTCAACTCGCAACCTGGCGGCAAAATATTATAGGACACGCTTCCCTGTCCTTGGTCCTGTTTGGCCGGGCTTTGCGTTTATTTCGGTTTCAGCTACTCTGGGTCCGTCCTCATGGACAGGACACCCAATTCGCCGCGTTTCCCCGCTGAACGATGATTCCGCTGAAGGACATCAACCCGACACGCACAACGCCATTCGTCAACATCGCGTTAATCCTGGCGAACGTGATGGTTTTTATCTACCAACTGAGCATGCCGGCTCGCGTCGAGCAGCATTTCATCATGGCCAATGGAACTGTCCCGGCGCACGTGGCGCAATTTGTGGGCGGGCACGTGGGATTTCAGGCGGCGTTCGAACCGCTCGTCACCAGCATGTTTCTCCATGGCGGGCTGATGCACCTGCTGGGGAATATGCTGTTCCTTTGGATTTTTGGGGACAACGTGGAGGACTACTTCGGGCACCTGGGGTACCTGGCGTTTTACCTGGTCTGCGGGATCGGGTCGGGGCTGGTGCACGTACTCTTTAATTTGAACTCACCGTACCCCGCGATTGGAGCCAGCGGAGCGATCAGCGGGGTGATGGGGGCGTACATACTTCTCTTCCCTACCCACCGGATCCTGACCTTCTTTTTCATCTTCCTGATTCCGGTTCCGGCGTTCCTCATTTTGGGGTATTGGTTTGTGCTGCAGTTTCTGGAGGGAGTTGGCCAGCTTGGGATTGCGGCGCGAAGCGGCGTGGCGTTCTGGGCTCACATCGGAGGATTCCTGCTGGGGCTGGTGATTACAGCGATGGTGCGAAAGACGTGAGATTCAATCGTCGGTAACCAGAAGTGAATTGAACACGGAAGGAGCGTTGGCCGGGTGCTACTTGGGGTATTCACCCAGATAACCGGTCCAGAAGACCAACGCTCCATCCAACTCAGAGGACCTCACGGACAGACCGCACAAGCTGCCCCGCGCCTTCCACCGAGACCTTTCCGCAAAGAGCAAGTGAGCGGATCCCACTCACCATGAGAAATAGCGAAGGGATCCCACGCACGCGACGCTCAGTACGGAGTAACTTTGAAAACGAAGTTCACGTCCTTGTTTCCGCTGGCGGTGACTTCGATTTCCTTGGACTGCGCGCCGTAGAGTTCGTGCCAGGCGCTGACGGTGTATTTACCGGGTGGCAGATCCGGCAGGGTGAAGGTGCCATTGCCGTCGGTGACAGCGTGATGCGAATTCTTGAAGACCGCCAGGACGCCGCGCATCCAGGGATGGAGTTCGCACTTCACTTTGACGAATTCCGCCTGGCCATAGCGAATGACGACCGGCGCAGTGCCGGGAGGCTGCGAACGGTTCCATTCAGAGTTGATATGGGCCATGGGATGAACCGAGTGGGTAACGGTGTCATCGTTCTGCACCCACACTTCCTGATTGACGTGGGCGGTGATGATATGTGGGGAGTAGCGGCAGCCGCGCTGGTTGAGATGAATGACAGCGCCGCTGAAGTTATCGTCGGGGGCTCCCGCGGAAATGTACACGATGACATTCTGGAGGCTGTTCTGCGGGCCGGTGAGGCTGAGATCGGGCATGGGAGGCGCGGTGTAAAACTTGGCGCAATTGGGCTCGGCGGACATGTTGATCGGGGTGAGTTTCTTCGGCGTTCCTTCAAACGTGACTCTGCCGGTGAGGGTCGCGGAAGAGGGCGGAGCGGGAGCGGGGGGAACGGCAGCAAAGGCATCGGAACTGGGGTCGAAGAAAGAGCTTGTGAGTCCAGGGTAGAGACCCGGGACGAAGGAGAAGGGGCGGCTGAAGAGTGAGGGCTGGGGTGAATTGGAACGCAAGGCGGGGAAAGGGGTCCGCAATGGAACAGCAACGAAGAAGCAGCAAGCCACCAGAGAGACAGCGAGAATGAGAAGAGACCGCAGGTGCGGGAGTGGTGCAGTTGCCACTTCTCTCGGAAACCTTGGTGCCGAAAGAGTTGTAGACAAGAGATCCTCCAAAGAAGAGAGAAAGTTTATTCGCCCGAAAAAATCGTGGCGAAGTTGAGCCACAGTAGAGAGCGCAGAGCGGATGCTCCTTGCTCAATCGCAAGTAGAGGTGTGAGAAGAACGAGAATTTGCGGAATCCTTACATGTACCTTACATGCACCTTACAGTGAGAGTACATTGACAATAAACAAAGAAGAATTTACGCGCAAGGAACAAAAAGTGACGATTGCGAAAGATCAAATGGGACCAATCGAAAATGAAGATGGATGGGGCGGAAGTGAGGTTATCATTTTTCAGTTTTCAGTTGTCAGGCATCAGCGATCGGATGCGATGAAGCGTTGAGTCGCACGGCATGAAAAAAGTAGATGGAGGTGGAAGTGGGCACGGAGAGCGCGGACGTTCGCTGAGAAGAAGTGTAAGAGTAAAAGAGTTTAGGAGTGGTGGAGATGACGGGGAGGGATTGTGCCACGATCCCTCCACTGCGCGGCCCGACGCGCCATAATGCCGCGCGGAAGGGAAGATCGGGCCGCTCCGGTCGGGATGACAGTTTTGTGGGCGGCGGGGGCGCTGGCTCTCCCAGTGACTTCGGGGCTCAGGGTAAACCCTTCGTTCCTCAGGGCAAGCAATAGTGACTGTGCCACAGGAGCCAATCTGAGAGCTGCCCGATTCAGAAGGACGGGCCCTACAACGGCAAGAACAACCCAAGGCCCAAGCACAAACTCCGTGCCTGGGACACCCTACGAAAAGTCTTCAGTAATCAGTTGTAAGTTTTCAGTTTTCGCAGAAGAGACCCCAGGACCCAGGCACAGACTCCGTGCCTGGTGCACCCTTTTTGAAAATTTTGTGGGTTTCCTTGCGTTTCAATCTTGAATAAACGTTCATACAGGAGTAAAGTCCTCCGATGCTTTTTTGGCGGTGCCCGCGGTTTGTAGTCCCAGCTGCGACAGCCGAGCACCCTTTGGATAAGAAACCGGAGGGAGATAACAATGTGTCCCCATTGTTTGCAATTTCACGGAAACAAAGAGAAAGGCCCAGAACGACGCGTTAAAGCAAGAACTGTTTTGAGCGTGATGCTTGGCATGGCGTGCATTTCGCCGATGGCGTTACTGACGGCGTGTCCAAATAAGGCGCCACAGCAAGACTCAGGGCAAACGAAGAGCGATAAAGTCGACAAAGAGTTTTACACACCGAAGGACCGGCTGGCGGCGATTCAGGCGGCGACAATCTATGTGCCGAGGGCGGTAGGCACGGCGGACATCCTGCAGGGCCCACCACAAGACCCGAAGCAGTTTCAATTCCACGTGGAAGACAAGATGACCTGCGATTTTGCTTCGCCGGGGAAGGACATGGGGGGAAAGACTCCCAAGTTCGCCTGCAAGATTTCAAAGGTGGAAAGCACGAACGGGCAAGTGCAGACGCTGACGCCGGACATGGACAATGAGGCACTGAAGGTGAAGTACGGCGGAGACGACAACGAGGTGTTTGCGGAAGTGGTGTCCACGCGACTGATGTGGGCGCTGGGATTCTACGCGGACGCGTGGTTCCCGGTGCACGTAGTGTGCAATGGGTGCCCGGAGAACCCGGAAGAGGGATCAGGGCCGGCGGCGGTGCGAACATTTGAGACAGCGACAGTGGTGAGGAAATACGCCGGGCACAAGATGTATGAAGAAGGCAAAAGCGAAGAGGGGTGGAGTTGGAAAGAGTTTGACGATAGCAACGGGCGGCCAAAAGCAGAGAAAGACGCGCTGAAACTGTTGGCATCGTTCATGCAACACAGCGACAACAAGCCGCCGCAGCAGCGGCTGGTGTGCGACGGAGTAAAGCTCGACCAGAGCACGAACCCCTTTACGACGACATGCAAGGCGTCGCGGATGATCGTGCAGGACGTTGGCGCTACGTGGGGAGGCGGGGGCGCGTTTACCACCAACGACGGCGCGAAGATGAACCTGCAAAACTGGAGGGGCAAGAAATTGTGGAAGACGGTGGGCGCGCCGGGGACGGATGAGGCGAAATGCCCGGTGTGCCAGGCAATCCTGGACAAGAGCTGGTCGGCGACGGAAGGATTGAGCGATCCACTGATCAGCGAAGAAGGGCGGCGGATGCTCGCGGGGCTGATGTGCCAACTGACGGATGAACAGATCCAGAATCTGTTTAAGGCCGCGAAAGTGGCGACGATGCCGAAGTATCACAATAGCGACGGGTCGTTCAAGCAGGGGTTGGACGAAGCCACCATCGAGAAGCAGTGGGTGGATGCGTTCAAGGCCAAGCGGGAAGACATGGCGCGGGGACGCTGCCGTTGGAGCAGCAAGCCGGCGGATCTGACATCGATCGATAACCCCGCGGGGCTGGCGAGCGTACCGAACTATTGCACGGCGGCGATTCACTGAAGAAGAGAGGCTGACAGCTGTTAGCTGACAGTCGACAGTCAAAGAAGCAGACGTCGTTTAATTACCAACCAACACTGAAGACCAGAGAGAGCGCAGAGCTACGAAAAAGGGGGAGGCAATGAACAGGATTGCGAGTGGTTTTTTATTGCTGCTGTTCACGGGGGCATTGGCAGAGGCGCAGGGAAACGTTTGCACGGTGCCAAAGGACCTGACGCAGGACCAGAAGCTGACTTGCATGAAGGCGGGAAGGATGATTTTGGACCAGCCAACGCTCACAGCGGACCAGATCGCCAACGGGCCGGATTACGATGCGAGCGCACCGGGCAAGAGCCGTTACTTGTATTTCACGGAAGCGGACAATCCCGTTTGCTACTTTAAGCCGCACTACGCGTTCATGAAAGTGCCCGGGGACAGCATGAAATTTCAATGCTGGCACATGACGGCGGACGGCGCGTTCTATGGGACAAAAGGCGACTTGATCCATGTTGACGGGGTGAAAGTGGTCATCCAGAAGGGCAAAGACGGGGAGGATTCGGCGGCGCTTTTTGCGAGCAGCGACACGAACAACGAACATGAAATCAAGGCGGACCGTTTCAAAGTGAAGTATCTCAAGCCACCGTGGCCCAATCACAACATACGATTCAATGAAGTGTTCACGAGCGTGGCGGGGATGCGGATTATGTGGGTGCTGGGATTCCCGGCGGACCATGATTATCCGCTCGGGTCAGCGGCATGCATTGGATGCGGAGACGATCCGTTCACGAACAAGCTGACGAAGAACACCGCGTCGCTGAAGGACGCGCCAAACGTGTTCAAGGTGGCGAGCGCGGAACGCGAGATGGATTGGGACGCGATCCAGGCAAATGGAGACGATACGTGGCGGTGGGAGGACGCAGCGAAGTTTTACAGCGATGGAACGTGGTCGCACCAGCAGAAAGTGGAATATGACGCGTACCGGCTGGCCCTGGGAACGATCTTCTACCACAACGCGATACCGCAGCAGAACCGGCTGTCTTGCGTGGCGTGGGCGCCGAAGGTGGAAGGGCAGCTGCGCGTTTGCACGCAGCCAATTGTCTACGTGCACGACGTGGGGTCCACATTCGGGAAGGCCAGGGGAGCACTGGACGTGTTCGGGCAGAATCCGCGCGGGGTGTTCAGCGCGTGGGAGCCACAGACAGTGTTCAGTAATCTGGGAAGCTGCGAATTGCGGGCACCGTTGGGAGGCGACAAGCAGGTGCTGAAGGAAGCGCAGGATTTGATGATCCAGCGGTTGCAGCGGATGGATGCGCAGACGGTGAAGACAATCTTCCGGACGGCGCGGTTCCAGATGATGGATCAGGCCCAGTTGAAAAAACTGAAGGAGAGCGGGGCGGCAAATGCGGATGAAGCGGCGCTGGACCAGTGGACGAACACATTCATGAAGCGAATCGAGGAAATACGGACGGCGAAGGGCTGCAAGGCGAATTAGAGACGGGGATGACTGGCGGGAAGGCGTGGAGTTAGTCCAAAGAGCATAAGACAGGGGAAACGCGATGGCTACAAAGATCATGCTGGTAAGACACGGCGAAAAGCCGGTGAAGAAGGAGAAGGTGTTCGGAGTTGACTTGAGAGGGGAGCAAAACAAGAAGGAACTTTCGACGCGAGGATGGCAGAGGTCCGGGGCAATGGTGCGGCTGTTTAATCCCGTGAACGGGAGTTTCGCCCACCGGGCATTAGCGCGGCCAAACGCCATATTCGCAGCCGACCCCGAGGGAGGCACGAAGAGCGAGAGGGCGCGGAATACGGTCATAGGAGTGGCGCAATCGCTGGGAGTGAAAATAAACGTGAGCTTCGACAAGGGCGAGGAGAAGAAACTGGTGAAGGAGGTGCTTTCCCGGCCGGGAGTGGTGCTGATCGGATGGGAGCACAAAGCGATCATAGAGATTGCCAACCTGATCCTGGGAAATAAAAAGACGTGCCCGCAAAAATGGCCGGGGAAGCGGTTTGACGTGGTGTGGGTGCTGGATAAACAGGCGGGAGGGAAGGGCTGGAAGCTTACGCAAGTGCCTCAGATGCTGTTGCCGGGGGATAGCACGAAGATACTCTGAACTAGACAGGCTGATGGATATCGGATACCGGTTATTAGTTTTCAGTTTTCAGTTGTCGGTTGTCAGTGAAGAAAGAAAAAAGAGAACGGAGAGACGCAGAGTGCACAGGGGTCCGCAGAGAGGAAGTGTAAGAGTGTAAGAGCAAAAAGTGTCTAAGAGTGGTGGAGGTGATGGGTTGGGATTGTGCCACGATCCCTCCACTGCGCGGCCCGACGCGCCATAATGCTGCGCGGAAGAGAAGATCGGGCCGCTCCGGTCGGGATGACAATTCTTGGCGTGGCATCTGGTTGGGAGATGGAAAGACCCAGGCACATACTCCGTGACTGGGGCACCCTCCTGGTTCCTGAGATCTGATAGCTGATATCGCGGAGCTACTTCAAGTCATTCATGAATGTTTGGCTACGTAGTTGGTGAGGTAGTCGGATACTTCTAGTGTTGGTTTAGATCCGCCCAGGTCGGGAGTAGTGAAGTTTTCGTTTAAGGCCGACTTCACGGATTGCTTTAATAGGGTGGATTCCTCGTTCCAGCCTAAGAATTCCAATAACATGCCGGAGGCCAGAACGGCGCCGAAGGGATTGGCAATTCCCTTTCCGGCGATGCTGGGGGCGGAGCCGTGGACGGGCTCGAAGAGCGAGGTGCGGCCAGGATGGATGTTGGCGGAGGGAGCGAGGCCTAGTCCACCGGCGAGTTGGGCGGCCAGGTCGCTGATGATGTCGCCGAAGAGGTTGCAGGTGACGATGACGTCGAACTGGCTGGGATCGCGGATGAGTTCCGTCGCCAGGGTGTCGATGAAAAGGTGGCGGGAATCGATTTCAGGATATTCGGCGCGAACGGATTTGAAGACGCGCTGCCAGAGGTCGTGGGCGAAGGTCAGGGCGTTGGATTTGTCGGACATGCAGAGGCGGAGAGACTTCTGACCTGGAACAATCGGCGAATGGGAGAAACCCGCAGGGCTCGCGGACTCTCCCTGCGCTGCATGGGGGGCTACACGGGTATGAGAGCGGGCGTAATCGAAGGCGTGGCGGATGATGCGCTCGACGCCTTTGCGGGAGTTGACATCTTCCTGGACGGCGATTTCGTCCGGAGTGCCTTTCTTGAAGAAGCCGCCGACACCGACATAGAGGCCTTCGGTGTTTTCGCGGATGACCATGAAATTGATGTCAGCGGCGGTGCGATCGCGGAGCGGGGTGAAGCGCGGGTCGAGAAGTTCGGTCGGGCGGGCGTTGATGTAGAGATCGAGCTTGAAACGGAGACCGAGGAGGATATCGGCGGCGTGCTGGTTGGAGGGGACGCGGGGATCGCCCAGGGCGCCGAAGAGGATGGCGTCGAATTCGTCGCGGAGCATTTCGACAGCGCCTTCGGGGAGGGAGACTTTTTCGCGGAGAAATTTTTCTGCGCCCCAATCGAACTCGACGAGTTCAATGGGGCGGTTGCGCTTGGAGATGGCGGATTTGATGACTTCGACGGCTACGGGAGTTACTTCCCTGCCGATGCCGTCGCCGGGGATTACGGCGATGCGGGCTTTGGGGCCGTAATTGCGGAGGGGGAGATTGGGCATGGATTGGGCTCCGATGGATTAGGTAGGGGTAAGTTAGCACAGGTGGAAGGGATATCAGATATCAGCGATCAGAGATGATGAGAGAAGAGGAAGAGGTTGAGTAGTTGAAAGTTGAATTCGGAAAAACCGAGTGGAACGCAGAGTCGCAGAGGTCGCAGAGAAGAAGCGTAAGAGTGAAAAAGTTTAAGAGTGGAGGAGTGGGAAAACGCCATTCGGGAGAATGGCGTTCCCGGGAAGGCGCGTTAGACCTGCAGGACGTCGCCTTCGCGGGCGACCAATTCGTAGAGGACTGGGTTTACGAAGAAGCCCAGGAAGAGGCGGGAGAGAAGGCCGGCCACGACTACTATGGCGAAAGGCTTCTGGGTGTCGCTGCCTACTCCGGTGGACATGGCGGCGGGGAGAAGGCCGAGGCAGGCGACCAGGGCAGTCATCATGATCGGGCGGAGGCGGAGTAGCGAGGCTTCGTGAGTGGCTTCGCGGATGGTCTTGCCTTCCAGCCGTAGCTTGTTGATGTAGCTGACCAGGATGACGGCGGTTTCGACGGAGACTCCTAGCAAAGCGAGAAGGCCGAGGGCGCTGGAAACGCTGAGCGGGGTGTGCGTGAGTTTGAGAGCGATGAGAGCTCCCACGGGTTCGGTGATGACTACGCCGAGCGCGATGGAGACGGGGAATTTGAAGTTGCCATAGAGAGCAAAGAGGATGAGGAAGATGAGGAGCACGGCGAGCGGGCCGATGACGTAAAGCTGAGCCTTGGCGTCGAGGAGTTCGCTGTACTCGCCGCCCCAATCGAGGTGGTAGCCTTCCGGAAGGTTGACGCTCTTGGCGATGTTACGCTGCCCGGCCTGGACGAGGCCTTCGAGGTCGCGCCCTTCGATGGAAAACTGAATACCGATGTAGCGGGAATTGTTCTCGCGATAGATGAAAGAAGCGCCGGTGGATTCCTTGATGGTGGCGAGTTCGGAGAGAGGGATTTGTTGGCCGGCGGGAGCGGGGACGAGGAGATTGCCGATTTCGCGGGCGTCGGAGCGGAATTTGGGGTCCATGCGGACGACGAGATCGAAAAGTTTTTCGCCTTGAATGACTTGCGTGGCGGCCTGGCCACCGACGGCGGCCTGCACAACGGCTTCGACGTCGGCAACGTTGATGCCGTAGCGGGCGATTTTGGCGCGATCGGCGTCAATCAGGAGGCTGGGCTGGCCGAGTTCGCGAACGACGGTGAGTTCGGTGAAGCCGGGAGTTTTTTCGAGGACGCGTTTGATTTCGACGGCTTTTTTCTCGAGGACATCGAGGTCTGGGCCGAAGATTTTCACGGCGAGGGCGGATTTGAGACCGGTGAGGGCTTCGTCAACGGCGTCTTCGGCAGGCTGGGTGAAATTGAAAATCACGCCGGGATAGGCATCAAGTTTTTTCTGAAGGTCGGCGACGAGTTGCTCTTTGGTGTGAACGGAGGATTGCGACCAGGACTTGTCTTTGTAGGGTTTGAGGCCGACATAAAATTCACAATTGAAAAAGGCGGTGGGATCGGTGCCATCGTCGGGACGGCCTAGTTCGGAAGCCGTAACCGTGACCATGGGATATTGAATGAGGAGAGAGCGAACCTTGGGAGCAAATTTGGCGGAGTCCTCAAAGGAAATCGTGTAAGGGAGCGTGGCGCGGACCCATACGGCGCCTTCATCGAGATGGGGAAGGAACTCGCCGCCGATGAGAGGGATGAGGAGGAGGGTAGCGCCGAAAATGAGAAGAGCGGCCGTGATGGTGATGGCGGCATGGTTGAGGCACCAATCGAGGCGGCTGGCGTAGACATCGCGAATCCAATTGAAAACGGGATTCTGTTTTTCCTTAACTCCACTTTTGAACCAGTAGGAAGCAAGGACGGGAACGATGGTGAGAGTGAGGATGAGTGCGCCGAGGAGCGCGAAAGCCATGGTGTCCGCCATGGGGTGAAAGAGTTTTCCCGCGGGGCCGCGAAGGGCGTAGATGGGGAGATATCCGGCGATGATAACGGCGACGGAATAGAAGATGGGGCGGTCTACGTCGCGGGCGGCGGTGAGGATGACGTCTGACAAGCGATAAGGCGTACCGTAACGGAGGCCGAGTTCGCGGTAGATGTTCTCGACCATGACGATGGTGCCGTCAATGATGATGCCGAAATCGATGGCGCCGATGGAGAGAAGGTTGGCAGCTTCACCGGTCAAATTCAGAAAGATGAAGGCGAAGAGAAGAGCGAGAGGAATAGTGAGAGCGGTGATGATGGCGGCGCGAAAGCTGACGAGAAAAAAGATCAGGACGATTAGAACCAGGATCATGCCGCGAAGAAGATTGCCCTCGACGGTATCGGTGGTGACTCGAACGAGGTCGCTGCGGTCGTAATAGGGGCGAACCTTGACGTCGGGCGGGAGAAGAGTTTTGTTGATCTCCTCGGTTTTCTTTTCGACGCCTTGAAGAACGTTTTGCGTTTGCTCTCCGCGGCGCATGAGGATGACGCCTTCGACCGCGTCGTCATCGTCCTTCTGCTTGGTCTGGAAACCGAAAATGCCGAGGCGCGGAGCGATTCCGATTTCGACGCGGCCGATGTCCTTGATGCGTACGGGAACGCCATTCAAGCTGGTGACAACGATTTCGTCGATATCTTCGGTGGTTTTGACGAGGCCGAGGCCGCGCACGTAGTAGAACTGGCCGCCCTGTGTATAGAAGCCGCCGCCAGTGTTGGCGTTGTTAGCGTTGAGAGCGGCGAGGACTTGCACTACGGGGAGGTGATAGTTGTTGAGCTTAACCGGATCCAGAAGGACGTGGTACTCCATGGTGGGTCCGCCGAAACCGGAATCATCGGCGACGCCGGGAACAGCTTTGAATGCACGCTCGATGGTCCAGATTTCGTAGGTGTGGAGTTCCATCGGCGAGCGATCGGGACTCTCGATGACGTAGCGATAGACGAGACCACTGGGGCTGAAGAGCGGAGCCATGCTGGGAATAACGCCCTGGGGGAGAGTGGCGTCGCTGATTCGCTGGAAGACGACCTCGCGAGCGAAGTAGGGGGCCACGCCTTCATCGAAAGTCAGGATGAGATCGGAGAGACCGTAGAGAGAGATGGAACGCATGACATGAAGGCGCGGTGAGCCGTTCATGGCGAGTTCGAGGGGGAGGGTGGTGAGGCGCTCGACTTCTTCAGCGGCGTGGCCGGGCCATTGGGTGATGAGTTCGACCATGGGCGGAGAAAGATCGGGGTAAGCGTCCACGGGCATTTGCTGGAAGGACCAAGCGCCTGCAACGATGATCAAAATCGTGAGCATGAGCACGAGGAAGCGCTGCTGAAGGGCGATTTGGACGATGCGATGGATCATGGAAGTGTTTGCGAAGCGCGCCTCTTAGTGCTGCATGGAATTCTTGAATTGCAGGAACAAGCTGCCATCACCGACGAGGTGCTCTCCTTCTTTCAGGCCGCTGGTGATTTGCGTGCGGCCTTTGGTGCTGGCGCCGAGGGTGACAATGCGGCGAGCGAAGTGGTTGGTGTCAGTCTGCACATAGACGAAAGGCTGATTTTCGGTGTCGTGGAGGACAGCAGCGTCTGGAACGGTGATGGCGTCGGGGACGGAGCCGGCGTTGACGAGGGCGGTGACGAACATATCGCGCTTGAGTTTTTTGCCGGGATTTTGCGTGACGATGCGGGCTTGCAGGGTGCGCGTAGTGGGATCGAGCCCGGGAGCGATGTAGGAAATTTTCCCATGGAAGAGTTCGGGATAGGTTTCGGTATTAATTTCGACGGAGTCGCCGACTTTCACGAAGGGTAGATCGCTCTGGTAGACGTTGACGAGGACCCAGACGGAGTTGGTGTTGGAGATGGTGAAGCACTGGGTTGTGCCGCCGACGAGAAGCTGGCCGGGACCGACGAGGCGCTCGACGATTTCACCGGAGACCGGAGCGGGAACCGGGATTTGCGCGGTGGATTGCGCGGATGGCTTGATGACGGATTCGGGATCCTTGATGCCGAGGGCATGAAGAGTGTCGGCGGAAGATTCCATGTCCGCGTGAGCCTGGGTGCGATTGGATTCGGCTTGCTGGAGATCGGCTTCAGCGATTGCGCCGTGGGAATAGAGATCTTGCGCGCGAGTGTAGAACTTGTCTGCGAGGAGGTAGGCGTCCTTGGCCTTGATGTAGGCGGAACGGGCGGCGGAATAGTCCGGGCTGGTGACGGTGAGGAGCGGCTGACCGGCTTGCACGAATTCCCCGGGGGCCACGAGGATCTGGTGAACAGGGCCGCCAATGGCGGCGAAGACGGGAGTGGTGGCGAAGGCGTCGTAGGCGACAGAGCCGGTCAGGCGGAGGGTGCGCAAGAGAGGGGCTTTTTCGGCGGTGACGATTTGGATGTGGGACATCTGCTCTTTGGGGACGGAGAAGAGTTCGGCGGTGTCTGCTTTGGATTCCGTGGAGGTGAAGGAGGTCATGGTGGATTCGGATTCGCCGGGGCCGGGGCCTGAGCCGCAGCCGGAGAGAGCTAGGAGGAGGGCGAGGATGGAACAGAGAGAAACCCAAGAGAAGGGGGAGCGGGGCGTTTGATTGTAAGAGCCCACCCTTTGCAAAAAGCGCAAAAGATGGGGCACCCTCAAGTTCAGTTGTGTGGTTGGCTCAACAGAGGAAAACCCAGGAGAGGAAGACCCAAGAGAAAGGCCGCAGGACTCGGGGACTCTCCCTGCGCTACAACTTCGGGCGGAACTGCGAAACTTAAGATAATTCATTGGAGATTCCTTGAGCCTACGGCTTGGCGCATTTGTTCGAGGGCGAGCATGTAATTGGCAAGGGCCTGGCGATAGGCTAGCTGGTTGGAACGATAGGTTCGTTCGGCGTCCAGATAATCGAGGAGACTCGCAGCGCCTTTTTGGTAGGCGTATTCGCTGATGTCGCGGGACTGCTTGGCTTGATCCACGTAGCCGCCCTGATAAAGCTGAACGATTTCATCGTTGGTGTGGAGATTGCCGTAGGCAGTGACGACATCGGTGGAAACCTGTTGGGTGGTTTCACTGGCCTGCTCTTGCGCTTGCGTGATGGCGAAGCGTGCGCGGGCGATTTCACCTTGATTGCGATTGAAGATGGGTAAGGGCATGTTGTAGAAGAAAGCGCCGGTGTTGACGCCCGCAGTGTGGGTGTAATCGAACGTACCGGTGATGTCCATTTTGCCGTTGGCTTTTTGGAGAGCGAGCTGGCTTTCGGCGGCGGTCACGGCTTGTTGTGCGGCGCGGAGGTCAGGACGATTGATGGCGGCGAGAGACTTGAGGGCGACGATATCGGAATGGACAGGCTGATAGTCGAGCGTGCCCTGGACGTCGTAATCATCGGGGACAGATTCAAAGCCGAGGAGCTGGCGAAGGGCGGCGAGGCTCTGGAGCCTGGCGAGTTTGGCAGCGGAGACATCGGTCTGGAATTGGAGAAGCTGGAGTTTGATTTTGAGGAAGTCGCCTTCGCTCATATCGCCGGCGTGAAGGCGGTCGCTGCTGATGTTCACAGTTTTCTGGAAGCTTTCGAGGTCCTGCTGGGCGAACTCGAGAGTGGATTCGGCGAGTAGGACATCGATGAATTGCTGGCCGACATTGAAGATGAGCTGGCGCTCGGTGTCGGAAACCTGAGAACGGACGACGGTGGTGAGGTCTTGAGCGGCTTTGAAGCGGTGCTGGCGCTTTTTGCCGCGCTCGAAGAGATAGCTGAGGCCGGCATCGAATTGAGCGGATTGGTCAATATAGTCGGCACTAAACTGGTTGGGTTGGAAGATGGGGATGAATTGGGCATCGAGGCCGAGATTGGGATTGGGGCGAAGGTTGGCGGTGGTTTCTTCGGCCTGGCTTTGAAGGATAGTGGAGCGCATGGCTTGCAAGGCGTGGTTGTGGAGAAGGGCGAGGCGGATAGCGTCGTCGAGGGCGATGCGAGAAGAGGGGGGCTGCGTGGCGGAGGCAGCTTGTGCAGGCGCGGAGGATGGAGTGGGCGCAGGAGTTTGCTGGCCCGCTAGAGAAAGGGGCAATAGAACCGCGACGAGCAGGATGAAAAGGAAGCCTTTCCTCAAGTGACGCCTCCTCGTGCGCCGATGGAACAAAAGCGCACGGCAATTGGATTAGGAATGAAGGGAAAAACAGCGGAC
Source organism: Candidatus Acidiferrales bacterium (assembly GCA_963780315.1). GTDB lineage: Bacteria > Acidobacteriota > Terriglobia > Acidiferrales > UBA7541 > Acidiferrum. Next base: position 189,138 of record CAWABP010000011.1, on the reverse strand, counting down.
AGCTTAACAGGCAGGGGGCGCGCGAGGCGAGACACTGCGGGAAACTTCGATGGAAACTACAGTGACCATGGGCGGGGCTTCAAAACGATTGATAGCCGGAACTAAAGCAAGAAGAAGAGCGGGAGGGGCAACAGCGATGCCCGCGGTGGAACAGATGGGGCAGGCGTGGGAGTCCATTGTGGAGGAGTTCAAGTCCACGCAACAATGCAGTTGCGCCGCGAGGAAAATGGCCGCGAGAAGCAGGGCCAGAAAGTAGACGCGATGTGACTTTGCAGGCATTTAGCCGGGATTCGCCCTCTGAGCTGCAGAACCTTTCAATAATACACCGGATAGGGGGAGTTGCGATATGGGCCAAAGGACGTGGGCCGAAGGAGGTGGAGGAGTTAAAGGAGATGGAGGGGGCAGAGGAAAAGAGGACAACTGGAGGGGAGGCGAGACGTTACGGTGGCGGCACGATCCCTCCACTGCGTGCCGCACACTGCACGGCACTGCGGTCGGAATGACAATCAGGTGGGGAGGGACCCAAGGCACGGGAACGTACTGCGTGGCTGGGGCGGCCGAGGCAGGGGTGTTCAGTTTTGGACAGTCTCGAGTATAGACGCTTGGTAGCGTGAAGTTGGCTAGAAAGCGCCCGGTGAATGCGGCGCTCCGCCCCACAAATGAAAATCAAGAAGTCGAAGAAGCAGAATGGCGGCAGGTTTGACGCGCAGGGATTCCTGGACACTGCCGGAGTGGCGAGGGTGGTTCAGGAATACCGGAGGAACACTTGTATTTTTTCGCAGGGAGATGCGGCGAAGACAGTGATGTACGTGCAAAAGGGCGGGGTGAAGTTGACGGTGGTGAACGGATCGGGGAAAGAAGCAGTGGTGGCGATCTATGGGCCAAGGGATTTCTTTGGAGAAGGATGTATGGCCGGGCAGAAGGTCCGGATGGGAACGGCAACATCGATCACGGCGAGCACCCTGCTGATGATGGATAAAGATGACTTGTTGCGGGTGCTGCACGCGGAGCACGAATTATCGGACCGCTTTATTGCATACATGCTGGGACGCAATATACGGGTGGAAGAGGATCTGGTGGATCAGCTGTTCAACTCGAGCGAGAAGAGGCTGGCGCGAACGCTGTTGTTGCTGGCGCGGTACGGGGAGCAGGAAACGCCGCAGCGGGTTTTGCCGAAAGTTTCGCAGGAGACGCTGGCCGGCATGGTGGGGACGACACGTTCGCGAGTGAATTTTTTCATGAACAAGTTCCGGAAGTTGGGATTTATCAAGTACAACGGGAAAATTACGGTGAATAAATCGTTGCTGTCGGTGGTGTTGCACGAGTGACGGAGAAGTTGACAGTTTACAGTTGACAGTTTTCGGATTAAGAAAAACCCAAAGAAGAAAAAGAGAGTTGTGAAAGGTTGGGGTTGGTTCCGCGATCCCTCCACTACGCAGCGGCATGAAGCGCCGCTGCTTCGGTCGGGATGACATTAACCAGGGCGCGCTGACAGTTGGGTGGGTTGCGATGGGCGCGGCGAAGAACAAAGAAAGAAACGGATAACGCAGAGGTTCGCAGAGGGAAGAGTAACCCAAGACCAAGGCACCCGCCTACGGCGGGCCTGGGGCACCCTTTTGGGGAGAGAGGGGATGTGGCGGGCATCCCTGTCGAGCCATTTAAGAATGTAACCGTGGGCATCTTGCAAAAGATGGGGAATGGGGGTATATAAAGGGAAAAGAAAGGAAATTTAAGCTGGAGAGAGAATGATTGGGCCGGAGTCGCTCGAAACATGCCCAAAGTAAACGGCAAGAAAGCCAACCGCAGAGCGCAGGCCACGCCCCCTTTTGATTTGCGCACCTACCTGGAAACGACTGGAATCGCGCGGCAAATCGTAAAGTATCGCCGATCCGAAAAAATATACTCGCAGGGAGATCCCGCTGAAGCGGTGAAATATATCCAGACGGGCGGGGTGAAACTCTCCGTTACCAACGAGAGCGGGAAGGAAGCCGTAGTAGCGGTGCTGGGGCCGGGGGACTTTTTGGGCGAGGGATGCCTGGCAGGGCTGAGCATCTGCATGGCCACGGCGATAGCGATTGTGCCCACGTCCATCCTTTCGATAGAAAAACAGGAAATGATGAGGGTGCTGAAGGCGGAACACGAGTTTTCCGATTTATTCATCAAGCATATGCTGATGCGGAATATCCGGGTGGAAGAAGACCTGGTGGACCAGTTGTTCAACTCGAGCGAGAAGAGGCTGGCGCGGGCGCTGCTGTTGCTGGCGCGGTACGGCAAAGAAGATCAACCCCACGGAGTGGTGCCGGATGTGTCGCAAGAGATGCTGGCGGAAATGATCGGGACAACACGCTCGCGGGTTAATTTTTTCATGAACAAATTCCGGAAGATGGGATTTATCAAATATAACGGCGGGTTGCAGGTGAATACTTCGCTGTTGAGCGTGGTGTTGCACGAATGAGGTGGAGAAGTTTACAGCCGACAGTTTACAGTTGACAGTTTTCGAGCAAAAGCAAATTCGAAAATAGAAAATCGAAAAACGAGTTAGGTGGCAAGAGTCGACGATCACGCCGCGATCCCTCCACTGCGCGGCCCGACGCGCCAGAAAGCGGCGCGGAAGAGAAAATCGGGCCGCTCCGGTCGGGACGACAGGTTTTTCGATTGCGCGGCGGATGGGAAAAAGCGGCGTTCGAGAGAATGAAAGAACCCCAAGACCCAGGCACCAACCTACGGCGGGCCTGGGGCACCCCGTTGGGTGACTCTGTGGCACAATTCCAGAGTTCATTTGTTTGTTTACGAGGAGAACCGTGCCTACACGCGAAGAAAAATACAAGGTATTGCTCGCGCTTCACCAACGCAGCGGAGCATTTGTGATTCCGAATGCTTGGGACGCGGGATCGACAAAGATTTTGACGGCGCTGGGGTTTGAAGCGATTGCCACAACCAGCGCGGGATACGCTTTTTCCGTTGGGCGAAGAGACACTTCGGCGGATCTGACTCGCGAGGGCGTCTTGGGGAATGCCAAGGCGATTGTTGAGGCCACGGATTTGCCGGTGTCGGCGGACTTGCAGGATGGATTTGGGCGTGCACCCGAGACTTGCGCGGAGACTATTCGTCTGGCTTCGGGGGTTGGACTTGCCGGCGGCTCCATCGAGGACTCCACTGCCGATGACGACAACCCCATTTATGAATTCCCGCATTCTGTCGAGCGCGTTGCGGCTGCGGCAAAGGCGGCTCACGATTGCCATTTTCTGCTGACTGCCAGAGCCGAGAATTTTCTTCATGGCCGGCCTGATTTGAAGGACACCATCCGGCGATTGCAAGCGTTCGAGAAAGTGGGGGCGGATGTACTGTATGCGCCCGGACTACCGAGCCTGGAAGCCATTCGCAAGGTCTGCGCCGCTGTTTCCAAGCCCGTGAATGTGGTGATGGGATTGAAGGGCGCGACGTTTTCCGTTGAGCAACTGGCTGCGGTTGGCGTGAAACGGATCAGCGTGGGTGGATGTTTGGCACGAGCTGCTTTGGGAGCGCTCGTGCGCGGCGCGCGCGAGATGAAGAAAAAAGGGACGTTCAATTTCGCAGCCGATGCCCTTCCAAGCGCTGAAGCGAAAGGCTTCATGCACCCTGCGAAAGGTTTTCAGTAAGCAGTTGTAAGTTTTGAGTTTTCGGAGAAGAGATCTCAAGACCCAGGTATAAAACCGATACCTGGGCTTCGGCGCTACCGAGAATTGACCCATGTTTGCTCGGCAAAACCGGCCCAGCTTGAAAGCCTCGCAATCACGCTTCCTTCCTTCCAAGCTGAAGCAGACCCACACGGTGATCTCCCCCGCGTTTTGCCCATTTGGCGCGCGCCAACAAAAACTGCGATTCTAGTGGTAAGCGAATAAAAGTAAAAGCACTTAGCGCAAATCTCGAAAAGCATGAAAGGCCCTTTGAAGTGAAGATAGCTCATGCCAGGAGAGTGGTTACGTTGGGACTACTGTTTACAAAAGCGTGATCTCGATGTGGTCCATTCTTGGCGAGCAAAAGTGGGTCACTTTTGGCGAGCGTCGAGGCCCCGGGCACCCTGCGTTTAACTTTAGGGCATGCTCGCAATCTGAATTTAGGGTTTCGGACGGTTTGGTTACTCTTGTTCTCTCTTCTTGCTTTGCGATTCTCCCAACTCTTCCAGTTGGGTGTGCCAACTTATTTCGCGGACTTGCATGGGGTTTTCGCGCCAGTTCGGAACCACCTTTACGAACAGGCCCAGGTAAATCTTTGTTCCAAGGAGGGTTTCGAGCTCTTTGCGAGCCTGCGTGCCGATGCGTTTCAGCATTTCACCCTTGTGACCGATCAGGATTTTCTTCTGCGAATCGCGCTCGACGTGCATGGTTACTTCTATGCGCAGAATTTTGGGCGTTTCCTCAAACTTGGTCACGATTACCGCTAACGCGTGCGGCACCTCGTGGTAGGTCAAATCAATTGCTTTTTCGCGGATAATTTCGCTGGCCAGAAACCGCTCCGGCTGGTCCGTGATCTGGTCTTCTGGGAAGAACGGCTCGCCTTCGGGCAGGTTCTTGAAAATTTCATCGAGCAGTTCGTCGCAGCCGTCTCCTTTCAACGCGGAGATCGGCATCAGGGCCGCGAATGGAAATGCTTTTGAAAACGCGTCCATCAGCGGTAGCAGCTTTGGTTTCGGGATGCGGTCAATCTTGTTCAACGCAAGAATAGCTTTCCCCTCGAAGCGCTTGGCCTTCTCCAACAGCAGCGAGTCCTCATGCGGGAGCGTGTGGATGGCATCCACCATCAGCAGTAGGACGTCAATTCCTTCCAGCGCCGCCGACACTTCGCGCATCATCTGGCGGTTCAAGGCTGAATCCGCTTCGTGCACTCCGGGCGTATCAATGAAGACCACCTGGCCTTGCGGCTTGGTCACGATTCCCTGGATGCGGTTGCGCGTGGTTTGCGGTTTTGATGTGACAATCGCCACTTTTTGGCCCACAAATCGATTCAGGAGCGTGGACTTCCCGGCATTCGGCCGGCCCACTATGGCTACAAAACCTGCGCGCTTCTTCCCTTCTCCGATTGTCTCTGGTTTTATTTCCACGATTGCTCTTTCTGGCGCTCTGTGAACGCTTGTTCTGAATGGTCTAATTCACCGCTGGTGAAGCCGCGGCTGGAAGATGGCGTGCGCGGAGGCGCAAAACTTTTCGCTGGTTCGCTTCGACTACTTCAAAGCGGAAGCCTTCGAGATCTACCTTATCGCCGGGCGCGGGGACTTTTCCGGAGACGTGGCTCAGCAGGCCGGCGATAGTTGTCACGGTTTCGTCGGAGGCTTCGCCGAAGTGCACGTTGAGCAATTCCTCGACGTGGGAAATCGTCATGCTGCCGCGGAGGACCAGGCTGCCATCCGGCTCTCGGACGGCGTCTGGGGAGGGCTGCTTGGTATCCACGCCGCTTTCACCGACGATTTCTTCGACCAGATCTTCTACCGTGGCGATGCCGGCTACGCTGCCATGTTCATCGATTACCACTGCGAGCGATTGGCCTTTCTGGCGCATCTCGCGGAGCAAATCGGAGCCGAGCTTTGTTTCCGGGACAAAGAGCGGGGGGCGGGCTAGTTCCTTTACCTTGCGCCTTGGCAGATCCGTGTCGGCGACTTGTAGAAGGTCTTGAGCGTAAACCACTCCAACGATGTCGTCGAGCGATTTGTCGTAGACCGGCATCTTCGCGAACTTTGTTTCCAGATAGCGCGCGTGCATCTCTTCCAGTGTGGCATCGGCGTGCAAAGCAACCACGTCGGGCCGGGGCGTCATTACCTCGCGCACGCGCTTGTCGCTGAATTCCACGACTTGTTCGATCAGATCGGCCTGCTCGGGCTCGATGATGCCCTCTTCCTCGGCAACTTCCACCAAGGCTTCAATTCCCTCTTCGGTGCGCTGCTCGTCGGTGCGTTCCACTTCCTGCTCTGAAATTCGCGCCAGGGATTCCGCGCCTTCGAGGAATATGCGCACCGGCCAAGCTAGCCAGATGGCCACGCGAATCAAAGGCAGGAGCGGGAGCAGCCATCGCCCCGTTGTCCGGTAGAGAAGCATGTCCGGGATGAAATGCATCAACAGGATTACCTGGAGCGACAGAAAGACCAGGAATTGTAGACCGGCTTCCCAGCGGTTTGGCACCAGGTAGACCACGCCGCGGGTTGTTTCAAGGACCACAAATGCAAGCCAGAAATGGCCGAGGATGCGGAACGTGCGTCCGCCGCTGCGCCGGCTGATTTTGAGCTTCGGCTCGATCTCGGCTTCAAAAATCTCCACGTGTTCGTGGACGCGGCCGGTGGTCATGCGGCCCAGTTCGCGATAGATGAGCGCGAGGTAGGAGAAGATTGGCAGGCCAAGAGCGACGACCAGCACGCTGCCGACATATGCCCACTGTAACATCATCAGGCAATCCCCAATCGCCGCCGCAGCCGGAGTTCTACACGTTCCATTTCACCTTGATCCACTTCATGATCGTAACCCAAAAGGTGCAAGACGCCATGCAGGATCAGGACTTGCAACTCTTCTTGTAAGCCGCGTCCCATCGCGTTCGCGTTGCGCCGCGCTACCACTGGTGAAATCGCGATGTCACCTAAGAATGCGCCGCGTTGTTTGCGCCTGGGATTCGCGCGGAGTTCAGGGGTGAGCCGGAGTTCCGTGGGAAACGACAGGACATCCGTTGTGCGTTTTCCCCCGCGGTACTTTCCGTTCAGGCGCGCCATCTCCGTATCCGTTATCAAGCGCACGGCTACGCAATCGCCGCGGAGGCCCAGCTCATTCTTTACGCTTTGCAGGAATAATTCCAGTGGGGGCAAATTTACGCGTACCGCGCGCTGCTGATTTTGAATTGCGGCAATGTCGCGCTCCGCCATAGAGCCCTTGGGGTCGCGTCGCTTCAGTGTCATGCCGATCAGCTGTTTGGCGGCCCGGATTTAGCGGGCTCCTTGACCGAAACCGTGGCCTTCCCGTTCCCGGCGCGTTGCGGGTGCGAGCCGTCAAATTCCTCGTACGCGCGGATGATCTGCTGCACCAGGTTGTGGCGAACAACGTCTTTTTCGCCGAACTGGACCACGCTGATTCCGGGGATGCGGCCGCAAATCTCCATCGCTTCTACCAAACCGGACTTCTTGCCCACGGGGAGATCGATTTGCGTGATATCGCCAGTGATGACCGCTTTGGAATTGAAACCCAGGCGCGTGAGGAACATTTTCATTTGTTCGCTGGTGGTGTTCTGCGCTTCGTCTAGAATCACGAAGGAATCGTTCAGAGTGCGCCCGCGCATGAACGCGAGCGGCGCCACTTCGATGAGGCCCTTCTCGAGGAAGCGCTCGAGTTTGTCCGCGTCCAGCATGTCGTACAGCGCGTCGTACAGCGGGCGCATGTAAGGGTCGATTTTTTGTTGCAGCGTGCCGGGAAGAAAGCCCAACCGCTCACCTGCTTCGACTGCGGGCCGCGCCAGGATGATGCGGTTCATTTGCTTGGTGAGGAGAGCGCTGACCGCCATCGCGACTGCCAGATAGGTTTTGCCCGTGCCGCCGGGCCCGATGCCGAAAGTCATGTCGTGCGATTCAATCTCTTCCATGTAGTGGCGCTGGCTGGCGTTTTTCGGGGTGACGGTCTTTTTGCCGAAGGAACGAGTGCGACCGTGCTCAAACATCGCGCGCGGCGATTCATTGGGCTCTTCCGTGGCCACACGCATCAGGGACTTTACTTCGGCGCTTGAAAGCAAACGCCCGTGCCGCGTGAGGTGGTTGTACTCCTCGACGATGCGGACCGCCTGGTCCACGCTGTCCTGTTCGCCTTCGACGGTGATGCGCGTGTCGTGAAGATGAGTGCGGACCTGGAGGGAGTCCTCTAGGAGGCGAATATTCTCGTCCAGAGTGCCAAAGAAGGGTTCAATTTTGCCGGTAATGTGGATCGTGCGTCTCATCCAATTGGAAGGTTGCTCTGCCGAAGAGAACGGATGGCCGATGGGAAACCCCCTGAAAAGATCCGGCTGGCGAGCAGCACGGGAATCTGCAATCAACGTAGCGCACAGATGCGCCGGGGTCAAGTTAGACGCTTGTGACAGGCAGTGCCGTTCGCCGCGGCAACGCGGCCACATTGTTTGGTTATCGGCAATTGGTGGCTCGCGGAGTGGAAACCCTCATCCCTGAAGGGATGAGCGACAGCTGCGGTGGCTGGTCTTCAGCAGGCCGCGGGAAAAGGGACTCGGTGCGTCATTCCGAGCGAAGCGAGGAATCGCTCTTCGGCCGAAACCCAAGAGCAGAGAGATTCCCCACTTCGCGGATTCCGTTCGAAATGACGGAATGTAGGCTTTTCAGTAATCTGCTGGAGCGACGATCTTCTCTTCGGATTTTCACATTTGTGGTTACCAGCGTTTATTCTCACTTTTGTGCGATCTCCACCTGTACTTTGTGCATCTAATCTTGTGTCAGGCCAGTTGCGAAGTGATTACCTGTACTCTGGTACGCCAGAGCTATGGACGCAAACCCCACCTAAGAGAAAACTCATCTTGTAGCGTGGAAAACTTGATGTGGGAATTCTTGAGGGAGGGTTAAGTCCATGTTCGTCTCCGCAAAACACATTCTGATCGGTTCGGCAGCGTTAGTGCTGAGTTTGCCCGCGTTGGCCGCGGAAGAAACAAGTATTGTGATGCCAAGCGTGGCGCCGCAGACGCACGCACAGATCAATTGCCCTGGAATCTCCAGCGTGCCCATGACTTCAGACGCGGAACAGGCTTTGCCGTTGAACGTCGTAGCTACACTGGAATGCGGGGGCGATGTCACGGTCCTTTCGGATAACGGGGGCTATACGGCGCTGATACGTTCCGACGACGGGAAACAAGGATACGTTGCGCACATGTACCTCTCGATGGTGGGAGGGCCAGCTAAAACTGTTGCGCCGGTGCAGCCTGTAGCGGCGACTGCGGTAAACGGCGTGGCACGCTGGCAAGCGGGAGCTCCGGGTTGCGAGCAGTTCCTGAGCCAGGGCCGCCGGGTTGAATCGATGACCGCCAATGGCGTCACCGTGCAAGTTTCGCTGCAAGACACTGGGTGGAAACTGCGCGCGTCGATCGCGATTTCCAATCAAGGCGGGACGAGCCTGGATGTGGCGCCGTCTTTGATTACGTTGGACGAATTGCAGCCCAACTTGCGGCTATTGCCTTTGCAAAATCCGTCGAAGATCGCGCACGCGGTGAACCACCAATCCTTGTGGACCAGCGCGAATGCGGATCCTTCGCCGAGCGCGGTGGTCACTCGCGGGAACAGCTCGGCTACTTTGCAAAGCATGGCCTATCGCCCCAACGCCACGCCGGATTATATGAGCATGCACTTTGCAGCAGCTTCGACGAAAAACTCGGTTTCGCTGGACGAGTCTACGAATCCGCTGGTTCTAGCCTTGAAGCCCGGAGCATTGGCACCTCAACAGAAGACCAAGGGAGTTATGTGGTTTGCTCGCGACGCGGGGGCTCGTGAACTTTCACTGCGCGTGCCTGTGGGAGGAGTGGTTTTCGATTTTCCGCTCTCGTTTGACGTGCACAAGTAGCTCTGATCTCTTGCCCCGCTGGTAGCACAAGGGGTGCCCGCTTTTGGCGGACACCCCGTTTTTGTTTTTCTCGTGACTGTACTCAGATCAATCTGCGGGGACCGCGCGTTTCTTGGCCCATTCGCGAACTGCGGTGACTTCCTCGGAGCGCGTTACGCTTAGCGGTTGAGTGCCGTGAACTTCTTCGAGCAGGACATCTGTCGAGAGTTGCTGTTTGCGGTTAAACGCGGTGTAGAGCCCGGCCACGATGGCTTGTTCAATCTCCGCGCCGGAAAATCCTTCCGTGGCGGCCGCCAGTTTGTTGACATCAAAGGCTGTGGCATCGCGGCCGCGTTTTTTCAGGTGCAAAGTGAAGAGGACGGCGCGCACAGCTGCATTCGGCAAGTCCACGAAGAAAATTTCGTCGAAGCGGCCTTTGCGGAGCATTTCGGGCGGGAGAATTGTGATGTTGTTGGAGGTGGCCGCGAGGAATACGCCGCCCTCGCGATCCTGCATCCAGGTCAGCAAAGTAGCCAGTAGGCGCTGCGAGAGACCCGCATCGGCATCACCGCTGGTGCCGGCGGAAGCGAAGGCTTTCTCGATCTCATCAATCCACAGGACTACCGGCGCTAGTTTTTGCGCCAACTCCAGTGCCCTTTTCAGGTGCTTCTCGCTTTCGCCGACAAACTTGTCGTAGAGCGCCCCGACATCCAGCCGCGCGAGTTCGTAGCCCCATTCGCCCGCTACGGCGCGTGCCGCCAGACTTTTGCCGCAGCCTTGCACTCCCGTGATTAGCACGCCTTTCGGAGGCTCCAGTCCAAAGCGTTGGCCTTCTGGGGTCAACGCGCTTTTGCGCTTGGCAATCCAGTCGCGGAGATGCTGCAATCCGGCAACATCGTTGAATGAAGCTTCGCGCTTCACGGATTCCAAGACACCGTCTGTGTGCAGAGCTTCGCGCTTCGCTTCCAGCACATCCTCGAGCAGGCCTGCGTCCACTTTGCCGCGCGCCAGGATGCACTTGCGCAAAACGTGCTGCGCTTCTTCCACCGGCAAGCCCGCAAGATTTTTCGCCAGTTGCCCCATTCCCCCTACATCAAGAGCTACTAGCATGGGGCGTTCGCGTGAAATGTCCGCCAGGACAAATCTGACGCCTGCAAGTAATTCTTCCGTTGACGGCAAACCCAATTGGAATGGCGCGGCATCCGCCGCGACTTCCGCCGGTAGTTGAATGGACGCCGCCAGCAAGACCATGCACCGGCGGGCTGCGCGGAAGCCGTCGGCAAGATCGCGAAGCCTGCGGCTGATACGGTCGTTGTCGCAATAGCGCGAAAAATCTTTCAGTAGGAAAATCGCATCGCCCTGAATTGTGGCAATGTTGGCAAGGGCCTGTTCCGGCTGGTCGGAATCATAGAGCGAATTGCCACCGGCTTTGCCCAGACCTTCGGTGACACTCCAGATGTAAAGCGGAACGGCGAGTTCCTGGCAAACGGCCCCGAGGAGTTCCAAGAAGCGCTGCTCCTCGCTGGTTTCGACGGTGATGATGGGGTTGCGCGAATTGATGAGCAGGCACAGTTTTTCGCGTTGCGCCGCGGATGCGGTAGTCTGCGTACTTATGGCCGGGATGGTGCTGGTGTGGGCAGGCGTGACTGAATGCGGCACCTGCGAGAGAGGTTTGGGGTCGTTTGACAAAGGCATTGGACTCGATTCACACTAGAAGATTGAGCATAACGCACAAGGAGCAATAGATGCCCCAAGGTCAGCCTACCAAAGTTAAAAAGAAGAAGAAGTCCGTTTTAAAGCGCGCGGCACAATCTAATCAACGCGCCGAGGTGAACCGAAATAATCGGACGCGTGTCCGCACGATGATGAAGCGGCTGCGGATAGCCATTACCGCGGGAGACGCTACCGCCGCCGCGAATTTATTGCAGCCCACGGTTTCCGCAATCGATCAGGCTATCAGCAAAGGCGTGCTGCACGAAAATACCGCGAACCGTTACAAGTCGCGGCTTACCCTGGCCTACAATCAGGTGAAAGCCAAAGCCGCCAAGTAGTTCGCTCTGTTGCACTCATCCAATTTTTTCAGCACCTAGTCACCCATTACGGGTACTGGTGTGTCTGGCGCCTCTATGCAGCCAATCTGGTAGGTGGTGGAGGACACGGGTTGTACGAAGCTGGCTGCGGAAAACCGGGCTTAGCCCGGCATTCCGATCGAAGCAAGGAACCTCTATTCGCCGGGAACCCAAGAAAAAGAGGGATTCCTCACTCCGCGGACTCCGTTCGGAATGACGGGATGGAAGTTTTTCGGTAGCCCGCTAGACCGAAGTTCCACGGAGCCCCAGAGGGTATCCTGTTAATTCGCAGCGGCATAGGGCTAAGTTCACTTTCCGGTTACTGGGAACATCCGAACTAATTCGTAGGCTCGAGCCTGTACCGGCGTCGGCTCGGTCACCTGGCGGAAAGTCAAATTCGTCTTCTCCTCCGACTTCTCTGACTTGAGCGCGTAAGTCACTCTGGCCCGGTTGGCCAACTCCGCCAGCAGGCCCTGGAAACTGTGCACCGGAAGACCATCCACAGTTTGCTGCGAGCGTTTTTTTCGCTGAACGGAATCCGAGGGTTTCGCCGGCAGAATCGGATCGCGGCGTTTGCGCTCCTCCCATCGTTCTTCATCCTCGAACAACAGCGGCGCCCAAGCCCGGCGCAGATGCCATTCCACATAGTAGGCCAACACGCACAGAAAAATGTGCGCTGGCACGCGATCCTCAGTGCGATGTCGAATCGGTCGCACCAAGAGATCGATCCCCTTCAGACAACGAAAAGCTCGTTCCACTTCCGCCAGGCTCTTGTAGCTCCGCACCGTGTCTTCCGCGGAAAGCCGTTCCACCGGCTCGCTCGTGCGCAGCACATAAATCCCGTCCAGCTTCTCTTCCTGCTCGATCGACTGCGCACGGCGACTCCAGGCAAAGCTGCCCTCGCCGATTTTGCACGCAAAGTGTTTGCCCACTTTGTAGCGTCCCAGCACCTTCCCCACCTTCAGCCCAATCTCCGCGGCCGTGAGCGCCTTCTTCTTGCGTCGCGTCACTTCCTTGCTGATCTTCTCCAAGCTCTTCTCGGTGGCTTCCAGTAACGCCTCCCGTTTCCGCCTTCGCTCCTCCTCCAACACCGGGTTATGGCAAACCATCAGCCGCTCGCCCGGATAATCCGGTGCGGTGATCTCGGCCAGATTCTTCTGGTCCAGCAACGATAGTTGCAAGGCCCCCTGCTTCACCAATTCGCGAATCGCCGTGCTGGTCAGCGCCGTGATCCAACCAAAACCAGGATGCTGCTTGAGCTTGTCGATCTGCGGCTGGGTCAGCATCCCACGATCTCCCACCAGCACTACCCGAGACAATTTAAAGCGCTCCCGCAGCTTCTCGATTTGGTCGCCTACCGTCGTCGAGTCTCCCGTATTTCCCGGATACACCTCCACCGCCACCGGACATCCCTCGCCATTGGTCATCACGCCGTACACGATGATCGGCAGACCCTTCTTGCCATCGCGGTCGTGTCCAAATTGTGCCAGCGGGCAGGTGCGTCCCTCATAGAAACTGCTCGAAACGTCATAGAGCACCAGGCCACCCTCGCTCAGATGGCGAGCGGCCAGCTTTTTCTCGATGCGCTCCTTGCGCTCGAAAAGCCAGTCCATGGCTTCGTAGAGATCATTCTCCGTGGCCTCTGCTACTCCCAACTCTTCTGCCAGGGTGGTGGTGTGCCAGTGATGGGTGGTCGCCAGTTTCGACGCCGGGGAAATCAAGCGCTGAACGACCATGGCCACGACCAAGTCTCGTTCGCGGCAGCGCTCGGCCGAGATCAGGCGATCCAGTTCGAGCTTGCCGATCATTTCCAGGATGGCTTCCACCTGGCCGTGAGGAAGGGATTTCTGTGTAGCGAACAAATCGTGCGGAGAGACCAGCCGCTCGTCGCACAACAGGCGGCGGAAGGTTTCGATTTTTTCTGGGGGCCAAGCGGAGAGGTTGGCCAAGGTGCGCTTGCGGGTTTTGTTGCCTTCGCGCCAGGCTTCGCGGAGGAGGACGGCGGGCGGGGAGTTGCGGTTGGGGACGGTATCGATGTACATGGGGGCAATAAATCACACATACATCGCGTTGTCAAGCACAATATGCATACTTACATGGGTGCATTATAATTTGCAAACCCTAGGCTAATCCGGAGATTTTCAAGGGCTTATCCTCGAATTACGCCTCTGTTATTGGTGGAACTTCGGGCTAGACGGCTGCCAATTTGTATCTTTCCTCGAGAGCCGTTTCTACGTAGATTTGGCTGCACCATGAACATCCCAATCACGCGCACCACGCATTCACGACTGACGGAAGAACTTCGCGAGACTTCACCGTTTGGAACCAACTACAGCGACCACATGTTTGTCGCCGACTACTCTGACGGGCAGTGGCGCGACGGCCGAATTGTGCCGTTTGGGCCGATGTCGTTCTCACCGGCCCTCACCGCTTTCAATTACGGCCAGGCGCTTTTTGAGGGGTTCAAGGCCCATCACACTGCGGACGGGCGCGTGGCCATTTTTCGTCCCATGGCCAATCATGCGCGCCTGAACCGGACGGCAGAGCGACTTGCTATGCCCGAGCTTCCGGAATCCATTTTTCGCGAGGGGCTGGTGGAACTTATCCGCACGGATCGCGAATGGGTGCCGCATCGCGAAGGAGGCTCGCTGTACATTCGCCCGGTATATTTCGGCACGGACGACACCTTGATGGTGCACCCCGCCAGTCGCTACTGTTTCGTTATTTTTACTTCGCCCGGTGGGCCGTATTTTTCGCAACCCATACGGCTGCTTGCGGAAGAAACTTATGTGCGGGCGTTTCCTGGAGGGACGGGAGCGGCTAAGGCTGCGGGCAACTACGCGGGAGGGCTACTGGCAGCGAAATTGGCACAGGAGAGGGGCTATCACAATGTGATGTGGCTGGACGGGAAGGAACATCGGTACATCGAAGAGTCAGGTGTGATGAACATTATGTTCGTTATTAAAGGCGTGGCTGTTACGCCGCCGCTATCGGGGACGATTCTTCATGGAGTTACGCGCGATTCGGTGCTTACCCTGTTACGCGACTTGAAATTTCCTGTCGAGGAACGGGCTATTACCGTGGAAGAGCTTGTCGCAGCTCATACTACGGGGACGCTGCAGGAAGCGTTTGGGATTGGGACCGCGGCTATTATTGCGCCGATTGCTTGCATTGGGTACAAGGGACGGGATTTGGCGATTGCTGCTGGGGCGGCGGGATCGCTTGCTTCGTGCTTGCGCGCGAAGTTGGTGGCCATTCAGACTGGGCGTGAGAGCGATCCGCATGGGTGGTTGCTTTATGTTTGAGTTATGGCGCGCTTGCCGTTGCGGCGGCGCTTAATTGCCAGACTAGAAGTTCCATCACGTAGCGTTTGTCGCTTGCGCCGCCTTTGAGGCGGTCGTCTGCATCGCGCAGGGCTTTCAGGCCATCTAGAAGGCGGTCGCGCGAAATTTTTTTTGCGCTGTCCAAGGCAATTTGAGCTTGCTCTGGGCGCATTCCGAGAGCGCGGGCGGCCTGGAAACCATTCGTTACGCCGCGCAGTTCGCTGGCTTCCAGAAGCTTGCGATACATCCAGGCCATGGCGCCAACCATTAGTGGAGGCTCTTCGCCTTCGCGCATTAGACGCTCAAGAAATTCAAGGGCTTTCTTGGGTTGGCGCGTTGCCAGCAAGTCTGCGAGTGCCCAGACGGTCGTGGTCTTTTCCGAGATAACCAGGGCAGCCACATCTTCGCGGCGCACGCGTTTCTTTTCGGCGGCGTAGGTGGCCAGTTTGTCCACTTCCGTTTTTAGGCGCATCAAGTCGCCGCTGACAAACTCCGCCAGGTCCTCGCCGGCAGCGGGCTCGAACTCGATGGCCTGCTCTTTCGCGAGCGATTTTGCCAAGGCAATCGCGGCGGCGATCTGCTTATCAGCGTCCTCGCTGGTGGCCACGTCAACCACCAGGGCTTTTTCCGCTAGCAGTTTCGCGAGCTTCATGCGCTGGTCCAGGCCGGAAGCTTCCACTACCAGAACCGTGAAGGGGGCAGGGTTGTCCAAATAAGCTTCAATCGCTTCCACAGTTTCTTCGCGATTTTTCTCGCTGAGGTTTTCAATGGCTTCCGCGTCTTCCAGAAAGACAATCTGTTGGGGCGAGAGCATCGGCAAGGTTTGCGCCTGGTCCATGGCCGATTGCGTCTCTCCGCGTTGCGCAGAGAAACGCGACACAGCCCAGGTTCGCGCGTCTTCCGGCACGTATTTCTCGATCAATTCCGCGCGACAGCGGTCTCGCAAATACGGGTCGTCGCCTAGGAGCAATAGAGCAGGCACCGGCTTGCCCTTTCCCAACCGTTCGAGGAGATCTGCCGCTGAGGTTCGAGGCATCAGTAATTCTCCGTTACCGCCGAGACCAGTTTCTGGGCAAAATCCTGCGCCATGCGATCCAGCGCCGGGTCGCTCTCCTGGAAAAAACTTTCGACGTTGCCAGGGCTTAGAGTGGTGGCCAATTGGTATTGGTTGCGAAACAGGAAACTGTCCGTGTGATAGAGGACCTTCTCGGTGGCGCGATCCGTCAGGGTCACATCGCATTTCATGGTCACAAGCATGACCGTCGCCTGCGCGACAGTGGTAGTCGCCGTTGTGGTGGTCTGGAATACCAGTGGGGTGACTTCCATGCTTAGCACTTTGCCGCGCAGTACGGCGTCGCCTGCGTTGGGATCGGAGACCACGTGGTATTGCGTTTTGGCGAGGAATTCGTGGATTGTGGCCGCGGTGAGCCTTTGTTCGATGCGATAGGTGGTTGTCTTGTTTTCCAGCGCCGGAACAGCGATTACATGGATCGTTTTTGGGAGGGCGTTATTGTGGCCGGCAATGTGATAGCCGCAGCCGGCTATCTCGAACCCGGCTGCTACCAATAGAAATACGCTGCGTAGCGCTTGCTTCATGTGGTCAACCACTCTGCTAGCTTCACGCCGCTCCAGGCGGGGACACGCAGATTGTCGCACGTTCCCCAAAACCACCAGGTTCCTTCGCGCGAGGCATCTTCCATTGGTTCCGCCAGGTGAAGGGTAGTCTCGCCGGCTACGCTTACATTGCTCGGCGCGGGTTCTCCACTTGCTTGAACAACGAAGCCCGCAGTCCGGCAACTTTCAGCAAGCTCCTGGCGCGTCACTTTGCTCTCCAAATCCACGCAGGCGCTGAATGCGGTGCCGTAAAACACCGGGGCGTGAATGAGATTCATGGAAATCTTTGCGTCCTCGGCTGGATCGGCGATCGCGGCGGAAACTTCGGCGCGAATTTCAAGCAATCGGGCACGCATGTCTTGACGGCTTTCCTCTCCGTAGCGCGAGAGCATATTGAAAGCTGTTTGCGTGCCGAATACGCGATGGCCCACGGTTTGAAACGTCAGCAACTGAGACGTTTGCGTTTCCAATTCCTCAATGCCTTCGCGCCCGGCTTCCGATACCGGCCAGTACATCGTGGCTACCAACCTTTGCAAGCCGTGCCGCCGCACAGCGAGTGCAAGGCTTGTCACCATCGTACCGCCCGGCGAAAACACGCAGAAGGTTCGCGCGTTCTTGGCATTGCTGCGGCCGGTAAGAGCTTCGATTTTGGGGAACCACGGCGTGACGTCGGGATCAGACAGAGTGGCATGAGATAAATCGATGGCTGTTGCGCCTGATTGACGCGCGGGCACAAGGCAGAGTTTGCCAAACGCACTCGAACCCGTTAGAAATGCGAAGCGCGCGCCATGAAAGGTGTCTTCCTCGACGCGCTGAATGACCGCAGGCTCGCCAGCGGCTTCCGTCAATATTCCCGCGGCGATATCTTCATCTACAAGGCGCAAGTCCCAGCCAGCGAAAAGGCTTTCTTGCAACAAGGACTTGAGTTCGCCTCCGAGCAGCGAAGACGCACCAGCAATCACCAATCGTTGGGAGTTGTGTTCCACGGACATGGATCAGGCGGTCCTGGTAACCAGACGGTGGCGCACGGCGCGCACCAAGTGAAGAACAATCCCGATGACGGCGTAACTGACCGCAAAAATGACCAGGGCATATTCCGAGTAGCGCCAGATGACACCAACCAGCAAGCAAATCATGATGATCGTGACGGAAGGCTGCTTCCTGGTCCATGGTATGTCTTTGAAGCTGTAGTAACGGATCGTGCTGGTCATCAGCACACCAAGCAAAGGAAGCAGCACGAACCAAACGTAGGACCAGTTCTCATTCGTGACCGGGCCGCCCCAATGCCGCGCGTGGATGATTGCCGCCACTACGCCCGCGGCCGCGGGAGTCGGCATGCCGACAAAATTCTTGGAGCCGCCCGGGGCCATGCCTTGCACGTTGAAGCGCGCCAGGCGCCAGGCGGTGCAAATCAGAAATGCCAGGCAGCACAGCCACGCGAAGTGTCCCAGAAACGCTTCGCTTCCCTGCCCGACCAGGCTGCGATAGCCCCAGGAGTAAGCCAGGATTGCGGGGGCAATTCCGAAGCTTACGACGTCAGCGAGAGAATCAAACTGCACGCCGAATTCGGTGTTTGTGCCGGTGAGGCGAGCCACGCGGCCGTCCAGGGCATCGAACACGATCGCCAGGCCAATGGCCTTTGCGCCGCGGTCAAAATTCTCCGTACCGCCCATCAATGCCGCGATGGAGGCGTAATAGCCGCAGAGCAAATTCGCTACGGTGAATAGGCTGGGGAGAAGGAATATGCCCCTGCGTAATCGTGGGTTGCGGTGGTAGCGGCGTTCTTGAAACGGAATCTCTTGTTGTTCGATTTCGGTCATGGGGATGATTTCTTCCTGAAACAGAGTACTACGCCAGGCAATTCTATTCTGTCAATTTCTGCCTGGCGCTTTGTGATTTGTTGGGCGCGGGCGGCCGGGTGGGCACACCCGCCATCATGCGTGCCACTATTGTGGAGCCGCCTTTCACGTGATCGCCCACTTTTACAGTGATTTCCGCGTTTTCTGGAAGCCAAAGATCTACTCGCGAACCGAATCGCACCAGGCCGATGCGTTCTCCTCTTGCGACGGATTCCCCCTGTTTCTTCCAAGAGACCACGCGGCGAGCCACCCACCCGGCTATCTGCTTGACGAAAAGTTCGCCGTGTTCGCTGGCGAGCGTGAAGACGTTCTGCTCATTTTCCAACGAAGCCTTTTCCACCCAGGCTCCAAGAAATTTGCCGGGCTTGTAGTCCAGTTTGGTGATTTTTCCCGCGGCAGGGGAGCGGTTAACGTGTACGTTCCAGATGGCCAGGAAAATACTGAGGCGCTTGCCCGGGCGACCGGCGTTCGCTTCGTCTTTTACCACCACAACGCGCCCGTCTGCAGGGGATACAACCTCGTCAGACCCAGCGGGAATCGCGCGGTCGGGGTCGCGGAAGAAATAGAATACGAAAAGCCCGAGGGCCACGAACACTATGCCCACAGTTATCGTCAATGGGGTTTGAAACAGAAGCGCGGCCAACCCCGCTACCAAGGGCGGAAAGCCGAAGGCATAACCTTCTTTGACCATAGTCTTCCTGACTCCGTCGCGCTTTGTGGGCGCGGGAGGACTGCGGTCATTTTACTCCAGAAAGCAGGGTGAATTGGGCGCAAATCCAGGGAGGCTACTGCGAATGTCGCGCGTGCGCGTTGTGGACGCGCGCAGCGAGAAGTTCCATCTCGTCTTTTACGTGAAGCTTCAACTTTTTCAATCGGATTTCTTCAATTAGGTCTTCGGAGCTAAGGTAGGGGGACCGGGAGAGATTCAGGAGTGCTGCTTCGTACTGCTGGTGTTGCTCACACAGACGCTGGTATTCGGCGTCTGTCTCGACTATTACGTCCCGAGGGTGCCGCTGCGCAGTTGCCATGCGTACCTCCTCATGAATCTGGTGTGAATACTACATGAGCGCAGACTAACACCAAGAAACGCCACGTCAAGAGTTATTCGGTACCAAACTCGTGGAATCTTTGTCTTTCTGGAACACCAAAGCTGCTTCCCGGGGGTCCTGGTAATAGGCCTCCCTACGGCCGATTCGGCGGAAACCTTCCCGTTCGTAGAACGAGATGGCGCCCCGGTTTGACTCGCGGACCTCTAAAAAGACACGACTTACGCCCGATCCGGCAAAGCGGTGGAGGAGTTCGCTCAGGAGCGCGTGGCCTTCTCCTTGCCTGCGGAACTCTTCGCGGACGGCCAGGTTCAGTACCTCCGTCTCGTCGGCGACCATTCTCCCAAGGATTAAGCCAGTCGGGTGGCCATTTCGCTCGCTTATGAGGGCCACTACTCCCGGTAGCGTCATGAACTCAACCAGGCCTCGGCTGGACCAGCTTGCAGCTTCCGGTGAGGCCAATAAGATTTCGCTGGCTGAGATGGCGTCCTCTTCGTGGAAGTCCCTGATTACAAACTTGAGTTTTTTATGTTGGCCTTCAGCGCCCATGGCTCGCTGGCCCCTTCCAGAAGATCTCGGCGTCCGAGCGGCGTACGTAGTTGGCATCCAGTTCCAGGGGTTCGGTGAATTGGTGGTTGCTGGCCCGTTCTTCGGCGAGTTCTCCGATCTTGTCTGCCAAGTCGCCTTCCAGACGGTGCATTGAGTCCCCAATCAATTCGCGCCCCTGCCAGGTTGGCAACGTGGTGATTAGCTCCGGGTCCAGCGATAGCCAGGCGATTCGTTCGCGACCGGCTTCACGGGACGCTATCTCGAGGAAGTTGGGCGCTTCAATCACCATTTCAGTCTCAACACGCTCCCACCCGGCTAGTGTACGGCAGTAGAGCGCTGCGAAGAGCTGCCCGCGCTGGGCGTCGTAGCAGGCTGCTGCTACGTGTGCGTAGGACTCCGCGTAACGGACCATCGCCTCTAGCCGCGAGACACCGACCACAGGTATCCCGTACACTTCGGCCCAGGCCTTTACTGTGGTGAGACCAACTCGGACGCCGGTGAACGAGCCTGGGCCGGTGGAGACTCCCAGGAGGTCCACCTCTTCCATGCGAGTTGCCGCCTCAGTCAGGCATTCCGCAACCGCAGGGAGTAGCCAGGAGGAGTAGTCCTCGTTGGATAGATGCCGACGCACTGAGGCAGCGCGTCCCTGCTTTCGGACGGCTACGCTGCCGCGGATTTCGCTCGTATCTAATGCCAGGGTAATCACTTCGGCAGTTTAACCCAACCAGAGGGGCTCTGTTAAAATCCTTGCAAACAGATTGAATTTCCAGGAGTGTCGCACCTACGGCGCTGGATGTTCTTGTACCCTGCTGACCCAGGGCTCGCGCCCTGGGCTAAATTGTGCCGCGCCTCCGGCGCTTGCGCGGCAAGAGAGAGGAATTCTTAGCCCACCGCTGTGAATTCAGTGAGGAAGCCAACAGAGCTAGCCATAGGCCGCTGATTGACTTTCTCTGTGCAAGCGATTCGGAGGGGCGTAGATAGAGCTGATCCAAATCCCGAGGTTACCTCCGGTTTCTCTTCGCCGCTCGCCAAGAATGGACCGGCTTTGCTTCGCAGAATTGACCCAGCAGACCGCAGGCTGATAGAGGATCGCGCACGCAGTTGAATATAAGGATGGCGACAATGGTCGCCATGGGAAACCTTGCGAAGAGACCTTGCTGTATTTGTCGACATTGGTTCCGACCTGATCCGCGAGTAGGTGCTCGTCAGCGGGCTTGTCGTAATTCCTCCTGCCAGAAGGCCCGTCACCAACAAGCCCAAGCTAAGTGGTGCGCACGGAATCCCGACTATTTCATCGCTCGGCGGATCCAGGCTCGGAGTCTGTCAGAACAGCCACCGGAACCGTTACGGTTGGGGCCGCCGCTGTCGCGACTTCCCTGGGATCTCGCGCAAGACGAGTTCGGGGTCAAAGGGGCTGATTTCATTGGAGTTATGGGCACATTACTCCACCATGCCGCGCAAGACGAGATATGAGGCTATTTCCTTGAATCCACTGGGGATAGAGGAGCACTTGGGGGGTACCTCGCGCAAGACGAGATCCGCGTTGTGTTCTGATTGCGTCGAAGGCGGAAGGGATGGAGTTGGAATTTCATCAATTGGAACTGCGTTACGACCGGTTACGGATCGCACGCCCAGATCACGAGCGACGACTATTGAGCTCGCTCGCCGAAGTCGGCCAACAGGTTCCGATCGTGGTGGTGAGGCAGGGCGGTGATGAACACTTTGTAGTGATCGATGGCTACAAGCGTGTCCGTTCCCTGCGCCGTCTCGGCCGCGACACGGTCGGTAGCTTCTGCTGGGAGTGCGGCGAGGCAGAAGCCTTGGTGGTGAGTCGGCTGTGGCACACGGGGGAATCGGAAACGGCGTTGGAGCAGAGCTGGCTGCTTGTGGAACTCCACGAGCGATTCCAACTGTCCCTGGAAGAGCTGGCCCGACGTTTCACTCGCTCGGTCAGTTGGGTCAGCCGGCGCCTGGCCCTGGTGCGCGAACTGCCGGAATCGATTCAGGAACGCGTGCGTCGAGGCGAAATCGTGGCGCATGCCGCGGAAAAGTATTTGGTTCCTTTGGCGCGCGCCAACCAGCAAGCCTGCCTTCGGCTGGTCGAAGGGGTTGGTTCGTCCCGGCTGAGTAGCCGGGACATGGCCGTTCTTTATGCCGCGTATCGTGACGGAAACGCGGTCACCCGCCAACGTTTGCTCGAAGCCCCGTTGCTTTTCCTGAAGGCCTTCAAGGAGTCGCTGACATCTCCTCCACCGTCATCGAGTCCCGAGGAGAATCTTCGGACCGATATCGAGGTGTTGGGCTCGGTCGCGCGACGGGCGCATCGGCGGCTTCGCCAAGGAGCACTGCAAAATCTCCTGGAAAGAGAACGTGAAGAGTTGGCGCGGAGTCTTCGGCAGTCTCTGGAGGAGACCCGTGGTATGGCAGAACGTTTTGAGCAGGAGATGGGACATGCTGGACCAGAGCACACGAACGGCAATCCTCAAGCTGCATGAACAGGGGCACAGCCTGCGCAGTATTGCACGGGTCATGAGAGTTTCGCGCGGCGCGGTGCGAGAAGTGCTCCGCACAGGTTCGGCCGATGTGCCCCGCATCGAACGTCCCGAGGCAGCCGCTCCGTACCGCGAGGCGATTCTGGAGCTCTATGCATCGTGTAAGGGAAATCTCGTTCGTGTGCATGAAGAGTTGGTCGCCTCCGGCGCTGGTTTTTCCTACCAAGCCTTGACGGCCTTCTGCCGGCGTCAAGGAATCGGCCAGGAAGAAAAGAAACCGGTCGGGCGATACTCCTTCGAACCGGGCCAGGAGATGCAGCACGACACTTCGCCGCACATCATCAACCTAGGTGGTAAAGAGCGCCGCGTGCAAACGGCCTCGTTGGTTCTGTGTTACTCCCGCATGGTCTTCTTTCAGTTCTATCCCAACTTCACGCGCTTCCACTGCAAGGTGTTCCTTACCGATGCCTTGCACTACCTGGGCGGCGGCTGTACCACCTGCATGATCGACAACACGCATCTGGTGGTGCTCCAGGGGACCGGACGCGATATGGTTCCCGTCCCGGAGATGCAAGCCTTTGGTGAACGCTACCACTTCGCGTTCAAAGCCCATGAGAAAGGAGATGCCAATCGTTCCGCTCACGTGGAACGGAGGTTCTCCTATATTGAAAACAACTTTTTGGCCGGCCGCGCCTTCCGGGACTGGGAGGACGCCAACCGCCAGGCTCGCGAGTGGTGCGACAAGGTGAACGGAACTTTCCGAGCGAAACTCAAGGCCAGCGCGCGAGAACTCTTTGCCATCGAGCAAGCGTTCCTGAAACCACTGCCAGTCTGGGTGCCTCCGGTCTACCTTCTGCATCAGCGCATCGTGGATGTCGAAGGTTATGTCAGCGTTGCGACCAACCGCTATTCCGTCCCCGTGGAAATGATCGGCCGACGTGTAGAGGTACGCGAGAGCAAGGACACCATCGAGATCTATGAGGGACCGCGCCTGATCGCCACCCATCCCAGGGTCGCGGAACCAACCGGGCGCCACTTTACCTTGCCCGAGCATCGTCGCCCGCGTGGTCGAGGAGTGAAGCTGTCGGAGACGTCACTCGAAGAAAAGATCTTGCTGGAAACACTTCCTGAACTTGCCGGCTACGTGCAAGCCCTCAAGGAACACAGTGCCGGCCGCGGAACCCTGGCGTTGCGGCGCTTGCTCTCGATGGTGAATGACTATCCCCGCGAGCCTCTGCGAGAGGCACTCGAAGAAGCCGCACAGTACGGACTGTACGATCTCGATCGCGTCGAGACGGTGATCCTCAGAAAGCTCGGCCGGGAATACTTCCAGATCCGTTTGAACTAGGGAGACGAGCATGACGGAAGAAACTCAGCAACTGCTGGAGAATCTGCGCCTGAAAAAGATGGCCACGATTCTTGACCAGGAGTTGGAAAATGCCAAGAACAACTCGCCTTCCTACAGCGAGTTCCTTCTCCGACTGTTGCAAGCGCAATGGCATGAACGGCAGGAAAAATGTCTACAGTACCGCATCCAGCAGGCGCGACTGCCGGAGCAGTGGACCCTGGAGTCGTTCCCTTTCAAGAAGCAGCCGGGCGTCTCGCGCCGCCAGATCCAGGAACTTGCCGAACTGGAGTTCATTCCTCGTGCCGAGAATATCGTCTTCATCGGCCCAACCGGCGTGGGAAAGACGGGGCTCGCTTCCGGCCTGCTGCTGAAAGCCTTGCAGAACGGCTATCGCGGCTTGTTCATCAAAGCGCAAGACCTGCTCGATGAGATGTATGCTTCGCTTGCGGACCGCTCCTCACGCAAGCTCATCAAGCGCCTGGCTCGCGTGGACGCGCTCCTGATCGACGAACTAGGGTATGTCAACGTACGGCCTGAGCAGACCAACATCTTTTTCAAGCTCATGGAGGAACGCTACAGCCGAAAGGCAACCATCCTCACTACCAATCTCGACTACAATCAGTGGCACAACATTTTGGCAAACAAAGATCTGGTCAACGCCATGCTCAGCCGTCTACGACACCGCTGCCACACGATCCATATCGAAGGACCTTCGTTGAGAGAACCGCAAAGTTGAATGATCTGCTTCCTCGTAAGCCCAACGGGCAACATCCTTGCTAAATGGAAACCGCCGTCGAAGGTTCCCGCAGTCTCACTGCCCAACAGCAACGAGATCCTCTGCTTCAAATCCTGTTCCGAATCCTGTTTTTCGGGTGGGTCACTTCAAAAAAGCATAGGTGGGTCATTTTTGCCGAGCGCCGAAGGGTTTCTCCACTCCGGGACGGCTAAAGGCCCCGTCCCTCTGGTCGAAATGACAATCTTTTATGGTTTTCTAGTGGGACTAACCGCAGCTTCGGCGAAGTTGAATGTTCACCGGAAAACACATTCAAAAGGAATGAAATGCACTATTTTGAGCAACCCGCAAGGGGGAGTAACCTCGGAATTCATGCTTAAACCCAATTGACTGAGCGACTAAGAGGAGCACCGAGGTCCATAATTATGAGTTATAGGGGCAAGTGGCTAAGCAATTCGCGTGCCACATTGAAACGGCACTGTCGCTATCCTTATGATTCCAGAGGGTATACCTTGACTCTTCCGTCACACTCCCGTACACTGTTTGTAGCTCCTAGGGGGACAACCTAAGCTATGGATTATAAGATCGGCGACAAAGTCGTTTATCCGAACCACGGCGTTGGAGTTGTTGAGCAGATCAGTTACGGTGTATTAAACGGCAGGACCGAACGTTACTTCATGATTCGCGTACTATCGAGCGGTTTGCGGGTCATGGTTCCACAATCGAATGCGTTGGCGGTTGGACTTCGTTCCGTCATTCGCTCCAATGACACAACCAAAGTCCTGGGATTTCTGGAAAAGGGCAAGCTGAATTCCCATCACGATTGGAAACATCGCTTCAAGGAGAATTCCGAGCGAATGCGCACGGGTTCCCTTCTCGAGGTGGCCGTGGTTCTAAAGAGCCTGGTATCCCTCAGCCGCAGCAAACCGTTGTCCTTCCGAGAAAAGAAAATGCTGGAGCGCGCCAAGTATCTCTTGGTCAGTGAAATGGCTACGGCGCGCAACCTGACTTCCGAGAACGCCGAGGGTTTGGTAGTGAAGTCACTCGCCAAAGCCAAATTGCAGTTCCCCCAGATGCAGGAAAAGTTCGAGTAAGTTGCTCGCCTCCGCGATGGTTTGGCCCCGACGATTTGTCGGGGCCTTTTTTTTGCGCACCCGCTGCACCTCATGATGATTTTCCTAGTGGCGTGAACAGCAGGACTGCCCCTAACACAGCCGCGGCAAAAAACTCCGGGCTTCTGGTCGAAATGACAGCGTTGCTTTTGTTTTCTAATGCGACAAACTGCTGGTTCGGCGAAGTTGGAGTTCGAGAGGTAATTGCAGCTTTTCGTCACGCTAACGGCAAGCTGGCCTTGGCGTTCAACGTGGTATCTGCAACATTCCCTCTTACAAAATCGCCGTAGGCCGCGGCGGCGATCATGGCGGCATTGTCCGTGGACAATTCGCGGTCTGGAAAATAGACTTGCAAGCCTTTGCCGCGCGCGCGTTCGGCAAACACGGAGCGCAACTGGCTGTTCGCCGCGACCCCACCGGACACCAGCAGCGTTTCGACTTCGCAGGCTTCCGCGGCCATCATGGTGCGTTCCACCAGGTCGCGGATCACTGCATTCTGAAATTCCCGCACCAGGCCGAGCGTTTCAGGGCTGCAGATCGGCAGCAACTCCGCAAAGCCGCGCTTCCCTGCTGCTACGGCTTCTTCGCGCTGGCGTATTTCTTCGTTGTACTCGGGATGTTCGCGCAGGTGATAGAGCACGGCCGTCTTCAGGCCGCTGAAACTGAAATCCAGGGCATTGCCGCGCGTTTTCGTTGGCCCGAACTTCACGGGAGCTTTCACAGTGCCCGCAGACGCGGCGAGCTTGTCCAGGATCGGACCGCCGGGATATCCCAGACCGAGGAGCTTTGCCACTTTGTCGTAGGCTTCGCCTGCCGCGTCGTCGCGCGTCTGACCGAGCTTGCGATATTGAAATGCGCGGCTGTCGCTGGTGACGGCGCCATGCTTCACTTCGTACAACACGGTGTGGCCGCCGGAAACGATCAGGCACACGGCAGGCAAAGGCGGGACACTGCCGTGGAGGAACGCTTCCAGAAATGCGGCGTGGACGTGTCCTTCCAGATGGTTCACAGCCACCAGCGGCTTGCCGAGCGCCATCGCCAGAGTCTTGCCGTAAGTAATCCCCACCAGCAACGAACCCACCAGACCTGGACCCTGCGTCACGCCGATCGCGTCCAAGTCCTCAAAGCGCAATCCCGCCTGCGACAGGGCTTCGCGCACAACCGGAACAATCTGGCGCAGGTGTTCGCGCGAAGCCAGCTCAGGCACTACACCGCCATATTTGCGGTGGATATCAATCTGCGAAGCAACGACGCTGGAGAGGATTTTGCGGCCGTCGAGGACAATTGCGGCGGCTGTCTCGTCGCAGGAGGATTCGATTCCCAGGATGCGTATGCCCTTCGGCGTGAGTTCCGTCATGTCTGCGCTCTGAATTCCATGCTAGCACACGGCGCAACGGGCTTTGGTCGCAGCTGCTATTTTGGCATGATCCGTGTAACTTACGGGGACACTTCCCTCGCTGGCCATGACCTTGAGCAGGTTGACGATCAGAGAAAATCTTGATGACGGGGCCCGGGAGTCGTTGCATTTCGACGATTCGCCGGCTTACGGGAAACTTGGGCGCGCCGGAAAAATCATTCCGAGCGAAGCGCTTGTACGACGTCGACGCGGGCGGCGCGTGCCGCCGGGAACATCGAAGCGACTACCGCCGCGCCTAACAGCGCAAACGCAGAAACGATCACTGGCAATGCGCCCGGCATTTTTAAGCCGCCGAAATAACTGCCCGCCAGTCGCGCGGCGACGAACCCGAATGTCGCGCCCGCCAGAACGCCAACGGCAGCCATCACCGCGCCTTCCGCGACAACACCTCTGAGGAGATTTTCCGGCTGTGATCCAAGCGCCAAGCGGATGCCGAATTCGCGTGTCCGCGCGCTGACGGAAAACGCCAGTACGCCCGCGACGCCAACGACGGCAATCAGCAGCGCGACGCATGCGAACACGCCAAAGACCAGGGAGCTCAAGCGGTCAGGCGCAAGCACTTTTGCGCGGATGTCTTCGAGAGTGGCGGCGTGCTCAACGGGCTCATCGGCGGACATCTGCCGAATAATTTGCGTTACCGGCGTTACAAGGGAATAAGGATTTGCGGTGGTGTGGATGAAGAGGTGACCGCCAAAAAGGGGTGAGTCTGCAAAGGTGCCATAAATCGTGGAATTGGGTTCAGGGACGATGTGCAAATCATCCATGTCAGCGGCGACACCGATAATGCGGTGCGGCGACGTAAATCGCGCCTTTTCGCTTTCCGTGCCGGGAAGGAATTCGAGGACGGGATCGGTCCAATAAACATGCCGGTTGACCGGATCCTGACCAGGGAACATGCGCTGGGCGAGGGTTTCACTGACGATGACGACGGGCTCGTTATTCTTTCCGTCCAGGTCGTTGAAATCGCGTCCGGAAAGAATGGGAACGCCGAGCGCGACGAAAAAGCCGGGAGAGATGGTTCGCCACTGCGCGCGAGGATCGTCTTTGCCGTGGGCGTGACCATCACCCGAGAATTGCAAACCTATACCAACGGTGTCGGTATCGCGCCACGGCTCAAGGGTACTGAAAGCAGTCTTGGTGACGCCGGGGAGAGCCTCGACACGACGGATCGATTCCTTGTAGAAATCGAGGACTTGCTGAGGCGTCTTCCCGTAGGACAGCGCCGGAACATCGACGGCAAGGACGCGGCGCGTGTCGACGCCCGACTGCGTCTGTTGTAGTGCGATGAGCGTAGTGACCAACATGCTTGCGCCCGCCAGCAAAATGAAGGACGCGGCGATTTGAGTGACTGCGAAGGCGCGCTGGCGGCGACTGGTGCTGCTGGTGATGCGGACGCTGCCGCTGGCGAGGTTCATGCCATTGGACGCGCCGGCCGAGGGCAGACGCGGCACAAATGCCAAAATCACCGCGGCGACTACTGCCAGGGCCACTCCCATCCAGAGCAGGCTGGAGTCTACGGTCAGATCGAGAGCACGAACGGAGAAGCGCGAGGCGTACCGAGCCAAGATTGTGACCAATGGCTGCGCGCTTATCACGGCGATTGCTGCGCCGACGCCGCAGAGCAGAAGGCTTTCGGCTAACAGCAAGCGGCGCAGCGCCCAAGTGCTTGCGCCGAGCGCGGCACGGATGGAGAGTTCGCCCTCGCGACGAACCGTTCGCGCGAGAATCAGGTTGGCAACGTTGGAGCAAGCGATGATGAAGACGAGGCCCGAGGCTGCGAGAAGCACGAGGAGAACGGTGCGTGCGCCGGAAGTGATCTGGTCGCGAAGCATCCTGGCGTCGATGCGGTAGCCGGCGTTATCGGGATAGGCTTCGGGATGGTCCATTTGCATGGAGGCATAGGAGGTGCGTAGCTCCGTGCGAGCCTGGTCGAGAGTGGCACCGGGAGCGAGCTTAGCGAAGAGCTCGGTCATGCGATGGACGCGGCCCGTGACCATGGTGGCGGAGAGGTGGTGCGGGCTGGTGACGATGTTGCCGATGATTTCTGTGTCCGCGGGATACGGAACACAGGGTTCGAGGACGCCGATGACCGTGGCCGAACGATCACCAATGCTGCTGAGGCGAACTGTTTTGCCGATCACGTTCGGATCTTTCTTGTAAACGGTGGACCAGAAACGATAGGTGAGCACGATGACGCCAGCAGCGTTGGGACCATCGTCCTGAGGTCCGATGAGACGGCCGAGAACGGGGCGCAGACCCATGACTTCGAAGTAGGTGCCGCCGACGACGCCGCCTTGAACACCGCGAGGTTCACCGAGACCGATCATCGTAAAGCCCATCGTGGAGAAATCGCCGAACTCGCTGACGGAGTGAATGTTGACTTCGAGATCCTTGAGTTCGGGAACGGAGAACGTGGTGTTGTCGTCTCCGAGGCTCGGGGCGCTCTGGCGGATGTAGATGAGCCGGTTCTCGTCGCGGTTGACAAGGGGCTTGAGGAGCACCCCGCGCACGAGCGTGAAGATGGCGGCGTTCGCGCCAATGCCGAGCGCCAGCGTGAAGATCACAATGGCCGCAAGGCTTTTGCTGTGCATCAGCGAGTGGAAAGCAACTCTCAGATCGCGGGAAAATGACATGTTTCTTGCTCCCCCGGCGTTTATTGGCACCCCGCGTGCCAAAAGAAAGACCGACATTGTACATCACTTACCGTGGGCTGCGTCGAAGAGGATGGCCGTTTTCGGCAGCCGATGTCCAAATTCGGAGACCGACTCGGTTGTGGAATCCCGCAACACGTGGCGTGTGGTTCGGAAGCGACGATTTGCGCTGGCTGACCGTCACACTCACTGTCTTCTGCAGACCAGTATTTTCGATGAACGTGCCGACCCACCGAGCCTAAGCCGTTGGCCAGTGGACGTGTAGTCGGAAACTGACCCGTTACCGCTATTTTCTTTTTCGCGCAGTCCTATTGCCGCGTGCCAGGTTCCCGTGCAGAGTGGAAAATATCTCACGAGGAATACGCATGCCCATCACCATAACCAGCAACCAGACGAGCACTAGCACCTTCTTTGGCGGCGGGCCGGGACTTCCTGCCGTGCTGCTTGATCACCCCACACAGAGTTCCGTGCCCATCGACAGGTGGAAAGCTGTCCTCTTTGGACTTCCCTTCTTGTTCATCGGACTGTTCATCCTAGGCTCATCGTTCGATCTCATCCCTGTTCACGGGAAACACGCGCCTAGCTGGATGCTCAGCTTCATTGGCGGGGTCTTCGGCCTCCCGGGGTTATTTTTGGTTGTTCACGGCGTGCTGGGAATTCTTCGCAAGGCTGCGCACGATCGGGAAGCGGCGCAAAATGCGGGGCAATCGTGGCATGCGGATTATCACTGGCACAGAGAAGGGTGCACGTTTTCGGCGTTCCACGCCATGCTTGGCCGATTGCTCGCTGCGCTGCTCTGGTCGCTGTTTCTTGTGCCCTTCTTCTGGATTGGATTGCACGAGCACGGCATGGCGCGCGTTTTTCTGGCCGGCGCCATATTGTTCGCACTTCTCGGTCTGATCTTCTGGTACCGCTGGGCGCAGATGCTTGCGGACCTGCTCCGCTATGGCAACAGCTTTCTGAACTACGACCAGTTTCCGTATTTCCTGGGGAGCAGCTTCCGCGCGCGGTTGCGGGCGCCGAAACACGTCAGCGAGCTGGACGAACTTACTTTCATTTTGCGCTGCGTTCAGGAGAAGTACGTCACAACCAACACCGGCAATAATCACGAAACCAAGGTCGTGTGCTACGAGCTTTACAAGGACTCGCACACGCTTTCCCGCGATCAGATCATCGGCCTGGCTGGCGGCGACTTTCCCATCGATTTTCCGCTTCCGCCGGACCAGCACACCACGACGCTTTGCTACAATCCGCCGACTTACTGGGAAATCGAGGCGCGAGGGAACTCGAAGGATGCAAATTACCAGGCGTATTTCCTTATTCCCGTTTACAAACAGCCGTGAGCCTGAATTCCGAAGTTGCTTAGCGATCCCTCCACTGCGGCCCGCAAAGGGCGCGGGCCTCCGGTCGGGATGACGGGATGGCGCTGGAGCGGAGTTCTGGAGGACGTGAACGGCAAAGATGCGCTCACTACTGCCCCTACGAAAAACGACACGTTGTGCCCTGGTCCCTCGACTCCGGCCTGGCACAAACCGCCAGGCCTGCGCTTTGGATGACATAGAGGGGTGGCGCGTTGGAAACGGGGTTGCGGCGCAGTTATCAGAACGGTGCGCCATGCGCACAATCTCATTTCCCATTGATTGACAACTCTCCCGGCACACGGCTACTGTGAACCTGGTACGCAATCCAAATTATCTAGCGCGCGTTTCAAACTACCTATGACGCCAGACGCGAAACAGTTTCAGACAATTCCTGCTCAAAACCGAATAGTTCGCAAGGCGGTTTTGCCCGCAGCCGGCCTCGGTACGCGTTTCCTGCCGGCCACCAAAGCTCAGCCGAAGGAAATGCTGACGGTCGTGGATAAACCGCAAATCCAATATGTGGCGGAGGAGTGCGTTGCTTCCGGCATCGAGCACATCATTATCGTTACGGGCAAAGGCAAGAATTCCATTGAAGATCACTTTGATAGCGCGCCGATGCTGGAACAATACCTCGAACAAAAGGGCAAGCATGAGCAGGCCGAAATGGTTCGCCGAATTTCTAACATGGTTCAGGTCAGCTACACTCGGCAGAAGGAGCCGCTCGGACTTGGCCACGCGGTGCTGGTTGCCAAGGATTTGGTGGGCGACGAACCTTTCGCGGTACTGCTTGGCGATGTGCTCATCCCTGGGAAAAATCCCGCTACAAAGCAGCTCATTGACGTTTATGAAGCCACTGGGACTGGCGCGATCGCGGTGGAAGAAGTTCCGCATGATAAAACGCACCTTTACGGGATTGTGGATGGCGAACCTGCTCCCGTTGCCCCGTTTGGAGAACGTCTGTTGCGGATCCGAGAGCTTGTCGAAAAGCCGAAGCGGGGGACCGCGCCTTCCAATCTGTCCATCACGGGACGTTACGTGCTTCCGCCCGCAATCTTTGAATGCCTTGAGCGGACCACGCCGGGCGCAGGTGGTGAGATTCAACTTACGGACGGCTTGCGGCTCCTGGCTAAAGAACAAGGGTTGTGGGCTTATATCTACGAAGGGCTCTCCTATGATGCAGGCGATAAGCTGGGGTTTCTGAAAGCTACCGTGGAACTGGCTTTGCTGAATGAGGAATTTGGTCCGGATTTTCGCGAGTATCTTAAGAAACTGAAGCTGTGAATTGTCCGGCGTCTTTGCAATGGGTGTTAAATGAACAGGTCAGCGGTGACGTGAAAAAACGTTGCCAGTTTCTTGGCCTGCGATTTGCTGATAGAACGCTTGCCGTGGAACACCTCTGAAGTAATCCCTTTCGACCCGAAAACCTTCCACAGGTCCTTTTGAGTGAGCCCGTGCGCTTCCATGAGATGTTGCAGGGTGTGTTGCGGCGTGGATTTGCGAACCGGATAGCGCCGCTCTTCATATTCGTCAATCAACACGGTTAGAAGTTCGGCAAGCTCCTTTTCTTCCGGGGAGGAGTCAACGCGTTCGTCAAGGCGCATCAATTCGTTTGTGAGGCGCTCGCATTCTTCATCCGTGCGGATCACGTGTGGCAATGCCCGCCCGAGCAATCGCCCGTAGGTCTTCTCGTTCAGCTCAATAGTTATGGTGCTCATTGTTTCCATGCACCTTTGTCATATTCCGCGTGCGTGAGTAGATAGAGAATGAAAACTCGTTGGGTCAGATAGTTCACACGCGCGATCAAACGGTACTTGTTCCCGGCGATATTGAAGACCGTTCTCCTGCCAACTAAATCCGCGGTGCGGTAAACCTGTTTCAATTCGGCGGGTGTCCTCCAATTCGCCTGCCGCACCACCGTATACCAGGATTCAAGGCTTGCCCTGGCATCCGGGTGCTGTTGCCAGAAGTGAGCGAGAGCACCGCGCTTAATGCTGCGCATGAAAAGCGAGGTTCTCACAATGAGAACTGCGTGTCAAGCGTTATCCTTCGGAAGGGCCAACCTCCGGGAGGAGTTCCCTTTCTGGGAGTCAGCGCGAGAAGGCCACGTAGACTAGCTGGCCGTAGCGCTCAATCTGCAGCGCCACAGCGTCACCTGGTTTCTCCTTGGCTAAGGCTTCGCGTAATCCGTCGAGTGTCGTGACGGTTGCTCCATTCATACCGTGGATTACGTCGCCGGTTTGGAGGGGAATCTCGCCGGTGCGCGATCCCAAGGTTCTTGCAGCGACAATTACACCCGTGGGGATGCGCAGATCCGGCAACTTCTGCGCCAGATCGAGATTTAGCTCGATGCCAAGGATGCCCAACGGCCTGACAAGATTTTTTACGGGGTCGGCGATATCGGCGAGGCTGTCCTCTTTGTGCGCCTGCTCGACGAGGATAACGTCCAATTGCTTCCGTTGGGAGCCGCGGAGGATTTCGAGCTTCGCGTGATCGCCGCTCTTGTGCAGATTCAGGCCATGCGCAAAGAGGGGGAGGCTGGCTGCCGGGGCACCGTCAACGCTTAGTATGACATCTTGAATTCGCAGACCAGCTGTTTCCGCCGGGCCACCGGGGGAAATATCCGACACGATAATTCCAAAATCTCTTCCCAGTTGCAGGCCCGCTCCCAACTCCGGGGTGATGCTTTGAAGGAGGGCCCCGATGGTTGGCCGATGAACGTGGCCATACTTCAGCAATTGCGGATAGGCCGATGACACGACGCCTGCGGGAATCGCGAAGCCCAGGCCTTGATTGCCTCCTGATGTGGACACGATGAACGTGTTAATCCCGACGAGATTGCCATCCGCATCCACCAGCGGCCCTCCACTATTACCTGGATTGATTGGCGTGTCGGTTTGCACGTAGACGATAGGACTATCCGGATCAGGCTGGCGGGCAACAGTGCTGACCACGCCCATCGTTACTGTATTATGCAAACCTCGAGGGCTCCCGAAGGCAAAGACCATCTCGCCTTGTTTGATGGGCGCGATGGGGCCACTTACGGATAGCGCGTGCAGCCCGTCTGCCTCGATCTTGATTACCGCGAGATCGAGATCTCCCGCCAGTCCCACGACACGTCCCTGGTAGCTTTTCCCTTGGGCAAACTGATCCGCGTTTTGATCCGGCGCGGAGGAAAGCCGCGGAGGCACGAGGACCTCAATCTTTTCTGCGCCACGGACTACGTGGGCGTTGGTGACGATGTAGCCTTTTGCATCCACGATCACGCCCGAGCCGACAGCGAGCCTACGGCCAATGAGTTCGCTGGTCTGTCCCCCTTCTTCGTTTTCCGTTAAGCCGTATCCCGTAACGGAGATTTGCACGACGGTGGGAGAGACGCGCTGAACCAAGGCTTCAATGGAGTCGTTCAATTGATGCAGGGCGTCGGTTGAGTGATTGCTTGCAGGGGCTTGGGCTGCGACGGGACCGGAGATCAGCAGGACCGCCAAGATCAGGAGAACCATCTTCCCGAATGGATTCCAGGAGGTGCAGATTGTTCGCTTGCAAATAAGGCGATAAAAAGTGCTCATGGTTTCTTTCCCTCTGACGCCATCAAAACATATTCGAAAACGACGAATGATGCTGCGTGCGTGCCTCGTTTTAGCTTCTTTCGCAACCTTTGCCTCTATGTGGCATCCAAAACGTGAGATGGGAATTTTAACAGAGGTGCTCCATGGAACCACGAATTGCCTTTACTAAATTTGCGCCGGAAGGAGTGCGGGCGCTTTACGCGCTGGAACGGCATGTCCGTTCTTCCAGCCTGGGAGAAACTTTGATTGAATTGGTGAAAATGCGGGCTTCGCAGATTAATGGCTGCGCATTTTGCCTGGACATGCACTCGAAAGACGCGCGGGCTCACGGGGAAACCGAGCAACGACTGTACGCCTTGAATGCCTGGCGGGAAACACCGTTTTACACTCCGCGGGAGCGTGCTGCGCTAGCGTGGACGGAATCGCTTACACTTGTATCGCAAACACACGTTCCCGATGAAGTGTATGAAGAGGTGCGCAAGGAATTCTCTGAAGCTGAAATTGTGGATTTGACTTACGCGGTGGTGGCTATCAACGGATGGAACCGGATTGCTATTGCTACACGGGCAGTGCCGGGGGAATATCAGGCGGCGGCAAAAACGGCGACTGCAGGTACTTAGCATTCAGCTCTGGGAGGATATGGGAAGCCCCACCCCAACTGCAGGGGGTGGGGCTTTGTGGTTGTTCCCGCCACACTTTTGGCGAAGGGCTCTTTCAGCTGGTCTCTACTCTTCGTCTCCGTCCTGCTCGGTTGGGACGGGAGTCAACGTTCCGAACAGACCATCCGATTCGTGGTTCGTGCCCGCAGTGAAGTAGAGAGTGGTGGAGGGGCCTGCATTGGCGCCATTGCCGAAGGCAATCGCCCAGAGGCCGTCAATGCTTAGAATCGAGTCGTCAGGATTCTTCACGAATCCGATGAACTTGTAGGTGAAGCCGTTGAAAGCCGCGATGCGGCCGCTTCCAAAATTGCCAACGAGTAGGGTGTTGCTGAACTCCCCGAAATCGCGCGGCGTCCAGACCACTCCCCAAGGAGAGTTCAGCCACGAACCATGCTGAAGATGACCAATGTGCCTGCCGGAAGGGGTGAAGATTTCGACGAATCCGTTGCCGTCACCGGCCACGTCATCGTGACGCTCGGCGTCTTGCTTGGCGTAGGTAACAAAGAGGGTGCCGCCAATGTTTTGAATGTTGAAGGGAGCAAAGCCCAGGGGAATCTGCTCTGCAGCGCCGTCTTCGCCTTCGCTAGGGTCAAAGGCATCGCCGGAGAAATGAACGCGGTTAAAATTAGTGTCGTAGACCTCGACGCGGCCGGCCCGGAAATTAGTGACGTACAGGTAGCGAACACCATTGATGTCGGCGGAGGTGAGGCCTTTGAAGACTGGTGCATTGGGAGAGCCGAAAGTTTTGTTGTCAACCGCTAGGACCGCGGAGGGTCCGCCGTTCCAGCCGGAGATGGTGCCATCTTCCGTGGCAAAAAGGAATACCGCAGGCTTGCTGTTGGGAGCTGGAAGAACGAAATCCATGCTGCCATTGTAGACCGTGCCTGTAGGAGTGGCGGTGGTGCCTGCGGGTGCGTTCGAGGGCGGTGGAATGATGACGATTCCATTTCCGTTGATGGGAACGATTGCGCCTGCGCCAGTATAGAGCGTGGAAATTCCAGGGCCGTTATCGGAAACCCACCAAGGACTGGTGGAGCTGCGGCTGAGCCCCCACGGATTCACCAGATTCGCATCCGGCAGTGCTGCCTGGCCTGCTGTGTCGGCGATGAGGTTGGTTTGCTTGTAGTGTTGAGCAAAAGTTGCGCTGGGTATGAGCCCCAGAGCCAAGAGCACCAGAGTGAGAAGCTTGAGAGATTTGTTGAGAGACGCCATGAAGTGTTTTTCTCCTTAGTTAGAATTTGTACAGCGAGGTATGGCTCATAGGACCTTAAAAGGTCCTGAGAACCGCCTGATTTGCAGGCATTAACGCACCTGTAACACGCCGAATGCACGGTGATCTTGAGATTGAACGCCCCAGCCCAGGAGCAAACAATTTGAGCGGCCCCCATGCGGGCAATTCGCGGACGTTTGTGCTGCAAATCGAGACCGCAGGTGATGATCGAGTCAGCGAGAAAATTAATCCACCGCTCTTTTGTAAACAGTTATGCTCGGGAGGTGGGGGAAAATATTGCAAAAATTAACTGGCAATCAGCACCCCACCAGGATTGGAATTGCAAATCCGCACGGGTGCTGGAAGCCGCCGGATTGAATTGCACGGGATGTTGGGTGAAATACGAGGGGCGTAAAGCGCGTTCAGCTTTTCTTCTTCTCTGGCTTTTTTTCCTTGGTTTCTTTCGTTTCCTTTGCGGCGGTGTCTTTTGGGGACTCTTTCGACTCGGCCTTGTCGGTCTTGTCCGTCTTTTCTGATGGCGGCTCTTTTCCGCCGCTCTTGCCCGCATAGTCCGTTACGTACCATCCCGAGCCCTTGAACTGGATGGCGGGCGCGGACTGCAGCCGCTCCACCTTCGCGCCGCAGTGGGGGCACTTTTTCAGATGAGGTCCGTGGACGCTCTCAATTTTCTCCGTACGCCTCTTACACTTCACACACTGATATTCGTACAGTGGCACAGCTCTCCTCCGACGAGTTTCACAAAACGCAGATTATACCATGCGTGCCGGAACCCTCCGCGCAACGTGCTAAAATCTCTTGCAGCACCTGCAATGATCGATAACGCCAATTCCGATGCCGAACGCAAGGGTTGCTTGTACCTGGTGGCCACGCCCATCGGCAACCTGGAAGACATCACGCTGCGGGCGCTGCGTATTTTGAAGGAAGTGGACCAGATCGCCTGCGAAGATACTCGGCACACGCTGAAGCTGCTGACTCATTATGATATCCGCAAGCCGCTGGTCAGCTATCACGAGCACAACGAGATTACGCGCGCACCGGAACTGGTGCTGGCCATGGAAAACGGATCGTCTATTGCGCTGGTGAGCGATGCAGGAATGCCGCTGGTTTCCGACCCCGGGCACCGGCTTGTGACACTGGCCATACGGCACCGCATCCCTGTGGTGCCCATTCCCGGACCGGCCGCGCTGCTCGCCGCACTTTCCGGCTCTGGCTTGCCTAATGAGGAGTTTCTTTTTGTAGGTTTTCTTCCCGCTCGCAGCGGGGAGCGCAAGCGAGCGCTGGAGCGTCTGCGCATCGAAGAGCGCACGATCATTTTTTACGAGGCTCCACACCGTATTGCCGATACCGTTGCCGATGCGCTGGCAATTCTGGGCAACCGGCCTGCTTGTTTGGCGCGCGAAGTCACAAAGCTGCACGAAGAATTCCGGCGCGGCAAGCTTTTCGACCTGGTGCAATCCCTTGGCGATCATCCCGCCCGAGGCGAAATCACCTTGCTGATTGGTGCGCCGGAGCCCGCACAACCAGGGGCGCACGCAGATACTTCGCAATCGCTGGCGGCTCGTGTGGAAGAATTGATACACCAGGCCAAACTGGATCGCAAGGAAGCGTTGAAGCTCGCCGCCAAAGAACGCGGGATTACACGGCGGGATGCCTACCGACAGTTGCTCGACGACACCTCGAGCGAATCCTCGTGACGCTCACCCTCTTGCAGCTATTTACTGCCAATTGTGTTATGCGGTCGCGCAGTGTTGTTCCTGACTTCAATTAAGCCCGCCGGAACCCCGCTATACTTCCACCCAAGAGATGTGCGAATTAGCGTCAACGGCTAACAAGCCGCAGTTGAGTAGTTCGCGCCTCAAAGTAAGAATGATCAGGAGGTATTTGTATAGCTCGGGCTCCCGGTTCGGCCTCCGGCGCGTGATAAAACCTGAGAGTGCCAGTCGCTTCGACGAGTTTGCCGTCCATTCTAGAGTAGGTGCCTTCCAACTTAGACTCCCTGGGTTCGATATAGACTTCCTGATGATTGTCGAGCACCACACCCGGGCCGCCCTTGACCAGTGGTGAAAATTCCCCGCGAATGGTGATCTGCCTTCCAACAAGTGTCTGCGATACCTCATGGGAGACTGCAGTAGTATCTTCTGGCGTCGAGCGCGGATGGTTACAGCCTCCCGCTAGAACAACGATGGCGATCGAGAAGAAAGCAGCCGCGCGTAAGCCCCTCGAAAGACGGCCAGTCACGGATTCTCCTCCACGGCCTCATTATAAACTCTCTTGTATGGGACGACACTCCAACGAGCCACGGGAAAAGGCGGGGTTCATCATTTCGAGTGAAGCGAGGAATCTCCCCTTGGCGGAAACCCAAGAAAAGAGGGATTCCTCACTCCGCGGACTCCGTTCGAAATGACGGGATGGAAGTTTTTCAGCAATCTGTTAGGTCAGCCGGACCCGGCGAGAGAAACAGTTGTAATAAATACAGGAACTTGTTCGCAAAAATGATTCGACTCTGAGGCGATACCTGACTATATTGTTAGAAACTTTCAGATGACCTAGGCTTATCGTCGGGCCGGGTGAGAGTTTTTATTGCCATGTCCCCATCTCCGCCCGTTGAGATTCAATTTGTGCTCGTTTCCAGCGACTATGCCACCATGCAAGCTGTATCCTCCGGCATTAAAGCGTATGGCGGGAAGTTCATGCTGCTCCCAGCGGCCGAGGAAGCGCGTGAGTACCTGGACCGGCGGAAGATTGACGGAATCTTCGTTGATATGGACATCCCCGGGGCAATTGCGCTGATCGAATCGATCCGCAAGGGCTCCTCGAACAGTAAAGTGGTCATCTTTGCCTGTGGCGGCAACTCCAAGGAACATACCTTGACATTAAGCGCAGGCGCAAACTTTTTGCTGCGCAAGCCCCTCGGCGAGGACGCGGTCGCGCTCCACCTTACTATTGCCAAGGAACTTCTGGTGCGCGAGCGGCAGCGCTACTTCCGCCATGCGGTGAACCTGCCGGTGGTTCTGAAAGTCGGTGATGTGAAGCAGCGCGGGCGCATTACGAACCTCAGCGAAGGTGGCATGGCGGTGCACACCGTCAATCCCCTGAACCGTTCCGAGATCATTGAGATCAGCTTTGATTTGCCACTGGGCATCAACATCACTGCAAAAGGACAAGTGAGTTGGGTGAACTCGGAGGGAATGGCGGGCATTGCCCTACAGAACTTTTCTGGAAAGGCCAAAGACTTCCTTGATTCCTGGCTCACGGCTCAGGAAGAACTCAATTGGGACAGAGCCAAGCTCGCAAACTAAGCATGAATTTTGAAGTTAGCTACCGATTTCATCGCACAAAAAGCGTGCGATGTAAAACCGTTTCTCCACTCCGGGACGGCAGAGTACGCCGTCCCTCCGGTCGAAATGACAGCGTTGCTTTTGTTTTCTAGTGGGACAGAGTGCGACTTCACGCTGCGGATTCGGAGCGGAACATCCTTTGGAAGCGCGGGCCAACGAAATGCACTCCGACCAGTTTTTCGCCATCGGGTTGCGGTTCGCTGACATGGACGACGCGACCTTGCGTTTCGAAATCATTCTCGAAGCGGCGTGAAGGATAGCCTTGCATGGGAATACGAATCTCCAGATCCGATCCGATAGCCAGATCGAAGCGCGTGTGAAACGCGGCGCCGCTCCGGCAGAGATTTTCGCTGGATGTATCTTCTTCAAAGGTAAAGCCGCGAGAATCGCGGCCTTTGACGCGCAAAGGCAGGCGCACTGAAATTCTACGTTCGGACCTCTGTCTCGCTACTCTTTCGGTGATCTGGCTCATGGGCTGGGCTCTCCCCAATGGCCGCTTTGCGCTCGAAAAATCGTTCGACGTTCTCCACGACTTCCGCGGGCGTGCGCGCCGTGTGCACAATCCGTCTCAGCTCGCTGCCGCTCCCCACGCCATGAGTAAACCAGCATGCGAACTGCTTCATTTTGCCCACAGCATCGGGCTGGTTGGCGTTAAGAATTTGCTTGTAGTAGCCAGAAAGTAAACGGTGGCGGTCCTCTTCGGTAGGAATGTGGTAACTGCCCTTTTCTGTGAATTCTTTCATCTGGGCGAAAATCCACGGATTTGTGGCTGCCGCCCGGCCAATCATGACCGCGTCGCAACCCGTTTCCGCTACCATGCGGGCTGCGTCCTCGGGACAGTGGATATCGCCGTTGCCGATCACGGGAATTTTCACCGCTTGTTTCACTGCGGCAATTAGGCTCCAATCCGCGTTGCCGGCATAGCCTTGAATGCGCGTGCGGGGATGAATCGCGGCAGCTTCGATGCCGATCTGCTCCGCCATTTTCACGACGTCCAGGGCCACGATGGACTTTTCGTCCCAGCCTGCCCGGAGCTTGATGGTCAGCGGAATCTTCACTGCGGCGCGGACCTGGCGGAAGATTTGCTCGAGTAACGGCAATTCGCGAAGGAGGCCGGAGCCGCCGCACTTCACTACCTTTTTTGCGGGGCAGCCGAGATTGATGTCCACGGCGTCGTAGCCCAGTTCTTCTACCAGGCGCGCTGCGTCGGCCATCACCGCTGGATTCGCGCCAAACAACTGCGCGGCGATGGGATGCTCGTCTTCGTCGAAGTACAGATAGCGCAGAGTTTTCTTTGCGCTGCGGGTGATGCCTTCGGAGCTGGTGAATTCCGTCATCAGCAGGCCGCAGCCGCCCAGGCCGCGAATCACGCGACGGAAGAGGGTGTCTGTGACGCCCGCCATGGGAGCGAGGACCGTCGCGGGGCGGATGGCCAGATCGCGGACTTTGTATTCGGAGGGGAGCATGGTCTCTATCGGTAGTCTAGCAGAGTGATAATGGGATATCAGATATCAGGAGGCAAGAGGAAGCATTAGAGGAGGAGTTTACAGTTTACAGTTTCGGAGGAAGAGAAGAGGGAACCTTAACACAGAGGTCACGGAGGGAAGAGCACAGAGGGTACAGAGTAGAGAGGGCGGGACAACCCTAGAGCAAAGTCCCTTCGGGGCTCAGGGTAAACAGGAGTGACGGTGCCACACGAGCGAACCTTAGAGCGGCCCGCCTCAGAAGGACGGGCCCTACAAACGCAGGAGGAACCCAAGAACCGGTCTAAAGACCGGCCACTACATACCCCGGAAAACCCAAGACACAGACAGCCGGCTACTTGGTTGGAGGGGCTGGGGGTTCTTTTGGTTTAAGAAACTCTTCGAGGCGGAGGAATTTTCTGCCAAGGGCGCCGCTGTAGGCGGACCATTCCGGTTCGCCGGAATCGCTGGCCAGGGCTGCGCGGACTGCGGCCAGTTTGGAGTCCAGGTCGTCCAAATAGTGGAAGACGAGGGCTTCGCGAATCATTGGCAATTTCGGCGAGCCAAACTCGTACTCGCCGTGATGGCTGATCAAAATGTGCTGGACTACGGTTTTTAAGTTCGCCGGGAAGCCTTCGATTGCGTCCATCGCTTTGCTTACGGTTTCCAGTTCCATGACGATGTGGCCTAGCAATTGTCCTTCGGTTGTGTAGCTAACCGCGCGTTCGAAACACAACTCATCCAGTTTGCCTACATCGTGGAGCATCGCCGCGGTGAGCAGGAGGTCCACATCCAGCTCTGGATAGTGCGCCGCGATTTGTTTTGCCAGGCCGCATAAACCCGCTACGTGCTCGAGGAGGCCACCGACGTAGGCGTGGTGCATGACCTTGGCCGCGGGAGCGCGCTTGTAGCGGGCCACGAGCTGCGGATCGCTTAAAACGTTCAACACCAGTTTTTTCAGCCAGGGATTCTTCATCCCTTCCGCATCTTTCAGCACAGCCTTGAAAAGCTCATCCACGTTGTACCGAGTGTGCGGAAGAAAATCGGCCAGGTTAATTTCTTCGGGTTTGGCCAAACGGAACTGCTGCAGGGAAAGTTGCGTTTTGTTGCGGTAAATCTCGACGCGGGCCTGGACCTTGACGAAGTCGTCGCGGTTTACGCCCTTCGCGGGCACTTCAAACTGGTCCCACATGCGGGCTTCCACGGTGCCGCTGCTGTCGCCCAGCTCCATGCGGAGATAAGGTTTGCCCGCCGCGGTATTGCGTACTTCTTTTTCGTGCACCAGGAAAAATCCGCTAATCGTCTGGTCGGCTACCAGATCGCTCACCATGGGTTTTTTCGTCATTTGCCGGAGGTGCTCTTGCCGAACAGCAAATACTTCTTGTGATGCTTTTTCTCTTTGGAGGCTTCCGGCGTGGTGCTTACTTCCTGAATTTCAGAGTTGCCGCCGCCAGCCATATCCTGATATCCCGGCTTTACGATCACATAGCTCTCTTCACGGAGAGTCTTGAGGTATTCGCGCATTGCGGGCTCCATGCGCTCGCTGTAAAGATGGTCCTGAATTTTGGGCTCTACCTTTTCGAAGGGTTGAATGCCTTCCGTGAAATGCTCCAGTACCTGCAGGATCAGGAATCCTGTCTTGGTTTCGATTACATCGGTCAGTTCGTTCTTTTTCATGGCGAAGACTTTGTCTTCCAGTTCCTTCGAAAGCTCGCCGCGCTTGTATTCTCCCAGGTAGCCACCCTCCTGCGCCGTCTTTCCATCGGAATAGCGTTTTGCGAGAACGGCGAAATCTTCGCCATCGTTGATACGCTTCAGATAAGACTCCGCCTTCTTTTTGAGTTCGGGAGTTTCCGCTTCCGTCTTCCCTTCCGTGGAAACCTCGATGGCCCGGAGGGCAACTTCCTCCGGCATCGAGAATTCGTTTTTGTGTTCGTTGTAAAACTTCAGCGTCTCGTCGTGCCCGATGGTGATGTGCGAACCTACTTCCCGCGAAATCACCTGCTGGGTCAGAAAGCGGTTACGGATGTTGTTCTTGAAGTCTTCCCAGTTTAGTCCCTCGGTAGTGACCGCTTTTTCCAGTTCGTCCATATCCTTCAGCTTGTTCTGGATACGAATCTGGTCGAGTTGCTTCACGACGTCGGTTTCGACGCTGATGCCGAGGTCGCGGCCGCGCTGCGACATGAGCGACTGGTCGATCAAATCGCGCAAAGCATTCTTCTTGCTATCCTCGATGGCGGCTTGCAACTGTTCTGGAGTACACCGCCCGGTGCAATCCTGCCGCACTCCTTCTTCGGCTGTGGTGCGGGCCTTTTCCAATTCGGAGCGCGTGATGATCTCGTTGTTTACGCGCGCGATGATCTCTTCGACCACTTTGCCTTCGTCAGACGAGTTCTTGGCGGGCTTAGCCGCTGCAGAAGCTGCGGGCTTCTTCAAGAGATCCGGCTTTTTCTCTTCCTGAGGTTCTGGGGTGGCCATTTGGGGTTGCTCGAGCGTGGGCGGATTCTGGGCCGGTGGCGTTTGCGTGGGAGGGTTTTGGGCCGGCGGGTTTGCTGGCGGTGGATTCGTCGCTGGAGGAGTCTGCGCCAATAATGGCCAGGCAAACAGAAGCGCCACGATAGTTGCTGTTTTGTTCATGAATCCACCCATTGTTAGAGTCTAGAACGCATGCCCGCATAGTGCAAATTCGATGTGAGACCCGGCCGGAAGGCCAGTGCTGAACAGTTCGCGTCGGGTGGTCATCAAGCCGCTCGACACGGGTTTTTCAATGGAATAGCCTTACTTATGGACCAAGACCATCGTGGATTGAGGTTTCCGTTCAGCGCTGGGGCAGAAATTGCTCCCGAAAACTCGCCTACGGCTGTTGTTCCCGCGCGCGTGGCGGAGATCAGTTTGCGCGGATGCTTCCTGGAGACTCCTGCTTCATTTGAGATGAAGCACCCTGTATTGCTGAAGATTAAGCATAGTGGCGAATATTTCGAGGCACCGGCATCAGTGCTGTACGTCAAGCCGTCTGGCGTGGGTTTGGTTTTCCGCGAAATACAGCCGCAATTTC
The DNA here is from genome assembly GCA_963780315.1 of Candidatus Acidiferrales bacterium. GTDB lineage: Bacteria > Acidobacteriota > Terriglobia > Acidiferrales > UBA7541 > Acidiferrum. Next base: position 144,716 of record CAWABP010000011.1, on the reverse strand, counting down.
GCGACGTTTTGCAGAAGTGGGTCCTCGCTGCGCTGGACAAGCAAACCGATACGCGGCCAACTTCCGGGTAGGCGTTTTGCTGGCCACTAAGGAGTGAGAATCGCTGCTGTCCGAGATGCGCCTTCCCCTGGCACATCTTATGAATTTCGCAGGTACTCTATCCCATAATTGCTGGACAAGTATCCCACCGCATGACGGTCAAGTTGTGGTATATATCTCGTCCATTAGAGCAAGCCAACTCTAGGGAAAAAACCAGCCATTCTTGGAAAGCTCAGGAGGATGACCATGACTGAGGCAATCCGCCGCCGAAACCTTTCAAGGAAATATGTTTTGGGCTTGGGAGACTGCGGACGAAGTGGCCTGGCCCGTCATTCCGAGAGAAGCGAGGAATCTCTCTTCGTTGAAAACCCAAGAAAAGAGGGGTTCATCGCACGAAAAGCGTGCGATGTAAAACCGTCCCTCACTCCGCGGACTCCGTTCGGAATGACGGGATGGAGGTTTTTAGGCAACCGGTTAAGGCCCGCGCTGGGGTCTTTGTTACTTGCGATCTTGCTGATCGGGAGTATCCACGCTGTTGGTGCTGGCTTTCCAGGCGGAGCGGTTCTGCTGCCGCGAGGGCCTGAACGCACCATCGACCTCTCGACCTTGGTTGGGCAGACGTATTTGCAAGCTATGCAGGCCGCTGGTAGCGGAATCTTTGACAAGACCGAGACGGATTTTGGCACGGCAGTGACCGTCGCGAATGCAGACCAGATTGCGCAGGACGTGAATCAATTCGACTCGAAGGTGAGCCAGCAGGTGCTGGGGATGTTCACAAATGGGCAAGCTGACTTTCAATCTTTTGTGGCAAACATACAGGGGAAATCTTTCTCGCCACAGAATATACGAGCCGGGCTGCAACCATTCGTTGCTCATGCCAACTTGAAAGCAAAGGCCAGCCCCGCGATTGCGGTGGACGCGAGCGGCGATATGGCGTTGTTGGCGAGCGGTTCGGGAACGCTGGTGAAGATCGATTCGGGAGATTACTTTTACAACGTTGGATACCAGAAGCCCAACGTCAAGTCTGGGAGAAGCTATGGAGCCGCTCCGGGGCGTTCGCTGCTGGATCCTTCGGATAAAGACTATCTGAGCGAAATGGCGGACTATTTGAAACCCGCCACAACGCCGGATGCCGGCCCGTTTTACACCGCGATACTTAAGGTGCTTACGAACTGTGACGGTTCGGGTTATGCGGGTCTGCCTGCTGCCGGGCGAGTGACGGCGACAGATTTCCTGACGATCTACACCGCTGAATTGGATCGCCACGTGATGGTGAATCTTGTTCCGGGCCAGCATCCCTGGGAGATTGACTTGGCGGAAGTGACGTTTCTAAGTTCGTACGGCGCGGCCTCTGGAATGGTGATGAAGAACGGCGCGCTTGTGCCGGGCACGGCGACTGCTTATTTTGCAGTTGGCGCCACGGGAAGCGGAATCGGCGAGACGCGCAAGGATTTCGTTAAATTAGCTACGAAGATCACAACGTTTGAGAGTGACCCGCAACATCATCCGGAATTGGTGAATGCAATTGTGAACCTGACACCGATACAGGACCCGAAGATCTTGCCGCAAGTGAAAGGTGATGTGCTGCGGCGATTCCTGGTGTATCTGAATCGACCGGAGTTTCAGAGCGATATCCAGAGTCACTCGGGTGATCTTGTGAATGCGATGGTTGCGTTCGTCAAGCAAATCAATGCCGATAACGCTCAAATTACGCAATTCATCCAAAGCAATCCGTGAGGGGGGCTGGGCACCGCGCTAATCGGGCCCGAAAGAATTGAAATCCACACGGAATCGAAACTAGGTTGTTTTGTTGTTGGGGGTGGTTCAACTTCCAGCCTCGCCAGGCAATCGAAAGAGGGCTATAACTTCTGGGTTGCCTGACTCTGCCGCCAGTTGTCGAAAGGGCTTTCCGTTTATATCTTTGCCCTGACGAAGAGCAGGAAAGCGTTCCAGAAATCGTGCGACCCACCGAACATCTCCAAGCTCAATGGCATAAGCAAAGTCTGCCAGCTCGATGGCAAGATAGCCGCCCCTCTCCCGCAGGTACTCGATAGCCCAACCGGCTGGGGTAGCGCCAAACTGGGTGTCGGTGGAGTTGATAGACGCGCCACTGTCGAGCAAGAGTTGGACGATATCGCGAAGGCCATCAAAGGCGGCGTAGTGAAGAGGGGTTGCGCCCGTTTCGTCGTGGGCGTTCACCAATTCGCCGTCTTCGTCCAGAATTGCCCTGATTTGGTCGATATCACGAAGCTTAATGGCGTTGATCAATTTGTCTGGGTTGTTCATTGATTTTGATCCGGCTGTCGAGGACTCCAAAAACGAGGAGTGCGCGGATACAAAAATCTACCACAATTGAATGATGGGCACGATTAGTGGGCTAGGCGTCCAAGTTCCTTCTAATGGCCCATGGCCGGTTAGCTTTAATCGGGAGTTATTCAAATTCGGCCTCTAATTCAGCCTAGAATCCACAGGTGCAATTTTCGGCAGGTTGCGCATATAATCCTCGGCAATTGTCGCGGCACTTGCGACGATTCGCCCATCTAGCCACGGTCAAACATAGGAGTGCATCTTGAGAAAATTCCACGCAGGTATGCTCCGGTCTTTGCCATTCATGCTTTTGTTTGCGGTAACCACTGTCGCAGCGCATCCGCAGTCCGATTGCGGTGCAATGAATCCCGCGAAAGGAGAAGGAAAGTTCACGGGAAAAATTTCCTCAGCGCCGGACGGAAGTTCGATGAACGTTACCTACGGTGATCAAACTGTCCTCGTGCACTACAACAGCTCCGTCACCGTCTGCCAGGGTGGACAGCCTGCATCGCTTAGCGCGCTAACGCAAGGCGCAAGTGTCTCGGTGTTTGGCCCCATGCGGCGCAACGGCAGCAATATGGAGATTGATGCCGCGAGAATTTTTGTGGCCGGGCGGCCACAAACTACGCCGCCAAGTCCGGCAGCTGCGCGGCCAAACGCGCAACAAGCACCACCGGCGCAGGCCAGTCAAGCACCAACGCAGGCCAGTCCGACGCCTTCACAGCCATATGCGCCACAAGCACAGCCGTACACTCCACAGGCACGGCCGTATGCCCAACAGGCACAACCGCGAGCAACAAATTCGCACCCAATCCCGAACTCGGTGATGCTCGGCAGCGGGACGCATGCAGAAAAGATGCAGCGCTTGCATGTAGTGCGGGAGTACGCGCTCCCCGATTTGCGCAGCAACTCTCAAGTTACTTTGGGCGTGGCGCGGCTCGATTTCCGGCCAATGCTGGAGAATCCCAAAGCGGTGTTCAACGTAGCACAACGGTTACATGCGATTCCGCAGCACGTGCAAGTGCAGGAGGAAAGTTCAGAGATTAGTGAGGTTGAGCAGGGATTGGTGATTCATCATGTGGTGAGCTACCGCATACTTCCCGGAAAGTGCAGTGATCCGAGCGCGCGTGCGGAACTTTCGCGTGCCGGGATTGAGTGCTTTACACGCGCATCGGTAGGCGAACGCGTGGCGGAGTTCAGCAAACCTGGCGCTGCACATTACGTAGCCGCTCCAGAGAAACGGCAAGCGGCAATCGCGGCCTTCCAGCGCAATAACCCGCAGGCGGATGCCGACGCGAGCAAGGGTATTGCTGAATTGCGGAAATCGCTGGCCAATCCAAGCCAGCGCGCGGCAATTACAGCCCAGATTGGCCAAGCCGAAACCGCGCGGCTGGGGAGCCTCAACGACGACCAGCTGAAGGAAGAGATGATCAACTCATCGGCACAGCGAATTGAAGAGACGATGTTCGTGCCCAAGCTGGAGTCGGCCAACTACGCGCACCCGCAACACGCCCTGGCGAACGCTACCAACGCCGGGGAGATGACGGCGGTCCAGCAAATGTTGCGCGAAGGCGTACCGGAACACGGTGCCAGCCCTGCCAACTTCCCCAAACTCCTGAAAGTGGTTCCGGCAACAGCGTTGCATCATCCGAGCGCTTCTGCTGCCCCCGGCGGAGATAAGGCCGCCGATTATGAGATGGGTCCGTACATTTTTCTTACGGGTTTCACAATCGGCCATGACTATGAGTGGAGCTGGGGAGTTAGCGTGACGATCAACTGGTGCGTGCTGGGGTGCTCTTCAACTTACAGCGTCGATCTGCATGCCGGGTTCAATTATGGTTTTGGGTTGCGCTTCCCGATCCGAACCCAGTTTAAGTATCACACGGTAGTCCACGGGAATAATTCGGCTGAGGCGAATTTGACGGCGACCTTCGAGCCGATTGAGGGCACCGTAAACGATTTCTTCTCAGCGGGACTTTCCGGCGACCAGATGTACGACGGCAAGGAACTGGTGGCGCAGGTCGGCGCGGACGCCGGGTTTGATTACAATCTTCCCGTTGTGGGGAGCGGCGGGCAAGGTTTCAAGGTTGGCGTGGATTTTACGGACCTGCTGCCGGCTCCTTATACGCATGGCAAGTTCCAGCCGCCGGCTCCCGGAACTCATGGCATCGACTCACCCTTTATCTTTAACAGCATTGATCTGCTTGGGGATTTGTTCAATTTTGGCGCGGTGGGTGGACAGGTATTCCCCGCGGTGAATGTGAATCTCCATTCGAACAAGCTGGAGTTCACGTTGAACGACGAGGTCCTGAGACGGCAAACGCGTCTGACTAAAACCGGACAGACGGTGTCGCTAGGCGTCAGCCCGATCGCAGGAGGAAACGACAGCCATTTCAGCATCGGGAACCCGGTCTACAACCTCGGGTTTACCTTGACACCAGGCCTCGCGCCGACTGTGTTCGTGGACGTCGCGGTGTGGTCGAATACGTGGACCTGGCCGGTTTGGTTTCCTCAGCTTGCGGTTGATCTTCCCCCGAATGGCATTGATTTCGGCTGCCATGCAGGAACGACTTGTGTGATCGATTTCACCGAGGTCTATAACGCGAGCACTGGCGAGGTCAAAGACATCGCGAAGGAAGCAGACGTGGCCGACAGGACGCTAACAGGCGGAGGATGTCAAGTGCTCGGTGTTCGCAGCAGCGGCGAGCCTGGGAAATACCTGTGCCCGGTCAAAGGCATGCTTGGATTGTGTCAAGCGATGCTCAAGAATGAGGCAGTGTCGAGTTGCGGTGCACTTGTGCCAAACGTGGTTGACGAGATTCTGAAGCGCGGACATTGTACGAGTCATGACGGCGCCTATGTATGTCCGAAGGACATGGTGGGCCTCTGCGATGTATATCTGAAGAATCAAGAGATTGTGTCTTGCACACAAGCGAAATGACTGTGGGCGGCTAGTTGCGGCAGCGGTCATCCGAAGATTCTTGATTGGCGGTCGGACGGTCGCTGTGGCCGGAAATCTCGGGGCCTGCTTCCGGGCAAAGAGGCGCAGAAAGCGCAAATCTCGCGGTTCGCTTCACAGGTACGGTCGCTTCAACCTGTATTCCAGAGTTGCCTAGCGAGTGCATCGCACAAAAAGCGTGCGATGCAAAACCGTTTCTCCGCACCGGGACGGCAAAAAGCGCCGTCCCTCCGGTCGAAACGACAGGGTTACTGTTGTTTTCTAGTGAGACAAACTGCAACTTCGGCAAAGTTGGATGTCAACAGGAAGACACATGCAAAAGAAACGCGCCATACCATCTCGCTCAACCCATTTTGTGGCCAACTTGGGAATTCAGGTTGAGAACAAGAAGCCTCGGCTCATGCCCGAATCAAAGCGACTCCCAGCACGACAACACTGATTGCAAGTACCAGCGCTCCCGCATACAACGATCTAATCCATCCGTTCGGACGATCCGGCGTTGACGCCACCGAAAGAAAGAACCCCAGCGGAATTAGAATAGCGGCCAACGGAACACCGATGCGCACCAGCCACGCGAGCTCGGGCCCCAGCGCGGCGTGTTCCACCAATATCTGGCAGATCAGGGAGAGAATCACGAGCACGCCGGCATGCGCATGGCCTGCCCGAAAGAAACTTGTCTGCAGCGGTGAAGGTTTCATCCCCGGCATTTTCCCGTTGAACAGCCTAAGCAAAAAGTAGCCACCGTACTGAATCGTCGGGACGGTAATTAAAAGAATGCCGGACATCAGCCTCGCGTCATGGTTCATTTTTCCTCCTGTCCTCTGTCCAGCGAGCAACCGCAGAGCGTACTGACTCGCGAGAATAATCCAGGAGGCTAGCAGAAGTCGGGAAATCGGAAAAGTGTGTAGGCTAGGCTGTGTAGGCTAGGCTGTGTAGGCTAGGCTGTCCTGTTTGCGCGTTTGCCAGGACATGGCCTCATGCTGAATGAGTGATACGTGGAAGTTGGCTATCTCGTCGAGCGATCACTTATCGTCGGGATACCAAACAAAACCGTGATTGAGGCCGTTTTGGTCAATATACCAGCCGGCGACAACACCTAGCGCGTTGTTGGTGGAAACTCGCGTGCCCTGGTTGGCAGCACCTCCCGCGTGGGGAGCCTCAAACATGACGATGTTGCCGTAAGGAGACCGCTCCATTCCGCGATAGGCAAAATTCGCATCGAAATAGTTGCCGGCGACAGCGCCGCTGGAATTGATGGAATAACCCACCGTGCCTTGCCCGGGAAAGTTCGCACTGGGAACATAAAACTGGGTGAACTTGCCGTCGCGAGTGCGCACGAATGCGTAACAAAAGTTGTTCGCGTCCACGTAGTATCCTGTGGTTGTACCTTCCCAGTTGATACTGGAAATCGCCGTACCCTGGTAGGCGCCTGTTCCCGCTCCAGGCGCGTCGACTACGGTGATCTTGCCATTCGGTTCGCGCACGAACCCATGGGTAGCGCTATTGCCGTCGTAAAAAAAGCCCGCGCTCTCGCCCAGCCAATTCAAGCATGTTTCCTGGCAAGAGTAGGTGCCTTGGAATTGACCTGTTCCAGCGCCAGGCGCGTCGAACTCCGTGATTCTTCCCGCGGGGTCACGAACGAATCCGTGATAAATCAAGCCGCCGTCAAGATACATTCCCGCAACTTCGCCTTCGACGTTGATGCTGAAGCCAAAGGTTCCGACTCCGTTACTTCCTACGTCAGGCGCATCGAACGTGGAGAACGAGCCGTCGTGATAACGGATAAATCCGTGGTAGAGAAAGCCCGAGTCCTCGTACTGCCCTGTGATCACGCCCAAGTCATTGATGCTGTATGCCACCGTACCCTAATCGAGACCGGTCCCCGTGCCCGCTCCAGGAGCATCGAAGGAAGTAAATTCGCCATCCTGGGAGCGAAGGAAACCGTGTGGAACCACGTTCGCGTCCGTGTAGGTGCCAACCACCACGCCCTCGCTATTGTTGGCATAGGCGAAGGTACCGCAGGAGGGCGCGCATGCCGGGGTGGACATGGAGATTGTGCCAGGGGGATCGAACTCGATGAGACTGGATTCCTGGCGCTTCTGTGCCTCCGACGGAACTGCGAAGCCCAGCGCCACGGATAGCCAAAAGACGAGCATGCAGGCATTCGTCTTGAATTTCATAGGATTCCCTCCTTTGGAATCGGCATCTGCAACTTCTGGGACGCGGATCTTGACAGACGCGAGGGTCTCGACGCCGCACAGACCGCACGATGTTCCATGGAAAACTAGCCGCGGCTATTTGCGTTGACAATGATGACGAGGGTGAGAATTAGCTGAGAGCGATATGAGAGTCTAACTCGCTGAAAAGATATTAGATAAGCTCGGGCTAGCGCGTTTCTGAAATCTCCCTTACTGGCAAGCAGGCCGGTGGTACAATACGCCCCCGTTGTTGCGGCGAAACGTGCTTATGGCTTCACCAGCGCATCCTCCCGAGGTAATCCGGTTCGGCGAATTCGAACTATTCGCCGCGGGCGGAGAAATCCGCAAAGCCGGAATTCCCGTGGAAATTCATCCACAGCCCTTTCGCGTACTCCTGTTGCTTGTGGAACGCCCAGGACAAATTGTGTCGCGGGATGAGATTCGGCGGTGCTTGTGGGGTGAGAACGGGCGCACATCAGATTTAGGGAAGTCATGCAGCCACCTGCTTTCCCTCTGAGCGGCGTTCCCAGAAATCCTGGAAGCGTCCGCTGAGTTTGCTGCAGCGCAGGGCGATGATGGCGTTGGCGCCCTTGACGGTCCAGTGCATGCCTGCCCGCTTGAGCCGCGTCCCAACTACGATTTTGCAACCAGACTCCACGACGCCGGTCGAAGTACAGAAGCCTTGTTTTTCGAACTGGGGATACCGCATGCGCCGTCGATTTCTCCAGATGTATTGAATACATTCTTGCGCCTCTTTGTGTTGACCGATGTGGCTGCGCAGCGCGTGCACCAAGGATTTCAAGTGACCTTCGTCAAGCTCCTCACAACGTGCATCGATCCATGCCTTGCCCTCGGGGCTGTCTCCATAAATGACCTTTCCCACTTCGCCGAGATGTTCTTTGGCATGAAAGCGATCGAGAATCTGAGAGGCTTGCGGGAACAGTTCGGTAGCCGTGTTCCAAATCCAGGTCGCGCCATCGCCCAACACCACCTGACGCAGGGCTTCGGTGAAACCGCGGCGGCTGGCCTCGCGCTGTACGCGCGCGGCAAAATCCGACAGGTGGGGGCTGGTATCTGGAGTGGCGGCGCTTTCAATCGCACTCGAATAGCTGATCGATCCTGGATCGCGCACGGGTTTGCCTTCCCTATCTCGCGATTCCGCCGTCCAGACAGTGACCAGCTTGGCTTCGCGGGTTTTGGCCGAGCCGTCGGCTTGCTTGCCCGCGCGGTCTGCGACTTCTTGCGGGCGCATGGGCACCCCGGTGCCATCCAGGCCCAGATACATGGTAGGGGCCACTTCGCGCATCCTTTCAACGTCCTGGCGTTCATCCACGGCGATCTCGGCCCCCAGCGCTTCGGCGGCCCGTTCCACCTGCTTGACACTGACTTCCACGCCCGCCAATTCGTGCAACAGCGCACCGCTCTCCTCGAAGCTCACCAGCGCTGCCGCGCTGGCAGTCATGCGCAGAACTCCGGGCGTCAGGGAAAACGATTCCAGTTTCAGCGCTCGGTCCCGCGGGCAGAATCCATGGTGGCATCGGCCACAGTCGTAGTAAGCCCGCTTCAAATGCAGAGGTCCCAACACGCTTTCGAAGGTCTTCCCGTGACGGCCGTGATAGCGGGCCACACCGCCGCAGGGGCAAGGTAATTCCGGTCCCACATAATCGCTGGTGTCCGTGTTGAGCCGTTGTTCCAGGGCCCGAGCGGCCAGACGCAACGCCTGCCGCCGTGCGAACGTCTCCACAGCTTCAAAATCCAGTTCGGCCAGCGCCTGAGGACCTAAGAGCGTTTCGATTTCCTGGGCGATTTCGCTTTCCAGGTCCGCGGAGAGCCCCCTTTTTCGGCCCCCTCTGCGGAGACCGGGATCGCTTCGAGTTGTTCATCGGCCCATCGCTCGCAGGCCTCCCAATAGGCTTCGACGCGTTCTCGAAATTGCCGTCCCGATTCGATCTGCCGCCGGACCACCGGCACCTGTTCGGGAGAGACATAGCGGGAACGGGTCTTGCCCTCGACCTTCTGCGTGAGGAGGAAGTAAGGACCATGGGCTGCCTTAGGATCGTGTTGACAGGCGCAGACTCCTTGTCCGCACTTCATCCGGCGTTCACAGAGCGAACCTCGTCGCATCGGTTCCGGATGCGAGAAGGCTGCTGCTAATTGTGTAATGCGCGAAGGGACTGCAGGTGTGAGATCATCCATGCTTGGTCCTCCTGCCGTATATACTACTGCAGGACTAAGAGAAAATCACGCCGCTTCTCGAAAGCGCCGCCCTGCTGACGTGCGCCCGGTGAGAACACCTTTGTTGACTTTGAGGGAGGGATTAATTTTTGCGTGAAGCAGATCCGCGATGTGCTCGGAGACGACACGGAGCATCCCCGATACCTTCAGACAATCCCGCGTCGTGGATACCGTTTTATCGCTTCCGTGAATCCTTACGAACCCGCCAGACACCCCATTCAGTTTGTAACCTTGCCTGGCGGCGGTGCTGCCGCTGATCGGCGGTCCGACCTGACGGTCTTGAGCCCTGAACGGGAAGTGGAACACGCGGAAGGCTCTGCCGTTGCCACCGGAGCCGCTGAAAGATCAACCGAAATGAACTGGGGCCGGGCAACATTTCTGGCTGGCGCCGTCGCGTTTTTTCTGGTGGTTGCAGCGGTTGCCTGGCGCGGATGGCATCACCGCGACTCGGCGACTCTACCCAAACCAATCGAACGGCAGCTCACGGCGAATCCTTCGGAAGATTACATCACTTGCGCGGCAGTTTCGCCCGATGGCAGATACGTAGCTTATGTGGACCAGACGGGGCTCCTGATGCGCTCGGTATATTCAGGGGAAATCCGAGCTATCTCCCTTCCCGCCGATTTTCCCGCATCGCAGATTTGGGAAATTCGTTGGTTCCCGGAAGAGGGACAGTTATTAATTACAAGACGCGCTTCCGTTTCGGAGGAGACAAGCATCTGGACGGTAGCAGTCTTAGGCGAAGCCGCACCGCGAAGATTGCGGCGCGATACCTCATCGCCAGCGATTTCGCCCGACGGTAAGTCAATGGTTTTCAAAAGTGGAGCGTTGCACCAGCCCAAGGAGATTTGGATATCGGGACTGAATGGGGAAGAACCTCGAAAGCTGGCTGCCGCGGAGGAGGGACAAGGATTTGGAAGCCCCGTCTGGTCGCCCGATGGCCAATGGGTTGCCTATGAGCGCCGGAAGAGAAACGGTGCAGCCGGAGTGGATACTTCTATCCAAATTCAGCCTTCAAGCGGAGGACCCGCGAGGACACTTCTGGCCGAGTCAAGTTTGCCACCCTCTCATCATTTCGGCTGCAATGGTTTCGACTGCTTGAGTTGGACGCGCGAAGGGACGTTTATCTTCACTGTTGAAGAAAACTCCGGCCGGCCAGCCGCGAAACCAAGCCGGAGCCTGTGGCGGATACGCGTGAATCCGACCGGTGCATCTCCTGCTGGAAAACCGCAAGAACTGGCACGGTGGGGCGACTTCGGGGCCTCGAGTGAGACAACGACGGCCGACGGAAGAATTCTTGCTTATGTTAAAGGGCGACTTCGCGAGGATGTCTATGTCACGGAAATCAATCCGCGCTCCAGCGGCTTGGGAACGCCGATCCGGTTAACCCTCGATAATCACGATAGTTTCCCGGAGGCCGGGGAGCGAAATGACCGCAGCCTGCTGTTTGTTTCCGACCGAAATGGAAAGATGGAGCTATTCAAACAAGAAATAAATAAGAGTGTTCCGGAAAAACTCATATCGAGCGCCGAAGGAGACCTTGGATTTGGGAATGGTCCGAGTCCCGACGGAGAGTGGATTCTCTATTGGGAGATACCCCGTGCGGAGAACAACGCACTTCCCTCTTCTGTTAGGTTGATGCGGCAACCCAGTGGCGGCGGACCGGCCGAAAAGGTTTTTGAGATTCCCTACGTGACAGGAGTCGACACCGACTTTGCTTGCCCACAAGAGCCTGGGAACGCTTGCGTAGTGAACAGTTGGGAGGGAAAGAATCTCCTTTTCTATTCCCTTGATCCAGTACAGGGCAAAGGGGATTTACTGGGGAAAATTGAGGTGGATCGCAACTGGGCCGTTGCTTGGGCGCTATCTCCAAATGGCTCCGAAATTGCCGTCGTTGATCATAGCCACCGGAACCACATCGAAATCTTCAATCTCTCCGACCGGACCTGGCACGAAATTGCAACCGAGACCGGTTACGGAGACTTCCAATCTTTGGCCTGGGCAGCAGACGGCAAAAGTTTCTTCGTAACAACTTTCCTGCCGGAGTCGTTTAATCTCATCCGCGTTGCGCTGTCCGGCAAGGTGAGAATGCTCTTGAACAACGCCCAGAAGCAGTGGATGACCCGGCCTCTCGCGTCCCCCGATGGCAAGTACCTCGCGTTCCAGGCGCAGTCATGGGATGCCAACGTCTGGCTCATGGAGGATTATTGATTGGCGGAAGGAGAACCTGCCAACACCGATTAAGTCCCGCCCTTCTGAAGTGTCGCAAGTTTGCGAATGCCAATCGTCATAGGTCGGCCTGTATTTCTTCATCGCTGGACGGAACTACGGATCTGTTGGCGTGGATTTTTCTCTCGATAGGAAAACTGTTCAAAACTGCATAGAAGTGGCGGGGGGCGTAATAGCATCCTTTAGATGTGGAAATAGAGGCGCTCGCGCCCAAACAGGCGCGCAGTGTTCCCTTTCCTGTCTTTGGTGTTTCTGTCGAGCAATGTTTTATGTTGCGTTCACCTGCTCCCTACTTAGCACCACGCGTTGAGCGGAGATACTTTGCGATGGGAGCTGCCAAGAAAAAATAAAGTAAGGTTACTCGCGAGCGTTGGCGTCACCACAAATCTTGCACATGTCAAAATCACATCCAATCATCATTCAAGGAGGAATGGGCGCCGGGGTATCGAATTGGCGGCTGGCGCAGGCGGTGTCTCGGCTCGGCCAACTTGGCGTAGTGTCGGGCACGGCGTTGGATCAAATTTTGGCGAGGCGGCTACAGGACGGCGACCCCGGCGGGCACATGCGACGCGGCCTCAATCGTTTTCCTTTTCCCAAAATGGCGGAGCGCGTATGGGAAAGCCTTTATATCCCTGGCGGCAAGCGCGAAAATCAGCCGTATAAGACCCTGCCCAAACATTCTAGAAACACTCCACGGCAAACGATTGAGTTGTGCATCGTAGCTAATTTCGTTGAGGTCAGCTTGGCCCGAGAAGGTCACGACAACCCTGTCGGGATCAACTTCCTGGAAAAGATTCAGATTCCACTTTTGCCGTCGATTTACGGAGCGATGCTGGCTGGCGTTGGCTATGTGCTGATGGGTGCGGGGATACCGCTGAAGATTCCCGGTGTCCTCGATCGTTTCGCCAATCACGAAAATGCCACCTACGAATTGCACGTCACGGGCGCAGTGGTTGGAGATGACACTACGGTCCAGTTGGTGCCTCGCAATTTTATGGAGCGCGAGCTTCCGCCACTCCGGCGCCCCTATTTCTTGGGGATCGTCGCCTCGAACACCTTGGCCGTAACTCTTCTGAGGAAGTCCAACGGGAAAGTCGACGGATTTATTATTGAAGGGCCCACTGCCGGAGGGCACAATGCCCCGCCACGCGGGAAGATGCAACTAAACGAGTCGGGAGAACCGCTCTACGGGGAGCGCGACAGAGTTGACCTGGCAAAGATGCGGGAACTCGGCCTCCCCTTCTGGCTGGCCGGAGGATATGGCAGCGCAAATAAGGTGCGCGAGGCTCTTGGGGCTGGCGCAGCGGGCGTGCAGGTCGGAACCGCATTTGCTTTCTGCGCGGAGTCAGCTTTGCGCACCGATTACAAACAATCGCTTTTGCGCAAGTCCATCTCCGGCGCGGCTCATGTGTTTACCGATCCTTTGGCATCGCCGACGGGTTATCCATTTAAGGTTGCGCGACTGGAACGCACGCTTTCGCAGAACGAAGTCTACCTCTCGAGGCCGCGAATTTGCGATCTCGGATATTTGAGCGAGGCTTATCGAACTCCGGAAGGGGAGGTCGGGTTTCGCTGCGCGAGTGAGCCTGTGAGTGTGTACATGTCCAAGGGCGGACAGCAAGAAGCGACGGCGGGGAGAAAATGCCTTTGCAACGCGTTGCTGGCGAATATCGGAATCCCGCAAACACGCGCCGGAAAATCCGTGGAAAGCGGGATAGTTACCACGGGCGATGACGTCAGCGGAATTTCAGCCTTCCTGCTGCCAGATACCCCCGGATATACCGCCGCCGATGTAATTGCAAAACTGCTCGGAGAGGATAACTGCACGGGAAGCACGGAAGAAGTCACGCTTTCGGCTTTGTTGTAAGCCAGTTGTGCCTTGCCTGGTTTGACGAATTCCTGAGTGGTCCGTGAAATCGTGTTGTCTAACTGCCGATAGTTCGCGTTGCCGCAGAGTTGCGATGTTCTGGACCTTCACCAACTCTTTCGAGTATATTTCGGGTAATTCAAATTACTGTCCTTCATTGCCGCCGGTACATTCGTGACTTCATTCCGGAAAAGCGTGATCCTGCCCGCACGCCGCAAGCTGCCGTCTTTAAGTCTGGCGGCTGATCGGCTCGTGACGCCTCAGCGGACATTTTGCTGGTAATTGATTCTCCTGGGGACACGATCGCAAGGTACAGAAACCAGTCACTCAGACCGAAAGCTGCGGTCAGCCAGGGCTTGACCGACCTGGCCCGTCATCGTGGAAAAATTTCCATAACAAATTCCTCTTCTACAGCGTCATCTCCGCATTTTGCTGGGATGAACCTCTCTTGAGACAATTGATTCAGCCAGAATGAGTAGGAATCCGCTCCCTTGCTGGCTGATCGAAGCACTGTGAAATCGTGCAATATCCCATCTTTACCAATCACTCCGTAGATGGCGACAGGGTTCATAGTAAGGCCACGGGTAGGCCGAATAAAGGAACTCAGTTCGTGCAACCCCGTCGGCCTCGCTGGCTGCGGATGTGCACACCAGGAGAAGACCTTCGCATTGGCAGGAGGCGCAAACGAAGCGGGTTCGAAAGTAGCTTCCCCAATCTCATCCACTCGGACTTCGAGTACTGTTTTGGTTCGTTCGTATCTGGTCAACGTGTGCGGAAACTGGTGTCCATCGAATTCCGTGTAGTTATTGAAAACGTATAGAAGGTCTGAGTCCGAGTATTCAACGCGAGTAGGTAGTTCCAACGGCGAATCGAGGGGGACAACAATCTTCCAGGAAGCGCCGCCCCGAGAGACTCCAACAACCTTCTCCGTTTTTCCTTTTTTGCCGCGCACTTTCAGGTACTGGACATTTGTCTCCGGCGTAAGACGAAAAAGTTGGGGGCATTCCAACAACGCAAGCAACCGAAATACTTCTGGGAGCGGCCTGGGAGGGTTACGGAACACAAAGAGCTTGTTGCCTTCAACTACCCGTACTTGTGAATAATCTGCAAAACTGACTTCATCTCTCCAGGAGTCTGGCGAGTTCCAAAAAAGGCTGTAAGCTCCTTCACTTGTTGGGCCTTTTTTAGGCCATTTGATTGTCAGGTGAGCTGTCAATCGAAATGAGTGAGTCCCTGGCGCTCGTATGTCTGTAAGTTTTGCGACTTGTTGCAGAAGTTTCTCTGCTTCTTCACGATTGGACTGGCCAGCCATCACTTTCCCGCTGCAAGGTCCGAAGGAAAACAACAGCAGCAAGCTCCATCCAACGGATGTCAAAACCTGTTCCATACTGATTTATATATATACCGTTGTAGAACGAAACTCAAAACTAATATCGGTAGCGGTCTCGCAAATGGATCAATAGTGTCGTCGCTCATTGCGGGAAGAATGAAGGAAGCGAGGGTCTAGTCGACAGTGTTCGTATCGGCGCAAACCAGGTCCGCCAAGGGTCGGACCGGATGCACGAGCGAATTAGGCGCCGCCGAGTTTGGCTTGGAGGTCCTGGAAAAGGCTTTGAAGCAGGACCTGGTCGTATCCGAGGAAATCGGACCGCATTACTCCCCTTGCGTCTACGTTGATCACTTCGCCGGAAACCTGGAGGCGAACTTTCTCTACGTTTGCCAGGACGGGAGGATCGGCCTTGGCATCGCCGGGGGTCGAAACCAGCTTGATGCTGATCTGCACTTTGTAGGTCCAGTTTGTGCCCATGGCTACGATCTTTGAATTCGGCAGCGTCCGGAAGTACCCGGAGTCCTTATCCATCGTAGCGATATCAAAGTTGTGTTCGAGGATGGTGTTGACTACCGTCTGCCAAATCTTGTCGTAGTTCTTTTGGAAGTCCGGGCGAACGGGTAGCTCGCGCCAGACGGGTTCGCCGGTCACGAAGCGTGCCTCGAGCACCTTGGGGACCTTCGTATTTTTGGCAAAGAGCTGAGCGAAGATAGCGGGCGACGTGAGCGCCAAAACGGTTGCAACGACCAAAATACGTCGGATATTCATGCAGGTTCTCCTGTTTTAATCGGGCCCGGGAAGCGATATACCTGGTGAGGTACTAATCCTATTGTAGCTATGGGAATTCTGCTTCAAATCACAAAACGTGGATGCGGTGACCTAATAGGCATAGCTGCATTGGAAACGGAGCGATTTCTTGCCTGAGGGTACTTTGCCTTCGCCGCTCGCCAAGAATGGACCGGCTTTGCTTCGCAGAATTGACCCAGCAGACCGCAGGCTGATAGAGGATCGCGCACGCAGTTGAATATAAGGATGGCGACAATGGTCGCCATGGGAAACCTTGCGAAGAGACCTTGCTGTATTTGTCGACATTGGTTCCGACCTGATCCGCGAGTAGGTGCTCGTCAGCGGGCTTGTCGTAATTCCTCCTGCCAGAAGGCCCGTCACCAACAAGCCCAAGCTAAGTGGTGCGCACGGAATCCCGACTATTTCATCGCTCGGCGGATCCAGGCTCGGAGTCTGTCAGAACAGCCACCGGAACCGTTACGGTTGGGGCCGCCGCTGTCGCGACTTCCCTGGGATCTCGCGCAAGACGAGTTCGGGGTCAAAGGGGCTGATTTCATTGGAGTTATGGGCACATTACTCCACCATGCCGCGCAAGACGAGATATGAGGCTATTTCCTTGAATCCACTGGGGATAGAGGAGCACTTGGGGGGTACCTCGCGCAAGACGAGATCCGCGTTGTGTTCTGATTGCGTCGAAGGCGGAAGGGATGGAGTTGGAATTTCATCAATTGGAACTGCGTTACGACCGGTTACGGATCGCACGCCCAGATCACGAGCGACGACTATTGAGCTCGCTCGCCGAAGTCGGCCAACAGGTTCCGATCGTGGTGGTGAGGCAGGGCGGTGATGAACACTTTGTAGTGATCGATGGCTACAAGCGTGTCCGTTCCCTGCGCCGTCTCGGCCGCGACACGGTCGGTAGCTTCTGCTGGGAGTGCGGCGAGGCAGAAGCCTTGGTGGTGAGTCGGCTGTGGCACACGGGGGAATCGGAAACGGCGTTGGAGCAGAGCTGGCTGCTTGTGGAACTCCACGAGCGATTCCAACTGTCCCTGGAAGAGCTGGCCCGACGTTTCACTCGCTCGGTCAGTTGGGTCAGCCGGCGCCTGGCCCTGGTGCGCGAACTGCCGGAATCGATTCAGGAACGCGTGCGTCGAGGCGAAATCGTGGCGCATGCCGCGGAAAAGTATTTGGTTCCTTTGGCGCGCGCCAACCAGCAAGCCTGCCTTCGGCTGGTCGAAGGGGTTGGTTCGTCCCGGCTGAGTAGCCGGGACATGGCCGTTCTTTATGCCGCGTATCGTGACGGAAACGCGGTCACCCGCCAACGTTTGCTCGAAGCCCCGTTGCTTTTCCTGAAGGCCTTCAAGGAGTCGCTGACATCTCCTCCACCGTCATCGAGTCCCGAGGAGAATCTTCGGACCGATATCGAGGTGTTGGGCTCGGTCGCGCGACGGGCGCATCGGCGGCTTCGCCAAGGAGCACTGCAAAATCTCCTGGAAAGAGAACGTGAAGAGTTGGCGCGGAGTCTTCGGCAGTCTCTGGAGGAGACCCGTGGTATGGCAGAACGTTTTGAGCAGGAGATGGGACATGCTGGACCAGAGCACACGAACGGCAATCCTCAAGCTGCATGAACAGGGGCACAGCCTGCGCAGTATTGCACGGGTCATGAGAGTTTCGCGCGGCGCGGTGCGAGAAGTGCTCCGCACAGGTTCGGCCGATGTGCCCCGCATCGAACGTCCCGAGGCAGCCGCTCCGTACCGCGAGGCGATTCTGGAGCTCTATGCATCGTGTAAGGGAAATCTCGTTCGTGTGCATGAAGAGTTGGTCGCCTCCGGCGCTGGTTTTTCCTACCAAGCCTTGACGGCCTTCTGCCGGCGTCAAGGAATCGGCCAGGAAGAAAAGAAACCGGTCGGGCGATACTCCTTCGAACCGGGCCAGGAGATGCAGCACGACACTTCGCCGCACATCATCAACCTAGGTGGTAAAGAGCGCCGCGTGCAAACGGCCTCGTTGGTTCTGTGTTACTCCCGCATGGTCTTCTTTCAGTTCTATCCCAACTTCACGCGCTTCCACTGCAAGGTGTTCCTTACCGATGCCTTGCACTACCTGGGCGGCGGCTGTACCACCTGCATGATCGACAACACGCATCTGGTGGTGCTCCAGGGGACCGGACGCGATATGGTTCCCGTCCCGGAGATGCAAGCCTTTGGTGAACGCTACCACTTCGCGTTCAAAGCCCATGAGAAAGGAGATGCCAATCGTTCCGCTCACGTGGAACGGAGGTTCTCCTATATTGAAAACAACTTTTTGGCCGGCCGCGCCTTCCGGGACTGGGAGGACGCCAACCGCCAGGCTCGCGAGTGGTGCGACAAGGTGAACGGAACTTTCCGAGCGAAACTCAAGGCCAGCGCGCGAGAACTCTTTGCCATCGAGCAAGCGTTCCTGAAACCACTGCCAGTCTGGGTGCCTCCGGTCTACCTTCTGCATCAGCGCATCGTGGATGTCGAAGGTTATGTCAGCGTTGCGACCAACCGCTATTCCGTCCCCGTGGAAATGATCGGCCGACGTGTAGAGGTACGCGAGAGCAAGGACACCATCGAGATCTATGAGGGACCGCGCCTGATCGCCACCCATCCCAGGGTCGCGGAACCAACCGGGCGCCACTTTACCTTGCCCGAGCATCGTCGCCCGCGTGGTCGAGGAGTGAAGCTGTCGGAGACGTCACTCGAAGAAAAGATCTTGCTGGAAACACTTCCTGAACTTGCCGGCTACGTGCAAGCCCTCAAGGAACACAGTGCCGGCCGCGGAACCCTGGCGTTGCGGCGCTTGCTCTCGATGGTGAATGACTATCCCCGCGAGCCTCTGCGAGAGGCACTCGAAGAAGCCGCACAGTACGGACTGTACGATCTCGATCGCGTCGAGACGGTGATCCTCAGAAAGCTCGGCCGGGAATACTTCCAGATCCGTTTGAACTAGGGAGACGAGCATGACGGAAGAAACTCAGCAACTGCTGGAGAATCTGCGCCTGAAAAAGAGAATCGTCAGAAGAATTCATGGGTAAGCTCTGGCTCAGGTAGTTTGCCAAGTGAGTGATAGAGCGCGAGTTCCAGGATGCGAAAGGTACGAAAGCCATAGGATCTTCTCATGGTTACTTTCGCTTTGTTGTTCAGTCCCTCAACCACACCGCTGGAAATTAGCTTTCTAGCCTTGAAATAGTTGAGCAGCAGCTCGCGATGAGCACGCAACGTTCGGGCGATCTTCTTCATCGGCTCGATGCGGGATCGCATGGTTTGCTGGCACCAGAAATCCAGGAACATGCCGGCCCAGGTGGGCGAGTTGTATTCCCAGAACTGCTGAAAATCTTCTTTGAGGAGATAGGCACGGACGGTCTGGAGATTATAGCGGAGCAGATCTCGCAGACGGAACTTCTGCTGCGAGGTGAGATTTTCTTTGCGCTTGAGCACGCACCAGCGCGTCTTCTTCAGTAGCGGCGGGTAGCCGTCCTGGGCCATCTTGCGCGACTCGGCGGCGCGGACATCATCCAACGCCTTATTCATCTTGGCGACGATGTGGAAGCGGTCGAGGATGTGCAGCGCCTGAGAGCATTTCTGGCGGATCACGTCCAGGTACGGCTGCCACATATCCGAGCAGACAAACTCGATCTGCGCTGCGAGTTGCTCTCCGAGGACGGTGAAGAAACCCTGGAAGGATTCGATGGTGCGTTCCTTGCCGACCCACAGCAAGCGGGTGAGCCCCTGGTCGATCTGGTAGACCAGCGTCAGGTATTTGTGGCCTTTGGCGTACTGGATTTCATCCACACCAATGGCGCGGATCGACTCCAGCGTGCGATGCTCCAGGCCCCAGCCGACCACATACTCGACCGCGTCGCACACCTGGTCCCAGGAAGTGTGGAAGGCCTCGGCGGTTTCCTTCCAGGAGAGCTTCCGCGCCCAGCGGGCCAGAAACAGCATATAGGCTCTGCTCAACCGATGCTTACCATCGCCCCAGGGAACCTCCTCGACCAGCACGCCACAATTCCGGCAGTCCACGCGTCGCATGCGGTAGAGCAGGAAAACCAGAAAGCCCCACAGCGGAATGAACTCAAAGCACCGCTCGGGAAGATGATCGTAACCCGGCGCCGGCTGGTGGCACCCCGAGCAGACCGCTGCCGAGCCCTCCCGCGGTCGGACGTCCACTTCGATGCTTTTCTGGTCGGGGCCAAAGCGGGCGTGCTGGTAGACAAATCCCCGATGGCCATGGCAGTGGTTTAGAATTGTGAGCAGTTCCATGTCACGGACAATTTTCAAGGCCAAGACTGGCAAAGTAAACCGCGCTGCTACCGCGCCGGCGTCCTGCGATGTTTCCGCCTACTGCCGCGATCTGGACAACTGGCCGCGCTCGTGGATGGGATTGGAAAAAGACCTGCCGCCAGGGGAAGAACTGGTTGCTTGCTTCCGGCCATTCATCGAGCATCTGGCCTCCTCCAGTCTTTCTTCGAAGACCATTCGCCGACACGTAGACAATCTCTGGATACTAGGTGGAGAAATTATCCGCGACCTGAACTACACCCCTTCATTGAGAAAAGTCACTGCGCAGCGACTTCTTCGCGAGGCGGTTCATGCCGACGGCGGCCCACTGATCCACAACGGCTCGGAAGAAGAGCAACACTCCCTCGATGCGACGTGCCGCAAACTCCACCGATTCCTCAGCGAACCGCAGCGCTGAGCCCGCCAGTTACCCACAGATTTCCCAGACGAGGCGAAAAAGATGGCCACGATTCTTGACCAGGAGTTGGAAAATGCCAAGAACAACTCGCCTTCCTACAGCGAGTTCCTTCTCCGACTGTTGCAAGCGCAATGGCATGAACGGCAGGAAAAATGTCTACAGTACCGCATCCAGCAGGCGCGACTGCCGGAGCAGTGGACCCTGGAGTCGTTCCCTTTCAAGAAGCAGCCGGGCGTCTCGCGCCGCCAGATCCAGGAACTTGCCGAACTGGAGTTCATTCCTCGTGCCGAGAATATCGTCTTCATCGGCCCAACCGGCGTGGGAAAGACGGGGCTCGCTTCCGGCCTGCTGCTGAAAGCCTTGCAGAACGGCTATCGCGGCTTGTTCATCAAAGCGCAAGACCTGCTCGATGAGATGTATGCTTCGCTTGCGGACCGCTCCTCACGCAAGCTCATCAAGCGCCTGGCTCGCGTGGACGCGCTCCTGATCGACGAACTAGGGTATGTCAACGTACGGCCTGAGCAGACCAACATCTTTTTCAAGCTCATGGAGGAACGCTACAGCCGAAAGGCAACCATCCTCACTACCAATCTCGACTACAATCAGTGGCACAACATTTTGGCAAACAAAGATCTGGTCAACGCCATGCTCAGCCGTCTACGACACCGCTGCCACACGATCCATATCGAAGGACCTTCGTTGAGAGAACCGCAAAGTTGAATGATCTGCTTCCTCGTAAGCCCAACGGGCAACATCCTTGCTAAATGGAAACCGCCGTCGAAGGTTCCCGCAGTCTCACTGCCCAACAGCAACGAGATCCTCTGCTTCAAATCCTGTTCCGAATCCTGTTTTTCGGGTGGGTCACTTCAAAAAAGCATAGGTGGGTCATTTTTGCCGAGCGCCGAAGACTTTGCTCACGGGCTGAATCGGTTGAAATCCATGCGAACAGATCGAAATTCCAGGAGTGCCGCGCCTATGGTGCTGGACGTTCTGGTGCCCTTCCGACCCAGGGCTTGTGCCCTGGGCTAGTTTTCGACGTGCCTCTGGCGCTTGCTTGGCAGGAGCCAGGATGAGGCAGTTTGCTCCAGGGCACAGAGGAGGCGGGGTAATCTTGACTTCGGTCACTCGCCTGTCGATACTCGCAACACTCGATGTAGCTGTAACTGCTTTTCATTCCTGATTGATATTGTGCGCCGGGGTGGACCAGGGCATGCGCCTCGCGGGCACCCCCGAGGTGTCTAAATTGGGTAGCGGTGGTCTCAGTAGACAGATAGCAACAGAAGAAGATCGACATCACTACCCTTCTGAGCCGTCCGGTAGTTTTCCAAGACTATACATTGTAGTGCTGGCATTGTGCGCTCTGGCGGCCACGGGGATGACCGTGTGGGTTTTGAAGAATGAACTTACAAAGGAACTGAATTACTGGAATGAACGACTGACGCGGGTAGCGGATACGAACGCGCTGCTGTTAAGGCTGTGGGCTCAGGAGAGAGTCAGGGATGCGCAAAGTCTGGCTGCGTTCCCCACGGTCAAGGCGAGCGCGTCGGGAGAGAGCAACAAGGAGTTGGACGGGCGCGTCAGAGATCATACCTCAGCGATTCTCGACTCGTTTTGTGACCCCGAAATTTACGCGGCATTGTACGTGCTGGATAGTAAAGGCAAAGTCGTGGCCAGCTCAAGCGGGGCGCCTGCTCCGGGAGCAGAGATACTGGAAGCCTTCCACACCTCCAGATATGGCGGAATCCGGACCTTACTCGAAACGAAAAGAGATGGCAGTTTCCCGCAATTGGCAGTTATCGCCCCCATTCGGGCGACTAGCGGAATTGGCATTGCAAGCTCAGAATCCGTCTCAAGTAATAGCGCCGTAATTCTGGTTACGCAACGCGACGCGTTGAGAGGATTGTTTCTGACCGATGTTGCCACCACCGCAACTGGAGAGACTCTGTTCGTAGCGAGGCGCGGGAAAGACGTCGAATTTGTTTCTCCCTTCAGAAATATTGGGAAAGAAGAAGCAGCGCTAAGCGGGGGGCCAACTCCTGGCAAGCCTGGACTCCTCGCTCTGGAGGGGCAGGAAGTTTTCGCAGAGTACAGCGATTACAGGGGAATACCGGTGGTGGCAGTAACGAGGTTCATCCCGGAAATCGAATGGGGCATGGTGACCAAGATCGACCGCAAGGAGGCGCTGGCACGATTTGGGCAAACGGTCGCCCGCGCTTTGTTCATTTTGATTGTTTCGCTTTGTGCGCTGGTAAGTCTGAGCTTTGCGCTGTGGCGATACCAGCAGGTACACGGATTGCGCAGAGAGATTGCCCGGCGGAAGAGGACGGAAGCAGAACTGCAACAGTCTGAACATCGCTTCTACACGGCATTTCGATCGAGCCCGGAAGGGATGTCGATCACCACACTGAAGGAAGGTTGCTACATTGAGGCCAATGACGTGTTCCTGCGGACACTGGGGTATGAGCGCGAGGAGGTGGTCGGGAGGACCAGTGTCGAGTTGGGGATATGGGCTCGCTTAGAAGATCGTGACGCGATAATTCAGAGGCTCCTGCGAGGGGAATTGGTCCGAGATTTTGAGTTGAATGCCCGGACCAAGTCTGGACAGATCCGGCAAGTGTTGCTGGCGATGCAAACCATTCGGCTGCAAAACGAGTTGTGCCTGCTCGCAAGCCTGCGGGACATCACCGAGCACAAGATGCTGGAAGAGCAATTGCGTCAAGCGCAGAAGATGGAAGCGGTTGGCCGGCTAGCCGGGGGAGTCGCCCACGACTTCAATAATTTGCTGGGAATCATAATGGGTTACAGCGAGCTGCTGTTGGGGAAACTTTCGGACGGCGATGGAAACCGCAAGACCGTGGAGCGCATTATGGATGCGGCGGGACGCGCTAGTGGACTCACACGGCAGTTACTGGCGTTCAGCCGGCGACAGGTTCTGCAAACGAAGGTTGTGGACTTGAACGCCGTGGTGGGCGACGCACAGAAATTGTTACAGCGCTTGCTTGGCGAGGACATCGAACTTGTTACGCGACCAGCGGCAGAGTCGGGATATGTGATGGCGGATCCTGGGCAACTGGTCCAGGTGATCATGAACCTTGCGGTGAACTCACGCGATGCCATGCCAACGGGGGGAAGGCTCACGCTGGAAACTGCAAATGTGGTTGTGGAGGAAGCGTACGCCAAGAACCACCAACCGCTAAAACCCGGCGCCTACGTGACACTAGTGGTGACCGACACGGGCCATGGGATGGATGAGGATACCCAAGTGCACCTGTTCGAGCCGTTCTTTACGACGAAAGAAGTGGGGAAAGGGACGGGGCTGGGATTGTCAACTGTGTATGGAATCGTGAAACAGAGCAGCGGGTTCATCTGGGCGGAAAGTAAGCCGGGTCAAGGGACAATTTTCAGGATTTACTTGCCGCAAGTCTCTCCGGCTGGGAAACAGGAGATGCGTGCTGAACCAACCGGCAAATTTGTTGGCGGAACTGAGACGATTCTGCTGGCGGAAGATGAACCAACTCTCCGGGAAATGACTCGGGAAAGCCTGGAGATGGCCGGGTACAGAGTGCTGGAAGCAACGAACGAAAACGACGCAATACGCATAGCGGTGGGGTACAAAGAACCTATCCACATGCTAATGACCGATGTAGTGATGCCGAAGATGAGCGGCCCGGCACTGGCAGAAAAAGTGAGAGAGAAGCAAGCCGGGATGCGGGTGCTATACGTTTCAGGGCACACTGACAATGGGCTGCTGCAGGACCAACTGCTCGACGGTAAGACGAGCTTTCTGCAAAAGCCTTATTCGCGGCAGGATTTGCTGCAGGAGATTGACCGGCTGTTGAGATTGAAGAGTCAGCAATAGGCCGGGATGGGAAAGCTGGAGCTCACAGTCCGTTCCCTTATTCTCCGCTCAAACCCATTGGGACGATGCAGGTGTGCAGCTGGCGTAGCAGCGCGAGCCGAATCACCCAACCGCCCGCGGGCCGAGACGCAAGTGAACCATGGACAGGACACCGAGGATATCAGTCATAAAAGTCCCCCACTTTTCCCGGATGCTGAGCCCGTGCTTCATGTTCTGGAAAATGGGATATTCGGAGATGACTGCGATTCGGGAATCCCAAGATTGCATGTCCCGCGCCCTGTGAAGCGCCCACTTGAGGATAGCGCTCTCATCCATGCCGCCAGCTTCGATGACCCTTTTGTTTGCCATTTTAAGGCCGAGAGACGAACACGCGTCAAAGAAAAGTTCGCTGCCCAAGAAGGAATCGGCGAGCTTGATCAGAAAGGATTTGACCTGGCTTTCTTGCAAGTAGTAAAGGACCCCGGCGGCGAGGAAGAAGATCGAGGCGGCAGACTTCAATTGGGGAAACCATGCGTCATCGAGCAGCGAGGAGGCAATGAATTTTCTTCGGTCGCTTTCCTGGATGAATCTCCTACGCAAATCGACGACATCCGGGAAGTCCAGGTCAAACCAAGATAGATGCCCGTTATCGACTCTCTCGAAGGTCGTATCCAGCCCGCAGCCGAGGTTTATGAAGGTCGCGGCGGGATGCCGCTTCAGGAATTCCCGAATCGTGCGGTCCATATGGAGACTGCGGGCCACCCAGGACAGTTGAGTGATGGGGCTGATCCCTCGGGCGATCGCGGAGAAGTCATAGTCGAGTGAGGCGATAATCCTTGCGGCGGTCTCATCCACCAGCAAAGGTCGAGCTCTCCTAGTCTCAACAGCGCGTCCCCACAGAGGAAGGAGGAGGGTTTTCTGAACACTCCCAAGCTCAACAGCGTTGATCGTGGACATGCTCTCGCTCTTCTTGTTGAGAGCCTATCGTGCGGAACAGTGCGTGCAGTGACCAGAATCACGACCTGGTGTGATTGGAGAAGGTCGCCTTGCGGGCCGGAGCACGGGTATGCAGTTTCGTGTCGCTGATTAAGGAGTTTGCCCGGCGAGCGGCGAATTGCTCGCCGGGCAAGAGAATGCTTTGGAGGAATCAGACAGCTTTCAGGCACTGGCGACGCGCATCTGAGCGAGCCTTTCGTTGCGCTGCCGAGTGAGGTGCGGCACGATGCCCAGTTGCCGCTCGATCAGCATGAGTTGCGCGCGATGGTGCATCTCATGCTCTTTTGCGCCAATCAGCCATTCGAACCGCGACTTCGCCGATTTTCCGTCTCCTTCGGTCACCATCTCCGCCAGAAACTCCGGATTTAACGTCTCGAGCCAAGCGGCAAATTGTATTCCCTTTGTCCGAAGCAGCTCTACAATCTGGGCCTTTGAGCGAGGCTTGTTCTCGTCGTCTTCCACGATTTTCGACAGCGCGACGAAGTCAAACCCCTGACGGGTAGTGCGCCGCTGTTTTCTGTGAGTCTCGTCATAGAACCGTGGCGTGATGGCAATGTGGACAAACCTCCGTCCCACCGGTTTACACTCGTGCTCTGCAACATGCCGGCAATGCGACTCCGGCATATCCTCCGCCACCTGAATGGTGTTCTTTCTGAATGTGCGAAACGCGTTGGCCGGCAGCATTGCGTAAAAAGTGATGCGGGGTCTCTGGCTGGGATAGGGACTGTTGCAATGCAAGTTGTGAGGAATCCGGGTTAGAACCGGTTCAGTTTGGAACAAGGAAATGCAAGATTTCCCGCATGACGCGCTCAGCTTGATCGGTTTCGAAAAGATACTGAGCGTGCGCTGAGCCTTCGAGAATGACGAGCGATTTTGGCTGTGGAGCTTTGTCGAACTGCCGCTGAATCCCGGGAAGACGCAGCCCATCGCCGCTTGCATCGTCGCGCGCCACGATAAACAGACTGGCGGACTTGAGCTTTTCGGCGGGGCCACTCGGCGCGCTGCCGAGAAATACCACGCGAGCGATCTCACCCGGGCGCGAAGCAATGGAAGCATCGCCGGCAGCTCCTCCGCCCAGGCTGCCGCCCACTATCGAGACGTCTTTCACGCCCGCCCTTCGCAGATAGCAGACGGCGTCCAAAACATCCAAGTGAAGCGGCGCGCCAAGCGGGTCCGAATCGCCTGGGCCTCGCGACTTACCGTAGCCACGGAAGTCTAGCGCCAAGACGCGAAATCCAGCGGATGCGAGGGTTCGGGCCTGCGGCGCCCAACTTCCCTTGTTGAAGCGGCCGCCATGGGCAAGCACGACGCCTCTGTCCCCGTCTCCGTAAATATCTGCGTAGATCATGCCGCCGTCGTCGGTCGGAAAGGAAACTAGCTTTTGCGCGGCCGCGACTCCCGCGAGCAACAACGCGACGACGAATGCCATGAGAAAACGCACGGCGTAAATGTACCACTGCTTTGGCGTGATGTCAGATTGCCCGAGGGGCGAGTGGGCTGTGTGCTTCAGTTGGGCTTAACCGGGGACTGCTGCAAAGAATTCGTTGGGGAATCTCCCAATAAGGAAATTAAGCCGTCGGCAAGCGTGCCGCGCCAGCTTAGGTATTCGTGGCCGCCTATGAATTCCTGAAAGTGCACTTCATAGCCCTTTGCAAGCAGCACGTCGCGGAGGGTTTTGGTGTTCAGCAGGATGGAACCGCCGTTTCCAGAGAAGTCAATTTCATCGCTGCCGGCGTCAAGATAGAAGCGAAGCAGGACTTTAGGGCTGGCGATGAATTGTCTGGCGACCCAGTTGGGCTCCGCATCGGTCTGTGAAGTGGACGGATTGTCGGTCTTTGGCGGAGTCCACCAGAACGAACCGGATTGCGCGAGGATATTGCCAAAAGTTTCCGGATGGCGAAGGCCGGCATACGCGGCTGCGAGTCCGCCGAAGCTGGAACCGGCAACGATGGTAAGGCGAGGATCAGTGGCGAAGTTGAACTGAGCGTGCGCCCATGGCATCAGTTCGGAGACGAGGAAATCCGCAAAAACAGGATTGCAGGGGAGTTCGCGACTGCGAGCATCGCCACGGGCATTGCCGACTAACAGTGCGACTATTGGCGGAATTTGCTTTCCCGCAATGAGGTTGTTGAGGATTGTGGGCGTGGGGACGAAGGCTGGTTGATTCTTGTCGCCAAGATAGGCTTGTTCGTCGAACAGAACGAGAAGTGGATAAGGCTTCTCGCTTCGGGAGTATCCAGGGGGAAGATAGATGGCGATCTCTCGCTCGTTTTTCAGCAGGGTGCTTTTGAACTGGTGCCTTTCGATTTGGCCCGCGGGAACGCCCGGCTTTTCCGCGAGCCACGGCTGCGGCGGGGCATCGGGCATCTCTACAAAGGAACTGCCAAGATACTCGGGAGCATCCACGCTCTGGGAGTCAATGTGCCAGCGGTTTGGGTTCAGCGGATCGGGCCTGGCGGCCGCGGCAATCATCGCGATGGTGTCATTATCGATGCCATAAGCGATTCCCTGGAATGGGGGGACGTTGGTGGCCAGAGTGTACTCAAATCTCGCTTTCCTATCGACGGAGACGGTGGCGTACCACACGTCGGTGTCCGCCAAACGGCTCATGAGGTAGTCTTCGGGCGTGGCAGCGGCATACGGAAGCCGCAGGACGATTACGTTGTGAGTGCCTGGCCTGTCTTTCCACAGAAAAGTTACCAACATGTTTTTGTTATCACCGGGGAGCGATTCGATGATAGGTGCGCCCTGCTTCTGAATTTCCCGCCAAAAAGCGCCGAGACTTCCCTCTTTACCAGACTCGGTGGAGGATCTGAGATCTTTAATGCGCGGGCTTTCGAGGATGGGCTTGGAGGAAGCGAGACGAACCGACAACGAGAGGACTTTTTCGAGAGTGATGGTGAAGGGGCCTTTGATGGACTTATCGGTGGCGGCAACGTCGATACGGTAGGGGCCGGTGCGATCCGCGATGAACGCGAACTTGCCCTCCCCGGGTCCGAGCTTGGCGCCGCGGCATTTACTTCCTGTTGGATCGAATGCCAGGACAATCAGTTCTTTCCCGCGAGGGTCAAGACTGACCTCGGCAAAATCTCCGGCATTGAGTGAGGCAACGAAGGACTGCGGTTTGCCCCCGGTCAAGGAGCCTTCGCGGGCTTTCGCCACGGTAAGTTCGGTGTCGTTTGCGCGCGAGGTGATACCGAATGAGATTAAAAGCAAAAATGCGATCAGTGGGAATCTTTTAGCAAACAACGCGGTGCTCCTTCCCTGCCCTGGATAGTCCATGGAAGGTATAGCAGCGTTGCCTGTCTGCCGTCAGTGACTAACGCACATGGCTTCGCAGCGGGAAGAACCGAGTGGGCCCGAACGGTGGCTCTTGACGAGCAAGAGAAGAGTCACCCGCTACTGACCTGAAGACCGGGGGTATCTGTTTGAAGGGCACAAAGGGAGGGAAAATTTCTTGCGAGTAGGGGGAGGAACAAGGAACATGGAGATAGAAGTGACGGCAATTCTCCAAGACAGGGCCCCGCTTATCCCCCCTGTAACCTGATGGAGAGAAAAACAGGAAAACCATGGCAACCACCCTGCTGAATGAACTGGAGCATCTGGCAAACGAACTGGATAAGAATGAAAGTGCAGTGGAGATTCCACTGGCGGAGATTGGGGAGAAGATCGCGAAGGAATTGGGTGTAAGGGCGGATGAAATCGCGATCCTGGCGGTGTCCACGCGATGGAGGCACCTGCATTTTCTGGTCCCGGCGGCGCTGAAGAATGTGGGGTTCATCCCATTGACGAGCAATTCGGCGCTGGCGGCGCGAACTGCGCGAGAGAGCCGGCCGGACATCAACAACAATTTTTCGGGAGTGCGGCACGCGAGCGTGTTTGAGGGAGTGCGGACGGCGACGACTTCGGGGGAATCCATCCATAAAATTGTAAGCGCACCGATCCTGTTTGAGGGGAAAGTGGTGGGAGTGATGCAGGTGAGCCGAAAAGGAACGACGACGGCGCTGAGCGGGCCAGACTTTACGGCCGAGGATCTGGGAAAGGTGCTGGCGTTTTGCCGGCCGCTGGGGAAAGTGGTAAAGCATCTGGCGGGAGAGTGAGAGAGGCGGTCAAAAGTTGAAAGTTAAAAGCCAAGATAAAGAGAGAAAATAACGCAGAGGCGCAGAGTTCGCAGAGATAGGAAAAGAGGCAGAAGGAACTGACGTGGCGGGCGGGGAATCCAACGGAAAAATTAGGAGTCGTAGAGAGAAAACCTAGGGGTGGAAGTGTTTGTATTCGATTGACAGTGCTGGACCTTCTTGTTACTTTTCAACAGGCGGGATATTTTTCACGAAAGAAATTTTCAGGGAGGCAGGCAGAAGCCGCTATGGCATTCGTTGCTAAGAAGATTTTCCTGACCAAGGGCGTGGGAAAACATCGCGAGCGGCTATCGAGCTTCGAGCTGGCGCTGAGGAATGCCGGCATCGCCGCCTGCAACATCGTGCGGGTGTCATCGATTTTTCCACCGAATTGCAAGTTAATTTCGCGGAGCGAAGGATTGAAGCTGATCAAGCCGGGACAAGTGGCGTTCACGGTGATCAGCGAGAATTCCACGAAGGAACCGCACCGGCTGATCGCGGCGAGTATTGGATTGGCGCTGCCGGCCGAGCGGCCGATGTACGGGTATTTGAGCGAACACCATTCGTTTGGCGAGACGGAAGAAGTTGCCGGCGAATACGCGGAAGAGCTGGCGGCGGAAATGCTGGCGACGACGTTGAACGTGGAATTCGATCCGGATTTGTCTTGGGACGAGAAAAAAGAGGTTTACCGGATATCGAACAAGATTGTGCGGACCATGAATATCACGCAGTCGGCGGTGGGAGATAAACGCGGACTTTGGTCAACTGTGTTGACGGCGGCGGTATTGATTGGCGACGACGACTAAATCCTTTTGATTCCCTTTTCAATTGACACTTGGAGGTGTGCTTTGCGAATCCATTTCATGGGGATTCTGGCGATGGCCTTCGTGTGCGTTGCGGCAGTACCCAGCCGTGCGCAGGACCGCGTAACGATTCTCTACGATGCGTTTGGAGAATCCACGGAAATGACCAAGGACTGGGGATTTTCCGCGCTTGTCGAGCACGCAGGTAAGCGGATTTTGTTTGACACGGGGAATAATGCAGCGATTTTCGAACACAACGTCAAGGCCCTTCGGGTAGACCTGACGAAACTGGACTTCGTGGTGATTTCGCATCGTCACACAGACCACGCATCAGGCCTGCGCTATGTGCTCAGCGTGAATCCGAACGTGACGGTATATGTTCCCTCGGATGGCGCGAACGGGTTTGGAGGAGTAACAATCCCGAAGTCCTTTTTACGCGCGGATGAGAGTCTGCCCCCAAAGATGCGGTATTTCGGAGGAGTCGAGCCAGAGAAATTCGTTTCCGGAAAGCTCTATGACGAGGGGAATTTTGTTTTGGTGGAAAAAACAATGGAGGTATCGCCAGGAATCTTTCTGGTGCGGACAGTTTCGCAGAAGAAAGGGACACTGGAGCTTCCGGAATTGACACTGGCGATCAAAAGGCCGAAAGGATTGCTGCTGGTGGACGGATGCTCGCACGCTGGAATTGAAGCGATTCTGCAAGAGGCAAGCGCGGTAGATCAAAGAACCGAGATCGTGTTTGGAGGATTGCACCTGGTGACAACGCCTGTGGAAGAGATTGACGCGCTGCTGGTAAGTCTGCAGACCAAGTGGAAGGTGCAGAGGATTGCTCCGGGACATTGCACGGGAGAGCCCGCATTTGCGCGGTTGAAGAAGGCCTACGGGGGAAACTACGTGTACGCGGGGATAGGAACGGTGAGTGTCGTGGATTGAAATGAGCGCGGTGATTGGGGACGTTTGGCGTGGCTTACTGGATGGCTTCGGTATGACACCTTCGGAATAAACAAAAACGGATTCAAGACAATGAGATTTTGCGGACATGGGGCGCAGCGTGCTGCGCCCCTACTTTATTTTGGGGGAAGAGTATAGGCGAAGTCGTAGGAGTGTTTGCCGTTGGTGATCGTGATGGTCATCGTCCCGGTTAAACCTTCGAGTTGGCCGGAGGCGGAATCGGGGACGACGGTGATGGAGAGCGAGGGAGTCCCGCGATTCATCGTGGCTGTGTGCTGGAGAGTGAACGAGCCTGCGAGGCCATCGAGCGTGCCAGTGACTCGTTCGATGGCAACATAGCCGGCGGAACCCTCGACGGTTGTGCCGGCGGTTAGCATTTCGCCCTTGCTCGAAGCTTCGAGAGCGCCGTGGAATTGCTTATCAATGGACATGCGGCCGAGGGAGTCGTCGTCCGTTTTAAAGGCCGGATCGAGCGGTGTGATTTTTACTTCAAAGGGACCGGTGGCGTGATGGGTCATGAGAGGCTCCTTTGGCGCGGCTTGCGCTGAACATGGATGGGAGAACGTGGGCTCTGAAGTGGCAGCGATGAACAACACGCCGAAGAAAAGCAAGACGACGGATGGAGCAAGGAGGCTAAATTTCATTTTTTCTCTCGAGCTACCGAAGGGTGAGAGAACATTTACCACGAAATTGAATGAAGCGTGCAGCACCAGGAAGACTACGCGTCGAGATCGTAGGCGGAGCGGAGCCATTTTTCCAGGTCAGCATCGATTTGAGACGGAGAGAAAACTTCGATGCGATGGGTGATGCGATCTTTTTTGGCCAGGCCGCCGGTGGCGATTAGGCGCTTGGGAAGTTTGCCTTTGTAGGTGGTGAAGCAGAGGCCGAGGTCGAAGCGCGAGTTGGTGGTGCGTTTGAGTTGAGCAAAAACATGATTGCGGTAGAGGGGAACCATGGTTTTGCACGGGCACGCCTTCACGTCGGGGCCAAGGGATTTGGCCAGCGAGAGAAGTTGATCGTAGATAGGGCGCAGGGCAGATTTTCTGCCGGCGTATTGCTCCTCGACATATTTGATGGCGGTGGCTAGATATTTTTCCGGAGAGTCCTCTTCCCCTCCCTTGCCATCCACGCGTTCGGAAATCCACCAGGCGGAGTTGGTGCCGAGTTTGTGTTTGGATTTGAGCCAGGCGCGTCGTGAGGCATCGTCTTTGGGACCGTCTTTTTTGGCCAGGGCGATCCACTCTTCGAGGGAGCGACCGGTTTTGGGTTTCAGTCCGGCAATCCATTTTTGGACCATGGCTATGCCGGGATGGACGTCATATAGAAATGCAGTTTGCGTGGCGGATTTGGGCATTTGGCCTCCTGGGAGCAAGAGAAGGAATTGAGGTGGGGAGTTTAGCAAAAGGGGGCTTGCAAGGGAAAGTTGAAGAAGCGGAAAAGAATTTGCACAGAGATCGCAATGGTCGCAGAGAAGACAGGAAAAGCAGATCCCTCCACTACGCGGCCCGACGCGCCAAAAGTCGGCGCGGAAAAACAAATCAGGCCGCTGCGGTCGGGATGACAGGTTTGCGTTGGACGGAAAGAAGAGAAGATCAAACCGAAAAGAAAAACCGGGAGAAAGGAGAGTGTGTGACTTTAGAGCGTAAGAGCCCCGCCTTCGCAGACGACGCGAAGGATGGGGCACCCTCAAGTACTTTGGCATGCGCAACGAGAGGGAAACCTCAAAAGGGAACGATGTATCGTGACCCTACGGGAAGAAGAGAAAAACCGCCTGGCTCGCGGGCTCTCCCTGCCCTACAGGTTTGGCCTGCGCTACAAATTCTAAGACTTGAAATACTTTAGGCGTTCGAGGACGGCGCCTACTATGAGAGGGAGCGCCACCGTCGCGTCTTCCAGAACTTCGGCGAAGCGGCCGCCTTCTTCGGGCGGAACAAATTTGCCCCAGGAGACGGCTTCAGTGTACGTGCTGCCGCTTAGGCCGCCCCAGTGGACGGGCTCAGGACAAATGCGCAGGCCGTAGTTGTAACGTTTGAGAGGAAGATTCTTGTAGCCGCGTCGAGCCATTAGTTCGGCATAAACGCCGAATTGCTGTGACCAATTGCGCGGAACGCCGCCGCCAACGGTGAAGATACCCATTTTTTTCGTGGCCATCATGGTGTCGGCAAACATCTGGAAATCCTCGAAGGGATCGAAACGGAGCACGGGGAGCTTGTCGCGTTTACGAGCGTAGCAATTCAGCGCGAAATCAAGGCCGAGTTCGGAATCACTGAAGGCGGGAACGAAGACGGGAACGTTTCTTTCGTAGGCAGAGCGAAGGATGCCGCGGCCCTTGGTATTTTTGACGAGGAATTTGCCGATGCGTTTGTGAAGTTTGCAACTGCAGACGGTCTCGCTGGGATCCCATTTTTCAAGAATGGCTTCAACGACCTCTTCGACATGATCGAGATTGGTTTCCGGCTCGAGAGAATCGTACACGCGATTGTATCCAGCCAGGAAGAGAGCCTTGTCGTCCATCTTGGAGGGATCGTAGCGGAAATGAGAAAGGCCGGTGGCTTCGACAAGGCCGTGGGCCATCAGAGCGCCGGTGGAAACGACGGCTTTGACGATGCCGGATTCGATAAGATCGCAGAAGATTAGACCCATTTTGCCGACAGTGAGAGCGCCAGCCAGCGTCAGAACGACAAAACAGTCTTTGTCGCGGGCCATGGCTTCCAGAACGTCGGCAGCATCGCCGATCTGGCGAGCTGTGTAGGCCGTGTCAGCCATGGCGCGGACCAGATCGTTGATAGTGCGGATTTTGGAAAGGTCCAGGGGAAAGATGGGCCGAAGCTTATCTTTGACAGGGTCGTGAAGGACACGGCCCGTAAGGGTCTTACCAGGCTTTTTGGCCATTGCAACTCCTGGAGTGCAGAGATGAAAGCGATAAAAAAGTTTTCGTGGTTGTAGTTTACTCGAAATCTGGAAAAGGATATCAGAAATCAGCGGTCAGATATCGGGAGGCTGAGAGCAAAACAAATCGAGGCAATGGAGAGAAAATTCTCCGTGATAAGATGGCGGGTTGCGGCGGAAATGAGAAGACAACTTAACGCAGAGACACAGAGTGCGCAGAGAAAGAAAAGAAGTGGAAGAGTGAAAGAGCATAAGAGTGAAAGAGTTTGAGAGTGAGGAGGGATCCCTCGACTACGCGGCCCGACGCGCCATGCTACGGCACAAAATAAAAAATCGGGCCGCTCCGCTCGGGATGACGGTTTTGGTGGTTACAAGAGGAAGAGAGATCGAGGTTATGTCGGGGTTGAGGTGCTCCGGCTCCAGAGACGGGCGCCTCAGGATAACAAACCATTGGGGAAGGGAGAGGGGACGGGGTCATGGCGGATAAATTTACAATTGGAGTGGTGCAGATGCGGTGCACCGGCAATAAAGAAGAGAATTTGACGCGGGCGGAGGAAAAGATCCGTGAGGCGGCCGTTCGAGGCGCACAGATTATTTGCCTGCACGAATTATTTGCGGGGGAATATTTCTGCCGGACGGAAGATGCGGAGTTATTTAATCTGGCGGAAGCGGTGCCAGGGCCGACTACGGAGCGACTGGCGCGCGTGGCTAAAGAAAAGAAAGTGGCGCTGGTGGTGTCATTGTTTGAACGGCGTGCGGCAGGTGTGTATCACAACACCTGCGCAATTCTGGACGCGGATGGAACTTACCTTGGGAAATACCGCAAAATGCATATACCGGATGACCCGCTCTATTACGAGAAGTTTTACTTTACTCCGGGCGATTTGGGTTTTTTGAATTTCGATACGAAGTACGCGCGGATTGGTGTACAGATTTGTTGGGACCAGTGGTATCCGGAGGGTTCGCGGATTACAGCGATGCGCGGTGCACAAGTGGTCTTTTATCCCACGAGCATTGGATGGCATCCGCACGAGAAGGCGGAGTTTGGCGCGGCACAATTGGACGCTTGGAAGACGATACAACGGGCCCATGCAGTGGCGAATGGAGTCTACGTGGCGGTCGTGAACCGCGTAGGATTCGAAGGGAAGCCGGAGAAGGGCGACGCGGGGCTGGAGTTTTGGGGAAATTCGTTTGTGGCGGGGCCGTTTGGTGAGATCGAGGCAGAGGCTGCCCAGGACAAAGAAGAAATACTGGTGGTGGAATGCGATCCGAAGAAGAGCGAGGAGACGCGCAGGAATTGGCCGTTTTTCAGGGATAGAAGGGTTGATGCGTTTGGCGAGTTGACGGAGAGATGGTTGGAGGAGCGGGGGCAGGAGAAGGAAGCTTAACGCAGAGGCACAGAGAACGCAGAGTTAGGACAAGAAGTGCAAAAGTATAAGAGTGGACGAGTAGAAGTGCCCTGCGAGAAGCGCAGCGGGCGAAGAAGAGGGGGATGTCGGTGGGATGGAGGATGCCGGCGGAGTGGGAGGCGCATGAGGCTACCTGGCTTGCCTGGCCGCATGAGTTGACAGATTGGCCGGGGAAATTTGCGCCGATTCCGTGGGCGTTCGCGGAAATTGTGCGGCATCTTACACGGGTGGAGCGCGTGTTCTTGCTGGTGGAGGATCACGCAGCAGAAACGCGGGTGCGCGGGATATTGAAGAAGGCTGGGGCGTCGCTGGAGGCGGTAAAATTCTTTCGCGTCGCTACGGACCGCGGGTGGATGCGCGATTCAGGTCCGATATGCGTGAAAACTGGCACGGGAGAACTCGCGTACAACAATTTTCTATTTAATGGATGGGCGAAATACGCGAATCATAAGAAGGATGCGGCCGTAGCGGAGAAAGCAAGCCGGGGACTGGAGCGGCGGCTGATTTTGCCGAAGTACAAGGGGCAACGCGTTGTACTGGAGGGTGGATCGATTGACGTCAACGGGAAAGGGACACTGCTGACGACGGAAGAGTGTTTATTGAGCAAGAAGCAGGAGCGGAACCCGGGATTCGCGCGGGAAGATTATGAAGCGATGTTTCGCGAATATTTGGGAGTGACGAACGTTCTGTGGCTGGGGAACGGGATTGCCGGGGACGATACGCATGGGCATGTGGACGACTTGACGCGCTTCGTGAACGCAACGACGGTGGTGACGATTGTCGAGGAGGACCAGCGAGACGCGAACTACGCAACGCTTCAGGAGAACCTGGCACGACTGCAAAAGATGAAGGATCAGGATGACAGGACGCTGCAGGTGGAGACTTTGCCTATGCCGGCTCCAGTTTATTTTGATGGGCTGCGATTGCCAGCCAGCTACGCGAATTTTTATATTGCGAATAAAATAGTTCTGGCCCCGACGTTTAATGATGCGAATGATCGCGTGGCGCTGAATGTGCTGGCG
Source organism: Candidatus Acidiferrales bacterium (assembly GCA_963780315.1). GTDB lineage: Bacteria > Acidobacteriota > Terriglobia > Acidiferrales > UBA7541 > Acidiferrum. The sequence continues at coordinate 108,018 of CAWABP010000011.1, read as the reverse complement.
AAACTGTTTCCCGGACGCGAGGTTGTGGGCATACACTGCCGTGATTTGGTTCTGGGGCTGGGGACGATTCATTGCATGACGCAGCAGGAACCGAAGGCGGGAAGTTAGAAAACAGAAACTGGTGAAAGTTGGCGTACGCAAGGGGTTCGATGAAAAACACAATGGAGAAACGAGGAGGGGAGATGCTGGGATTGAGCGCGTTGATTATGCAAGGAAGCGACGTGGAACGGACCGTGCGAGGTGTGTGGATCCAGCTTCCGCACGGACTGCTGTGGTGGATTCTCTTGGGGTTGGTAGCGGGATGGCTGGCTGGGAAATTGGCGCGTGGGCGCGGATTCGGATGCATTGGGGACATCCTGATTGGACTGATCGGATCCGTGATTGGGGGATGGATTTTCACGAAGCTGGGGATTGTGCATGCGAATACGTTTCTTTTTTCGCTGGCGGCCGCTACCGTGGGAGCCGTGGTGCTGGTGTCGATAGCACATTTGTTTTTTGGAGGGAGGGAAGGATAGGCGAGGGGAAAGTCAAGAGCTTTACCATAGAGTCCGCAGAGGGAAAAACACAGAGAGCACCGAGAAAGGCTAAGAGAAGAAAGTGAGCGGCATTAGAAGGTAAGAGCCCACCCTCACAAAAGGAGGGTGGGGCACCCTCAAGATCAGTTGTGTTGCGGCGCAACTCGAGAAAACCCAAGAGATAGCGATGGGGAGTACGATCCGAGATTTTGCGGACATGGGGTCCAGCAGTGCTGGCTCCTACACAGATAATAGAACCTCCCGTGTCAGGATTTGGGGTAGTTGGGGTCGGCTTTTACTTCTTTGATCTGGTTCGTGTGGCGCTCGGAGTGGGCCGCGATTAGCAAGATGAATTCGTAGCCGTCCCACTTGGTCCCTACGGGGCTATCGGCGGCGTGATCGCGCAGGCCGGGCGTGGTTTTCAGAAACTCCTCAGTCGTCGCGCGGCTTTCCACAAAATGCTGAATTGAGCCTCTGGGCGAGCCGAAACGATTGGTGGGTTTGATCGATTCGGGAGCCTGGACTTTAGTCTTGCGCGCGGGAACGTTCTCAATGATAGCGGCATCAATGGCGACGACATCGCGATTCGGGGCAGCTGGCGCTTTCATCACATTATTGGCGATGTTGTCGCGGATGAAATCCTCGGCGGCGGCGATGTGCTCCATGCATTCGGCGATGGACCAGCGATCGGGCCCTGGCTTGAAGTTCCACTGGGCGGTGGAGAGGCCCTTGGTAGCGTCGAGCACATCTTGTTTAGTGGATTCGAGATATTGCAGGGCTTTGTCTTTTTCGGCTTGGGTTAGTTCCTGTGCGCGGGCAGAAAATGCGGCCAGGAGCGTGACGACCAGGACCAGAATGACGGAGCGAAATTTGCGCATGTCGGCGGTTCCTTTACCTTTCCGGAGAAGCGAACAATGGAGTAGCAATGTAGCAGGGTTTCGGAAAACAGGAAAGAGCCAGGAGCAGAGAGTAAAAGTGTGGGAGCGAGAGAGTGGAAGTCCCCGGGCAAAGGAGTGAGCTACGAGGGAGAGTGTTGGTAGTGTGATACGATTTAAGGTTGCGACTTGGAGAAAAAACTTAATTGAGCAAGACAAATCAGACGTTGACGGCAATTCCCCTGGGGGGACTTGGCGAATTTGGAATGAACATGATGGTGTTGCGCTACGGCGACGACATCATTGTGATTGATGCGGGAATGATGTTCCCAGACACGGAATTGCTTGGTGTGGACCTGGTAATTCCGGACATATCCTACCTGAAGCAAAACCGGCAGCATGTGCGGGCGATTGTGTTGACACACGGGCATGAAGACCACATCGGGGCGCTCTCTTACATTTTGCGGGACTTGAATGTGCCGGTGTACGGAACGCGGTTCACGCTGGCGCTGGCGAAAAAACGTCTCGAAGAAGCCGGGTTGATGGAAACGGCGAAATTGTTTGAGGTGAAGCCGGGGCGGATGATCGAGATCGGGCCGTTTGAAATCGAGTTTATCCCGGTGACGCACAGCACGCTGGATTGCGTGGCGCTGGCGATTCGCACGCCGCTGGGAGTAGTGATTCATACAGGGGATTTCAAGATTGATCAGACGCCGGTGGACGATTGGCGGACGGACCTGCACGCGTTTGCGAAATATGGCAGTGAAGGGGTGCTTGCGCTTTTCAGCGATTCGACAAACGTGGAACGACCGGGATTCACGCCGTCGGAGCGGTCGGTCGTGCCACGCATCGAGGAATTGACGAGGTCGGCTCCCCGGCGAGTGGTGCTGTCCTGCTTCGCGTCTTCCATTCACCGGATCCAGCAGGTAATTGACATTGCGGAACGTGTTGGAAGGAAAGTGGCGTTCGTCGGGCGCAGCATGGTTGACAACGTGGAGATTGCGCACGATTTGGAATATTTGCGAATACCAGACGGGATGGTGGTACGTCCGCAGGAGATACGAAGTTTTGAACCGCGGAAGCTGATCATATTGGCCAGCGGATCGCAGGCGGAGCCGATGTCATCGATGTCGCGCATCGCGGTGGACAGCCACCGGTTCGTGACGATCGATGAAAATGACACGGTGATTTTGTCCGCAAGGATTATTCCCGGGAACGAAAAAGCCATTTTCCGGATGCTGGATCACATGTTCCGGCGGCGGGCGCTGGTTTACTACGACAATGCCGGCGGTCCGATTCACGTTTCGGGGCACGCTAGCCAGGAAGAACAGAAGCTGATTTTGCAACTGGTGAAGCCAAAATATTTCGTGCCCGTGCACGGGGAATATCGCCATTTGTTCCGGCACGCGGCGCTGGCGCACTCGCTGGGAGTGGTTAGCGAGGAGATTTTGCTGCTGGAGAATGGCAAGCGGATTGAGTTCACGGAAGAAGGAGTGTACCGGCGAGACCCGGTGCAAGCGGGACGCGTGCTGGTGGACTCGGGATCGCTGGAGGCGATTGAGGAAGTGGTTGTGCGTGACCGGAAACATCTGTCCGAGGAAGGAGTAGTAATACCGATTATCGCGATTGACAAGAATACGGGGAGGATCGAATCCGCACCAGAAATCGTTTCGCGGGGATTGATGAGCGAGAACGACGGGGATTTCATGGAGGGAGCCCGGGCGGTGGTCAGCAAGACCGTGGAGACTTCGAACATGGAAGAGCGGGCGGACTGGTCCGTAATCAAAGAGAAGATCCGCGTGGATTTAAAAAGGTACATCAGTAAGCAGACATCGAAGAGACCGCTGATTTTGCCGGTGATATTGGAGATTTAATTCGCCACAAAGCACACAGAGAGCACAGGAAGAAGCTAAGCAAGCCGCACAAACAAAAAACCTGGCGTGCGGAACCCGCCCAGTACGTTAGAATCTAACGCCGATGAGCGATGTAGAGATGAACGTTTCCGAAACAGAGCAGTTCCCTGCCCCGGCATCGAGTGGCACCACAGGATCGCGGGCCACGATGTTGTTCATCATCGTGACGGTGATGCTCGATTTTCTGGCGTTTGGAATTATCGCGCCAGTGCTGCCCAACCTCATCATACGTTTCGAGGGCGGAAACATCGCGCGGGCTTCGGATATCACGGGATATTTCGGATTCGCGTGGAATCTGATGCAATTCATATTTTTGCCGATGCTGGGAGCGTGGAGCGACCGTTTTGGACGGCGTCCGGTAATCCTGATTTCTTGTTTGGGATTGGGTCTTGACTACATCTTCATGGCGCTGGCACCGTCGCTGCGGTGGCTGTTCGTCGGGAGACTGATCAGCGGGATTACCGCGTCGAACATATCTACCGCCTTTGCCTACATTACTGATATTTCGGCGCCAGCAGAGCGCGCCAAGAGATTTGGGATGCTGGGCGCGTCGTTTGGCGTGGGATTTGTGGTGGGGCCGGCGGTGGGGGGATTGCTGGGTCAATACAATTTGCGTGCTCCATTCTGGGCGGCGGCTGTGTTGAGCCTGGGGAATTTTCTTTATGGATTGTTCGTGTTGCCGGAATCCTTGCCGAGAGAAAAGCGGTCAAAATCTGCGTGGCACATGGCGAATCCGCTGGGATCGCTGACGCTCCTAAGGTCGCATCCCGAACTGGCGGGATTATCGATCGTAGTGATCCTTTATTACGTGGCGCATCAGTCGTTGCAGAATGTCTTTGTGCTCTATACGGAATTCCGGTACGGGTGGAATACACGAAGCGTCGGAATTTCGTTGGCGGTGATTGGCGTGTGCGCGGTGATTGTCTCTGGCGGCTTGGTGGGGCCGTATGTGAAAAAATTTGGGGAGCGGTTCAGTTTAGTGAGCGGACTATTTTACGGAGTACTGGGATTCGTGGGATTCGGGCTGGCGTGGAAGGGATGGGGAGTGCTGGCGGCGATTCCGTTTATCGCGCTGTGGGGAGTGGCGGGGCCAGCGGTGCAATCGCTGATGTCGCAGAAAGTGGACGTTACCTCGCAAGGGAAGTTGCAAGGAGCTGTCAATTCATTGCGGGCCCTTACAGGGATGATTGGACCATTGCTGTTTACGCAGGTGTTTGCGCTGGCGATCACTCCGGGGGTGCGGATGAATTTGCCGGGGGCGCCGTACTATTTGGCGGCGGTGCTGTTGGCGGGAAGCTTGGGGGTGGCTTGGGTAGTGACACGGCGGAAAGAACAGGGATAAGAGATCTTCATTGGTGCGCCAGGACTTCAGTTTGCTTTGGTGAGTTTTCCGAATTCCACACAGAACGTGATATTGTTAAGTTCGCACGGGGATAGGCGAAAGGATTCGTACCATGAATCGCGTCGTTCTTCTGCTGTGTCGAGTCGGTCTGCTTTTCCTGCTAACCACTACCCAAACAACAATTATTGCGAAAGCATAACAACCATCGAAAGTCGCTCACCCTTTTCAGCGGTCCTTGGGAAATGAAGATGAAAGGTTTGAAAATCCGGTTGCATTACCGCACTGTGTGCGCGTGCTGTTAAGCCAAGATGATGATGTTCGCAATGTGCTTGACAATCCACACGCCTCCCCGGAAGAACTTCCGGCGGATTGGTTTTGGGCGTCGGAGATAGGGCGGGATCAGAACAATAGAAGGATGTTGGTTGTGATGGGTGTAAACCAGATGCTTGGGGCAAGTACTGCGCCCTTTTGGGTTTTATGATGGTCCGCGAAGTCGTGTGACTTGTTGCACTCTTGGGACGCCCAGAATCTTGAAGTTCTGAAGGCTAATGGCCTTGATGACATTGAGACAAATACGTCAAAGTTGTACGGCAGTTTCCGAGACACATTCAAGTTCAACGGCCAGAAGTACCAACAAGTGGAGCGCGTGGTTGAACAAATTGGAGAGGAAATCCCAAGGGACCTATCAGGTTTCGAGACTCGAAGAGCAGAGTTGCCAGCGGTTAGACGTAAGGCCGTCTTAACCGGCGTTGAAGCGCGCGGGTGGTTGTGGGGGCAGTGGCGGCTGGGGAAACCGTCCCGTTTGAGAATTACGGAGCACTCGAAAGAAGGAGATGTAACGACCACGGAATACTTCATTCGGAAGACCGGAGAGCGCTTAGATATTCTGATTCATACGCATGAGATGTTGGTGGATCGTGTTCCGCATTCAGGGGTTCGACTCCCGAAGATCGAAGACGTAATTGAAGTGGCGGCAGACGTCGAACGGTGGCGGGCTTTGGCGAATGACCCGGACCGAGAGAAGGAAGCGCCGGACAGTGAAGACGCTCAGCCAGATATGTATGAGCTGTACTTCTTGGATGAAGGCGGCAGGAAAGTTAGCGTCTTCTGATTGATCGGCAGGGGATGGAGAGAACGAAGGATGTGACCTTAGAGCCTATCTAAGCTCATGGTAAACCGCAGCTCCTGCTCCTTTCGACAAGGCCCGAGGAGAAGACAAGAGCGAACTCAATGTTAGAGCGTCAGAGCCCACCCTTCGCAAACTGCGCGAAGGGTGGGGCACCCTCAAGTTCATTTGGGCAGCGGCTTTAGGTACGAAAAAACCCAGGAAATATCCAGAGAAGTGATGGGGCGAATCGGAAGGTTGCGTGGAGGCCTGTGTGGGTATAGGCTTTCCTTCACCCAGTTCGCTTCAGTTAGGAGGAAGACCATGGCTACAGCTACTACTGCAATGGAACCCAATGTGAAGATTTCCGCTTCAAAGCTTCTCATCAATAACAAATGGGTGGATTCAGCTTCGGGCAAGACGTTTCCGACGATCAACCCGTCAACCGGTGAAGTGATCACGCAAGTGGCGGAGGCGGATGCGGCCGACGTGGACAAGGCGGTGGGCGCGGCGCGTGCGGCGTTTGACCGCGGGCCGTGGCGCAAGAAAATGAGCGCGGCAGAGCGTGGCGTGTTGATGAACAAGCTGGCGGATTTAATCGAAAAGCATGCGGATGAACTGGCGCAACTGGAAGCGCTGGATAACGGGAAGCCGTACCACGTGGCGCGCGCGGCCGATTTGCCGTTGACGATTGCGTGTTACCGCTACTACGCGGGATGGGCAGACAAGATTCAGGGGAAAACGATCCCCGTGCAGGGAAGATATTTCAGCTACACAAAGCATGAGCCGGTGGGCGTCGCCGGGCAGATTATTCCGTGGAATTTTCCGCTGCTGATGCAGGCGTGGAAACTGGGGCCGGCCCTGGCAGCAGGATGCACTGTGGTGTTGAAGCCGGCCGAGCAGACGCCACTTACCGCCTTGCGCGTGGGCGAACTGATATTGGAAGCGGGATTCCCCGAAGGCGTGGTGAACATTCTGCCGGGATATGGCCCGACCGCGGGCGGAGCAATCGCTCGGCACATGGATGTGGACAAGGTGGCGTTCACGGGCTCAACGGAAGTAGGCCACTTGATTATGAAAGCCGCGGCGGAAACCAATCTGAAGCGGGTGACGCTGGAGCTTGGCGGGAAAAGTCCAAACATCGTTTTTGCAGACGCAGACATGGATGAAGCGATTGAAGGCGCGCACTTCGCCCTCTTCTTTAACCAGGGACAGTGCTGCTGCGCTGGATCGCGCCTGTTTGTCGAGGAGAAGTGCTACGACGAATTCGTGGAGAAGAGCGTGGCACGGGCGAAGAAGCGCACGGTGGGCAATCCGTTTGACAAAAAGACGGAGCAGGGTCCCCAGGTGGACCGGGACCAGTTCGACAAAGTGATGGGCTACATCGAGAGCGGAAAAAGTGAGAAGGCCAAGTTGCTGGCCGGCGGAAACCGCGTGGGTGATAAGGGATACTTCATCGAACCGACCGTGTTTGCCGACGTTCAGGACGACATGAAGATTGCGCAAGAAGAGATTTTCGGGCCGGTGATGTCCATATTGAAGTTCAAGGATATCGATGAGGTGGTGACGCGGGCGAACAAATCGCTGTACGGATTGGCGGCGGCGGTTTGGACCAAGGACATAACCAAGGCGCATGCGATTGCGGACGGCGTGCGGGCAGGAACAGTGTGGATAAACTGCTACGACGTGTTCGATGCGGCGGCCCCGTTTGGCGGATTCAAGCAATCGGGGATTGGACGAGAATTGGGCGAGTATGGCTTGGCCAATTACACGGAAGTGAAGACGGTGACGGTGAAACTGTAGAAGAAAGTTGACAGCTCACAGTTGACCGTTAACAGTCTAAGAGCAGGCCACCAGATCAAGGGAAGGTGTGTGCCAGATCGTAAAGGAATGAATAAAGATGACGCCGCGCCGCGAAGTTCGTAGGGACAAGGACGCAAAGGGCCAGAGGGAAAGAACGAGGAAGAACCGAGCGTAAACTTGGCATGGCCGCTAGCATACGGGGTTACGAGGCGCGCGATTTCGCGGCAATCCATAAGCTGGATCAGGCGTGCTTTGTGCCGGGAATTTCCTACAGCAAGTGGACGCTGCAACATTTCCTGGATTTGGACACCGCGGATTGTCTGATTGCGGAAGAAGGCAAGCAACTGGCGGGATTTATCCTGGCGGAAAGCCATCCGCCACTCGCACACATTATTACGCTGGATGTTGCCGCGTCCCACCGGCGCAAAGGAGTGGGCTCTCTGCTGCTCCGCGAGATGGAACAACACTTTGCTTATCATGGAGTGCAGAGTGTGCTGCTGGAAACCGCGGCGGACAATGAAGCAGCGGTTGCGTTCTGGCAGCGGCACGGCTACCGTATCGAAGCAACCTTGAAGCTCTATTATTTGCGGCGGATCGACGCGTACGAAATGCGTAAAATCCTGCCGGGCGCCGCACCGGCGAAGCCCACAAAAAAGGACACCTAGAACTCATGCCCGTATACCAGGCCGTTATTCTTGCACTTGTTCAGGCGCTGACGGAGTTTTTGCCGGTCAGCAGCACGGCGCATCTGACGTTGTTTCCGTGGTTGCTGCACTGGAAGGACCCGGGACTGGCCTTTGATGTGGCGCTTCATGCGGGGACGCTCGTGGCGGTCCTGCTGTATTTTTTCAAGGATTGGCTCACTCTGGTGCTGTGCGGGCTCGGATTCAAGTACCCAGCGTCCGCACCGCCTGAAGAAGTCGCACAGCATAAACGCTTTTTCTGGTACATGGTGGTGGGCACGATCCCTGGCGGGATTTTGGGAGCGCTCTTCGAGCATCAAATCGAGGACCACTTTCGCACGCCCATTGTCATAAGCGCGTCAATGATTGTGATTGCGCTGGTGATGTGGTGGGCGGACTCAAAATCCCGGCTGGCGCGTCCTCTTGCGCAATCGAATATAGGAGATGCGTTAACAATTGGCACGGCACAAGCGCTGGCACTATGTCCGGGGGTATCACGTTCAGGCATCACGATTACCACCGGGCTGTTTCGTGGATTTACTCGCGATGCCGCCACCCGGTTTTCGTTTTTGCTATCCACGCCGCTGATTGCCGGGGCCGTGCTTTCGCATCTTCCGAAGCTCATGAAGTTGCACAAGGCGGCAGGACTGGACCTGCCGATGTCAACGCTGTTTCTGAGCATCGCGGTTTCGGGGATCGCGGGATACTTTGTGATCTCCTTTTTTCTGAAGTATTTGCGGACACGAACACTGAAAGTATTTGTAGTGTACCGGTTGGTGGTGGGGTTGGCGATTCTCGTTTGGGCGATTCTTCAGGCGCGATCATAAAGAAGTGGAAGACTGAATGCGCGTAGGCGGCGCCAAGACGCCGCACTTTATACGGTGGAAACTCCGCATAAGTTGAACTTGTACTGCGGGATTTGTTTGCTATGATTTGGTCGTTCCTCCAATGAGGGGCGCAACAGCGCCAGCGCCCCCTGCGGCACTCAGCCTTCCCCATAAAGCTGAGGAGAACTATGTGCGCTTCCTGACACCTACAGAAAATAAGCGGCTCAATGAGCTGATTGGATTTGTGTGCATTGTGGTGGCAGTCCTGATTGGGCTGGCCCTGATTTCGTATTCGCCGCGAGATGCGGCCTTCAATGTGAGCGGAGCTACCGCGGACGACCACCCCGCAAAGAATTGGATTGGGCCAGTGGGGGCTTACACCTCGGACCTGCTGTTCCAAATGTTCGGATTTGCGGCGTTCTTGCTGCCGGTGGCGCTTGGGATTTTGGGCTACAGATGGTGCCGCAGCCGGGCGATCGATTCGCAGATCGCGACGGTGGCGGGTTACGTGTTGCTGCTGTTATCCCTCCCTTCCCTGCTGTCACTGGCGCATGTTCCGGATGTGCGAGGCGCGGTGCCGGCCGGTGGAGTGCTGGGCGTGCTGCTGTCACACGGACTGCGGTCTGGATTCAACTTCGGCGGCGCTCTGCTGGTGGCGATTGCGCTGTTAGTAGTGTCGCTGTTCTTGACGACGCGCTTTTCGTTTAGCGGGGCGCATGCTTGGGCCAGCAGTGAAAAGGGACCGATTGGAAGGATCGAGAAGCTTGGAATTTTGCAGCGAGCGCAGGCTCGGTGGCACGCCTGGCAAGACGAGCGCGAGCAGAAGCGCATGCGTCGGGAAGTAGAAGAGCGGCGGATGGCGGGGCGAAAGCCAGTGACGCCGCAGATTGTAGGTAAAGGAGAGACGGCGGAGGAGCACAAGGCGATTCGTCTGGGTGACGAGAGCGACGTGTTCCACGGCAAGAAGACGGCGGTGGAAGATCCCGAAGATGCGGAAAAGAGCGACATGCCGCACAAAGCGCCGATCCTTTTCCTGAATAACGAAAAATCCGACAAGACGAAAAAGGCAGAGCCGAAGATTGCAAAGACGAATGCGAACTACAAGTTGCCCTCGATCAGTTTGCTGAAAGAGGGCGAGGGCAGCCAGAAACTTGACGAAGATGAGCTGAAGCTGCGAGCCCGGGCAATTGAGGCCAAGTGCCACGAGTTTGAAGTGGAAGGGCGCGTCACGCAGATCAATCCGGGTCCGGTGGTGACGACGTTTGAGTTCAAGCCGGAAGCCGGCATCAAGTACAGCCGGATTATCGGATTGACAGAAGATTTGTGCCTCGCGCTGCAGGCGGAATCAATTTTGATCGAGCGCATACCGGGAAAATCCACAATTGGGATTGAAGTACCCAACGACAAGCGTCAAACGATTGCGTTGAGGGAGATATTGGAGGCGAGCGAGTTCACCAATTCGCCAAGTAAATTGACGCTCGCGATGGGACGGGACTTGCACGGAAGGATTCGCGTGACAGATCTGTCGTCCATGCCTCACTTGCTGATTGCGGGATCCACGGGGACGGGCAAGAGCGTATTCATCAATTCGCTGATGATGTCGCTGCTGTTCAAAGCGACGCCGGAAGAAGTGAAGCTGGTGCTGGTGGACCCCAAACGTCTGGAATTGAGTTTATACGCGGGGATTCCGCATCTGCTGGCCCCGGTAGTGACAGATCCGAAGGTGGCGTCCAACGTGTTGCGAAACGCGACGAAGGAGATGGAGAACCGGTTGAAGCTGCTGGCGCAGCGCGGAGTGCGCAACATTGACCAGTACAACCGGTCATGCCAGAAGCAGCAGACGCTTTCGCTGTTCGATAACGCGGAGGAAACGGAGCACAAGCCGCTTCCCTACCTCATTATTGTGATTGACGAGCTGGCGGATTTGATGATGGTGGACACGAACAATGTGGAGGAGTCCATCACCCGACTGGCGCAAATGGCGCGCGCGGTGGGGATTCACTTGATACTGGCGACGCAGAGGCCGTCGGTGGATGTGATTACGGGATTGATCAAGGCCAACTTCCCTGCCCGGATTTCCTTCAGGGTGGCCAGTAAGGTGGACTCGCGAACGATTTTGGATGCGAATGGATCGGAATCGTTGCTGGGCAAGGGCGACATGCTTTACCTGCCGGCCGGGTCGGCGCGGCTGCACCGCATACACGGGCCGCTTGTGACAGAGGACGAGATCACCGCGGTCTGCGATTTCTGGAAGCAGCAGGCTCCCGCAAAGTACAACGAACAGTTGCTGGAAGCGCCAAGGGATGATGCGGAAAAGGGCGGCAGTGCGCCGGATGCGGCAGGCGGTGTGGAAGGAGCGGCGGAAGGCGACGACGACGCGTTATACCAGGACGCGGTCCGAGTGTGTTGCGAGATGGGGCGAGCTTCCACTTCGACGCTGCAGCGAAGATTGCGCATCGGGTATGGGAGGGCTGCTCACCTGATTGATTTGATGGAAAAGGATGGCATTGTGGGCCCGCCGGATGGTACGAGGCCAAGAGAAGTGTTGAAGGGGCGGAATTGGATGAAAGAGATTGACGAGGAGCGCGGGTCGTAGGCGCGGAAGTTGTGGTGGTTTTGGTGCGTCTGGTTGCGGGTTGAGATTGTAAAAGCGGCGGCGAGCCGCCGCACTCCAAGGCGAGGAGATGCGGCGCGTGTGGCGAATAGTCTGGCAGAGGGTTCTACTTAGTTTCATCTTCCTTACAATTGGGTGCGGGAGAACGAGCGCGCAGGGAGCGGCGCGCTTAGTACACGTGTTTGTGGCGTTGGCGGACAATGCGCACCAGGGGATTGTGCCGGTTCCGGCCGCGCTGGGAAATGGCGATGACCCGGGAAGAAATTTGTATTGGGGCGCGGCTTATGGGGTGAGGACGTTTTTCAAGAAAAGCGGCGAATGGAAAGAGATTGCGGTGGCGGAGAATCCGAATCCTTATGTTTTGGAGCGAAGCGTCTTTGTGCACGAAGCCAGCGGGTCGTATTTGATTGCGGATGGATATCGCGGGCGCGAGATTAAGCAGGCGATCTATGATTTCTTCCGGGCGGCCGCAGGACAGGAGCCCGAGTTCGGGGAGATTCAACCGAAAGATGGGGGGAAGAAAGTGCGTTTGCCAGCGAAGAGCAGCCTGGTCGTCTATGTCGGGCATGATGGGTTGATGGATTTTGCGCTGGACAAGACTTTTCAGGGAGTTGGCACGCAGAAGAGAGAGGCGATGGTGCTCGCTTGTGCCAGCAAGAGCTATTTTGAAGCGGGTTTGCGACCGACGGGTGCGCAACCGGTCTTGTGGACCACGGGATTGATGGCTCCGGAGGCGTACTCGTTCAAGGCGGCACTAGATGGGTGGATTGCTGGGGAAACCGCGGAGAAGATACGCGAGAGAGCGGCCGGGGCTTACGCGAAGTATCAGAGGATAGGATTGGCGGCGGGGAAACGGTTGTTTGTGACGGGGTGGTAGTTCGGAAGGCAAAGCCCCACAAATGAAAATCGAAAATAGCAGAGAAAGGAGAAATGTGGTGCCGGTGCCAAAATCCCGGTTGCGATCTTAGAAGGCTTCAAACCTGAAGGCCTGAGCTACAGATTAAGAGGGATGGGAATCGAGGAATTTGCCAAGGAGGGCGGCGGCGTGTTCGCAGAGTGTGCGATCGCGGGGGCCAAAAGCAGCGAGGAAGTGTGAATCGACATCGAGTTCGCCAGCTACTTTGCCGTGGCTGAAGACGGGCACGACGATTTCGGATTTGGTTTCCAGCGAGCAGGCAAGATAGCGGGGATCGCTGGCAACGTCGTTGATAACAAAAGTCATGCCGCTGCTGGCAGCAGCGCCGCAGATGCCTTGATTGAGAGGGATGCGCGTGTGGGGAGTCATCGAGCCCTTGAAAGGGCCGAGGACCAGCACCTCGTGATCGCCTTCCTTTTCCAGCAAGTAAAAACCAACCCAATTGTATTTCGTGAGCTTGCTGTGAAGCAGGCCGACGATGTCTTTCATTAGGGCGTCGGCGGAAGCAGCTTTCGCAGCCAAGGCATTTAGTTCAGCGATGAGGTCGGGAGATTTCGGATCTGTGGTGGTCATCACAGATTAGTCGACCACAAGTTAAGGCGCGTAGCAAAGGGGAATGGAGATAGAGGTGACGGGAGAGTAAAGGAATGGCAGGGTGCTGAGGGATCGCAGCAAGTCTTCTGATAGAATCTGCCGCATCTTTTGCCATGAGACGGGTCCACTACATCGTGGGATTGCTGGGCATTCTGGCGTTTGTTTTGAGCGGTCAACTCATGCGATTCCATGTCCCACCAGTAAGATCGCTGGAGCCCGGGACGCGCATGATGTTCCTGTCACGACATATCTACATATAGTGCGCGGCACTGGTGAACCTGGCGCTGGGATTGTACCTGCGCGTCGAGGCTCGCTTGTGGCTAAGAAGTCTGCAGACGGCCGGTTCCCTGCTGTTGCTGCTGTCTCCGATACTGCTGGTGGTTGCGTTTCTGCACGAACCGGAATTAGGAACGGCAGGACGATCAGCGCGGTCCATCTTAGGATTATTCCTGCTGCTAGGCGGAATGACCGCGCATTTTATTGCGCGGATTGGCGCGAAGGCGAATTGACACACTGGATAGGCGTCCCTAAAATGGAATGCAAGCGTGCCGGGGTAGCTCACTGGTAGAGCGCCGCCCTGAAAAGGCGGGCGTAGCCAGTTCGATTCTGGCCCCCGGCACCACCGATACCGCCACGCCTTACAAAATTCCCAGTCCCTGAAGCTACGTAGTGTTCACCGCTCGGTGTAAGTGTGATCCTTTCGATGTGCTTAGCGAACATCGCCCGCGTTTTGGCAGGGTCAGAATTGACGATAACGCGGATGTCCTGCATGTGCAGAACAACAAAGCTGCGGAGATTTTGAAGCTTCACGCGAAGTGAATCAGGCCGCGAATCGAGAAGTTTTGCAGTTATCTCTCCGATCTCGTGCTCTCGTTCGACTAGTGCGGCCCGGAGCGCAGGCGAGAAGTCTCCCTGTGCCACTGCATGCGCGAGATTGGCAACCTCGCGCTCCAACTCGTCCTTACGCCTGCGCATCCGATCCAAGTCGCCGTCCAAGTCGTCCAAGGCCTTGAGCATCGCGCTCTCGAAATTGTCGAGGATGTACTCGACCGCCTCCGGGCGCATAATTTGTTCTTGTAGGCCAGTGAGTAGTTTCTCTTCCAGTGTGCGCCGGAACACACGCACACCATTGCGACGGACACACGCCCCGCGGAAGGTGTTCTGCGGGCAGCCGTAGACGACATCGTTGCGACCGCGCCAGCGACCCGAAACGATGCTGATATTTGCGCCGCACTCGCTGCACTTCAGTAAGCCAGAAAACAAATATGGGGAGTTGACGGAGCGCCCCTGCATTCCACCTTTGCTCCCGATCTCGCCGTAGACTTCCTTGACTGTTTCGATACGGGCTTGCACTGCGGTCCAAAGCTCCTCGGGCACGATCCGCTGTTCGGGGATTTCGCGCACTAGCCATTTGTCCGGCGCCGTGCGTCTATAGATGCGCTTCCCAGACCTGGACCGCACTTTCACTGTTTTGCCCCAAATGACACGACCGCGGTAGCGTTCATTTCTGAGAATCGTGCGGATGGATGACGGACACCATGAGCGGGAGATTCTGCCCTTCTGCGGCTGCGGGGATGCAACACTCTCGGCATTCAGTTGTTTCGCAATTCTCTGGAGACTGTTTCCGCTGGCGTACATCTCGAAGATTCTCCGCACTGTGGCAGCCTGGTCCTGGTGGACCTCAAGGCGAACCCCAGTTATTGTTGGCCTGCCATGCTGGTCAACGTGCGACGCATCCTCGATAGGTTTATTGCGATACCCGAAGCACCGTCCGCCGGCATGAAATCCAGGCAGTGCCCTGCCCTCAACACCTCTGCGCGTTTTCTTGGCCAGCTCGCGAATATAGAGGCTGTCCACAATACCATGCGTGGCGAGCAGCACCTCGGCCTGCTCCGACTCCGTGTCGATTCCCTGCGAGACGAATATCAGCCGCACTCCCGCGAAACGCAGCTCATCGTGAATTGTGAAGGAGTCCTTCAAAGTGCGACTTATGCGTGAGGTGTCGTCGCAAAGTACGGCATCAAATGGCCTTTCCTTGTTGGCGGCAGCCTCCAGCATCCGGTGCAAACCTCGGCGGTCGTCCGTTGCGCCTGATACTGCTTCATCGCTGTAGATGTGAGAATCCAGACCAGACCATCCGCGTTGTTCTGCATACTCGCGACATTTTCGGACCTGGTCTTCAATACTCAGCGGGCTTTGCTTCTCGCTCGAATATCTCGCATAAACTGCGCAGCGGATTAGTGGGCTCACGGGATCCTCTCGGATGAAACTGATTCCTCCGAAGGGGAATGTTGCACATCGTTGGGCACCAAGGCAAGGCGATTCTCACCGCTATTCTCGACGAGATATGCGTTCACTAGAGCAGGAATCACAACTACGTCGAGAAACTCCTTGAGCGCGGGATTCAATTGGGAGCCTTGCGCCGCCTTAGAGCCGCATTGGAGTACCGCTGGCATCACCCGATTGCGGCCGTGTAATTCAGCGGACGGAGGCTCGGCGAGTGGGCTGGAGCGACCCCACGGGGTACTTTGGCCACGGAAACGTGCGCAAAAGTGGGGTCGCACCAGCCCAACATGGTGCCACGCTGCGTCCAAATCGCTCGCTCCGTAGCACTCAACCGCTTGTCGTCTTTGGCATTTGCGCAAGCGCTCCGGTGACGCGGAGAGTGATGGACACAGTGATTTATGTCTTTCATGCACACATCACCGGGCCACAGTAGAAAAGAATCGAAAATGTTCGGGACCATTGAACCCCCTCACCTACAAGGGAACATCGAAACAGAAAAAAGTGAGAAACAAATCTCTGCTTCCTTGGTTCACGTTGAGCCTCTATCTATATAAGGAACATCCACTCGGGGAAAAGTAAGAAAAAATCTTCAGTGGCCCTGGTGCTCTCATGGATCTGCCCGGCATGACGAACGCACGCGTGAGGGAAAAGAGAGCTGGGTCGCTCGCCAGTTGCCCAGGATACCGTCACAATTGGCCAACCTCGCGCATAGCGGCTGTCCTGGGCCACGATCACGTCAGGGCTAGGGATTGGGGCGCGGCATATGCGTCCACCGAACCTGTCGGAATAGCTCTCGGTAGTCTTCGCCTTACCGCGCGCTTAGCGACTTCCTGACGAGTCTGTTTGCCGGACTGGTGCTCGCTGGAATCCAGCTTCGGAGCTGCGCCACTCTGTATTCGACATCCGTCAGCTTCTGTGTTGTTTGCAGATTCCAGACCGATTCCGATGACGCATAGACGCATCGGCCTACTGTGGGAAGTTCATGCGGCGCAGGAGATCCTGGAAGCGCGGGTCAGAGCGAAGGGGGTCCCACACACGGCTCGCTCTCAACTGCACCATGCGCCAATCGTGCCGCTGGCGGGCTTTTTCCAGCCAGGCAACTGCCTCCCTTGCGTTGCCAAGCCTGGCGTAAGTCCCGGCGATCCCGAAGGGGTCATCTTCGTGTTCCGCTTCTGACAGTTGCCATTTCCAGTAGCCCACAGGGCCCGATTGCTGGTAAGCGCGCTTAAGACCGGCTATTTTTTCGTGAGGAGCGCCTCGCAAGGTCAAGGCGATTTGAAGTTCTCTGATGGCGTCCTCGTACATCCCTTTTGTTTCATAAACGCTGTAAAGGAAATCGTGCGATCGGAAATCGTTGTGATCCAGCTCGACAGTGTGCCGTAACTGCGCAATGGCCTGATCATCTTGGTGGGCCCAAAAGTAGATGTTGCCCAAGGCAAGATTGGCGGATACAGAAAGGGGGTCGCGGTCAACCGCGCTGCGAGCCTCCGTGAGTGCCTCAGAATGGCGGCCCATGGAGGAGAGAAACCAGGCGTATTCGAAACGCGCCTCGACCATGTTTGGATCGAGCACAAGAGCGCGCTGAAATTCCCGATCCGCTTCCTCCCAATCCCAGCGGTAATAGAACGCGCTTGCAGCCAGGGCGTAGCGCACCTCAGGATCTGCGTCATCAATGGCCAGCGCCGTTTTGAGTGCTGCGTTGAATTGCGGAAGCGCCTCCTGGGGTGACACGCCGCCTTCGATCCAAAGCCATCCGTAGGAGGTCGCAAGCCCCGCATAGGGTGACGCCCAACCCGGATCCGCATCGATCGCCTTCTGGAAGTATTCAATTGCCGTTCGAAAGTCCTCAGGCGTCCATTTGTAATAGTGGTATCGGCCCTTCAGGTAAAGCTCGTAGGCCTCGGGCTTAACCTTTCGCACCGTTGCCAGGCGGGTGGACTCCGCCGGGGAGAGCGCAACCTTAATCTCTCGTGCCACCGCCTGAGCCACTTCGTCCTGCAAGGAAATCACATCGCGGAAGTCGCGCTCGTAGGTCTCTGCCCATAAATGGCGATCTGTGCTCGCGTGCAGCAAGTTCGCCGTGACTCGCACCCGGTTGCCTGAACGCAGCACTGTACCTTCCACCAGCGCGTCTACATTGAGTTCCTTCGCAATCTCCGGCAGCGGCTTCTTCGTGCCCTTGTAGCGCATCACCGAGGTCCGCGAAATCACACGCAACGCCCCGATCTTCCCCAGGTCGGTGATCAGTTCCTCTGTCATGCCATCGGCGAAGTAATCCTGTTCCGGGTCGTGAGAGAGATTTTCAAGTGGCAGCACAGCGATGGATGCGATTTTCGGAACCGGTGCGGTACGCGGCAGTAAGCTGTCGCGCAGGCTGAAAACATTCAGCCCGAGTATGGCCAACAGCGCGATCAGGACTCCCATTATTGCTACTGCAACCCAGCGCTTTGGCAGGGGCGGGCGGGGAGCACCCGCTATAGCGGCGATGCCCACATCACTGTGTTGCGCGGGTGAGCTCGCCGGCATTTCAGCGTCCTCACCGGGACCTGCAGACCGTCCTGTCTCCGGTGAGGGAGGCTGAAGAACAGAAACAGTCTCCGCCTCCCCATTTCCCTCTGGAATGTGATTGCGGAAGAGAGTCTCTACGGGGGCGATGAAGCGGTAGCCGTGCCGGGGCAGAGTTTCGATGAAACGCGGCGTTCCCGCGTCATCCCCCAGGGCCTCGCGCAGTCTTTTGATGGCACTGTTTACACTGTGCTCGAAATCAATGAAGGTATCCTGCGGCCAGAGCTGCTCTCGGATCTCTTCGCGGGTCACCAGCTCACCCGGGCGCTCCAGCAACATGGCGAGGACTTGAAAGGGCTGGCCGTGAAGCTTGACTTTCAGTCCCTGCTTGCGCAGTTCTCCCGTGCGAAGATCAACTTCAAAGACACTAAAATGGACCCGGCGGGGACGGCCGTCATTATCGCTCATGGGGGTGTTTATCCCCTCGTTAGGCGAAGTCTACCACCCTCCGAGTCATCCTGAAAGGCAATCCTCTGAATCTGCTTTGGAAGGAAAGTTGGGTCTGCTCAGCAAGTTGGCTTTGTACAAACATTTCACCTCGCTGCTGCCCCCTGTGCATTGACGTCCGCACCAGACTTGAGCAGTGTGGCCAATAAAAGGTGATGCGCGTTGGGTGAGGTCGTGTCTCCGGAACCACACTGCGACCGGTGAAAAGGACGCATCGCTCATGAGGCCTCACCCAACCGGTCACGGCAGCGCACACTGCGCCCCGCAGTTGTGCGACAGGTCCCCGGGGAGAACCAGGATCGCAGATTTCAGGACGCAGGTCACGGCGCGTTGGCCTGAGTGATGGAGGTGTTTCTATGCATAAATTATTCACGGTTGCGTTTTCGGCTGCGCTGCTGCTCATTGGCGGTGCGCAAAGTACCCTGGCACAAAATGCCCACCCTTGGACGATTCAACAGGCGGAACGACGTGTGCTCGTTGACGACATTGCCTATTACAAATTTGTCGTGAGTGTCGGCCCGGGCCGGCATGACAAAATCGCTATCCACCGGGTCGTCAGAGAGGTGCATCCATATCAGCCGGCACATTTCTCCGAGGCAGTAATGTTCTTTTCCGGCGAACCCACCTATTTTGCGACGCTCTATATCGAACCGTTGATTGACCGGACCATTCCGCGGGATCACTCGATCGCCATCTTCTTGGCGAAGAACGATATCGACGTGTGGGGCATGGACTACCGCTGGGCCCTCGTTCCCGAGGAGACCACCGATTTCCGCTTCATGCGGACCTGGGGCATGACCACTGACGTGGCCGATGCCCAAGTGGCGCTGACCATCGCCCGCGCGATGCGAGGAGGCCCGTTCGAGCCAGCGGGACCATTCTTTCTGACGGGCTTGAGCTACGGCGCGCAAATTACCTATGCCATCGCCGCCAGCGATGCGCAGCGCCCGCGGAAACTGCAGAACGTCAAGGCCATCATCCCCATGGATGAAGCGCTTGTGTACGCGGATCCGGCGATCCAGGCTGAAGGTTGCGCTTATCTGGATTATGCACGCGGGCTCATTGCGAGCGGCACCTACAGTTACGACAATCGCTCGATGTGGCAGATGGGCCAGGTCGCGATCTCCGACCCGCAAGGTATTTCACCCTTTGACCCGACCCTCACCAACTATCAGTTCGCTCTCGTGGTAGCCACCTCGCCCGAAGACGAAGCGATGCCCTGGCACTTTGCCGGAGGTTATTTTGACAATACCGGGATGCCCACCGGCCTGCGGTACACCAATGTCCGGCTTTGGAATGAACTGCTCGCGCACAATGAACCACCTTATAACCCGGTCTTCGTAGACGTCGAGGGGAGCGCGGTGCAATGCGGAAAGCCCGACCCTGATGCCAAAGTCGTTGCTCATCTGAACGAAGTCAGCGTTCCCATCCTTCTTATTGAAGCAGCCGGCGGGTTCTCGCACTCCTCCGATTACACCGCTACGTTCACGGCGAGCCACGATGTCACGATCCGGAATGTCCAACTTCTCTCCGACGCCCAGCAAAGCGAGGACTACGGCCACGTCGATCTGCTGACCGGGTACAACGCCGAATACTTGGTCTGGCAGCCGATCCTGGAGTGGATTAAGGCGCATCGGTGAGGCAACGCAACAGAGCAGCGAAGTTGTTGTCTGACTACGCGGCTCATACCGGGGAAAAACCAATGCCGCGGAGTTCAGAATTCAAGCGGCCATACACTATTGATCGTTAGGAGGAAGAACATAGCCGAGGCAAAAAAAGACGTTTTGGTTTTGTGCTGTGGCCACTTCTGGGAGGTGAGGTGCTGTTCTATGAAGAATTATCTCGAGGTGCACGACAAGACGGACTGCATGAAATGCTGGTATTCACGCGGGATCCCGCTCAGTAGTCGACTGACCTGCACGCATCGGTTGGCACAGGTGCAACGCAGTCTCGACGCAGCAACGCACGGCCAGCCTTACTGGCCCGTGTCGTTCGACCCTAGATTTCTAAAGTCCTGTCCCTGCCACGGTTTTCGGGAGATGGCCGCATAAAACTGCGAGGTTCGTAGCTGGGAAAATGCAACAGATTTTGCAGCGCGGTTAGGCCACAGGTTGTCGCTCATTGGAGGTAAACATATGCATAAATTATCCAGTATTTTGTTTGCGGCGGCGCTGCTGCTCATCGGCAGCGCGCAAGGAGCCCGGGCTCAAAAAGCGAAGGTCTATGACCTCGGCCATTACTCTAAGGGAACGTGGGCTGAATTGCAGGGCATCAACGACTTTGGAGTTGCTGTGGGCTGGGGCGACGTCGAAGATGGAGACACCAGGATGATTGGTGTGCCACTGCTTGGACCTGGTGCCGGCAATTGGTTCCAGAGCGGCGTCAGCAGCAATGAGAGCTGGTGCTGTGAAGGCGGAGGAATCGCCATCACCGGATGGGTCGCGGGACATATCGCAGACGCGAATGGCGAGGCCAGAGCCTACGTCTGGAGGCTTGGTGATCATATGGGGATTGACTTGGGCACTCTCCCCGGCGATGACGGCAGCGCCGCCATTGCCATCAACAACTCCGGAACCCTCATCGTCGGTAACAGCTATCGCTGGAACGCGGATAAGACGAGTTGGTGGGCGACTCCCGTCGTGTGGATAGCGGAAACAGATTGGCGTTACCCCCGATCAACTACATGGAAGATCCACAAACTTTCCACTGGTGGTTTGGAGCGAGAGGGGAAAGTCTTCAAGAATGTCATCATAAACAACTGGTCTGGCTGGAGCGTCAATGACCTGGGCCAAATTGTTGGGGACGGCTGGAGCGACGCCTATGACGAAATTGCCGTGGTCTGGAATCCCATTCAAAACGGCAAGGACTGGCAAGTCCAACAACTTCCGCATCAAACAAGCTTCCCTGGCGTTTACGACCATAGGTACACAGAGGCTCTGTCCATCAACAATCGCGGGGAGATTACTGGCGACGCGAACATAGGCGACGGCTGGTGCGTGGATGATGTGTGCACCACCCTTCCGGCCCTCTGGAAGTTGGACTCGCCAAGTGCTCATACGTGGAAGCTTATTGAACTGACCCCGCTTTCCGGAACGCGCACCGGATGGGACATAGCTTGGGGCATCAATGATCTCGGGGACATCGTGGGCGTCAGCAACGATGCCGACGGAAATTCGCTCGCCACGCGCTGGACAACCTCGAATCCAACCAAGCCGAAAGTCCTTGGTTTTCCTGGAGCCTGGAGCCAGGCATTCCAAGTGAACAACCTCGGAATCGCCGTGGGTGAGTATGGCGTCGGCGATGGTCCGCAGCAAGCGGCCGCTGTTGCGATTCACTGATTCCAGCGAGTGGAAGAGAAAGCGCACGGGGCCAGCGTTGGTGCTCTGGGGGCCACATAAACCAGACAGCCACGTTGCCCCGCCCAGTCAACGCTTGCAAGGCCGCACCGCTTAACGCATTCGCAGCGCGCACGCGCAGCCAGTGCATCCTTTTGTCTGCAGGAGTACGGAGGAAACGATGCCACGCCCATCCTCTCGTCGGATCTTTGTCATCGCAATCCAGTGGAGCCTCGCGCTTGTTCTGGGACTTACCTTGGCGGTAAGCATGCTCCTCGCACAAGGGCCTTCACGAAACTACACGTTTCTTCTCGCTTCCGGTTTCCTTTGCGACCCGGATCATGCAGAAGCCTGTCCCGCTGTCGCGAAGGACGCCAATGGAAGTACTTTCGAGATGAGCGGTGCAGGAACCTTCTCCCCGCACGACAAGTCCGTCACGGCAGCCGGTACGTTCAACCACAAATCTCCCGCAGGCATGGTGCTCGACACTGGTGTTTGGATCGCCAGCACGCTAATAAGTTTTGATTCCTATGGGCTCGCTCCCGGCGTGCTAAGGGCAGGCAACCCGGCGCTGCGAGCCATGCCAGCGGGCCCAATGATGCGAGTGCGGAGGTTGCTTGGTTCTACAGCAGCCGGCGGCCTTGCCGTAATTCGCATCCGGCTGATTCCGCTAACAGGTGCGCCGCAGAACGGTCTGCTGCAAGTGAACTGTACTTTGGGAAATGTACCCCGCGAACGTGAAGTGGAGGGAATTCGAATCATACTGGAAAAGAATGGCACCGACTTTTCCGAGGAAGTAAGCGGGCGCGTGATGTTCCTCTCGATGCGGCCCGAAGTCGGCGCGCCTGCCAAGACGCCAAATCAAGAAACTTCACCCGAGATTCCTGAAAGTCCGCAAAACTAGCGACGATGTCCGCATCGCCTGGGCCTCGTCTTTCCTCCTGTGGTCTCGACCCTTCATCAAACTTTGCGCTCAAAATCCCCACGGCTAAAGGTCGGCAGAGTGCGTTGCCCAAGTTGCCCATCTTAGAGGGCATCTGAAAAAGCTAAGTGATTGCAGCGACCCACCTTTCTAAATTTGTGGCCCCCTTCGCAACTAAGGCAGAGGGCCCGTGGTTGAAGGTTGGCTCGTTCGTTTACGTGGATGATAGCTTCAGATACTTGGGCAAGTTTACGCTGGCACCCGACTGGCGCAGTATCTACGCTGGCTACGACAAGCCGTTCGCGCCATGAGCTCTTGGCGTTTGAGATTTGAGCGTTCTTGGAGATCACTGCTCGGCAGCGCCCGATTCCTTCTCGGGTCAGGCGGCTAAGTCAACAAAGAACTTAGCTTGAGGCAATACCGTGCATGCCGGTCCCCGGCACCAGAGATTTGCTTTTTCTTATCGTTGCAACTATCCGACTATCACTTTCCCGAGCAGCTGCAATTTGTTGCCCGCGATCACGCTTGACTACTTCACATATTGTTAAGTAGTATTGGCCAGTGCACATTGTGACGCGCAAGCATCTGAGCGAGGCCATACAGGAGCATCCGGATGCTGCGAATGAGGTCAAGGCATGGGTCGCTATAGTCGAAGGCGTCCGAAGGCACAATTTTGCAGAAGTTCGGCTGATGTTTCGGGATGCCGACTACATCAACGGATACGTGGTATTTAACATCCGGCGAAACCGCTACAGGCTCATCACGGTCATTCACTATGCGAAGACAACAGATGAGAAGCGAACGGAAGGACACGTCTACATTCGGTCCTTCCTGACACACAAGGTGTACAACGATCCCCGGAAATGGGATCGGAGATTTGGTGCAAAATGAATACAGCCCTCGCGGACCCGGCGAAAATGATTGCGAAGGGTGCTCCCCACGTCATACACAATGACAAGGAACTGGAAATGTATACAAACGCCCTCTTCCAATTGACGGCACTGGAGGACCCCTCTTCCGCAGAGGTGGATGCAATCGAACTTCTGACCTTGCTCGTGGAACGCTACGAGCAAGCGCACTATGCAATTCCCGATGCGGATGCGGTATCCGTCGTGCGGTTTCTCATCGAACAGCAAGGCCTTACGCAACGTGATTTAACGCCGGAATTCGGATCGGAAAGTGCCGTTTCCATGTTTCTTGCCAAGCAGCGGAAGCTCACGCTCGGGCAGGTTCGCAAATTAAGTTCACGATTCAAACTTCCTGCTGATGTCTTCATTCGAAGACCGTAGCTAAGGCCGCAGACGAAGATGCTTCCCCGAAGACTCTCAACGGCACTGTTCAACCGTAAATGAATTCGCCGTTGTCGCGGATGCTGCCTAGTTTCGGAGGCAGGTCTTCCATTGGTCCGCGCCACTGGAGTTCGCGGTCAATGTCCGAATGGAGGCGATATTTTTTCTGGACAGACGCGATGGACGGCCCAATGACGTCAATCTTCGACAAGTCGTACTGTCCGAGCCCCATCTGGCCGCAGTAAACGAGGTAGCCGGGCCACTGGCTGTCAATGCCCATTGTTTCGAGACCAACGCGATCCGCGGCGATGTAGTCCGTTGAAGCGATTGCCAGGCGCGAATTAACGGGTGTGCCCGAGGTGGGCCCGTTTCCTTCCATGCCTTCAAAGCCGTCGATGACTGTCGCGCCCCAGAAAGGCCGCATCTTCTGAGCCGTTAGCATTATGTTGTATTGCATCTGGCGGACACCGACGTGGTACTTGCGCTTATCGCTCCAGTGGCCTTCGCCGGGAGCAGCGTGCAGAGGCGCGCCGAGCGACATATTCTTCACAGACAAGGATGCGACAGCGGCGTTATGAGTCTTCATCACCGCGCAACAAACAACAAACGCATCGGGATCGAAGAGCCTTGCAGCCAAACGAACCGGAGTGATGTGCAGGTCGTAGTCAATGAGAGTGTGGGTCTCATATTTGGCTTCCCGATTCAGATCCAGAAAACTTAGATGATGCGAACTCCATTCTTTCTCAAGCGGCTTGTAGCCGAGGTTGCTGTAACCCTCGAGTGTGTCGCCAGCCGAAGATTCAGCGATGATCACGGGACCAGCAAAACGGGGTGCGAGATAGTCCAGAATCCCGTTGATTGCGTCCACGTGAGTGGAGGCCAACTGTTTTTCGGTTGAGACGTTGTTGGGCTTGATGAGGACGTATTTCTTGCGCTGCAGCCCAGCCTTAACGTCTGAATCGATGTTCACCAGCGCATCGAAGACGTTTTTGCGCCGATTGTCACCGTGAGTGAGGGCAACCCTGGAACGTTGAGGGAATGGGAAAATGGGCGGTGCGGTGGTGGCGGGTGAATTCCCTTCTGACGAACCAGAAACAAATGGCTGCGACCCGCTCGATTTCTTGGACCATAGGAGCAAACCTGCCGCCCCTGCTAACTGGAAAAAGTGTCTGCGTGAAAAATCCACTGTGTCCTCCGTCACTGCCCCGGGATACAGCTAGGGTATCTTCAGTCTAGTCGGCGGTATGGAGGGTTCCTATGACATACGACACAACGCGGCGTGGTTTTTTGACCGCCGGCTTGGCCTTGCCACTGGCCGGGTTGAGCGCCAAACTAGGACTAATACAGTCCGAGAAGGCGCCGGCAGGGACTAATTCTCCGGTCAAACTGGACTACCGAACTTTGGGCAAAACGGGGTTGAAAGTGACCACGCTGGGATTTGGGTGCATGATCACGTCCGATGCGAGCGTGATTACTCGAGCCGCGGACCTGGGAATCACCTATTTCGACACGGCGCGCGGCTACCAGCACGGCAATAACGAGAAAATGGTGGGCGCAGCACTGAAAGGAAGACGTAAGGACATAGTGCTGTCCACGAAGTCGCCGGCACCCGACAAGGAAACGGCGTTGAAAGACCTTGATACGAGTTTGCAGGAACTCGGAACGGATTACGTCGATATCTGGTATCTGCACGCCAAGAACAGCCCGGCGGATGTTCATAATGACCTGATTGAGGCGCAGCAGATTGCCAAGAAGCAGGGGAAAATCCGCTTTGCCGGTGTGAGCACACATACGGGCCAGAAGGAACTGTTGCCATGGCTTGCCCAGAAGGGCGTGTTCGACGTGGTTCTGGCGGCATACAACTTCACAATGGATAGCGGCATGGACGAGGTGGTGGAAGTCGCGGCGAAGGGCAATATGGGCGTAGTGGCAATGAAGGTGATGGCGGGCGGCTTCCGCAGCTTGAAACCGGGAGATCCCACGCTCGAAAAACTGCATCGCGAAGGCGCCATGCTTTCGGCGTTGAAGTGGGCGCTGAAGAACCGGAATGTGTCGACGACCATTCCCAGCATGACGGACATGGACCAGTTGGAAGAAAATCTGAAGGCGATGGCACAACCGTATGGCGGCACGGATGAAAAGCTGCTGGCGACGAAACTGGAAATGATCTCCCCGCTGTATTGCCGGTTGTGCGGAGAGTGCGCTGGCACTTGCTCCAAGGGACTGTCGGTCCAGGATACACTGCGCTTCCTGACGTACGCCGAGGGCTACGGCCAGTTTGCCCTGGGCCGGGAACGGTTCCAGGAATTGCCGGCTGCGCAGAAGACAGTGCGTTGCGGCGATTGCGATGAATGTACGGTTAAGTGCCGTCACGGCGTGCAGGTTTTTGCCCGCATGAGCCGCGCCCAAGAACTGTTTTCATGAGAATTAGATTTGTCCTGCCGCTCGTGCTGCTGTTTGCGAGCGCGGCAGGCGCTCAGGAATACCTCAACTGCCAATTGGTCCCCGGCTGGCAACAGTCCGGAACAAAGCGCGAATACACCGCCGACAACCTCTACGAATACATGGATGGCAATGCAGAAAGCTATTTGCTCTATGGATTCGTGCGGATGCAGGGTGTCACGTGCACGTCTGGCGAGAAAAAGCTCGTGATTGACGTATCGGAAATGGAAGATTCCGCTCTAGCCTATGGGATGTTCGCTTCCAACAGTGATCCCAATCAACCCATTGCAAACATCGCGATGGGTGGACAAGTCCAGCCTCGGCGCGCCAGTTTTGCGAAAGGCAAGTATTACGTAGAAATAGCGGCAAGCCCCGAGGGCGATCATTCGGCCGCACTGCAGGCGTTTACGGCAAAGATGGCGGCGCTGGTGGAAGGACGAAGCACTCCCCCGGAGGCGTTGGACTGGTTTCCGAAGGAGAATCTCGCTTCCCTCCGATTAGTTCCGGAAAGTGTGCTGGGGTTGCGGCAATTGAAGCGCGGTTACCTGGCGAAATACGCGCAGGGACAGGCGTTCATCGTCCTTGAAGCGTCACCGGAATCGGCGGCAGAGGTATTCAAGAAACTCCAGGCGCGTTTTCCAGATGCAGCGCCCGCAAAAGTTGCGGACGAAGCGTTTCAGGCAAAAACTCAGTATCTCGAGGGAATCTGTTTCTTTCGAAAAGGACGCTACCTCGCGGGGTACGCGAACTTACCCGATTCCCCAGAGGCTGTGAGCCGCGCCACAAAGCTAGCCACTCGTATCCCCTAAGCGTGTTCGAACTGAAACTTCCTGTTATTGCGGTTTCGGAGCCGCAAGATTCACGCTGCTTTCAGCATGTTTCGGGAGCGTCATCGTGAGAGGCAATCTTTCCACGGGTCTCGCCTTACCCATGATCGAGTCCCCTTGATGTGGCCCAGGAACTAGAACAAAATCCACCCTCGCGACCTGAATGGCCGACAATTTGCGAGCTTTCCCATCGTGTTCGACAATCAGTGCATCGCTCTGGTGATTTTCACCCGGCTTATGCGCGACGCACGCGATCCGTGTAGCTTGCCCTTTGCAATTCAGCACGAGGTGGCCGACTTTCCCGTCGGAATCAAGCGAAGCGGAGTATTGCCCCGGAGCCAGCCTTTTTCCATTGCATTGCACGGAGTAAGGCAACGTGAATGTGCCGTTGTACTGAAGTGGCGCAGTTTCGCGGTTGGCACCAGCATGAGCTTTTTCAAAAGGCTCCGCGCTGGGTGAATCGAAATGATCTGGATCGACCTCCGCTTGTGCGTACCCGGGAAGCACGCCGAATGCGAGCAGCCCCAGCAGGCTGGCGAAGATTTTGATTACGGACAGCAATTTCATCAGATTTCTCCTTTGTCTCGTCAGAACGCGGGAGCAGCTGGGGACCCCGCCAGAATTCAGAATGCCAATAGCTTCTTCAATGTCCTCGACCTCAATTCGCACTTCCAAGAAACCACCATTCGGGTGGCTCAAGGCGCGCGAAGGGCCCGAGGATATGGTGAATAGTAAGGAATGGGCCATAGACGTTACATGGGAATGCATAAAACTGCGGCAACCGCGCAAGCTTTTGATAGAAAAAAAGTTGCTTATTGGCGTGGATACCAAAATAGCTCGGTTAGTTCAGAAGATTGGTTTGAAACAAGCATCGAAGTGGCCACGCGAGGAGCCAGATATGTTTGTCAGGGCAAACCTTGCGAACAGTTCGAGTACAGGCCCAAAAAATGTACCAATTTCGACCGTTGAGATTTTCTGACTGACACTGGTATTCTGGTGGTCCACCAGCCAACTGCAGTTCCCGCCCCTGCCCTCAAGAAGGCTACGAACATGGAGTCTGAAAAGCTTCGGAGCGCGCGCGATAAGTTGACGCGCGTATTTCGTTACCTTGAAGCGCTGAACCAACATAGAAACCCTGCGAAGCGCCAGATCGGCGAGCAGCTGTGGAGCCTCTGGCTGCGTGGTTTGCCCGAACACCCTTGCATCCGCAGAGGCGAGGGCAAGACGCAAACAACAAAGGGCAAGGGCGTGAAGAACCAGGCGGCTGATGCCAGCGGAGAAGATTTTCTGCTGAAAGTACAACGGCCGGTGCTGACTCGTCCACCGGATCCTCCGGAAGAGATCCGCGGCTGGATGGAAAACGGATGGGAAGACCCTGGGGGCGAAATCCAAGTACAGCAAACGCAGGAAGAATTGGATGCCGCGGGCAATCCACGACTGGTGAGCTTCGAAGAGGAGAAGACACGCACCGCGGCGTTGCAACGCTGGAAGATTTTGCGCGATGAATGGGCGGCGAAGGAAAAACCGGCGCGAGCGGCGATGAAGCTGTTTGAAACGCTGTATGCGCTACACGGAAGGATCGATCGCGAAGCTGAACGCGTCGAGCTGGTGCTGGGCGACGGGATACTGAGCTGGCGGCGAAGCGAAGGCGATATTTACCATCCGATTTTACTGCAACGGCTGCAACTGCAGTTTAGCGCAGGTGTCCCGGAGTTTACGATTACGGAAGCGGACCACCCCGTGGAATTGTATTCCGCGTTATTTCAATCCATGACGGACGTGGATGGACGGGCGATTGGACGGTGCCGGGAAGAGCTGGAAGAAGAAGGGTTTCACCCGCTGATGAACGGCGCAACCTCCGTATTCCTGAGGAGGCTGGTCATTCAGCTATCCCCGCGCGGCGAGTTTTTGGAGGACAGGGCGCCCGGCCAGGGACAGAATGACCCGAGCATCGGTCGCGACCCCGTGCTGTTTTTGCGCTCGCGAACGTTGGGATTCGCGGCGGCGATTGAGGGCATTCTTGCGGACCTGCGAACGCGCGAGGATCTTCCGTGGTCACTGTTGAATATCGTTGGCGAAGAATCACCGATACCGAGCGAGGAGGAAAGCGCACCGCCAGAAAATGTCCGCGAAGAAACAAATGTGGAAGTGCTGCTCAGCAAGCCAGCCAATCCAGAGCAGATTCGGATTGCGAATCAACTGGAAGAGCATGGAGGAGTGCTAGTGCAAGGCCCTCCGGGGACCGGCAAGACCCACACGATCGGCAATTTAATCGGGCACCTGCTGGCACAAGGAAAAAGCGTGCTGGTGACAAGTCACACGACGAAGGCGCTACGCATGGTGCGTCACCACATCGTTCCTGAGTTGCGGCCTCTCTGCGTAAGCCTCCTGGAAAGCGATCTGGACAGCCGCAAACAACTGGAGAGTGCGGTCGGCTCGATCGCGGAACGGCTGTCGAGGGCCGATGCGGGTTCGCTGGAAAAAGAATCAGGGAAACTAGAAACCGAGCGGCACGACGCGTTGAAGAGACTGGACGAAATCCGGAACCAGTTCACGGAGGCGCGCGCCGATGAGTACCGGGAAATTTCAATCGCCGGAAAAAGCTGGGCACCCAGCGACGCCGCCCGAAAAGTTGCCCAAGAAAAACAGGCACTCGGATGGATCCCGGGACCCGTGGCGGCGGTCGCTCCCCTGCCCCTATCCATCGGGGAATTGGCGGACCTCTATCGCACGAGCGTTACGATCACGCGCGAAACGGAGGCAGAACTTTCCGGGCATTTGCCGGAGCTGCATGACCTGCCGAGGCCCGAAGAGTTTGAAGCCACACTCAGCGAACGAAACCGGCTGAGCCTGGAGGACCTTGAACTGCGAGCGGAGCTTTGGAAAGCAAATAGTTTGGAGGGAACGCCGGAGGAGATGGAGACCCTTTCGGCAAATCTGGCGCAGGCAGTAGAGCCGCTAACAGGAAAAGAGCAATGGAAGCAGGCGGCAGTGTACGCCGGAAAATACGGAGAGGCGCATCGCGAGCAGTGGGATCAATTGGTCAATTCGGTGCGACTGGTTCACCGGGAAGCGGCTAACGCGCAGGAATCTTTACTAAGGTTCGGTCCGCAGCTTTTGAGCGGAACCAATTTTGAGGAGCAGGAGCGAACCGCGGCGGAGATTGTTGGACATCTTGAGGGCGGCGGGAAGCTGGGCTCGTTCACGCTGATGACCCACAAAGGCTGGAGCCGGTTTATTGAAGGGACGCGGGTAAATGACGCGGAACCACGGCTGCCCGAGCATTTTCGGGCGCTGCGGAAAGTTGCGCGGCTGAAAAGGATCCGGCAAGAGTTGCGCGCGCGATGGGACCGTCAAATGGCAACACTGGGCACACCTCCGTCGGGTGAGATGGGCGAAGAGGTGGAAAAAACTCTGATGCAGTTTTGCGATGCGATTGAAGCGTGCCTGGGATGGCATGAATTCACGTGGCTGCCGCTTCAGAAACAATTAACGGAATTGGGATTCAGATGGGAAAAGTTTCTTACCGAGCAACCGGCGGTGGTTGGGCCGGAAGGAGAGTTGGCCAGAATTGGAAGAGCCGTCAACGACGCTCTGCTTTCCATTTTAGAGTCACGTTTCAAGAAACTGAAATTGCTGGAGTGCGAAGAGGAGTTTCGCGAGCTGAAGGGAAAGCTGAAGCTTGCGGCGCGCGTAGCAAAATCGTCGAAGACGACCGCCAAGCTGTTGGCGGCGGTCAGCGAGGAAGATTCCAGCGGCTACCGCGAGGCGTACGAACGGCTGCTGGAACTGAAGAGCAGGCAGGCGGACCTGGATTTGCGGCGAACATTACTGAGCAAACTGGAAAGCGCGGCGCCAGCCTGGGCCGAAGCCATCCGCAAGCGAACCGGAGTGCATGGGCGAGGCGAACCACCAAACGACCCTGCGGCAGCGTGGACCTGGCGCCAGTTGAACGATGAACTCGACCGGCGGGCGAGCACTTCGCTGGAAGCGCTGCAGACGAAAAGTGAGAAGTTACGCGAACAACTGCGGCGTGTGACCGTAGCGTTGATTGAAAAGTGCGCCTGGGCGGCGCAAGCTCGGCGAACTTCCGCCAGGCAAAGGCAGGCGTTGGTGGGCTGGCTAGACACGATTCGGCGCATCGGAAAAGGTCATGGGATCCGCGTGGCTCTGCTGAGAAGCGAGGCGGCGCGGAAAATGTCAGAATGTCGCGGCGCGGTACCGGTGTGGGTGATGCCGCTATCGCGAGTAGTGGAAAATTTCGATCCGCGGATTACGCGGTTTGACGTGGTCGTGATTGACGAAGCGAGCCAAAGCGACGTGATGGCGCTAGTAGCGCTGTACCTGGGGAAAACCGTTCTGGTGGTGGGCGATCACGAGCAGGTGAGCCCTTCCGCTGTGGGGCAGGATCTGGGCATTATCCAGAACCTGATTTTCCAGTATTTGCGGGGCATCCCAAACTCCGATCTTTACGACGGACAGATCTCGATTTACGACCTGGCACGGCAATCCTTTGGCGGAACGACATGCCTGGTGGAACATTTCCGCTGCGTGCCGGAGATCATTCAGTTCAGCAACATGATTTCGTACGACAACCGCATCAAACCATTGCGCGATGCCAGCCGGGTACAGTTGCAGCCGCACACCATTGCCTATCGAGTGGAAGGTTCGAGTCGCGACGGCAAGGTGAACCGCCAGGAGGCGTTGGGCGTCGCTTCCCTGCTGGCCGCCGCGCTGGAACGGCCGGAATACGCAAAGAATGATGCGGGACAACCAACGAGTTTCGGCGTGGTGTCGCTGGTGGGAGACGAACAAGCGCTGGAAATCGATAACTTGCTTCGCAGGCATATTTCACCCGAACGCTACGAGCTTCACCGATTGCTTTGCGGAAACGCGGCGCAGTTCCAGGGAGACGAGCGCGACGTGATTTTCATCTCGCTGGTGGATACGGCGCAGCGGGGACCGTTATCGCTTCGCGACCAAGAATTGTTTAAGCAGCGATTCAACGTTGCGGCCAGCCGCGCGCGCGATCAAATGTGGGTAGTGCATTCGCTGAGCCCGCAAAGCGATTTGAAGGCTGACGATTTGCGGCGGCAACTGATCGAGCACGCCCAGGATCCGGCGCGGCTAATGCGCGCGTTGGAAGAAAAGGAAAAACGCACGCAGTCTCCATTCGAGCGCGAAGTGATGAAACGGCTGACGAGCGCGGGATATCGCGTGACACCGCACTGGCGCATTGGCGCATTCCGGATTGACATGGTCGTGGAAGGTGGAGGGCGGCGCCTAGCCATCGAATGCGACGGCGACCGTTACCATCCGCTCGAAAAATTGCCGGAGGATATGGAGCGACAGTCTGTATTGGAGCGGATGGGATGGATCTTCAGCCGTATTCGCGGCACGGACTTTTTGCGCAATCCGGAGCGGGCGATGAAACCCGTGTTCGACAAGCTGGCAAGCCTGGAAATTACTCCCAACGAGCCCCAGGCCGCGCCGAATGAGCAGGCCACCGGTGAGCTAATCCAACGGGTGGTGCGGCGCGCGGAGGAGTTGCGTCGCATGTGGGCTGGACCAGAGCCGAGTGCGCCGAGGAGAACGACAACCACACAACCGGTTGGACGGGCTGCGGTGTCGTGATGGCGAAATGATTCAAAGAGGGGCGTGCCGCGCCAAAGTGTGCTCCGTGAGACTGGATCGCGGGATGAAGGAAGAGGGCAAGTTCGGTTCAGTCAGGCTAAGTATCCAGGAGCGAGCATCCTCGGGAGGGTAAGTAAACTCAATTCCGATCTGCGCTTCGGCGAAATCAGACCAGCGGACAATTCCCCGCCCCGTTACCTTGCGCTGTTCGGCTTGAAAATCGAGTTGCAAATCCACCGGGCCTTCGGGGAATTGCAGCGTGGAGTAAATACAAAATCCTCCGCGGCCAAAGGCGAGAAGGCCGCGGTCCAGTGCCGACGCCAAACTCTCAAAAGTGGCCGGAAGGACGGCCTCCGCCTTGTCTGCGGGCGTCAACGACCAAATGCTGTCGAGCGGGGTCAGGATGCGCGAAACGGTGGAAACGAGCTCTTTGCGCTCAATGGGTTTGGAGAACAAAGCCACGACGCCAAGCTCGTAGGCTTCGCGAGGGGCAATGTCGTAGTAGCCGGTGATGAAAATTACGGAAGGCAGCTGGGGACGGAACAGCTTTATCTTCTCCAGCATGGTCACGCCATCCGTGACAGGCATGTGAATGTCCGACACGATAACGTCGACAGAATTGGATTGGACAAGAGAGAGCGGCCGCGCCGTGCTCCGCGAGTAAAACCCAGCAATCTTCGCGGGCAAACCATTCACCCAGGATTTCGAGCAGGTCGGGTTCGTCATCCACGAGCAGCACCATAGCTTTGTTGAGTTGCATCTTGCGCCTCCATAAAAAGCGGTACTGAAAAAGAGAAACAGGTGTGCTGATCCGATTGAGAAAGTTGTAGCTGACCACCGTGCTCTTCTACGATGGCCTTCGAGAGGCTCAAACCAAGGCCCGTTCCACGGCCGACGGGCTTGGTGGTAAAGAAGGGCACCATGATGCGCTGCTGCAGGTCAGGAGGGACGCCGGGGCCGCTATCAATGACGGAAAACACGACAGAAGCAGGCTGAGGAATAACAGAAATACGAACCCATTTATTGGACGGAAGGTCCACAACAGCATCGAAGGCATTCTGAAGCAGGTTCAGGAGGACCTGAGCGATCTGCACTTCCCGGTAAAGGACGTGGAGGTTGGGGTCAACCACCGGGATGTCCAAGGAAACAGAGTGTGCACGGAAACGTTCTTTGCAGAGCTCGAGTGTCTGATCGATGATTACGGAGACGGAGGCACGTTGAAAGGGATCAGCGCTGCCGTCGCGGGAGATCTGGCGAAGGCTTTTGACGATTTTGGTGATGCGATTGGCGGTGTTCTTGATACGAGAAGCGGCGCGCGCGATACCGTCCTGAGAAATGGTGGCGTCTGTGGCCGATTCGATGAGGTCACTGGCGGAGGGATGAATGATGGCGAGGGGATTGTTGATTTCGTGGGCAATATTGCCGGCCGTCATGCCGAGAGCGGAGAAAAGATCGGAATAGAGGGCGCGTGCCCGGGCAGCCGCCAGTTGTACCTCAACCTCAGATTCCTTTATGGCACGCTGGATGGCTGGGCACAGACGTTTCATACCCTGTTTGCGAACATAGTCCGTAGCCCCGCACTTGAGGCTCTCGACTCCCAAGTCTTCTCCCATCACACCGCTGAGGAAAATGAAAGGAGTGCGGGGACAGAGTTGACGGGCCATGCTGAGAGCGGAAGCGCCATCAAAACCAGGAAGAGCAAAGTCGGTCAGGATAAGGTCCCACTTGCGATCGAGAAGGTAGCTGCTGAATTCCTGCCGAGTACAAACGGGCGTGATTTGACATCCCATACAGCGCTCCGCAAGCAACTCTCGCACGAGCTCGCGATCGGCCAGGCTGTCTTCGAGAGGGAGTATCTGGATTGCATCCGCCATGACGCTATTCTCCCGGGCCACACCTGGAATTGGTTCCGGCGGTTCGCCGAAGCGCCAAGGTGCTCCCGGGCTGGTTGACGATGGCCCAAAATCTGCCCACGTCCTTGACGGCCTGGAAGAACGGGGGAAAGTCCACAGGTCTGACCACATAGGCATTGACACCCAACCGATAGCATCGGTCGATGTCTGCTCCTTCCCGCGAGGAAGTCAGCATAACAATCGGCAACTCTTTCAATTGTGGGTCAGCTTTCAGGAACTTAAGCACGTCAATGCCGCTTACTTTTGGCATCTTGATGTCCAGCAGGATCACCGCCGGCAGGGCACGGCCCTCACTCTCCTGCAAGGTTTCGCGGAGAAAAGTGAGAGCCTCCGCGCCGTCGTGCAGCACGATCACACGGTTTGCCACCTGTATCTCTTCCAGGGCGGCGACTCTCAGTTCGATGTCCTGGAGGCTGTCTTCAACCAGCAGGATGGGATTGAGTGAGTTCATAATTTTCTCTCGTAGTGATGCGGCTCGACGGCAATGAATAATAGAATGTCGCGCCGTGATCGATCGCGCTTTCGGCCCACACACGGCCGCCGTGGCGCTCCACCATCCGGCGCACATTGGCCAGTCCGATGCCGGTTCCTTCAAATTCATCTTCGTGATGCAGTCCCTGGAAAACCTGGAAGAGCTTGCTGGAGTACTGCATGTCGAACCCGACGCCGTCGTCGCGAACCGAGATCACGGTTTCCCCATCCGGCTGCTGGCGGCTGACCACGGAGATTTCGGCCGGACGCGAGTGCGTGTGAATTTCAGCGCGTTCGCCAGCAGGTTTTCCAAGATTTGGCGGAGCATTAGCGCGTCTGCCGCAACAGTAGGAAGATCATCTACCTGCCAGAGCACGACGCGACTGCGCGATTCCTGTTCCAGTTCCATCCGTACTTTTTGTGCGATTTCATTCGGGTCAACCAGCTGCTTGTGAATCTCGCTCCGTCCCGAGCGGGAAAACTGGAGGAGTTCGTCAATCATTTGGCCCAGCCGGCGGCAGGCTTCGGTAGTATTGTCAAGGTAGTGCTGGGCGCTGGAATCCAACTGAGCGTAAAATCTCTTTTGGAGGAGGGCCAGGAAGCCGTCAATGTGACGGAGCGGAGCCCGCAGGTCGTGGGAGACGGAGTAGGCGAGGGCCTCCAGTTCCCTATTGGAAGCTGCTAGCTCTGCAGTTCTTGCCTTGACTCGTTGCTCCAACTCTTCGTTTAGCTGGAGGACCTTTCGTGCCACGGCGGCCCGCCCATTCTCCATTTGCTTGCGATTGGTGATGCCACGTGCCGCCGCGAACACGCCTAGCACTTTGCCCTCGACATCTTTATAAACAGAGGCGTTATAGAGCACATCGTTCAGTCGTCCGTAGACATGGCGAATGGTCAGAGAATAGTCGGTCACGAAACCTTGCGAGAAGACGCGGCGATAACCTTCACGGGCTTTTTCTGGTTCGGTGAAGCAATCGGCAAAGTCTGTGCCAATCAGTTTTTCGCGGGGAACCCCCGTGACTTTCACGGCGGCCTCATTCGCATCCATGATTTTGCCATCAACACTAAAGGTGACCAGCGGGTCCAGGCTCGCTTCGAGCAGGCTGCGGGCGTAACGTGATGCTTGTCTCAGCTTGCTGATGTCGCGGGCCGCGGCGAAAACGCCCACAACTTCTCCAGCCTCGTTTCTGAAAACGGAGGCGTTGTACAAGACTTCGGTCAGCGCGCCAGAGACATTGCGGATGACCAGGGGATAATCGCGCACGGAACTTTGTGCAAAGACCTGCTTGCAACCCAGGCGCGCCGTGTCGGGCTCCGTAAAATAATCGGAAAAATCACTAGCGACCAGGCGCTTACGGGGCAACCCGGTAACATGCTCGGCGGCTTGGTTGGCGTCGGTGATTTTGCCCTCGCGACTAATGGTGACGAGAGGATCGAGACTGGTTTCGATAAGATTACGCGCGTACAGGGAGCCAGAGTGCAAATCTACATCAGCCAATTTGCGATCGGTGACAGGCTGACCCGAAGGGTTTGACCGGGACAGTTGGCGATTGGAAATCAAGAGAAGGCCTGGCAATCTTCCCAAGGAATTAGAAAGAGGTCGAAGACACAAGAATTTCAGGGAACACGAAAGGAAGGGGGGTACCGCCTGACGTTCGTGATGAAGCTGCAGGGCCGGTGTGTCAAGAGGAACTACGAAAGAGCTAATGCTCCCATGAGGTAATTGCGGAGGATTGCGTGACCTGGGCAGTCTTCAGTTAACCGTTCAGCAAGAACCAACTTGAGGGCTGGCGAGTTGAGGAATGGGCAGAATTGGGAGGCATGGCAGAGATCGCAAATGTGGCTGTTGTGCCGGCGAGAGACCTCCCTAACAGCTCCAAATGATATGGCGGGAAGGCGGCGCGAAATTTTAATTTCATATGTAGATTCCGAATTCCACATATAAACGGACAGCGTCGTGAGGAATTCACCATCCGCTCCTCTAATTTTCAGAAATATAAAGATTTATTGCCGGTAGCGTTTTCTAGACCTTGGAAGTCCAATTGCCATGGATGCCAAGGGGATGTAGGTTTCAGGCCCTACGTCCCGACCAGGTCCGGCCGCCCTTGCTTAGGGCAAATGCTCGGTTGAGCGGTTTGGACGGTAGTCCGCGAAGTTTCCGCACGCACCGAACCGCCAACACATCTTCAGGGGGGAGAAAAATGCAAAGATCACTTGGTGTTTTTCTATCCAAAGGATTGAAAAATCAAATCCTGGTTCTGCTCCTACTGCTTGCAGGAATAGCAGGGCAGGTGCAGGGGCAATCCACGGCGACGTTGCAAGGCACAGTCACGGATCCAAATGGGGGAACGATACCCAGCGCGAAGGTAGTGGCGACAAATGAAGCCACAGGCGTGAAACTAGAAACCAGAACGGATGGCGCCGGCCTGTACCTGTTCCCGCCACTGTCCATTGGAGCTTATACCCTTGAAATTTCGGCGGCGGGATTCCAGACAACGATCCTCAGGGGACTGAAACTGGATGTGGCCACAACCGTGACGAAGAACGTGCAATTGAGCATTGGTGAGACATCGCAAACGGTTGAGGTAACGGCCGAGGAACCGCTGCTAGACGAGAGCAGCAACACGATTGGACAGTTGATTGACGGCAAGACAGTCCAGCAGATTCCTTTGAATGGGCGGCACTTCACGGATCTGAGCCTGCTCACTCCCGGGACGGTGACGCCACCGGCAAACGGATTTTTATCGTTTCCGTTGCGAGGGCAGGGTTCGTTTGGAATCAACACGGCGGGCCAACGGGAAGACACGACGAATTGGCTGGTGAACGGAATCAACCTGAACGACAACGTGCAGAACCAGCTCACGTTCCAGCCGCCGATTGACACCTTGGCGGAGTACAAGATCGACAATTCGTCGTTTCCTGCCCAGTACGGGCGAAATTCCGGCGCGATTGTGAACCTGGCAACGCGTTCTGGCGCCAACGACTATCACGGTGAACTGTTTGAGTTTTTCAGAAACAACGACCTGGACGCGCGAAACTTCTTCAACGTAGCGAAAAGCGCGACAGGGGCGGCACTGTCGCAAGCACCGTTCAAACGGAATGATTTCGGAGTGGATTTCGGCGGACCGATCATAAAGAACAAACTCTTTTTCTTCTTGGCCTACGAAGGACTGCGGCAGCACCAGTCGTTGAGCGTCTCGACCACCGTCCCTAGCGTCGATGATAGATCGGGGGTAACCTCAGCGGCGGTGAAAAGCGTTCTGGCGCTGATCCCGGCAGCCAACCTGGTAGGCACAGGGACCGCAGCGGACCCGAACACCTTCAATGGATTCAGCGGCGGCGTCTTGGCGAATGTGTCATTGAATCAGGGGTCGGCAGATATTGACTACGAATTGGGGCGAAACGACAAACTGCATGGCTACTATGTCGTTCAAAAAGATTTGCGCCAAGAACCGCAGGCCGGCGGGGCCATCTCGGCAGACATTCCAGGATTCGGTGATACGCGAGCGGGATTCCGTCAAATGGAAACCTTTAGCGAGGATCATGTTTTTTCGCCGACCATCAGCAATACGGTACGGCTTGGGTTTAACCGCATTCATCTGATCTTCACGCCGAATGGGCTGTTGGACCCAACAAATTACCAGATACAGATGCCGGCGGGCTCGCCGGTAGCATCGGGACTGCCGTTTATCAACGTGGGAGGCGCGCTCGGCTTTGGCGGGCCCACGGGTGAGCCGCAAGGGCGCGGCGACACGACAATCGTGCTGAACGATGGATTGAGCTGGCTGAAAGGCCGCCATACGTTCATGTTCGGAGGAGAGGTTCGGCGGGCTTACAACAATAATATTGCCTACAACGTGGGAAGTATCACGTACAGCTCCTTGGCAAATTTTCTATTGGATCAGGCCAATGCGTTTTCGGTGCAACTCGGCAACGGGAACGACAAGATTTTGCAGCCGTCCTATGATGCGTTCGCGCAAGACAGCTTCAAATGGAAACCCAACTTCACGATTGACCTTGGTCTGCGTTACGCATGGAATGCGACTCCATCGGAAGCAGCAGGCCGCTTCACGAACTTTGATATGGCAACAGGAGATTTGGTTGAGCAAGGACAGCCGTACCAGCAAAACAACATGAACTTCCAACCACGCGTAGGATTTGCGTGGGATCCGTTCAAGCACGGAAAAATGTCCGTTCGCGGGGGATATGCCATCATGACGCAAGCGCCGACAACAAACATCGTATCTGGGTTAAGCAGCAACCCGCCGTTTGCCGTGCCAATCCTTGCGGGATCGGCGACTAACGCAATCACACTGGAGAACCCGAGCGCTGCGGTAACGGGGACCAGCTTGGGCCCCTTGGCCATAAATCCGGACTTTGAGAATGCCTATGCGCAGGACTGGAATCTATCCGTGCAGAAAGAGATCACGGCAAACCTAGGGCTGGAAGTGGCGTACGTGGGCGTAAAGGGAACGCACTTGCAGCTAACGCAAAATGTGAACCAACCATTTGTCAATAATGGATTCTATGCGGCAACGCGGCCATACCCATTGCTTCCTGCGACAAGCCCCATTATTCCGGCGCCGTGCCAGGCACCCAACCCCAACTGCCCTTACTCAAACATTAATCAAATCAGCAGCGCAGGAAATTCCAACTACAACGGGTTGTGGGTAACAGCCACCAAGCACCTCTCTCATGGC
The DNA here is from genome assembly GCA_963780315.1 of Candidatus Acidiferrales bacterium. GTDB lineage: Bacteria > Acidobacteriota > Terriglobia > Acidiferrales > UBA7541 > Acidiferrum. The sequence continues at coordinate 68,000 of CAWABP010000011.1, read as the reverse complement.
CTGGAATTGCTGGGCAGCTACACCTATTCCAAATCGCTGGATTACAACTCGTTGTCCACGGGAGAGACTTACGTTCTGCAAAACTCTTACGATCCGCGTGCCGATTATGGACCGTCGGAGTTTGACGTGCGCCACCGCTTTGCACTTAGCGGCTTCTATCAACTGCCGTTCAAAGCAAACCGGCTTGTCGCCGGATGGCAGTTTGGTATCGTCACCCAGGCACAGACCGGCAACCCGCTCAACCCCACGCTGTCGATTGGTCCTGGCACGGGAATAACGCTGACGGTGCGGCCCGATTTGGTCGGGGCCGTGGGAACTACCGGGAATCCTTCGCAATACTTCCAGAATCCCGTGCTGTGCGAACCATTCAACGGAACTCCGTTAGGTGGGGCACCGTCCATTCCTGCTTGCGGGCCATCAGTAAATGCGTCGCTTGCTGTGCCATGCACATTTAACAGCACACCCACAAAACCCGGAGGGAGCACCTATGCGATCGTACCGGGGTCTTGCCATCCGGGAAGTCTTGGACGAGACGTGATCCCCGGACCGAACTTCGTCAATACGGATTTTTCCGTTACGAAAGATACGAGAATCACGGAACGCTTCAACCTGCAGTTCAGAAGCGAAATGTTCGACATCTTCAACCACCCGAATTTCGGCGATCCATTCCTGACGGCGACAAACGCCAAAACGTTTGGAGTTATCGGGAGCACGCGATTCCCAACAGGGGATTTTGGGTCGTCGCGGCAAATCCAGTTCGCGCTGCTGCTGCAATTCTGAGTTGCAGAGATAGCGAAATTGGCGAGGGCAGGTATCCGCCTACCCTCTTTTTTTTGGAAGAAGAGCGTCTCTTCAACTCTGAAGCGTCACCACTAGAGTTCGAGAGGTTTCAGATGGGGTTGGGAAGAACGATAAGCGCGAAAGATCAGCCAGCCTAGCGTGGCGAGCATGCCGAGCCAGCCGAGATGCCGGACGGCGTGGCCGATCTCCTGGTCGTGGATTAGGAGATCCCAGCGGCCGAAGAGTAGCAGCCAGTCGCTGGTGTCGGAGCCAACAAGAGGCAGTGAATCGGAGCGCGCGTCGGCCATATAAGTGCCGATGTACAGAAAATTCTCAAAGAACCAGAAAGAGGAGAAGGTAACGCCGAACGGCTGACGTTGAAAGAAGAAATAGATGGCGCAGGCCGCAGGGACGATGAGCTCGAATAGCGTGCCGCCGAGAAGCATGATGGTATTGCCGAAAGGACTGAACAGGGGATGGCCAGCCTCGTGAATCATCAGATTGGCGAAATCCACGAAAAGGAAATTGGGAGCTTTGGCGTAGGCGTAAAGAAGAAAAAGGAAGTAAGCGATGAGCCAGGCGCCGGTGGCTGTACGAGAAATCGGTTTCCATTCACCGAAGTTGTCGGTGAGCCATTCCATAAGTAAAGAGTAGCAGCGGCGAGAAAGAGAAGCGGTTATAAGTTTTCAGTTGTCGGTTTGTAGTAAAGCGGGAAAGAAAAAAGCAAAACTATGCCAAAGAGGTTACAGAGGAGCCGTAGAGGTAACGGAGAATGCAGGGGCGCAGGGTCAGCCAGAATCGTTGTCGGAGTGGAGCGTGGCGGATTGCGTTAGGGAATCGGAGACGGCGGGTCCGGTAATGAGCCGGGCTCCACGGCTAAACGTAAGATACTCAAAACCCCATTGGACAAAAACAAGGACGCGGCTTTGGAATTCAACGATGTACATCAGATGGATGAACAGCCACACAAACCACGCGGGAAACCCGGAAACGTGAATGCCAAAAATGTTGGCGACGGCAGCCGCGCGTCCGATAACGGCCATGTCGCCTTTGTTGAAATAGTGAAACCGCGAAGGAGGCGTTTTACCCGCTAATCGTGCTGCGATCACTTTGGCGGCGAAGCGGCCACCCTGAATGGCAACTTGCGCGACTCCTGGAAGCGGGTCGCCCTTTTCATTTGTGGCATGCGCAAGATCGCCAACAATGAAAACTTCCGGATGGCCCGGGACGGAGAGATCGGGTTGAACTTTGATGCGACCGGCACGATCAGTCTCGGCTTGCAGGCGCGCGGCAACTTTTTGGGCGAAGGGAGTCGAGGTGACGCCTCCGGCCCAGAGAACGGTGCGCGCGGGGAGCGAGTGGTGATGATCGCCGTGTTTGTAAGTGACGCCGTCAGGGGTGATATCCGTGACGAGGACGTCCTTCATGACTTCGACGCCGAGATGTGTAACGAGAGATTCGGCTTTCGCGGAAAGATCATTTGGATAGGTATTGAGAACGCGGTCGCCGCCTTCCATAAGGAGAATACGGGCTTCTTCGGGACGGATGTGGCGGAAATCGTTGCGAAGCGTTTCGCGGGCGATTTCGGCCAAAGCGCCGGCGAGCTCCAGGCCGGTGGCCCCGGCTCCGACGATGACGAAGGTGAGCCAGGCGCGGACTTCGGAGGGATCGGTGGAACGTTCCGCGCGTTCAAAAGCGTAGAGAAGTTTGTGGCGGATGGCCGTGGCTTCTTCCAGAGTTTTTAGGCTGGGAGCGACTTCGCGCCACGAATCGTTGCCGTAATAAGAGGTTTGCGAGCCGGTGGAGATGATCAGCGAATCGTACGGATAATCGGCGGCGTCGCGCAGATGAACCAGTTTCCTGATGGGGTCGAGATCAACGGCTTCGCCCAGCAGGACTTGCGTGTTCTTTTGGCTGCTGAGAACGGAACGGAGCGGCGCCGCTATTTCGCCCGGCGAAAGCGAGCCTGTGGCAACTTGATAAAGGAGCGGCTGGAACAGGTGGAAGTTGCGTTTGTCAATTAGCGTGACTTGGGCCTTCGCGCGCTTCAAGGTGCGGGCGGCGACGAGGCCGCCGAAACCGCCGCCGAGTATTACGATGCGATGGAGTTCGGGCATGTGATCCAAGATGATTAGATAAATGAAAATGCGGAAAAGGTGCAAACGAAATTTGGCGTGGAGTAGAAGAGAAAGGCAAAAGCGGAGGTGTTTGAGGGGTGACAGGGAAGAGGGCAGAGCGGGTGATGCGGGAGGCGGAGAGTTGTAGAATGTGGGGAACGGAGAGGAGGCGGAGAGAGGATGGGGGAGTGATGACTGGAGAAAGGAAGTTTGGCGAAGAACGGGCGCCTTCGGGAGAGAAGAAGCCGCAAGAAGTCATGGCGGCACAAGAGCAGTTGGAGAGGAAAACGCTGCGGCTGTTGTGCTCGGTACTGCTGAAGCCGGTGACGCGAGTGGAACTGGCAGGATTGCTGGGTGCGGAGTTGTTTACAGAGGTGCTGAACCGGGTGGTATTTGAAGAGATTTCCTTGATTGGACCGGTGAGTTCGGTGAGGCTGCGGGAGATGCTGCCCTCGCGGGTGACAAATCGCGGATTTGCGGACTTTGACCTGAAGGAGTTTCTTGCGCCCGAGATGGCCAGTGAGGCGGAGATCGAAAAACTGTTCGAGAGCGTGCTCAAGATGATTGAAATGCGTCACGGCGAGGCGGACGCGGCAGTGGAGAATTAATGAAGGCTTGGAGCGCGCGGCGAGTTTCCTATCTGATTGAGGCGCTCGGGTTCGTGGGGTATGTGTCGTGGTACATCTGGCGCAGACAAGCAATGATGCCCGCGACCTGGTGGGTATTTGTGGTGTGGCTGGTGGGGAGCTTTCTGTTGCGAGGTGATACGCCAAAGACTCTGGGTTGGCGCGCCGATAATCTGTGGGCAGCAACCCGAAAATCAGCCTTGTTTTTTGGTTTGGCAAGCGCGGCCGTATGCGGCGCGGGAATGTTTTTGGGGATGCTGCAGCGCCCGCCTTCGCATTTGAGCGAGCCGCGGAAATTCGTCGGATACTTTGCGTTTTGCGTGCTTCAACAGGTGGGACTAAATTCGCTGGTCACGAATCGGCTGCTTGGGGCGTTTGACAAACACGGGCTGGCAGCGGTGGTGGCGGGAATTTTGTTTGCGGCGTTGCACTGGCCGAATCCGGTATTGGTGCCGTTGACGCTGGTGGGTGGCACCGGGATGGCCTGGTTGTTCGCGCGGGAGCCAAATATTTTGCCTCTGGCCGTGGGACAGGCGATATTGGGCGCGCTGGTGTGGTGGGCGTTTCCGTTGGCGTGGCACCATTCGATGAGGGTAGGGCCAGGGTATTGGGGGATGTGGAGATGAAGCTAAGGATGGAAGAAACCTGAGAGACTTAGGGAGTTGGCGAAGTTCGCTTCGCCTCATTCCTGGGGAATAATTTGATCACCCTCCATATCACAACAATTAGAAGGATGAGAGCTGAGACCAAATAAGCAATCCAGACAGAACTGGAAGGCGTCTTAAAACGCCAATCGAATCCGTAGCCCACCCATAAACCAGCGAGAAATGAAAGAGCAACATAGCTTAGGACTCTGTCTCGAACGGAGAAATCGCTTCGTGCCTTCTTCTCGTCTGGGATGGCCAAGAGGTCGGTCATGGCAACAAGCTCCGTATAGCACCGGACGCTCAGGGGAGCAAGAAGAAAAGCTGCACATTTGAGTTCGTGCGGACTTGTGGCGCCTGACCGGACGGCTGCAACGCCCTTACCAAATTCTGGAGGAACCCCAAACTACCGCCAGGAATGATCTTGCCACAAACCGGGAATAGGTGTTTTGCAGTGAGGGCAATTCCCTGCCCTCAACTGATTGGAAAGGACATCGTGCCAGGAGCGGCGGATTAGCAGGACGTTGCATTCCGGGCAATAAGTGTGGGCCGCATCAGAGTGGATGTTTCCTTCGTAGACAAAATGGAGGCCAACTTCGCGTGCGATTTGGCGGGCTCGGTGGAGAGTGTGCGGAGGAGTGGGCGGCTTATCGCGCAGCTTGAAATCGGGATGGAAGGCGGTGAAGTGGAGAGGAACGTCGGGGCCCAAATTGGTAAGTATCCATTCGGCGAGTTTGCGGGTTTCGTCTGGGTCATCGTTCAGCGTTGGAATCATGAGATTGGTCAACTCGAACCAGACATTAGTTTCGTTCTTCAGCCAGGTGAGCATTTCGAGAACGGGCTGGAGGTGAGTGAGCGTGACTTTGCCGTAGAAATTCTCAGTGAAAGCTTTGAGGTCCACGTTCGCGGCGTCAATGTGGTCGTAAATGTCGTGGAAGGCCTCGCGAGTGATATAGCCGTTGGTGACCATAACGGTTTTTAAGCCATGGAGCTTTGCAGCTTTGCAGATATCAATGATGTACTCGCCCCAGATGGTAGGTTCGTTGTAGGTGAAGGCAATGGACTTGCAACCGTGCTGGAGAGCGAGAAGAGGGACTTCTTCGGGAGGAACGTGGCGAGAGTTCACCTGATCGTGATGCGATTTGGAGATGTCCCAGTTCTGGCAGAAGAAGCATCCCATGTTGCATCCGGCGGTGCCCATGCTAAAGACTTTTGTGCCGGGGAGAAAATGGTTGAGAGGTTTCTTCTCGATGGGATCTACCTGGAGTGCGGCGGGAGAAGCATAGCCCAGGCTGAAGAGTTTCCCGTCTTGATTGACGCGTATGAAGCAGAAACCGGATTGCCCAGGGCCGATGTGGCAGTGGCGTGGACAGAGATAGCAGTGAATGCGATTGTTCGGCTCGGGTGCCCACCAGAGCGCTTCGTGCAGTGCGGGAGATTTTTGGAGGATTTGCAGGTCGGCCATGGAGCGAGTTCCCAGGTTAAGTATACGCCTCGGGAGAAGGAGAAAAGTGAGGGCTTACGCAAGGGTCACGAAAGACGCACAAATAAGAGAGTAAATGAAACTGAGATTAGGCGCGGGAGCGCATCACGCGGCGGCGTTGTGCAGACCAGTCGGCGAAACGGTCGAGATTATCGCGGTATTTCCAGGTGAGCTGGAGGAATTTCCTGGCGTCGAGATGGGCGGCTTCTTTCCCCAGGAAGGTCTCAAAGCGCCATTGGAGATAGGGACTGTTCCAGGGTTGCAGCCGATATCCGCGAGCAGCTATCCAGTAGTAGCGGAGCGTCTTCCACATGCAGAGATTGTACATGGGAGGATGCTGCGCGCTCATGAAATAATGGTTAACAGAAAGAAAAAACCCTCCGGACGCTTGGTTGGTGGGGAAATGATGCGGGAACAAGGGATAGTTTTGTCCGCGGCGCTGCGACTGTAAAAGCGGTGGTGAGCCGTCGCACTTCAAATTCAGGATAGGGGGGCGGAAAGGTGCTCGTGAACCAGCAGCCAGGACGCACCCCGCTTTTCGAGGATCCCCGTGTAGCGGATCTGGACGTCGACGGATTTGCCGTCCTTAGTCTTTTCGGTGAGACGCATGGGAACTGTGAGCCAGGCTATGTTTCCGCGGCGCGTGACTTTTAGTTCTTTACCGGCGGTGAGGGAAACAGTTGCAGCGGAGTCGAGGAATTCTTTTTGGACGCCCGGGGCGTATTCCTTCCAGCCGTGGTAAGAAAAGGGAGCGACATCATAGAAGACCAGGCCATCGTCTTTGGCATAAAACTTGGCGGCATTGGCTACGTTTCCGGAACTCCAGGCGGCGCAATAGTTGTCGATAAGCTTGCGGAAGGTAGCAGTGTCCGAGGCTTTTTGCTGGGCGCGAGCGCCGGCGAAGGTGAGCAATCCTCCGAAGAAAGCGACAAGAACATAAAGGATCCAATGATGGCGCGGTCCAACAAGGCGCCGCCGAACGGGCGGGTTCACCGACATTGATGGTTCTCCTGAAGAGGCCCGCCGGGCCACACATACCCGGGCAGGAGATTCGTATAGGCCTACGTTAGTCAGTTTGTCGCGAGAATACAAGAAAAGAAATTTTAGATCGCGGTTGAGAAGAAAGTTTCCCGCTCGCCGAACACCTAATCAGCTCTGGCCTCCACTCTCATCGGCGTAGAATTAAACAGTCTTACTGCACGAACATTTTATGATCATGAACGAACTGCCACGCGACATCCTGCAATGTATCGGCAACACTTCCCTACTGCCTTTGCGTAACATCGTTCCGCAAAACGGCGCCCGCATCCTTCTGAAACTCGAAAACGAAAACCCCACCGGCAGCATGAAGGATCGCATGGCGCTTGCCATGATCGAAGCCGCGGAGGGCGACGGCCGCCTTAAGCCCGGCGGTTCCGTCGTCGAATATACTGGCGGCAGCACCGGCGTCTCCCTTTCTCTCGTCTGCGCGGTGAAACGTCATCCTCTACATATCGTCACTTCCGACGCTTTCGCCCGCGAAAAACTCGATCACATGAAAGTTTTTGGCGCTCAACTTCAAATCGTGCCCAGTGTTGGCGGTGGCATGACGGAAAAGCTCACTCGCAACATGATTGAAGCCGCACGCATCATCGCGCAAGAAACGAAAAGTTTTTGGACCGATCAGATGAACAATACGGACCAATTTTCCGCCTATCACAATTTGGCCGAGGAAATCTGGAGTCAAACTGGCGGCCACGTCGACGGATTTGTCCAGAGCGTCGGCACCGCGGCCTCCATTCGCGGCACCGCCGAATCGCTACGCCGCCACAATGAGCACATCAAAATCGTTGCCGTCGAACCCGCCGAATCCCCCGTCCTTTCCGGCGGCAAGCCCGGCGCTCATAAAATCGATGGCATCGGCGCTGGTTTTGTAGTCCCGCTCTGGCAGCCAGACATCGCCGATCACATCCAGCAGGTTTCCACGGAAGAAGCCTCTGCCATGACCAATCGGCTGGCCCACGAAGAAGGCATTTTTGCGGGCACTTCCACCGGCGCCAATGTAATTGCCGCTTTGCGATTAGCCGGTCGACTCGGCCCTAACGCCACAATCGTCACCGTGATGTGCGACACCGGAATGAAATACTTAAGCAAACACTCTTCCTAAGCCTTGCCCTCAATGCTGGAGCCACTCTTTTGTGTTCTCTGCCTTTTCTGTGAGCTCTGTGCTCACGCTAAGGTACGTTGCTCGCCACAAGTTGCCAGTTCGCGGTTTCAGAAAACATTTCCCCCGTGCCATTCACGAAAGCGCCATGCGCAACGCTATCCGCCTGCAGTTGGAACATGAACCACGCCGTGGGATAGCCAAGGTAGCCGTACACGCCGTTCGCGCAGCCAATGGGTACGGACGAGCAGTCCGGCTGGCCTTGCACGTCATTGTGATTCGGTCCGTTCAAAGTTCCCTTCACCTTCAATACTGGGCTCGGTGCCGCTTTGTAATATGCGTCGATGGACTGCAGGCCCGGCACAAAACTCGGTTGCGTTGCCGGAGAGATGATTCCGTCCGCCGTCCCATCAATCAGAAATATCGAACCGCCCGTCATCTTCGAGGTGTCCGCGCAATTTACTCCACTGCTGCACCACATTTGCGCCGGTAGCTCGATGGGAATCACCGTCTTGATGGCGCCCGCGGACTTAATCTGCGCGTTGAGCGCACCGGTCGCTCCCTGTGAATGTCCGAACGACCCGATGTTGTTGATATCGAGCTTCTGAAAAAACGGACTGCCGCTGTTCCCATTGGCAGCGATAAGGAACTTCGCCGCGTCCAGTATGGTCTGTCCCGGGCCGGCGTTCATGTCTTGCGTGGCGATTACTACAAAGCCCCAGGAAGCCATGTGCTTCAGGAAGTAAGTGTATTGGCTTGAAGATGCATTCGTCCCATTGCCCCAGGTAAGAATCGGGTGCTTAAAATTATTCGCGCCAAGTGGGGTTGGCATGTACAGATCAAACTTGTTCCCCGCCGAATCGCAACAAGCGCCGCCCAGGCTTACCGTCACCGCCCAGGTACCCTGCGCGTAATATTTTTGCTCGATCGTTCCCGTGGGAAAGTTTGGCGGGTTGCAACCCGGCGCAGTCAAGCTGGCCGCCACCACAATCGCCAACACCAGGAAACGTTTCAGCATCGCGTTCATGAATCCCTCCTGTAGACCGGCTTGAAATAGAACGAGACGGCACAGCATGCTGGGGGCTGGAGTTCAGTCGGAATGTCTCGGCACTCGCTAGGTCCGAGATTTCCGAGTCGGCGCATCGTACACCGCTCTTCCCAGCGATGCAACGAAATTGCCGTGTGGCACAGGAGTGACTGAGCTCTTGGGTTTCGCTCGACTTTGGCCGAGGCGGGCGTTCGCACTGATCCTCTGGCGCGGCGCATAGGAAAGCGTGTAACTTCCTGGCGTTCCACTCAGTAACACTAATTAGAAGGCACTCGGGTCACACGATGGACGCTGCGTCAGGGGCTCGTACTTCGCGGCGAAGGAGCAGGTTATGACAAACATACAGGATGGAACTTTGCAGGATAAGAATTCCGGCGCGGATTGGCTGGCAACCTTGGCCTCGCTGCTCGTGGGCGCGGCGTTCCTTGGACTGTGGTTCTGGTTGCTACCGTCATGGCTGGGATTTCGGGTTGACCTGGCTGGCGCAGCGCGCTGGCGCTGGATTGCCGCCGTCCCGTCAGTGCTGGGTTTCGCGGTCGCTTTACGATGCGTATGGGATTTTGGGCGCACAGGACATGGAACGCCCGCGCCGATTGCTCCTCCGAAAAGGCTCGTGGTGGTGGGATTTTACCGCTACGTCAGGAATCCCATGTATGTGGGATTTTTCGCGGGTTGGACGGGTCTCTGGGTAACTTTTGGCTGCGCAAACATGGCGGCGCTCACCGTGGCGGCCGTCGCTGTGCTCGCGGTTTTCCTTTTTGTGCAGCTCTACGAAGAGCCCACGCTGCGAAAGTTGTTTGGCGCAGACTATAAAGAATATTGCCGGAACGTTCCCCGCTGGCTACCGCGTTTGCACCCCTGGTCCAAGTAAGCGGATCGGAATTTACTTCCCACGCGGACCCAGGTCACGCGCCTTAGGCAGTCGCTGCCGTCGAGTGATCGAAAGACTTCACGGCTGCCGCTTCGTCGTTCGAGATGTCGAAGACGGTATAAAGTTTTGTAACCTGCATCAAGTCACTGACTTTGTCCGTCAGGTTGAGCAGTTTCAGTTCCCCACCCTGCTTCCGCACGCTCGTGAACGAACTGACCAGAGCGCCTAAGCCCGAACTGTCAATGTAATCGACCCCGGCAAGATTCAGCAGGATCTTCTTATTCCCCGCGCTCAATAGAGCGCCAATCCTGTCGCGCACTGCGGCGCTCTCTTCGCCAAGTTCAATCCGCCCGCTAATGTCCACAATCGTGACGCTACCAACTTGTCGTGTGCTTGTTGTGATTTTCATTCGCCCTCCCAGATTCGCCTAGCCTAACTCCACACGCTCGCCAGCCAGCGTGACTGTATCACAGAGCCGCCTTCCGGCGAGTGTACAAAAGTGGACAAAATTATGGCCGGGCGCCCCTCGATTTCCCACCTGGCTCTCGGGGTTTCCTCGCCTTTGTAGGGCCCATCCTTCTGACGCGGGCCGCTTTTGGGTTTGCCCCTATGGCACAGTCATTCCTGTTTACCCTGAGCAACGAAGGTACTGTGCTCTTGGGGTTCGCTTTTCCCGTTTTGTCATCCCGACCGCAGTGGAGGGATCGCGGCACAATCGCTCCACCCGCCTCGCTTTCCAATTCTCGAAACGTGCCCTGGGTGAAAGGTACAAAACGAGGAGTCCAGCACTGGAGGCGCGGCACACGGGGTTAGCCCAATTCCAGCGCTGCCGCACCCGACAGCTAAGTTCCACGACGCGTCCCGCCGTCAACCCCTCCTCGTTATCGGATTATGTTGAGGACGCCCTGAACAATCGCCTCGAAACGCTCGGGAGAAATGGCACGTAGGCGTGTGGGCCGCCCCCGAGGAGTGAAGCGTAATCCAAGACCCACCCTCAAACTACGAGGACGGAGCACCCAGAATCCCCCACGTAGCGCCCGGGCCACCCGCCGCTGCACAATTCGATGGTGAAGTTGTAGACTACTTGCCTTCGAGGGCTTTGGTTATGTAGATCTTGATTATCGGGTCGGATTCATGGCCCAGTTGGTCGCGGAGAGCGGCGACTGCGCTCTTGGAGCCAATCGGGTCGAGAGCTATTGCCGCGGTCGCTCGGTCACGGACGTCATGGTTTTGGAGGATTTCGACGAGAGTCGGAACTGCGGGATCGCCTATTTGTATTAGCGCCCTTGCGGCAGGCAGATCTTCGAGCTGCGCCCTCTGGCCTAGGGTAGAGGCCCTCATAGTGCTTGAGAGCGCGTGTATCCACTTACCTAGCGCGGGGGGGCCGTCTCTTTGATCCGAAAGGCACCTGCGAGGTGGACTGCGTTTTCCCACGCGTGGGAGTGAATCCTGGGACCTGCGTGAATGAATGCGGCGAGATGCTGGGTGAGATAGAGTGCGCCGTCCGGGTACTCGTGCATGTCCATGAATTCGTTCGCGGCTGCGTCAGTTGTGCCGTCGGATTGCAGGCGCAGGAAGAGGTCCTGGAGAGGGGCTGGCTGTTGGGCAACCAGGCGTGGACAGGCTGCCAGCAAAAGAGAGATTAGTACAATTACGACAAAGATGGACTTGTTCATTACGCCTCCTAGAAATCAAGCGAAATTTGTCCCAGGCTCGCTTCTGACACTGCATCGCTCTGAACAGGTTCCTGATCAGTGGAAAGGACCACGATCTCTATGTGCCCCAGCCTCGTGGTGAGAGGCTGGGTCTCGGGCTTTGCTCTCTCGAACTTGCAACTTAAAACGGAATACCTAAGACTCTAATTCCCTGCTCCGCCTTCTGCCCACGCGCGAGCGACTTCATAGTGCTGTTCGTCGCGCCACACTCGGCGGCTCCAGTTTTCTCGTATGGTGGGGAAGACTCTCTTGGCCGAGAGTTGGTCATTGGCCAGGTACGCCATGTACGCATACCGATTGAGCTTGAGGTCTGAAGATCCGTAAAGCCCCACAAGCTTCTCGTACCCTTGCTTGACTCTGGGCCAGGACATGCCTTCGAGCGAATCCCGTTCCGAGTCGCACTGGCAGGCACGCAGACCGGCGATCTCAAAATAGGTGATGGAAGCATCCGGCTCGCTTAACCGCGCTGCAACATCTTCCGCAAAGGCCTGCGTTTCTCCTTCTTCGCCATACCATTTCGGAAGCAGATAATACGCGTATTCGCGATAGTAGTGGTAATAGTCGGGTTGAAAAGCGACGGCCTGATCGAAGAGTTCCCGGGCCTGCGCCTTGTCCCAACCTTCAGCCAATGCCACTGTCTGCATAGCTTCGTACCAGTAGGGGCACTTTTCTTTCAGTTTGGCAGTTTCCAGAAGCGTTTTTTTGGCCATGCCGATGCGCTCGCCGAAGCTATCCCACCCGGAGCCGCTGACGCTCTCAGCGTAGCCGGTTCCGCGAGCTGCCCATGCATATTCAATGTAAGCCTGCGCAAGGGCAATGTGTGCCGTTGCCGATTCGGGGTAGGCCGCGACCCATTTCTTCAGAATCGTAAAATGCGCTTCCCAATCCGATTCGCTGGCGGGACTTCCGGCCGCGAGCTTGCCGGCGCCTTCATAAAAGCCAAAGATCTTCCAAGTTCCCCCGTGCAGGCGGCTCTTGTCTGCCCGAACCTTTTGTGCTTCCTTCTCCAATGAGGCGAAATCGCTTTGCCCGAGCATGGTCGCGATGTTTATCTGATAGGAACCGTCCGAGTCGTTCAGAAATTCTTCTGCGGATGCGGCGATGTGCACTTTCACCGTTTTCGCCCGAGCGTTGTTGGGCTGATGACCTTTGCCATAGTCGTGCACAGCCTGCATCACCGTGTCCATGGGAATGGGCGCAGCTGCCTGGGTGTGGCCGCACGACACTTGCGACAAGGCCGCAGCAAAAATGAGAATCACGACGAAGCGTTTGCTGCAAGTTGAGGCAGGAATTCCAGTAGATGTAAACATACGAAAATGTTAAATGCCCGCTACGCGCGAAGCTACTGTACCAAGGGGCCATTCCAGTTAAGTATTTAGACACTAACCTTGGAGGCGCGAGGCCCGGACGCTAGATGGGAATTATGCAGTGGGTGCTCTGTCCACGGTTTGTGAGGCGCGCTGATTGCGTCCCAGATGGGGTTGCGGGAAGCCGGTCTTAGGTTTTCTTCCCTCTGCGAGCCTTTGCGTTCTCGGCGTCTCAGCGTTATCTTGAAGTTTCCGTTTCCTGATAGTTGCTATCTGATCGCTGATAACCCTCCGATTCCGCAGCGGTACCAGTTTCGAAACTAGTACCCACTAAATAAAAATAGACAACAGGTACACAAGGAAGTGGTCGAACCGCCGGAATTCTCCGTCCTGGTGACAAGCGGAGGTTCGCCACAATCGCCCGCTTCAGAAAGCGGCCGCGAGGCGCTGCACTCCAAATTTGTCTGGGCTGGGTTGAAGTCCAAGAGGGATCTCCCACGACGGCGCGCCCCGACGCGCCGAATTGCGGCGCGAGGAAAAGGCATCGGGTCACTCCGCTCGGGATGACAAATCACGCGATACAGAGCAACCGAGGTGCAAAGCGGCCCGCCTCAGCCCTTTGATGCTCAGGGTAAAAAGGACGGGCCCTACAGAAACCGTGAACAGGACTCACCAAAACGTGCTTTTTGCTGGGAAATAATGAAATATGTCGGCGCGCCGACATTTTGGAGTGCGGCGGCTTGCCGCCGCTTTTACGGTTTACAGACTGGCGCCCTATGAATCCTTTGAGAGAAGCCCATTTCATCGCAAAAGCGGGAGCAAGCTCCCGCACTCCAAAGCCGCTAGAGCGGCCCGCTTCAGAAAGCGGCCTCTACAAAAACTTTGAATTCGCCACGGCCCGCCTCTTCTCCGTCTTTTCTTACACTTAGAACCGATAACTGATAACTTAAAACTGCCCGAGCGCATCGAAGAGGTATCCTGCAGGACGGACAGAAAGAGCTATGGCCACAACCGCAACCGCGTTACCGGCAACCGCCGAAGCTGCCGCGAAAAAGGCGAAGAAGAAGATCAACTGGCAGTCGCTGCCGGAAATCTGGGCGCTGATCCATCCGCGCCGCGGCATCCTTTTACTCGGACTGGTTCTGACCGCCATCAACACGATGGCGGGATTTGTGCTTCCCCTCTCGAGCAAATACCTGTTCGACAACGTCATCACCAAGCGCCAGGTGCAACTGCTGATCCCCATCGTGCTGGCGGTGATTGGCGCCACGATTATCAAAGGACTCAGCTCGTTCACGCTGACGCAACTGCTTTCCAAATCCGCGCAGCGCATGATTACCGACTTGCGCAAACAGGTTCAGGCGCATATCGGGCGGCTTCCGATCAGCTTCTACGACGCCAACAAAACCGGCGTGCTGGTTTCGCGCATCATGACCGACGTGGAAGGAGTGCGCAATCTGATTGGCACCGGCCTGGTGGAATTTGTGGGCGGGTTGATGACCGCCGTGGTTGCGCTGGTCTATCTTTTGTTCGTCAACGCGTCCATGACGCTGCTTGCGTTCGCGATCCTTGTGGTCTTCGCGCTTTTCCTGAACTATGCGTTTACCACGATTCGGCCGATTTTCCGCGCGCGCCCGAAAATCAACGCGGAAGTTACCGGGCGGCTGACCGAGTCGCTTGGCGGAGTGCGCGTGGTAAAGGGTTATCACGCGGAAGATCGCGAAGAGCAGGTTTTTGGCGCGGGCGTGCAGCGGCTGCTGGACAATGTGCTGAAGACTCTTACCGCTACTTCGGTGATGAGCCTGTCTGGCGCGACGCTGATGGGGCTGGTCAGCGCGGTGATTATGTTCATGGGCGCGCGGCACATTCTGGCCGGCACAATGACGAATGGCCAATTGATTTCCTACACCGCGTTTTTGGTGCTGCTGGTTGCGCCGGTATTCCAGATCGTGGCTATTGGCACGCAAATCACCGAAGCCATCACGGGGCTGGAACGCACGCGCGAAATCCTGAACGAAGCCAAGGAAGATGCCGACCCGAAGCGCGGGACAACGCTGGAACGCATCAATGGACTGGTGGAATTCGACGACGTGCATTTTTCGTACGAACCCGGCAAGGAAGTGCTGCACGGCATTTCATTTGTTGCGGAACCCGGCACGGTAACGGCGCTGGTTGGCCCGTCCGGCTCGGGCAAATCCACGATTATCGGGCTGATTTCCGCGTTTTATACGCCTTCCGAGGGACGCGTGCTTGTGGATGGCTACGATCTTTCCACCGTGCGGCTCAGTTCTTATCGCACACAACTTGGCGTGGTGTTGCAGGAGACATTTTTGTTCGACGGCTCGATTCGCGAGAACGTTTCTTACGCGCGGCCCAATGCCAGCGAAGAAGAGATCATGGCCGCATGCCGGATCGCGCGCGTGGATGAGTTCGCAGAAAACTTCACGGAAAAATACAACACCGTGGTTGGTGAACGCGGCGTGAAACTTTCCGGCGGACAAAAACAACGCGTCTCGATTGCGCGCGCGATTCTTGCGGATCCGCGCATCCTGATTTTGGATGAAGCGACTTCCAGCCTGGACTCCGAATCGGAAGCGCTGATTCAGGAAGGTTTGCGCTACTTGATGCGCGGGCGCACAACGTTTGTGATCGCGCACAGGCTTTCGACGATTCGCCGCGCCGAACAGATTCTGGTTGTGCAAGATGGAAAGATTCTGGAACGCGGAACGCATCAAACGCTTTACGCCGCGCAAGGCCGCTATTTCGAGCTGTACACGAAACAGCACGCCGTGGAAACCAATCTGTTCCTCGCACCCGGCGAAGGCGACAAGGTTGAATCCGATTCCGGCGACAACGCTTCGGGACATAGCGGCGCTTCCTCTTCCCTTCCCGATGCGTTGCAAGCGTGCCGCAGGAGCAGATCCTGATGGTGATGAGCATTTCGATTGGTTGTCATCCCGTGCCAACGAGGGATCTGCTTTGCGCAGAACTCCAGGAAAAAGCAGATTCCTCTTCCCGTTCAAAAAACGAACGGGATTCGGAATGACATTTGGTGGGGAGTGAAGCCGCTCGCCAACGGCGCGACCGTTTACAGCGTTGGCCGGCGCAGCAAAGGCTTTTTGGCTTGAGCGCCAGCTTGCGCGGGAAGAAGCGTGGCCATTTTGCGGATCATCGCCAGGACCAAACGCTTGTCGCCGTCGGAAAGCGTGGTGCTGTATTTTTTGATTTCGGCGAGGAAGCGGATTTCGTCCTGAGAAAGTTCGCCGAGCATTTTCTGGGTTTCCTTGTCGCGCGGCGTTTCGGTGCCGGGAAAGAAATCGGCGAGCGAGATTTCCATAGCTTCGGCGATTTTGGCTAGCGTTTCGAGCGAAGGAACGGTGTGACCGTTCTCCACGCGCGAAAGGTAGCAACGCAGCAAACCGGTGCGGCGCTCGATGTCTCCCTGCGACAATCCGCGCTGGCTGCGGTAGGTTTTTATCACTTCACCAATATTGACTTGTGGTTTCTCTTTTGGCACGGTTTCCTCCAATCGCACCAGTATCTTAGTCACTAACAGCAGGAGTGGCAAGGGGGAAAAGCAGAGAGAGAGTTTCGTAAGGGTAACCTGCCCGGTGGAAATCAGCGCTATGGCAAAGAAAATAAGGAAGTTCCAGCGATGATGGAATTATTGGCCAGCGTCAGATTTTGCTGCTCGCCCCGCAAACCGTTCAGCTAAAACACTGCAGTCCGGCTCAGTGAAACACCTTAATCGTTTCGGGATTCACGTTGTAGCCAGTAATTTCGAGGGATGGCTCTTTGCCATTGAGGTCGGCGGCGTCAAACGTGGCGCTGACGGTTTTCTCTTCGCCGGGGAGAAGCGAAAAATAGTTGTCGTCCCAGAAAATGGGGACGAGGTCGTCGCCGTCTTTGCCTTGAGTTAGCCGCGCGTGGACTTGAAACGCGACGCTGGCGCTGGGATTTTTCACTTTCAGACGAACAGTTCCCTTCCCTGCTTCGATGCGATGCTCAACTTTCAAGGTGAGCTTGACCTGCGGCAGCGAGTTGAGGCCGGTCAGATCGGCGAAATCTTTTTGCGGAGTATAAACCGTATCCTTCTTCGCGGCCCAATCCATGGTGTCGAGTTTGGTGGAGAGCCAATAGAAATTGTCGCTGAGCAATTTGCCGGAGGAATCGCGCAATTCGAGTTTAAGGAAATAGGTTGTCGAAAGCCCGTCGGGCCGAGGCAGATCGAGTGCTTTGCTGCTGGAATCGGCGGGGAGATCGAGAGTGGCATCGGTGGATGAGAGTTGCTTGGCGTCAATATTGAAAAGTTTTGCGTTGACTTTCAGGCCGTGGAGAGGTTCGTAGGTGCCATTGACGACGGCGACAGAATTATCGTCGTAACTGTATTGCACGTGTGCGATTTCCTGGGCTTTCTTTGTGCCGAAATAACCGCCGGCAGGGACGAGATAGTAGTCGTAGAGGTGCCAGATCAGGGAAGGCCAGGCGTTGTTCAACATCCACTGGATTACGCCGGTGGAGACATATTTGTTGCGGCCGTAGGCTTCAAACATGGAACGCTCGTTGTCGTAGGCCTGGGCTTGCGCTTTGCGCTCGAAGTCGTCCAGCGAAGTTGCGGTGCCGTAGCGTTTATTGAGGGCGTCAACGAAAACGTTGATGGTTTCAAAGCGTTCGCGGCCCGCGTGGAAATTCCAATATTCATCGATGGGCCACAAGTGATCCTTGGGGATAAATTTTGCAAGGCTTTCCTTGGTGGGAATTGCAGGGCCGGGACTCGTCTCGGTGTTGTAACTGTAAGCGCCGCCAGCTTCCGTATCGGCGTACCAATAGACGGGGGGAACGTATTCGTAAGGCCCGGTCATCTTCACCCCGGAGGGTCCGGTGACTGTGGTGGGTGTTTCGGAGGCCGAGGAGACGGAGGGATTGGGCCACTCGAGATCCTTAAGGATGCCGAGGTACATGTTCTCGATTTCGGGTGGAGGAGGATTGTCGCTGCCGTAGAGCCAAACGAAGACGCTGGGATGATTGCGCAAGCTTTTGATTTGATCAACCAGGGATGCGGCGGCGATTTTCTTTGAATCGGGCGTCCAGGAACTCCAGTGTTCCCAGGTATCGCAGCAGATCCATCCGGGCATCACCAGGAGCCCCAGGCGATCGGTTTTGTCGAAAAATTCCTTGCGGTCAACCTTCCCTTCCAGGCGGATGGCGTTCAGGCCCATGTGCTTGGTGTAGGCGAGGTCGGCGTCCAGTTTTTTGGAAGACCAGCGAAGGAGCATATCGGGCGCCCAGGCCGCGCCGCGAATCAGTACGCGCTGGCCGTTTATTTTGAAAAGGCGGGTGTTTTTGCCGGTGACTTCCGATGTGACTTCGCGGATTCCGAAATCGACGCTGGCGCTATCGGATATTTGCTTGGCGGCTTCTACGCGAAATTTTGCGGTGTAGAGGTACGATTCGCCCATCTGATAGGGCCACCAGAGATGCGGGTGGGGTAGATTGAGTTGCGGGAATTGGTCCGGGGAGAAGCGTACGATTTTGGTTTCGTTGGCGGCCAGTTCGACCGGCTGTTGCAATTTTTCTCCGGCAACTTCCGCATGCACTACAGCGCTGACGGGGTGATCGGCGGAGTTGCGAACTTCGGCGGAGAGAGTGAGCGAAGCGGTTTTGTAGTCCGCGCCTAATTTCGAGAGGACAAACGGATGGCGCAGCGAAACATCACCACTTGCGGTTAGAAAAACCTCGCGCCAAATGCCCATGTCTTTATCGGGGGGAGTGGGATTCCAGTCCACCCAGGTGAGGCCAAAGTCAGTCTTTTCTGGAGCGAAGACTTCGACGGCCAGGGCGTTTTGTTGGGGGCGCAGAAGGCTCTTGATATTGAACTCATATGCGCGGTAGGCCCCGGCAACATCGGCACGATCGGCAATTTTCTGTCCATTCAACCAGATGTTGGCGCTGCTGTTGATGCCAAGGAAATGCAGCCAGACAAGATTGTTCGCGTACTCGTGGGGAGTTGCGAATTCCGTGCGGAACCAGAAAGAGCAGCGATAAGGGCTGTCCGGGGGCATGTCGCCATTGGAGAAAGGCCTGTCGCCGCCGAGGACGATGCCGGGGAACTGCTTCAGGTTCATCGCGTAATTGGGATCGGGAAGGGTTTTGTCTGTTACGAGCGCGCCAACAACCGTGCCGGGAATTTCCGCGGAGTGCCAACCGTTGGCGGCGAAGCCCGGAGCGGAGATGGCTTCAGCGGAGGAACGGTCGACGCAGGACGACTGCATTTTCCAGATACCGTGAAGATCGAATCTGGGAAGGATCGATGAGGTTTCTTTGGCGCAAAGAACGGTGGGGCCAAAAGCCAACAGAGAGAAGGCAAGAGCCGCCGAAAAAGAGCGGGAGAGCAATCCGCGAAAGAAAGTCATATTCACTCCTCGAAGAAAACACCGGAACCCATATTAAACCGATTCAATACAGAGTTCCACAAAATTATGAAGGGGCGGGGCAACAAAAACAAGAAGGTCCGAAGGGGGGCGAGGCACTAAAAGTTGTCGGCAGTGATTTCGGGAGCGTGAGGCCCCCAATCCGAAGGGGGAAAGGCAACGCGCCAGAAATTTGGGGCAGGCTTGACGAATTCCAAGCCAACTTCCGATCTTCCATCGGGAGCAGGATCGCTACGGATGACGCGACAAAGCTGCTCTTCACTCGTTTCAGGGTTTTTCAGGATGATGACCTGCCCAGGCTGGACTTTCAGAGAAAGATAGATCAACCCACCATGCGCGTTCACAACAGCTGTGTGCGTCATTTCCGAGACTGGTTGCTTGTCAGGACCACGGCCAATCACCTGGACGGGAATGCGGAGCAGGACGCGCTGGCTGCGACGCCGATTGCTCATCACTGAAAGATTGGAAGAGAGAGAGGACATTTTCTCCGCAACGTTGCTTCAGTTATGGCGGGAAGGGATGCGGACGTCAAGAGGCTGAAAGTACAGGTTTCGTGAGATGAAAGGATGGCCCCGGAGAACAGCGTCAATGGTTCGGACCAGAAAAGATTGTGTTTCAAGAAGGAATAAGCCGCTGGCGCGGCAAGGAGGTACTGGGAGGAAGATGTCCGGGTTGCCGACCAACAAGGACTTGCCCGGTCCTCCTGCTTCTTACCGCAACTGGATCGGGTGACAAGTTCCATTCTGATTTCTTGGCGGTATATAGGAGGTGTGCGTCTGCAAGGATTAAGTTCTCGCAGCGGTTTGCCCCCGAGTGGCTAGTACCATTATTGGAGCACTTCCCCGTTCGCCTGATTGGCGACCTGCGGCGGCGCGGCGATTTGCCGGGCACCAAAATATTTCGCGTCCGTCACAGACAGCATTTCCGCAGTTCATTAGCATTTTCGCATGAAACGCATAACATTGTTTCTCGCACTTCTGCTTCCCGTTACCGCCCTGCCCCAGGATGCGCCCATGTTTCGGGGCAACCTCTCGCACACCGGCGTGTACGATGCCGCCGGCGTGCAAAAGTTCACTGCTGTCAAATGGAAGTTTCAGACGGGTGGACGAGTGGTGTCATCCCCAGCCGTCGTTGCCGGTGTAGCTTACGTTGGCAGCACGGACGGCAACCTCTACACCATCGATGTTGCCTCCGGCAATTTGAAATGGAAGTTTGCCACTAAGGGATGGGTGAGTTCCTCTCCTGCGGTGTCGTCGGGCATAGTGTATTTTGAAAGTTACGACAGCAATTTCTACGCGGTGGACGCCACCACTGGCCAGCTAAAGTGGAAGTTTCAGACCGCCGGCGAGAAGCACTTCGCCGGCACGCATATCCACGGCATGCAGCCTCAGGCGGAATCCATGCCCGATCCCTGGGACTTCTATTTATCTTCTCCAAGCGTTTGGAACGGCGCCGTTTATTTTGGCAGCGGTGACAGCAACATCTACGCGCTGGACGCCAACTCCGGTGCGCTGAAGTGGAAATTCAAGACTGGAGATGTGGTTCATTCCTCTCCGGCGATTGCCGACGGAACGCTGTACATCGGCAGTTGGGATAGCTACCTCTATGCGCTGGATGCCGTCACCGGAAAGGAAAAGTGGCGGTTCAAGACTGGGGAAGATCCGGACCTGCATAACCATGTCGGTATTCAGTCCTCCCCTGCCGTCGTTGATGGATCTGTCTTTTTTTGTGCTGCCGCGACGGCAACGTCTACGCCGTGGACGCTGTTAGCGGCAAGCAGAAGTGGGTCTATTCGACGCAAGGTTCGTGGGTGAACAATTCCGCGGTGGTGCACGACGGAAAGGTTTACGTTGGCACTTCGATTCCCAGCAACGTCGGCGCTCTGGACGCGAAGACTGGCGCGCTGTTGTTTCATTTGCAGGGATCGGCGCCGATCTTCTCTTCCATGGCACTTGCAGGTGACACACTCTATTTTGGCAATTTTGCCGGTAAACTCACCGCCATCGATCTGAAGACGCAAACGCCTTCCTGGACGTTTGAAACCGACGCATCGAAAAAGAATGCTCCCCAAATCAGTAACGCTGATGGAACCATTAAGTTCGAGGCGCTCTTCCCGTCTCCTCTGTTCTACGACGATATGGTGCTGGCGGTGGCAAGACTCTATACCACCGGCACATTCCTGTCTTCGCCCGTGGTCGTCAACAATGTCATCTACATTGGCAGCACCGACGGTTACCTGTACGCGCTGATGTAGAACACTCCGGGCTTGCGGGTAAGCCCATGACAGCGGCGAGCGTCCGAGGCAACAGACGCACGGACTCAACCTGAATTCCGAGATTGCTGGCGAGTTCATCGCACAAGAAGCGTGCGATGCAAAACCGTTTCTCCACTGTGGGACGGCAAAGAGCGCCGTCCCTCCGGTCGAAATGACAAGGCTACTGTTGTTTTCTGTGGGACAAACCGCAACTTCGGTCATGGATCGTCAAGCTGGTTGCTGATATAACCCGACCACGTTTCCTGCGGGGTCGCGGAATCTGGCAGTGATTTCTGGGGCATCCGCGCCGATGGGTTGGACAATTTGGCCGCCGTTGATCACGACCGCATCGACCGTCGCGGCGACGCTATCAACCATTATGTAAAAGAGAAGGCCGGGGAATGCGGATGGTGGGCGTCCGAGAACCCAGGCGCCACTCACTTCGCCAGTGGTGTCGTCGAAGGCGGTGCTGCCATCCCGGCGTTTGCGAATGTTCCAGCCGAAGACACGGCCGTAGAATTCCGCTGAACGCGCGATGTCGGTGGCGGGAAACTCAATGTAGCAGATTTTGCCGTTGGAAAGTGTTGGAGGCATCGGTGGATCCTCAGAGGGGCGTTATGCTAGCGCGAGTTCAAGTTCAAATCAAATCCCAACTTTTGGCGCACGGGATTGCTTCAGCCGCTGCGACGATGCGTGTGGGAAGTCTCGCTTTCGCCTTTTGAGTCTCTGACGAGCCAGCTAATTGCGGAAGAGTTTCCTCGCGAGCGCACGTGCAATTGTAGCGGGATGAGTCGCGAATACGGAAATTCGGCCCAGTAGACTTTGCGGCTCGTGGAATACGCCGAATTGCCTTAACACCGTGCCCCGGTCGTAGTAGATTCTTTCTCCCGCCAAGCGATCATCGGCGTCGAATGAGTACACACCGCAAAGCGGGAACTCGAGTCGCCGCCCGGTGGGAGGAAGGCCGCGCCACCCACCGAGGTGAGTACCGCGAATGACGACTTCGAGGAGAATGGCGTCATCTGTGACATGCCGCCGCTGCACGTCAATTTCCAAGTCAGGTAACGCCTTCATGAGCTGCTCGTAAAATTGCCGGACACCGTTGCGCCCCTTGTGGTGTTCGCCCCAGGGCTCGTCATCGTATTGTGCCGTATCGCCGAAGGTGCCGAGGACACCTTCCAGGTTATGCTCGTTCTCAAGGCGAACGTGTTGCTCAACAATTGCAATACGAGCCGATCGTCGATCTTTCGAGGCAGCTGCGCTTGCCATATTCACCTCCGGCCGCGTTTATAACACTAAAGGGAAATCTCAGCCAGAAGTACGGCGAGATTCGAGCAGCCGAGATCATAGACGCGGGGCAATTTTCTCGGCGGCTTCCTTCGACGGGATTACGACGTGTACCTCGAAGTCCACTATGTCGTTCCATTTGGCCATCCACTGGTCCAGCAGACTACGGTCGTTGGTTTCCATTAGCTGATAGCAATGCTCGAGATTTTCATCAACCCAGCTCGACACATAAGCCAGACCCTCGGGAGCCATGCGGCCGCAGTCGCGGAAGCGTCGATAGACGGGCACGGCATCCTTATTCTTGAAGTGTTCCACGACCAAGTAGAGAGTGTTTGGCATCGGCGAACTCCGCGCCTTTCAGAAACGCGAAGCAGGATAACAGTTATTTGGCGAGTAGGTGCTGTTGGAGTTAGTTCACTGCTCCCAAGCGGTGGGGCTTTGGGTATTCGATGCGAAATCGGCTTTATTTTGGGGCGAATTTGGATGGTCCCGGAGGAGGGAGTCGAACCCACACGGGGAGTGATCCCCGGCAGATTTTGAGTCTGCTGCGTCTGCCAGTTCCGCCACTCCGGGAGAACTGTAATGAAAATAGCATGAGGCGGGCTGAGGGGTAAAGGAGAGGGGTGGGCTGAGTGTCGAAATGTGGGGGATGCCACGATTCCTCCACTGCGTGCCGCGAACTGCGCGGCACTTTGATCGGAAGACAAATTTCGCGATGCCGCAAAGGCCCGGCACTGCGGTCCCTTCGAGGCTCAGGGCAAGCGGGATGGCAGTTTGGTGGGCCGCAATGGGCGTTGCAAAGAAGAAAGAGGGAAAAAGATAACGCAGAGGCGCAGAGTTCGCAGCGAAGAGCGGAGAGAGAAAGGCATTGGATCGTAAGAGCCCACCCTAATAAAGCTAGGGTGCGGCACCCTCAAGTTCATTTTGATTGGGCGTAAGAAGGTCGAACCCAAAAGAACGGCTGCTGTGAAACAGGGCGCTAGGAAGGAAGTGAGGGGGAGGGTTCGGCGGAGAAGAGGTCGGTTAGTTCGCGATGGAGTAGGGCGCGGTCGCTGGGGTCCATGGCGATAAATTGGAGGGCCATACCTTGGAGTTCGTCAACGCGGCGGACCATGGCACGGCCGCGGATCTGTCCATCAGGGGTATCCATTAATATTTGCACGGCACTGCGAAGAGGTACGGGTTGCTTGGTGCGGATGAAGAGGCCACCGAGAGCGAGGTTGTCCATGTAGGAGACTTGGCGGGTCAGGCCAGAGCGCCAAGCGACCACGAAGGATCGCGGGGGAGAGATGCGCGGGAATTTGCGTTGGTCGTGAGTGAGCATATATGCCTAACTGGACCCGCTTAGTCTAGATGGATAAATTGGAGAGGTCCAGAGAAAAATGGAGTTCAGGATCGGAAAGGGGCGAAGAGTGATTTGGGTGGTGCGGTTGTGACCCCAAAAGCGGCGGCCCTTCGAAGCTCAGGACAAGCTAGCCGCCGCACTCCAAGTCAGGCAAGAACAACGGACCTTGCGGACATGGGGCGCAGGAGTCCTGCGCCCCTACGGGGAAAACCCAGGCGCGGGTTCAATCGAACTCGAATTTTGGCTTGGACTGGTCTGGGCCCAGCCGGCCGGTGGCGATGTCGGCTTTGAAATAGTTTTCGCCCTTGATGGGGGCACCTGCTATGCGGCGAAGCATGGCTAGCTGGCCGATGTGGTTCAGGGCGTCGGCTACGGGGCCTTGGAAGAGTTTTTCGGGAGAGGCGTGGAGGGATTCTGGACTGGCGAGATAATCGTCGAACATCTGGAGGGAAGCGAAGAAGCGATGGACTTCGTCTTGCCAAGGCTTGGGCTTGGAATCGTGCCAGGCGGGTTGGCCGTTGGCCATGGAAAGCGCCCAATCGAAGAGATCGCCCAGGTGCGCGAGGATTTGCGCTGGGGTGCGCGTAGTTTCGGAGGAGTGGAAATCGGCGAAGGAGTCTGGAGCGCCCTGGACGACTTTGGCGCCGCGATAGGCGATGGTGGCCAGAGAATGGCGTAGGAGGTCACGGGCGCTGGTGGCAGGGGGAATCATCGGAAAGAAAAAGTAAAACAGCTTTGTGAACGGAAGAAAAGAATTTTCGGGACTAGTGCGGGCCAGAGCTGGGACTTAGGACCAGGTCACACGGTGCCGACACAGAGGAAGAGAAGAAGTGTAAGAGTGAAAGAGTATAAAAGTATAAGAGTGTAAAAATGCAAGAGTAAGAACTTCGATGAGCGCGGATCGACGGGAGACAAGACGCAAGGGTTGAGGTCCTTCGCATGGAAGACGCACTCAGGATGGCAACACTTGAAAAGGCGAAGATAACGCAGAGACACAGAGTACGCAGAGAATCGCAGAGCAAAAGTGACCCAAGACCCGGGCACACAGTCCGTACCTGGGGCAACCTTCGCGGGATTTTGGTATTCGAGACCGGATGAGGCCGTAAAAGCGGCGGCTTGCCGCCGCACTCCAAGGAAAATCAGGAGAGATTCAAAGCGCGCTTGAAGGAGCCCTTTTCGGCGTCAATCTTTTTTTGGAGTTGGAGGATGGCGTAGAGGACGGCTTCGGGGCGCGGAGGGCAGCCGGGGACGTAGACGTCCACGGGGATGATCTGATTGCAGCCCTGGACGATGGCGTAATTGTTGAAGACGCCACCGGAAGTGGCGCAGGCTCCCATGGAGATGACCCATTTGGGTTCGGGCATTTGATCGTAAAGCTGGCGAATGACGGGGGCCATTTTCTGGGAGAGGCGGCCGGCTACGATCATGAGATCGGCTTGGCGGGGAGAGGGGCGGAAAACCTCTGCGCCGAAGCGGGCGATGTCGAAGCGGGAGGCGGCCATGGACATCATCTCGATGGCGCAGCAGGCGAGGCCGAAACTAAGCGGCCAGATGGAGCTTTTGCGAGCCCAGTTCACGGCTTTATCGAGTTGGGTGAAGATAATCCCTTCGTCCTGAAGGAGCTTGCCGAAATCGTCGGGCTTGGTGAGAGTGATGCTTTTGGCGAGCGTGGTTTCCATGGGGACCTCTGCTTTACACAATTATTTTGACATAGGGGGATGGGAGTTACAAACGAAGGAGAAAGAAGGAAGTATAAGGGTGTAAGAATGAAAGAGTAGAAGAATGAAGGCGGCGCCCGGTGGATCGTTGGGAGACAAGACGCATTGGTTGAGGTCCCTCGCGCAGACGGCGCGCTCAGGATGACAGAGGAGAAGAAGCTTACACAGAGGTCGCTGAGAGGACGGAGTACACAGAGAAGAAAACCCCAAGACCCAGCCACCGGCCTGCGGCGGGCCTGGGGCACCCTACGTGGGATTATGGTGATCGACGATGCGAAGAGAACCAACTGCGCTCGCCTCAGAAGGAGGCCGCTACAAAAGCGAAGTTTAATCGATGGTTAGGACTACTTTGCCGAATTGTTTGGATTTTTCTAAGTAGTTGTGGGCGGTGGCGCACTCGTGGAGAGGCCAGATTTTGTCGACGACTGGCGTTAGGCGGCCCTGGGCAACTAGTTTTAGGACGGTGCGGAGTTCGTCTTTGGTGCCCATGTAGGAGCCCAGGATAGAAAGCTGGCGAGTGAAGAGAAAACGGATATCGAGTTTGGCTTCGGGGCCGGTGGTGGCGCCACAAGTGACGAGGCGTCCGGCAGTGGCCAGGCTTTTGAGGCTCTCGGTCCAAGTGGCGGCGCCTACGTGTTCAAAGGCGACATCAACGCCGCGATTGTTGGTGAGGCGACGAACTTCCTTGGAGATGGGCATGATGCCGTGGTGGATGACTTCGTCGGCGCCGAGCTGTTTGGCTTTGGCGATTTTTTCGTCGGAGCCGGCGGTGGCAATCACGCGACAGCCGAAGAATTTGGCGATTTGCATGGCGGCAGTGCCGACACCGCTGCCAGCGGCGAGGATGAGGACGTCTTCACCGGGCTGAAGTTGTGCTCGATTGACTAGCATGTGCCAGGCGGTTTGGAAAACAACGGGAATGGCGGCCGCGTGGGCCCAGTCGAGATTCTCGGGATAGGGCATGCAATTGACTTCGGGGCAGCGGACATATTCGGCGCAGCCGCCATCAATCATGTTGCCGAGATTAGTGAAATCGCGGCAGAGATTGTCGTTGCCAGTCAGACAGGCGGGACATTTGCCGCAGGTGACTCCGGGAGCGAGAACTACTTTTTGGCCGACGTGGACGGTATTGACTTCGGGGCCGATTTTGGCGATTTCGCCGGCGACGTCGCTGCCGGGGATATGGGGCAAGGGGACTTGGAGACCGGGGAGACCGCGGCGCACCCAGAGGTCGAGATGATTGAGGGCGCAGGCGTGGACGCGGACGAGGACTTCGTGGCGGCGGAGTTGAGGTTCGGGAACATCGGTGTAGCGGAGAACGGATGGTTCACCATGTTTCTGGAAGACGATGGCTTTCATGAGCGGCCTCCTGAGAGCGAGAAAAGATGGAGACGGATTTGCATCCAATGTATCGTATCACGATGAGTTTGAGGCCCTGGCGGGGGCGTGGGGATGTCCAATTGTGGGAAGAATTGACAGGGGAAGAGAGGGACCGTAGGCTGAGGGAGAAAGAGAAACATAACGCAGAGGCGCAGAGTACGCAGAGAAAGGCGAGGAAGAAGAACGGAGAGTTTGTGACGTTCGATCGTAAGAGCCCACCCTTACACACCAAGGGTGGGGCACCCTCAAGTTCTTACGTGTTGAGATGTGACAAGGGAAACCCAAGAACACAGTCAGGAGTGGCTTTGCCACAAGGCTGAATGATGGATCTATTTGAAGAGATTGTGAGGATGAGGCGGGAGGGGAAACGGGGAGCGCTGGCTACGATTGTGCACACCAGCGGGTCGATTCCGAGTTATGAGAGTTCGCGGATGCTGGTGCGGGAAGATGGATCTACGGCGGGGACAATTGGCGGGGGATGCGTGGAAGCGGATGTGTGGGCGGCGGCGAAAGAAGTTATGGAGAAAGAGACGCCGCGGAAGCTGCTGTTTCACTTGAACAACGAAGCGAATTATGACAATGGGCTGATATGCGGGGGAACGGTGGAGATTTTTGTGGAACCGATCCTGCCACAGCCGGTGGTGTACTTGTTTGGCGGAGGACACGTTTCGACGGCGGTGGCGAAGGCGGCGCAAGCGGTGGGATTTAGCGTGGGAGTTGTGGATGACCGCGAGGCCTTCGCGAATGCAGAGCGGTTTCCGATGGCGGAGAAGATTTTTACTAGTTATGAGGAAGCGTTTGCGAAGCTCGAGCCGAATGGAGCGAGTTACCTGGTGATTGTTACGCGCGGGCACAAGGAAGATATGCGGGTGCTAGCGTGGGCGGTGCGGACTAGGGCGCGATATGTGGGGATGATCGGGAGTAAACGGAAAGTGTTGAGCGTGTACAAGGCGCTGGAGAAAGAGGGATACGGGCGGGAGGAGTTTGAGAAAGTGTATGCGCCGATTGGAGTGGAGATTGGAGCGCTGTCTCCGGAAGAGATTGCGGTGAGTGTGATGGCGGAGTTGGTGGCGGTGCGGAGGAATGCGGGGGGAGCGGCGCACAAGAGATTGCGGGTGGGGGAGGAGTTGAAAGTTCAAAGTTGAAGGGTGTAAGGCAAGCGGCGTGAGTCGGATGGATGATTGCCTCAATCCCTCCGCTGCGTGCCGCAGAAAGCGCGGCACTCCGGTCGGGATGACAGATTTTGCGATGCCACGAAAGAGCGGAGCTCCGGTCCCTTCGAAACTCGGGGCAAGCGGGATGACAGTTTGGTGGGTACGATAAAAGAGAGAGAAAGAAGAGGCTTACACAGAGGTCGCAGAGAAGATAGAGAGGAAGGGTTGTGGGCTTAGAAGAATGGAAGTAGGATGCGAGGAGGCTCGCATGGGTGCGGCGGTTAGGCAGAAGTGATCCGCAACTATTTGCCTAGACGGGCAGACGGAAGATGAATCGCCGAGGGTGATTATGATTGCGGCAGTGATTCTTTCCGGGGGGTCGAGCAGCCGCATGGGCTCGCCAAAAGCTTTACTTCCCTACCAAGGACGACTTTTTCTGGAACATTTGCTTGAGGTAACGAAGCACCCGAAGATTGGTGTGAGGCGAGTGGTGTTGGGTGCGCACGCAGAATTAATTACTCGAGCGGTGAAATTGCCTCCAGACGAAATCGTGATCAATGAGGATTGGGAGAAGGGCCAGCTTAGTTCGCTGCAGTTGGCAATGCGGACGTTGCCGGCGGGGACAGATGGGCTGCTAATGTGCTTGATTGACCATCCCCTGATCAGCGCGGCGCTGGTGGATGAATTGATCGAGGCGTTTTACGGGTCGCGGGCGCCGATTGTTTTGCCGGTGTTTGAGGGAAGGCGCGGACACCCGGTGCTGTTTTCCGCGGCGGTGTATGAGGAATTGGAGAAGGCGGCGGCGAACGTAGGAGCTAGAGCGGTGGTGTGGGCGAGGACGAAGGAAGTGTTGGAGGTGGGGACTACGGAAGAGGGATGCGTATTGAATTTGAATGATCCTGAGGGGATGAGTCGGGTTATGGGGTCGGGGGAGTGACGGGGAATTGGGTCAAAAGTTGAGAGTAGAAAGTTGGGAAGAGCACGGGCTTAAAACCGCAGAAGTATAAGAGTGAAAGGGTGTAAGAATAAAAGAGTTGGTGGGCTGCGATGGGCGTTGCAAAGAATGAAGAAGGAAAAAGATAACGCAGAGGCACAGAGTACGCAGAGGAAGAGAAGAGGGATTCATCGCACAAAAAACGTGCGATGCAAAACAGTACTTCGCTCCGCGGACTCCGCTCAGAATGACGGGGTCGGTTGGGGCATCGTTGTGCCGCGATCCCTCCACTGCGTGCCGCAGAAAGCGCGGCACTGCGGTCGGGATGACAGATTTTGCGACGCCGCATACGGCGTGGGGCTGCGGTCGGGATGACGGTTTTGCGATGCCCGCAGAAGCGCGGGGCTGCGATTGAGAAGACAAACAGGGATGAATTAGGACCTGGCGGGAAGATGATTTAGGAGGGATTGTAGGGCGGAGTGGGCCAGGTGGGCGGCGTGGGTGGAAGCTGGAGGAAGGCCGCCTATGGCGGTGGAGATTTGGTCGGCGGTGAGATCGTTTAGTTGGTTTAGTTCCCTTCCTTGAATTAGTTCGGTTAACAATGAGGCGCAGGCGATGGAGGCGGTGCAGCCGCGGCAGAGGAAGCGCGCGGCGACAATGCGGGTGTGTTCGAGTTGGACGGAGAGTTGAAGTACATCGCCGCAGACGGGATTGGTGACTTCGATTTTGGCGGTGGGGTTGGAGAGTTCGCCGGCATTGCGAGGAGATTGGAAGTGGTCTAGGAGGGTGGGCGAGTACATGGGGAGAGTATCGCAGCGGCGGGGTGGGGGTGTCGAGGGAGAAGGGAGTTTACTGTTCAGAGTCGACAGTTTCGGAGGAAAGAAAAAAGCGAGAAGAGAAAAAACAGGGGCTTTACCACAGAGGTCACAGAGGAAAGAGCACAGAGGACACAGAGAAATGCAGAAGGCAAAAAAAACGCAGAGACGCAGAGTGCGCTGAGGTTGAAAAACAAGAGCACAGGCCCTTCGGGACTCGTTGTGAACAGGAGTGACTATGTGAAAAGTGAAACCCAAGACCCAGGCACCCGCCTACGGCGGGCCTGGGGCACCCTCCGCAATTCAAGGAGCGGGCTAATGGATGGTGAAGGTAGATGGGGGGACGGAGGCGCGGGCTTCGGGGTTGTAGTAATCGTAGAGTAGGGATTCTGCGGATTGGGCCGTCATGGCGAAGCGAGGCTTTAGGGAGAAGGTAAAAGTGGTGCCACCGGCGCGGGGCCAGAGATAGAAGACTACACGATCGGGCTGGATTTCATAACTTTGGACATCCCAGGTGGTAGTCAGGGCGTCAAGGGAGGCGCGGTCTACTTCGGCGCCTGGAGGGAGGCCGATTTCGGCGAGCATCATGCCGTAGCCATAGAAGCCGACACGTTCGACGTGGACGGTGCAGAGGATGGAATCGCCCACGGCGGAAGCGGTGAGGTCGAAGTTGACGGAATAACGGAGTGATTCAGAATCACTGCTGCGGACGGAGGAAGAGATGACGGCGGGATCGGTCCACGGGAGATAGTAGATGGCGGTGACGTAGGCGCTGGCGCGGGTGGCGGGGGCGCCGTGAAGTTCGAGGCGATGTTCGCCGGGAGAGAGGAAGGCGGAGAGATCGGTGTGAATGGGCGTGATTTGGCGGACATTGCCGGAGATGGCGAAAGTGTCGGCGGGCTTGCCGTCCACGAGGATTTGGATGGGATGCGCGGGCTCGGAAACGGCAGTGGCGGGAGAATCTAGATCGAATTGGCGGACAAGGGACTGCAAAACGTTGACGGTGGCTTGGGTGGAATACCAGATGCCGTAGCGGTCTTTGTTTTTGAGAAGAAAGAGAGTGCCTTTATCGAGGGCGGCCTCCAGCGCGGGCGAGGTGTGGCCTTGCAGTTTGGCGGAGGCGAGAGCATCCAGGACAAGCGCAGTGGTTTCGATGCGTCCGGCGTAACCCCAACCGTAGAAGACCGTGTTGTGTTCGGCAACCCAGTAGGATTGATCGCCTTCGGGATGAACGGAGGAGAGGAGGACGTCTAGTTCTCTTGAGGGATCGTCGTGGATGGCTAGTTTTGCTTGCAGGATTAGGGCGAAGCGATAGGGATCGTGGTCGTTGATGGTATGCGCGGAGAGGTAATCGAGGGCGCGGCGGACAGCGTTGCGTTCGGCATCGAGGATTTTCTGGTCGGTGGAGGGATGCTGGAGATCTTGCGCCAGGACACGGGTTACGTAAGAGGTGTAGTAGGCAGTCGTCCATTCGTACACTTTGCCCTGGTGATCAGTGGCCTGCCAGACGCCTTGCGCGGAAAGCTTGGAGAGGAGCCAGGCGCGGGTTTGATTGGGGATGTCGGGGTCAACGGGGACGAATTCGGAGGCTTCGGTGAGGAAGCGGAGGGCGTAGGCGGAAAGCGGAATGTCTGGGCTGCCGTGGCCCCAATAGGAGAATCCGCCGCCAGGTTCTCGATAGCCGAGGAGACGGGCGTAAGCGAGATTGAGGAAACGCTGGGCGCGTGCGTCGTAAAGAGAGTCAGGAAGGTGCTGGGATTTCTTTAGCTGAAGCCAGAGGAGGCTGGGATAGGCGGAAGAGATGGTTTGTTCGGCGCAGCCATAGGGGCGGTGGAGGATGCCTTCGATGGCTTCGGCTACGTGGGAGACGAGATTGGGATAGAGGACTAGTTCGGCTTCGATGGAGCCTGGTACGGCAGAGGGAGGAATGGCGAGAGTGAGAGAAGTGTCGCGAGAGAAGACGGAGCTGGATTGGACGACGTGTTCCTGGCCATCGGCGTGGATGCGGAGCTGGCGCTCGATGGCATCACTTTCTTTTTCGTCGGAGCGATTGTAAGCGGAGAGGCGCTGCTTGGCGTCCTTCAGGGGAAGTTTGGCGCGGAAGGAGAAGATTTTCTGGGCGTAATCGCCGGCGGCAACTTCGGTGGTGGCGGTGCGGGGAGTGACGGATTCGGCCCAAGGTTCTGTTGCCCAATCGAGAGAGATGGATTGCGGCTTATCGAGATAGTTGCGGACGGTGACGGGGAGATGGATTTCGTCGCCTACGGTGAGGACTTTGGGGGGATCGAGTTCGGCGAAGAAGGGTTGGAAGGCGCGAATTTCTTTTGTGGTGGTGGCAACGTGTCCATCGAGGGTGGAAGCGATGGCGGAAACTTTCCAGGTGGTGATGGAATCGGCTAGAGGAAATTTGACGGTGCTGTGGCCGGAGCGGTCGGTGAGGATATCAGGCTGCCAGAAAAGAGTCTCGGGGAAATATTGGCGGAGGCGTGGAGTAGCGAGAGGCATGGCTGCGTGGCCGGAAGCTGCGCCGGATTTGGTGACGGTGGTGATGCCAGCGAGCCCCGGAGTTAGTGCAACTACGGACGCCATGTCGGTGCTGACAGTAAAGGCTTGGGCTGAGACTTCGACGGTTTGGGAAACGGCGCCCACTCCGAGTTTCACTTCAAGTTCGGTGACGTTGCTGGAATAGACGGGGACGGATTGCATGGCGTAGGTCTGAAAGCCTTGCATGCTGACGACGATGTGGTAGGTGCCTGGGGGGAGATTGCGGAGGAGGCAGAGGCCTTCATCATCAGTGGTGCTAGTGGCTTCGAGAGCGGTTTGCTCGTTGATGGCGGCGACATTGGCTTTTGGAATGACCGCACCAGTGGGATCGATAACGCGAACGCGGATGGCGCCGGAGTTGCCGCTGAAAACAGGGCGTTTCGTAAGGTAGGAGGAGGTGTCGATACCGGAAACGGTTTCATCGGCATAAGGCGAGGAGAAACGGGCGACCTCGAAATCGTCGGGAGTGTTGGGCTTGCCGTCAGAGCCGTTGCTTTCGAGACGCAGTGTTCTGGATTTGCGGGTAACGGGAGTTTGGGAGCTTGTTTGGGGCTCGCCATAAGTGTGGACGGCGATCCTGTCGGCGTAACTGACCTCGAGGCCGAAGATTACGTCGTAGGAATGGCCCCAGGGATCGCGAATGGAATTCCAATCGATGCCGCGAGCGGAGAGAGCCTTGAGAAAATCGGCCATGTTGTCTGGAAAGTGGTGTTCTTTATCTGAAAAAGCATAGAGAGCTTCGTTGATGCGATTGGAGGTTTCAAGGAAATAGGGGACGCGGATGGTGAAGACTTTGAGATCGTCCCATTCGTCGTCATTGGAGGAGTTGGGATTCTCGAAGACGCGATCGGGACCAGCGCTGTTGGCGGTGATGGTGTAGTTGGGACCTTGGATGGCGAGTTCGAAATGGTAGGGAGTGCCCCAGGGATCGAGGAAGGAGGAGAGGGGCGAATTCTGGCTTTCACATTCGACGCGGAGGGAATCGAGATCGTGGAAGTAGGCGCCGGTGCGGGAATGATAGGCAGAAGCGATTTCATTGAGGCGCTTCTCCACCAAAATGTAGAAGGGACGATCGATGCTGAGGGCGGTGAAATCGTCTCCGGTGTTGGAAAGCTTGTCTGGGCCATCGCTGAGGAACTCGAAGAGTTCGTTGAGGCCATCATAGCTGCGACGAACGCGATAGGGGCGGCCCCAGGGATCATTCAGTGAGGAAGGATCGAAGGAGTTTTGATGGATGAATTTTTGGAAGGCAGAATCGTCGGCGGGAAAGTGGCCGGTGACGTTGAATTCATCGGCGAGACGTTTGACGACGGGATCGAGGGAGGCGCGAATCGTTTTTTCGAAGGAATGTTCGAGTCCCCAATCCACATTGGAGTTTTCGCTGAGTATGGGGACATCGTAGTTGGAAAAAAGGAGGGATTCGGCGACAAGCTCGACATCGGAAGGGGCGGACTGGCCGGGCGGAAGATTGAGGATGTCGTGAACAGAAATGCCAGCGAGGGAATTGGTGTCTTCCTCGAGAGGCTGAAAGCCGAGGTGGGGATCGAAAGCTTCGCCACCGCTGGAGGAGAGGGCAGCTTCGGAGCGAGCGAGTTCTTCAACGGCCTGATCATAAACGAGGAGGCCGAGGGCGCTTTGCGTGCCGTCGTCCTGGGGAGAGCGGACGCGGAGTTCAACGGTGGCGGATTCGCCGGGACGATAGGATGCTTTGAGGGGGTGGAGGTCGAGTTTCAAATCGTCGGGATGAGGGAAAACGATGCCGGCCGTGGCGGCGGAGAGAGAGTGATAGTAGGAAGGATTCGGATCAACGGTCAGGGAATACGCGGCGACGCGGAGCAGGCCGGAGAAGCGATCGCTGGACGGAAAGTTGATGAGGGCGTGGCGGTGAGGCAGTGATACATCCTGAGAGGCGAGGAGATTCCAGGATTGGCCGTCAATGACGTCAACGCGAAATTTGCCTGAGGGGGCGGTGGCTTCGAGGAAAAGTTCGATGGGCTCGCCGGGCTTGAAGATGGCTTTGACGGGAGTGAGGGAGAGATAGTCTTTATCGGCGATGTCGAAGGATTCGAGATGCTGGCCGGTGCGGCCGTCGAGAGTTTTGGCTTGGAGAGCGAGGAATAGTCGGTGGGTGTCTTTGGGAAGATCGGGGATTACGGGGAGTTTTGCTTTGGCGACGCCGAATTTGTTGGTGCGAGCTTTTATTTCGGCGAGGAGCTTGGGGAGATCCTAGGGATTGGGTGGGTCCTGGGGATCGCGGGAATAGATTTTGATGGAGACATCGGCGGAGGCGGGGGTGCCGTCTGGAGTGAAAGAAGAGAGATAGATGGTGGAGGGAAAAGTGGCCGGGATATTGCGGCGCGGAACGTTGAGATAGAGATGGATGGCGTCGCGAGAGATGCGGATATCGAAATGGCGGTCCTGAGAGCGGTTGGAAGAGGCGTCGGTGAGATAGGCCGCATAGTGAAGGTCTTCAAAGCGCTTGTAGTCGTTATCCAAAAGATCGGCGTGATCGTGGGTTAGATCGAGAGTGGCGTGGAATTCGTTTTTAGAGTCGAGATCGCCTTCCTGGGCGGCGGCCTCCTCGACGTTCCATTTTTGTTCGTGGTAGTTCCAAGAGCGAGAGGATTCGCAGACGATGCGGACGTGTCCGCGGAGGACAGGCTTGCCGAAAAGGTAGTCGGCGGTGACGGTTAGCTGGGCGTTTTGACCGGTGAGGTAGTAGGGCTGATCGGGATGGACGTTGAGAGTGAAGGTGGGGAGTTCGTAGCGGGTGATGCGGACGATGCGGCCGCCTAATACGGTGCTATCGCTGTCCTCGCCGCTGAGCTCAGCAGAAATTTGGTAATTGCCGAGTTTTTGCGAGGCGGGGATGGGCCAATCGAGGGAAGCGATGCCGAAGCGGGAGGAATCCACGTCGGAGGTAAAGACGGTGGAGTTGTCAGGATCGATGACTTTGAAGGTGACGGGTTGCCTGGCCCAGGCGCGGTGCTGATCGTTGAGGAGCAGGGCGCGGATGTGGAGGGTTTGGCCGGGTTGATAGAAGGGCTTATCGGTGGAGAGAAGAATGTTGGCGAGTGGGACTGCATGCAAGTTGCCGCTGACGGAGTTTTCAAATCCGCCGAGAGTGCCTCTGATTTCGATGTCGACTTCGCCGCGGTATGCGCCTTCCGGGAGATGGAAGTTGAGGTGGGCCTGGCCACGGGAATTGGTGCGCGCGTGGGCAGAGAGGCCGGGAGGAGGAGGATCGTCATCACCGATGGCGGCTTTTAGATCGACGCCGGGGACAGGTTGCGTGGAATTGGGGCGCGTGGCCCAGACTTCGGCGACGTAGGTGCCGGCGGAGCCGACAGCGGCTAGTCCGGTGAAACTAAGTTCGAAGAGATTGGGAATGATGGCGGCGGGGGAGAGAGTGCCTTTTGCTACCGGAGCGGAGACACCTTGGACGCGGACTTCGTAGAGGAGACGGGTGCGGGCGGCGTCTTCGACGGAGTTGGAGCAGGTCCAGGGGAGAGTGAGTTCGGCGCGTTGTGGGCCACGAGCGAGATTGAGAGTGGTGGAATTATAGGTGAGGAGTTGATCGTCGGGATTGCGCACTTGAACGGTGAGCGTTGCGGAGAGATTGGCAACTGAGGAGTCAAGTTCAATGGAGAAGACTGAGGATTTATCCTGGAGCGTCAGGCGAGCGGAGGATTCGTTGACGCGGACGCGTGGAGGTGGGGCGGATTGCGGGGGAGCGGCGCGAAGCGGGATGGCGGCTAAGATGACGAGGAACGAGGGGACTACTCGAAGGAAGAAGGAACGCATTGCTCACCCCCTGAGCTAAATGCGAGAAGTGGAGCGTTGATTGGTTAGTTGCGGTGGTAGGGGGAAAGGTTGCCACGGGTGATACGTTTGGGGGGAGTTATTTTGGGGAGAGGACAGAAGAGGAACAACGGGAAAAGTTGAAGAGCCGAAAGCGAAGAGAAAACTTACCACAGAGGTCACAGAGTTCGCGGAGAAAGAGAGGGGAAACCCAAGACCCAGGTAGAAAATCGAACCAGGGGCACAGGCGGGGACGGGAGGCAAAACGCCAATCGGGAGATTGGCGTTCCCGGGACAGCGTGCTAATGAGACACAGGGAGAGGCGGGGGGAGATACTTTTTTTCTATGGAGGCTACTACTACGTAGTTGGGGTCGACCATTTCGGTTAGGTGAAGATGGCCGACTTTGGAGAAGAGTTCGTAGGCGTCGAGTTCGGAGAGGCCGTAATCGCGATGGACCCATTGGACGAGTTCGGTGACGGCGATGCGGACGGCGTCATCAACAGGACGATAGATGCCGGTGGCCATTAGTTCGCGATCGTTTTCGAGGCGAGGCCAGGAGGTAGTCTTTCCCTTTATTAAATCGAAACGGAATTTGGCTTTCATGGGGACTTCGACAGCGCTGCCGGCTACTTCCCCATCGCCCATGGCGGCGTGGCCATCGCCAAAATAAAAAAGCGCGCCGGGAACATTGACGGGGAGATAGAGGGTGTTGCCGGGAGAGACTTCGGGGGCATCCATATTGCCGCCAAATTCTGCGGGGACGAGAGAGCTGCGAACTTCACCGTTGGCGGGAGCTACACCGATGCAACCGAGGAAGGGTTTGAGGGGAAATTGCGTTTTGAAATTGGAGTCGAGAGCCTGGAAGGTGATTAGCTTTTTCTCGGCGTCGATGGGGTAATACCAGGCGCGCTCGGGAAGTGATTCTTTTTCGAGCATGGGAGTGTAGTGAGTGGAATTGGCAGCGCCGAAGCCAGGGCCGAAGGTGCCGACGCCTTGCTTGCCGTCGACCTGGAGGTCGAGGATGTGGATGACCAGGGTGTCGCCGGGCTGGGCACCATCAATGAAGAAGGGGCCGGTGAGGGGATTATCGATTTTGATGTTGGAGAAAGGGTCGCCGGGCTTTTGGAGGGCGTTGCCGAAACAGTCGAGGGAATTTGCTTCGAGGATATTGCCGGGTTTGAGGTGGGCGACGGGGTCGGCGGAACCGAAGGTGGGCTTGACGTTTTCCATGGTGGCTTGGAAATAGATGGACTGATCGGAGGATTGGGCGTGGATGGATGCGGATAAGAAGATTGAGAAGAATAGGATGGAGAGATGACGTGGATGCATCGTGGGCCTCCGGGAAGATAGAGTAGTTGAAGATAGGATGGTGGGAAAGAGAAGAGATAACTCAGAGGCGCAGAGTCCGCTGCGGAAGAGAGGAAAGACGGTGGCGTAGGATCGTAGGAACCCACCCTTACAAACCAAAGGTGGGGCACCCTCAAGCACTTGGAGGGGCGCCAAAAGGAGGATGGATGAGGCAGGTGGTGGCAGCGGTGATAGAGCGGGGAGACCGGCGGGTGCTGATTGGGCAGCGGCGGCGGGGGGATACGTCTGAGTTGAAGTGGGAATTTCCCGGAGGGAAGGTGCGGGAGGGGGAGACGCTGGAAGTGGCGCTGGGCAGGGAGTTGCGGGAAGAGTTGGGAGTTGTGTTGACGAAATGCCGGAAGATTGCGCGGGTGAGGCACGAGTATGCGCATTTTGGGGAAGAGATTGAGATTCACTTTTTTGCGGCGGTGGTGGAGGGAGAGATTGCGGCGACGGCGTTTGAAAGGGTGGAGTGGGCTTTGCCACGGGAGTTGGGGCAGTATGATTTTTTGGCGGCTAACCGGGAACTGATTGCGCATCTGGCTACGGGGAAGATTAGGGTGGGAGAGAGTTTGGAAGTGGAGTAGACGAAGACTTTTTTGCCACAGAGGACACCGAGAGCACAGAGGAAGAATGAAGAAAGAGAAAAGATAACGCAGAGGCGCAGAGTACATTGAGATTCGCAGAGGAAGAGAAGAGGAGAGTGTTGTGTAAGGATAGGTTGGCTTCTTTCGGGAATGATTTTGCCGCGGTCCCTCGACTTCGCGACCCGACGCGCCATACTACGGCGCGATGAAAAGCCGGGTCGCTCCGCTTGGGATGACAGAATTTGCGATGCCACGAACGGCGGGGGCTTCCGGTCGGAATGACGATTTGGAGTTAGGGACTGTGGGGGCCGAAGTAGCGGTAGTGGCCGGTGATTTTCCAGAAGAAGAGAACGTCTTCGGCTTTGGGGCCTTGGCCGATGTTGTGGACGACTTGGTAGCGGCCGGAAGGAGACTTTTTGTCAACGACTATGCCGATGTGGGGGACGTTGCCGCCTAAATCCCAAGTGACTATATGGCCGGGAGTGTAGTCTTCACTTTTGTTGGTGATGGGGAGTTGCTCGCCTTTGCGGGAAAAGAAGACCATCAGGTTGGGGACGCGGCGATGGTCGATGTTGGTATCGGTGCGGAGTTGCATCCAGCGGAGATGATTCGGGTAGACCCAAAAATTAGCTTTCATGTCTTCGTGAACTTCTTTTTGCAGATCGATGCCGAGGGAGCGGTAGGAGCGGATTACTTCGTCGGTGCAGACGCCGGTGTCGGCGGGAACATCGCCGCCGGGATAGGCGATGCGGACGTAGGCGGGGACGTAGCGGACATAGTGGGTGGTACGTTCGATGGCGGCGTCGGAGAGTTTGTGGAGGAAGGATTGACGCAGGGATTCGGTTTGGGGAAGGGATAGAGGGCGCGAGGAAAGGATTATCGGGATTGTTGAGAGGAGGAGGAGAGGAAGAGATTTGCGTGCGGTTGACATTGTGCTTCGACCCCTCCACTGCGTGCCGCATAAAGCGCGGCACTGCGGTCGGGAGGACAGATTTGGAATCCGAGATGCTGGAAAGAAATACCACACAGAGCCAGCCTAAAGGCTGGCACCTACAAAGGCCAACTCGAGGATAGGGGAGACACGGGAGAAAGGACAGACCCAAGAAAAGGCGCCCGCCTCGGAAGGCGGCCGCTACAGCAATGAACCCAAGAGAAAAGCCGCAGGGCTCGCGGACTCTCCCTGCGCTACAGGAGATTAGGAGGTTACGGGATTGGGTTTGTCGGGGTTGATGTTTAGTTCTTTGATGGCGTTTTGGACGGTAGCTTCGCCCACAAGGCCGTCCTGGGCTAGTTCGTGGAGGGTGGCTACTACGATGAAGCGGGAATCGACCTCGAAGAAATCGCGGAGAGATTCGCGGCATTCGCTGCGGCCGAAACCATCAGTGCCGAGAGTGGCGAGGCGGCGCGGAGTCCATTTGGAAATCATGGAGGGAAGAACTTTCAGATAGTCGGAGGCGGCGACCAGGACGCCTTGTTCGCCTTCGAGACATTGCGTGACGTAGGGGATGCGCGGAGTTTCGTCGGGATGGAGACGATTCCAGCGTTCGACTTCGATGGCATCGGTGTAGAGATTCTTGTAGCTGGTGACGCTCCAGACATCGGCGGCGACACCGAATTTTTGGTCGAGGATTTCCTGGGCGCGGAGAACTTCGTTGAGAATGGCGCCGCTGCCGAACAGTTGCGCGCGTAGCTTGGCTTTGCGTTCGGGAGCGGGACGGAGCTTGTACATGCCTTTGAGAATGCCTGCTTTTGCTCCGGCAGGCATGGCGGGCATGGCGTAAGGCTCGTTCATCACAGTGATGTAGTAGAAGATGCTCTCGCCTTCTTTGTACATGCGGCGAATGCCGTCTTGAAGAATGACAGCGATTTCGTAGGCGTAGGCGGGATCGTAAGCGAGGAGATTGGGGACGGGAAGAGCGAGGACGTGGCTGTTGCCGTCCTGGTGCTGGAGGCCTTCACCTGCGAGAGTGGTGCGGCCCGCGGTGCCACCTAGCAGGAATCCGCGAGCGCGCATATCGGCGGCGGCCCAGATAAAATCGGCGATGCGCTGAAAACCAAACATCGAGTAATAAATAAAAAATGGAATAGTATTGATGCCGTGAGTGGCGTAGGCGGAACCGGCGGCGATAAATGAAGCCATGGAGCCGGCTTCGGTGATGCCTTCTTCGAGGATTTGGCCGTTCCTGACTTCCTTGTAATACAGGAGCGTGTTGACGTCTACGGGCTCGTAGCGCTGGCCGACGCTGGAATAGATGCCGACGGTGCGGAAGAGGGATTCCATGCCGAAGGTGCGGGCTTCATCGGGGACGATGGGAACGACTAGCTTGCCGATTTCCTTATCCTTGAGCATTTTGCGAAGCATGCCTACGAAAGCCATAGTTGTGGAAACTTCGCGGCCTTCGCTGCCTTCGAAGAATTCACGGAAAAGTTCATCGTGATCGGCCACGAGGGGCGTGGAACGGACTTTGCGCTGGGGCATATAGCCGCCGAGAGCTACGCGGCGCGCTTTGAGGTAGCGCATCTCCTCGCTGTCTTCGGCGGGGCGATAAAAAGGAAGACTGTTGACGTCGTCATCGCTGAGAGGGATGCCGAAGCGTGAACGGAATTCGCGGAGCTCGTCTTCGTTGAGTTTTTTCTGCTGGTGGGTGACGTTCTTCCCTTCCCCAGCTTCGCCGAGGCCGTAACCTTTAATGGTGCGGGCGAGGATGACGGTGGGGCGGCCCTTGTGTTCAACCGCGGCTTTGTAGGCAGCGTAGACTTTGCGAGGATCGTGACCACCGAGGCGGAGGCGGCGAAGAGCCTCGTCGGGAAGGGGGTCGACGAGTTTGAGAAGGCGCGGATCGCTGCCGAAAAAGAATTGGCGAATGTATTCACCGCTGGAGACGACGAGCTTCTGGTATTCGCCGTCAACCATTTCGCCCATACGCTTGATGAGAAGGCCTTCGGAGTCACGCTCAATGATGGGATCCCACTCTGAGCCCCAAAGGACTTTGATGACGTTCCAGCCAGCACCGCGGAAGGCGGATTCGAGTTCCTGGATGATTTGGCCATTGCCGCGGACGGGACCATCGAGGCGCTGGAGATTGCAGTTGACGACAAAGATGAGGTTATCGAGTTTTTCGCGGGAGGCGAGAGTGATGGCACCGAGAGATTCGGGCTCGTCGGTTTCGCCATCGCCGAGGAAGGCCCAAACTTTTGCGTCGGTGACAGGCTTGAGGCCGCGATTCTCCAGATAGCGGTTAAAACGCGCCTGATAGATGGACATCAGAGGGCTGAGTCCCATGGAGACGGTGGGAAATTCCCACAGATTGGGCATTAGCCAGGGATGTGGGTAGGAAGAGAGGCCGCCGCCGGGCTTAAGTTCACGGCGAAAATTTATGAGTTGCTCGACGCTGAGACGACCTTCGAGAAAGGCGCGAGCGTAGATGCCGGGAGCGGCGTGGCCCTGGAAATAAACAGTGTCTCCTTCAAAGGAATCGGAGCGTGCGCGAAAGAAATGGTTGAAGCCAACTTCGTAGAGCGTGGCAGCGGAAGCGTAGGTGGAGATGTGACCGCCGATATTGTGTTCGAGGCGATTGGCGCGGACCACCATGGCGAGAGCGTTCCAGCGAATGAGGGACTTGATGCGACGCTCGAGTTGCTGATCGCCCGGGAAGAGAGGTTCGAGGCGAGCGGGAATGGTGTTGGCGTAGGGAGTGTTGGCGGAGAAAGGAAGTTCGATGCCATTGACGGTGGCATGGGCACGAAGACGCTCGAGGATTTCCCGGGCGACGTCGGGGCCGCTGGAAAGGAGGACGGAGTCGAGAGACTCCAACCATTCCTGGATTTCGACGTCCTCGAGCTGGCGAGGTACGTAAGTTCCCTGATCCATGGGAGCGATGGCCTGTTTCCTTCCCGCCGGAGGGCCGGCGCGCGCGCGGGGAGAAACGCGCAATTTATAAGAATACACCTAAGGGGAAGAAAGTTAACAGTCGACAGTTTACAGTTTTACAGTGGGTGCAAGACACCATTGTGGTGTTTGACGAAGTGTGGGGATTAGAGGTACTCTGCTTGTGTGTCTTGTAGTTGTAACACTACAAGAAGGAGACTTGCTCATGTCATCAACTTCACTCGAACAGCTGGAACTAAAAAGTGCCGATCTCAAAGCGGCTCTTGCCCGTATCGGGGATATGCGGCCGGGGTCTCTGAGCGAGACGTACGGAAAGTGTGGTAAGCCGACCTGTCACTGTGCCAAGCCAGGATCGCGAGGACACGGCCCGAGTTGGCTCTTGACGCGCACCGTGGATGGCAAGACCGTGGCCCAGAGGATCCCCTCCGGGCCAGCGGTAGCGCAATCGAAGCAGCAAGTGGCCGAGTACAAGCGCTTTCGTGAACTTGCACGAGAACTGATCGAAATCAGCGACCAGATCTGTGGCCTACGACTGAAGGATCTCGGGGGCGTTCGAGAAGTCGAAACTAAAAAAAAACGCCATCGCGGTAAGTCTGCAAGGTGAAATCGCGCGGGAGATCGAAGAACTGTTCGGTTCCCAAGCTCTGGAGGAGATCGACTTCGAGGCTTTGGAAACGGCGACGCGCCGCCGGGCGCTGCAGATGGCAGCCCGTTTACTCGAGCAGCGATTCAACCGCGACCATTCCGATTACCAGGGCAGCTCGTTGCCCTGTGCCTGTGGCCGTCGGGCGCGTTATGTAGAACGACGATGGAAAAGTTTTCATAGTGTGGTCGGAGAATTGAAACTGGAGCGTGCCTACTACTACTGTGGTGAATGTGAGCGGGGCTTCTGTCCTCGCGACCAGGCCTTGGGAATGGACGCCGCATCGCTCTCTCCGGCTGTTGTGCGCATGATCGGCACCGTAGGGGCCATGGTCAGCTTCCAGGAAGGTAGCGAACTTTTGACCGAACTGGCCGGTGTGGCGGTGAATGCCAAGCAGGTAGAGAGAACTGCAGAAGGGCTGGG
This sequence comes from Candidatus Acidiferrales bacterium, assembly GCA_963780315.1. Classification (GTDB taxonomy): domain Bacteria; phylum Acidobacteriota; class Terriglobia; order Acidiferrales; family UBA7541; genus Acidiferrum. Next base: position 24,712 of record CAWABP010000011.1, on the reverse strand, counting down.
AAAAGAGATCGCCGAAGATGAACGCGTGCGCAGCGAACCTCTGGATTCTCTTCCTCTGCCGCAGACCCTGTATCTCGGCATGGATGGAACCGGGATTCCACTACGTGCGGAGGAGCTCGTGGGCCGCACCGGTAAGCAACCGGACGGATCGGCGAAGACCGGAGAGGTAAAACTCTGTACCATCTGGAGTGCGGAATCGCTCGATGAAGAAGGCACGCCCATCCGCGATGAAGGATCGGTCAGTTACTCGGCGGCCTTGGAAAGCGCTTCCGCGCTGGACACCTCAGCAACACGCTCTCCTTTTGCCGAGCGCGTCTGGAGAGAAGCCACGCGCCGCCGTTTTTGCCAAGCTCCGCGGGCCGCCGTGCTCGGCGACGGTGCTCCATGGATCTGGAACATTGCGGAAGATCAGTTCCCGGGAGCCGTTCAGATCGTCGACCGCTATCATGCCAAACAGCACTTGGGTGATCTCGGAAAAGCTCTTTACGGCGCCACTACGCCACGAGCCTTCCAGTGGGCGGATCGCAGGAAAGAAGAACTCGACACCGGAAAATTCCGGATGCTACTCACGGCCATCCGGCGCCAAGTACCCCGCTCCGAGGACGCTCGTCGCTGTCTCCACTATTTCCAGACCAACCGCGAGCGTATGCGCTATCCGGAGTTCCACGCCCAAGGCTTGTGTACTTCCACCGGCGTAGTAGAGGCCGGATGCAAGGTGGCCATCGGCACTCGTCTCAAACGCGCCGGAATGCACTGGACCGTTCACGGCTCCAACGCCATCATCGCTCTCCGCTGCTCAAAACTCAGTGGTCGTTTTCAAGACTTCTGGGAGCGCAGATCAGAACGCAGGGCCGCTTGACCCACCACATTCTTGGGGTGCACCCGTTTACAGTTGAGAGGGGGACGGGATTTTTCAGGTTCGTTGGTGGGAAGAGGAAAAGAAGGAATGGAAGGAGGGGAAATTTAACGCAGAGGCGGAGAGTTCGCAGAGGAAGGATCGAAGAAGAGGCCATGCTCTGGCAAGAAAAGGAGCTTCTTGGACTGAACGGTATTCGCCACGATCCCTCCCCTTCGGCCCGCAAAACGCGGGCCTGCGGTCGGGATGACATTAGGACGCAATTTTGCCGAGATGGGGTCCAGCGTGCTGGACCCCTACGGATTAAGAAGGCTCAAAGCAATGGACTAGGTGCGGAGGTCGGGGGAGAGGGAGCGGCCGCCGTCGAGGACTAGGGTTTGGCCGGTTAGGAATTCGGCGGTGATTAGGAAGAGGACGGCGTCGGCGATTTCTTCGGGGCGGCCGGTGCGTTGGAGAGGGGCGCGTTTGATGAAGTCTGATTGCCACTCGGGAGGATCGCCGGGCATGGTGATGGTACCGGGAGCGATGGCGTTGACGCGGACAGTGGGGGCGAGTTCTTTGGCGAGGATGCGGGTCATCAGGATGACGCCAGATTTGGAGACGGAGTGGGGAAGAAATTCACGCCAGCCGAGGATGCCGCCGATGTCGGCAAAATTGATGATGATTCCCTTCCCTGATTTGAGTAGATGGGGAGCGGCGGCTTGCGCGGAGAAAAAAGGTGCTTTGAGGTTGGTGTCGAGGGAGGCATCCCAGGATTGTTCGGTGGTGGAACCGAATTTGGTTTCGAGGAAGTTGGCGGCGTTGTTGACCAGGATGTCGAGGCGGTGAAAGTGGTCGACTGTTTGCGCGATGAGATTTTGGATTTCGGGGACGCTGGTGAGATTTGCGGGGATGGCGATGGAACGGCGGCCGAGCTTTTCTATTTCGCGGACGGTGTCGCGGGCTTCGGATTCGGAATGGCTATAGTGGATGGCGACGTCTGCGCCCTCGGCGGCCAGGCGGAGGGCGACTACGCGGCCGAGGCGTTTGGCGGCGCCGGTGACCAGGGCGACGCGGGGGGAGAGTTGGCTTTCGTTTGACATGAGGAAAAGGTAGCACAGGAGGAGAGGATACGGGTGGGGAGAGGAGATGGTGCCGCGGTACCTCCACTGCGGACCGGAAACAGCACAGGATGACAGACGAGAAAAAGCTTACACAGAGGCCAAAGAGAGCACAGAGTTCGCAGAGAAGAGAACCCCAAGACCCAGGCAAAAAATCGAACCTGGGACACCTTTCTTTAATTTGAGGTGAGAGAGAAGGCGCATCGATCGTGCCCCGGTCCCTCCACTGTGCAACGGCATGAGGCGCCGTTGCTCCGGTCGGCCTGTTGAAATCTAACTGCTACCCCAAGCGGGGGAATAGAAGAGACGGACAAAAACGGTATAAGAGTGTAAGAGCTTGAGAGCGCGGGAGTGTGGGAGTCGGGACGGGGCGGAGAGATCATGAAGAAGGAGAGAGGGGCGGTAAAGCGGTGGGCAGAGAGAAGAAAAACCCAAGACAAAAAAGGCCGCAGGGCTCGCGGACTCTCCCTGCGCTACAAAGCTGTGTCACTTGGCAGGAACTGAGGATGAATTGTAGTTTGGTGGAATTCCGGACTAGAATCGCGGCGAGAGATGGATGAGGAGAGGGTGATGAGACTTGATTTGTTGGCGATTGCGGCGCATCCGGATGATGTGGAGCTGACTTGCGGGGGGACGTTGCTGAAGATGGCGCAGCAGGGGTACTCGACGGGGATACTGGACTTGACGGCGGGAGAGATGGGGACGAGGGGGACGCCGGAGACGCGGGCGAAGGAGGCAGAGAGGGCGGCGAAGATATTGAAGGTGGCTTGGCGAGGGACGCTGGGAGTGGCGGATTCGGATGTGCAAGCTTCGCGGGAGAATAAGTTAATGCTGGCTAGGGTGATTCGGGAGTTGCGGCCGCGGACTGTGATATTGCCGTATTGGGAGGCGCGGCATCCGGATCATTACCATGCTTCGGAGTTGGGGTATGAAGGGTGCTTTTTGGCGGGGCTGAAGCAGTTGCCGCTGGATGGAGAGCCGCACCGGCCGTTCAAGATATTGTATGCGACTTCATTTGAGGGGATGGCGCCGACGTTTGTGGTGGACGTGACGAATCAATATGAGGCTCGGCGGAGGGCGATACTGGCGTACGGGTCGCAATTTCGTCCGGCAAAGAGTGAACGGAAGCAGAAGGTGTACCTGGCGATTGATGAGTTGGACCCGAAGATGGACCTGCTGGCAAGGAGGTACGGGGAGATGATTGGGGTGCGGTACGGGGAGCCGTTCTTGCAGAAGGAAATGATGGCGGTGGAGGATGTGGTTGAGTTGGGGGTGCGGTCGATCTGAAGGAAGTTCCAAGTTGCTAGTTTTTAGTCTTAAGTGAGGAAAGAAAAGGCGGACGAGAAGAAGGCAAAGGCTTTACCACAGAGGGAGCAGAGGGGCCGCAGAGGAAACGGGGAGTGGCTCTTCGAGGAACGAGTTCGATGAACGCTAGCGATTGTGCGTCGGTCCCTCCGCTACGCGGCCCGACGCGCCACAAATCGGCGCGGAAGAGGAAGATCGGGCCGCTCCGGTCGGGATGACAATTTTGTGGAGCGGGATGACAATTTGGCAGGAGGGCGGCGATTTGGAAGAGAAAGGCTTACACCGAGGTCACAGAGAACGCAGAGGTCGCAGGGAAGAGATAGGCGGAAAGTCGGGATAAGAGTGAAAGGGTGCAAGAGTAATGGTGTCAAAAACGCCATTCGGCAGAATGGCGTTCCCGGGAAGGCTAGACGGAGTCGTCTTCCATGGCTGGGGAGAAGCCGGGGATGGCTTGACCGGCGGGGACACGTTCGACCTTGACGCGGACCTGGAGCTGGTTTTCGGCGCCGGATTTGCGAAGGACGACTATGGTGCTGAGCGCTTCGTTATAGACGCGAGTAACGAGGAAGGTTTCACCCGTATCTTCCTTCTTCCAAAGCTGGCCAATCTGGATCTTGCGCACGGTCATGGTGATGCAATGACTGTAGATAGGCTGGCCAGAAGTGTCAACAGGCCAAGTGGGGGATGTGGGACAGTACGAAGGGTCCTGGGGGCTGAAAAGGCTAGGAAACCATATTCAGGTGGGACACATCTCACAGAACGAGGGTAGGATGTCCGTTTGAGGGGTGTATACTTGCGTGGAAAGTGGTGCAGGGAGGCTCGACCGATGCGGAAAGAATCGCAAATTGCGTTTGGTCTGGTGCTGGCGGCATGCCTGATGGCATGGCCTGCGGGCACAAGTGCTCAGAGCCAGTCACAAGGATCTTCGCCAGCCCAACAGGGGCCGACACAACAGGGGCAGCAGGGCGCCTCTGGGCAATCCGGTCAGACGACGCAGCAGCAGGGTCACCAGAACGGTAGCCAGGACCCGAACGCGACGCCGCAAACGGGGCAACAGACCGGACAATCTGGACAATCCGGTCAGACGGGACCGATCCCCATAGGTCAGGAAGCTCCGCCGCCACCTCCTCCACCCGACCCGAAGGCTACTGCGCCGACACCGGCCCCAGGGACGCCTGGAGCGGACGCTCCGGTACAGCAACAACAGACGGTCCATCCGAAGAATTCGAAGGAAGATGTGGAAGCGATCGGGAACCGGGGCACTGGCAAGGGCCTGAATTTTTATTCGTTGGAGAAAGAGATTGCCCTAGGAAAACAGTTGGCGCAGGAAGTGGAACGCTCTTCAAAGATGATTGACGACCCGGTGGTAACGGAATACGTAAACCGCGTGGGTCAAAACCTGGTAAGGAATTCGGATGCGCAGGTGCCGTTCACGATCAAAGTGATCGATTCGGACGAAGTGAATGCGTTTGCGCTGCCGGGCGGATTTTTCTATGTGAACAGCGGGCTTATCCTGCGAGCACAGGAAGAGGCGGAATTGGCCGGCGTGATGGCGCACGAGATATCACACGTTACAGCGCGTCACGGGACGAAGCAGGCGACCAAGGGCGACCTGATGCAAATAGGCGCGATGGCGGCGATGATTTTTGTGCCGTACGGATGGGCCGGGTACGGGATTTACGAGGGGATGAACCTGGCCATCCCGCTGACGTTCTTGAAGTTTTCGCGCGACGCGGAGCGGGAAGCAGATTTTCTGGGAATTCAGTATATGTACAAGGCGGGTTACGACCCGAACGCGTACGTGACGTTCTTTGAGCGGATTCAGGCGGATGAAAAGAGAAGGCCGGGATCGATACCGAAGGTTTTCTCGACGCATCCACCGACGCCGGACCGCATTGAGGCTTCCCAGAAAGAAATTGCACGGATTTTGCCGGAGCGCGACGACTACATCGTGACGACATCGGAGTTCGATACGGTGAAATCGCGGCTGCGGAACATCATGTTCTCGCGGAAGGTGCAAAACAATGGTCCGGGAAAGCCGACGCTGAGGACGAAGACGGAACAATCGGATAAGACGGGGCAGACAACGTCCACGACACAGGATCCGAATTCGACGGATGATGACCGGCCGACGCTGAAGAGGAGGCCGGACGCTCCGTGAGAAGCTTTTAGTTCAAAGTAATAAGTATTAAGTTTTCAGAAGTAAGAGGGCGGCTTTTGGCCGCCCTTTATTTTTGAGCGGGGAATAAATTTGGCATTACGTTATGGACCAAGAAATGGCACGTGGGATCACCGTGGCGGACGGATTGGAGGATTCCCACTTTCACGGGATGAGCGAGAGTACATTTGGTTGCGGGATTATTGGGCTGAGGGCGAGAAAAGGGCGAGCGCGGTCGTGGAGAGGAGGAGCGGAAGAGATTTGCGCGGGGTTGACATTTTGCCTCGATCCCTCCACTGCGCGGCCCGACGCGCCAGAAAGCGGCGCGAAAGAAAAGATCCGGCCGCTCCGGTTGGGATGACAGTCTTTCGTCCGGGTGACAGGTTACGCTATAAGCCGCGAACGAGGAGCACAACCCTTCTAGACTTCTCTGACACATCCGCTGGGCAAGATGGCGATTGGCCATTTGAGTCCGGGGACGTCTCCAAGGACTACTGGCTCAGGAGTGGCCTGTTGTTGCATTCAAGGCATTCTGAATGAGCGCCCACACGCCAGCGCCACAGGCCAATAGAATGAGACTCGCTATGACAATCTTTATGCGTACGCTCATTTGAAGACCCTCGCGCTTGAAATTGCCTTGCAGGTGAAGCAGCGCAATTTTGAGAGGTACGGAAAGCTAGTTCATTGCGCGTTGGCAATGAGAATGTAAGTTGTTTGTAAACTGTCGTGCGAACTCTGTCGCCACCACCAAAGGCAAGGCAGCGCCAAGGCGCTCTTCGGTACTGAGAACAGGCTGTACTCGAAAATTAGCGGTGGCCGGCCTTTTGGTGTTCTTCGGGGGCGGCGGAAACGCCCATGCGGCGGAGTTCTTCGGAATAGTATTTGCGGAAGAGGACGTCCCACTCCTCGCTGCCTTCGAGGATTTCCTTTTTCTGGGAAGTGATGCGCTTGCGGACCTCGACTTCGACCTTTTCTTCCTCGCGAAGGACGTCGCTGATGGTCTGAACGATGTGCTGGCGGATGGTGTCGCGGTCTTCGATGAACTCGACTTCGTTGCTCTGCACTAGAAGATCGGTGACCTGGTGGGAGATGCGTACGATTTTTTCGCGGCTCAATCTCATCGTGTTGGTGTGTCTCAGTTCCCTTCCCTAGCGGCGCTTGAAACGCGGCAGAGACTCAACGCAAAATCAATTTTTGATCACGAGCGAGCTGGCCTTTCACCTTCTTGAACATTTCCTGATAGGAGACGCCGGTGCGGCGCATTTCATCCTGATACTGGATGAGGATGTTGCGCACCTGCTCGTTGACGCGGTCTTCGACGGTGATTTCATCCATCATGCGTGCGCGGACGCGGGCCGTGACGGGTTCAACTTCCTTTTCCTTGATTTCAATTTGACCGTCAGCAATGAGTTTTTTGATGACTTCGGAGGCCATGTAGCTGACATAATCGCGGTTCAAGAGCATCTAAGGGGTTTCCCTCGAGTGTTTTATGAGATACAAGTTTACTGGTTGCAAAGGAAAATCGCAAGAAAACAGGGAAGAAAAATTGCAGTTCAGACATAAGCCGGGGCAAAGCAAGCGGATGAGACACGGCAGGGCGAGCGAAAGGTTTTATAAGCGAGGAACCGATTCGAGGTAGGAGGGGGGGATCGCGGCCCTGGTCTCACGAGTCACGAGAGCGAGAGATCTTGCACGGCAGAAGAAAGCCTAGCCTTTGCCTGAGGGAGCGAGAGATTTTTGGATCGTACTTCTGGATACGCGCAGTAAGGCTAGGGAGAGCGAGCGTGATCGAGCTGATGGGTTAGCCCGCGACGAAGTCGTCGTGTCTTGGCCAAGATTTTTAGGCGCGCCTCTTCCTTCAGCGTCAGCAACAACTCCTGATATTCAAGCGGAGCCAGGCGGGCCACATAACTCTGATAAAAGATCAAGATCACGGTCATCGTCGGCCGTAGCTGATCCAAGGCACGAGCCGTGGTTTTCGGATTGAATTCCGGCCGTCGGATCCGTTGCCAGTACCACTGCAGCAAGCTGTACACCAACAACACGAAAACTACTTGATTGACCACCAGGGAGAACCTTCGTGAGGTGAACCCCGCTAAATCGGAAAAACACTTTAGCTGTCGATGCCGCTCTTCGATGCTGGTGCGCAGGCCATATTCCTCGCGGGTGGCTAGGGGCTCGGGGATGGGAGCGGTATCGAGCAGCACCCAGTGCTCTCGGTGACCGTCGCTGTAGATCTCGCGATTGACCACCGCATGGATGGGCACCGGGCAAGTGCTCAACGTTCGCAGCTCCATCACCGCCGCTACTTCGCTGCGGGCCTGCTCCGGGGGCGGCGTTCCCGTCGGGCTCGCCTTGCGGAGTTTCTGCACTTCCTGCGTTTTCTGCGCGGCCTCGGCTTTCTTCTTGGCCAAGGTGCGTTGGCGAGCTTCTTCCCGTTTACGAATGCTTTCCGGTCGGTGCACGGGGACCGCCGGCGTACGAGGGGAAGGAGCCGGCACCGGTTGAAACGATAACAACCCACCTTCGGCCAAGCCCACCACGTCCTTATAGATCTCCAGATCCTTGCGCGCCGGGATCAGCACGTCGATCCCCAGATCGCGCTTGCAATGGCCGATCTTCTCCCCGTCCAGAAAGCCACGATCCAGAATTAAGCGCTTCATTACCCCGCGGCCATGGCATTGCACAAATTCATCCACCAGCTCATAGAGCACCGGAGCTTCATGGTCCTTGCCAGCCGTCAGGCGCAGCCCGCCGTACAGGAAGAACTCCCCCTGGCGATTGGTATGCAACAAGCTCACCAGCTTGTAACAGCGTCGCCAGTCGTAGGCTTTCTGTTGCTCGTGAGTCAGCTTTGCGGAATCCACCGGATGATTCTGCTCATCGAAAAGCAGCCGCGAGGAGCCTTCGTAGTGCTCATTGTCCGGTACGAACAGATAGCTCGCATCGCCAACAAAGATCCCTTCCGCATCGAACGCGTGGTGCTGCTTAAAGATTCCCACGACCTCGCGGTTGAACCAGGTCTGCAGCAACTCGGCATCGGTATCCCCCGCCAGCTTGCGCAGATAATCCTGGTCGCAAGGGGTCTGGCGATCGTATTCGTTCTTTTCGTTAAACCCAGCACAGCGCAGGGAAATGTCGCCGGTCTCCGGATGGGTGGCCTTGTGGCCCATGGCCGGACCAAAAGCCTCGATCATGCTGCTGGAGCGCACCAGGAAGGGAAAGGCATGAAAGTGATGCTCGCCATGAAAACGCATGGACAGGTTGCTGGCCAGATAGACCCACAAGGGCACATCGTGCCGCTCGCGTGGGGAGGGGTAGCTCTGGGCCAGCTTGTCCAAGATCTTCCGCTCGGTGATGACTCGGAAGAAGTCGGCTTCGCTGACTTCGCCGATGGCATCGACGTAATCAAACTCGCCGCGACGAAACGCTTCGAGCACCTGCGCATCGTTGCGCTCAAACAGCATCGCGGCGGATGTCGACAGTCCCGACTCACTCATCTCAAGGCGCCTCGCGGCGCAACTCCTGGATCTGATCGAGCAGGGCCAGGAGGCGGTTGCCAAGTGCCGATATTTCACTCCGGGCCCGACGCAATCGAGCATACTCCTTACTTTTCATGCGGATCTCGGCGACCCGTTCGGGTGGCAGGGAACGCATGCGGTGGTGCCCCTGCTCACTCCAGGTCAGGACGAAATTACGGTGCAGTTGGCCGCGGGTACAACGGCAGTGCGCATTACCGCAGCGGCGGGCGATCTGATAGACACTGCCCTTGACCAACGGGGTGCGGGCCAAGGCAACTTCGAGAGTCTTCCGCAGCCGCTCCAAAGATTCGAGCAGTTCCCGACGTAAGCGACTGAGTTTTTGATGTTGCTGCGCCCTTGTCTGCATGTATAATATATATATTACATGCAGAATCGCGGGAATCAACACCTAAAATCATGGGGTGGGCCAAAAATGTACGGAGGGGGTAACGAAACGCCGCGCCGCTAAAGGGTGCCGCCCGGGCATCCGCTAGTGTCTGAACTGCAGGGAAGAAAAAGAGAGGAAGATGAAAGTTTGACCGAGTGAAGAGGTTCCTGTAGTATGAATAAACGTGAGCAGAAGGGCGGTTAGCTCAGTTGGTTAGAGCGCCTGCCTTACAAGCAGGAGGTCGCAGGTTCGAGCCCTGCACTGCCCACCATACCGCGTGGTGAAATGCGGGGACGTAGTTCAGTTGGTTAGAACGCTGCCCTGTCACACCACCGAAACACGCGAAAAACAAACGACTTAATCCGTAACTCGTTTGCGCTCTGTACACCGTCGTCCACAGGCGTCCACGTGAGTCCTCCGTAGACCCACAAAAACTCAAACAAAACTCAAACATCCCCGCGAGTCAAGCAAAACCGGTCGCCGTCGGCACGGTGAAAAATCGATGGCTGTGGGCTACAACTGGAGTGACCTGCAATCTAAAGGGTGATCACTGCCTTTGAGGCAGGTGATCCTTTCAAAAGGTAAGGCCGCGGTTCGCTGAGAGGGAACCAGACTGCGCATCTCAGATTGGTTGCAGGACAGAGAATCCTGAGGAATCATAGACGAAATAACATTTCGCCATCCCCAGGTTACAGGCAAGAGCCTATGCGTGACAGCGGGAACCGCTCCTGTCGGTCCTCCAGGTCCTCAAAGATTGGCATGCTGGCCGCTTGGATTTTGAGCTAAACTGAGGAATAGGAAAGAAAAATGGCGCTTGATTGGTCACGATGCCCCGCGGTCGAAAGCATACCTGGAAAGGTAAGCGGCGCCTGGGTACTTCGCGGAACCCGCATGCCGGTCTCCATCATCTTTGAAAATCTGGAAGCAGGCGCCAACATCGATGACATTATGAATTGGTTCGAAGGGCTGGATCGCGACCAGATTAAGGCCGTAATCGAATTTGCCGCTCGTAGTCTGGATGAGACTCCTTCGTCTGCTGTTAGCCGCTGATGTTCGTTCTCTTTGACCAGGGTACTCCAGTTCCCATCCGTCCATTCATCAAAGAACACACGGTCCAAACGACCGCGCAGCGAGGGTGGGACAAGCTCAAGAACGGCGAATTGCTCAGAGCCGCTGAGGACGCCGGATTTGATGTGTTGGTCACCCCCGACAAAAATATCCGCTACCAGCAGAATTTGACGATTCGCACGATCGCACTCGTCGTGCTGGGCAATCCGCAATGGCCAATACTGCGCCTGCATATGGAGCGCGTCGTCGCTGCCGTGAACGCGGCGAGGCCAGGCAGTTACACGGAAGTCGAAATACCCGAACGCTAACACCGGCCCCAGAAAGGCGCCGCCGCTCTCTTCCCAGTTCGCATCTTGCAGCACTCTGCGTTAGTGTCGGTTCCGCATGAGCGCACTTGTTTTTACTGGCGGTTTATAGGCGCTTCTTCCAGAAAAACTGCTACCGGAGGCAACTCAGGGAGACTGTGCGCCCCATGCAAATCCTGCAAAGGACTTATTTGCAGGATTTTAGGCCAAGTTGTTGACTACACGGTTGGGGAGGTAGTTCAGTTGGTTAGAATCCCACACTGTCACGGCCCAATTCCCTTCCCCCCGCTCGCCAGCAATCCCAGAAGGCACACCCCAGACCGTATAATTAAGGATGCCTTTCACATTTCGCAGAGCGTTCCGTAACAGTCCGAATCGAACCTGACCTTAGCCCTTGGAGTGCGGCACTTCTACGCAAAGCGCCTCGACGCTCGCCAAAAGTGACCCACTTTTGCTCGCCAAGAATGGACCACATCGAGATCACGCTTTTGTAAACAGTAGTCCCAACGTAACCACTCTCCTGGCATGAGCTATCTTCACTTCAAAGGGCCTTTCATGCTTTTCGAGATTTGCGCTAAGTGCTTTTACTTTTATTCGCTTACCACTAGAATCGCAGTTTTTGTTGGCGCGCGCCAAATGGGCAAAACGCGGGGGAGATCACCGTGTGGGTCTGCTTCAGCTCGGAAGGAAGGAAGCGTGATTGCGAGGCTTTCAAGCTGGGCCGGTTTTGCCGAGCAAACATGGGTCAATTCTCGGTAGCGCCGAAGGCAAAGCGCGCTTTTCACCCAAATGAATTACTTCCGCATTGCCGTCATCCGCCCACAATTTGGACCCGCTAGTAACTGCCGTGAGCGAAATCGCTCTAATCATCCTTCACGAATCAGAGAAAGTGCGCGCAAAGTGACACGTAGTATTCTGCTCCAATGATTGGCCAGACCATCTCGCAGCTGCCAGGCTGGAGCAGGATTGCCAGTGAGGGCTGAAAGGCGAGGACCAAGAACCCGCCTGCTGCCAGGCATCTTCGGGACACTAAGTCACGATTCCACCCGGCGCGTCGCCGGCACGAAGTGGGGCACACGGCGCTACATGGACATGAACCGCCTCAACGAAGTGAGCGAAGCGGCATGAACGCTCGCGCAAGAATTTTCGGTTCCCTCTCGGGGGAGCCGAGTACCACAACTGGACCTATGCTTCAACAAATGTGCGAAAAACTCTGGACACTACCACTCTGGACACTACCTCACACAAAGAACTGCATTCTTTGCAACGCGATTCCAACCACAGTTTCGTGCTTACTCGGTCACTACCCCGAGGCATCAAGTGTCGGGCGAACCTGTCTGCTTCCGATTTTGCCACAAGGGTTTTGTGAGAGCCTTGTTTGGGAGCAAGAGGTCAAGAACCCTTAGCTGATCTTGGTACACGCGTAGGAGTTTTCGTTGCGCATCCAAGCTTAGAGCCTTTTTGTGCAGGTCAGTGTGTTGTTGCAGATCGTACTGACTTGACTCAAGGCGATATCTCGCGAGGTGGTCGAGGGCGAGTTGATAGTAAATCCACGCCCGCTTTTCATTTGTGCTTTCGATAACAATGGAGCCTTTCTGGGTCAGAAATTGGTCGAGAAACCTTCTATTGTTTCGAAGGGAGGCTATCTCTGGATCGTCGAGAAACTCGTTGGCTTGCTTATGAAAGTCGATCGACAGACCCGGATCAAGGGATCGAACGATTTCACCAAAATCCACCAGGATATTGAGATACACAACCTTCAAGGGTACCGCCTTCGAACTTTGTTTCGCTGCTTCAAGAATCAGTTGTTGCCGGCGCTTGGGATCGCCTTCATTTACGGTTTGCATGTATAGTGCGTATCCTAGACCGTAATATCCGCGATAGTCGCCCTTGTCCACATTGGTCATCCTCGTAAAAAGCTCTTTCATTTTCGGAAGGTCCTGTAACTCGGAGTAGCTCAGCCATCCGTATGAGTCCAGTGCGTCCAAGTAGTCAGGTTCGAGTGAAATGGCGTTTTCGTAATGCTGTCGTGCCGCCCCACTGTCACCCCGACTCCGATAGGAGTCGCCGATATACTTCTCGAAGATTGGCCTCAGGTTCTTTGTGGATTCGACGCCTCCTAGGTCCTTAAGAGGTTGGATAAAAGCCAAGTTGGCTGCCACATCTGGGTCGGGAGATTCCTGATCGGTGAATAGGTCTGCCATATAGGAGCCGACCCATGCGGCGTGATTCGTGTCATTCAACTTGAGGGCTCGCTCAAATTGCGTCTTTGCCAGTCGATATTGACCTCGTCCCAACAGGGCATTACCAGTTCGATCGTGAAAGACCACCAGTTCACGCCGCTGCTTAGCCTCGGAATACGCGGCCAAGGGGCTTACGTGGAACACCACCATATAGAAAATGGAAGCCAACAACGACGCTGCAACGGTAACTAGAAACCAGTAGGTTTGTAGTGTTTTAACGAAGGCTGTAACAGGCGAACGAGAAGATTCATCTGGAACAGTTGCCGTTTCTTTCTTTGCGCTCGCCTCTACCACGTCAAGCATGTCTCCATCGTACGCATACTATAGGGTGCGGCGCGTGTCAACGACTTTGAGACAGGTGCTCACGGAATTTAGTGAGTTTTTCAGTTGTTCGATTAGGGTGTCCAGTTTCCCCAAGAAATCTCGCGCCAGGGTCGCCTAGCAGCGACGATCGGTACCTCGGTCGACCCACACAGCATCCCCGCCACCGATCGCAACGATCACCTTTGGCATGTGTTCATCTTACGCAAATGCGTACACCTTTCTCACCTCCCACCGTGGGGATTCTGCAAACGGCGAGTCAATGAAAGCGATGGGGTTGGCGGTGGATCAAGAGGATAGTTGCTGAAAAATCCCCATAGCACTCACAATCCCAGAATCGGCTGTCACCGGGCGGTTGGTCGGCAAACCTTCCCTTACCCGGTTACGAAAGGAATGCCCGGCTGCAATGGGCGGCTACTTTACTGCCAGCACGAGCAGGGTAGCGTCATCCCGAAATTGCGCATCACAGAACTCTGTGACCTGCGCGAGCAGCTGCTGATTAATCCTCACGGCAGAATTCGCTACGTGTGTCTTGGCAAATGCGGCGACTTTTTCCATTCCGAATTCTTCGCCTTGCGGCCCTTCGGCTTCGGTAATGCCGTCGGTAAATAGAAGCAGCCTGTCGCCGGAGCTGAGTTGTACGATCGAGTCCTGATACGTCCATGTGGGAAAAACACCCAGCACCGCGCCGCCCTGGTCCAGCGTGCGCACGGCGCCGGAGGATACCAGAATGGGATACGGATGTCCGGCATTGCAGTAGCGAAGGGTCTTCGAGGTGGCGTCCAAAACGCCGCAGAAGAAGGTCACGAATTTACCGACCGCGATGCTTTCGCAGAGCATGCCGTTCATGATGCTGCACACACGCGCAGGGCTATCCAGATCGCGAACGGATGCGCGCAGGCTCGCTTGCACGTTGGCCATGAGCAGAGCGGCCGGAACGCCTTTGCCGGAGACGTCAGCGATGCAGATGGCCAGCCGGTTTTCGCCGAGCTTCAATACATCAAAGTAATCTCCGCCGACCGCGCGTGCAGGCTGCCAAGCGCTGGCCACCTCGAATCCCGGCAGCTGGGGGATTACTTTGGGGAGCAGCGACTCCTGGATCTCCCGCGCGCGCTGCAATTCCTCGTCCTGGACTTCCAGGCGAGCGGCGCCCGCATGGACCATGCTCTGAAGTTCAACATTGCGGCGCTCGAGGCGCGCCCTGGTCCTGCTGTAGAGAAAATTCACGACGCCGTAAACGATAGTGATCAGGAATGGCATCTTCCATCCGGTGGCGATCAGGTTTCCAAGCGATTGCGGACCAGACGGAGCGAACCGCCAGACAATTACGCTCGTCAGCGCGTAAACGGGCAGCATCACGATGCACAGCAAGACCAGGAAGATCAGCCAGTCATAAGGCGCCGGCCTTTCGTACAGCGCGTGCAACCATTGCATGGGAGGCGAAAGGAAATTGCCGATGCACAGCGAATACAAGATCACGGTGAAAGGATGTATGGGCTCGCCCATGGCCCAGAAAGTTGCGCCAATCACAAAAGCGATGAACAAGTAGACGCCCTGGTTGCGGAAGAAGATCGTCAGCGATTTGGAGTCGGGCCTCATCATTAGCCTGATTTTCAGCGGATCAGCACTATTCTGTAACTCGCATTTGGCTGCGAATTCTCTGCCCGCGTCTCATCTTATTGTGACGATTCCCAATAGGCAACTCGCATCCATGTGGAGCCGATCCGGCGATGCTGGGCGAGGGGTCGGCAAACAGGATGTAACTCGAATACTTCCGGATAAGCGCGTCGCCCTGGCACAATCATCAAGGAGACAAGGCGGACCACATCTACCGATCGGCTGCCATTCGCCAGCAAAGCTGTTTGTAGTTAGACTTCCAGCAATGCCAGTTCGCCCGAATAGAATGAAGCTCGACAATTCTGCGGTCCCATTTCGCCGCGCACAGCGGTACGCCTTTCTTGTTGGTCTGAGGCGAAGCCTCGTTAGAATTGAGCGTGATTTCCGATAGAGTAAGTTGGTGATGAAAGTCTCGAAAGGATGAACTATGGCAAAATGCCCTTATTGCAAACAGGTAGTCACCTTGTACAAGACTAAACGCGAGTCTGCTGAATTCTCCGTCCCTGAGGCGGTCGCGAAAGAGGTCTCGGGCTCAATCAAAAAAGAAATCATGTATTCCTGTCCCCACTGCGATTCAGTCCTCGGGTTCGGATTCTTCCTTGGAGGCCTGCTCACTGGCCGCCCCTGATTTGATGGCAGGATGCGGCAACCAAAGAACCTTTAAGTCCACGAGAAATCTTCATGCCAGCCAAGCCGTTCCCTGTTCAGCAGAGTGACCGCAAACTCACCGTCGTAGCGTGGGTCGTCACAGTTTTGATCAGCGTCGTGCCTGACATCTTCTGGAGCAGGCTGGCCCACGCTCCTCCAATCTGGCTGACCTACGCCAAAATGATTCTGCTCCTCGTGCTGGCGCTCACCTCCTTGTTCTGGAAACCTCTCCGCCCGCTGCAGAATTTCTTCGTCGCCATGTTGGCGTTTTTCGTGTTGTTCGATCTGCGCCTGCGCTTCAGCTTCACATGGCCTGCCCTGCAAAACCTGTTCGGCAACAACGCTTTTGATATACGCATGCAGGCGGAGCAAACCGGCAAGCTCGCCGTTTCTTTCGGCATGATCGCTGTTCTGCTTCTTCTCGGACTCAGGCGCCGCGACCTCTTCCTCGTACGAGGAGATTTGCGCACTCCCATCGAACCTGTGCGTTGGCTGGGATTTCTTCGCCCTGTTTCGTGGGTTTCGTTTGGACTGCAGTGGTCCGTGTACATTTCTGCGGCGCTGGTGATTTTGCAATACATCGGAATGCGCCCCAGCACCACTCTGCTGCTCAAGGCCGTGCCTCTCCTCCCATCGATTCTTTTCTATGCTGCGTTGAACGCGTTCAACGAAGAAATCGCCTTTCGCGTCCCTATACTCGCCACGCTGGAGTCCGTCGCTGGCAGCAGACATGCTCTCTGGACCTCCGCCTACTTCTTCGGGATCGCCCATTATTTCGGCGTGCCGGGCGGAATTCTGGGCGGGGTCGCTTCCATCTTCATGGGCTGGATTTTGGGCAAGGCCATGCTCGAAACGCGCGGCTTATTCTGGACGTGGTGGATTCATTTCCTGAGCGACATCGCGATCTTCGTGTTCCTCGCTCTTGGTTTGCTGAAATAATCCTCCTCGAATCACCGCTGTTTCAAGGGCGGCCTCGGTTTGGCAAGTGGAATTACTTCTATATTGCTTCCCAGGAAGCGCCCGTGTTTATCAAAGATATTATAACTTCCAGCGGCACTACTCACATCTGCATCGACTCTGATTTATCTTGCAGTTGTCACGTCTTTGCAGAGGCGAAAAACCCGCCCCCAATATTAACCTGCTAGAAGTATTTGACAAGTGACAATTATCACTTTACACTAACCCTTGATGATTAGGAGCTTTAAGCATCGCGGCTTGAAAAGCCTCTATGAACGCGGTGACCGCGGCGGGATACGGCCGGACCTTTTGGATACGGTCGAGCGAATTCTCACGGTTCTCGATTCGGCCACGACACCGCAGGCTCTCGATCTCCCCCGCTATCGCCTGCATCCGCTCAAGGGCGATTTGAAGGGCTTGTGGTCTGTAACGGTGCGGGCCAATTGGCGCATCATTTTCCGTTTTGAAGAGAATGATGCCTTTGACGTTGAACTTACCGACTACCATTAGGAGGACGAAACTATGTCTATGAAAAACCCGACCCATCCCGGCCTTGTTGTCCGGCATGATTGCCTTGAGCCTTTGGGGCTCTCTGTGACCGCGGGAGCGAAAGCCCTCGGCATCACGCGACAGGCCCTCAACAACGTGGTGAATGGTAAGTCCGGTATCAGCCCGGAAATGGCTATCAGGCTGTCGAAGGCTTTCGGCAGTACGCCTGAAACCTGGTTGCGGATGCAGCTCGCCTACGACCTCGCAGCAGCACGTAAGAACGAAAGCAAGATCAAAGTCCGCCGCCAGCATCTCGTGGAGTTGCACGCATAGGATCGTCCCTCCTGAGAAAAGAAAATCCTGCCCGACTTGCGACAAAAACTTCAGGGTGTGCATGAGCGCACGGATATTTATTAGCGGTTTATTGGCGCTTTTGGCAGGGACCAGATGCTATTGCAAGCACCGCAGGCGGCCAGTACGCCGTATGCGAATCTTGCAACATCCTTATCCCTTAGGGCTTTACGGCAAGTCGGATTTGGCGAGTTGGGACGTAGTTCAGCTGGTTAGAATCCTACACTGTCACGGCCCATTCCCTCCCCTGCTTCACAAGACACCCATATATAAGGATGCTTTTCGCATTTCGCAGTGCGTTGCGGGACAACGGCGATTGCGAAGCTCGCACTACAACGGTTTAGCAAACGGCAATCTCCGATCATCAGTCTGGTTCGGTCGAAACAACGTTCTCTCCCTTACCGTAGCAATGACGACATTGTTCGGAAGAATTCGGCCGGCGTCGCGATACGCAGTCCAGTTCGTTTTGCAACCACCTGAGTAAAATGTTTGGTGTTGTGCGTTAGCAGCCAGTCTGGCTTGCTGGCCATCGCAGAAAGAAGCACGGGGACATCAGCCGCGTGTCGGATGAGCTGACGGCTCGAAATAACAATCGACTCAGAGGGATACGGCACCATCTCAGGATTGGTCAGTTCGATGAGCCGACGATAGTGTTCAAGGAGCTCATCGGCGTCCACAGATGGCAGACGCTCCGCGTGGAGCAATAGATTCTCTTCCACCTCATCGCGAACAATCTCCGCGAGGACCAGTTTGCAAAGCCCGGCGGCGCACAGAGACAACGCTGCCTTGTCGAGGCCCCACGGAGAAACAATGCCCCCGGTAAGGACGTTCGAATCGAAAAAAAGTCGAATCCGCCGTTGGGTCGTCACTTCCCGCGTTGGCCACGAGATTGGCGACGTGGGATGTTCTTTGAGGAATTAGACTTCTTGTAGCGACGCGTAAAGACGCGCTTTCGTGCTTCAGGCAACGTCGCCAGAATTGCTTGTGGCGTAAGGCCAGCGCCCGTGAGAGCCGAACCCACTTGCGCGCAGAGATGTTCAAATCGCTGCTGCTCTGGCAACAGAACGAGGCCGTCCCCCAAGCGTAATACCGCGAAGGGTGCACCTGTACCTAAACCAAGGTCCTTGCGGAACTGCTTCGGGACGGTGAGTTGTCCCTTCTCACCGATCTTCGTGGTTGTTAGATATTCAAGAGTTGTCTGTCGGTTCCCCATGCATCGCTCCTAGTAGGAATATCCTACCACGAACCATGTCTGCACAGCAACTTGAATTCGTCTCTGTCGACGAATCCTTCGAATTGTTTGCAGGGTTTTACGCTAGGTTGTTGATTCCACGGTTGGGGACGTAGTTCAGTTGGGTAGGACGCTGCCCCGTCATTGGTTAGAATCCCACACTGTCACGGCTAATTCCCTTCCCCCGCTCGTCAACAATCGCAGAAGGCACACCCCAGACCGTATAATTAAGGATGCCTTTCACATTTCGCACAGAGTTCCGTAACCGTCCGAATCGAACCTGACCTTAGCCCTTGGCGTGCGACACTCTTGCGCAAAGGGCGCCGAAAAAAATTACATTCTTGATTAGAGGCGCGGCATCGAATCGTTGAAGGGTAACTTTGCTGCACAGGTGCCCACGATGCATGCCCACCTTTGCGACGCACGAGGTTTGAGTTGTGGTCAGAACCAATGAGTCCGATTCGACGGCTTAGAAGTCTCCGCCGGGCGGAGCTTCCTGTAGACACCGTGGCGTTGGCACGCTTTTTGATCGGTAAAGTGGTGGTCCGTGACCTTGAGTTCGGTGGACACTTTCATTCTGGCCAGATCGGCGCCGCCCGTGGACATTTTGGCTGGAACATTTTTTGCCGGGGGCATTGCCCTGAATCCGCGACCGAACGTAAATCCCGGAGTGCCTCTCGAGCTTTTTGGGCCGCAATATCCCGGGGGCAAAATTTTCAACGTTGCCGCGTTTAACTCTACAGCGCCGCGTAATGGGCAGCAGGGAGATTTCGGACGCAACGTGCTTCGGGGTTTTGGAGCGACTCAAATAGATTTTGGGTTGCAGCGGCAATTTCACTTCACCGAAAAGCTGGGGCTGCTTTTCCGGACGGAGTTCTTCAACATATTCAACCACCCGAACTTCGGCAGTCCCATCAGCACGCTTACGAATTCCTTCTTCGGCCACTCGACCCAAACGCTGGCGAGCAGCCTAGGCTCCGGCGGCGCAAATGGCGGCTTCAACCCCCTCTACCAAATCGGCGGCCCCCGCTCGATCCAGGTCGCCCTCAAGCTACAATTCTGAATAACGCACCGGCGCCGATTGGCACTCGACTCACTGTCCATGTTGCTTACCCGTCGGTCTCCAAGATTGCTTGCACGAGTCTTTTCAATGCTGGAAAGCTTTACGGATTAGACTGACCATTTCCGCGAATGCGAGTTTAGTTCAGTTCAGGGCTCATCGCAGCCTCCAACGAAGTCATATTGGAGGTCATATTGTTTATTTCTATAACGTTTAGGCGGTCGAACGTGAGTTCGCCCGCGGTGACGTTTGGGAGGACGGCGATGAGGAGATGGGATCGGTTACAGGATGCATATGTCGAAGAGTACCGGGCAAGAGGACTCAGTGCGCAGTCGGTGGCGTGCACGCAGGCACGGCTAGCCCGAATTTCTCACACTTAGATTGAAAAAGGCTGTTGCTTCATGGCATAACTCTTTTGTCTAGAAAGAAATCTTGCCAAGAGGGAGCAACAGCCTTATGACCACAGAGTGTAACCAGTTTGTCTTCGGATTTCATCCCCAAAAGCGACGCGAGATCCGCGCGCAGTTCGACGGTGGAGCGATCACCAGCGATGGTGGTGGTCTGCTGCTGCGGGAGGTCGAGAAGCGCATTGGGATCCTCCACCAGTTTGCCGCCTGTTTCACCGATTATCGGAATCCCGATCTGATCGAACATCCAGTGAAGGAGTTGGTGGCCCAGCGAGTCTATGGGCTGGCCCTGGGATATGAAGATCTGAACGATCACGAGGAGTTGCGGAAAGATCCTTTGCTGGCGGTACTGGTTGAGAAGGAGGATCCCGATAAGGAAGTGTTAGCCGGAAAGAGCACCTTAAACCGACTGGAACTGACCAAAGAGACGGCCAGTCGGCAGGAGCGCTACAAAAAGATCGTGCTGGATCATGCCGCCGTGGACCGCCTGTTGGTGGAGATCTTCCTGCAGGCCCACCAGGAGGCGCCGGAGGAAATCATTTTGGATTTGGACGCCACCGACGATCCGCTGCACGGGCAGCAGGAAGGGCGTTTCTTCCATGGCTACTACGGAAACTACTGCTACCTACCGTTGTACATTTTCTGTGGAGAGTTTCTGCTGTGTGCGCGGTTGCGATCGTCGAACATCGATGCCTCAGCAGGAAGTGTAGAGGAGCTGCAGCGCATCGTAGAGCAGATTCGTTCCGCGTGGCCCTTGGTGCGCATCGTGGTGCGCGGGGACTCCGGATTTTGTCGCGAGGAGTTGATGGCTTGGTGTGAAACGAACCGCGTAGAGTACTTGCTGGGACTAGCGAAAAATGAACGCCTGCAGGCGGAGATCGCCAAGGAGATGGCGGAGGCGAAAGCGCAGTACCAACAGACCGGACGCGCGACTCGGCGGTTCAAAGAGTTCTTCTATCAGACGCTGAAAAGCTGGAGCCGTGCGCGACGGGTGGTGGCCAAGGCCGAGTACCTGGAGAAGGGCGAGAACCCGCGCTTCGTGGTGACCTCTCTGAGTCCAGAAGCATGGCCGGCGCAGGCCTTGTATGAAGAACATTACTGCGCTCGAGGAGACATGGAGAATCGCATAAAGGAACAACTGATGCTGTTCAGTGACCGCACCAGCACACACTATCTACGGAGCAACCAACTGCGGCTGTACTTCTCTTCCATCGCCTACGTGTTGCTGCAGATGCTGCGGCGCCTGGGACTGGAGGGAACAGAGTTGGCCAAGGCGCAGTGCTCCACCATTCGGCTCAAGTTACTGAAGATCGGGGCGCTGATCCGCATCACCGTACGGAAGGTGTGGATTTCGCTGGCCGGTGGTTACCCCCATGTCGAGCTCTTCCGGCAAATCCATGAAAAGCTCTGCGCCGTACCCGTAAAGTATTGAAAAAGAAAGACTCCGACCATTTCTGTTTTGGCTCCTGTCAACTGGTGGTAAGGGTGTGCGCCGAAACAGGCGCAGAACGTAAAAAACTCTCACGCAAAACGAAAAACGGATCAGCTACACAACAGAGCCCCGCGAAACCAGCTCGCAACTTCCAACTTCACACAAGCTTCATTGCTTCTCTGCCGGCTGTGAGATATGTGGGCTAGACCGCTGGGGACGCTGGCTGAAGGGGCGTCGCCCACGCATTGGCATCGAGCGCATCGATGCCGAGCTGATCACCCGTTACGTGGCAAGTTGCTCGAGCTTCCGTGCCAAGGCGACCGTTTCGGGAACGCTGAGCTCGATGCGCGGCTTCGGTGACTACCTGGTGCGCCAGGGACTGTGGAAGATCAACCCGTTGCGTTGGATGAAGGGGCCGAAGGTCACTCCCTACAGCCGCTTGCCGAAACGGATTGATCACGCGCACATGGAAGCGATGTGGCGCGAAGCGGCGAACCGTCACGGTAAATACAGTTCGTATTTGTGGATTGCGGTGCTGGCGTTGCTCTACGGCACAGGCCTGCGTCGCGGCGAGTTGGAGCGGCTGAACCTCGATGCCTTGGATCGGGGCGAAGGAACCTTGCGCATCGATGGCCGCAAGACCGGACGCGAGCGCTGTGTGCCGTTGCCGGAGATGGTGCTGCGGTGCCTGGATGCGTATCTGCCGCTTCGCCACAACCAACTCGAAGAGACGAGATGCTGTGGCGAGTGCGCTCTTTTGGTGAGCCGCACCGGCAAGCGTCTCAGCGGCCAAGCGATCAGCAACGGGATTCACTCCATCGCACGTCATGCGCAAGTGCCGATTCACAGCGTGCATCAGTTTCGGCATAGCTGCGCCTCCGATCTGCTGGAGGCCGGCGTGCATTTGGCGGAAGTGCAGCGCATTTTGGGGCATTGCGTTATCCAGACCACGGTGCGCTATGTGCACATTGCTGATCCGCAGCGCCGCGCGGCGATGGCTCTCCATCCGCTCAACGATTGGCTGGTACCGGCGCAACAGGGGGTAAGCGCATGAAAAGCACGAACACCGTGAAGATGGATCCGTGGATCGAAGGTTACTTGAGCTATCTCGATAAAGTGGGACGCAAGACGCCGCGCACGGTCATCGATGTGCGTTGCACGCTGCGCCGTGCCATCCGCCGATTTGAGACCGTGCGTCCCGGTGTCGCGCTGTGGCATCTGCAGCTGGAAGATTACTTGCATTGGCTGGAAGCCGAGCGTCAGGGCGGATGCACCGAGAGCACCTTGGCGAAATACCTCAGCCACGTGCGCGGATTACTCGAGTACGCCTGGCGCAGCGGCCGCACCGAGCGCAACGTGCTCGATGGATTTAGTCTGCAGCATTCGCTGCCACGCACGGCGCCGAAGTCACTCAACCTGGAAGAAGCGGAGAGGCTAGTCGAAGCCACCACTGCTCCTGGGCCTACCGCCCGACGCGATCGCCTGATCATCTTGCTGCTGTATGGTTGCGGGTTGCGCACGAGCGAACTATGTGCGCTCGATGTCGCACATGTGAACCGCGAACGCCAGGAACTGCTGATCCTCAGGGCCAAAGGGGATCGCCCACGCGCCATTCCCATCCCCGAGGCGCTGTACACCGAGTTGCTGGCCTATCTGCTGGAGCACGGGAAACGCGGGCCGCTGTTTCGCACCTGCATTCATAAGCGCCGTCTGCGAAGCCACGATGTTTGCGAGATTGTCACGGCCGCTGCAGCGCGTGCAGGACTGCGAGACGACGTTACCCCACGCACCCTACGGCACAGTTTTGCCACGCACTTGATGGATCGCGGCGTCGATCTGGCCATCATCGCCTCGCTGATGGGGCATCGCAGTCCTCAGGAAACCGGCGTCTACCTACATGTTTTGCCGGGGCGACAACAAGCTGCCGTGCGCAAGCTAGCGATCGGAAATCAGTAAATGAGGACATACCGGAAGTCTGTGAGGTTGGCGATCGTCGTTTCCAGGCCATGCCAACGCGAGATTTTTTATCGAAACCATGGAATCGGAGGCTGCTCATGAAATGGTCGTTCTGGATCGAGCTTTACATCCGCACCCACTGCGTCGCGAGGGGCTTGCGTCCGCTGACCCTCGTCGCTTATGAAGATGCCCTGCAGCAGTTCCGCGAATGGGTGCGTGTCGTGCTGTCGGATCGCGCACCGGATCAGATTACGGCGCGCGATGTGCTCGCTTATCTGCAGTATCTGCGTGAGGTGCGTGGGAACGGAGATTCTGCTGTGAACCGTGCCGTGGTGGTGCTGCGGCGTTTTTATCGTGCCATGGTGGCCATGAGCTATCTCGATCACGCGGCGAATCCCCTGGTCGGTTTCCCATCGATCAAGGCCGTACCACGCAAGCTACCGGTCACGCTCTCCACAGACGAAATTCGTCGTTTGTTGGACGGACCCAAACCTGACACAGTGATTGGCCTGCGAGATCGTGCGATGCTGGCTCTGTTTTATGGTACCGGCATCCGCGCTTCCGAGTGTGCTTCGCTACGCAACGGCGGAGTCGATCTGACGCAGTTGACCATCACCGTGCAAGGCAAGGGTGGCCACGAGCGCGCCATCGCGATCAGTCCGGAACTCGCCGCGGTGCTGCGTAACTACGTGCAGGTCCGTGGTCCTGCGATCCCCGCTGCGCCATTCTTTCGCTCGCGCTTCGGGCGGACGCTGTCGCGTGGCAGCGTCTACGAACGCGTACGCACATGGGGCCAGCGCAGCCGCGTCGGTTTCCCACTCTCACCACATCGGCTGAGGCACACCTGCGCAACCCACTTGGCCCGCGCCGGCGTTGCCTTGGTGACCATTCGTGATCTGCTCGGCCATCGGCTGATCACCAGCACGCAGATCTACTTGCATGTCACTGCTGATGATCTTCGCGTTGCCGCAGCGCGTCATCCCATCAGCACACTGCTCAACACCGTCAAGCATTTGCTTGCGCCCGGACCACTGCCATTCCAGAAAGCCCGCGCGTTTTCCTGCAGCGGATAGCGCGCTATCCGCTGCAGGAAACAGTCACAACCCATCCCTTCTCACACACCGCCGGCACGGTGACAGTGAATTGCGCTCCGAAACAGTCTTGAAACGTAAATCGAGTTAGTTCTTGGCTCTGAAACACTCTGAGAGTAGTATCAATCTCGGTGTCAGCCTTGTTCGCGCTCTCTCACGGAGACTGTTGCACTTCTGCAAGCGACAAGAATGGCACTGCCGACGAGCC
>CAWABP010000010.1:0-274295 GCA_963780315.1 Candidatus Acidiferrales bacterium | reverse complement strand
GTCAGCCCAGCCCGTCAGGGCTGGGAGACGAAAACAAATTCCAAAGCTCTTTCTCTACCCGGTGATTTCAACCGGCCTGGACGAGCCTCTCCGCTTCCCGTCTCCTCCTCTTTCCTCAAATCAACTCGATCATCACGCGCCGGCCGACAATCGCCGCCGCCCGTTGCAGGCTGGAAAGCGTGATGTCGTTTTTCGGATCAAGTATCCGGTCAACCTGAGTGCGGCTGGTTTTCAGGAGTATGGCCATTCTGTTCTTGGAGATTCTCCTCTTCTTCCTGGCCTGGTCGAGTTGCCACGCGACCACCTCCTTCACCGCCTGTGCTTGCGCCTCTTCAAAGATGCCCTCTTCCTTCAGAAAATCGTCAATGCTCGAGCCCATATGCTTCCTGCGCTTCCTGCTCATCGCTCCAACTCCTTTTGGCGTTTCCGCGCCAGTGCCAAGTCTTCGTCTGGCGTCATGCGCGTCTTCTTGATAAATCCGTGCAGCGCGACGAGGTGCCCCTAGAAAAGGCAAATCAGCACTCGCGCTGTCCGCTTTGTCGGCAGGTCCGTACGGATCTCCCATAAACCGTTCCCCAGAGGCCGGCACAACGGCATCCCCTCGGGCCATGGCCATTGTGCGCGCAACAGGTCTTTCCCTATAGCGTGGCGTTCGGCTTCCGGCAATCCCTTTAACCAGGCACGCACCGGCTCATTCCCCGGCCTCAGCCGATAAAAGATCAGTGGGATTTTGCGCGGCTCCTGGCCTTCAGCCATCTTGCACCTTATTTAGTGCATTGTACCTTATAATGTGCAGCCAGCCAACTCCTCTTGCATACCCCATAGGCGCGACTAACTCGAAGGCAAAAGAGGCCAACAAGCTTGGGGCCCGCGTCCCGTCTTGCTTTTCGAGCGCACAGATTTGCATTCTCATTAGTTCACTTCTTTCCCGCCATCTGCTCATTGCCCCATTTTGCAGCACTTCTATTCGAACACCCTTCCACAGTTTTGGTACCTGAACTCTATATTCTAGTTACTTGTCGCTGCGTTTACGTTGCGCTACTGTTTCGCCATGACTGTCAAACGATCCGAGAATCCTTTCGACCTCTGCCAATTTCAATTTGCCAACGGCAGCCGCTGCGGCATGCCCGCCCACCCGAAATACAGCGGTTTGTGCCTAAATCACGGCACGCTCAACAGTCGCGCGAACGTGCGCGAAGACGAATTGATCAACTACATGGTCAGCCCCACCGGGGCACCCCTTACGCAGGAAGAGATTCAGCGCGCGCTGGCAAGAGTGTTTGAAGCGCTGGCGGCGAACCGCATCTCCACTCGGCGGGCGGCAACGCTCGCGTACATCGGGTTCTTGATGCAGCAATCCTATTCGGGCCTGAAGGCGGAAGCGCGCAAGACGGAATTGCAGGGCGCGAAAGACCTGCGCATGCTGCTTCAGATGAAGTATGGGCCTCCGTTGAGGAAAGAGGCCGCACAGCGCCTTGCAGTAAGGTTAGCGCAAGAGAAAAAACAACCTCCCGAACAGGAAAAGGGCCAGTGACCATCGATCAGGAAGCAAGAATCAAGATAACGCAGAGACGCAGAGCGCGCCGAGATTCGCAGAGAAGAGAAACCCAAGACCCAGGTAAGAAATCGAACCTGGGGCACCCGAACTTCTCTTCCTCAGTGCTCTCCGTGTCCTCTGTGGTGAGCATGTTTCCTGCTTCCGCTCTGTTTTGCCCGCCACTCGCCACTAATTCTAACTATTCCCGTAGATCCGCGAATTTCGCCCGTAAGTCCAATCATTCCCGAACATACGCAAAACAGGGAGGTGGGGGGTGCTTTTTGCAAGCAGCCTGCGCCAATAACTCTTTTGTTTTCACCAACTGTATGTACTATACAAGTAACTATATGAGTTCTTATAATGTCGGCGCGCCGACATTTTCGTCCTCGCGCACAAATGCAAGAAAAGGGCCGCTGGGCTCGCAGACTCTCCCTGCGCTACAGGTCCATGGAACAGGTTGCTGCTTCCGCAACGCGCCGATTGCTCCTTTCCCCTTTTGCCACGTTTGCGCTTATAACTTACAATTGAGCCCGAAACATCGCCCAAACAGCCCAGCGGAATAGGAACGACCTGTGACTCCAGAAAAGAAACGATTGCGCGTTGCGGTGCTCTTTGGAGGGCGCTCTGGCGAACACGAAGTTTCCCTTGCATCCGCCGCCAGCGTGATTCGCGGTCTGGACCCGGACAAATACGAGTGCATTCCTATCGGCATTACCAAAGACGGCCACTGGCTGATCGGCGAAGGCGCCGCCAAAATGCTGCCGGATATCCTGAAAGGCGGGCGGCGCGTGATGCTGACCGCGGATCCCACGGAAGCCGCGCTGGTTCCGCTGGATCGCGGCGCGGGCGCGCAACGGTTTGACGTGATCTTCCCCGTGATGCATGGCACGTTTGGCGAAGACGGAACGATTCAGGGCATGCTGGAACTGGCGGGTTTGCCATATGTTGGCGCGGGCGTGCTGGGCTCCGCAGTGGCGATGGACAAGGATGTGGCCAAGCGGCTTTGCCAGGATGCCGGAATTCCCGTGGTGCCTTGGGTGACGGTGCATCGCTGGCGCTGGGAAAAAGAGCCGGAAGCGGTGCGCACGGAAATTGGAGCGAAATTCGAGTATCCCGTGTTTGTGAAGCCGGCGACGCTGGGCTCGTCGGTGGGCATGAGCAAGGTGCACTCTGGCGAAGAACTGGCGGCGGCGCTGAATCTGGCCGCGGAATTCGGCATGAAGATTCTGGTGGAGAATGCGGTAGTCGCGCGGGAGATTGAAGTATCGGTGCTGGGCAATAACGAGCCGCAGGCTTCCGTGCCGGGCGAAATCGTGCCGCATCGCGAGTTCTACGACTACGCGGCGAAGTATTTGGAAAATGGCACGCAACTGCTGATTCCTGCGGAATTGAAGCCCGGGCAAATCAAGAAGATCCAGACCATGGCGGTGGATGCCTTCCGCGCGCTGGAACTTTGTGGAATGGCACGCGTGGATTTCTTCCTGGAAAAGAAAACCGGCAAGATTTATTTGAACGAAGCCAACACGATTCCGGGCTTCACTTCCATCAGCATGTACCCGAAATTGTGGGAAGCCAGCGGCATCTGTTTCCGCGAGCTGATTGACAAGCTGATCGAGCTGGCGATGGAAATGCATCGCGAAAAGGCGCGCACAAAATACGCGATTGAGCTGCCGGAAGGTTCTGGAGGGGCACTGACTGGATGAAGAAAGACCGGCGATCGCGCATTTTCTCTGGTAAACCGGCCGCTAGTAAAACGCATCTAATTTGTAGAAGTGATGGAAAGAAGAAATTGCGGCCAATCGCCGCTCTTGGTAAAGTTTTGTTGCCAAGGCCCGGGCTCGCCGGGACCGGCAACCTGACGCTCGCAGGCGGGAGACTTGATGATGACACTACTCGAACCACCTGCTGAAAAGCCGCACAAATCGCGCGCGCTGACGATTACGGTTATTGTTGTGCTGTTGGTCGCGGCGGTCACGCTGTACTTTACGTTTCGCTACTATCCGGAAAAGAGGGCGGCGGTTCAGTTCTTCGACGCGCTGACCGCCGGCGATACCGCGAAGGCTTACGCGCTGTGGAAACCGAGCTCGAGTTACACGATGAACGATTTCCTGGCGGATTGGGGACCGAGCGGCTATTACGGGCCGGTGAAGAGTTACAAAATTATGGACGCGAAGTCCGTGCAAAACAGCACTTCCGTCGCTGTCAACGTGGCCATCAGCCCGTACGCGCCGATGCCGGACCCCAGCGACGGCGAAAAAAGCCAGAAGACCAAGGTGGTGCCGATCTGGGTGCTGCCCGCGGACAAGTCGCTGAGTTTCCCCGTGCCATACTGAAGTTTCGGGCGCACTGAAAATTCCAAATTATTGCTGAATCTCGCCGAGCGCGGCGGCCAATTCTTTCGGACTTACGCTCGCTGTGCCAAGTTTGCCGACAACAACTCCCGCTGCTGTGTTTGCCAAAAACGCCGCATCAGCGAGCGAAGCGCCCGCAGCCATCGCCAAAGCCAGCACGCTGAGAACTGTGTCTCCCGCGCCAGTTACATCAAACACCTGGCGGCCGCTGACGCCGCGCTCGATTCCTGGTTGACCAACGCGCGCGTAAGTCACCTCAAAGCTCGTTGCGGGAATGTGCACAGTTCGTGGAGAAGTCTCCTCAAAGATGCTCATGCCTTTTCTTCCGCGTGTGATGACAACCGCGGCGCATCCGAAATGAGGCAATAACGCGCGGCCCGCTTCCTCGATGGATTTCTCGTCGGAGAGTTCTCGCGTGACGTAAAAGCCAGCTTCTTTCGTATTGCAGACGATTACGCGCGCGCCGTTGTAAGCGTAAAGGCGCGAAGTCTTGGGCTTCACGAATACCGAGACTTTTCCTTGGTGGCAAGCATGCAGAACGCGTTCGGCAAAGCCATCGTTGATTAGGCCTTTGTCATAGTCGGAAAGAACGAGCGCGTCGAGTTGCTTGAGGGAAGAGCGAATCAACTGGTAAAGCCTCTCTTCTGTGTCGGTGGCAAGCGAGTCGCGGCGCTCGTTGTCAATGCGGACAATTTGCTGGTGGCGCGCAATGATGCGAGTCTTCACCGTTGTTACGCGATGAGCATCAGCAAGAACGCCGCGTTCGCCAATTTTGGCCGCACGCAAACAAGCACGCAGCGCGGTTCCCGCTTCGTCATCGTGAAGCTTTTGGCTTGAGTGTTTGTCCGAGCCCTTTATCCCGCCGATTACACCGAAGATCTCGACATGTGCGCCGAGAGCCGCAAGATTGGCGGCTACGTTTCCCGCGCCGCCGGGAAAGTCTGATTGGGAGACGTAATCTACGACAGGAACCGCTGCTTCGGGCGAAAGCCGGCTTGCAGTGCCCCAAAGATAGCGATCGAGCATGAGATCGCCGAGCACGCCGATGCGGATCATGTGGAAGCGCGGCAGCAGGCGTTTGCAGCGTGGAATCGAGTCGATGAATTCCGAGGACATGCGCCTCTTTTCTGTGGCGAAGATTATTCCGGAGCGACGGAGGCTTCTTCTGGCAACATCACGGGAATATCGTCGCGCACCGGATAGATGCGCTTGCAGGCTTCGCACTTCAGTCCAGACTGATCCGGAAGAAGATGCACCGGTTTCTTGCAGAGCGGACAAACTAGGATGGCGAGAAGTTCGGGAGAGATGCTCACGGTTTGCTCCAACTTGTGAATCCAAACTGTAGCAAAGCGAAGCATCAGGCGGCAAGCCATGCTCAAGAATGATGCAGTCTCCAGTTGCGGTGCGCTTGTGCCAAACGCGGTTGATGAAATACTTAAGCGCAGACATTGCACGGGCAATGACGGCGCCTACGCCTGCACGAAGGACATGATGGACCTTTGCGATGCCTATCTGAAGAATCAGGAGATTCTGTCATGCAAACGAGCGAAATGATTCTGCGCGGCTCCTTTTTGTCCCCGTTCTTGTATTCGCCTCTCAGGCCTGCGAGCTGTCCAACAATCTGGAACAAAAGTGAATCAATTTGCTTCCCCAGCAACCAGGTCAGTTTGCAAAGATTTCAAGCCGACCCATCTCATTGTTATTAACAATATAAACTATTAAAATAGTAAACAGTTGGCCACAAGTGTGCGCCAATTGGCCCAAAAAAAACGCGAGTCGTCGTTTGCCTCACGCCCCTTCCCGACGGAAGTTCGTCAAAATCCGCCTCGTTACTCAGGGAGGTGTGTCTTCTTTGATCCATCTTGGCTCTCTTTGGTATGAGCCTCAGCTTTGGCATTTACCGAGCCAACGATCCACACTTGCAACTTCTATCCAGGCCTTGGAGGGCCTTTGAAAAGCGCTATTTACTTCGGTCTGTATTGGTAGTTTGTATGGCGGTCTTTTGCGCCGGGGCCAGCTACGCCGACTCCGTCATCGGACAGTTCACCATCGATTCGAACAATAACACCGTGGCCAGCGAGGGCCAGGTCATCTTCACGCGCAACACTGACGGAACCATCGCCGCGAGCTTGACGGACTTCCTTACCGCTGGGATCCTGGGATTCGGTTACAACGTCGTGGGCATTTACCCGTTTACACAGTCCAGCTACAGTCTGACCCAGTCGTATTACCCGGACTCCACTTGGGCGGAGCCATTTGGCCTCCAGGGCGACGGTTTCTACTGTTCCGCATGTGGGTCGCCGGAATCCTGGACCATTGGGACTGCTGGCCAGTTCACTTCCGTCTGGCAAGCACTGGGCGGGACCACCTCCACCGTCGATTTTGTGTTGGTCGAAAACAGCCCCGACGGCAACTCGAACGCGTGGGGCGCAATGGCCCAATCCTACTCACCAACCGTAACTCCTGAGTCTGGCAGCGTCGCGTTGCTCGGCGTGGGCATGCTGGCGTTCGGAACAATCATCTTGCTCCGAAAGCAACCCGCATGGAGTCCCGAAATTGAGCCGGATCCACCATCGACGCACAGCCGCCAACCAAGGCGAGGAGCCTGTCAGCGCCCCAGGTGAGGCTTGTGCTTGGGGTCTTGGGTTCCTCCTGGGCCATCTGCATGTTGCAGCTGCGGGTCTTTAGTTAGACCCGCGCTGTCTGTTTCGCCTCCCTCGACGGATCATGAGGGTGCTCCTACCGGGACCTGAGGTTGCGGGTCGAAGAACAAACCCTGGCACTGGGACGTTAGGATAGACTCATTAAGCTATCCGGAGAGTGGCATGAGCAACGAAGTTGTGGCGTTTAAATCCTGGTTGGACGCTTACGGCCGGGCATGGGAGAGCCGTAGTCCAGAAGCCGCATCGACGCTGTTCGCGGAAAACGGCACGTACCGAGTCACGCCATTTCTCGAACCTATGTGTGGGAGAAAAGCCATTTTCGAATATTGGTCAGAGGTGGCCCGAACCGAAGAAAACATTAAATTCCGGTACGAGATTTTAGTTGCGAATGCTGAGCTCAATATCGCCAGGTGGTCGGCATCATTTGTTATTGTCCCGCCGGGGTTACAAACCCAGCTTGAAGGAATCTTCTTGATTTCTCTTGATGAGAAAGGACGCTGCAAATCGTTGCAGGAGTGGTGGCATAAACAGCAAAAATGAACGTGAGTTCCTCTCATTACCCACATGTACGATTACCGCATTTACGAGAAGCTGATGGGGGCTGTTGTCGCGATGGCAAGCGAATCGATGACAGTGGCACGGTATACCCCGCTGATCGCCACAGTCCGGAAAACTGGATAGTATGCACCTAGCCGCGCAATGAACCAGGCAACCGAAACGCAAACACCTATACAACAACCATTGCTTTAGCAGGCCGTTCTCAACCAAATTCGCGAATTGCTTCTCCAGCGCCGCTGAGGTTGGCAAGCCGCATCTCGGAGAACTTGCGAGATAAAAGCACGCCTGGCGCGCCAGCACGAAAGGCCGCGAGAACTGCTTCCTTGACGCTCTGCGGCGTACACTTGCTGTTAGCGGGCTCGGTGGGGATATCGATGTCAATGCCCGGCCAGATGAGAGTGTTGGTGCCGGCAACTCCCTCGAGCGCGCGTTTAGTCTCGCGGAAGACGTAATCCGCCGAAAGACCTGTGTGAGGAATCTGCTCGTAGCCGCGTTCCTTAAATCCCATCACCGCATAGTTAAAATCGATGAGGTTCTGTCTCGAGAGATCTCCATAAAGTGTCGAGCCAATATTGCCCGCATAGAAGGCCATCCGCTCGCCACCGACGTTGTTGTACATCACGACTTTTATGAAATCGGAATACTTCGAGAGTTCGCGAAGGTCCTGTTCGGCGCGGTAAATGGGATTGAAGGAATTGTTGTGCCAGATGTGCCAACCCACTGTTACGGCCGGCTTCGCGGTCTTTACGGTTTTGTAAATTGCGGCGTAGGTATCGCGAAGGCTATCCGTCCAAAGCATTTCCCAGGCGGCTAGTTCGGGATAGCGCAACAGGAGCCGCCAGAATTGAACGAAGTAGCCGTCTACGGGGCGACTGCCGCTGCGCGCAGAACGAACGAATTTCTCCAACGCCAGAAAACCTTGCCGGGCGCGCTCCACATTGATACCGCGCTGTCTCGCCTTACTCTGGCAAAACTCGCAGAAGCAAGTCACCTGGCCCGGATCGACGGGCGGGACGTCATGCGTGGCTCCTAAACTGTCGGAGAGCGCACCCTGCCGTTCGGAGCCCCACATGATTCCGTCGATGTCATAGGAACGGGTGTAGTCTTCGACCAGATCGGTGAGGAAATTCCGGTAGTCCGGGTTGTTGACGCACAGTGTATCAGCATTGCGACCGTACAGATCACGCTCCTGCAGTTTCTGAATGTTCGGCAGGTCCGTGCGAAACACATCCTCAAGCCAGCAGACGACTTTCATGCCGCGCTTTTTAGCTGCAGGAAGCACTTCGGCGAGGATATCCAAGTCGCCATGGTCGGGCGCACGAGTGTCTTTTAGAACTGTGTTTTTGTAGAACTGGGGATGCGGGGTGGCGAAATTCCCGCCGTGAAAATTGAGGTCGTATTCCTGCTTGCCATGATCGGGCAGAGGCTGACCGGGGATCTGCCTTCCAGCAATCCCTCGACCGTAGGTGAATACCGCAAGAAAAAGCGTATTGACGCAGGCGCGTTCCTGGAGCACATCAAGAACTTTTTCGGTGCCTTCGTCCACAAAAGAAACGGCTCCGACCTGGATGCCGATCATTTTGGAGAATGCCGCAGTATGTCCTGGAGTCGGAAAGGCCAAGGAAGCGCCAACTCCAGCGGCGATCTTCAGGAATTCGCGGCGATTCACGTCCGGTCTCAACATGGATTACTCCTATTGTTTTTGATAACACCCCGGCCATTCCTTCGCGTCAGACCAACGGTTGCTCAGGATTGTAGTTG
This sequence comes from Candidatus Acidiferrales bacterium, assembly GCA_963780315.1. GTDB lineage: Bacteria > Acidobacteriota > Terriglobia > Acidiferrales > UBA7541 > Acidiferrum. The sequence goes on along the minus strand of CAWABP010000010.1, from coordinate 265,425 downwards.
TGGCGCAGAGTCAATGAGCCATCGGGATTGACCTTTTGCCGGCATGCCCAACGGACCGGGTAACGCATGCCTTTGACTTCAAGTTCCGCTTTCAGCCGCAGGCCTTCCCATTTTGCGCCGGCGGGCAGCATCAGCATCGCCTGACGAATTCCAGTTGGCTTCGGATAGCCGGCGTCAACGCAGCCGGATACATTTATCTTCTTATCTTCGCTGAACACGCTAAGTCGGAGCACTCCCGGAACAGCCGCGATACCGTCGTTTGCGAGTCCAACTACCAGACCGGGAGCACCGTCGCGGCTGAAAGCCCAGAGAAACGAAGGGCGAATGCGGTATCCGATCCGGCGAGCCATCGTGTCGATGGGATCGGGATACTTGTTGTAGTAGCTCAGGATGCTGCCGGCAGTCTCCTTGTGCCAACTCCAAACAGAAAGATAGTTAACGCCAATATCGGCTGCATGGGAAATGATCTGTTCGTTCATGGTGATTCCGTCTTCGTCGATGCGCAGTTCTTTCGGGTCGCCGGTGGTGAAACCAACTTCGCAGATGGCCGCAGCCCAAGGGGGACGGTTGCTCAACGCCTCGATTTGCGTGTTCTCGATGAAGATCGTGTCGGTCCGCAACCAGTTACCGGAACGCATCGTACGGTCGAGCAGATCGGCGTTGCCGACGTTGCTGAAATCGGGTTGCGTATTTGTGGCCAGCGGGACTTTGGTCCACTGCTCGAGCTGCATCTCGAACATGGCCGACCAGGTCTGCTCCGCAACCAATTGGCTTGGGAAGGGATTGCCCTCGAATGGCCAGGTATGCCCCTCACCCCAAAAGCCATACATCATTGTGTCCGCGAACTCGACCAGCGGATGACCGTTGAGTTCCGCGGCCAGAAGCCCATTCAGTTCGCGAAACGCAGCTTGATAAGCGGGGTGATCATAACGCGGTACGCGGATATCTTTGTGGTAGCGCACTTCCGCGGGGTTGCCCTTCCACTCACCCTTGAGCTTTACGTAGGGAACCTGGTTAAGGAGAAAATCCGGGACACCCGGATCCGGAACGTCGGGATTCTCGAGCATCACTCGGAAGCCGATTTGCTTATTGTAACGGCGAGCAAGATCGAAGGTAATCTTCCACCACTCCGGGAAGTCGAGCCGGCCCGGCTGCCGCTGCACTTCGCGCCAGTTGGGGCGGAGGTAAATCTTTTGCACGAACGGCATCTTGATCAAATCCTCGAGCGTTCGTTCCATCGTTTCACCCGGGACCTGAATCGGACCGGTGTCGTCGGAAACATAGACGATGAGGCCCATCCCGTAGTTGCTGACGATGTCTTTGGAGGGCGTCGTGACCATCACGACATCGCTGTCTGGAATGACCGCGCAAGGGCCATACTGCGGGAACGGTCCTTGATAGAGCCGATCGGGAACCAGTGGCCCCGATCCCCAATCGTATTTGTCCCAATTGTGCTCAGGCACGGTGCCGTTGGCAGTGGCCCTGCACAAACCGACGGTAAGTCCAGTTGCGGCGAAAGACTTCAATAAGCTGCGGCGGTTCATGGGCGCTCCTGAGTGATTGAAGTTCGACAAGTTGAGCGACATTGCAGATGATACATTAGAAACGAAATCAAACGAAGGCATAAGAAATAATTCGTAACAACGAGCATGAGCCCGCAAATGTAATTCAGAAGCAGGCCTGCCAGCTGGTGGGCGTTGAGATACAAGTCGTCCATCGCGCAAGGAACTGGCGACCGCACGTTGCACAAGTTGGCCCAAACGTGTGGGGCTTGCGAAACATCCTCACGGACAGACAGTTGCTATTACTGATTTCGGGGCAGCTTTGTCGGTTTTTCGTGACGAAGTAGGCGACTCGCCTTCGCATGGGCCCATAACCGGTAGACATGGGAATCCCGGCAGAAGGGGGCCCGGCAATCTATGCGAAACCGGACACTCTGGAAACCAAAGCGGGGCGAGCCATGCTGCAGATCAACGCGCGTTGGCTGAGGAATCTGGTACTCCCACCGCTGATTCTCCACGTATTCGGACAAACCTTCTCCGCGCACCTATGGCAGCTAATAGGCCTTCTACGGTTAACATGTTTGGGTAGGTCCTTATTAACGCGGTGCTCTCAATGGGTCGACGCAACACTCAGGTCGAACCTGTCTTGCATTGAAAACAAAGGCCAAATCGCCTTCTAGGATTAGATCAGTGGGAGCACTACCCTGGCTCGGTTTTGACCGAGAACAGCCAAACAGATCGCTTCTCCCGGGGAAGCAGTGTCGAATCAACGCATTGGATGGTGTTGCATCGACCGGTTGAGCTGGCAGCTGAAACCGTTCAAGTAGGTCCCAGTGCGAACTTGCCAGGCAATGGGAATGACTGGTAAGTCGTGCGATTCCCGCCATAATCGGGGCTTCGGATTGATTGCGCGGATTCAGGCGGATCGAGATTTCTGGACAATTGCCGCGTCGGGGATCATTCCGCTTGGTCTTGTCATCGGTCATTTTCCAGAATGGCCGTTCATTCGCCGCGACGTTCACGCTTGAATTTCGGATTGCCTGAACTGGTCCGGGTGCGGCCTGCACTTTTACACTGGGTGAGCCAATTTCGCTTACTGGCGGTCCCCCTAAGCCGGTGTGCTTGCGTAGCAATTACGCCACATGGTTGATTTCCGACCGTATGTCAGTGCGTGATCGTGATCGTAAGGTTGGCGGCGTGGTTAGCTCCCCCGGCGCCTGCTGCCGCAGACACGGAAGCTGTCGTTGTTCCGACCGGGGTTCCGGAATTTCCTGTAAAAGTGCCCCCTCCACCACAGGAAGTCAGTCCCGCGGCTACGATCAGAAGAATCAGCAAGCCCAACAGCGACAAGCGGCGCAGGGCTTTCCTGCGGTGAGCGGCGGTGCCAAGGATCACCCCCAATACCGGGAACAGGAACGCGTAGCTCGGGCGCAAAGAATTTGGCAGAGGCATGTGCAAAGCTGCACTCGGGGCGGTGGTGCTGACGGTCAGAATGCTGCTTACGGCCGAACCACTTGGTGTAACGGAAGTGGGATTAAAGCTGCAGGAGGCCTCGGCGGGCAAGCCGGTGCAGGCGAAACTCACCGGCGAGTTGAATCCGTTCTGTGGAGTGACTGTGAATGTGGCCGTCCCGGTTTGACCGGCAACAATCGTCAAAGTCGTTGGGCTGACCGACACCTGAAAATCAGAAGCGGGCGCGCTGATTGTGTACATTGCCGATACCACCGAGCTATTGGAATAGCCGCTGGCTACCGCGATGGCCTGAATCGTTTCCGTGGAACTAACCGCGATCGGCCCGCTGTACTGCAGCGCCGAAGCCGAAGTCGCGGGTGACGTCCCATCCGTCGTGTAGTAGATCACCGAAAGCGGCGTCGCATCCGCAATCGTCACCGACTGGGAGGATGAATATGTACCTGGCGCCGGACTGAAGGTGGGCGCGGTCACTGGCGATGCCGAAGCGATAAAGCCATGGAAAATTCCGCTTGCGTCGGCGTAAGTTCCCGCCAGTTCGCCTGTTCCGTTAATGCTAAGAGGGACAGTTCCCGCATACAACCCTCCCGTGCCTGCTCCCGGTGCATCGAGCGGAGCGTTTATCGTGGTCGTGCCGCCAGCTATCGCAAAGCCGTGCTCCGCTCCGTTTGCGTCGCAATAGGCGCCCGTGACGTCTCCGAACCCATCCATGCTGGTGAGTAGAGTTCCTGCCAAGAGGCCTGCTGAACTTGCGCCAGGAACATCGATGCTGGTGAACTCGCCGCTGGCACTCATCAAGAAGCCGTGAAACACAAGCTGCGCGTCCGTATAGATTCCTCCAACGCCTCCTAATCCGTCGAAACTGTGCGATATCGTCCCCGCGAACCTGATTCCCTTGCCTGTTCCGGCCGGCCCGCCGCCTGCGTTTGGATCGGCTATAGGCGGGCCAAACATTCCCTGGGCGTTTCGGATGAAACCGTGAAACACCTGGTTTGCGTCCACATAAAATCCCGTAACCCCGCCCGGACCGTTGATCTTGATGGGGATGGTTCCCTGCGTTGGCCCAGTGCCCGCCAAAGGAAAATCGAAGGTAGTGAACGTGCCATTGGCGGCACGTATAAAGCCGTGACGAACAGCGTTTGCGTCCACGTAAAATCCGGTGATTTGGAGCGCCGCGTTGATGCCCAGTGGGATCGTGCCGCGATGCCCAATGTTCGTCGGCGCTCCAGGAACGTCGAATTCCGTGATCGTGCCGTCAGGTGCGCGCAAGAAGCCGTGATACGCGTTGTTTGAATCAGCGTACATTCCGATGATATTGCCCGCCAACTCTATCCGTGTGACGAAGGTTCCCTGAGTCGACGCGGTGCCCGCGTTGGGAGCATCGAACGTGCTAATCGTCCCGGTTGCGGCTACGCGCACGAATCCGTGAGCCGCATAGGAATTGGAGATGTAGACTCCCGCAACATCTCCCCGTCCGTTGTTGGTGATTGCTATAGTTCCCTGCAGCGCGTACTTACCCACCCCCGGAGCGTCAATCGTCGTGAACGTATAAGTGGGGGCGGACGAACTGCCTCCGCCCGACTGCGCCCCGGCCGCGCCGAGCAGTTCTGGCAGAGTCGTCATTCCTGCGATGGCTGCACAGGCGACGAGCACGGCTGAAACTCCGGTCCATCTTGTTTTCTTGTACGCCTGCGCCATCGCTTGAAACAGACCGCGAACGCCCATACTGCTGTCATACCATTGATTTTTCATCGGCTCACCCTGATCGTGTGCGGAAATCCGGCACAAGTTGGCCGATGCTTACAACAAATTACGATTACGTCAAGATGTCCGGGAGAGAAATGATATGAAGTTGGTATGAAATCAGAAGTTGCAGTAATCGGCTGTGAGCTGATCTTTCTCTTGCAATCGTGGCAAAACTATTGAAAATAGGAGGAGAATTCTCAATCACACGGTTTGCTCGACGGGAAGTCCCTTTAAATCTAGCTTCCGTTGATGAGTGCTAACCTCTCCTCTGAAACGCCATCTTCAGTGCCAAAATTCCTGGCCCGCGCGTTCTTGAAATGTCACTCAGTTCGTCTGCAGATTTAAGGGACCAGGTTACCGACGAGAACGAATTCCGATTTGCACCCCACGAGGCATCGGACTTTCTGGAACGCCGCCTGTTCTTTGGCGCTGAAAGGATGTGCATCTTTGCCGGTTTGATAGAACCGCACGTGGGAGCTGCGAAATTCCTCGCCCGGGTAGGCACTCATTAAATGAAGGCTCTTGTCGAATTCATACCAGACGGGGCAACCGATAGCTCCAACTGGGTCCAGCGGAACAATGCATTCCCGCACAGAAAGTCGAATGCTGCCATGCACGACCGAGGGGTCCGTGGCCTGATTGAAGGAGAACAATGCCTGGTTCAAATCGCTCCGCGGAAACAACAAGCGCAACCTTTCCTGAGCAACTCCCATGCCGTGGATTTGAACCTCGGGCCGCACTTCGGTGGAAGCGCCAAATGCGCGGTCCGGATCAAGTACGACCAGCGTGGCTTGATGATACCCATTGTTGACACCCGTGGCGACAATCTCCTCTCTTCCGTCGCCATCCAGGTCGGCCAAGACCATGTAGTCCAAACGGCCAGAATGCCAGTACTCCGAGATGGTTTTGCCATTGGCATCAAGAATCGCTATCTGGTTGGGCCACCAGGTGTCATGCGCACTTGAAAGGACGATTCGGGGAGGTCTGTTTTCCGTTGCCTTCAGGACCCCAAGGGCAAAAATTTTGAACGTCGCCGGACTTCCCTCGAGTTCCGGCAATTCTCTCCCCGGAGTCCAACGCCATTTCTCCTTGCCTCGATTGGAGTAGCAAATCAACATCGACGAGTGCGCGGACATTGAGCTAGCGGCTGGGGAATAAACGAAGAGAACGCTCGTGCGACCATTCCCGTCCAGGTCTCCAAACCAGATACGCGTCGTGAGGCCCTGTGCGCAATACCAAGCAGGCCCAAATCCTTCAGGAAAGGTCTTGTTCCAAAGCTCTTTACCTTCCGCATTAAGAATCACAAGTTTCGAACCATCCAGCCGCCCGGCACGAGGCGAATCATGCGCTGACAGCATGCGCACGGAGAAGTAAGCCAAAATACCAATCGCGGCTATCGCGGTCGCTCGCGTTAGGACCCGGCGGACGCTCAATTGCGGAATGGGCCACCGATCTTCAGTTGCAGGCCGCAACCCGACCGTTTCCCCTTCACGCGGTTTGGCCACGATCCAGCGCTTCTCCTGCGTGCCATCTGGAGCGGGTGCTGCGCGATTGGGCAGGCTAATAATGATCGAATCGCTTTTGCCTTCTTCGTTGTAATACAAATCCAGCGCGTGCCGCAGCCGGTTCATCTCCGTCGCAACGTCCGCGGATCGCTTGGTCCGGATTTCATCTGGCCAAAGCTCTTTGATCACCAGGTCGGGGGTCAAATCAGTTTGAGAATCCAAATTTTGAAACAGGATTTCCAGCAGCTTTCTGAGCTGGCGCTTGTTTGCGAAGCTCCGGCTGCGCAGGATTCTCTCAATTTGGTCCCGGGTGGAGGTGGGATCCATAGCCTCAGCGAACTATACATCCGCGCATAATTAACAGGACATAAGGTAAGCACATCTGGCATACTCCTTGAAGGAGGTGCCATGGTTCCGCGAATCCTGTACTTACACCCGAAGACGTATAAGCGGCTAATCCGGCTGCGCAAAGAAGCAGAACGGGACGGAGCCTACCGAGTTGCCAAGCGATTGCAAGCAGTGGTGCTGAACTCGGAGGGACGTACCAGCGGTGAGTTGGCCCATCTACTCGCGGCTCCACGTTCGAGGGTCTCGGAGTGGTTGGCATGCTACCAAGCATTTGGCGTACCAGGGCTGCTCGAAGGGCATCGCTCGGGCCGGCCCGTGGAGCTGACGTCGGCGCAGCGGAAACAGCTCGACGACATTCTCGACAGCGGCCCGGTAGCCTACGGTCTGGATACGGGCATGTGGACTTCTCCTATGATTGCCTGGGTCATCGAGGAAGAATTCGGCATTCATTATCATCCGGGCCACGTGCGCAAGTTGCTTCATCGTTTGGGCTTCTCCGTGCAGCGCCCGCGTCGCGTGCTGGCCCGAGCCAATGCTGACCAGCAAGATCGCTGGCAGCGGTACACCTATCCCAGCCTTAAAAAAAAGCGCAGCGGCAAAACTGGGCCTTGATCTTCACCGACGAAGCCAGCTTTCGCCAAGATTCTACCCTGCACGCCACTTGGAGCCGGATTGCTTGTCCGCCGGAAGTTCCCGTGACTGGACAGCGCAAGAGCGTGAAGATTTTTGGGGCCATTGAATTGTGTAAGGCGCGCTTCCATTACCGGCAAGACACCGTCTTCAACGCTTCTACGTACTTCGCGTTCCTGGAACAACTGGCTCGCAGCTATCGACGGCAGGGAGCCCTGCTCATTCAAGACAACGCGACATACCACAAAGACGGCGACGTATGGTCTTGGTTCGATGCCAATCGCCACTGGCTGGAAGTTCATCAACTGCCGCCCTACTCACCGGAGCTGAATCCGACGGAGCGATTGTGGAGATACACGCGCCAAACAGGGACTCATAATCGATACTTTCCGAACGAAAAGGAATTGACCGGCACGCTGAGTCGCGTGTTCGGTGAAATGCAAAGCTATCCGGAACTCATCCGGCCATATTTGCAATCTTTTTTGTGATTAGTATGTCCTTTTATTTATGCGCGTCTGTATAGCAAGGAAGTAATGGGAAGAATAATATCACGCGCCATGGAAAGAGCTTATCGTGTTTTCCGAGTTCATTGAGGCTGAACAGAACGGGAGAGTGAAATCTGGCTCCCGCAGCGCAGACAGGCCGATGGAGTTACTCGGTTTTCTTGTAGATTGAACTGGAACCCGCCTGATTGACAGAGAATTCTGTCACTTTGCCAGTGGGGTCGCGCTTGAAATCGAGCGTCAAGCCGTTTTCTGCTTTCACGGAGAACGTATTTCCACGAAGCGGTTCGAGTTCGTAGACTTTCTGGTCTGGCATGGTTGCGATCAGGACATTATCCGAACGCAGCGAGATGACGATCTTGAAATCGGCGATCTGGTAGGTTCCGGTGAGAGGCTCGAGGAAGCTGGGCTCGCGCATGCGGCGGTCCGGTTGGTGAGTGAAGACTATGTCCTTGACGCTGGGCTCCATGGAAGAGGACATAGTGGCAATGTTGCCTTCCCAATCCGTGTTGAACATGATTTCCGTTTCGCTGAGCAGATCGAGCGGGTCGTGGGGGACGCGCCAGACATCGTAATGCCAATGCTGCGCGGTGGACTGCATGGTGTGGTAGTTAATTTTCAACTCATCGGGTTTGGCGGCGCGCTCGACGAGGAAAGTGCCGTAGGCGGGATTAGTGTATTCACCCAGGTATTCATCGATGGGATGAGAGAACTGAGTGTTTTCGCGACGGGGAACGTAATTCTTTTCGCGCGCTTCGTCGCTGGCCTTTTTGAAGGCCAGGTAGCGATCCATCTGCCGCTTGTTCCAATCAACGGGAGTGAAGCCCAGAAGGCGATCGTTGATGTTGCGCGCTAGAACTTCCCGCAAACTGCTTCCTTCCATGTTCAGGAGGATTATGCAGCCAATGTGATCCTCCGGAAGAAAAGAGAGGAGGAGCGAGAAGCCATCGAGATTGCCGCCATGCTCCACATATTTGTGGCCGCGATAGGTGGTGACAAATAATCCCATGCCGTAGTGGGGATAACCGATTTCTGGATCGAGATCAGAAGAACGGAGAATCATCTGGGGGCTGGTCATTGCGCGAAAATCAGCGACGGAGATGATTTGCTTGTCGCCGTACTTGCCCTGGTTCAAATACATCTGAAGATATTGGGTCATGTCGGAGAGATTGGAGACAATGGCGCCGGCGGGGCCGAGGGCTTTGTCTCCCGTGTAAGGAGGCACGTCGTGAATCACCTCGTTGTCGTCTTTGCGATAGGCGTGGGCAACCTCTTGCGACGAATTAATGGAAGCGCCGAGGTCGAAGCCGGAACTTTTCATACCGAGAGGATCAAAGATGCGCTTCTGCACTGCGTCCTCCCATGTGCTGCCTGCCAGTTTTCCGGCCATGTAGCCCGCGGTCATGAACATCAGGTTGTTGTACTGAAATTCCTGGCGAAGATCGCGGTTGGGTTCGAGGTAGCGAAGACGGGCATAGAGTTCCTCGCGAGAAAGGTCGGAGCGGTACCAGGTGCCGTCGTGGCGGGGGAGGCCCGTGCGGTGAGTTACCAGGTCGCGAGGAGTGACACGGGCCGTGAGAACGTCGTCGTACAAACGAAAATCGGGTAGATACTCGCGAACGGGCTTGTCCCAATCGAGCTTGCCCTCGCTGGAAAGAGTCGCGAGGGTTGCGACGGTGAATGATTTGGTGATGGAGGCAATGGGGAAAAGGGTCTGCGGAGTGACGGGTAGATTGTCTTTGACGTCGCGCAGGCCGTATCCCTTGCTGAGAATCACCTTACCGTCTTTGACGATGGCGATCGCCGCGCCTGGAACTTTCCACTCCTGCATGACGCGCTGGACGTAGGCGTCGAAGTCCGCGAGTCCGAGCGTCGCGTCTGATGACGTTTCCTCAGCCGCTTTTGATTTCGGCGGCGGCGAGTGCTTTGCTGTTTGATTGCCGAGAGAACGGCTTTGCGCAAGTAGGCAGGCGGGTGAGCCGGCGAACATGATTAAGATAAAAGCAAGGCTGCTTTTTCGCATGGACATTTACCCCTCCAGGTGGTGCTGAGATCCGAAAATCATAAGAAGATCACAAAAGCATTTGGGTGCCGAATTCCAATTCATGTTGCCGGCTTGTCTTGCGCATTGCGAGCGCCAAAGAGGGCGATGGCCAGAAGTAATGCGAGTATTGGATCGCAAGGGTGGCGGTGGCGGAGAGACGTGTGAGCGATGTAGAAAGTGAGTGGAAACACAAGGGGAAAAACCGCCACCGGGAGAAAGAGTGGATTGCGCGCCAGCAAGAGACGCAGGAGTCCAGCGAGGACGCCAAGCAGGGTGAGCGCGTTCCAGATTAGTATGAAACGAACGAGATGAGACTCTGCGCGAGAAAAATCCTGCCAGGGAGATTCAACACCGAGCCAGGTGGCCACGATGCGACGGCCGAAAAGCTGAGCATATAAGGCCGGGTGAGTGCTGATGAACTCCTTGGCTTGCTGCCATTTATCTTCGAGAAAAGCATTCTCGCCGAGTTTCGCGTAAAGGCGCACTTGCTCGTACCGCGTGATGCGATTCACGGCGCGGGAATGTTCATCGAAGATTTCGTTGTTGCCGGACCAGAGTTCATAAGGAAAATTGGAGCGCGCGGGAATGAAGCGATGAAATTGCACAGCGTTGCGAATGGTCCAGGGAAGCAAACACGCAAGAAGAACGGCGACGCCGAGCATGACAGGCGTGAGGCGGAGGGTGCGGCCGCGGAATTGGCGGTAAGCGATCCAAGCTGCCAGGAAGGGCAAAAGAGCGCCGAGAGCGGGATTCGTTAAGAGCGATACGCCCCAGAGCAATCCGTAAAGAGCAAAATCAAGCGAGCAGGGGTTGTCCGCTATTTCCAGGGTATCCCAGAGAAGTGCCGCAGCCAACAGAGCGGAGAGTGAGGGATCCCAGATCCATTCGAAGGGCATCATGATGCCACTGGGGAAGACGGCCCAGAGCCAACAGGCGGTTGCAGCCACTGGCACGGTTGCGATGCGTTTACCGGCGTAGAAGAGCGGGATGCAAGCCAGCGCGGAAAAAAGACAATTCATCAATGTGGCCGCGTAAAAAGAAGCTACGGTAAAAGTGCCGAACAGTTTGAAGATGATCGCGATCAAGAGCGGGTAGACTGGAGCGAGCCAAGCTGTTGGGCCGGTGGGTTGGCGGAACACGCAGCAGAAACCGTGGCCATGCGCCAGGGAGTCCGCAACGTTACCCACTTCATTCTGAAAAGGCACGACACGAAGTGCTTCGGGCGGAATTTGGCGAGCCTGCTGGAAGACAAAAGCACAACGCAGCGCCAGGGCGACAACAAAAATGAGGACGACGGAAGTGGCGAGTTGGAAGAGCCTGTGTTTCACGAAAGAAGAGGATACTCCGTGGCGGCGCTTTTCGGAACGCACATTGATGAGAAGAAACCGCATGGGCAGAGCGGCGAAATTGCCTGAGGAGTGATTCATTTCCCGTGCCGTTCGTTTCGAGTATAGTTCGGATAGCGTGGTTGTCAGAGAACTGCTGTTCACATCTCGCCCGGCGATTTGCGCAATCCAGGAAAGGAAATGACGATGCTGCGGAAAATGAATCGGTGCGCGTTTGGAGTTTTGAGCCTGGCGATCTTGCTGGCGGCGTGCAATGGCGCGCAGAAAGAAGCGACGGAAGCGGCATTGAATGCGGCGCAAACGGCCCTCTCGACCGTGCAAGGCGAGGCAGCAAAGTACGTACCGGATCAATTGGAGGCGGCGCAAGACACGCTTCAAGCAGCCAGAGGCGCACTGGCGAGAGGCGATTATCAGGGAGCGTTGAATGGCGCGCGGGATGCGGCGAACAAGACGAAGGAGTTGGCCGCGGCCACAGCAGCGAAGAAGGACAAACTGAGTAAGGACTGGGCTAGCTTCAGCGAATCTTTTCCCAAGTCGCTGGAGGAAATCAGGAGACGATTGGATGCTTATTCGCACGGTGCGAAATTGCCAGAGGGATTGGAAAAAGAGATGTTGCCGGATGCCAAATCGCAATTCGATCAATTGAAGCAGGGGTGGAGCGATGCGGTGGCTTCGTTTCAACAGGGCAACCTTGCGTATGCCACGAAGAAGGCGTCTGAATTGCAGGAGGGGTTGGCGAAGCTGGCGGAGATGCTGGGGATGAAGTCGTAGGGGCGCGTGGGAGCGGGCCGGTTCGGGAGGAGGGCCCTACAGAGATAAGAGAACTCAACAAGTGCCGAACCCAAGAGAAAAACCGCAGGGCTCGCGGACTCTCCCTGCGCTACAAGTGCACTGCGCTATAGGGATTCGACGCGCCAGAGGAGGCGGGCGGAAAAAGAGGTTTGCACGGTGAAATTGGGGCGCCAGACGGCGAGGATTTGTGAGCCTTGATAGACGCGCTCGAAACCGCCTTCGGATTCGGACACGGTTTCGATGGGCGCAATCCAGAAATTTTCTATATTGGGCGCGTGGAGATTGACGCGCACGCGCTGCCAGCCGTCCTCGATGAGGAGTTGCGGGCCAGGCAGCGTTCCGGAAAACCTGAGATTTTGCGGGCCCGAGGAAGTAACAAAGAAGCGGTCGGGCTCGGTGGGCGCGAGGAAATTGATGACGGATTCGAGGCCGAACAGGAGCGGCCTGCTCAACGGAGCGGATAGTGAGAGAGTGAGGTCACAACTTACTTCACAGCCCTGTGGTGCGGGGCCGAAGAGGAGATGTTTGGTTACTTTAAGGCGAGGCGGATTTGCGGGATTGGCGGCAAATTCGGGCAAATCCTGCTCGAGGACGAGAACCGCGGAGTTAGCGGAAGAATTCCGAATTTGAAAAGCGCCAGCGGCGACGTTTGCCAATTCGTTGAGCTGCAAGGTTTCGTAATCCGCAGGAGTGCGCCAGGGATCAAACAGTAGGAGACGGAAAGAATGGCGAGGGAAGCGATCGTAGCGGAGGAAGCGCTCGAGGTTGGGCTCCTTCACGCGGACCTGGTCATGAATGGAGACGGCGCCACCCTGCGAGGAAGCGCCCGAGGCGGCTTCGCGGAGGCGAGCGTGGTAGGCCTCGCGGCGGCGCATGACGGAATTGATAAGAGTGGCGGAAGCGGGGCGGAAATCGAAGGCTGCGAGCGTGGCGCCATCGGAAGGCTTAAGCAAGGCCTGGTATTCGGGCGCGGTAAAAAGAAGTTCGGGAGCGCCGTCGGCATCGTAATCAAGCAACTCGACGCGAGGCCGATTGCCATTGGGGGTGAGTTGATCAGCGAGGGATTCCGCGCGAATGAGGCGACGCCAAAGTTCCGTGCGGAGATGTGGCGCATATAGACCGCCAAAGACGCCGTGCCAATAGGCATCATTGCCCTGTCCGCGCAGGAGCAGATCACGTGCTTCCTGTAACTGCGCGATTTGTTCGACGCGGGATTGGCGCGCAGGAACAGAAGCGACGCAAGCCGAGACGCGAAGCATTTTCTTGTGCAAGAGATTCGATTCAGGATATTTGCGAAAGAACCCGCGCCAGGAGCCGCCGCGAATGAACGAAAGCAGGTCAGGGCGCGCGGCGAATTCTTTTTCGAGGGCAAAATAGCGCAGGCGCGTGTTGGTTGGGAGCACCCATTCCATCATTTCCGCATAGGAGGCCGAAGGAAGATCGGCGCGGCCGAGGGGAAGATGAGAGGCGATGAAGTCGGCTGGAGTGGTCGTCTTCAGCCACGAATCGTTTTCCTCGAGTGCCAGGAAGAAATTCTCCAGCCAGCCATCTTCGTAGCAATGAATGAAAGTTCCCGGCCAAACGCCGAATTTTTCCATGTCGTCGCCAAAAGCGGCGGCGCCACCGGGATGCTTCTGGGCCGCGGCTTTGAAATAGGCGATGGACTCTTCGACTTTGCGGAAAGGAATGAGATAGCGCAGTTCCTTGATACCCGGAAAGAGCCAGACAGATTTGCCGCAATCTTCGGCTACGTAAGGGCCGTAGAGTTCGTCCTGTTCAAAACCCGCGGCCAGAAACGGCAAATCATCCACAAGTGTGTAGCTGACGTTGGCTTCGGCCAGCGTGGAGGGCAGTTGCGCCTCCCAAACGCGCTCGGCAAGCCAAGCTCCAGTGGGCCGCCTGGCAAAGTGCTTCTCCAGATAGTCCGCAAGGCGGTTGAGTTGTTCCAGGCGATCGGTGGCGGGGATCGAAATGAGGATGGGCTCGTAAAAGCCTCCCCCAATCAATTCGATTTGGCCAGAAGCGACCATCCGGCGAATGCGGTCGAAGTATTCGGGGTGATTCTTCTCGATCCAAAGGAGTAACGGACCGGAATAGTGAAGCGCAGCGCGGATGCGAGGATGTTTTTCAAGAAGCGCGACAAACGCCAGATAGGAATGCGCGTAGCATTCCTCAAAAACGTGCTCGAAATTGCCGGCGGGCTGATGAGCGTGGATGATCAGGATGAGATGAAATGGCGGGTTGGTCGAGGTCATAGTCTTTCGGTTCTATGATACCCTGACACCCCCTGAGAGGCGGGTTGTGATAGGGCCAGTTTGTTGCGATTCCATGATACCGCGAGAGCGTGGAGGGAGTGTTAAGGAAGGGAAAAATTTCCCGCAATAACCCCCAGGATGCCGGAAGTCCCGGGAACTACGCGCAATCCCGTGCAATCTTGCGCATAATGGGTCAGAGTTCCCCACAGTTCCGGGAGGAGCAGTAACGTGGCTCTGGGATCGCGTTGGGAGGCGGCGCGGGGAGACTGGTCGCGGAATGGTACTGGAAACCATTTCCTCAGGGGCTAAAGCCCAAGGATTGCCGAGTGCTTAAAGGCGGAGCTAAAGCTCCGACCCCCTAAATTGTGGGGATTACTCGCGAGCCGTCCAGACAGGAGTTTAGAGCGAGAAGGGCGCGCATGATTCACAGGAAAGCCATTGATCGGGGGACGCTTTCGCTCGACGAGATTCGCGAGTTCATTTCGCGGGCGCTGGGCGAACTGCGGATTGAGCGCAAGAGGCTGCTGATCATCATCCCGGATGGTACGCGGACGATGCCAATGCCGCTGCTGTTCGATTTACTGCAGAAAGAGATTGCAGGGCGCACCGTGGCAGCTTGCGACTTTCTGATCGCGCTCGGCACCCATCCGCTGATGAACGACGAGCATCTGGCGCGGCTGCTGGGCCAGCCCGTGAAGGGTGGGATTTGCGGCAGTTCCCGCATTTTCAATCACCGTTGGGATATTCCCGCGACGTTCGCCGAAATTGGGACGATTCCCGCCGAGGAGGTTGCGCAGATTTCCAGCGGTATTCTCAGCGAGCCGATTGTGGTGCGCATCAACCGGCTGATCTACGACTACGACCAGGTGCTGATCTGCGGGCCGGTGTTTCCCCATGAGGTGGTGGGCTTTTCCGGCGGCAACAAATATCTTTTCCCGGGGATCAGCGGCAAAGAGATGATTGACCACACGCATTGGCTGGGAGCGTTGCTCGGAAGCCGCAACATCATCGGCACGCAAGCAACTCCGGTCCGCGCAGTGATCGATCGAGCGGCGGAATTTGTGCGCGCGCCTGTGGCCTGCCTGGCCCTGGTTGTGACGCACAATGGTGTTTCGGGAATGTTTTTCGGAGCGCCTAAAGAGGCGTGGCAAGCGGCGGCGGCGCTCTCCGCTGAGATTCATATCGAGTGGGCGGAGCGGCCGTATCGCCGGATACTCTCTGTGATGCCACGAATGTATGAGGATCTGTGGACCGCCGCGAAAGGCATGTACAAGGCGGAGCCCGCGATCGAAGATGGGGGCGAAGTAGTCATCTACGCTCCGGGAGTAACGCAAATCAGCTATACGCACGGGGCGATCATCGAGAAGATCGGCTACCACTGCCGAGATTATTTTCTGAAACAATGGGAGCGGTTTAAGGATGTGCCTCACGGCATCCTGGCGCATTCCATTCATGTGCGGGGAGAGGGCACGTACGATCTGGCGAGCGGCACGGAGACTTCGCGCATTCGAGTGACGTTGGCGACAGGGATTCCGGCGGAGTTGTGCCGGCGGATTAATTTGGATTACGCGGATCCGGCGAGCATCAACAGCGCGGCATGGCAGGGGCGAGAAGGAGAGGGGACCAAGTTGATACCGCGAGCGGGGGAGATATTGCAACGGGTGAGGAAGACGGGGAATGGTTGAGATCCTTCGAGGCGCAAACGACGCGCCCCTCAGGATGACATCCATTGTTGGGTCGTGGAGTCAAAGGCGCCCGCCTCAGAAGGTGGCCGCTAGGAATTGGCGCTGTGGTGGAGGAGCCAGTCAGAGATGATTTGCAGGGCGTCCGGGGAAAAAGTTTCTTCGATGGCGCCGTATTCCGTGGGGGTGCCTGAATAGGCGTGCTGGAAAAGGTGATTCAGGTCAGGAAGTTCGCGGACGTCGGAATCCTTGTTGCCGGCATCTTGTAAAGCCTGCTTGAGCAGAGGGAGATTGGTTTTCGCGGGGACTTGCAGATCTTTCTGACCGTAGAGCGCAAGCACGGGAACCTGCAAGATTCTCAGATTCGGAAGCGGGTTATAATCCAGGAAGAAACGGAACCAAGGGGATTCCATCATGCGCAATTGAGTTTCCAGAAGCACGGGTGGCATGGCCGCGTCCAGACCGGTCTCTTTCACCAGGCTTTTGAGTTTTTCGCGCAAAGTAGCGGAATCTTTTTCCGTGCGAACCAAGTCATAGGCAACTTGGTCAAAATTCAGGCTAGCCTCGAGTTGCTCATCCGTCAGGTCAGCGGCTTTACCGATGAGTTCCGACTGGTTGAGAAACGTTGCTTCGCCAACGGTGGCGGGAGCGGCGAGAAGCACAACCCAGGCTGCATCTTTCGACTGCGCCGCGACGAGCGGCGCGATCATGGCGCCTTCGCTATGGCCAATCAAGGCAATCTTTGCTGGATTGATTTCTTTCCGGGATTTCATGTAGGTAAGGGCTGCTTGCGCATCGGCCGCCAGGTCCACGGTGGTTGCCTGGTCCGCGGAGCCGGTGGATTTGCCGATGCCGCGTTTATCGTAGCGGAGAACAGCAATACCCTTGCGGGTGAGATGATCGGCAAGAACAAGAAATGGCCGGTGGTTCGCGAGGGCTTCGTCGCGGTCGTTGGGCCCTGAACCGGCAATCAGGAGCGCCGCGGGGAAGGGGCCGGCGCCCTTGGGAAGTGTGAGCGTTCCCGCCAGCGTCACTCCCGCGGCGGCATTGGAAAAGGAAATCTCCTCCTCGCGATATGGGTAGGGTTTTGAGGGAGTCTGCGGACGTCGGAGTTCGAAGGGTTGATCCGAACGCACAAACTCGATTTTTGAATCCGCACCAGTTTGCGACCAATTGCCGATGAGTTTATTTTTGGCGGGGTTGAGCGTGCCATCAAATGTGCCCGCGACCGAGGGAATTTCAAAATGAAAAGCGGCTTCCTTGAGTTCCAACCCGGTGGCCGGGAGACCGCTGACTTGCTGATCGAGACTGTCCAGCGCACCCACTAGCTGACCGTCGGTGTCGTGAGCGATGTGCAACTGCATGCGGAGGCGCAAACCATGCGTTTCCAGCGCAGTTTGCCAGAGACCTTCGACAGGGAAAATGGCTTCCGTGGGTTTGCGAGTGGCGGCGCCGGGAGCTTGCCGGTGAAAGACGAGTGGCAAGGCAGCTTCTCCCTGAGACCACATGCCGTCAATTGTATGGCGATCGGGAGAAACCTTGCCCACGAAACGCACGCCAAGGGAACTGACTTCGAGGCTCAAAGTGTCAGCGTCGATTTTGGTGGATGTGGCTTCGATGGCGAAGACGCCCTGATCGAGACTGTCGAGAGCGGCGCGATAGGCGCCGGTGGGGGTCTTTGTTAAATGCAAGACCAGGTGGAGCTGCGCCTCACCGGCCTGGAGCGTTCCTGTGAAGTTGCCTGCAACAGGAACAGGGGCTTGCGCCGCGAGAAGAGGCGATAGAAGTGCTGCGATCAGGAAGCCAATCAGAGAATAGCAGAAGGCAAATGGGCGCAAAGGAAACTCCAGCAAAGAATGGATTGTTTCACACGATTGGATGTCAGGGAGCGGAAAAAAGCAGCTTGTGGGGCAAGGGAAGAACGGTAAAAAACAACGCGCCCCGAAAGGCCGGAGCGCGTTGAGAGCGGATGCGCCAGATTGATCGGCGCGAATGGTGATTACTTCTTTTCGTACCACTCGGCGTTGATGGCCGTAAATTTCGTCCACTTCTCCGGCAGATCTTCGAGCGCAAAGATGGCGGTGACAGGGCAGACCGGAACACAAGCGCCACAATCAATACATTCAGCGGGGCTGATGTACAACATCGTTTCGGCTTGGAACGCCGCCTCGTCTTTCCGGGGATGAATGCAATCCACGGGGCAGACATCAACACAAGCGGTGTCCTTGGTGTTGATACAGGGTTCGGCAATCACGTAGGCCATGCAGAATCTCCTTAGTTGAAGGCAGCGGGCCGGACCTGCTCAGCGCAACAGGCAGAAATCGACCAGACTCAGGCACTGCCAGGTCATAAGTACCTGGATTTAATTCTACGTGGGTAGTGGGAGATTCTCAACCCGGGCAAACGCGATAATATAAGGGGCTGAGGAGAGGGGAATGAAACCGAGGCTATTGTTGGTTGTGCTGTGGGTGTCGGCGGGAATCGCTCTGGCGGCCGCCCAGACGCCGGCTCCAAAGGACCCGGAACTTATTGATTTGCAGGGATATCAGAAGATTTTGCAGCACTACAAAGGTAAGCCGCTGCTGGTGACGTTTTGGGCCACGTGGTGCGAACCCTGCCGCGACGAATACCCCATGCTGAATGAACTTGCCAAGGAGTACGCGCCCAAGGGTTTGCAGGTGGTGGGCGTGGATTTCGATCAGGATGGCGACCTGATCTTGATGCGCAGGTTTCTGGCGCGGTACAAGCCTATCTTCCCGAACTACCGCAAGAAAAAGGGCGATGAAGATGTTTTTTCCCAGGCGGTACGGCAGGGATATAACGGGGCGCTGCCTGCCTCGTTCTTTTACGCACGAGATGGCAGGCAAGTAGGACATGTAGTGGGTGCAAGCGATCACGCTACGTATGAGGCAGCGATCCGTAGCCTGTTGGCACAGTGAGAGAGAGACGGTCACTGTTAAAGATTTAGGAACGCATGACCAGGTTGTCTCATCGTGCGTCAGAAGGATTCCACGGAGGCGAGATGCTAAACCTGAAGGGCAACAAAATTACGTATTACGGGCACAGCACGTTTGGAATAACCACGCCCGGGGGACAGGTGGCGCTGATTGATCCCTGGGTGACGACAAATCCCAAATGCCCGGAATCACTGAAGAAACTGGCGCGGCTGGATGCGATTTTTCTGACGCATGCGCACACGGACCACATGGGTGATCTGCTGGCGCTGGGAAAACAGTTCAAACCAAAGATTGTCGTTAACTTTGAAATTTACCTGTATCTCGATGGCAAGGGACTCGGCGAACTATGTTTGCCTGTAAACAAGGGGGGCACGCGGCATGTGGGCGATTTTATAGTCACTATGACGCATGCTTTCCACTCGAGTTCCATCGATGAAAACGGGCAGAGGTTTTATGGGGGAGAGCCGGCGGGCTTCATCGTGAATCTACCCGGGGGCGTAACGCTGTACCACGCGGGGGATACGGCGGTGTTCGGGGATATGAAGCTGATCGCAGACATTTACAAGCCGGAACTGGCGTTTCTGCCCATTGGCGATATCTTCACGATGGGACCGCGGGAAGCGGCGGTGGCTACGCGTTTGCTCGGAGTGAGGCACGTTATTCCGATGCATTACGCTACTTTCCCAATGTTGACTGGGACGCCGGAAGGGTTTCGTGCGGAAACCAAGGACATTCCGGGGTTGGAGATACATGCGATTCAACCTGGGGAAACGTTGGGGTGACCTGGAATCCTAAGGTTGAGGCTAGATTCCTCCGCTCCGGGACGGCAGAAACGGCCGTCCCTCCGGTCGGAATGACAATTTTGAGTATGATGACAATTTTGAATCGTCAGAAGAATTCATGGGTAAGCTCTGGCTCAGGTAGTTTGCCAAGTGAGTGATAGAGCGCGAGTTCCAGGATGCGAAAGGTACGAAAGCCGTAGGATCTTCTCATGGTTACTTTCGCTTTGTTGTTCAGTCCCTCGACCACACCGCTGGAAATCTGCTTTCTGGCCTTGAAATAGTTGAGCAGCAGCTCGCGATGAGCACGCAACGTTCGGGCGATCTTCTTCATCGGCTCGATGCGGGATCGCATGGTTTGCTGGCACCAGAAATCCAGGAACATGCCGGCCCAGGTGGGCGAGTTGTATTCCCAGAACTGCTGAAAATCTTCTTTGAGGAGATAGGCACGGACGGTCTGGAGATTATAGCGGAGCAGATCTCGCAGACGGAACTTCTGCTGCGAGGTGAGATTTTCTTTGCGCTTGAGCACGCACCAGCGCGTCTTCTTCAGTAGCGGCGGGTAGCCGTCCTGGGCCATCTTGCGCGACTCGGCGGCGCGGACATCATCCAACGCCTTATTCATCTTGGCGACGATGTGGAAGCGGTCGAGGATGTGCAGCGCCTGAGAACATTTCTGGCGGATCACGTCCAGGTACGGCTGCCACATATCCGAGCAGACAAACTCGATCTGTGCAGCGAGTTGCTCTCCGAGGACGGTGAAGAAACCCTGGAAGGATTCGATGGTGCGTTCCTTGCCGACCCACAGCAAGCGGGTGAGCCCCTGGTCGATCTGGTAGACCAGCGTCAGGTATTTGTGGCCTTTGGCGTACTGGATTTCATCCACACCAATGGCGCGGATCGACTCCAGCGTGCGATGCTCCAGGCCCCAGCCGACCACATACTCGACCGCGTCGCACACCTGGTCCCAGGAAGTGTGGAAGGCCTCGGCGGTTTCCTTCCAGGAGAGCTTCCGCGCCCAGCGGGCCAGAAACAGCATATAGGCTCTGGTCAACCGATGCTTACCATCGCCCCAGGGAACCTCCTCGACCAGCACGCCACAATTCCGGCAGTCCACGCGTCGCATGCGGTAGAGCAGGAAAACCAGAAAGCCCCACAGCGGAATGAACTCAAAGCACCGCTCGGGAAGATGATCGTAACCCGGCGCCGGCTGGTGGCACCCCGAGCAGACCGCTGCCGAGCCCTCCCGCGGTCGGACGTCCACTTCGATGCTTTTCTGGTCGGGGCCAAAGCGGGCGTGCTGGTAGACAAATCCCCGATGGCGATGGCAGTGGTTTAGAATTGTGAGCAGTTCCATGTCACGGACAATTTTCAAGGCCAAGACTGGCAA
Organism: Candidatus Acidiferrales bacterium; assembly: GCA_963780315.1. GTDB lineage: Bacteria > Acidobacteriota > Terriglobia > Acidiferrales > UBA7541 > Acidiferrum. The sequence continues at coordinate 244,476 of CAWABP010000010.1, read as the reverse complement.
AGTAAACCGCGCTGCTACCGCGCCGGCGTCCTGCGATGTTTCCGCCTACTGCCGCGATCTGGACAACTGGCCGCGCTCCTGGATGGGATTGGAAAAAGACCTGCCGCCAGGGGAAGAACTGGTTGCTTGCTTCCGGCCATTCATCGAGCATCTGGCCTCCTCCAGTCTTTCTTCGAAGACCATTCGCCGACACGTAGACAATCTCTGGATACTAGGTGGAGAAATTATCCGCGACCTGAACTACACCCCTTCATTGAGAAAAGTCACTGCGCAGCGACTTCTTCGCGAGGCGGTTCATGCCGACGGCGGCCCACTGATCCACAACGGCTCGGAAGAAGAGCAACACTCCCTCGATGCGACGTGCCGCAAACTCCACCGATTCCTCAGCGAACCGCAGCGCTGAGCCCGCCAGTTACCCACAGATTTCCCAGACGAGGCACAATTTTAAGAATAGGGATCAGGAGCGGAAGTAGTTGCGGAGGATGAAGCCGATGTTGGCGGGGCGCTCTGCGAGGCGGCGCATGAAGTAGGGGAACCACTCGGTGCCGAAGGGGACGTAGATGCGCACGCGGTAACCATCGCGAACCAGTTGGCGCTGAAGATCGGCGCGCACTCCATAGAGCATCTGAAACTCGAAATCGTCCTTGGAGATTTTCTTTTCCGCTGCCCAGCGTATGGTAGCGGCTACAATGAGCGGGTCGTGCGTGGCAATCCCATGATAAAAACCGCTGGATAAGAGCACTTGCATCAGGTGAACGTAGTTTGCGTCCACGTCAACTTTCCGCGGATAAGCGACGTCGATGGACTCTTTGTAGGCGCCTTTGCAAAGGCGAATCCGGCAACCATAGGACAGCAGATCGCGAATATCGCTCTCGCTGCGATAGAGATAGGACTGGATGACGGCGCCGACCGCCGGTGTTTGCGCGCGAACACGCTTGACGAGTTCGACGGTGCGCTGAGTGTACACGGAGCTTTCCATGTCAATGCGCAAGAAACTATCGTAGGAGGCGGCGCGCTCCGCAATCGATAGCACCAGACCCTCGCAGAATTCGACGCTGAGGTCCAAACCGAGTTGCGTTAGTTTGCAGGAGACGTTGGCGTTCAGCTTTTCCTGGGCGATGCGGTCGTAAATTTGGAGATAAGTGTCGCGGGCCTTCTGTACGTCGGAAGGAGTGGCAACGTTTTCTCCGAGGCAATCGAGCGTGACGGCCATCCCCGAGTTATTGCAAACACGGGCAGCAGCGACGGCCTCATCCAATGTTTCGCCGGCAACAAAACGGTGAGATACGCGCCGGGCCGTGGAGTTGGAAGTGACCCAGTGCGCGAAACCCTTACTATCCGAGAGTTTGAGAAGAATCGACCGAAGCATGGACACTATGATTATGCCCGTAGTTTTCGGGAGAGGCTAGTGGTTGGCTAGTCCTTGTGCTCTTCAAGGAACTTTTCGGCGTCAATGGCCGCCATGCAGCCGGAACCGGACGCGGTGACTGCCTGGCGGTAGCGATGGTCTTGAACATCGCCGGCGATGAAAACGCCCGGGACGCTGGTGAGGCTGCCGTGGCGAGGGATGAGGTAACCGTTTTCGTCCATTTCGAGCTTGCCGCGAAAGATGATGGAATTGGGATTATGGCCGATGGCGACGAAAACACCGTCCAAGGGGATTTCTCGTTTCTCCCCGGATTGCGTGTGGTGGAGGCGGACACCGCACACGAGTCCGTCGGGCGAGAGGATTTCCTCAACGACGTAGGGAGTGATGAATTCTATTTTTTCGTTAGCCCTGGCGCGGTCGATCATGATTTTGGAAGCACGGAATTCATTGCGGCGGTGAATGAGGTAAACCTTGCTGGCATAGCGGGAGAGGAAGTTGGACTCTTCCATGGCGGAATCCCCTCCGCCGACGACGGCGATAGGCTTGCCGCGAAAGAAATAACCGTCGCAGGTGGCGCAAGTGGAAAGACCGCGGCCGATGAGTTCTTTTTCGCCCTTGAGGCCGAGCAGGCGCGCGGAAGCGCCGGCCGCGACGATGAGCGATTGTGCTTCGTAGACGTCACTGCCGGCCCCGATCTTGAACGGGCGCGAGCTGAGATCCACTTCGCTGACCGTGCCCGCGTTGAATTGCGCACCGAATTTCTGCGCCTGTTTGCGCATGTTCTCGATTAATTCGGGTCCGAGAATGCCTTCGGGAAAGCCGGGATAGTTTTCGACGTGAGTGGTCAGGGAAAGCTGCCCGCCGGGTTCATGTCCCTCCAGAACGAGAGGGCTCAGATTGGCGCGTGCGGCATAGATGGCCGCAGTCAAACCGGCACAGCCACTTCCGATAATTACTACCTTGTGCATGCGAATGGCTCCGGTAATTAGATTCGTAATGGAGACCCGGCGGTACAGAGCGAACGATGATTGTAACATCCTCGTCCAAAGAGAGAAGTGCAGGCCTGGAACGTGCGCGGGCAGAGATGATTGACAGTGGTGGGAGCCGGGCGTAGGTTGCAAGTAAGGTCAATTCCGCACCAAAAATGACGGGTTCCAGGGAGTTCTAGATGGAGAAACACATTGCTGTGTATAGCTATTGGCTGGGGATCGTGTGCACGGTGCTGACAATTATCCTTCGCGCGCTGGCGGTATTCGGCATATGGCCGGACTTTGTACCCGCGGAAGGTGCATTCATTTCCTATTACACATTTCTGCGTGGCGCCATCCTGCTGTTCCTCCTTGCGATCGCCTCCCGGCAGGTCGGCGATTGGCGTGCCGACAAGTCCTGAAACAGAGTAACGCTGCGAAATCCCACTTCGTTTCTCCCCGCTCCGGCAAGATGCAGCCAATTTGGCAAAGTTCTGATCTCGTATACCGATGGACTGTCCGCTGGGCATCTATCTACAGTGATAGCCGTTAGCTCACGAGGATGAGGAGGGTTTTCCATGGATGTGCGATACCCCGTCGGGAAATTTGAATTGCCAAAGGAAGTAACGCCGGCGCTGCGTAAGGCAGCGATTGAGGAGTTGGCTGCGACGCCAGCGAAAGTCCGGGCAGCAGTTGCGGGATTGAACGAGAGGCAACTGGATACTCCTTATCGCGACGGAGGCTGGACAGTTCGGCAGGTGGTGCATCACCTTGTGGACAGCCACATGAATGCGTACATCCGATTGCGGTTCGCGTTGACGGAGAATCAGCCGACGATCAAACCGTACGACGAAAACATTTGGGCCAACCTGGAGGATGCCCGGAGCGCGCCGGTGCAAGTTTCGCTGAAGCTTCTGGAACCGCTGCACGAGCGCTGGGCGCGACTGCTGAGATCACTCAAGACAGAAGAGTATGCGCGGACTTTGGTGCATCCGGATCACGGTGTGAAAAACGTGGACTGGCTGCTGTTTTTATACACCTGGCACGGGCGGCACCACACGGCGCACATCACGGAACTCCGGAAACAGAAAGGCTGGTAAATCCCCGCGGCGGGAGAATTATCAAAGTTTACTTCGCAGGTTGCGAGTTTTATACTGCGGCTATAGCAGAAACGACGGGTCGCTGGATTGCAAGCTGTAAGCCGCGTGCGCTATAGCGTCCTGCCTTACACCCGCGAATTTCATTGCGCTCCGCTGAAGGAGTCTGTGTCCAGGTTTTCTTTTTGTGCTTCTGTGGTCTGCCTGGTGGTTGCCGGCTGTTCTGCGCCTCTGATTGCTCAGGTTCAGAATCCGCCCCGTCCTCTGGTAACCCGAGCTATTGACGAAACGAAACGAGTGACACTCCCCGGCACGGCGCACCCCTTTGCGCACACACGTTTTGACCAGGGGGCTGTGCCCGATTCGTTCGCAGCGGATCGCATGTTTCTGATGCTCAACCGTCCGCCAGAGCGAGAGGCGGCGTTGCACCAATTCCTGAGCGAGGTTCACAATCCGGGTTCGGCCTTGTTTCACAAATGGCTGACGCCGGTGCGATTCGGTGAGCTGTTTGGGCCAACCGATTCGGACATTGAGGCCGTCAAGAACTGGATTTCGTCCCACGGTTTCCGCGTGACAGCGGTAACCCAGAGCAAAGGCCTAATTGAGTTTTCCGGAACCGCAGCAAATGTGCGGGAGACTTTTCACTCTGAGATTCATCAATTCAATATCAATGGCGAAATTCACTACGCCAATGCCACCGATCTGACAATTCCGGAAGCGCTTGCGCCAATCGTGCGTGGTGTTTCTCCGATCAACAATTTCCGGGCCAGACCTTTGATTCAAGCCATGGGGCCAGCCTCCTATTCCCGCAGCAGTGGCAAAGCAACACCTCTGTTTACGAATCCGGCAGGCTACTCGGGCTTTTACGCGATTGGGCCGGAAGATTTCGCGACGCAATACGACCTCGCGCCGCTTTATACAGCGGGAGTCAACGGCTCGGGCCAGACGATTGGGATTATCGGAGAATCAAACATTGACCTGAGCGTGGTCAATGCGTACCGCCAGCTTTTCGGGCTCGCCAGCAATCCCACGCAAGTGGTGATTGATGGCGGTGATCCGGGCATTGGGCCGCTGCCCGACTCGGATATTGAGGCGTATCTGGATGTGGAACTGAGCGGTGCCGTGGCGCCGAACGCAACGGTGAATCTTTACATTTCCAATGGCAGCCAGGTGACCGATCCCATTGATTTGGCAGCGATCCGGGCCATCGAGGACAACCAAGCGTCAGTAATTAGCGTAAGCCTGTCAAGTTGCGAAGCGGCACTCCAAGCGGCCGGAAACCAGATGTGGACTGGGCTGTGGGAGCAAGCCGCGGCGCAAGGCCAGACGGTTTTTGTCGCCACAGGAGATACTGGTTCTGCCGGTTGTGATTTTGTTGGAGAGCAGGCAGCCACGCAGGGGTTGGGAGTGAACGGCATTGCCTCCACGCCATGGGACGTAGCTGTGGGAGGCACTGATTTTTACTATGCGAATTATGGTTCCGGGCCTTCCAGCGTCGCGCCCTTCTGGAACCAAAGCAACGATGCGAGCAACGGATCGTTGAAGGCGCCACTTCCCGAGCAGGCATGGGATGCTCAATTTGGGTTGAATGTATTGACTTACGCCGGAACTATCGTGGGCGGTGGAGGTGGGGCTAGCAATTGCGTGGCCTCCGGCACGGATGGTCCCGGAAACGTGGTGTGCCAAGCGGGGTATGCGAAGCCAATCTGGCAGACGGCCACGGGAGTGCCAAATGATGGGGTGCGGGATGTGCCGGACGTATCCTTGATCGCTGCGGCAGGAACGAATTTAAGCGGTTATGCAATTTGCACTGGGGCCGAGGATTGCGTTGCAACAGCGGGAAGCCCGGCACCGATCTTGCTTGTCGGAGGGACGTCCGCGTCGTCGCCCGCGATGGCAGGGATTATGGCCCTGGTGAATCAGAAATATGGGCGGCAAGGGCAAGCCAACTACACACTGTACGCGCTGGCGCGGCAGCAGCCCGCGGTTTTTCACGATGTAACCCTGGGCACGAACAACGTCCCGTGCGTGCAGGGCACTCCTAACTGCTCACTGGATGCGAATGGTGACGGGTTATATTCCTTGCAGGAGTATGCCGCGGGCCCCGGCTACGATCTTGCAAGCGGTCTGGGCTCTGTTGATGCGAACGCGCTTGTCACGAATTGGAACAAGACTTCGTTTGCGCCCACGACGACCTCGCTGTCGCTTTCGCCGACCTCCATTGTTCATGGCACACCCGTCACGTTTACCGCAAACGTCACCGCGGCGTCCGGTTCTGGGACGCCTTCGGGTGACGTCGCAATTAGCACGACGAGCGGTCTTCCGCTGCAACGAAACGAAGCGATTCCGCTCTCCAATGGGACGGCGAGTGAAGCCGCAGGTTTCTTCCCCGGAGGAACCTATCAAGTGAGTGCCGAATACAGCGGAGATGGCGTGTTTGGGCCGAGCGTGTCAACTCCAGTGAGCCTGACAGTGACTCCGGAAACAAGTTCCATCTCGTTTGTCGCCTACGGCGCCCCTGGGGTCGTGATCAACACTGGAGCGCAAGCGGGTTACGGTGAACAATGGACCTTTACTGGGGAACCGTATGGAACAAACGGCGAGCAACTCTATGGACTGGCCACCGGAACCGTGACGTTTACAGACGGCGCAACCGTGCAGGAAGTGCTCATTAACAGCCAGGGAGTTGCAGGCTATTTCCCAAATAGTCTTTCGGTGGGTACGCATGCCATTACACTGAGTTACTCTGGCGACTCCAGCTATAGGCCCACGACCGTAGGGCCTTTCACATTCACGATCACGAAGGGAACACCCGATATCCGGACCCCACTTATCGAACCCAGCGTCCCGCTTGGCGGAAGCCTACTGGTGAGCGCAGCACTTGGAACTGGAATCGGCACTCCCCCTTCGGGTAACGTAAGCTTCACGCTCGGAGCCACCAGTGTCACGGCGCCGCTTGTTTCGACCAACTATGCAGGGGGATACCCGTGGGCTATCGCTACGGCTACGTTCACAAACTTGCAGACAGCGGGATCTCTGACTCTCAGCGTGAGCTACGGTGGCGACAGCAATTGGGCTGCGGCCACGTCGACATATCCGAACCCCATCGTGGTGGCAGCTACCACTGGATTGCCCTCCACCACCATGCTTGCAGTGGCTCCCTCGAACATCAGCCGATTGCAAAGCACTAACTTCACGGCCACAGTAGCGGGCAACACCAGGACGGGGCCAGCGCCCAGCGGAACGGTGGTGTTCTACGTAAACGGACAGGGTTTCCCCGGGAACCTGGTGCAAACTGGTGTGGGCACATCGGCGGCTAGCCCTTCGGGCCCAGTGCCCGCACTTTCGATGTCGAATGGAAGCAACCAGGTGGTGGCTGTCTATACTGGAGATTCGAGTTACAAGCCTTCAGCGAGCGCCCCCGCAACCGTGAATGTGAATCTCGGCACATTTTCACTCTCGTTCGGTGCTCCGCGGGTCGTGATTCCTTCCGGGCAAACAGGTAACGTGTTGTTGAATCTGAATAGTATAGATGGATTCAATATGCCGGTTTCGCTGACGTGCCTGCCGTCCGCCGCGAGTTTCGGATGCGGCGTGAATCCGGCAACGCCCACGGTGAGTGGTTCCACCACGGCGACGCTGACAATCAATGCTTACACGGTTGCCCAAACTGCGAATCTCCCTGCGCTGATAGAGCGATTGCCAAGGCTGCCCACCTCAGGGATCGCCGTGATGGCGTTTGCCATACTTCTGGCGCTTTACGGTGTGTTGCACCGCGCTTCGGCTCGATTGCCATGGGCGATTGGTTGTTGCGTTATTGGCGCAGTGTTGGTGATCGCAGGTTGCGGCGGAAGTGGCACCACAATCACGCCACCACCACCGCCAATAAGAGTTCCAACGCCCGCGGGCAGCTACAGCGTGCTGGTGACCGCGACGGGGAACGGCACAGCGTTCAACGCCAAGCTGATCGTCCTGGTGCAGTAGCCGAAGCACGATGGCGTCGTGTAGGATGGATGAATCCAGACTGATAAAGGAGAACCGATGGCGCGAGCCGCAGGAACCTACGCAATTTTCGAGACTTCACAGGGCAATATTGTTTGCCGGCTGTTTGATAAGGAAGCTCCCAAGACCGTGGAGAACTTCATCGGGCTGGCCGAGGGCACAAAAGAATTTGTGAATGCCACTACCGGCAAAAAGGAAAAGCGCAATTACTACGACGGCCTGGTGTTTCACCGCGTGATTCCCCAGTTCATGATTCAGGGCGGATGCCCGCGGGGAGACGGCCGGGGAGGCCCCGGGTACAATTTCCAGGACGAGTTTCATCCTTCGTTGCGGCATTCCAAGGCAGGTAAGCTCTCTATGGCGAATTCGGGACCGGGAACGAATGGAAGCCAGTTCTTCATCACGGTTGCGCCCACGCCGCACCTGGATAACAGGCACACGATTTTTGGCGAGGTGGTGGAAGGCCAGGATGTTGCCGATAAGATCTCGAATGTGGCGCGTGATGGCAGCGATCGCCCGCGCGTGCCTGTAGTCATCCAGAAGTTGCGCATCGAACGCATAGCATAGGGCAACCATGCTCTCTCCCGCACGCCTCTCCCAACTGATGGTGGAACTGGTGTTCCTGCTGTTGGGCGCCCTGGTGGTGTGGCTGGGGTTGCAGGGGCGAATTAACATCGATCGCCGAAGCATTCCCTGGCTAATTGTCAGCGTCGCAATGCTAGCGTGGGGATTGCTCGCGCTGGCGAGGCCTGGTCAGTGGTCAGCACGTTGGCAGAAGTGGAACCGCGGGATTTCGTTGGTGTTACTTGGCGGGCTGATGCTGGCGGTAACGCGCGTACCGTTTCTGTGGGTCGCGAAATTGTTGGCGGTCGCAGGGCTGATACTGATCGTCCGAGGCCTGCTGGGCGCCATACTGATTTTGCGCCAACCTTAGTAGTTCTTCCGTTATAATGCGTGGCCAGTGATGTTCTTTCCTGCTACCGGGATTCCGCCCGAGGAAACGAATTTCGGCCATAGTTAATTGAATAAGGAGAAGAACTGTGTTCAAAGAATTCAAAGAATTTGCCATGCGCGGCAGTGTGTTGGACCTGGCAGTTGGCGTGATAATCGGGGCAGCTTTCGGAAAGATTGTGGCCTCGCTGGTGGACGATGTGCTGATGCCGCCGCTTGGGCGGTTGATCGGGCACGTGGATTTTTCCAACTTATTCGCAAGCCTCGACGGTAAGCATTATGACACGCTCGTGCTCGCCAAAGCTGCCGGGGCGCCGACGCTCAATTACGGGATATTCATCAACACGATCATCAACTTTCTGATTGTGGCGTTTGCTATCTTCCTGGTCGTGCGGATGGTCAACCGGTGGATGCCGAAGCCGGTGCCGCCTCCCCCGCCAGTTACGACGAAGGATTGCCCGCAGTGTGCGATGCCGATTCCTTTGGCGGCGAAGAAGTGCGGGCATTGCACTAGCGCGGTGTAGGATCTCAGGCGATACGGATTGCCTCGAAGGGGTCCAGCGTGTTGGACCCCTACGGAGCAAAGGCGCCCGCTTCAGAACGCGGCCGCTACAACGCCATTTCCTTCAAAAGCAATTTGCAGCCAGCACCGCGGCTAGTCGGAAGATGGCTTTTTCTTTTGGTTGGCTTCGAGGTGAGCGCGGAGGCGTGCCAGGATTTCTTCTTCATGCCCCTCGTCTAGCTCTTTCTGAACTTCTTCCAAGGCGAAGTGGACAACATCGTGGTGGTGGAATTCGAGCGGAGCGATGGATTCACTGAAGCGCAGCCACAAGCGGTGAAGGAGATTCACTTCGCTGGCAGTGAGGTTGGGAGCGTGCGGACCCAGGACTTTATAGACCTTGTCGCCATTGGCATAGTGAATTTCCAAGTTGAATTGAGGCTTGGGGTCGCCGAGTTTTTCCCAAGCATCGCCAATCTGACGGGCCTGTTCCTCGGTTGATTCCTTTGGCGAATGGCCGAGGACGATGGTGCTGGATTGCAGCGAAGTGGCGGTGCGGAGGATGCCGTCCCACAGATTGCTGGCGGCCACTACCGCAAGGCGAATCGTCTTGCCCCGTTTTTCAGCAATAGAGAGAGCTTGCGAAAACAACTGCTGCTCGATGCTTCCAAAGAGCTGCTCAGCTTCCAGATCGTATTCGCCAGAGGCGGAACGGCGCAACAAGCGAACGTGAAGGACAACGACGTCGCGACGGCCGGGTTTAACGCGTTCCAACACATTCCCGAGGTGGTAGAGCGAATGGATATTGCTTACGGGCACCAGGATGTTGCCAGGGTGGGCGCCGACGGATTCCGGCGTGATTTCGCTTTCCATGGCGAGATGGAACTGATCCATCTCGACGTGCGCTGTGCTGCCGCGCGCGTGACGCGTGTATCTTTCCGAAGCTGTGAAGACGACGAACAGGAAAATGGAGAAGGTGACGCCGGCAACGGTGGCTTCGGGCTTGGTAAAGAGGTTGATGACGGCGATGCCGAGGAGCGTGAGGGTGATCAAACTCAGCCCCACCGGAATTTCGAGACCGAAGATGCGGAAGTTCAGGGGCACGCGGTATTCGCGAGCGCCGGGGTGGGTGTAACGGAGCACGAGCACCGCCATGCCCTTCATGGCGAAGCTCCAGATCACGCCAAAAGCGTAGAGGTTTGCGAGGAAAGTGACCTGGCCGCGGCTGATGATGATGGTGAGGATTTGCAGCGCCGCAATGATGTTGATGATGCGGTAGGAAGTGCCGAATTTGCGGTGTGGCTGGCGGAACCAGTCCGCGAGGACACCGTCCTCTGACACTCGATTGAGGACACCGTTGGAGCCGACGATGGCCGTATTCACCGCGCCCGCGAGAATGAGTGTGCCCACAACTACCACGAAGCCGTGGAAGACCAGGCGAAGGAGGAACGGACCTTCGAGGTTCATGGCCAGGCCGCCGATGAGGTTTTCCAAGAAGTGCTGGCGCTGGGCGTCGGGGATGATCATCACGGCGAAAAAAGAAACCAGCGAAGTGAAGACCAAGCTGTAAATAAAGATGACGAGGCCCGTTTTTTTCAGGTTGGGGAGCTTGGGATGCTCGATTTCGCGATAGACCTGGGCAAGTGATTCTTCTCCGCTCATGGCAAGGACCGAATGGCCCAATCCGATGAAGATGGCGATGATGCCGGCGAAGTGGGCGAACTGCATGCCATAGAGCCAGCCCATGGCGTTGCGGCCCAGCTTGATGTTGTGAGGAGAGGGGATTGGTGGCATTGCCGGGTGGCGGACTAAAACTGTGTAGACGCACCAGGAAATCAGGATCACGACCATGACGGTAGTGATCTGCATGATGCGCATAGCTTTTTGGCTGGATTCGTGGACGCCCTTGATGTTGTACCACCAGAAATACGTAGTGCACATGATGGCGAAGCATGCGGCGCCAATGCCCGGGGATATGTGCAAACCGAGATGGACGTAATCGGAGGTTTCGTTGATGAGGCCGACGATGTACTGACCCGCGGAGACGCCGCTGATCGGACCGGTGAGTATGTAATCGAACATCAGGGCAGAGACGCTGAATTTGGCGAGCGTGCCGCCCATGGCTTCTTTGACCACGCGGTAAACGCCGCCGCGCACGAACATGCTGCAGCTCTCGACGTAAATCGCGCGCACACAATACGAGAACAGCATGATGCCGAGGATGAACCAGGGAGCGGCCTTGCCGATGTAGCCTTCGGCTTCACCACCGGCGTAGTAAGCGGAGGAAGCGAGGTCGTTTAGAACGATGGCGGCGGCGCGCCAGAAGGAGATGAAGCTCAGCAGCGCGGTAGTGGCAACCAGAACACGCGGAATACTATTTCCCAGGCGGCTCTGGGCAGCCGGGTTGTTTGGAGAGCTGCTCATTAATTAGATGGACTGTGGACCTGCGAAATCTATGCTCGCACCTTTTGTGAGCCAAGTCTAGTTTGGGAAACGCCGCGAAGATTTAGTGGAAACGCGATGGCAAGGGCCGCTGGATTTCTGGGCGGGGGTGAGTCATGATTTTGCAGAGAAGGTCATTTCTGCGGCGGCGGATCATGAAAACTGAGTGGATCAGGTGTTGGGCGGCTTGTTTTGCATTGCTTTTGTTGGCAGGTATGCCGACGAACGGAAGAGTGGGCGCGAATTCCACTATCGCAGTCAGTAGCGACGAGATTGTTGCGAATTACCGGAAGATTATCGTTTTGATGAACGGAGCGGGGGCGCTGGACCCGGGGGTGAAGGAGCGCGCGGCTACCGCTGGGAGAGTGCTGTTTGAGCAGAACCTGGAGCGGCTGACGGCGCTGGAGGCGCTGCTTACGAAAGCGCTTGCCGATGGGCAGAGTTCTGCGGTCGAGGAGTTCTTGAGCCGCTTGGAAACTTATGCGGAATATCGCGACGCGGACAAGCTCGCCTTCCGGGATTTGCTGGAAGGACTTGCGGCGGCGCCGGAAACCGCGGCGAACGCGAAGCTGCAGGGCCGAATCCGCGACGACTTGGCAGCGTTGGCGCAGATTCAGGCGCTCTACCAGAAAGAAATTGGAGAGATTCAGGGGAACTTGCAGACGCGCGGGATGGTGGTTCACCGGGAGGCATGGGAAAAATACGTCAGTTTCCTGAAACAGAAATATACGCGCGAGAAGATTTTGAAAGAGATAGAGGGCTCGCTGCCTCAGGCCGAATCACGCGGAGGAGGCGCAAAGAAGAAAACATCAAACGGCGAACTGTTTGGCACGGACCTGCCGCCCAAGACGCTGGTGCTGACGTTCGATGATGGACCGCATCCGCGCTATACGGACCAAATTCTGGAAATCTTGAAGAAGTATGGATTGAAGGCGGTTTTCTTTCAGGTGGGGCGGAACCTGGGGCCAGAAACCACCGAGGCGAACGCAAAGCTTACGGCGACGGCCGCGGTGAGCACCCGCATTCTGGCGCAGGGGTCGACGCTGGGGAATCACAGCTACAGTCATCCGGTACTGCCGAAAATGGATGAAGCTGGGTACACGAAAGAGATCGAGACGACCAGCGCGTTGCTCACAACGATTTTGAGGGAGCCGCCGGTGCTATTCCGGCCGCCCTACGGAGCGATCAACGCGGGGATTCTGGCTAAGGTACAGAGCGACAAGATGAAAGCGATTTTGTGGAATGTGGATTCGGAGGATTGGGCGGACCCTGTGCCGAATTCAGTTGCGCAACGCGTTGTGCAGGAGGTGGAAAAGCAGGGGCACGGAATCATCCTGTTCCACGACATACACAAAGTGACGCTGGAAGTGTTGCCAAGCTTGATTGAAACGCTGCAGAAGGATGGATACCGGTTCGCTTCGTGGAACGGGAGCGCGTTCGCCGTGGAAGGGACACGCGGGCTGGATACGGCACAAACACCGGCGGCGCCGGCTTCGATTTACCGGGACAGTTGGGCGGCGGTGATTGGTATTGATGCTTACGAGAGTTGGCCGAAGCTGAGTTATGCGGCGAATGACGCGCAAGGCGTGCGTGATCTGCTAATCAAGAAATACAATTTCAAGCCGGAGCATACTTTTCTGCTGCTGGATAAGGACGCGACGCGGCAAAACATACTGTCGCTGTTGGGAGACAAACTGGGGAATCCGGATTTGGTGAAACGCGAGGATCGCGTGTTCGTATTTTTCGCGGGACACGGAGCCACGCGGCACCTGGCTTCGGGGCGCGACCTGGGCTACATCATTCCCGTGGATGCAGACTTGACGAATTACGAGGGCCAGGCGATTTCGATGACGAATTTCCAGGATATTGCCGAGGCGATTCCGGCAAAGCACGTGTTGTTCGTGATGGATTCGTGCTACAGCGGGCTGGCGTTGACGCGAGGCGGAGGAACGCTGGGAATGGGGAATTACTTGCTGGAGATTTCGCGGCGGACGGCGCGACAGATGTTTACCGCCGGCGGAATGGACCAGCAAGTGGCGGACAATGGACCGAATGGGCATTCGGTGTTTACGTGGACATTGCTGCAGGCGCTGGATGGGCGCGCGGACTTGAATGGGGATGGAGTGGTTACCGGATCGGAGTTGGCGGCGTACGTTACTCCGGCAGTGTCAGCGCTGTCGCACCAAACACCTGCATTTGGGAATTTGCCAGGGAGCGAAGGCGGGGACTTTATTTTCGAGCTGAATCACGAGACGGAGTTTTTGAATGAGAATTCGGCGCAATTGGGAGATGAAGGAATCAAGCTGAACACGCAGTTGGAACAGTTGCGCGAGGAGATCCGGAAAGAAGCGGCGCAAAACGCGGAGTTGAAGAAACAGTTGGCGGCCGCGCAAGCGCAAATTCAAGAGGGACAGCAGGCCGGAAAGACTGGCACGACGCCGACCGTTGGCACGGAAGCTGGCGTGGTTGCAGGGAAGGATCCGGCTGCGGCGACGAACGACGAAGGCATGCGGCTTTACAAAGAGAAAAAATATAGCGAAGCGGCGGAGAAATTCGAACAGGCCGCACAAATGAAGCCGGATAGCGCGTTGTTTGCGAATAACGCGGGATTCGCTCATTTCAAGTTGGGGCTGTATGCAGAGGCCATCGAGTGGTTCCAGAAGGCGATTGCGCTGGATCCCAGTCGCGCCATCGCGTTCTTGAATTTGGGGGATGCGTATTTGCAATTGGGGAAGAAGAGCGAGGCCAAGCAGGCTTTTGAGAAATATTTGCAATTGCAGCCGAACTCGAAGGCGGCGCCCGGGGTGCAGGAAAAAGTGAAGAGTCTGGAGCAAATCCCGAAGTGATGGACAGCCCAAAGGAGGTGCCTTAGTGAGAGAAAGCGTCGCAGCCCTAATGCTTGCAGCGAATCTCGCTATGCACATGGGCGCCATTCCCTGTGAGAAAGTTCCCACATCTCGGCAGGGGCAAGAGCCGGTGCCCACGCCCCAGGCCAATTTGGCACGAGCGGACCACAGCCAACCCGAGACGGGCGGCGGCAGGTTTGAGCTGGCAGACGGCACTCCGGTCCACTTGAGGTTTTTGAGTGCGGTAGTCTCCTCACAAGTGCTAGCCGGAGACAAAGTGGCGTTGGAAGTGACGAAACCGGTCCTAGTCAACGATTGCCTGGTGATCGCGAAGGGTAGTTCGGCGGAGGCAATAGTTATGTTGGCGCAGGCGAAGCGGAGCATGGCACGCGGGGGGAACCTGGAGCTGAGAGTTGAAGCTGTGCGTCTTTCTGACGGAGAGGTTGTGCACGTGCGGGCCATAAGAGACTCAAAAGGCCAAGGACACGAGGCCACAGCGACTGCAGCGACGATCGCTGGCTCGTTGTACGGCGCTTCGATAATTGTCCCGTGGATCGTTCGAGGAAAAGACGCGGTCGTTCCAAGGGGAACGGAGATTACGGCGTATGTGATGGGGACCATGAGCTTGGACCCTTCGAAATTTCAGGATAACGACACGACGCTTTCCGAGAAAAAACGGGCACAATGAAAAGCTTTCGACTTGCGTTAGGCGGGTTGCTGCTGTTCGGAGCTACAGGGGACATTGGCTGGGCTCAGGGCAACGACGAGTCGAGGCCACAAAACTCTGCGTCCTCAGAACAGCGGAACGAAAAGAAACGCACGAGCGATTGGAACAATTGGCGTGCGGCACGTCGGACGTGCACTTCTCACATCACACAAGAAAGGAGGCCGAGGCATTGCCAGGGCAGCCGCCAGATCGGGGACTTGTGTATGTGATTCGCCCGGCGAGCAACGCGCTGGGCCTTGCGGAAGGGGCGAAGCTCGCCGTGAACGGGAAATGGGTGGGCGTCAACCGCAGGGGGAATTATTTCTACATGGAGCTCGACCCGGGACCTCACTATTTTTGTGCGGAGGTCTCCTGGTGGCGCGGGTTACTGAGTTTGGAAATTGAAAAGGGCAAGACATACTACCTAAAGCAGGAAATCACCTTGACGGGAATTGATCTGGAACTAATCGATAAAGAGAAGGGACAAAAGTACCTGGCGAAGTGTCATCGAAGCATCTTCGAAGAAAAGGCAAAGAATCACTAACCTAAGGGCCCTCGCAACAATAAGTTCCCATTGATAGGGTTAACTTCAACATCTGGAGCCGCCAAATAAAGCCAGGGAAATCCAACCCTGGACTTCTGAGATAGCCTCTACAGGCTCGAAGGATGTAATCGATCCTCCCCGCCAAAGCCTGGTTGATTATGTTATAGTTCCCATCATCACCAGCAAGGAGTGTGAACTCTAACATTATGCGGCCCACTACCTTCGATCCATCCGCCCTGCGCCAACATATCCGCCGTAACAAGATTGCCGATCTACCCGAGCTGAAGCGCGTCCTCGGCACAGACACCGATCTCACTGTCTTTCGTAAACTGAAGCAGCTTCAATATCTCGCCAGCTACACCCATCGCGGCCGCTTCTACACCCTGCCCGAAATCGCTCGTTTCGACGATCGCGGACTGTGGTCGCATGAAGGTGTCTGGTTCTCCCGCCACGGCACGCTGCTGGCCACCCTGGAAACCTTCGTCAACCAGTCTCCCGACGGCTATTACGCCCATGAATTGGCCGATGCCCTGCACGCCGAGGTGCAGCAGCCTCTCCGCCATCTGGTTGAGCAACAGTGCTTGGCGCGAATGGAGGTGGGTGGCCAGTTTCTCTATACCGACATCGAATCCGCCCCGCGCCGCAAACAGTTGCTCGCCCGGCGCAGCGCTCAGGCCGTTCCTGTGGCTGTCCATTCCGCCGACCTCCAGGCTTCGCCCGATGAACTCAAGGCCGCCATCCTGCTGTTCTATGGCCTGCTCGATGAACAACAGCGCCGATTGTTTGCCGGGCTGGAGTCCATCCGCCTGGGCCACGGCGGCGACACTCTGCTCGGCGATTTCCTGGGCTTGGACGTACATACCGTGGCCCGCGGTCGTCAGCAACTACTGGATCAGAATGTGGTCAGCGGCAGATCTCGCCGCACGGGCGGTGGTCGTACTCCGGCGGAAAAAAAACGCCCGACATAATCGCGGTTCTCCATTGCCTGCTCGAACACGATACCGCTGGCGATCCCATGACCGGCTTACGTTGGTCTCGCCGCACTACCACCACGATCGCGGAGGAGCTGGCCAAACTCGACATTGCCGTCTCCCCCAATACCGTCGCCCGCCTGCTCCATGCCATGGGCTATTCTTTGCGGGTCAATCAAAAGCAGATCTCTACCAGCTTCAGCCCCAACCGGAATCTTCAGTTCGAATATCTGGCCGAGTTGCGCTATCGGTTCCAGCGCCGTCATCTGCCCATCGTCAGCGTAGACAGCAAAAAACGCGAACTCGTCGGCAATTTCAAAAATCCTGGCCGCCGTTGGGAATCTGCCCCGCGTCGTGTTTACGATCACGACTTCCGCACCGATTCCATAGGCGTCGCCATTCCTTATGGGATTTACGATGTTATGGAAAATCGCGGTGCTCTGGTGGTCGGCATCTCCCATGACACTCCCGCCTTTGCCGCTCATGCCATCACTCATTGGTGGCACCACGAAGGTTCCACCCGCTATCGTGGTTCACGCCAACTGCTCATCCTGGCCGATACCGGCGGTAGCAACAGTTGCCGCTGCTACGCCTGGAAAACTGAGCTCCAGTCCCAACTGGCCAACTCGTTTGCCCTGGCCGTAACCGTGGCCCACTATCCCAGCGGTGCTTCCAAATGGAACCCCATCGAGCATCGCCTCTTCTCCGAAGTCTCACGCAACTGGGCGGGCGAACCGCTGGATTCTTACCAAAAGATCCTCAACTATGCCCGCACCACCCAAACCCAAACCGGGCTCAAGGTCACTGCCTATCCCGACCGCCGACACTACCAGTGCGGTCGCAAACCCACACCCAATCAAATTGCTTCACTTCGATTGCAGCGCCACGAAACTCTGCCCGAATGGAACTACACTATCAAGCCACAACTGTAAACTTGTTTCTGCGTGATTCCTAAGCCAGGCACCAGCGGACGTTTCGAATGCATGCGGCCTGTGGCCGTTCTCGCCACCCCTGCTCGCTGTTGCGAAAATCGGCCGCTACACAGGCAAGAAAAAAACGGAAAGCGTTTGCGACGGACCGGCGTTGATCCAATTCGGACATCCCCCGGGAAAACCGACCGTGCGGAAGTTGAATTTTCGAGTAAAACGCCCAGGATGAATACTTCAAAAATCAGTGGTCAGCGGGGAAAACCGGCCGCGCGAAACTCCTTCGCACACTCCGAACAGGGGCACATGGAGCGCAGGTAGTCGTAGCTGAAGATTCCTGTGGAGTGGCCGTCGTTGAAGTTGATCTGAATGGCGTAGTTGCCTACTTGCGTGGCGGATTGAGCGCGGGGCTTGGGCTTGAACATCGGTAAGGCGGCTGAGGATGCGGGTGCGTTGCCCGCGAACGCCGCTTTCTTTTCGCGCTCGTCGTTACAAGTGGCGCATGGGCAATTGTCGCGTAGATAGGGGAAATCGAAATGGCTTTCGTGGCCGTCGGCCCAAGTAATGTCCACACCCGCGCCGGTTTTCACGTGGATTTTTACGGCGGTTGGTTTCTTGCGGTGATCGATGGGTATGGGCATGGGGGGAGGAGTTATTAGTTTGCAGTTCTCAGTTTACAGTTTACCGCCGGAATGATTCATCAGGAAATCTGAGATTGGATAGCGATTCCTCCGCTTCGGGACAGCTAACGACGCCGTCCTTCCGGCCGGATTGACAGAGATTGGTGGGTTCGGTGACCGCCTTGGTAGCGGCTGCCCCTCGGAAGGACGCGTGCTACGACCCTGAGAGAAAAACCGCAGGGCTCGAAGACTCTCCCTGCGCTACAAACGACGAACCCAAGAGTAGCCGGTCTAAAGACCGGCCTCTACATAACCTAGATCAGCGGGGGGGTTCCTTTTCTTTGTGGTTGCAGCAATCGCCGGGGGGAATGGGGTTGCCGTGGGGGCAGGTGGTGGGGTGGCCCAGGAAAGAGCAGATGCGCTGGTCGAGTTCGGGGCTGATGATGTGCTCGAATTTGCAGGCCTGGGTGTGGGCTTCGTGATCGTCAATGCGGAAGGTGTCTTTGAAGAGGCGTTCGGCGAGGCGGTGACGGCGGACTACGTCACGGGCGCGGCTTTCGCCTCGTTCGGTGAGCTGCACTTCATGATCTTGTAGACGCACCAAGCGAAGATCCTCCATACGCGCGAGGGTGCGGACGGGGTCCACTCCACCGGGCGTGCGGATGTGCTCGACGTCGGCCTTGTTCCCTTCTTCACCGCAAACCCAGATTTGTTCGAGAAGGTGATCGAAGTGGATGCCGTCGTCCATGGTGACGCGCTGGTCCACGGCGAGGTGGCCGTGGACTAATTCAATGCGACGGTCTGATTGCTGAGCAATATCAGGGTCGTGAGTGACCATGAGAATCGTGTGGCCGGCGCTATGAAGTTCACGGAACAATCCGAGAACGATTTCTTCGTTGGCTTCGTCGAGATTTCCCGTGGGCTCATCGGCAAGGATCAGCTTGGGCTGATTGATAAGGGCGCGAGCGATGGCCACGCGTTGCTGCTCGCCGCCGGAGAGTTGCGATGGGAGGTGCGTCAGGCGGTCGCCGAGTCCCACACGTTTCAATGCTTCGGCGGCCTGCGCTTCGTCCGTGATGCTGTGAAAATACTGGGCCAGCATTACGTTTTCGAGAGCGTTGAGGTAGGGCACCAGGTGGAACTGCTGGAACACGAAGCCGATTTTCTCCGCGCGGTAACGCACCAGATCGTTTTCGCCGAGCTTGGCCAGATCAACGCCGTCCACCAAGACGTGGCCGGAGGTCAGCGTATCGAGGCCGCCAAGGATATTGATTAAGGTGGTTTTGCCAGAGCCGGACGGACCCATGAGCGCCGCCCACTCTCCGGGTTGAATTTTCACGGAGATGCCGTCCAGGGCGCGCAGGGTGCCGTACTTCTTCACTAAAGAATCGATCACGACCTGGGAGCTCACGCTTCACCTCGGAACACGGATGAGGGGCGAATGCTGGCAAGACGCCGCAACGGAAAGGCGCTGGCGATAGAAACGATGATGGTAACAGCCACGGAAACAGGATACACAATCCAACGCGGCTGCGCAGCCACGCCAAATACTGCTTTTCCAAGCCAGATCGAGACGAGTAACCCGAACGCGGAGCCCAGCAAGCCTCCGACAATTCCCATGAGAATGGCTTCGGCCAGGAAGAGCCGCACGACGCGGCGGACGGAACCGCCGATGGCCTTCATCAGGCCGACATCGTTTTTTCGTTCGATGGCAACGTTGCTCATGCCAGCCATGACGCAGAGAGAAGTGAGAATGAGGACGAGGATCACGGTTGCGGATAGCAGGCCGCTGATGCGGTTGTAGATGCGGCCTTCGGCTTCGGCGAGTTGTTTGATGCCGCGGACGTCTACTGATGGCAGGTCGCGGCCAAGCTGGGAGATAAAGCGGTTGAGCGAATCGGGGGTGCCAGTAACGCTGAGTTGGATCAAACTGATGCGGCCGCGAAGATTCGCAAGGGACTGGGCGGTTGTGAGGCGAGTGAAGATTTGCGCATCTTCGGCACCGCCCGTGGCAACGACCGCAAACACCTTGCACGTTGCTGTGCGTCCCGCATTTCTAAGTTGCAGGGAGTCTCCCGCATGAACCTGAAATTGCGCGGCGGCCTTTGCGCCAACCTCGCAGGCATCGGGGTCACTCTCGAGCGCGGCGATGTATTCATTGCGGCGGCCGGGGCGAATTTCGGTCAAGCCGTGCCCTTGCGTTCCCGCAATCACAGCGGGTTCGAAGTGGAGTCCACCAGCCTTGGCGATTTCGCCGATTACGTACAGAAAGCCAACGGCAGGTACAGGCTTGCCTTCGTAATCCGCCGGCAGCTTTGCCAGCACAGCTTCATCCAGCGTAGCGCCGTTGCCGTCCGTACCGGGATCGCGAGGAGCTACGATCACATTTGCACCGAGAGCTCGAAATTCGGCGGTGAGGCGGCGCTTGGCATCGATCTGGAGATTCAGAAGAGCGGAAGTTACGGCCGCGCCGGCAGCCAGAGCGAGCAGAATCACGAACAGGCGAGAATAGTTGGCGGTAAGCAGCCTTCGCACGATGCGCCAGAACATTGCGGTGGTGGGCATCACTCGCCTCGCAGAATGGGCGCGGGATCGTAGCGCGAAGCCCGTCGAAGGGGAAACGCGCTGCCCAACAGGGTAATTAGTGACGCGAGGACCAGAATAATCAGCAACACGAAGAGGTTCGGAGTGGGAGTGAAGCCGAAGATGCGTTCACCGAGGATGCGCGCCAGAACGATTCCAAGTGCGTAGCCGATGCCGCCGCCTACGAAGGCCAGCAGCAATTGCTCCGCGGCGAGCAGCACGCCTACAAGCACCGAGCCTGCGCCGAGAGCCTTCATAAGGCCAATTTCGGTACGGCGCTCGATGACGGAAGCAGCGGCGGACGCTCCAACAGCAAGGGCGGAAGCCAGAAGCGCTGCGAATGTTACCAGCCAAAGCAGCGTGCGGACGCGAGTGAGGATGTTGCCCTCGCCTTCGGCTACACGGCGAATAACATGCACATCCGTACCCTTTAGTTCTTCGCTGATTTGCAGAGCGATAGCGCTGATATACGGCGTGCAGTACCAGGTGTCATATTCCGCGGGGGTCATGGTCTTGGGATCTTTGCGGGCGAAGGCGTCCTCAGGTTTAGTGAGGGCGCTTACATAAAGACGGCGGTATTGGCCGGGCTTGTTGGCGAGCCGCTGGGCGCGGCCAAGCGAAGCAACGATGGCATCGTCTTCAGGGCCGCCGGTCGTCAGGATTCCCACAACAGTAAGGACCATGCCTGTGGAGTTGTCTGGAGCGGATACGTTCAGGGTGTCGCCGGGGTTCAAGGCGAAGCGTTTGGCTAATGCCGTTCCGATGACGCAGTCCGCGGAATTATCCTGGAACCAGTTCCCTTCCACATGCCACCAAGGATTAGTTTTCTCAATTCCGGTTTCATAGGTGGTGCCGTCGGGGATGGGTACCTGGCGGTCATACCATGTGCCGATGAGTGTGGTTTTACCAAGGGCGCGAATAGATGCCGGCGCTTCGGGGCTTCCGGCCAATGCGTTCACTGGCACATCGAGAACAGGAGCGAAGGACATGATGTTGAAGCGCCAGAAGATTGTTTTGAGTTTGCCGAGGTCGGCTTCGGGAAGGTAGGCGCCTGCGTTCGCGGGACGATAATCCACGCCGCCGATTTCAAGAGGCAAGGAGTCGGCTTCGGGCGTGACGAGGAGATTTGCGCCGAGGCTGCGGAATTCCTGAGCGAGACGGTCGCCGACGTCGAGAGAGACGCTGAGCGCGGCAGTGGCGACGGCCATGCCTAGGGCGAGCGCGGCCATGGTCAAGAGTTTGCGGCGTGGCCGGCGAGTGAATGAATCGGCTACGAGTCGAAAGAACATTTCACCTGGTCAAATCCACTAAGTTCGTTCTGGAATCTTTCTTCGGCGGATACCCGGGAGAAGAGAGATTCCTCACCCCGGCAAACCGCACGGGGCGCACACCGCGCCCCGTGGACTTCGTCCGGAATGACGGGATAAACCTTTTTCAGCTAACTGTAAAATCGTCCACCTGCCGCCTACTTCGGAATTTCTTCAGCCGATTTAGTGAGGGCAGAAACGTCAATCAAAATATTGTCACCATCAACGCGCGAACCAAATCCGATGGGATTGCATCCGCCCTTTTGGCCAATCGAAGGAATGTAGATAGCCGAGGCGCAACGGCGGCAGATTACGTTCTGGCCTTCCTGGCGGTAGCCATCGGCGCCACAGATAAGGCAGGCATCGAGCGCGGTGCCATAGCCGCCGGGCTTTTTGATCACCATGAAGCGGATGGGCTGTCCGTTCACATTGATGGTGAATAGATGGAGATTGCCGTCCTGAACCTCCGCCACGGGAATGCTCACAAATCCGTTCAGAGCTTCGACCGGCTTGGCCTGCACGGGAGCGGCGTTCACGCGCGCATAGATGAAGTCGGCGGTCAGCGCAAGAATGACGCTGAGGCTCATCGCGGCTGCGGCAATCATCCAGCGGCGTTGGCGACGGCTCTGCGCTTCCATCAAGCGGCGCTCTGCATCGTTCATTACTGCCGTGGCTGCTTTGGCGTGAGTTGCTGAATGCCACTCGCGGAGAATCATCAGTGCCGCGGCGCCAAAAACAAAAACGAAGAAAAACAACTCGTTGGCAACGATGGGACCCAGCAGGGCCATCTCGCTCTTGCTCGAGGGAATCCAGCGCGCCTCGCTCAATTCGTGCAAACCTGTTACAGCAAGTTGAATAGAAACCAGAATCAGGATGGCGCTGGTGACAGAGAAAAAGCGCTGGAGCGGGACCTTGAGAGTTCCCTTGAAGAAGAACACGCCGACGGCTACCGCCGAGCCGATGCCCAAGGTAGTGCCGATCCAAGTTTGCAGACCTTCGGTGGATAATTCGACCGCGCGGAGGATCAGCGCAAGTTCGGCGCCTTCGCGCAAGACCATTAGGAAAACGAAAAGGGCAATGCCCCACCCTGCTGCTCTGCCCGCACGCACGGCGTAACTCTCCACTTTTTGTTCGATTTCTTTTTTCAGGTGGCGGGCAACTCGGTTCATCCAGATGATCATGGTGACTACGAAGAATGCAGCCACCAGAAGAAGGAGCCCTTCGAAGCCGTCTTCGCTAATTCGGAATCGCTCCAAAGCAATTGCAGCAGCAAGACTTAGGGCAACGGCGGAGGCGACTCCGCCCCAGACGTAGCGGGAAAGGTGAGTGCGTCCGGTGCGGGAGAGGTAGACAAGGATGATGCCGACCACAAGAGCGGCTTCGACACCTTCACGAAGAGCGATGAGGAAAGCAGAGAGCAAGGGTTTCCCAGTTGAAAATGACTTGCAACAGCAATTTTAGTGTACCGCGCCCCCTTTCCCGCGTCAAGTTCCACCCGCGGTTCCCTACCTCACGGTAGAATAGGCACTTGCGTCTAATCATGAGAATGCTGGTTGGCACCTTCCGCGCTGCGCTTTCCTTACTGCTCGCAGGGCTGCTGCTGTGCCCACAGATGCCAGGGCAATTGAGCAATCCGACTGGAAGTCCCGCCCAAGATCCGTTTGCGATCGTGAAGCCGAACCCCAAAATTGCGAAGAAACTGGCGGAGCAGGCCGCCAAAGCCGAAGCCGCCGATGACGAAGAGGGAGCGCTGAGGGCCTACGAAGAGGCGGCACGCTACGCTCCGATGGATGTGATTTTGGTAGGAAAAGGGGCGGCGCTGCGATCGAGACTGGTGCGGGCGCATGTGGACAATGCAGAACGATTGGCTGTGGAAGGAAACTTTCAGGAAGCCACGTTGGAGTTGGCAAGCGCTTTAAGCATTGATCCCCAAAACACAATTGTTGAAGAGCGCTTGCGGCAATTCCAAGCGCAGAACAAAGCAAAAGAGGAAATGGAAAGGGTAGAGCCGCCAACGGGTTTGCCAGTCCTGCGGCCGGACAAAGTGACGCGCAGTTTCAACGTGAGGAGTGATGTGCGCAGCTTGTACGAGCAGGTGGCCACGGCGTATGGAATCAAGGCGAGCTTTGATCCGGACTTGCCTGCGCGGGGCGTGATTCTGCACTTGGCAAATGTGGATTTCGCGACCGTGATGAAGGTGCTGGCGATTGAGTCTGGAACATCCTGGCGGGCGCTGCAGCCGAAGCTGATGTTCGTGTTTGCCGATACGGCCGAGAAGCGCAAACTGTTCGAACCGGAAATTGAACAGACTTTCCGATTGCCTGCTTCCGTGGAGCCCAATGAGGTAACGGAACTCTTTCGAGTACTGCGCGAGATCACCGGCTCGCAGCACCTGCAGCAATCCACGGGATCGCATTCGATTACGATCCGCGACACCGTGCAACGTGTGAATCTGGCGCGGGATGTCGTTGAGCAATTGGAACATGAACGCGGCGAGGTGCTGCTGGAGATCGATCTGCTTGAGGTAGATCGTACGAACGCGAGGAATCTGGGGATAACACCGCCGGCGAGCACAACTCTCTACACTATCCCGCCAAACCTGATACAGGAGGTAAGAAGCGCGCCGAGCCTTACCGCTCTGCTGACACTGTTGGCAGGAATTTTTGGGGGACCGATTGGCGCGGCGTCTGCAGGCGGGGTGACGAGCCTGGCATCGGCGATTCCACCGTTGGTGGCGATTGGCGGGGGGAAGTCCACATTTCTATTGTCGTTGCCCTCTGCCACATCTAATTTTTCAGAAGCACTTTCCCTGGTGCATAGTGGGCGGCAGGTGCTGCTGCGGGCGCAGGACGGCAAGCCGGCAACATTCTTCGTGGGCGACCGCTATCCGATAACTCTCTCGCTGCTATCCGGCAGCCTGGGCAATACCGGGTTTACGGGAAATCCAGGCGCAAGTGGAGGGACGATTCCCACGCAGCAATTTACGGTCGGGCAATCTCCCGTGGCGCTGGTGACCGCTGATTTCCGCAATGCGGGGACACAGGATCTTGCGGTGCTGAACCAGACGGACAATTCCATTACGATTCTGCTGAATCAGGGACCCAACTCCATCACCCAGTTCGTCCAAGCAACCGGTTCACCCATTGTTTTGGGCGCAGGAGCCGGCGGAAACACGCAAGGCATCGCCAGTGCGGCCGTGAACCTCACGGTAACTTCCGCTACGCTGACTTCCATTGCGGTGACTCCGGCCAATTCTTCACTTGCGAAGGGAGCGACGCTGCAGTTCGTGGCGACAGGAACATTCAGCGACGCAACCACGCAGGACATTACACACGCAGTCATATGGTCGTCCGATACATCGGTGGCGACGATCAACCCAGCTTCTGGGGTGGCGCTGGGGCAAGTGGCGGGAACGGCAAACATCAAGGCTACGCTGGGTACTGTGAGTAGCGCCGCGGTTCCGTTAAACATTACGAACGCCACGCTGCAATCCATCAGCGTAACTCCGGCGACGCCTTCGATTGCGTTGGGCACGACGCAGCAGTTCACCGCCACCGGAACGTACAGCGATTTCAGCACGGCAAACATAACGACGAGCGTGACGTGGACATCCGCCACTCCCGCTACTGCCTCGATTTCCGCGACGGGAGGGCTGGCACGAGGGCTTGTGGCGGGTACGACGCAGATCAGCGCGAGTATTGGCACGATCACCAGCGCTCTCGTGCCGCTCAAGGTGACCTCGGCAACGCTGAAATCGATAGCGGTTACTCCAGCGACGCCGAGCATCGGGCTGGACGGGACTCAGCAGTTTGCCGCGATAGGGACGTACAGCGATGCCAGCACCCAGGACATTTCAGGAATTGTACGTTGGACTTCTTCTGACACTTCTGCCGCGACTATTGATGCGATCAGCGGGCTGGCCACGGGGGTAGCCGTTGGAACCACACAAATCACCGCCACGCAAGGCGGCGCAGGCGTCCCAGCGGCACTGGCGGAGGGGATTCTGAATCCTTCCACGAACATCGCCGACTTGTTGGTAGCTTCGCAGGTGACTAATTCGGTGACGGTTCTGCTGGGGAATGGGGATGGCACGTTCAGCAACCCGGCAAGCTCGGCGTCGTACCCCGTAGGAAGACGGCCCACGGCAATAGCGGTCGGGGAGATCAACACGCTGACGAACAGCAATTTGGGTTTCGTGGTCACGAATGGAGACGACAACAGCTATTCCGTATACGCGGGCAACGGCGACGGAACATTCACGCCGGTGAAAGGATCGCCATTCGCGCTGCCGAACGTGGTGGCCAACACTGAACAGGCGCCGACCGCATTGACGATTGCGGATTTTAATGGAGATGGGATTCAGGATCTGGCCATCGTCA
Source organism: Candidatus Acidiferrales bacterium (assembly GCA_963780315.1). GTDB lineage: Bacteria > Acidobacteriota > Terriglobia > Acidiferrales > UBA7541 > Acidiferrum. The sequence continues at coordinate 218,266 of CAWABP010000010.1, read as the reverse complement.
ACAAAACGAGCGGCACGGTTACGGTCTTGGAAGGCAAAGGCGACGGCACTTTTACGGAATTCCCCAAATCGCCGATTACCGTCGGTACATCACCAGTGGCCATTTCGGCAGGAACGTTGAGCGCCAGCAACGGGCCGGCGCTTGTGGTGGCGAATCAGGCCGATAACACCATCAGCGTTCTCCTTGGCAATGGGGACGGAACTTTCGGTGCTTCACCACAATCACCCATTACGGTGGGTACCACACCCAGCGCCGTGGCGAGCGGGAGTTTCCTGGAAGGCTCAAACGGAATCGCCATCGCAAATTCTGGGTCGGACACGGTTTCGATTTACGTGGATGCCGGCAGCGGGTTGCTGGTGAGCGCGCTTGAGCCATCGGCAGGCACAAATCCAGTGGCGCTGCTGGCGGGAGATTTCACCAGCGGCAACTTCCCCGACATCATGGTGGCAAATGATGTTCCGCTGGTGTCTGGGCAAGTGACGAATGGCCTGGTGACGTTGATCGCCAGCCCGACCGACCTGATATCCAATCCGGCGATTTCCGAGCAACCATATCCGGGGTCGGAATATGAGGACATCGGATTGAAGTTGAAGGCCACGCCGACACTTCATCCAAATAAGGAAGTTACACTGCAACTTGATTTCGATATTAAGGCGCTGGCGGGGACGAGCGTGGACGGGATTCCGGTGATCACCAATCGCACGCTGACGGAGGTAGTGCGGCTAAAGGAGGACGAAACTTCCCTTATCACGGGTTTGCTGGACCAGGAAGAAACCCGGACCATCACGGGGCTTCCGGGTTTCGCCTCGATTCCCGGCGTGGGATATGCGTTTGGACTGCGAAACAATTCTTTCACCGATTCCGAATTGCTGATCTTGATTACTCCGCGGCGTGTGCGTTTGCCATTCCGGCAGAGTCGCACTATTTACGCTGGTCGCGGAGATACGACCGGCCGAGGTTCAGTTGGAGCGGGTGCGCCCTTGACCCCTCTTCCGCAAGAGCCTTTGCCAACGCAACCAGAATCCGTGCCGCCCACGCAACCTACGGGCGCGGTGCCGACACTGCCTGAGGGCCAGCCTCCTGAACGGGTGCCGAACCCTCAAGAAATTCCTGTGCAGCCCAATCCGCCGCTGCGGCCTAATTTGCCACAACCTCCACCAACACGCCCGGAGCTCTAAAGAGAATTGCTTGCGCAGGCATGGCGGCAAGGATGAGGCGCCCACTTCAGCCCATCGGGGCTCAGGGTAAAAAAGCGGCCGCCGCAAATAAATCCACAATTTGAAGATTTGGTGGAACGAAATGTGAGCTAGGGCAGCGGGTCGAACACGACGATGGGCTGATAGGTGCGCGGCACCAGGGCTTCAGCAATGGCGATCAGCTTGTTTTCCTGGCCGAAGACGCGCAGTTTGGGCGTGCACGTGGCGTCGGCATCGAGTTGTGAGGTTGCACCGGGCGGAAGTTCCGCGCGTCCGGGTTGGAGTTGAGCAAGCATCACGTTGAACTTGCCACCGTGGCGCACGCGTTTTTCGAGTACCGGGAGAACGTGGGTACTGGGGAAATTTGGCAAGAGACCTTCGAGCGGGATAAGGCGGCTCTCAAGTTTGCCAGCGCGGGCATCCTCGGCAAGTTCGTCCATGGGAATGGCTTGTTCCAGAGAAAACTCGCCGACGGCGGTGCGCGTGATTTCGGCAAGGTGCGCGCCGCAGCCGAGCTTTTGTCCCATGTCGTGAGCCAGCGAGCGGATGTAGGTGCCTGAAGAGCATTCGATAAAAAAGTGGGCGATGCTGCCTTCGATGCCCGTCAGGCGGTATTCAAAAAGTTCCACGGAAGCGGGCTTGAGTTCGACGACCTCATTTTTGCGCGCTAGTTCATAGGCGGGGCGCCCATGCACTTTCTTCGCGGAAAAGATGGGAGGCATCTGCTCAAATCGTCCGAGAGATTCTGCTGCCAGGCGTTCCAGGAGGTCTCGATCGAGCGCGGGCGCGCAATCGGGTGTTTGCGCGACTCCCTCTGAATCAAATGTGTTGGTGGCATAGCCAAAGCGGAAGCCAGCTTCGTATCGCTTGCGACGACCGGAGTAAAAGCGAACCAGGCGGGTGGCTTTACCGAGGAGTAGAACAAGCACACCCGTGGCGAGGGGATCGAGAGTACCCAGGTGGCCGATCTGCCGGAAGCCCGCCATATGGCGAACAGCGTCCACGATGTCGTGAGAAGTCTTGCCCCGCGGTTTGTTGATGACGAGCGCTCCGTCAAAGGGAGCTGGCTTGGGTTGTCGCGGCATGGCGAAAGAGTGGTGGCTCTTTTGTTCCTGGCCTTTTGAACCTGACAAATACGCTACAAGTTAGTTTCAGGCTTGGGCGGTTTTTCGTTTTTTACTTCCTTCAGGAGCCGCTCGATGCGCTCCACGTATTCCTGCGAAAAATCCAGGACGAAGTGAAGTTCGGGAACACGGCGCAACTGCAGCCTCTCAACCAATTCATGGCGGATGTAGCCCATGGCGTGTTCCAAGGCCTTGATCGCATCGGTCTGTTCCTTGGGGTCATCGCTACGCACGCTGACAAACACCCGCGCGTGTTTCATGTCTGGCTGCACGCGAACTTCGCTGACAGACACGCTCAGTTCCAGCCGCGGGTCCTTCAACTCGCCTGCAAGCATGGCGTTAACTTCGTGCGCGATTTCCTCGCCCACGCGTTCGTGACGATGATGGTCTGGGCTCATTTCCTTAACATGCCTGGCACAAAGTTCTTCAGACTCGACGATCCTGGTCCCCGGTTAAATTGTTTCCCCATCGGATTCCAGCGGCGCGAATCCGGTTGTACCAAGTCACAATATCTCAACCGAATGGCCAACCACCAGTGGTCCCAATTGCCGGTCCGCTTCGGCTAAGACTTTCTGTAAAACCTCTTCGACGTGCTGGTCTTCGTTAGATAGCGTGACCACGCCGACGACCGAGCGCTGCCAGGTATCCATGAAATCGAGTTCCGCCACGGCCACATTAAAGTGCGCCCGAAGGCGGTCTTTCAAACTGCGCAAAATCTGTCGCTTGTCTTTCAAGGATTGGGCATCGGCAATGTGCAATTCCAACGTCAGTAATCCAACCGGCATACGCGGCTCCGGGCCTGCATGCTGCAAGCACTTCAGGTTTTGAAAAGGGTGGTTTCCCCTACTATGCGTTCATCCTCGTCTGATGATCACCCGGGCACGGGGTTTGCCCCGGTAATCCCCCAGTTTCGATGTGCCAGCCTTACTTGCGGCCAGAAGCCCCGCCGCTCTGGCCCGCGGCTTCTGCTGCACTAATCTTCTGGACGTTGAAGCACTCAAGGATATCGCCAACCTTAACGTCGTTGAAATTGGCGATACCGAGGCCGCATTCGAAGCCTGCGCGCACTTCGCTGGCGTCATCCTTGAAGCGTTTCAGGGAGCTGAGCTTCGAGGAATAAATCAGCGTGCCGTCTCTGACCACGCGGACTTGCGCGTCGCGTTTCATGATTCCATCGAGCACATAGCAGCCCGCCACGGTTCCAGATCCCTTGATCCGGAAGGTGTTGCGGACTTCGGCGCGGCCCAGATACGACTCCTGAATGACGGGCTCGAGGAGGCCTTCCATGGCCTTCTTAATTTCGTCGGAGACTTCGTAAATGATGTTGTGCGTGCGGATGTCCACTTTCTCCTGCTGCGCGAGATCGGCTGCCTTGCGGTCCGGACGCACGCCGAAAGCGATGATGATGGCGCCCGAAGCGGAGGCGAGGAGAACATCGTTTTCCGTGACCGCACCGACTCCCTCGCTGATGATCTTCAATTTCACGCGATCATCGGAGAGCTTGGGCAACATTTCAGCGAGTACTTCAGCGGAACCCTGAACGTCTGCTTTGATGACGATGGGGAGTTCCTTGATTTCGCCGGCCTTCAACTGCTCGTGCAATTGATCCAGAGTGATCCTGGCGCCGGAACTCGCACGCAACGCCGCGTCTCTTTGTTTGGACTGGCGGTACTCGACCACGTGCCGCGCTTTCGCTTCGTCGGTAACCTGGAAGTGATCGCCGGCTTCCGGAACGCCTTGCAAGCCGAGCACTTCGACCGGAGTGGAAGGAGGGGCGGTTTTTACGGGGCGGCCGCGCTCATCAAACATGGCGCGCACTTTGCCAAAGACCGAGCCAACGATAAAGAAGTCGCTGTTGTTGAGGGTACCGTTTTGCACGAGAACGGTGGCAACCGGGCCGCGACCCTTGTCCACGCGGGATTCCAATACGGTACCGTTTGCCGGCGCGTCCGGATTGGCTTTCAACTCGCGCAGATCGGCGACCAGGAGAATGATCTCCAAAAGCTTTTCGAGGTTCTGGCGTTTTTTCGCCGAGACTTCGACGAATTCGGTGTCACCGCCCCATTCGGCGGGCATCAGACCGAGATCGGAGAGTTGACGTTTGACGCGCTCGGGTTGCGCTTCGGGCTTATCAATTTTGTTCACCGCGACGATGATGGGTACGTTTGCGGCTTTCGCGTGGTCAATGGCTTCGCGAGTTTGTGGCATAACACCGTCATCCGCGGCCACTACAAGCACCACTATATCCGTGACTTTTGCGCCGCGCGCGCGCATGCGAGTGAAGGCTTCGTGGCCCGGCGTATCCACAAACACCACGGCCTTGCCTTGCACCTGAACTTTGTAAGCGCCGATATGCTGCGTGATGCCGCCTGCTTCGCCACCAGCGACGTCGGCTTCGCGGATAGCGTCGAGCAAACTCGTTTTGCCGTGATCCACGTGGCCCATCACGGTAACGACGGGCGGGCGCGGCCTGAGGTTTTCCTTGGTTTCTTCCTTGGCAACTTCCAGCACCATCTCTTCTTCGAAGGAGACAACGCTGACCACGCCATTGAATGATTGCGCGAGGTCGGTGGCGGTTTGCACATCGAGAGCCTGGTTGATGCTGGCGAAGACGCCGCGATCGAGCAGAGTCTTCAGCAAATCTTTCGCGCGAATATCGAGCTTCTCCGCAAGTTCGCGGATGGTGATGCCTTCGGTCAACGTTACTTCGCGAGGCGCGCGGGGTTCTGGAGGCGCAATGGTGGCAGCGGCTACGCCTCGACCACCCGCACCCTGACGCTGCCGGGTTGGATGGAGTTTGCGTTCACCCTCCATCTCCCGTTTGTCGACCATGGGGCGCTGGCGTTGCGTGGGCTTGCGCGCATAAAGAGGTTTGCCGGGCTCCGCCTTGACGGGCATCTTTTCCGGAAACGGCGGCAGCATCGTGGGACGGCCAGGAGTGCGCGGTCCGGGACGCGAACCCGTCGGAACTGCGCCGGGCCTTTGACCAAATGAACGGCTTGGCCCTCCTGGGCCACTTGGACCACTGCCAGAACGTTGCGGATATGGCCGCCCACCTTGGCCCGATTGTTGTGGGCGCATGGGCTGGCCGGGCCGTGGTCCGCTGGGACGCTGCTGGCCTCCGCCGGGGCCGGTGCCAGGAAGCGGTCCGCGATTGCCCGTGGGCATGGGTGGTCTGGGAGTAGTTTGAGTTCGTGCCGGCGCACCAGTCGCGGCTGAGGCCGCAGGGCGAAGAGAGGCAGGTTGCGTCCCGGGAGCAGCCGGGCGGCCTGCTGGGGGAACCAGACTCGTTGCATGACGCGTTGCCGCAGGTTGGGCTGCGGCAGGAAGAGCACCAGTCCTCGTTGGATGTGCAGGAGCGGCCTTTGGAGCAGCAACAGCCGGTGCTGGAGCAGGCGCGGGCGCGGTGGGCTTCGTTGCTGCTGGAGAAACTGGAACGGGTGCGGGCGCTGCAGATATGGCGGGGCGCGCAACGGGCACAGCAGGAGCAGGTGCGACACTGGGAGCAGTTGGAACTGTTTTTGGCGCAACCGGAGCCGCCGGAGGATGCGCTGTGGGCGGATGCGCGGCAGGCGGATGAGCCCCAGGCGCATGAGATGCGGGGGCGTGTGCTGCAGGAGCGTGAGCCGCTGGGGCAGCGGAGATGGGAACTCCGGGTTTCGCAGGAGCCGCAACAGGTGGATGCTGGCCGGGTCGTCTAACTGCGGCTTTCGCCGCTGCTTCCTTCGCGGCGCGCTCGGCCTCGGCGGCGGCTTCTGCATCAGCGATACTCTTCAAGTGGTGGCGAACTTTTTCGGCAACGTCTTCGGGGATCGAACTGGAGTGCGTCTTTTTTTCAGTTACGCCATATCCCGGAAGAAGGTCAATGATGGCCTTAGCCTTGACCTCGAGTTCGCGGGCGAGTTCATTGATGCGGACTTGGGATGCGTCACTCATGCTTCGTTAGGAACTTTTCTCTTCCTGCTGTCCCGCCGGAGCTTGCGCTTCCGCGGATGCAGCGGCCGCGGAGGTAGCCTCGGCGGCAGGTTCTTCGTCATCGGATTTTTTTTCGGCGGCGGGTTTTTGCGCGGCGGCTTGCGGCGCTGGAGTTTCGGTGCCGGGCTCGCTCGATTCGCTGAGTTCACTGGGGGTTTCGCTGGCCGCTTCCGCGTGTTCGTCCGTCGCAGGCTCGGCGCCTTCCGCAGCTGCTTCCGTCGACGCTGCCGCGCCAGTGTCGCCACTTTCGTAGAAGCGGTTGACGGCCTGATAAATTTTGTCGACCATTTTTTCGCCGATGCCCGGAATTTCCATGAGCTGCTCGGGGGTCATACCAGCGAGTTTTTCCAAAGAAGTGATTCCCGCTGCTTCAATTTTTTCAATGGTCTTGGGCCCGACACCCGCGAGAACGGTGAGAGGAGTTGCAACCGTGGTCAAGGCGGTCATCTGCTCTTCGATTTCGCGGCGCTTCTCTTCTTCGCTCTTAATATCGATGTCCCAGCCGATGAGCTTGCTGGCAAGGCGGACGTTCTGGCCTTTCTTGCCGATGGCCAGGGAAAGTTGCGAGTCTTCCACGATGACTTCGAGCTTTTTGGTTTCCGGGTCAACAATTTGAACGCGGGTGACTTTTGCCGGACTGAGAGCTTTCTGAGCGAAGGCAACAGTCTCTTCGCTGTAGGGAATGATGTCGATCTTTTCGCCGCGCAATTCGCGGATGATGGATTGCACGCGCATGCCCTTCATGCCCACGCAAGCGCCGACGGGATCCACATCTTTGTCGCGGCTGGCCACGGCAACTTTTGTGCGCTCGCCAGCTTCGCGGGCGGCTGCGCGGATCTGCACCGTGCCGTCGTAGATTTCCGGAACTTCCATTTCAAAGAGGCGCTGTACCAGGGCTGCATCCGCGCGGGAAACGATCACCTGCGGGCCTTTTGCCGCACGATCGACGGTGCGGATTACAACGCGAAGGCGTTCGCCGATGTTGTAAGTTTCCAGCTTGGACTGCTCGCGCTTCGGCAAGCGCGCTTCGGTCCGCCCCATGTCCACTATAAGGTCCGGGCCTTCGGCGCGCTTCACGATGACCGTAACGAGTTCACCGGCGCGGGTGTGATATTCGTTGTAAATAGTGTCGCGTTCCGCTTCACGGACCTTTTGCAGAATCACTTGCTTTGCGGTTTGCGCCGCGATGCGCCCGAGCACGTCGGTGGGTTTGTTGGTGGTGATTTCGTTGCCGACTTCCGCGTTGGGATTTTTCTTCTTGGCATCCGCAAGGCTGATTTCGCGTTTAGGGTCGGCTACTTCCTCGACGACAGTGAGCACGGAAAAAACGTCAACCTGCCCGGTTTCCGCGTTGAATTTTCCACGCAGGTCCTCTTCGGACTTGTAGAACTTGCGAGCCGCAACGACCATGGCGTCTTCGATGGCGGAAATCACCACCTCGGGCTCGATGTGCTTTTCCCGGCTGAGCATCTCAATTTGTTGGTAGAGCAGATTCGCCATTTCGCTTTCCTAGAATTCGACAACCAAGTTGGCTTTTCGAATCATCTCCAAGGGTATTTCCACGACTCGTGCTTCCTTGCCTTTCAACTGCATGCGGACTTTGCCATCCGCGAATCCCTGCAAGCGTCCTTCAAAGAACTTGACCTCGGCGACCGGTTCGCTGGTCGTAATTTTGGCGAGGCGGCCGGTGAAGCGCTCGAAATCTCCGGCCTTTTTCAGCGCGCGATCCATTCCAGGCGAGCTAATTTCCAGAATGTACCCCGGGCCGGGAACCAGCTCCTCCACGTCCAGGATCACGCTCAACTGTTGGCTCACGCGCTCGCAATCCGCGTGACTAATCTTGGCGAAAGGGTCCCACATCGTTTCGCCATCGGTTCCATCCGCTGGCCTTGGCGGGGGCACCCGATCGATATACACCCTCAGGAAGCGCTGCTTACCAATCTTCCATTCGACATCCACGACTTCCAAGCCCTCCGAACGTGCGACGCGTTCGGCAGCTTCGCGGACCTTTTCCAAATTCACGCGGAGACTCCCCGACCTAAGCCGGTTAAAAGCTCGTTCCCACCGGCGGCAACAAAAAAGTGGGCTTGCGCCCACCCTATGGTGCGACCCGTTTAGAGCGAAGAATCAGTATATTCCGGCAGCAAGGTAAAAGCAAGGAACCGTATCGCGCCGCAGTGATGCCGCATGCCCCGGCCGCACGGTCGCCAGGGCGGTCCAGCAGGGGCAAAGCAAAGATGTGTGGCGGCGACTTATGCCATTCAGGCGTTCTTTCCTGTTACATTTCGCCTGTTCCTTGTTGATTGTTGAGCCGTCCTTGTGTGAAGAGCGACACCCCGCCGTGTCGATCGTGCGAGGAAGCTTGGAATTGTCCTTTTTCAGGGTTTGTTCATTCCAAACGAAGCTGGCAGGGAGAGGCGAGAAGCAGTTGGATTCTTGTAGTGTCTAGCCAAGGCCCCGTGCACGTCTCTCTCAGAAACTGAATCAGACCACGCCGCCCCCGACTACGCACGAGCCGAGCCAGACGTGTCGTGTTTTGCGCCAGGGTGTTCAGCAGATGTCCCAGTCGCATTAGGAAGTGGTAACCCTTCATGGCCTTCCAGTCCTGCGAAAAGCAATGCTCGTACTGATAGCCTTGACACTTCTCCACCAAAAAGTTGCTCTCGATTCCCCAACGATGCCGCGCGCCCAGGTTGCATCGCTCATGGACGTTCTCCCGTCTCAGCGGTTCGCTGGAGATCCAAGCATGACGCGAGGCTTTCTGCACCAGCTTCAGCGAATCCGGGGCCAGTTCTTCCCAGGTTTCTTCGCAGATCACCACATGCAGAGTTTGCCGCCTCCGTTCTCTCTCCCCGTAGCGATACTCGATGTCGTTCACCCATCGGAAACGTTGCTTGCGGTCCCCCCAGTGCTGTTCCCAATGCTGGTTGCGCTGCAGTTGTCCGAGCCCGCGGACCTCTTCCCATACCGACGGCAGCGAGTCGTCCTGCAGTACGATCATGAACTGCCAATGGTAGCGCCGGCACAGTTCCACGACCGGGCCGTTGGCATACAGCCCGTCCAACAAAACCAGGATCGGCAGACGCGGAAAATACTCTTTCATCCGCTGCGCCAGCCGGCGAAAAGCTTTTAGTTCGCAGTCTTGTTTATCCCTCTCCTGGTCGTACTCTTCGTAGGTCAGAAACTCGCTCAACAGCGGAATGGTTATGCCATTCGCGAAGGCCAGGTTGGCCTCCAAAACATAGACGTAGTATTGCGTCTCACTGGCTAGGCTCCCGTCTTTCTGCTTGCGCTGTAGGTCTCGCTCCAAGCATTGCTCGGTCCACAGCCTGTTCCGCACCATCTTCTGCGTTCCATCGATCGCCACCGGATAACAGTTCCCCACCAGGTAGCGCAAGAATTTCTTCTTGCGGATGAACCGCTGGATCAGTTCGACCAGGGCTCCCTCGATCTCGTTTACCTCGATCCCCGCCAGCAGCCGGTTCAGCGTGTCCTGATGCGCTACACTTTCCAGCTCCGGAAACAGCCGTCGCAGGTTCTCCTGGAACTGCGGCAGAGTCATCTGTCGGTTGGCTTCTCGTCGCGAGGCCATCTGGAATACAAACAGGAGTATCCCGTACAACAGCAACACCGTCGATTTGTGTCGGATCGTTTTCGGATTCCGCGGGTCGCGGATCTTCCCCAACCGCTTCAACAACGTGGGCAGGGCCGAACGATACGCTTGGAGCTGTTCCTCCACCGCTTCCTGCCGCGCCTGCTGTTCCTCCCTCACCGTCTTCCAGGGACTCGTTCCGTTCCCGATCGTGCCCCTCGGCGAACTCTCGAGACCCTCGGCGACCTGACGCTTGCGCAGTTCTTTCGCCGCTCGTCTCCGGTCCTGTCTCTCTTGTCTCCGTTCTTCTCTGCGGCCCCGGCAGCTCATCGCTGCCCCTGGCCTTCTTCGCTCGTCCCTTGCAGAAATGCACGAAACTCCGGCACCAGCGGATATACGTAGATCGCCCGGGGAGTCGATAGGTAGCGTGTGTGACGATCCATCCGTCCTCGCCCACGCGTCTCCCCCAAGCGAATCCAGTTGGCTGCTTGATAGCACGTCCCCCGGTAGCGGGCCAGCTCCACGAACGTTTCCAGCAACACCGGCCCGTAGCCGTAGCGTTCCTCCCAGTCTTTCCGTATCCGCTGCGCCGCCAGCGACAACACCTTGCTCGCTAGATTTTTGACCCGCACCCAGGGAAAAATTAAGAAACGCGTATTCGCCACCACCCAGTTCAATCTTTGCTGGCGATCGCGTTCCGTCCATCCGATCCACGCGTCTCGCTCCCGCAGCGCCCACGCCGAGGAAGCAAACAGCAAACAGCCCAAGCGACGCCCCTCCCGGCCCACCAGAAAATACCGCTGATGCGCTCCAAACGGGCGCTTGTACCCCAGCGGATGGTAACGTTGCACGTACTCGTTCCACAGCTGGTTCGCTTCCTTCCCGCCTACCGGTTGCACTTCCACCGGGCCCACCTCTTGCACGGTTCCGGCAATCTCCTCCTCCGCTGCGCTGCCCGCTCCCACCACGATCGTGCGCCCCCCCATGTGCTGATTACTGGCGCACAGCTTTGGCAATTTCACTAAACCCAGCGCCTCCAGTTGCTGCAAAGCCTTCGCGCAGGAAGCCAGCTTGTTGCGTCCTGCCGGGGTAACCCAATCCAGGTGTTCGCAGATGGTCTGTACCAGCTCTTTCCGACTCAGCCGCCAGTACACCCGCACCGTCTCTTGAATCTCCTGAATCTCTTGATGGCTGAATTCCCGTCCGGATAAGAACTTCGGTACGCCTTCTGCATTTCGTTTCAATGTGGGGCCTCCGCATCGAGTAATCCACACTGATCCTCTCAAACGCGATAACGGATGTCCAGTGCTTTTTGCGACAAAATAAATCGCGAGGTGGGTGTATGTTGTTCTCAGCTTTGGGTTAGCAGGACTACGCGTCAGTGCTGGGGGGTAGGACGGGAAGTCGTTGGCGGATTGTAGTTTGCTTGCCGGGCAGGTGCTGGCCGTGATTTGCTTGGTAATGCTGGCACTTCGACCGCCAGATTTGGTTAGGACGTGCACGCCTCCATAGCCCGGGCCTTTCGCTGCAAATCTGAGGTCCGTCACTGGAGGGGGTGATATACACTCTTGACCGCAATCGATCGGATGCTTAGCCTTGGGGTGTCTCCAAAGCGAAGGAACAGTAACCCATGCCCAGTGGCTGTACATATTTGCGAACGCCGGTTCGCGCCACAACGTTGTTGTTTGCCCTTGCCTTGCTGCCGATTGCCATTTGGGGACAGAGACCTCCTACTACGGTGCCATCCGGCCCGCCTGTCAGTCCCCAGGTTAGTTTGCCTGGCAGTGAGCCGAACACAGCATTTGAGCTAGAGGTTGCTGTGCGTGACGCGCACGGCGAGATTCTGGAGGGCCAGGCTTTTGTGCGCCTATATTCTCCAATGGGGAACTATGACCAAACGTCCCCTACACGAGGCCCTTCTGGGGCGCACTTTCCCGGTATTGGGCCGGGAGAATATCAAGTCGAGGTAACCTGCCCCGGCTTCCGCAAGACCACAGAACATGTCACGTTGATGACAAACTTCCATAGCTTGCCGATTTATATCTACCTGGTTCCGGAGAATGACGCGGGTGACACCAGTGTGACATCTCAAAACTTCGTTCTGCCGCAACAATTCCGTGCCGAAATGCAAAAGGGCATGGGGGCTCTGAGCAAGAACCAATATGCGGCCGCGCAGAAGATTTTTGCAAAAGTTTTGCAGAAAGTTCCCAGCAATCCGGACGTATTTTATTTTCTAGGCATAGCGGAAGTTGGCCTTCTGCACCTCGAAACCGCGCGCGAGGATTTCCAACGGGCCTTGGCGCTGGACCCCAATCACGAGTTGGCGCTGGTTTCTCTTGGGCATTTACAGATACGGAGTGGCGCGGCCGCGGACGCGATCATCTTGTTGGAGAAAGCGGTGTCGACAAACCGCGCAGGTTGGCGCGCCAGTTTCGATCTCGCTGACGCCTACTTCAAGGTCAACCGGCTTAGTGCCGCGGAAACGGAGGCCAGCCGCGCCGTTCGGTTCGCCAAAGAAAAAGGTGCGGCTTCCACGTACTTGCTGGGGGTAATCCAGAACGCCGAGGGCAAGCATGAGGAGGCAAAGCGGACGTTGGAATCAATACTAAAGACGTACCCAACAGATAGCGTTGCCAGCGATGCCAAGAAAATGCTGGCCGGCCTGGGAAACGATAGTCCGGGTAAGAGTGCAAGCACCGACGCGAGCCTGACGCTGCCACTCGTGCCTGAAGTGAATCTGGCAACCGCTAGTGAACGTCCCTGGGCCCCGCTGGATATCGATAGCGCCGTTTACGAAGTGGCGCCAAATGAGAATTGCAGAACGGAACTGATTTTGGATGGCGCCTTGCACCGGATGAACTCGGATTTGCTTAATTTTGAAAAGTTCACGGCGACGGAGCATGTTGAGCGCCAGGAAATCGACCGTAACGGCTGGCCCGGGCCAATGAAGACACACGATTCTTCGTACATCGTTTTCGTCTATCCCTACGGGATCGGTTCTTTCTACGTGACTGAATTTCGCGGCGGCGAGGACAAGACCTCAGCGTCTTCCGGGACCGAGGCTTCTGCCAACATCACATCCACGAACCTCAACAGCATGGGAGTGAATGTCCTGCAACCCATATATCGGCCGCGCTTCGACTATTCCTGTGAAGGGCTGTCCAACGTGCGCGGGCAGGCCGCTTGGCAAATTCACTTCGTGGAGAAGCGGGACGCCAAGGGAGAGGGAGTTCGACTGTGGAAACTGAATTACGAAACCTACGCGATCCCCGTGAAGGGCCGCATTTGGATCTCCAGCACCAGCTTTGCAGTTCTGCGCGTGGAGACCGATCTGAGAGAACCCGTGAGAGGGTTGGAGCTGACAAGAGATCATCTCCTAGTCGACTACGGCCCGGTAAATTTCTTGGCGGGAGATAAGCAGCTGTGGCTTCCGTGGAGTGCCGACAGTTACATGGAACGTCGCGGAAAGAGGTACCACCACCGACACTCATTGAGGGATTATTTGCTGTTCAATGTGGATACCACACACAAGGTCGGGAAACCGAGCGAACTCCCAGCACCACCTGCCGGATCATCTCGGTAGGCCAAATCAAGCAACAATTGCATAACCGGTGACGTTCCGTTATCGGTCCCATCCGCGAGCCTTGGCGGGGGCACGCGGCCGATATACAACCGCAAGAGGCAAACGGGTAGCCTCTGGGCCTTGCAGGCAAGGCTCGTGCTGCCAGTGCGATATGCCTTCTCTTATGTTGCCTAGTCCGTCACCAGATGGGGTGATGTGGCTCCTTGACCCCAGCTGAGCGGCTGCCTAACCTTGTGAGGTCTATCGAGAGAAGGGAGTAGTGTCCTATGCCGGGTGGGTTTTCGCGAACGCGGGAACGCTTCGCAGTATTGTGGTGTGCGTTTGTATTGATGTCGTTTCCTGTGTGGGGTCAGCGGCCTTCCCAGCAACCTCCTTCTGGCCCTGCCGCCGCTGCCGCCGCGGGGAACAACCCCACGTTCGACCTGGACATCTCCGTCCGTGACCAGCACGGCAATCCCCTTGAGGCTTCGGCTATCGTCCATGTATCTTCTCCGGTTGTAAACTATGACCAGATCGCGAATACGCAAGGCTCGTCCACGGCTCACTTTCCAAGCCTTATGCCAGGCCAATATCGCGTGGAGGTGGAGTCCCCTGGTTTTCGAAAGGTAAGCGAGGAATACAGCCTGGTATTCGCCCACTCAAGTCTCCCCATATACGTTTACCTCATTCCTGAATCCGCGGGGACCGGGGCGGAGACTACCTCTCCTGCTTACATTCTCTCTCAGCAACTCCGCATTGACATGCAAAAGGGCATGGCAGCCCTGAACAAGAATCAGTACGAGGCCGCCAAGAAAATATTTGCCAAGGCGACGCAAAAGGCTCCCGGTAATCCGGATACTTATTATTATTTGGGCGTCGCGGAACTGGGTTTGCAGAATCTTGAAGCGGCTCGTGAGAATTTTAAGCACAGCCTGTCGTTGGATCCCAACCACGAATTAGCTCTCGTTTCACTTGGTCACCTTCAGTTGCGGAGCGGGGCGCCGGCTGATGCGGTGATTTCATTGGAAAAAGCAGTTGCCTTGGGTCGGGCGGGCTGGCGGGCCAATTACGAGCTCGCCTACGCGTACGTCAAGGTCAACCGCTTGAGCGATGCCGAAACTGAGGCCACGCGCGCGGTTCATCTCGCGAAGGATAAGGCGGCGGGGCCAACCTACCTGTTGGGGGAGATTCAAGCCGCCGAGGGCAAGGGAGCAGTTGCGAAGGGCACGCTGGAAACCTTAGTGAAGAATTTTCCGGCGGATCCGGTCGTACCAGAGGCCAAGAAATTGCTAGCGATAGTGGAAAACGAAGGCCCATCCACCAGTGGGAGCCTGCCGCTTCCGACCGCGCCAAACATGAGTTTCGTAAAGGTTGTCGAGCGACCTTGGGCACCGCCGGATACTGATAGCGCGACCTACGATGTAGCGCCAAATGCAAACTGCAAGACGGAGATGATATTGGATGCGGCGCTGAATCGGATGAATTCGGACTTGATCAATTTTGAGAAGTTCACGGCAACGGAGCATGTGGAGCGCCAGGAAATCGACCGTTACGGCTGGCCCGGGCCAATCAGTATGCACGACTTTCCGTACATCGTCTTCGTGCATCCGCTTGGGAAGACCTCGTTCTATGTGGAAGAATTTCGCAATGGCGAAGATGACAAATCCGAATTTTCGTCTGCCAGCGCGAGCAGCATCACGTCAGTCAATCTGAACAGCATGGGCGTGAATGTTTTGCAACCCATTTATCGGCCGCGCTTCGATTATTCCTGCGAGGGAGTGACTAACGTGCGCGGGCAAGCCGCATGGCAAATTCACTTTGTGGAGAAGCGGGAAGGCAAGGGAGATGGAGTTCGCAGATGGCAGCTGAATTATGAGACATACGAGGTGCCGATCAAGGGACGCATCTGGATTTCCAGCGCCAGCTTTGCGGTCCTGCGCGTGGAGACCGACCTGCGAGACCCCGTGAAAGGAAAGCTCGACCTCACGAAGGACCATCTGCTTGTGGACTATGGCCCCGTCAATTTTGTGGGCGGCGATAAGCAACTCTGGCTTCCATGGAGTGCCGAGAATTACATGGAACGTGCTGGAAAGCGATATCACCACCGGCATCTATTGAGCAACTATCTGCTGTTTAATGTAGACACGACGCACAAAGTCGGGAAGCCGAGCGAGGTCCCTGCGCCACCCGTTGGATCATCTCCTTAGTCCGCGAAAAGGATTGAATGTAAATCAGAAAAGGGTTGCAGAGATAAGGTCTGCAACCCTTTTTGGTAATAAAGGCAGAGGTGCTGCGAATTAAGGCTTGGTCGCTGGAGGTGCAGCTGGCTTCGGGGTGGTGGTGGCCGGAGCCGGTTTTGGCGTAGTGCCTGCAGGTCTGGTTGCTGGTGTAGTGGATGCAGCCTTCACGGGGTAGGCTTGATCGTAGAGCTTGATGATGTCCTGGGTGATGTCGATGTTGGAAGAAGCGTAAAGAATGGGAGAATTCTGCGCAGAGGAGTCAAACACCGCCACGTAGCCATTCTCACGGGCATAACGGTCGAGGACGTCCATCATCTTGCGGCCGATGCGGTCGACGACGTCGGCTTGGGCGGCGTTGACGTCTTCCGTGAGTTCGTTGTTCTTGCGGTCGAGTTGCGCAGCCAGCCGTTGCCCTTGCGTTTGGGTCTTGGCCTTTTGCTCGTCGCTCCAGGTGGTCTGGTTGGCAGCGAGCTGCTGGCGAAGATCGTTGACCTGCTTGTTGAGGGCTTCCAGTTCGTTCTGACGCGGAGCGAACTGCAACTGCAATTCCGCTGAAGCCTGCTTGCCTTCCGCGGTAGACACGATCGCTTGCCGCACACTGATCACGGCAACTTTTCCGCCGCTAGCAGCGCCTGCCGCGGTGGTGCCCTGCGCCCAGACAGCCGCCGTTCCCAGCAGACTTGCCACACTGAGCACAGCCATACGAAACATGATTCTGGAATTCACTGTATTCTCCTTATTAATCTCCGGGCCGCTCATCCAATTCCGCGGTTGGGCGGCGTGGAATGTCAACCCTGTGCGTTCTGAACCGATCACCGGCCGAAAACTTTTTTGAACCCAAGGGAGCGAGGACAAACTGGCTGTCTGCGATCTCAACCGGAATCTTGCTGCCCTGTCGGCACTCAGAGAGGGCACGGGAGCGCCAGCCGTCGCAGTACAAACATAAGAGTATAGCGGAGTTGCCGAGGCACCCGCAATCACTGCCCTGCAATCCTCTTCCCGCACACGTTCCGACTCCCAGGGACCCAGCAAAGCTATTTGGGCAGACCCAGCAGCAGCACGCGATTATTATTCTGGTCCGCAATCACAGCGGTGTTGAACCAACTGTCCACGGCCACGGCAAACTGGGACTGGCTGCTGATGCCCAGGGTCTGGGTGGTCTTGAGATGCTGCGAATCCACGATCGAACTCGTATTCGAGGTCGAGTTGATGGTCAGCAAGGTCCCCGTTTGATAATTGAAGCCCAAGGAATAGGGATTGATGCCCACCTTGTATGTGATTGTCGAACCGGAAGTCGGATCGAAATTATAAATGGCATTCTGCTGGGTGGACGCGGCATAGAACACCCTGTCGCTAGGGGTGGGATTGAACGCAGGCGAAGGATCAAACACCAAGCCGGTAAGGCTGGCCGTCAAGGATGAGACGGAACCGGTAGTGCTGCGGACAGGCGGAGAACTCGAGAGGGTCACAACGTCCAAACCTGCCGCGGCAATGGATGTACCGGAATTCTGCAAGTTCGACACTACGGCGAGCGCGCCATCGGGGTCGACGGCCACGGCTGTTGGAGGGCCGCTGAGAGCGACGGTCGTTGCCACAGGCACAGTAGTGGTGACGGCGCCCGGAAGGAGGACGGTGAGATCGATGGCAGAGAGCGTGTTGGATCCGGAGTTAGCTATCAGGGCCAAGGCGCGGTCCTGATCCACGGCAACGCCAAGCGGAGCGAGACCGACGGCGACAGTGTTGCTTGTGGTAGTTGTACCTGAGGTAGTTGTAAATGACAGCACCTGGGCGGTATCGGCGGTGTATTTGTTGTTGTAATCGATGATGGATGCGGTGCCGGTGGGCGTATCGCCATTGTTCGCAACTATCGCGTAACCCAGACGCGGGAGCACACCTACGCCGATAGGATTATTTCCGACGGTGAGGGTTTTGAGGACGGCACCGTAGGGAGCCAAAGTAGTCTTATCTGACAGCAGGAATCCGGCAGGGTTGATATTGATGATTGAGATGCTGTTGCAGGCGTAGTTGGTGACGAAGGCGATGTGCAGGTAATCGTCAATCGCCGCGCCTTCGGGCCCTTGGGGAAAGGTCGCGGTGGGAGTACACGCGGGAGTCATATCCAGCACACCAACGGCGTTGAGATCGAGGGCGTTGGATACGATTGCGCTGCCGCCAACTGGTACCTGGACATCAAGAGCGTAGTCGTGAGCTACCTTTAGCACTGAAGCGTCGATGGTGACGTCGACCTCGCTATCGGTAGCACCCGATATAACGGTTACACCGGCTGACTTGCCATCCAGGCGGACCACGGGCGCTCCAGAGCCTGAAAGGAAGCCTTGGCCAAGAATACGCAAGGTTGCGGTCTGGCCGAGTCGCACGGCCTGTGGCATACAGGGATTGGTGGCGGAAGTGGGATCACAACTCGTGATGGCAGGACTGCCGAGCGTGGGCTGGCCACTTGGAACCGCCGCGCTTGCGCTGGTTACCTGCAATGAATCCACGTGGAGTTTCTTAAATTGGCCGCCTGGGTCCAGGTTCAGATAGCTGAGGGTGTTGCTGCCAGCGTTGCCGACCAGTACAAATTTGGATTTGGGGTCATAGATCATGGGGCCATTCACCGTAACGGGCGTCGTTTGCCCTGCCGGCGTGTAAGCGCCGGAGCCGACTTGCCCCGTGGGGATAGCCGCAATGATCCGATAGGCGGCCGAGTAGCCACCTCCGGCGGTGGTTGTGCCCGGGTTAATCAGGGAAATGGCATTGCCAGGGAAGCTGGGACCAACAGCGTTTTCACTCGGATCGTAGGCGACAAGCACATCGGTGAAGGGATCGAAGGAGACCGAGCGGAATCCAATCTCCGGAGCGCCACCAGGACTCGGGGCGCAAGTATGGCAACTTCCGGCCGTTAAGGTGAGTGAGGTGACGGTCTGGTCTAATGTGCTGATAAAGCCGATCTGGCCGGCGCTGGCGTTATAGTCCGCAAAGGCAAACATGCGGGTGGTGGGATTGATGGCAGCGCCCGTGGCCGTGGACGAGGTACTAAATGAATAGTAAGGCACACCATACTGCACCATTCCCTCGTTGCTGGAAGTGTTGGTTTCGACTTCCGTACCCGTAGGGCTGCCCGGCTGCGAATACTGGAATGTGTAGGGATCTATAATGCTGCCCGGGATCACTTGATAGGTGCCATTCAAATCCGCAGGAAGAAGTCCGGATATAATCACGGTTCCGCCAAGAGCAGGATTAATGCCATGAGGAGTGAGCGTCACGATGGTCACTATGCCATTGGTACGCACTGCCCCGCTGGTGCTCCCCGAAGCAGCAGGAGCGATTTTCGCGGAGACTCCTTGCTGCAACAAGTCCACCACCGAAGTTGAACCCTGACCGCCGGGGGTCACGTACGCCAGGGGCGCAGTTGGCTGCATCACTACTTGAGGTGTGGCTCCAGTGACCAAAGAAACGGGAGCGATCACGCACGGAGGTTTCTGGGCGGTAGAGTTGGCAAAGCAGGTGTGAGGATCGGGGTTGTTCGAGTCCAGATTGGGATTCACATCCACGATGAATCCAATGTTGGAACTCAGATTGGTGTTGGAGTATGCCAAAGCGGCGAGATGCGTTCCTGGGTCCACTCCCACCGAATAGGGGGTGGCCACGCCCGTGCCCGTAGCAAGTATGAGGGACTGCAAGTCCACGGGAATGGGGGAGGCCAGTGGCGAAACGGCCCCTGTGCGCGAGATGGCGAAGAGGTAGAGCTTGCTGTCACTGCTGCTGACGACGACACCCAAGTCCTGACCGCTATAGGGGGCTGGGAGAGCAATCTGGGTGTCCAGAGCCACACTGGTAGGTTGCCCCCCACTGGTCATCGTATAGGCAGGACCGAGAACCGGAACGGATCCGGTGAGGTCAATCACCTGTATCGCGTTGGAGCCCTGTTCCGTCATCACAGCGAATCCCTTGGCGGAATCCAGAGCAAAACTGCTTGGTAAGGGATTTGTGCCCGGGAGACTGATGCAGGGGGGATAGGCCGATTGCGGTGTTGGAGCACTGGCACAAAGAATATTGGACGGATTCGGGTTGAAATTAGCGAACAGGGGTTGCACGGCCACGTTGGTGGTTGCGGACGGGAAGAGCGGTTGCGCTCCCTGCGGCGCGTTGCTCAGAATAGTCACTTCATAGAGCCCCGGAGTTTGCAGACTGGTTCCCTGCTGTGTACCGACGAATTGCCGGGGGCCCGAAGGGGGGACCACGGTATCCAAAGCCCCATCCAAGTACAGGTTGACGATAGGAGCGTTTGTCCCTCCGAGATACCCTCCGTCAACGGCAATGGTGTTATCGCCATTTTGCGGGAAGCTATCGGGAGTGGCGGAAACCACAGTGGGACTAGTGTAGGCGATGGTTAGTGGGCACGAGATGTTGCTGGTCGTTGTAGAGCCGTCCGAATTTGCCACGTTGGTGCACGGTGCCGTCGCCGTCAGATTGCCTGGGATGGCGTCAATTTCAATGTGCGCGGTTCCCGCAACAGCCAGTTGGTCCTGTGTCAATTCGATGCGTGTCATGAGGGATGCATCGCAGGTCACAACTGGGGTCACGCCGCTCGCGCTGGGTGTGCAGTAGGAAGGAGAGATCGGAATTGTGTAAGTGTTGGCCAATTCCACCGGGTTTCCTTTGGAGCCCCCTGGGGGGATGAAGTAAATGTTTGTGGTATTGAGGAGGTTTTTGGCACTGAGATAGATGTTCTGGGAAAGGCTGCCAGCGGCTACGGTTGTAGGGAAAATCCCGGTGAAGTTAATGGAGTTATTAGTGGCGCTGACCAGAGTGATGGCACCAATGGCGTACTGCGTGGGATCCGTGGAGGACCACACAACCACATAGACGGTAGTGGCACTTGTGGATTTGCTGCCGGCGGGAGTGGTGTCGGTAGGGAGAGTTGAGGGAGCGGTGAAGATGCCATTGACGTCGATCGAGCCGCAGGTAGGGCTGCAGGTAGCGCTGGCAGGATTTGCGGTTTGGTTGGTGGTGGTAGTGGAACTGGTGTTGGGCTGCGTTACCAGCCACTGCAAATTGAGCCCTGGCGAATTCTGCAAGGACGCATGGAAAGACGCGGTCTGAGCCGGGGTAATACCAACGGGAACGGTGACCGTCAACGGCGTGATGCCGACGCGGATTCCGGAATCCAGATTGATCGTCGCGGTGGCGGTTTTCTTTTTGTCCGCGTCCGCGGTAGCAGTAAAGGTCAACGTAGGCGCGGGACTGGGGAACTTCGCGAGGGAAGGGGCGGTAAAAGTTAGAACGTTTGATCCGTTGGTGGTCGTAATGACCCAAGTGCCGATTGTGCCGCCATTGAGAGTCATTCCACTGGTGCAAGTTCCCGTAACGGCCTTCGGATTCGGGGTAGAAGACGTGGGCAAGGGGGTATACGAATAGGTGCACGGCCAGTCAGTCACCGTGGTAGTGGTGCTGCCGCCTACCGTTGCAGTGAAAGTCGCCACCTGTCCGGCAATCACGGTGTCCGCACTGGGAGTGACGGTGACCGTGATGACGTTAACGGTTGAGCTGCTGCACGCGGCAACGAGCAACGCTGCGCACACGAATATCATGATCATCACTGCGCGACTTCTGAACTTACGCCACTCCATAGCGCACTTCTCCCCCATAGCGGCGCGGAGGGAATCCCCGGCACGCGCTGTTACTGAATCTTGAATAGCGAATCTCATCGTTGTGCTTTCTTCTCTTCCGTATTGCATATCTCTCCGAAGCGCCAACACCGAGCGGGTTCCGTGGCGTCGCATCCTAACTTCCATAAATCTTCCATTCTCCCGCAGCAAACTCGATTCTCCGACAAACTGCTAGAACGTTCGGCTCACCGTAAACCGGAAAGTGTTCGAGGACTCAAAATAATTCAACCGGCCCGGATTCGTGATATAGGGCGAAAGGGGCGTCAGAATAATTGGATCGCAACTGTGCGGGTGCAAAGGATCGGTCAAGCCCAGCGCCCGGCATTGCAAGTACAGGTTATCCATATTGATTTGGTCAAATGGGGCAACGATGGTCTGATGAAGGCGCAAAGGATTATAAGCCCAGTAGATGCGGAACGGCGCTTGCACGATGGGGAGATTAATGTTGAACTCGATGCCGGTGGAGACACGCGGCCGGAAGTTTGTATTGGGTGCGATTTGCAGCTGAGCCTGCTGGTTGGCCAGCGGGAAATGCGTGTTGATATTTGATATTCCCGTGGGGTCCAGTTTCAGCGCGCTCTTGTTTAATATTCCCGTGGAGCCAACGTCAGCAAACAATGTCATACTCACCGGTCCAAGAATGGGGATGCGATATTCAATATTGCCCACGCCCTGAATGTCGCCACCCGGGAACGTGATGGTGTTCACGACCAGGGGCACAACGAGCGAACCGGTCCCGCCGCGGTAAGGAAACTGGATAGTGGTGTCAATGACGCTGGGGATGTAAGCAACCGGGGAAATGCCGCGAATATCGAAACCACGGATGTCGTTCTCTCCGCCCATGTAGAATCTGCTGTAGGGCGGCACCTCCTTGCCGCCATAGCCCGTGGTGAAGGCGCCCATGAACCGCACACCGATTGCATTCCGCCGTTTGTTGATGGGATGAAAGTATTTGTACTCGCCGGTATTGGTGATCGTATTGACGTTGCCGCCGATGGGCCCGCCTGTAAACGCCAGGGAATAAAAGTAACTCCTTCCCCTGGTGGAATTGATCGGATTGTCGATCGTGTTGCTGGTGATCGTGCCAGTGATGGTGCTGGCGAGGATTCCGTTCAAGGCGCTAGGGCCGGCGACGCTCTGAAACTGTATTTGAGTGAACAGGAGGTTGGAGGCCTGGTTGTAAGTGGTGATGCCCGTCCTTGAGAGTCCGTAAGTTAAGCCCACGCGGGTGAAAGCATGCTTGCGCAAAGGGTAACTGGCATAGATGGTGAAACCCGTGCTGTTCTGATTGTAGTTCTGAATGTATTGAGGGTTGATGCTGACCGATTGTCCGGTCAACAAAGCCGCCTGTTGAGCCTGGTCAAATTTGTAGAGCGAGGAAAATATAGTGAATCCGCTGGCGATGGGGCGATCAAACAAGTAGGGCTCGGAAAAACCGAACATGAGGTTACGCTGGTATTGACCCACTTGGGCAGAAAGAGTGAGAGTCTCGCCGAGACCCAGGAAGTTATTTGTCTGGTAAGTCAAACCGATGAATCCCCCGGCCAAACCACTGACGCCGCCCTGCAAGCCAATCGACTGCTTGCCCTTTTCCTTCAACTTAAGGAGCAGGTCGACAGTGCCGTCTTTCTGGTTGCGCTTGATCTCCGCGGCCTTCTCGGCATCGAGTTTGTCGAAGTAGTCGAGTTGGTTGAGGCGCAAGATACTGATTTCCCAGGCGTGTTGGTTGAAAAGTTGGCCTTCGTCAATCAGCAATTCACGGCGGATGACCTTGTCGCGGGTGGTGGTGTTTCCGGTGAAATCGATGCGGCGGACGTAATATTGCTTGCCTTCTTCGAATTTCATGGTGACATTGATACGTTTGGTCTCTTCATCAATTTCGGTGTCCGGTTGGGGCACAAAATCGATGAAGCCGTATTGCCCGTAAATGGAAGTGTAATCTTTTAGCGCTTTGCGAACCTTGGCGGTGGAAAAAATGTCCCCCGGTTTCAAGGGGAAAACGTTTTTCAGGGCATCAACCTTAAGGGAGAGGGCTTTGTCTGGATCGGTGCTGGCGATTTTGATGGTGCCCATGCGGTAGCGTTCGCCTTCGTCGATCGGGATGGTAATGTTGACGGCTTTCCCCTGCGTTCTTCCGGTAAGCGGAAGCCCCAGTTTCCAGCCTTCTGTGTCTTTATTTTCGAGGATGGGATCCTTGACGAGCACCTTGTAATAACCGTTGTCCTGATACAGTCCCTGGACGCCGACTTGAATGTCCTCGATCAGTTTGTCGTGGTCGTAGGTCTTGGAGAGGACATTAATTTCAGTAATGTAAAGAGGGATGGAGTACGGCCTGTCGTTATGCATGGCCCGTATCAATTTCCGACGGCTGAAGGCCTTGTTGCCGGTGAACAGGATCTTGCCGACTTTGACCTTTGGCCCCTCGTTGATTTTGAAAACGAGGATGACGGCGTTGCTGGAGGCAATGCGCTCGTACTCCGGGGTCACGGTAGCAAACTGGCGGCCATGTTCTGCAAGGAGATCCTTCAGCACAACTTCGGCTTTCTTAATGCGCGTCGGGTCAAACTGGCTTTCCACAGTCAGGCCGACTTTCTTGTCCTTGAAGCGATCGAGAATGTCGGACTCTGATACGGATTTGTTACCTTCATAGCGGATACGCCGAATGACAGGCCGCTCGACGACGATGAACGTGACGATTTTGCCGCCCGGCTTGTCTGGGGAATCTTCCACGCGGAGTTTCACGTCTTCAAAAAACTGTGTATTCCAGAGCGCCTGGAAATCGCGACGCAGCGTGTCTTCGTTGTAGGGGTCACCGGGACGGGTGAAGATGCGTGCCTGTAAGGTGTCGCGACGAATACGCCGATTGCCTTCCCAATCTATGCGTTCAACGAACTCCTGCACTTGCCCTTGGTCGCGCTTTGCTTGCTGCTCATCGCCGGGAAAGGCTTCAATTTTTTCTTCAAAAGTATTTTCATTGAGTGAGGCGTGGAGGAGGTAGGAGGCTTTTTTATCCGAGGGAATGAGATCGGAGGAGCGAGCGAGGGAGAGTGAAGAGAAGCAATTGGACCCGATAAGTAGAAATAAGAACACGGCCAAGAAGGTTACACGGCCACGAAATGCACGCTGGGCGTCCATTTCGGAGAGAAAGCAGACTAACCTTCGAGCGGCCACTGATCGGCTCAAGGCCGCGCCCCCAAATCCAAGATGTTATTCTCCCGCCAGATCCCGGCGTGGGCTGGCCGTACATGGATCGCCCGGCGATCCCTTACAGGGCAAAACGCTTCGCGATCACACGTTGATGCGTCAGATTCGCTAGTGGACGACTGGGGTTGCCTCGACAACTGGCCGGAATGCCAGGCTATCCCCCGCGACATAAATTTGCAACGTCGCAGGCCTCTGAATTCCACCCTGGATCAAAGCCTCGGAGAGCGGATCTTCCACATATTTCTGCAGAGCCCGCCGCAGCGGCCGCGCACCATAGTTGCGGTCCGCACACGTTTTCTCGAGGATCCACTGGCGTGCTTCCGGCGACAAGACCACCTGCACTTGCCGGTGAATCAGTGTGTCGTTCAACTGACCGACAAGCAGATCGATGATCCGGAGCAGGTCCTCGTCGCCCAAAGGATTGAAAAGGATCACTTCGTCCAACCGGTTTAGAAACTCCGGATTGAACGCGCGCTTTACTTCTCCCAACACCAGATCTTCCATGCTCTTCAGGCTGGCCTCATCGAGGCCAGTTTGAAAACCGATCGAGGTGCGCTTTTGCAAATGCCGCGCGCCGAGATTCGAAGTCATGATGATGATGGTGTTTCGGAAATCTACCGTATTGCCGAGACCATCCGTCAACTGTCCATCTTCAAAGACCTGAAGCAGGATATTAAAGAGGTCGGGATGCGCCTTTTCAATCTCGTCCAATAGGATAACCGAATACGGCGTGCGACGCACGCGTTCTGTCATCTGCCCGCCTTCCTCGTAGCCGACATATCCAGGAGGCGCGCCAATGAGCTTTGAGACGGAGTGTTTTTCCATGAACTCCGACATGTCAAAGCGAATAAGCGATTTTTCCGAGCCAAACAAAAATTCCGCCAGGCGACGCGCTACTTCTGTTTTTCCGACGCCTGTTGGCCCGAGGAAGAAGAAACAGCCCACCGGACGCGATGGAGATTTCAATCCCGCGCGGCTGCGGCGGATGGCGCGCGCCAGCGCGGTGATGGCTTTGTCCTGGCTGATTACGCGCTTGTGGAGTTCGGGTTCAATACGCAGGAGTTTTTGCTGTTCATCTTCCTTGATGGAGGTGACGGCGACGCCGGTCCACCGCGAGACGACCTCTTCGATGTCTTCGCGGGTTACGATGCCCGTGGAGGCGTCATCGAGTTTGTAGCGCTCCCGCAATGTGCGGAGGTTTTCCTTCTCTTTGCGCTCTTCCTCCGAATAAAAACGCGCCTTCTCGAATTCATGAGCGGCAATTGCCGATTCCATGCGGTGAGTGATGAACTTGACGCGCTTCTGGACTTCACCAACTTCATCCGGCACGGAAGCCTGGCGCAACTTCACGCGTGCGCCCGCTTCGTCAATCAGGTCAATGGCCTTGTCTGGAAGGAAACGGTCTGGGATATAGCGGTTGGAAAGGTAAACGGCATAGCGCAGAGCTTCATCGGTATAGCTGACGGCGTGGAATTTCTCATACCGCTCGCGTACGCCTGTGATTACCTGGATGGCTTCTTCTTCGCTGGGTGCCGGGACTTTGACAGCCTGGAAGCGGCGTTCCAGCGACCGGTCTTTTTCAACCGATTTCCTGTATTCGCCGGGTGTAGTGGCGCCGATGCACTGAATTTCTCCGCGGGACAGCGCGGGCTTCAGGATGTTGGCGGCATCCAGGGAGCCTTCCGCAGAACCCGCTCCAACCAACGTGTGAAGCTCATCTATGAAAACGATGGCGTTCTGGCTCTCCATCAATTCCTTCATGATGGTCTTGAGGCGTTCTTCAAACTGCCCGCGATATTTGGTGCCCGCGACGATAAGGGAAAGATCCAGGGAAAGGATGCGCTTGTCAGAAAGAAATGGCGGAACATCGCCATCGGAAATGCGCTGCGCGAGTCCTTCAACGATGGCCGTCTTGCCTACGCCAGGTTCCCCGATCAGCACGGGGTTGTTTTTTGTGCGTCGGCAGAGAATCTGGATGACGCGTTCGACTTCGTTTTCGCGTCCCACGAGTGGATCGAGCGCGCCTTCAGAGGCGGATTGCGTCAGGTCCCGGCTGAACTCCGCTAACAGTGAAGTTTCTTTAGGCCGCGCCGCCGCGGTTTTCTCGCCAGTTGTGCGCGCGAGTTCCTCGCGCAGGGCGGAGAGGCGCAGGCCGCGTTCCATCAGGATTTCCGCGCCAAAACACTTCTCTTCCCGCAAAATGCCCAGCAATAGATGCTCAGTCCCGACGTGCTTATGACCAAGGCGCTCCGCTTCCTCCGCCGCCATGTTCAGGATGCGCTTGCACTCCGCGCTCAAAGGCACTTCCACAGAAGTGGAAATGCGCTCACGAATGGTGATGCGTGCTTCGATCTCTTTGCGAATGGATTCGATGGAGCCCTGCTGGCGCAGGAAGCGGTTTGCGAGCGCCTTGTCTTCGCGCATCAGGCCCAGCAAGAGGTGCTCGGTCTCGATGTAGGGGCTACCGTACTGACTGGCCTCGTACCTGGCGAAAAATATGACGCGTCGCGCTTTCTCTGTATATCGTTCGAACACGATTAGCTCGCTTCTCCCCCGGGGGTTTCTGTCGCCGCGGCTTTCACCGAGCGAGTCCGCAGAACGCCGTGTTCCAGTCCCACGATGCGGTCGCACCGCGCAGCCAGCGCCAAGTTGTGCGTCGCAATCAGCGACGTCAGGCGATGCGTGCGATGCAGCCGCTCCAACAGCCCAAACACGGCCCAAGCATTCTGCTCGTCCAGATCTCCGGTCGGTTCATCCGCCAGCAGCACCTTGGGCCCGGTGACGAGCGCCCGGGCAATCGCAACACGCTGCTGTTCCCCGCCCGAAAGTTCTCCCGCCAGGTGCGTGGTCCGCTCCAGCAGACCGACTTCCGCCAGCCACTTGCGCGCTTCCGCGAGCGCGAATTCCTGTGGCTCTCCTCGCACCAGCAGCGGCATCGCTACATTTTCGGTTGCCGTAAAATCCGGCAACAATTGATGCCTCTGCCAGAGAAACCCCACGGCACGATTGCGATAATTTGCAAGCGCCGCGTCTTCCCGCGTTTCAATCGCTTTATTTTCAAAGTATACTGTACCGCTTGTTGGAGTGTCTAGCGCGGCCAGCAAGTGCAACAAAGTGCTCTTCCCTGCGCCGGAAGGAGCAACTACCGCCACCATTTCTCCTTCGCGCAATACCAGGTTGGCATCCACTAATACCTCAAGATTTTTCTCGCGCGAACCGTAGGTTTTCTTCAGACTGCGGGCTTCCAGCACGCTCGGCGCGCCCGCAAAACTCTCCGTGTTGTGCCCGGCAGCCATTCCCGCTGTTTTTCCGTCCTCGGGTCGGCGTTCGCCCGAAATTTGCGCTACCTCAAATTGTTAGATGCCGCGCGCTACAACAGGGCCAAACACGTGGGGCATATGGCACTTTCCTAGGCTCGAAGGCCCACTGTTTTCCTATTTCGTTCCCTGCCTTGCCTACGTCATTTTGGAGGCCAAACCCCTTCGTTAGGAGCATTGCTAAGAGACTTTTTTTCAATCTCTTAGCTGCGACCCTGGGAGCCCGCGAGCAGCTCACCCTTTCCGTGTTTAGCCTCCCTCAGTCTTTGCGTCCAATAGGAGCAAATCAGGCACCAAATCCGGCTTCGCTGAAGATCATCTTCGCAAGGATGCTCTTCAGTCTTATTCGAATCTAAGTATCTCTACAGGAAGAAGCCGTGCGGCTTCTTTGGCTGGGAGCAAAGTAGCACCGACGGCGATTCCCATGGCCGCGATAGCGATCCACATTCCGTCCAGAAAACTCGCATGAAATGGGACGTAAGGCACTGAGTACACCTGGGGATCGAGATGAATCAGATGAAAATTTCCGGCGATCCAACTGAAGCCGTAGCCGACTACAAGTCCGATGAGAATTCCAGTGGCGCCGATCGCAATCCCCTGGTACAGGAAGATCCGGCGAATCTGTTCGCGGCGCGCTCCCATGGAAAGCAGGACGGCAATATCTTTCGCGCGATCGGTCACGGTCATGGAGAGCACGACAAGAATGTTCAGGCCGGCAACGAACGTAATCAGGCCCATGAAAATTGCGGTGACCAGTTTTTCCAGCCGCAGCGCGCGGAACAGGGCGCGGTTTTCGTCAATCCATGTGGATGCCAGAAATCCCTGTCCCGCAGCATGCTCTACTGTGCGGGCAATCTCCTCGGCCTTTTCCGGATTCGCCAGGCGGAACTCCAGTACGTTGACGAGATCCCCAGCACCGGCGAGCGATTGCGCCGCGGGTAGAGTGACAAAACACCAGTTTTCGTCGTAATCGTAGAAGCCCGAATCGAACACGCCGGCAACGCGGAATCTGCGCGTGCGCGGCATCAAACCGAAAGGCGTCAACCTTCCTTGCGGGCTTGTCAGTGTGACGTAATCGCCCGGCTGCACCTTCCATTCGTCTGCGAGTTGTTTGCCGACAAGGAGCCCGTCAATGCCGTCAGCATCACGAGAAAAATCCAGTCGCCCCGCGGCCAACTTCTGAAGGGCCTCATCGGACTTTTCCTCGAGCGCGACGTCAATGCCCTTTGTCACCATGCCGCGCGCTTCGCCACCAAAGGACAGCAGCACGGTCTGGTAGATAGCCGGGGTGACGGAACGCACTCCCTGAATTTCCGCGAGCTGTTGGGCCAGCGCCTGGTAAGTGGGAATGCCGCCAGAGCCCGGCCGCGTGAGAGAAATATGCGCGGTCACACCGAGCAAGCGATCCTGGAGCGTTTCGCGGAAGCCCGTATTCATGGCCAGGGCGATGACCAGGGTGGCTACGCCCGCAGCCACACCGAGCACGGAGAACAGGGTGATCAGCCGAAGAACTGTGGGGCGGTTGGGGGACCTGAGGTAACGGCGCGCCACCATCCATTCGAATCGCATGGCGCGGCCGGCCCCTATGCCTTTTGGCCTTGCGGTACGGACTGTGGCTCGGGATGCGCTTCTGGTCGGAGAAGGGGAAAGAGGATAACGTCGCGAATGGAGTGGGAATCAGTCAGGAGCATGGTCAAGCGGTCGATGCCGATGCCTTCGCCCGCGGTTGGGGGCATGCCGTGGCAGAGCGCGCGGATATAATCGAGGTCGAGCTGCTTTGGTGCTTCATCTCCGCCCTGCGCGATCTGAGCAAGGAACCTGCGCTCCTGCTCGGCCGGGTCGTTCAATTCAGAGAAGCCATTGCCAATTTCCATGCCCGCTACGTAAATTTCAAAACGCTCGGTCAGCGAAGGGTCATCCCGCTTTTGCTTCGACAACGGAGAGATTTCCGTGGGGTAGTCGTACAAAATTGTCGGCTGGATCAGTTGGTCTTCAGCAACGGTCTCAAATAACAGACCAGTCCACTCGCCATCCGAGAGCTGTCCTTTGGCTGCCGCGTATTCCGCGTGGTTCGCCTTGGCCCAAACGTTATATCTTTCCGCCGCCCGAGGCGGCCCGCCTGGAGCGGCTAGTTCCTCGAGTGTGGGTGGCGCTCCGGCTTCAGAAGGCCAGTACTTAACGATGGCTTCGCGCATTGTCAGACGCGTGAATTTTCCGAAGTCGAGGTCGTGTTCGCCGAAGCGCACTACCTCTGAACCGGTGATATTCCTGGCGACCCGGGGAAACAACTGCTCGTTGAGTTCCATCAAGTCCAGGTAATTGCTGTAGGCCTGATAAAACTCGAGCATGGTGAATTCAGGATTATGTTGTGTGGAGATGCCCTCATTGCGGAAGTTGCGATTGATCTCGTAGACGCGATCGAAGCCGCCGACCGTCAAGCGCTTCAAGTAAAGCTCTGGGGCAATGCGGAGGTAGAGATCAATTTCGAGGGTATTGTGGTGAGTGATGAACGGGCGGGCCGTTGCTCCGCCCGGGATAGGGTGCATCATGGGCGTTTCCACTTCGATGTAGCCTCGTTCGTCGAAGAATTGCCGGAGTTCCCGGACGATGCGGGCGCGCGATTGATACACCTCGCGAGACTTCTCGCTCACGATCAGGTCCAGATAACGCTGACGGTAGCGAAGCTCGATGTCCAAAAGCCCGTGCCACTTCTCCGGCAGGGGGAGAAGAGCCTTGGAAAGGAAGAACAACTCTTCCACCCAGATGGATAATTCACCGGTTTTTGTGCGGAATAAGTGGCCGCGTACACCAATGTGGTCTCCCAAGTCGAGCAGGTGAAACAACTGGAAGCCCTGGTCCCCCACCACATCCTTTCTTACGTAAATCTGGATGCGCTTCCCGGCGCCCTGTAGATGGGCAAAGCCCGCCTTGCCCATCAGGCGGTAGGAGACAATTCTTCCCGCTACTCGTACGTCCGTCCGGTTTGCTTCCAGCTCTGGTCCCTGAGTAGCTGCGTAGATCTTGACCAGATCCGCGGGGGTCTCGGTCCAGCGAAACTCCCTCGGAAATGCTTCATGTCCAAGGGCTTGTATCTGCTCAAGCTTCTTCAGGCGCTGTTCAAATTGATCCCGCGGCTCGAATTCCAATGGTGCAGATTTCCTTTCCAGAAGGTCGCACTGGGAGTATAAAGGCGGCGCAAGAGGAGGGCAAGGAATCCTCGCTTGCTATGGGCCCCAGCCCGGGGTGCTGTCCCATTTTGAGAGGGGGGTGCACAGATTGGAATAAATGAGAATTGATACTATTTCCTAATGTATTTGCTACACTGCTGACAATCGCTCCTCGGAGGTTCTCTGTGCTACCCGGCCCTGGTTCTATGCGAAACGGCTCAGTGTCTCAAGATTGGCGAACCCCGCTCGCGAGAGACAAATCGGAAGTATATTTGCGCCTTCTTCACCGGCTTGAAACATCGTACGCGATGTTCAGTGTCAATCTGGATGAAGCCCTTGGCCTGCGGCAGAATGGCCGTCTTGCTAAGGCGCAACAAGTTTTGAGCGTTTCTTCTGCGCTGTGCCAGAGGTTGAGTACTCCGTTAGTGTGCCTGCTTCGGGCGATGATGATCCACGCGCGGCATGCCAGCACGGCGCCGAATCTGGCTTCTCTCGATCCGCAAAATTTCCAGAATGCGCGGAGCCAGCGAGTGGCGCGATTCAACAATGTATTCAGCAAGGTACTTTTGACCCGGCGTTCGCAGTTTTTGCACAAGATTTCCACACTGACAGAACTGGTCGAGGAGCTAACAGCCAAATTCCTGGCCTCCACTGAGGAGATCTTCGAGGGTGATCCGGTTCATCCGGATGGCGAATGGGAAGTTCTTGATGCCTCTCATTACGATTTGAATACGTGCCTGCGAGAGACCGTCGTCCTGTTCAAGTCTTTCCTCCATGCCTTGCCGGAGGAGCAACTTCAAGAGTTCCAATCGATAGTTCAGGAACAAACTGCTTCCGCAGAGGGATACATTCCTGCCAAGGCTCGCTATCTTGTCCATAGACGGATGGCCGCGATCAAGGGACAATAGGCTCGACCTGCTGGAGCGGAGTCGCCTCATGCAACCCGTGGAGGACTTTTGGCCTCCTAACCGTGCATATGTGCGCAACCACCGTCATGCCAGGTACAACTCTTGGAGGGACTCGGCGCATCCGAAGGGGTAGAAGCGCCGCTATAGCACAGTTGGCCCGACCACGACCAACCGAGCCGGTAGCGTGGACCGAGGCGGAAGCCATTCGCCGCGCGCAATCCGGAGACGCAGCTGCTTTTGAGTTTCTGTACCAGATGCACAATCGCAGGGTGTACGCTCTGTGCTTGCGAATGGTCAGTAACCCGGCGGATGCGGAAGATCTTGCGCAAGAGGCATTTCTGCAGCTTTTTCGGAAGATCGGGACGTTTCGAGGTGAATCGGCCTTTTCGACGTGGCTACATCGCATGACGGTAAACGTGGTGCTGATGCGGCTGCGGAAGAAGACACTGCCGACCGATTCGCTGGAAGAAACGATTGACCCGGATGCCGAAAACAGCGGGCCCAAGCGCGACGTGGGAGCAGCCGACTTGCGATTGTCCGGCGCAGTGGACAGGGTGAACCTCGAACGCTCGATTGAGAAGTTGCCTCCAGGGTACAAGACCGTGTTCGTTCTTCACGACGTCCAGGGCTTCGAGCACAATGAGATTGCGGGCATCATGGGTTGTTCCGTGGGCAATTCCAAGTCGCAGTTGCACAAAGCACGCACGCGGCTTCGCGAATTGCTTCAGGAAGAGGTCCGGGCCCAGGCCCGGGAGGAACGGCAGGCAGCAAAATCACATACGGGCTCGGAAGGTTGAGCTACTATGAGGATTAACGGGCTGTGCGAACACACTGCGAATGCTTGCAAGAGTTTTTCGGGGAGGGGCACGCTATGCCCAGCCCAGCGGAGTTTGAAGTATGGAGTGTAGAGAATTAGAAGCGGTTCTGGAGAACGAAGGACTTGCGCCGTTGCCGCCGGCGGCACGCGCACACCTGGCGGAATGCATGTCTTGCCAAGGGCTTTTTGCGGATCTCTCCACGATTCAATTGCTGGCGCACGAACTTCCCGCAGAGGTCAAACCGCCGGAGCGCTTGTGGGTTTCTTTGCGGGCGCAACTTACGGCCGAAGGGGTAATTAAGGAAGGGGCGGAATTGGCCCCGGCCGCGGCCGCACTTTGGTTGCAGACTTTTGCGGCCTGGCTCAGGCCGCGCACGCTGGCGACAGCGTCTGCTGGTATCGTCTTGCTTGTGACTGGGGTATTCCTGGCGCAGAGGCCCGTGACCCAGCCAGTTGCTGTGAATTCAAATCCACAAGGTGTATCGTCTCTGAGTCCTCGTGTGGCCCCAAACATGGCCCCGCCTGTACAGGCAAAGAATTCAGCGGTGACGCCGCGGCCATCTCCCACCGAGGAGGCCATGGCCAATGGCGGATTGGTCCTGAATCAGGCCGAGCTTGCGGTCCCCAACATGCAGCTTGCGGGAAATTCCACTGTGGACGCTTCGCTGCGGGACAATCTCCGCACTGTGAACGAATTTATTGCTGAATGCCAGCAACACTTGAAGCAGCATCCCGAGGACGAGTTGGCCCGGGAGTATCTGGAAAGCGCTTATCAGCAAAAAGCAGAATTGTTGGCCGCTATGATGGATAGCGGAGGGAGCGAGCACTAATATGCAACGGCAAGGAATTGGTCGGATAGGGTTTTCAGCCTTGGTTGCGGGCATGTTGGTTTGTGCGGCCGCGCCGGTTTGGGGCGCTAGCCCCGAACACCAGGAAAGGCATTTCACAGTGAAGGACCACCCGTTTGTGGTGCTTCAGAACATCGTGAACGGGCGAATCGAAGTGAAATCCTGGAAGAATTCCGAGGTTGTAGTGAGCAGCACCTCGGCGCCGGGCAAAGTTGGCATTGACATCGAGCAGGTGGGCGATCGAATCGAAATCAGCGCCAATTCCGTGCAGCCCAGTTCTGACCCTAACGAAGCCGAAGCCAATTTTCAGTTGACGGTTCCAGAGAAAACAGAACTGCAGTTGCGAACGCAGACCGGGCTGATTTACGTTGAGCAGGTCAGCGGCGACATGAAGCTGCAAAGCGTTGCGGGCGACGTTCACCTGAAGGAAGTTTCCGGTTACATCATTGTGAAGACGACTGGTGGAACGCTGATCTGCACGCAATGCGCAGGCAAGCTCGAGTTCGCGTCCATTAGCGGCAACGTGCAAATACTTCAGCCGACGCTCACTAGCCTGAATGTGATGACGACGACCGGCAACATCCTTTACGACGGCGATTTTGTGCACACCGGCATGTACAGTATGAACAGCGGACGGGGCCTCGTGGAAGTGCGCTTTTCCGGAAACGACTCTTTCGATTTGAAGGCTCAGACGCTCCTGGGCAACGTGGACAATCAAGCAGCGGCATTCCTGAAGCCGGATACACACGGTCACCATGCCGCCAGCAAGTTCAGCCATTCGTTGTTTGGTACGGTGGGTCAGGGTCTCGCCAAGGTCGAACTCTCTTCGTACAGTGGTACAATTCGAATTCTGAAGCGCGATTAGCTTGCGCTTTCCGGAATTGTGAATTCACCTCTAATTGCCCGCAGTGCGCCGCCGCGCACACCAATTCTGTGCCTTGCCGGTTTCATGGGTTCCGGCAAAAGTACGGTAGGTTCCCGCCTCGCGAAACAACTGGGCTGGCGCTTCGTTGACCTCGATGAAAAAATCGAAGAAGTGTCCGGGATTAGCATTCCAGAGTTTTTTGAACGGCACGGAGAGGCCGCGTTTCGTCAACTAGAATCCGAGCAACTGCGTGGCGCCCTGGGCCGCGCCGTGGAGCGACTGGAGCCCACGATAGTGGCGCTGGGGGGCGGCACCTATGCGCAAGCCGGAGCGCCGGAATTCTTACGCAACGCCGGCATTCCGGTGATCTGGCTCGATACGCCGATCGAGATTCTATTGTCGCGATGCATGACGATGACGGGGCGGCCGCTCTTTCGTGACGAGGCCAGTTTTCGCTCGCTCTACGCCCAGCGCCTGCCCTCTTACCAGCTCGCTGATTTTCGCGTCGAGAGTTCCGGCGACCCTGCTGCCGTGGTGGGCGAAATTTTGCGCCGTGGCATTGCCGGAATCACTGACCAGCCACCGGACGAGCATCCAGCCGTGGGAGGCCCAGAGAAGTCCTGAGGGGGATACCATGCAGAGAAAGTCAGAGAGACGGAAATCGCCGCCTATTTTAAGCACGCTGCTTCTTGTATTTTTCGCTTTTGGGCTGACTGCGGTCAGCGCCCAGAAAAAGGGGCCCGCTGGCTCCATTTTTGCTCCCGACAAAGGGAAGCTGAATATTCTGCTCGATGGCAAAGCTGTAGGGCGCGAGGAATTTGAAATCGCCTCGTCCGGCGGCGGCTGGACGGCCAAGGGCACCACCAAAATCAGTCCGCCACAGGGCGCTTCGTCCACAGTGACTGGGACACTCACGTTGCAGCCCGACGGGATTCCCACCAGCTATGAATGGTCTTCGCAGGCCGAAAAAAATAATGGCGCGCACATTGTCTTTACGAATGGCGTTGCCAAAATCACCCTGCAGATACAAGGCGCCCACTCCTTTCAACAGGATATCTCCTTTACTTCTCCGCTCGTTGCGGTCCTTGACAACAATCTCTATTACCAGTATGCGGTGCTCGCGCGGCTCTACGACTGGTCGCGGCGCGGCCCGCAAACATTTTCCGTACTCATTCCGCAAGAGCTCACACCTGGAACGCTCAGCGTGGAATCGGCCGGTGCGGTAAACGCTGATGGCAAGGCCTACGAGGGACTCAAGGTGAATACGTCAGACCTGGAGATCATGCTGTATCTCGACAGCAACCACCGGCTGATGCGTCTGGAAGTGCCTTCCGCGAAAGTCGTCGTCGTGCGCGAGTAAGGCGAGGCTACCAATCACACAAAATGCAGAGACGACGCGCCGCTTATTGCGGAGCGCCGTCTTGAGCAAATACCACTCGCGAAATTTTAGCTAACGCGCCAAAGGGCGCTGAAACACTGGCATTCCCGGACGCCGCAGCTGATAACCCTGCGGCTGACCATGGTTTTGCGCGGGAACAAGCCCATTCGAATTGCCTGCATGTCCAATGTGCCCGAGCTGCCCGTTGCCGTTCGCCGGCGCGGGCTGTGGTAGCCGGGCCGGGTTACCGATAGGGCGGAGAGTGATGGGGGCAGCGTTCACGTGATCGCTGATCGCCTGTAACCTTTTGAGGATGGACTGCCATTGTTCCCAATCCAATTGACGCAGGAACGGCCGCAACCCCTGAATGAAGGGATCTTCCAACAGCGCTTCGCCATCGGACTCCGGGATGAAGAACCGGTTGAGCCCAACGTTTAGCGCCTCGGAGATCTTCTCGAGTGTGCCGAGGCTCGGCGTCATCTGCCCGCTCTCAATGCGGGAAAGATAGGAGCGGCTGACTTTGGAGCGCGCCTGCAGCTGGCTCTGGGTCATGGTGCGCGATTCCCGCAGTTGCCGGATCCGCTGGCCAATGTTCTCGACCGTCTCTTGATTCGGGAACTTCGGCGTGAGCACCTCCGCAGCTTCCTGCTCCTGCGGGGCCTCTTGCGGGATGAGATATTCCATACGCTGAGGCAGAGCACGCACACAGCGACGGCAATTGCCGGTGCGCGTCCGGTATTGGACCAGTCCACACGTTTTGCAACGGATGACTTCGCGATCCATTTCCAATGAATTCAACGTTGCTTCTTTTTCTATGTATGCCGACACCGGAACTCCTCGTTGACTTGTTTTTTCCGGCGTGCGGATAGGGAGAGGAACGTCGGAGCGTTCTTGGAAGGAAGGCAGTTACTGGCGCGATGAGAGTTTGGCCTGAATCGAGGTGCGGTGTCAAGAGTAATCTTGAAGAAAATCTGTCGGAAACAGCCGAAATCGCCCGTGTTTACGCCATGTTTTCGCCTGTACGGCCGGACGGGGTGCCGGAGAAAACTCTGCCCCTTGGGCTCGCGGCAGGGAGACACAGCTATATGTAGTGCTTTGCTTACTTTCCACAGCTACTTTTCAATTCGGCACATGCCAGCCCTTTTCGGTATCCTATCTCTTCACTTGGAGGTGCACCCTCATGCCGTCTCGCGAAGACGCTTGGAATCTTCTGTGCGAGCACACACAATCGGAAAGCCTGCGCAAGCACATGCTTGCCGTCGAAGCCTGTGTGCGCGCCTACGCCAAGAAGTACAACGCGGACCAGGGGCTTTGGGGCATGACAGCGCTGCTTCACGATTTTGATTACGAGCGCTGGCCCAATAGCGAGCATGCAGCAGCTCGTGAGCATCCTTCCGAGGGCGCCAAAATCCTTCGCGAGCAACACTATCCTGAGGAGATGATTCGCGCCATTCTGTCGCACGCCGATTACACCGGCGTGGCGCGCGAGTCGCTGCTGGAACACACTCTTTTCGCTTGCGACGAGCTGGCCGGCTTCCTGACCGCGTGTGCCTACGTTCGCCCCTCGAAAAGTATTCTTGATCTGGAAGCAAGTTCGGTAAAGAAGCGGATGAAGGACAAGGCGTTCGCGCGAGGTGTCAGCCGCGAAGACGTAATCAAGGGCGCGGTGGAACTGGGCATCCCCCTGGATGAGCACATCGGGTTTTGCATACAGGCGCTACGAGAACACGCGGATGCTCTCGGCCTGCGCGGTTCGCTCTAGTTCTCTGTGTCGGCGTCGGCGCCCATTCCGGCGCGTGTCAGGAACCGCCGCAATGCCCTTTCACCGGCTGCGCCGCGCTGCATTCCCACAATATAACCGTCACGATCCACCAAAACATAAATCGGGTAGACCGTCGCGGCATACATCGCGGCAAGATTGGTGTCTTCCATCAGGACGATCTGGCAGGAGCGCGGGTGCTCTTCGAGATATTTCTTCACGGTCTTCTTGGATTCGCCGACGTTTACAGCCAGCACGATCAATCCTTTGTCCTTAAATTCTTGTGAGACCTGGTCCACGAAGGGTGCCTCGCCGACGCAATAAGGGCACCAGGTGGTCCAAAACTCGAACAGAACCACTTTTCCTTTGGTGGATTCGTTCGTGAAGCTCTGCCCGTCCGTGGTTTTCGCGTGAAAGCGAGGGGCAGGTTCTTTGCCATTGGTGGCGCCAAACGCCGCCAGCACGCCGAGGAGCAGCACCGGGAAGACCGTGAATCGCGCAAGAGAGTTTTCCGTCGTCATGCGCAAAATCTATCACATTTGGTAAGGCCTTAATACAGTACCTGCGATGAAATGGGCGGCTTGGGCCAATCACATTCTGACTTGCTGCGCCGGCGTCAGATAGGCCCAACGCTCCACAAGTTGGCGGTGCGCGATTCGCCAGATTACGATCCCGGAAAATTCAAATTTCTTGCCGCTTGCTGCCTCCGTGCCCGTCCAATGGTTCCGGACGACAACCTTGTCATCCTCAGCGAACAGATCGAGGATCTCCACGTGGATGTCTGGGAATTTCTTGTATGCCCCGCCGACATATTCCATGGCGCCTTCCAGACCCGGAGGCAGGCCGGGAGGCACGTCCGCCCCGTAGTCCACAAATTCCGGCGCGAAATTCACTTCGCCAATGTCAAGGTTCTTGCGGTTCACAAATTCCTCGAAGTGGTTGCGCACAAAGTTCTTCATCTCTGTGTGCGTCATACCGGTCTTAGGATTCACGATTTCCTGCATTTTCGGTGTTGTGCTCATGTCCGGTTCCTATGCACCAACGGCCTGATTGAGAAAGCTGGCTTTGTTCTCTTCCAAGAACTGGTCCAGGCGGATTGGGGGGCGGCCCAGCAGATTCGGCAGGACATTGGTCACGCTGGCGCACTTTCCGCTAACATAATATTGTTGCAATTCCAGAAGCGCGGTTACCTGCCACGCGGGCATTCCCAGAGCTTCCATGGCCTTTTTGTGCGCTGCTTCGGGGATGTCCACATACTGAACCGGCCTTCCTGTCGCGTGTGAAATTTTGGCGGCGATCTCCGAATTGGAAAGCGCCTCCGGGCCGTTCAATTCGTATATCTTCCCCACGTGGTCCCCAGGAGACAGCAAAACCTTTGCCGCCACGCTGGCAACGTCCCGCACATCGATCACACTTGTTTTGGCCTGGCCCATGGCGGCATAAAAGGCTCCTTGCGCGCGGATGCTCGGCGCGTTATACATCACGATGTTTTGCATGAATCCGTTGGGCCGCAGAATGGTGTAGCCCAGACCACTCGATTTCAATTTATCTTCGACCTTGCGATGCCAACCAGGAAACGACTTAGGATAATCTTCCGCCCCCAACGCGGAGTTTTGCACGACATGGCGCAACCCGCGTGCCTTGCAGACTTCAATGACATTGCTTTCCAACTCGACCAATTGTGGGATCGGCGAGCACACCAGCAATAGTGTGTCCACGCCCTGCGACGCTGCGCTGAGGCTGGAATTGTCCGCGAAGTCCGCCAGGACAGTCTGGACTCCTTTCGGCGCCTTCCGAGCATCTTCGGCGCTGCGATACATCGCTTTGAACGGCTTGCCTGTTTTGCGCACTTCTTCCAGGACAGCTCCTCCCACGGTTCCGGACGCTCCGGTGATCAAAATCATGGCTTTCTCCAACGGGTTCGACACGGCCAGGCCGTAGTGTCGCGGGGCGTGACTGCCCCAGATTTTCGAGCGACCATGGTACAACCTCAAGGCGCGCTCGGGAAGTACTCACTTTAAGGTATGCGAGGCAGGGTGCGCTGACCCCGCCACTGAGGATTGCTGCGATGAAAGAGCATCACGGGTGCCCGGTATTCTCTGAATGCGGAGAGGAATAACTTGGTGCCGCTGATGGAGTCACTGTGCGATTGGGGCAGCGCGTATTTTGGCATCAAGCCGAATCTTCCGCCTCGGCCCGCGCACAAATGATTTGGTTTCGCGTTGAGATAGTCGCAGATCATCGTTCCGCGATGCTCTCGGAATCAAACCGTGCCGGATTTTCTTAGCTTTTATTTTTTCTTTCCGGTTGCCTTCTTAATCAGCGCGCTGGCTTTAATCGCGTCGGCGTCGTTTTCGAATCCGATCACGGCGGAGTATTTTCTGCCGATCACTTGAGCCACCAGGAAATCCATGTTAACTCCCGCGTCGGCCATGGCTTGCGCGATGCCGTGCCCTAGTCCGGGACGGTCGTCTCCCTCGACGACAAGCGCGGCAATGGTCGAAGGTGCCAGCCCCGCGCCTTGCGCTCCTTGCATGGCTTTCTTGCCACCGATTGGATACAGTTCGACCGCAGCTTTCGCAGTTTCCGCTGGATAGCGGTATCCCATTACTATTTGCAGGTTGGCCCCTGCCTTGGCCAGCGGTTCAAGCGTGCTCGCCAACGTACCTGCTTTGTTTTCCAGTTCTTTCCGCCACAACGTGATGCGCTTCACTTTCACGGCCATGGTCGTGTCCTCCCATCAATCTGCAATGAGCCCGATGAGACGCATCCTAACTCTCCGCGACGCCTTGCTCAATGCTGAATTTGTTTCCTCCAAAATCCCAAAAGAATGGGGGGTGAAGAGTAACCAGCCCCAGCGGCCTGCAGCAGGAGCGAAGTGCTAACATGGAGGAAGTCAACGAAGCACCACCAGGCCGAGCGAAAGAACGGTTCCTGCCCTTGCAGACACTCAATGAAATCTCGATAGATGCGGCTTACGAGGCGGCACGCCAGCATACAGGTAATCCTTTGGAATTGGAGTTGGCTTTTACACGCAAGTACAGAGAGTGCGGGGAGGCGGATTCGTTCGCACGGGAGTTGAAATGCCTGGAAGTGTTGTTTCCCGCGATTCTCTTGCCGATCGAGGCTGGCGACATGCTGGCCGGCAGAATCCGCTATCCGCTGGTGGGGTTCAGTGCCGAAGCGATGGGGTTGGGTTACTACTGCCGGGAAAACGAGATTCGAGAGGTTGCGCGGCTGGCTGAGTTGCCGCGGGAAAAATTGCGCGAAGTCGAAGACATGCTGGAGTTCTGGAAGAGCGAGAACACACAAGCCAAAACTCGGGCAGCCTATCCAGCCGCAGTCCAGGAGGCATTACCGAGCGACAACTGGACGGTTGAGAGTGGGATTGCCTTTCCGCTGTATCGAATGGCGGGAACGGTGCCCGATTACGGCAAGTTGGTGCGATTGGGAATTCCAGGACTGCGCTTGGAGTTGGAGCAACGGATAGCTGATTCGGAGCAAGGCACGGAGAAATCCCGGTTGTTGCGGCACCTGCAAGGTGCCGTCAATATTCTGGAGAAAGCTTGTCGGCACTATGCTTGCCAGGCAGAATTCCAAGCCGCGCACGCCACGGATGCCGCGTTTAAGGAACAGCTTCAAGGCATGTGCCAGTGCCTTGCTGCGCTGCCGCACCGTGCACCCGCAACTTTCATGGAGGCATTGCAGCTCTTTTGGCTCTACGCCTTGGTTTCCGGCAGTTGGAACTATGGCCGCATGGACGTTTATATGGGGCCCTATTTGGCGCGGGATTTGGACGCAGGAGTTTTATGTCAAGGCGAAGCCCTGGAACTGCTGCAATCACTGTGGCGACTTATGAATGCCTACTCGAACCAGTTCAACAATCGGGTGTTCATTGGCGGGGTGGGCCGTGACAACCCGGATGAGGCAAACCACTTTGCACTGCTGGCGCTAGAAGCGAGTCGGACTCTGCCGCTTAACC
Source organism: Candidatus Acidiferrales bacterium (assembly GCA_963780315.1). GTDB lineage: Bacteria > Acidobacteriota > Terriglobia > Acidiferrales > UBA7541 > Acidiferrum. The sequence goes on along the minus strand of CAWABP010000010.1, from coordinate 176,660 downwards.
AGCCTCAGCTTTCGTTGCGATTTTACGAGGGACAAAATCCAGAATTAATGGCACGGGCGATCACGAGTCTTGGCGAGGGGCGCACTTTCCCGCTGCTTTACAACGACGATGTTAATGTTTCTGCGGTTGCCCAGGCTTTTCAGGTTAGTCATGACGAGGCCCTGCAGTACATTCCCTTTGGCTGTGGCGAATACGTTCTGGACCATCGCGGAGTGGGCACTCCCAATGGCTTGATCAACTTGATGAAATGCCTGGAAGCAACCTTGCACGGCGGTATGGATCCAGTGACAGGCCGCGCGCTGGGAATCGCCACGGGCGAATTGAACACGTTTCAAACTTTCGATGAACTGTGGAGCGCATATTGTCGCGAAGTGGAATATCACGTGGCCGCTTTGGCGCAGCAAGAAAAGGTCGAGTATGAAGTAGTGGGGGGAGCGAGTCCGTTCCTGATGCTGAGCCTGCTTTATGATGACTGCCTGGAACGCGGCCGGCCCATTTTCAAGGGCGGAGCGCGATACCTAGGAGGAACGCTTGAAGCTTACGGCAACATCAACGCCAGCGACAGCCTGATAGCTCTGATGAAGTGGGTATACGAGGAAAAGCGGTACACGCTTCAGGAAGTTGTGGCTGCTTGCGATGGCAATTTTCAGGGATATGAAACGCTTCGCGCGGATTTGCAGCGCGCGCCGAAGTTCGGGAACGATGATGAGGAGGCCGACTGCATGGCGCAGCGGGTGCACAACCATGTTTGCCACGTGGCCATGGCGCAGGCCGGGCAAGTTGGATTGCACTCTTATTTGGTGGTGATCATCAACAATTGGGTGAACGCCCTGTTTGGAAAAACGACGGCAGCTTCGGCTGATGGGCGTTTGGCGGGCGAGACACTTGCGAATGCCATTAATCCGTCCCCGGGGATGGATCGCAATGGGATTACAGCTTTCCTGAATTCACTGGCAAAGATCGACCCGAACATCCACGCCGGTGCGGTCCAAAACATGAAATTCTCGAAGTCGTTGTTCACCCGCAGTCGCCCAAAACTGGAAGCCCTACTGGCGGGATATTTTCGCCAAGGAGGGACGCAGGCGATGGTTACTGTTGTGAGCCGCGGAGATCTGGAAGCCGCCATGCGTGAACCAGAAAAGTGGGGCCACTTGATGGTGAGGGTTGGTGGATTCAGCGCGCGTTTTATAGATCTTCCTCGTGAAGCACAGCTCGACGTGTTGCACCGGACGCTTTACGAATAAACGAAGCATCAGTTCGGTTGAAGCGAGGTTGACCGCAAATCTTATGCCCGAAAGTCCAACGGGAATTGTCTTTGATATTCAGCGTGCCGCGCTGCACGACGGGCCGGGAGTTCGCACCGTCGTCTTTCTGAAAGGTTGCTACTTGCGGTGTCAGTGGTGCCATAACCCGGAATCCTGGAGTCAGGAGCCGCAGGTGGCCGCGAAGTCTGATGCTTCCGGCCAATATCGCACGTTTGGTCAGACGATGTCGGTGGATGACGTGATGCAGATTGTGCTGCGCGACCGCGTCTACTACGAGACTTCCGGTGGTGGCATAACACTAAGCGGCGGTGAGCCTACGCTGCAGTTTGCATTCTGCAAGGCGCTGCTCGTCGCCGCCCGGGAGCAAGGGCTCCATACCTGTCTGGATACTTCTGGCCATGACAGGCAAGAGGATTTTGCGGAGTTGCTTCCGTTGGTTGATTTGTTTCTCTACGACTACAAACTAACATCTTCGGAGTTGCATCTGCGTTGGATTGGCGCGGGGAATGAATTGATCCTCAACAACCTGGACTTTCTCTATGAGTCGGACGCGGCAATCATACTGCGCTGCCCGATTCTGCCAGAGATCAATGATTCGCAAGAGCACTTGGAAGGCATCGCAGCGCTGGGCAGGAAGTACCCGCGGCTGCGCGGCGTCGAGATCTTGCCGTACCATGACATCGGGCTCTACAAGTTTGGACTCCTAGGCATGGATCCGCCGACCTTGGGTACATCAATCCCGACGGACGAAGAGCAATCGCGCTATAAACAAGTGCTCGCTGGGTTGGGAGTTCGGACAACGGCCTAGCAATTCGTTTAGGTCCGGTGGCGCAGGCACATAGCAGAGGAGGTACGACGGTGGTGGAAGCGAATGCGTTTATTGGTAAGGCAAAGAAGCCGACGCAGGAGGAATTGACTGCAGCGCTAGGCCCGGCCAAGGAGGTGTGGGACCGCTTCATTGACGAATTGGCCGTGGAAAATGGCGTTGATGGACAGGAGTGGAATTGTTACTCGAAAAAGGCGGGGTGGTCGCTGCGATTGCTGCAAAAGAAGCGAACAATCGTGTGGATGGGACCTTGCCAGGGCAGTTTTCGCGTGGCGTTTATTCTGGGGGGGAGGGCGATGAAGCTAGCGCGGGAATGCGCCCTTCCGGAGCGAGTAAAGAAGATTCTGGCCGAAGCGCCAAAGTACGCGGAGGGGACTGGAGTGAGGATTGACGTGAAAGGCGTGAAGGATATTGTGTTTCTGAAGAAACTGGCGGAGATCAAGCTGGCCAATTGAAGGCGGGATAGTAGCGAGTAAGGGAAAGACTAGAGACAGAGGCTCAAGCACAGGAGATCATGCGGACAAGGGGCGCAGGAGTCCTGCGCCCCTACAAAAGCAAGACGAAGGCAGCCCAAGACCCACCCTTCGCCGAAAACGCGAAGGATGGGGCACCCGACCCCAAGAGGAGAGGGTGAAGGTCTGCTAAAATAGAAGGATATGTTGAACCAGATTTCGGGATTTGACGCGAATGCACTGCGGCACCCACGGCGGAAAACTTATGGCGTGAAAGTCGGGCGCATCATGGTGGGCGGCAGCGCGCCTATCGTGGTGCAGTCCATGACCAACACGGACACGGCGGACGTGAAGACCACGCTGCTGCAAACGCTGGAGTTGGCTGAGGCGGGGAGCGAACTTGTTCGGTGGACGGTGAACGTGCCGGAAGCGGCGGCGGCAGTGCCGGAGATCAAGAAGCGCCTGCTGGATGTCGGGTGCAATGTGCCCATCATCGGAGACTTCCATTACAACGGCCACGTGCTGCTGACCAAATATCCGGCATGCGCGGCGGCGTTGGACAAATACCGCATCAATCCGGGGAACGTCGGCGCAGGACAACGGCGCGATGAGCAGTTTTCCACCATCTGCAAGGTGGCGGTAGACCATGGCAAGCCGGTGCGCATCGGCGTAAATGGCGGCTCACTGAACCAGGAACTGGTAATGCGCAAGATGCAGGAAAACACAGACAGGAATCTGGGCAAGGAGAGCGAGGAGATTATCAACGATTGCATGGTGCTCTCTGCGCTGGAGTCCACGGAACTGGCGCTGGAAAGCGGGCTGCGCACCGACCAGATCATTATTTCGTGCAAGACTTCTCGGCCGCGCGACCTGATCACCGTGTACCGCGACCTTTCTGCAAAGACGCAGCAGCCGCTGCACCTTGGGTTGACCGAAGCGGGCATGGGGATGAAGGGCTTGGTGTGGTCTTCGGCGTCGCTGGGGGTACTGCTGTACGAAGGCATCGGAGATACAATCCGCATTTCGCTGACGCCGCGGCCGGGGGGCGATCGGCGTGAGGAAGTGTACGCATGTTGCGAGTTGCTGCAGGCGCTAGGGATGCGGTCGTTTGCGCCGAGCGTGACTGCTTGTCCTGGCTGCGGACGCACGACAAGCACCACGTTTCAGGAGTTGGCGGAAAGCGTTCAGGGCTACATCCGCGACATGATGCCGGTGTGGAAGACGCAGTACGAAGGCGTGGAGACCATGACGCTGGCGGTGATGGGCTGCATCGTGAACGGTCCCGGCGAATCGAAGGCCGCGAATATCGGGATCAGCTTGCCGGGGACTGGGGAGGCGCCGCGCTGCCCGGTATATATTGATGGGCAGAAGGACGTGACGCTCGAAGGCACGTACGACGAGCTGGCGGTGGCGTTTCAGAAGCTCGTGGACAACTACGTGAGCACGAAATATCCTCGAAAGACGGATGAGGTGGCAACCAAGTGAAGATTTCGCGGGAAGATGTGTTGCGGGTGGCGGAATTGGCCTACCTGGATTTGGGCGAGGCGGAGCTTGAGACCTACCGCGCGCAGATTGACGAAATTCTGGAGTACATCGGGAAGCTGAACGAATTGGACACCAGCAAGGTTGAGCCGATGGCACAGGTGCTGGCGGACGACCAGACGGCCGACGCGACTTTGCGCGAAGACCTGGTGGTGCCGTGCGCGGTTGCTGATGATGTGCTGGAGCATGCACCGGACACGGAGCCGCCGTATTTTCTGGTGCCGAAGGTGATTGAAAGATGAGGTGCCCCCGGCCTATTGATCGAAGAGGGATTCCTCACTCCGCCGACTCCGTTCGGAATGACGCGGCATTTTTATGACAACCATAAGGACAATTACAGAGGTGAGGGAGGCAGTTGCGGCGAAGAAGGCTTCGGCGCGGGAAATTGCCGGGGAGTATTACAAGCGGATTGCGGCGAGCAACCCGGAGCTTAACGCGTTCCTTACATTATCCGAGCAGCGCGCATACGCACAGGCGGATCGTGTGGACGCGATGGTTGCGGCGGGTAAGACACTGCCTCCGCTAGCGGGAGTGCCGATTGCTATTAAGGATACGATCAGCACGCGCGGCCTGCGGACTACCTGCGGTTCCAAGATCCTGGACAACTACATTCCACCTTACGACGCGACGGCCGTAATCCGACTGGAGGCGGCAGGCGCGGTAATCCTGGGAAAGACGAATTGCGACGAGTTCGCGATGGGGAGTTCGACGGAGAACTCGGCATATGGGCCAGTGAAGAATCCTGTCGTCCCTGATCGTGTTCCGGGCGGGTCCAGCGGCGGCTCGGCAGCAGCAGTGGCGGCTGATCTGGCAGTGGTGGCGCTGGGCACGGATACGGGCGGGTCCATACGGCAACCCGGATCGTTCTGCGGGATACCGGCGATGATGGGAAGTTATGGCCGGGTATCGCGGTACGGGCTGATCGCGTTTGCGTCTTCGCTGGACCGCATCGGACCATTTGCGCACAACGTGGCCGATGTGGCGCAAGTACTGCAAATTATTGCCGGGCGTGACCCGAACGACTCCACTTCGACGACCGCTCCAGTGGAGGATTACGGCGCGGAACTGAGGAAGCCTGTCAAAGGAATGAAAATCGGTATCCCAAAAGAGTACTTCGGTGCGGGTATGGAAGCCGGAGTACGCGAAAAGGTAGAAGCGGGGATTGCGCTGCTGCGGAAGATGGGCTGCGAGTTGATGGACATCCACCTGCCGCACACGGATTATGCGATTGCGACTTACTACATCATCGCGACGGCGGAGGCGAGTTCCAACCTGGCGCGGTATGACGGCGTGCGCTTTGGTCCCCGCGTGGAGGGGGATTCGCTTATTGCGATGTACCGAAAGACGAGAGGCGCGGGGTTTGGACCAGAAGTGAAACGCAGGATTGTGCTGGGAACGTATGTTCTCTCGGCGGGCTACTACGATGCCTATTACTTGAAGGGACAGAAGGTGCGTGCGTTAATTGCACAGGATTTTCGCGAGGCGTTTCAGAAAGTTGATGTGATCGTGACGCCAACATCGCCTGTTCCGGCATTCAAGTTGGGTGAACGGGTGAACGACCCATTGCAGATGTATCTTGCTGATATATATACGGTTACAGGGTCGCTTGCAGGTCTGCCCGGGATCAGTGTGCCGTGCGGAAAGATCGCCGGCAAGCTGCCTGTGGGGTTGCAGGTGTTTGGACCTGCGTTCGGTGAGGCCAAAGTGCTGCGGCTGGCTCATGCGTTTGAACAAGCAGGTGGGGCTGCGCTCTAAAGTTGCAGATAGAGTAGGTGCGTGCGTTCGATTGAACCTATCGTAGAGAAGCTTGCGCGAGCGCAATCCATTTTCTTCCGCGCTGCCGACGCGATTCCCGCTAACAAATGGAACAGCAAACGAAAGCCTGCGGAGTGGTCTGCCGCGGAAATAGTGGCGCACCTGATTATGGTGGAGCGCGCCGTTGTGGGCGGGGCGGATCGCATCACGCAGAAGACCCCGAAAGCGATTCCCTTTCGCAAACGGTTTCACTTGCCGTTTTGGCTGGTGGAAGCGCGGCTGATTCGGCGAAATTCGCCGTTGCCGCTGGACACCGGCCTTTTGGGAAGCAAGGAAGAGATGCTGGCGGAGTTAAGGGGAGTGCGAGAACGCACGCTGGCTTTCCTTGAAGAAACGGAACAGCGGGATTTGAGTGTCTATCGGTGGGCGCATGCGTTTCTGGGCATGCTGAACATATATGAATGGTTTGAAATGATTGCCTCGCACGAGTTGCGGCACAGCAAACAGATCAAGGAAGTAGCCGAGTATCTCCCGAAAGCTGTAGAGATTACCCAAAAATAGTACGTTTTTGCATACCAACCACGGCGAGACGCGGCAGGCTGTCTAACCTGTTTGGGATGAAAAAAAACGAGAAAAATGCTGCATTTTGCACAACGTCAAAGAAAGGTACTAGGGTAATCGTTTAGGGTTAATGAAACGGACCTACTATTGCAGGAGAAAATAGCAACTCGTAATCTCGCAGTAGCATCATACGAGAAGAGCGATTACGAGGTAGGCGGAATCGAGAGGATAGCCGTGGTCAAGGTCAAGTCAAGTCAGAAGATCTTTACGGAGGCGGAAGTTGCCAGCCTGACGGGAATTTGTGTGGAGCACCTGCACAATTTCGCGCGGAGCCGGCACCTGGGATTCATCGCGAGGGCGGCGGAAGCAGCAGGGGCCCGCGCGGACCAATGGCTGTTTACGCTTTCGGATTTAATGGTGTTGGTTACGTTGTTCCCGCGCTGCACGCACTAAGCAGCAGCGGGCAGGACTCGTGAATCGCTCCAATCGGGGCGGTTGGTGGAGTATCCGCTGTTCGCGGCTGAAATCGAGAAAAAAGCAATTCGTTTCCGTTAGGCACGATTTCCCCCTAGAGTAATTCTCCTCAGCGAAATAAGAAGATGGCACGATTGCACGGCCTGCGCCGAGGCACGAGTGTGCGGTGGGAGGCGGGCGTATCCAAACGGCAAACTATTACCAGAAAAAGGAATTGTTTGGGACTTGGGGTAAGTGTATCTTCGCGGAACTCGGGATCATCCTAGGAAGAGTGCGGCCGAGGGGAGGAGATCATGATTCTGGGAATGACGACTCTGATTTTCGTGCACGTACTCTTGAGCTTCCTTGGGATTGCATCAGGATTGGTGGTGGTAGTCGGACTTCTGGACGGGAAGCGGCTGGGTGGATGGACTACTTTGTTTCTTGCCAGTACGGTGCTGACGAGCGTGACGGGTTTCTTCTTTCCGTTCCATAAGTTGTTGCCATCCCATATCCTGGGCATCCTCTCACTTGTGGCGCTAACACTGGCGATGATGGCGCTGTACGGGCTGCGGCTTGCCGGGGTGTGGCGACGGATTTACGTGATCAGTGCGGTGATTGCGCTGTACTTCAATGTGTTTGTGCTGGTCGTGCAACTGTTCGAGAAAGTGCCGGAGCTGAGAGCGCTGGCGCCTACACAGGCCTCTCCGTTATTCCTGGTGGTGCAACTCTTTGTGCTGTTGACTTTCGTTTCGCTGGGCGTCATGGCGACACAGCGCTTCCAGACAGCACCAGCCGGCGCAGACTAAGTGCCCAGCAATACGAGGTCAGAGTGTTATTTTAGGGGCCGGGGATTCAGGAAGTTGCCCTGTTCCAATTCCTTGAAAGCCTGGCGGAGCTCTTCCTGCGTGTTCATGACAATGGGGCCATACCAGGCGACGGGTTCTTCCAAGGGCTTACCGGAAACTAGCAGAAACCGTATGCCATCATCTCCCGCCTGGACCATGAGTTCATCGCCACGATCAAACAGAACAAGCGAACGGTTGTCGGCAGCGGAAGGCGGTGCCGTGTCTGCCCACGATACGGGCTCCGTCGGGACGGCAAGGGGAGCCGAAGCGTTGCAGAATTTTCCAGAGCCGGCGAAAACATACGCGAAGGCATGGCGGGACGTTTCGACGGGCAAAGTCTTGCGGCGGCCGGGCGGGATAGAGATATCGAGGTACATGGGGTCGGCGGCAATGCCGTCCACAGGGCCAGTGGCGCCCCAAAACTTTCCGCAGATGACACGAACGTGCGTGCCGTCATCGTCTGTGACCTGAGCAACGTCTGGAGCTTTTACCTCCTGATAGCGCGGCGGGGTCATCTTAAGAGAAGAGGGCAGATTGGCCCAAAGCTGGAAACCGTGCATGCGGCCTGCTTCATCGCCCTTGGGCATTTCCTGATGGATGATGCCGCTGCCTGCGGTCATCCACTGAACATCTCCCGCCGAGATGGCGCCGCTGTTGCCGATGCTGTCGCCGTGTTCGACGGTGCCAGCGAGGACATAGGTGATGGTTTCAATGCCGCGGTGAGGGTGCCAGGGAAAACCGGCGAGATAGTCCTCCGGAACGTCGTTACGAAAATCATCCAAGAGGAGAAAGGGGTCGAAATCGGAAGTGTTGCCAAAGCCGAAAGCGCGCCGCAGGTGTACGCCGGCACCTTCCAGAGTGGGTTTTGCACGAACAAGGCGCTTGACGGGTCTGATGGACATGGGGCCTCCAAGGAGGTGGAGAAAAGCTGGTCGTTTTGATGCAACAGTGCCTGGGGAGAGATACATCCAAAGAAGTAGCGAAGCAAGTTGGTTGGCTTGCGGGGGTTCGGAGGGCGCGCTATGCTGAAAATCGGGTGGCGCGTAACGTTCCCTTAGCCGAGACATACGCCCACTGGAGTTTCCCGATGGCTGGTCCACACTTATCCTCTTGGGGGTTGTGCCTGTTGCTCCTTGGGCTGCCACTCGGTGGGGCAACAATTTCTGGCGATTCTCAGACGACTCCTTCCCAGCAAACGAAGACAGGACAAGATATTTCTTCGGCGGCTACTCTGCCGCGCGGGAAAAAACTTGTGTTGAAGGACGGCACATTCCAGATCATCAGGGAATACCAGCGGGAAGGCGAGCGCGTAAGGTATTACAGCATGGAGCGGGGAGACTGGGAGGAGTTGCCGGCGTCGATGGTGGATTGGGAAGCAACGGCAAAGGCGGAAGCCGAGGAGGAAAAGGCGTCGTCCGCGCTAGTCTCGAAGGTTCACAAGCAGGATGAGGCAGCGCGCATGGACAATGTAGCGGACATTGACGCGAGCCTGCCGGTGGGGGATGGGGCATTTCTACCGTCCGGTGAAGGAATGTTTGTGGTTGAAGGAAAATCCGTGCGGATCCTGGACCAGGTGAGTTCCGGGCTGAAAACGGACAAGAAACAGACTTTCAAGCAGATTATGTCGCCCATCCCCATTGTCCCCGGAAAGAAGCACGTGATTATTGCCGGAACACGGGCAACGGTGCGGCTGAAGACGACAAATCCGGAGTTCTATTTGCGGGAGGCGCCGCCAGACCCGGACCGGGTATCGGGAGTGGAAATGAGCAGCCGGCCGGGAGAATCGGGGCCGGAAGTGGAGTTGATACGGGCAAAGGTTTCGCACAATGAGAGACAGGTGGAAACGATCAGCTCTCTATTCGGGGAGCAGATTGGCACACAGCGAAATGGGATATCGGTGCAGCGCTGGGAGATTGCATCGGACGTGTATCGTTTCACGCTGAGCGCGCCACTGCCGCCAGGAGAATATGTGTTGGCGGAGATTCTACCGGGCGGATTGAATTTGTTCGTATGGGATTTTGGCGTGGACGCCACCGCGGACAACTCTAAGAAGTAATGAATTGTGGGTCAGCGCTTCTCCGGTGCCGGCGGATCCTGGCAAACAACGTCCATCAGAAGAACCAAGACATCCGAAATGCGGAAAGGCTTTTGCAGGGAGCGGGCCTGGCTCACCCCAGTCTGGCTGCCGTTTTCGCCAATAACGTCGCCGGACATAAAGATGATTTCGGTGTGGTTGGAACCCGCGGCAATGCGGAGACGTTTTGCGACGCCGTAGCCGTCGGAGTTAGGGCCTGAGCCCGCCAATTTCATATCACAAAGAATGGCGTCGTACGTATTGCCGAGAACGAGGCTAAGAGCCTGCTCGGCGGTGGCGGCGCAGTCCACCTTAAGGCCGTGTGAAGCAAGGCCCTCGGAGAGGAGCATTCGGATGCTCTCTTCATCGTCAAGAACGAGCACGGTGCGATCGCGCAGCATTGAAAGAGATCTAATTTTGACTTCACCCGTTCCGGCACTGGAGTCGAGATCGCGGTGGGGTGGCGCGGCGTTCCCTCGCAAATAAGGCGGGAGGGAAATGGTGAATGCAGCGCCCCCGGCGGGAAGGCTTTCGACTTCAATATTGCCGCCGTGTTCACGGACGATGGACATGCAGATACTGAGGCCGAGCCCGGTGCCGCCGCCTGGACGTTTGGTGGTGAAGAAGGGATCGAAGAGCTTTGCCAATGCTTCCGGCTGGATACCAACACCGTCATCCTGAACGGTGACATAGACCCTATTGGTAGATTGGCCGAGGCGAATCTGGATGCGGCCGGACTGGCGAACCTCGCGAATGGCCTGTTCCGCGTTGCTAACCAGATTGAGAAAGACCTGAATGAGCTGGTTGGCATCGCCGGTAATGGGCGGAAGTCCGGGGAGAGGATGGAAGTCCACCTCGATGTTGTTGCGGCGAAGGGAATGCTCATGGAGCTGAAGGGTGCGGTCGAGGATGTTGTTGAGGTCCAGGACTTTCTTCTGGGGAGAAGCGGGGCGTGAGAATTCCAAAAGGTTTTGAACGATGCGAGCAGCGCGGCGCGCTTGACGGTGGGTCATCTCCAATTGGCGCTTGGTACTCTCGTCCACGCCCGGGCGATCGCGCAGCAATTCGCTGACACCGAGAATGGCGGTAAGAGGATTGTTCAATTCGTGAGCGACGCCGGCGAGCATCTGGCCCATGGCGGCGAGCTTTTCCGCCTGGATAAGCTGCTCTTCGAGGCGCTTCACTTCCGTAACGTCGCGGCCGGAAATGACGACTCCCTCGATCTTGCTGTTTTCGTCGAACAGGGGGCTAAAGTGGCAGCGGAGAAGGCGCCATCCGCCTTGCTTGTGGCGCACTTGTACTTCGATGGAGGCAAAAGTGCGGCGGCCAGCGAGCATATCGTCATAAAGAGTGAGGAGAGCAGCCTGTTCGTCCTGATGAGTGCGCGTGCCAAAGACCTGGCCAATGGTTTCCGTGTCGGTATAACCGAGGATTTGCTCGACGTTGGGGCTTGCAAAAGTGTAGTGTTTGCTCGCGTCAACCACAAAAATAAGGTCGGGGAAGCTATCAACGAGGCGGCGGGCGAATTCCTGTTCTTTGTGGAGGCGCTTTTCGATGGCGCGTCGCTCCGTGATATCCACGAGGGCGCCCTGATAGCGAACGACGCGGCCGCCGGAATCGCGGACGACAGTGGAGGTGTTCAAACAAAGGAGCGGCTCGCCATCCTTGCGACGCAGAGTGATCTCGTGGCCCTGAGGGTGAGGCTGACGATGGATTTCGTGGGCAAGCTTGTGGCGTTGTTCGTCGTCAACGAAGATTTGGGTGACATGCTTGCCAAGGAGTTCTTCCTTCGAGTTGTAGCCCAACATGCGGACCAGGGCGGGATTGACCTCGAGGATCTGATCATCGGGAGTGACGATGTAAATGCCTTCCTGAAGGGACTCAAATAGTTCGGTAAAGCGAGCTTCGCTGCGGCGGATGGCGGTGATATCGCGCGCGAGTATCGTGAGGCCGTGGACCTTATCGTCGCGGAGCATCGCGTGGGCGACGCAATCGAAGAAGTATGTTGTGTTGGTGCGTTTAACGCGAACCTGGACGACGCCGGTCCAGTGACGACGATCGAGGAACCGTGACATCAGGTTGGCAACGGATTCCTGGGAAGTTTCATTAACGTCATCGAGAAACTCGTTGAGGCGGCGGCCGATGATCTCCTGGAATGGCTGGCCTACGATGTCAGCAAAGCTGCGGTTGACGGCGCGGATTTCGCCCTCGAGGCTGAGGGCGAGCAGTACATCGTCAAAGGAATCGATGAGATCGCGGAATCCCTGCTGGGATTTGGAAATCATTGCGAACAGTTGTTCCATTTGGCGGTCACTGGGAAGGACGGAGTCTTTTTTGTCCAAGCCGCGGATGAGTCCTTTAAGTTCGGCAATCTCCTGAGTTTTATTCCAAATATACGCACCGAATAGGACAACCAGCACGACTAGTCCGACTGTGTACCCCAATGCCTCTACGTGGGATTTCTGGGTTCGTAATGTACCCCAGGCGAACCAGGCAAATACGATGGTGACAATCAGTAGGAGGAAAAAGGTGAGGCGCCAGAGTTCGGTTTGGCGCTTCTCAAAAGTCTCCAGGCGCACCTCCGCAGGATTATGAGGGTCTCTTTCCTGAGAGGCCTTTGTCGTTTCGTCCGGACTCAAAGGGGCGTGCATAGGGACTTACGGATCGCCATGGACCGAGAGGCCATGTGAAACACCTGGTTCCATCCTAAGAAGAGGGTGAGGGAGTGGCAAGGAGATACGGTAAATTTGGTACCGGATGCTTACCTGTACCGAGGTGCGGCAGCCAAGTAGTAAACGGGTGCGCCGAGAGAAAGACAGGGGTAAAAGAAAACGGCGCCCCGGTAGAGCGAGGCGCCGTGTCGAAGTTAGAAAAGTGAGGCGAAGGCTCGACGGAGTGAACTAGTCCTGGCCCTCGGTGGCGGCGTCAGCTTCCGGGTCTGCGTCTTTGGCACCGCCCAGGAAGTCTAGACCTGCTGCTTCGTCGGCAGCGGCGAATTCGGCGGCTTCGGGAAGCTCTTCAACAGGAGCGGGCGCAGGCATTTCGGTAAGCAGCTGGATGCTGCGGTAGTGTTCGAGACCGGTACCGGCAGGAATGAGCCGGCCCATGATGACGTTTTCCTTCAAGCCGCGGAGATAGTCCACCTTGCCGGCAACAGCGGCTTCGGTAAGGACGCGGGTGGTCTCCTGGAAGCTAGCGGCGGAGATGAAGGAATCGGTCGAGAGCGAAGCCTTGGTGATTCCAAGGAGCAGCGGGCGCCCGGTTGCGGGACGGCCACCCTCGGCGATCACGCGGTCGTTCTCTTCGCGGAAGCGGAACTTGTCCACTTGTTCCTCAAGGAGGAAGGTGGTGTCCCCGACGTCTTCGACCTTGACCCAGCGCATCATTTGCCGGGAGATGGTTTCAATGTGCTTATCGTTGATGTTGACACCCTGCAGGCGGTAGACCTCTTGAATGGCATTGACGAGGTAGGCCTGGGTGTACTTCTCGCCGAGAACCGCGAGCAGGTCGTGGAGGTTGAGCGGCCCGTCGATGAGGGCTTCACCAGCGCGGACGTGCTCGCCTTCCTGAACGTTAATGTGAACGCCGCGGGGGATGGCATATTCCTTGGTGGTCTTGCCGTCTTCGGCTTCGACGTAGATCTTGCGCATGCCCTTGCTGATTTCACCATAACGGACCGTGCCGTCAATTTCGCTGATAACGGCGGGATCCTTGGGCTTGCGAGTCTCAAAGAGTTCAACGACGCGTGGGAGACCGCCGGTGATGTCCTTGGTCTTGGTGGTTTCACGCGGGATCTTGGCTAGCACGTCGCCTGCCTGAACTTCATCGCCGTCCTGGACCATCAAGTGGGCGCGGGAAGGCATGAGGTATTTTTTGCGGACCTTGCCGGAGGAATCGCGGATCAAGATAGCAGGCTGATGCTTTTCGTCGCCCGGGGGCAGAGTGACAACAAGCTGCGAGAGTCCGGTGACTTCGTCCACCTGCTCTTCGATCGTGAGGCCGGGACGAAGATCGTCGAATTTCACGGAACCGGCGGTTTCCGTCAGGATGGAGAAAGTGAAAGGATCCCATTCGGCAAGAATCTGGCCGTGGTCGACGGTCTCGCCGTCGGCAACGCGGAGGCGCGCGCCATAGACAACGTGGTAGCGTTCCTTTTCGCGGTTCTTTTCATCAACGATGGCAATCAAGCCGGAACGGTTCATGGCGATGAGGTTGCCACCGCGGCCCTGAACGTGGCGCAAATCCACGAAGCGGACAACGCCGGTATTCTTGGCTTCGAGAGTGGAACGCTCGCTGACGCGGGTGGCCGCACCGCCGATGTGGAAAGTGCGCATGGTGAGCTGTGTGCCAGGTTCGCCGATTGACTGAGCGGCGATGACGCCGACGGCTTCGCCAAGCTCAACCATGCGACCGGTGGCCAGATTGCGCCCATAGCAGAGGGCGCAAACCCCACGGCGGGATTCGCAGGTGAGCACGGAACGGATGCGTACGCGTTCGATACCCGCGGCTTGGATGGCGTTAGCCAGTTCTTCGGTGATTTCCTGATTGACCTCGACGATGACGCTGCCCTCAAAGTCCTTGATCTTTTCGAGGGAGACACGGCCAACAACGCGGTCGCGCAGAGGCTCGACTTCGACACCGGCTTCGATGATGGGTTCGACGTAGATGCCGTCGCTGGTGCCGCAGTCGCGCTCGTTAATGATGACGTCTTGCGCAACGTCGACCAGGCGGCGGGTCAGGTATCCGGAGTCAGCTGTCTTTAGAGCCGTATCAGCGAGACCTTTACGCGCACCGTGCGTGGAGATGAAGTACTGCAACACGGTGAGGCCTTCGCGGAAGTTGGAGGTGATAGGCGTCTCAATGACTTCGCCAGAGGGCTTGGCCATCAGACCGCGCATGCCGGAAAGCTGGCGAATCTGCTGTTTGGAACCGCGAGCGCCAGAGTCCGCCATGATATAGACAGGGTTAATGTTGCCTTCGCGATCCTGGCCTTCCAGAGCCTTGAACATTTCGTCGGCAACTTTTTCGGTGACGTCACCCCAGATAGCAATGACCTTGTTGTAGCGTTCGCCGTTGGTGATAGCGCCGTCGAGGTATTGCTGCTGTACTTTGACGACTTCCTTTTCGGCGTTTTCGACGAGCCGGTACTTGTCGCTGGGGATGAGCATGTCATCGATGCCGATGGAGATGCCGGACTTGGTGGCATAGGCAAAACCGAGAGCCTTTAAGTGGTCCAGCAGTTCGACGGTGGATTCGAGGCCGAAGCGCAGATAAGCGTAGTAAACCATCTGCTGAACGCCCTTCTTTTTGAGAAGGCCGTTGATATAGGGCATCTGCTTGGGCAAATGCGCGTTGAAGATGACGCGGCCGACAGTGGTCTGGATGAATTGGCGTTCCATACGCACAGGCTCGGTGTGCGTGACATCCTGATTGTCATACGCGGTGGTGAGATCTATGACTTCGCCGGTATAACGGAGGCGCATGGGAGTCAGGAGTTCGACTTCACCCGCTTCGAGCGCAAGGACGACATCTTCAGGCGAACCGAAAACGCGGCCTTCGCCCTTGGCACCGGGCTTGGCCTTGGTCAGATAGTAGAGGCCGAGGACCATGTCCTGCGACGGTACGGCGAGAGGCAAACCGTGCGCGGGAGAAAGAATGTTGCGCGAGCTGAGCATGAGCACAGAGGCTTCCACCTGGGATTCCGGTGAGAGCGGAATGTGCACGGCCATCTGGTCACCGTCAAAGTCTGCGTTGAAGGCGGTGCAGACCAGCGGGTGAATGCGGATGGCCTTGCCTTCGACGAGTGTTGGTTCGAAAGCCTGGATGCCTAGGCGGTGAAGCGTGGGAGCGCGGTTGAGAAGAACGGGATGCTCGCGAATGACATCCTCGAGGATGTCCCACACAACGGGTTCCTGCTGCTCGACCATTTCCTTGGCCTGCTTGATGGTGGTGCAGTGCCCCTGGGCTTCGAGCTTGTGATAGATGAAGGGCTTGAACAGCTCGAGCGCCATTTTCTTGGGCAGACCGCACTGGTTCAGCTTGAGTTCGGGGCCGACGACGATGACGGAACGGCCGGAATAGTCCACGCGCTTGCCGAGTAGGTTCTGGCGGAAGCGGCCCTGCTTGCCCTTGAGAGTGTCGCTGAGGGATTTGAGCGGGCGATTGTTGGTGCCGCGAAGAACGCGCCCACGGCGCCCGTTATCGAACAGCGCGTCGACAGCTTCCTGGAGCATGCGCTTTTCGTTGCGGACGATGACGTCCGGGGCGCGAAGCTCCATCAGCTTCTTCAAGCGGTTATTGCGGTTGATGACGCGACGATAGAGATCGTTAAGGTCAGAGGTGGCGAAGCGTCCGCCATCGAGAGGCACAAGTGGACGCAGCTCAGGCGGCAGCACGGGGATAACGTCGAGAATCATCCACTCCGGCTTGTTGCCGCTCTTGCGGAAGGCTTCGAGAACCTTGAGGCGCTTGGCGTATTTGATGCGCTTCTGGAGCGATGGATCGGCCTTCATTTTGTCGCGCAGATCGTCGGCAAGCTTGTCGACTTCGACGCGGCGGAGGAGTTCCTTGATGGCTTCGGCGCCCATTTTCGCGACGAACTGGCCGGGATATTCGCTGGAGAGCTTGCGGAACTCCTCTTCCTGAAGGACCTGACGCTCCTTGAGGATAGCCACTTCGCCGGTGTCCACGACAACAAAGGCTTCGAAGTACAGGATGCGTTCGAGATCGCGCATGGAGATGTCTAGGAGATAGCCGATACGGCTGGGAAGACCCTTGAAGAACCAGACATGGGAGCAGGGCGAAGCCAGTTCAATGTGGCCAAGGCGTTCGCGGCGAACCTTGCTGAGCGTGACTTCGACGCCGCACTTGTCGCAGATCACACCACGGTGCTTCATCCGCTTGTACTTGCCGCACAAGCATTCCCAATCGGTGACGGGGCCGAAGATTTTTGCGCAAAAGAGGCCGTCCCGCTCGGGTTTAAAGGTGCGGTAGTTAATGGTCTCCGGCTTGGTGACTTCACCATGGGACCAGGAACGGATTTTTTCCGGACTGGCGAGGCTGATCCGGATGGAATCGAAATCCGCAATCAAACTCGCGCGATCATAAGGGCTGCTGCGATACAAGGTCGTTTCCTCCCTCCCCAGCTTTCACCGGGGACGCGGTCCGATGTAGCAGGACCGGCTGAAAACCCAACTGCGAAAACCTTCTACTGCCAAGCGGTACATGCCAAGGGACGCAGAAAACTGCGCCCCCCGGCTGAGATCAGTCGGCCGCTTTTTCCGCGGGCGGCTTCTGACGCTTCATCAACTCGACGTCGAGGCAGAGCGACTGCAACTCGCGAACGAGCACGTTGAACGATTCGGGAACGCCCGGTTCGATGCCCGGCTCGCCCTTGACGATGGCCTCGTAAATCTTGGCGCGCCCATAAACGTCGTCGGACTTTGCCGTCAGGAGTTCCTGCAAGATGTGCGCGGCGCCATAGGCTTCGAGGGCCCAGACTTCCATTTCGCCGAAACGTTGCCCGCCGAATTGCGCCTTGCCGCCCAGAGGCTGCTGCGTAATCAGCGAATAGGGTCCGATGGAACGCGCGTGGATCTTGTCGTCAACGAGGTGCGACAGCTTGAGCATGTAGATGTAGCCGACGGTGACAGGCTGATCGAACTGGTCGCCGGTCATGCCGTCGAAAAGGTTGATCTTGCCGGCATGCGGGAGCCCCGCAACTTCCAGCAAATGGCGGATTTCGGCTTCGCGCGCCCCGTCGAATACCGGCGTGGCGAACGGAATGCCTTCCTTGAAGCCTTCGGCGTATTCCAGCAAATCCTCATCGGACATTTTGGAAAGCGACTTCCAGATCGCGGTGTCGCTGAAAACTTCGCGATACCAGCGGCGAAGCGCTTCGGCTTTGACTTCCTTGCTGAGCAGGCGCTTGAGGCTGTTGCCGAGTTCCTTGGAGGCCCAGCCGAGGTGCGTTTCCAGAATCTGTCCGACGTTCATACGGGAAGGAACGCCGAGCGGATTGAGGACGATTTCGACGGGTGTGCCATCGGGAAGGTACGGCATATCTTCTTCTGGCACGACGCGGGCGATAACACCTTTGTTACCGTGGCGGCCGGCCATTTTGTCGCCGATGGAGAGCTTGCGCTTCATAGCGATATAAACCTTGGCCAGTTTGATGACGCCCGGAGGCAGCTCGTCGCCCTTCTTGAGCTTTTCCTTGCGCTCCTCGGTGATCTTGCGGAGTACGTCAATCTGCCGCGAGGTCATTTCTTCGATTTCTTCGATCTTTTCGATCAGGAGAGGATCCTTCTCGTTGAGCTTCAGGCGCTTGAGGTTGCGCGTGGAGATTTTTTCGATAAGGTCGCGGGTCAGTTCAGTGCCCTTGACGAGCAGGCGCTTGTTGGTCTTCTCGTCGTGCAGGTCCGCTTGCAGAATCTTGCCGCCAAGCAAGTCGCCGAGGCGCTTGAGGCGCTCATCGGTGAGGATACGGATTTCGTCGGCAAGGTTCTTTTCGAGTTTAAAGACCTGAGAGGCTTCGATGGCCTTGTGGCGTTCGTCCTTTTCCCCACCCTTGCGCGTGAAAATCTTGACGTCCACGATGGTGCCTTCGATGCCCGGCGGGCAATAGAGAGAAGCGTCGCGAACATCACCGGCTTTTTCGCCGAAGATGGCGCGGAGAAGTTTCTCTTCCGGAGTCAGCGTGGTTTCGCCTTTAGGCGTAACTTTGCCGACTAGGATGTCGCCTGGCTTCACAACGGCGCCGATGCGGATGACGCCGCTTTCGTCCAGGTTGCGGAGGAACGATTCGCTGATGTTGGGAATGTCTCGCGTAACTTCCTCGGGACCGAGCTTGGTGTCGCGGGCTTCGATTTCGTATTCCTCGATGTGGATAGAGGTGTAGTAATCGTCCTTGACCAGTTTTTCGCTGACGAGAATAGCGTCTTCAAAGTTGTAGCCGCGCCACGGCAGGAAAGCGACTAGCACGTTGCGGCCGAGGCCGAGTTCGCCGCGGTCTGTGCAGGGGCCGTCAGCCAGAACCTGAGCGGTCTTGACGCGATCGCCAACGCGAACGACAGGCTTCTGGTTAATGCAAGTGTTCTGGTTGGAGCGCTTGAACTTTGTGAGCGTGTAGATGTCTGCGCCCACTTCGCGGCTGAGCACACCAGAGTGATCGCTTTCAACGCGGACGATGATGCGTTCGGAGTCCACCTGATCGACGATTCCGTCGCGTTTGCAGAGCACTACGGCGCCGGAATCGCGGGCAGTGACGCGTTCCATGCCGGTGCCAACGAGCGGCGCTTCCCCACGGATAAGAGGAACGGCCTGGCGCTGCATGTTGGAACCCATAAGGGCGCGGTTGGCGTCGTCGTTTTCGAGGAACGGAATCAAGCTGGCGGCAACGGAAACGAGCTGCTTGGGCGAAACGTCGACGTAGTCAACTTCATCGCGATGCTTGAGGACGAAGTTGCCGGCTTGGCGACAGTTGACCAGTTCGGTGGTGATGCGGAGGCGGTCGTCGAGCGTAACGTTGGCCTGGGCGACAACGTATTTGTCCTCTTCCCAGGCAGACAGATAGAAGCAGTAGGGTTCGTAGACGACCTTGCGGCGTTTGAGCTCGTCGTTCAGCTCTTCCACGCGGTCGCGCTCCACGATGTCGCCGGCTTTGAATTCGCTGTCGCCGGCATTGACGATCTGAACGAAGTCAATGATGCGGCCGCCCTTGACGCGGCGATAAGGCGATTCGATGAAGCCGTAATCATTGATGCGCGCAAAACAACTGAGCGAGCTGATTAGGCCGATGTTCGGACCTTCCGGCGTTTCGATCGGGCAGATGCGGCCGTAGTGTGTCGGGTGGACGTCGCGGACTTCGAATCCGGCGCGTTCACGAGACAAACCGCCAGGACCAAGGGCAGAAAGACGCCGCTTGTGGGTGATTTCGCTGAGCGGGTTGGTCTGATCCATGAACTGGCTCAACTGCGAACTGCCGAAGAACTCGCGGATGGCCGCCATAACAGGCTTAGCGTTGACGAGATCGTGCGGCATGGCCGTGGACATTTCCTGATACACGCTCATCTTTTCCTTGATAGCGCGTTCCATGCGGACAAGGCCGATGCGGAATTGGTTTTCGAGAAGTTCGCCAACGGCGCGGACGCGACGATTGCCGAGGTGGTCGATATCGTCCACGACGCCGATGTTCTTGCGCAGCTTGAAAAGGTACTTGATAGCGGCGACGAAATCGGTGGTGTCCAGGGTGCGATTATCGAGTGGTGTATCGAGGCCCATCTTGATGTTGAACTTCAAGCGTCCAACGCGGCTGAAGTCATATTTGCGCGGATCGAAGAACATGCCGCGGAAAAGATTGGTGGCCGTTTCAAGCGTCGGAGGATCGCCGGGACGCAGCTTGCGATAGATTTCGATGAGCGCTTCCTTGGAAGAACGGATGGAGTCCTTATCGAGGGTGCGCGAAAGCACCAGGCCGATTTCATCGCGTTCGGGAAAGAAGACATCGACTTCGGTGATGCCGGAATCGGCAAAAGCCTGCCAAAGATCGGCGGTCAACGGCTTGTTGGCTTCGAGAAGGACTTCGCCAGTTTCGCGATTGACAACATCGGCGACGCTGTACGCGCCTTCGAGATCGGCAAGGGCCGCGCGAACCTGGGAGATGCGCGCCTTAATGAGTTCCTTGAAGAGGGTTTCCGTGATGCGCTTGTGGGCGCCAACGATGATCTCTTCGGATTTCGGATTGCGGATTTCATGGGTCAGCTTGCGATCCACGATTCCGGGGGAAACGTTCCAGAGCAGCTCTTTCTCGCGCAGAGAGATGCGTTCCACCTGATAAAACGTGCGAAGGATTTCTTCGTTCGACTTCATGCCCAGGGCGCGGAGGAAAATGGAGCCAAGGAACTTGCGCTTGCGGTCGATGCGCACATAGAGAATGTTCTTAGTGTCGTACTCGAATTCTACCCACGAGCCGCGGTACGGAATGATCTTGCCAAGGAAGTAGGTACGGTTGTTGGCGCTTTCAAAAAAGACGCCAGGGGAACGATGCAATTGGCTGACAATGACGCGCTCGGTGCCGTTGATGATGAAGGTGCCGTTATCGGTCATCAGCGGGATATCGCCGTAGAAAACTTCCTGCTCCTTGATGTCGCGAATGGTTTTCGCGCCGGTATCGGGGTCCTTGTCGTAAATGGTGAGGCGAATGGTGACCTTGAGGGGCGCGGAGTAGGTCATGCCGCGTTCCTGGCACTCGTTAACGTCGTACTTCAGTTGCATGGCCACGGGGTCGCCGCACTTGTTACAGAAGGTCGGCGTGTTCTTGTTGAAGGTGCCGCACTTCTGGCAGATGACGTCGCCGGTCTGATAGGGATTGGTGACCACGGAAGCGCCGCAATTGCGGCAGGTGGCGCGCAGGTGATGCAGACCCTTCAGATTTCCGCACTTGCACTCCCAGTTTCCAATCGCGTAGTCCACGAATTCGAGCTGCGACATTTCGCGGAAATCGCGGATGGGGAAGACCGAAGTAAACACGGATTGCAAGCCGGCATCTTCGCGCTCGCTTGGCAGCAAATCCATCTGCAGAAAGCGCTGATAGGACTTTTTCTGGACTTCGATCAGGTTGGGGATCTGGATGGATCCCTGAATCTTCGCGAAATCCAGTCGCTGGCGTTCCCGAACGTGCTGGTTACTAGTGGACATGCCTGATGTACCTATTCCCTTTCGGGCAGCGTGCGGAAAAAGTGAAAAGACACTTAGCCGTTAAGCCGGGAGGCATGCCCGATGCCACCCCGCACACGGTGAGTGAGGGTCCCCTGAGGACCCAAAGGATTGTTGAGACGTCCGGCCTTAGCTTGCGTACTGAATTCCCCTGGCGCAGTTGTGCACCAAATGAACCGCGCCGAAACCGAAGCCCGAACCATGGAGAGCCGGCCCAGGAGCGGCCAGCCAGCCATTACTTGATTTCGACCTTGGCGCCCGCTTCCTCGAACTTCTTCTTGATGGTGGCGGCTTCGTCCTTGCTCACGCCTTCCTTGACGGTCTTTGGCGCGCCGTCCACCAGGTCCTTGGCTTCTTTCAGGCCGAGGCTGGTGACTTCGCGAACCGCCTTGATGACGTTGATCTTGTTGCCGCCGATGTCGGTGAGGACGACGGTGAATTCCGTCTTCTCTTCCGCCGGAGCAGCGGCCGCAGCCCCACCGCCGCCGCCCGCCGCCACGACAGTGGCCGCCGCGGCAGAAACGCCGAAGGCTTCTTCCATTTTTTTCACGAGGTCAGACGCTTCAAGAAGCGTCAGGCCCTTGATTTCTTCCAGGATCGTTTCGACTTTCGACATGACTGCGATTTCTCCTCTCAATTTTCTGAATCAAAATTTCGGAACCGCGGCGGGCGGGGCCCGCTTAGCCCCAACCCCTATGAACTGAACTTGTTGGCCTTGACCGCTTCGCTGACCGTCACAGCAAGATTGCGCGGAAGCGCATTGAGCGCAGACGCAATTCGCTGGGCCGGAGCGTTCAGGAGGTACATGATCTTGCTGAACAATTCTTCCTTCGACGGCATGTTGGCCAGTTGCTGGATCTCCGCGATGGAGATCACTTTGCCTTCCACGACGCCGGACTTGAACTGGAATGCCGGAACATCTTTGGCGACTTTGGTTAGCGCCTTGGCAAGGGCCACCGGGTCGGCGCTGGTGTACGCGATTGAGTTGGTTCCCTTCAGGTTTTTGAGCACACCCTCCGCGGCAGTGCCGGTTCCGGCGCGTTCCACAAGGGTGTTCTTAACGACCTGATACTTCCCACCCGCAGCCTGCACGGCGCGGCGGAGTTTGGTGTCGGCTTCGACGGTGATGCCCTGGAAGGTTGTGAGAATGACGGTGGACACCTTCGCGAGCTCGGTTTTCAGTTTGTCCAGATCCTGCTGCTTTTCGCTTTTCTTCTTCATGATTCCGGGTCTCCGCTAATCTCTCTCCGCGCTACGCGGCGGTTGCCAAGGTTTCGGCCTCGACGATATCCACAAGGATGCCGGGGCCCATGGTCGAAGTCAGAGTAATCTTCTTGACATACTTCCCTTTTGCCGCGGCGGGCTTGGCCTTAAGAACAGCCGCAATCACGGCATGGGCATTTTCCGCGAGCTTGGGAGCATCAAAATTAATCTTGCCGACGGGGCAATGAACGATGCCGGCCTTGTCCACGCGAAACTCCACTTTGCCGGCTTTAGTTTCCTTGACGGCTTTCGTGACGTCAGCCGTGACGGTGCCAGTTTTCGGATTGGGCATCAGGCCACGCGGACCCAGCACCTTGCCGAGTTTGCCTGCTGAACGCATCATGTCCGGCGTGGCGATGACGGCGTCGAAATCGGTCCAGCCTTCCATAATCTTCTGAACCATATCGTCGCCACCGACGAATTCCGCCCCGGCTTCCTGGGCTTCGCGCTGCTTATCACCGCCAGCGAGAACCAGAACGCGAACGGATTTACCAAGTCCGTTTGGCAGCACCACGGTGCCACGCACAACTTGGTCGGAATGCTTTGGATCAACACCCAGATTGATGGCCAGCTCAACAGTTTCGTTGAACTTGGTGTGATGCGTCTTTTTGATCAGCTCTGCCGCATCGGCGAGCTTATACGGACGCGCTTCGACCTTTTTGCGCGCATTCTCCACGTGTTTTCCAGACTTCTTGGTCATTTCTACCTCTGCGATCTCCTGGCGCCTGTGACTCCCTAGGCTTCCACGACTTCCAGACCCATATTGCGAGCCGTGCCCATGACGGTGCGGACCGCGGAGTCCAGATTTGTGGTGTTGAGATCGACAAGCTTGATCTTGGCGATTTCGACGACCTGCTTCTTTGTAACCTTGCCAACTTTGTTGCGATTCGGCTCCGGCGAACCTTTGGCGATTCCCGCAGCGCGAAGGAGCAGGATGGAAGCGGGCGGCGTCTTCAGCACGAACGTAAAGGAGCGGTCCGTGTAGATGGTGACGAGGACGGGGAAGATCATTCCGTCGGCTTCTTTCTGCGTCTTGGCATTGAACTGCTTGCAGAAATCCATGATGTTGACGCCGTGCGGGCCGAGGGCGGTACCTACGGGAGGCGCCGGAGTGGCTTTGCCGGCCGGCAATTGCAGCTTGATCGTTGTCTGTACCTTCTTTGGTGGCATTTTTCCTTTACCTCATCCCAATAATGTCGCGGCGGCTGCGGGCCGCCAAAAATCATCCCAGCTTTTCCACGCTCGCGAAGTCGAGTTCAACGGGAGTGGAGCGGCCGAAAATCGTGACGGAAACCTTTAGGCGGCTGTGATCGTTGTCGATTTCCTCGACGGTGCCGTTGAAGTTGGCGAACGGACCGTCAACGATGCGCACCTGCTCATTGCGCTCGAAGACCACCTTGGGCTTCGGGCGATCCTGCGGGGTGTGCACGCGATTGATGATGGCGTCCACCTCGGCTTCGGAGAGCGCCGGAGGAGCCGTAGCCGAACCGACGAAACCCGTGACGCGCGGAGTATTGCGAACGATGTGCCAGGTGTTCTCGTCGAGATCCATTTCCACGAGGACGTAACCGGGGTACGACATACGCGAAGCGACTATCTTCTTGCCGCCGCGCATTTCGACGACATCTTCGGTAGGGATAAGAACCCGGCCGATCTTGTCCTGAAGGCTAAACGCGGCCACACGGCTTTCCAGGCTTTCTTTGACCTTCTTCTCGAAGCCCGAATAGGTGTGAATGATGTACCACTGCATCGACATAAGACGTTCCGTCCTTAGACGTGGAAATGTTTGAGCACTCTGTCGAGACCGAGTTGCGCGATCTTTTCGACAATGGCAAGAAATACGCCAAAAAAGGCTACAGTCACAATCACCACGGTGGTGGTGGAAATGACGTCATCGCGGCTGGGCCAGGTTACCTGCTTCATTTCCACACGGACATCATGGAGAAACTCGCGAGTACCCTGAACCGAACCGGAAATTTTTTCGCCGACGCCGGCTGCTGCTCCGGCAATTGCGTTTGTTTGAGACTCTTCGTTGTTCACTTTAGCCGCCTGCATTGCCATGAATCCTTTTCACCTGCACAAGCCCTGCGGCCTGTGTCCTTCGAAAATCCTGGCAGGGGAGGAGGGATTCGAACCCCCATACCCGGTTTTGGAGACCGGAGTCCTAGCCGTTGGACGACTCCCCTACTTGCAAAACCGGACCTCCACTGCTGATCCCCTGAAACCCCAGAACAATCCCGCCGGGGCGGGTTTGCCTGATAACGACGGCCTAATGCCTCACTTGGCCTCTTTGTGCGGCGTGTGTTTGCGACACGCGCGACAGAATTTCTTGGTCTCCAAGCGCTCGGAGTGCTTCTTCTTGTTTTTTGTTGTGGTGTAATTCCGGTTCTTGCACTCACCACATTGCAAAGTAATGATTTCCCGCATTTCTTGAATTCCTTTTCGCTGGTGTGCGGGCCAGCATGGCCGGCCCGCCCCTGCTTCTCAATTCAGAAGTTACTCAATGATTTCCGTAACCGCGCCAGCGCCCACCGTGTGGCCACCTTCGCGAATAGCGAAACGCAGGCCCTTTTCCAGGGCAACCGGGGTGATCAGCGTGACTTCACAGCTCACGTTATCTCCCGGCATCACCATCTCAACGCCCGCAGGCAACTTCATGTCTCCAGTAACGTCCGTAGTGCGAAAGTAGAACTGGGGACGGTAGCCGCTGAAAAACGGCGTGTGGCGCCCGCCTTCTTCCTTCGTCAACACGTACGCTTCCGCCTTGAACTTGGTGTGCGGCGTGATCGAGCCCGGCTTGCATACCACTTGCCCGCGCTCGACATCGTCTTTTTCCGTGCCGCGCAACAGAAGGCCGACGTTGTCGCCTGCAAGGCCTTCGTCAAGCAACTTGCGGAACATTTCGACGCCAGTGACTACTTTCTTCTGCGTCGCGCGGAAGCCCACGATTTCCACTTCCTCGCCAACCTTTACCTTGCCACGCTCGACACGGCCAGTGACCACCGTGCCGCGGCCGGAGATGGAGAAAATATCTTCGATAGGCATGGCGAAGGGCCGATCAATGTCGCGCACAGGCAGCGGCACATTGGCGTCAACCGCAGCCATGAGTTCCAGGATTTTCTTTTCCCACTTTTCTTCGCCATTCAGCGCCAGCAATGCCGAACCTTTAATCACGGGCACGCTGTCGCCGGGGAACTGGTAGCTCTTCAGGAGTTCGCGAACTTCGAGTTCGACGAGTTCCAGCAATTCGGCGTCTTCCACCATGTCGCATTTGTTCAGAAACACGACAATGTAGGGTACGCCAACCTGGCGGGCGAGCAGGATGTGCTCGCGCGTCTGGGGCATGGGCCCGTCAGTGGCCGCAACCACAAGAATCGCGCCGTCCATCTGCGCCGCACCGGTAATCATGTTCTTGATGTAGTCGGCGTGGCCAGGGCAATCCATGTGCGCGTAGTGGCGATTCGCGGTTTCGTATTCAACGTGCGAAACCGCGATGGTGATGCCGCGTTCGCGCTCTTCCGGCGCGTTATCAATCGTGTCAAACGCGCGGAAGGTCACCTTAGGATTGTTCTTGCTCAACACTTTGGTGATCGCCGCGGTCAACGTGGTCTTGCCATGATCGATGTGACCAATGGTGCCGATGTTCACGTGCGGCTTACTGCGCTCAAATTTCTCCTTCGCCATATTCCCTCATCTTTTGCGCAAACCGTCGTTCCTTCACTACGCGGTTAACGCTGAACTTCCCCCGCCGCCCTTCAAGCAGCCCCGGATAATATGGAGCGGGGGACGGGATTTGAACCCGCAACCATCACCTTGGAAGAGTGAGACTCTACCGTTGAGTTACCCCCGCTCGTCTTCTCCGGAAACTTCCGAGTACCCTCCCGAATTCCCTTGCGGGAATCCAGCAGATTCTGGAGCCTGGGACCGGGATTGAACCGGTGACCTCGTCCTTACCAAGGACGCGCTCTACCAACTGAGCTACCCAGGCCAAACCCGTTCCCTGCAAAAACCTGAGCATCGCGGCGCACGATTTCTTACCGGCTGGCTCGCCGCAATTTGTACCGCTTTCGAACATCGCGTCTGCGATTTTCCTGCGGTGTTGATACGCTCGACCGGCGACCCAGTTCATCCGGCGAGCTGTGTTTCCGGCCTTCTCCCGCGGAACTCGAATCCTGGTGGACGGGGAAGGATTCGAACCTTCGTAGCCCGCAAGGAGCGGCAGATTTACAGTCTGCTGGTTTTAACCACTCACCCACCCGTCCCGAGAAAAATCCTCGGACCCAAACTCAAGGTGTCCACAGTTTCCGCCCGCATCGTCTTCGGAGAAGAAAGAAGCGAATACACAAAACGGACTCGTGTCAAAAGACACCAGCCCGTCGAATTAACATTCAGGGATTCGCTTCGCCTCACTCCCCTACCTAAATCTGGTGGAGCTGGCGGAGGGAATTGAACCCCCGACCCTCTGATTACAAATCAGATGCTCTACCAGCTGAGCTACGCCAGCATTGCTCAAACCGCACAAGGATAGCAGATTGGGCACATAAATTGCAAGGGCGGTGGAAGAGAGCGGCAAGCACTTCAGTCTCCAAAACTGTGGAAAATCTGCCACACAGGGTTCATCTGTCACTGGTGGATAACGACTGTATTTTCAACTAGTTATAATACGCACAAGATCCAGGAAGCAACAACCTTCCACAGGTCCAACAAGCAAGCAACCGGCAATTCGCTCGGAAAGAGCAAACTGCTGTTGTTTGACCGTGAATGGATGCGAGAATGGCGGAGAAGTGTAGAGGAAGGTCTTTCGGTCCAACCGTACCATGCCCAATCGTAAATGGCTCAGCGGCTTGCTTGTCGCAGTAGCGATTTCACTGGCTGCGACTTCTCTTTATTTTCATTACAAATCACATGATCCCTTGGCGGCGCGGAATGAAATGCTCGCACGCATGCCAGCAAACGGCACCGCGGTGGTGTTTCTGGATGTGGCAGCGTTGCGCTCTTCGCCGTTCCTGGCGCAATTGTTTGCCTGGGCGCCTCGCCCAGCGCCGGATGCGGATTACGCGCAGTTCGTGCAGGCAACAGGATTCAATTACGAGAGTGATCTGGATCGCGTGGCGATTGGGTTTTTCCGCGCAGCCGATCGTTCCAATATGCTCGTTATCGCAGACGGGCGATTCGACCGCGTGAAGATTTCGGCGTACTTGCAGCGTTCCAGCAAAGCTGCTGTGCGGAACGGCGCGGCGATTTTTTCGATTGCTCCCACAGGAACAGCGGGGGCATCGTTTCTAGTTTTTCTACGCGAAGATTGCATAGCTTGGACAAACGACCCGTCGCTGGAAGCGCTTTTCTGGCAGCCCGATCCCTCCGCGGCAGAGTGGCGCGAACGGTTTGGACGTTTGTCCGGCACTCCGGTGTTCGCCGTGGTCCGGCAGAATCCCGAGGCGGTAGCAGCATTAGCGGGACAAGCTCCCGGAGGGTTTCGTTCGCCGCAATTGGCGGCGTTGCTGGCGCAACTGCAATGGATTTCGATCGGGGCGAAACCGGACGGCAACCTGCTGCGAGTGGTAGCTGATGGCGAGTGCGAGTCTGAGACGACGACGCGGCAACTCAGCGAATTCCTGAAGGGCATACTCCTGCTGGCAGGGGCCGGGCTAAACGGGGCAGATACGCGCAAGAAGCTGGACCCGGAACTCCGGGAAGGTTATCTGGAATTGCTGCAATCGGCGGATGTGCAGAAGGTAGACAGAGGTACGAGCAAATCGGTTCGCATGGTGTTCGATGTGACCCCGAAACTACTGCAGGCTGTGCGAGCTGCCGAGACGCCGGTGGCAGCGCCCAAGCCGGCAACGGTGGAGCATACGATTAAGCACTAGCCCAAACTTCTGACCAGTGTGGGGGAGAGCACAGACCGCGGGATTCGCAAACTCGCACGCGCCGCAAAAATTCAAATTCAAGAACTGTTACTGGAAGATCTAGTCAGCGGAAGGCGCGGAGGATTTCATGTAGCGCCAAGGATTGACGGGGGCATTGTTCATGCGAACTTCGTAATGGACATGGGGACCGGTGGAACGGCCGCTCACTCCGGTATAGCCAATGACCTCGCCGCGCTTGACGCGGGTTCCAGGGACCACAGCGTATGACGAGAGATGCGCATACCAGGTGGTGATGCCGAAGCCGTGATCCACGATGACAACGCGGCCATAGCCGGAGTGCTGTCCGGCTTCGAGAACCATGCCGTCCGCGGTGACGTGCACTGGCGCTCCGTAGTCTGTGCCCACATCCACGCCGGTGTGGAATGCGCCTTCACCTGAGAACGGGTCGAGTCGCTCGCCGAAACCATCCGTGATGTGGCCAAGAACGGGCCAGATGGAGGGCGTATACATGGAGTCCGCAAAGGCGCTGGCGGGCATCAGACGCAGGCCGCCAGCAGAAACAGCGATGGCAGCGGCATTCCTCTTCAGGAAGGAATACTGCTGCACAGATCGATCAAAGGCATCTTCGGGAGTTGCCGCGGAGTCCATTTGATCAAAAGCAGCGGGATGATAGCGCATCACGCCGTAGGTCATGGCAACTTCCGTGGCCAGGGATTGCAGAGAGTCGAGCCGCTGGTTGGTGTCCTTCACAGTCGTCTGCAATGCGCGATACTGTTTCTTGAGAGTTTCCTGGTCGTGCCGAAGGGCGTTGTAGTTACCAACCTTCCAGAGCATTC
Source organism: Candidatus Acidiferrales bacterium (assembly GCA_963780315.1). GTDB lineage: Bacteria > Acidobacteriota > Terriglobia > Acidiferrales > UBA7541 > Acidiferrum. Next base: position 147,200 of record CAWABP010000010.1, on the reverse strand, counting down.
GGCTGTAGGAGCCGATGGCGCCCGCAACGGTGACAATGCCAATGAAAGCCAAAATCGCAATACCTTGAAGTAGGTAAGCGGGGACAACGAGCTTCCGGAGTTTCCCCGGCGTCGAAGCTATATAGAACGTATAGTTCTTCCCGCTGATCACTGAGCGGCCCCCTCAGGCCTTGTTACTTTCTGTTGAAGTGCGGCGGCACATTCCCTGGACTCCGCACCGTTCCGTGAATGTCTGGCTCGGACTGAACCGTGAGCCTTGGTCTATTCTAGGTAAGATATTAGTTTTTGTAGGTTGCCCGCGTCAACCCTGTACTTGGTTTATTTTGGGACAGTCGTTAAAGACTGTCCCCTGTACTAATGGGCAACCGCCCAGGAGAGGCCACAACGGGTCGTACAAGCTCCGGTGGAGCTGATTTGGTGGAGAAACCCGCAGGGAGCGAGATACAATGCGGCTCGGAACAGTCCACAGGCGAACAGTGGTTCAGCGGAAACCAGGTCTAATAGCGATGAATGAAGAGCAGGTTTTGAAGCGAATTGCTTCCGGGATAAAACCCGCGCGGCTTGCGGCGGCAGGGGTGCACCTGGGGATTGGCGATGATGCGGCGTTGTTCAAACCGCGTGCCGGACACCAGATGATTTTGACGTGTGACTGGTCCCTGGAGGGAACGCACTTTCTGCGTGGCAAGCATCCGGCGGACGCGGTGGGCTGGAAGAGCTTGGCGCGCGCCGTGAGCGATATTGCCGCAATGGGCGGAACACCTCGCTGCTACCTGCTGAGTCTAGCGGTGCCTTCAACACATACCGATCGGTGGCTGATGGAGTTTCTGGGCGGACTGCGTCGCGCTTCTCACACCTTTCACTGCGAACTGGCGGGTGGAGATACGACGCAGCGCGAGCAGATCCTTATCAACATCATGGTGGTGGGAGAGATTCAGCCCGGGCGGGCATTGCAGCGGGCGGGGGCGCGAGAGGGGGACTTGATTTTTGTCAGCGGAAAGCTGGGCGAGGCGGATCGCGGCTGGGAACTCTTGCAGAAGATGCGCGGCCGGGTGAAAAGGGATGACCGGCTCTTGCATAAACACCTGTATCCAGAACCGCGACTGGCACTAGGCGAGTGGCTGGCGAAAAGCGGGCTGGCCACAGCGGCCATGGATGTGTCCGACGGATTGTCGATTGACTTGTTGAGGCTATGCACTGCTAGCGGGGTGGGGGCGCACGTGGATGTGGCATCAGTGCCGAAGCTGAAGGACGTAGACAAGGAACGAGCAGTGAAGTTGGCGCTTCACGGAGGGGATGATTACGAACTGTTGTTTACCGTGGCGCCTCGAAAGGCCCGCCAAATCCCACGGAGTTTTCGGGGATTGCCGCTCTGGCAAATCGGCGAGATCACGCAGGGGAGAAAGATCGAAGCGCGCGCGGAAGACGGGGGTGTGCACCGATTGGAGCCCAGAGGCTGGGATCCCTTCCGCAAATAATTCAGAAACAAGAAACCTTATTGGGTTTGGGGAGAAGTCGCAGGCGGAGACGTGGTTGGAACGGGACTCGCAGGCGGCTTTTCCTTAGGCAGGCTGGGGGCTTCATCTTCCGGGGCTGTGTCTGGAACATCCACGTTGACGTGATGTTCCGCGGCTTGCTGCTCGAGCGGAACCACGTTGGCGAAATCCAAGGCCGGCATGCCCGCCATGCCGCGTTCGATGAATTCCATCCAGATGGGCAACGCTGCTTGCGCGCCGGTTTCCCGTTTTCCAAGTGAGATTTGCTTGTCATCGAAGCCGACCCATACACCCGCCGTAAGCTGTGGCGTGAAACCGATAAACCAGGCGTCCGTAAAATCCTGAGTCGTGCCCGTTTTTCCGGCGGCGGGGCGCCCAACGGAACGGGCCTTGATGGCAGTGCCGAATTGCACTACGTCCTCGAGCATAGCGGTCATGGTGCGCGCGACATCCGGCGAGATGACGTCGTGGACTTCGGGATGGGCTTCTTCGAGGAGCGCACCATCGTAACTAGTGACGCGGCGAATCATGTGCGGATCGATGCGGATGCCGTCATTGGGAAAAACGGTGAAGGCGGAAACGTGCTCGCTGAGCTTCATGTCCGCCGCGCCGAGGGCGAGCGGGAGATACGGGGGAAGCGGCGTAGTGATGCCGAAGCGGCGGGTCATGTCCACGACAGAGTTAATGCCGATTTTCTGCGTAAGTTTGACGGCAGGAACGTTGCGCGAGCCGGCCAGGGCGCGGCGAAGCGTGATTGTGCCTTCATATTTTTCATCATAGTTGTGTGGCGAGTAAGGTTGGCCACCGCTAATGGTTGAAAATGGCGCGTCAACAATCGTATCGAAGGGCGAAGAACCCTGTTCGACCGCAGCGGAGTAGACGTAGACCTTGAAGGAGCTGCCGACCTGGCGATAAGCCTGCGTGGCACGATTGAATTTTGAATCTTCAAAACTGTAGCCGCCAACCATGGCTTTTATTTCGCCAGTCGGGTTGTCAATGGCGATCATGGCGGCTTGCGGGGCGGGCTGCTGTTCAAGCTGAACGCGGGCAGTGGTCTCGCGTAAATCCTGGATAGAGACCTGTATGAGATCACCGACCGAGAGGATTTCATTGGGCCTTCTGTGTCCGGTCCAGGCGATGTCCAACGGAGACAAAAGAGCGCGATATGTCCCGATCTTTATGGTGGCGCTTTTGTCGTCAACGGCAAGGACCAGGCCCGTAACGTAATTTCCCTTTTCAATGGCGTGACGCCAGTCGTCGTCTTCATAGGTGCCCAGCTTGCCGAGATTGTCTTTCAGGACGTTGGGAAGTTTGCCGCGCCAGCCGTGGCGGCGATCGTAGGTGTGCAGGCCGTCTCGAATGGCCTGGTTGGCGGCTTTCTGCATCTGGATGTTCAGCGTGGTGTAGACGCGGAGGCCGCGTTCGTGAACCGCCTCCGTACCGTACGTGGATTCCAGGTATTTGCGAATTTCTTCAAAAAAGTAAGGAGCGAGGTCGTTGCGCGGGTATTGCAGGTGCAGGCCAAGGGGCGTTTTCCTGGCGGCTTCTTCCTCGGCGGCGGTGATCTTGCCTTCTTCGCGCATCTGGTGAATCACAAGATTGCGGCGAGAGAGGGCGCGAGCGGGATCAACGAGCGGCGAATAGATGGGACCGCGAATCATTCCGGCGAGGAGCGCGGCTTCCTGGAGCTTAAGGTCACTGACGGGCTTGCCAAAATAAAACTGCGAAGCGGCAGCAAATCCGTAGTTGCCATGAGCGAGATAGACCTGGTTTGCGTACATGGTGAAGATTTGTGGTTTGGTGTAGCGGCGCTCGATTTGCAGCCCGAGGAGGATTTCCTGGGCTTTGCGGCGGAAGCTGCGATCGCTGCGGTCGAGGAAAAGATTGCCGGCCAGCTGCATGGTGATGGTGCTGGCGCCTTCGGCCTTGCGACGTTTGATCAAATTGCGGTAAGCGGCACCGGCGACGCGGGGGAAATCAACGCCCCAGTGATCCTCGAAATGCTGGTCCTCGATGGCGGTGACGGCGTTGTAGAGGACTTTGGGGATTTGCTCCCAAGTCATGAGGATTCGGCGCTGCAGCGCGAAGCTGCCGACTAGTTGGCCATCGTCAGCGTAGATTTCGGTGACGACATTTGGGCGATAGGTTTCAAGCGCGTGGATTTCGGGGAGATCGCTTTCGTAGACAAAGAGAAGACCGGCAGCGGCACCTAGAGCGACAGCGCAGAGCAAGAGGAAAGCCAGAGCAACACGGTCAATCAGCTTCCAGCCGCGGAGGCGAAGAGTGATGGGTGGGAGGCTTAGCATCGAAAGAGGATTCTAATTCAGAAACCCGGAGATTGCAGAGCGCAAGCACCGTGATGTTTCCAGATGGCACCGTGGTCGGTCGGAAAGTTCACGCCGGCTAGTCGGGCGCAGAAGCAGTCCAGGGATGAGGTTTGCGAGACTCCTGAAAGGCGAAGACGGTCATGAGAACGGCAACGAGAAGGAGCGCGCCATCGCGAAGGACTGTAAGGCCGGTGAGGGGCTCGGGCTTGGCGAAGCATCCGCAATTGATATCGAGGTGGAGCAGATAAGCACGCAAGACGGTGGCAAAGAGCCCGCCGATCAGCAGCGTGACGAGCATGGTCCAGACAGGCAGCAGCCAGCCGAGAAGAAGCAGCAATCCAATGGCGACTTCCGCCAAGGGAAGTGTGTGCGCCACGAACTGCACCGCCCAAGGCGGCAGCAACTGATAGGAGTCCACTTGCAACGCAAAATAAAAGAGCGACAGCTTGGTGGACGCAATCGAGGGATGCAGGTGGAGTCCCCAGCCGAGGAGTTTGGCGGAACCAGCGTAAAGAAAAACAGCGGCGAGGACGATGCGGCAGATCCAGAGAAAAGCGCGACGGAAGTTGAACGGGACGGATTGCATCATAGTGGAGTTCTCAGTTAACAGTTATCAGTTTTAGGTTGGAAAATCAAAGTTCAAAAACTCTATGCATGCAGCTGATTATTTCTGAGCAACAAGCTGGTCAAGAAACGACTTCAGTACATCGTAACTGACGAAGCCTACAACCGGAAAAGTCTGGCCGGATTTCGTGTGCAGGACGGTATAGGGAGTCTGGTTGACGGGAACCATCTGGCCAAGCTGCTTGTCCCTTTCAATGAGCGGCTCGTACGTCTTGGCATCTACCAGGGCTTGCACCTTTTTCATTTCGGCAGGGTTGAGGGCGGCGGCAACTGTTCCCACTATATCGCCGTTTGCCTCCCACTTTTCCTGATTCCTGAAAAGCGCCTGCTCGACTTCGTCGCACTTGCCGATATGCGCGGCGGCGCGAGAGTAGCTGGCAGCCACGCGGGAATAGGCGTGCATAGGCAAGGGAAAATCGCGATGAATCAGGTAAACCTTGCCGGTGTTGACGTAGTTGTCCACGATCTTTTGCGTCGTGGTGGTGAAAAGCGTTTTGCAAGCGGGACACTGGAAGTCGCTGTAGATTTCCATGATGACGGGAGCATTCTTGGAGCCGAAAGCCTTGGCGGGATCAATGTCGTTGACGCCCCCGACGGAAATCGTGGTGACGGATGGGGCCGCCTCGGCTGACTTTGCTTGCGAGGAGCTCTTCCCTGCAAAGGAAGACTTCTTGGTTTGCGATTTCTGCGCGGGGAGCGCCGCGAGAAGTGTGCCGCTAAGGGCTGCGAAGACCAGGATGGCAGCGAAAGGAACAAAATTCCGACGGATCAAGTAGTCCTCCGAATTGGAAGATATATGGATGAAATCATGGCCAGAGTATCACAGCTTTTGCAGATGCAGAGGGAGAGCAAGTGGCGGGCGGGCCAAGAGAGCACAGGAATGGGATGCGGCGAGGAGTATCGGGGGATGGAGCAGGGCGAGGAAGGGATCGGGAGTAGACTGAGATTGGGCGCGATATGGAGTTAGTGGAGACTGTAAGGGAATCTGGACTGGAGAGGAAAGATTCAGGAATTGAAGGCTGGCTAGGTTGTAATATATTGATCCTAATACAGTTATTGTAGCAATCAAACAACTTGACAATGCTGCACTCAACTTGTATATTGGAGCAGATTCAGGGGCAAATACCCCTGACTAGGAGCGGCAGGGCCTATAGATAGCCGTGGACGGAAGGATTGCAGGCGACCATCCCTGGCCGGAGCAGGAAGTTGCGCTAGAGCAATCGAGAACGCCCTGCCCGGCGTAGCAGGAAAAAAGTTTGAGAAGACTGGAGTAAGGAGAAACGAGGATATGAGCAAGACCATTGGAATTGACCTGGGAACGACGAACTCAGTAGTGGCAGTGATGCAGGGCGGCGAACCGGTGGTAATCCCCAACCAGGAAGGCGGAAGAACCACGCCTTCGGTGGTGGCGATTACGAAGACCGGTGAGCGCCTGGTGGGGCAAGTGGCCAAGCGGCAAGCGGTGACGAATCCCGAGAACACGGTATATTCGATCAAGCGCTTTATGGGGCGGCGGTACGACGAGGTAAGTGAAGAGATGAAGCGCGTGCCCTACAAAGTGGTAAAGGGCAACCATGACGACGCGCGCGTGGAAGTGGCTGGGAAGGTGTACAGCCCGCCGGAAATTTCCGCGATGATATTGACGAAGTTGAAGAATGCCGCGGAAGATTTTCTGGGCGAGAAGGTGACTAAGGCGGTCATCACGGTGCCGGCGTATTTTAACGACGCGCAACGGCAGGCAACCAAGCAAGCTGGAGAGATCGCGGGTTTGGAAGTGCTGCGCATCATTAATGAGCCGACAGCGGCGGCCCTGGCCTACGGCCTGGAAAAGAAGAGCGACGAAACTATTGCGGTATACGACCTGGGCGGCGGCACGTTTGACATTTCGGTGCTGGAAGTGGGCGCGGGCGTCGTGGAAGTGAAATCTACGAACGGCGATACCCACCTGGGCGGCGACGATGTAGACCAGAGGATCGTGGACTGGCTGATCGACGAGTTCAAGAAAGAGCACGGCATCGACCTCGGCAAAGACAAGATGGCGCTGCAACGGCTGAAAGAAGCAGCGGAAAAGGCCAAGATCGAGCTTTCGCAGATGATGGAGACGGAGATCAACCTGCCGTTCATCACTGCCGGAGCGAGCGGGCCGATTCACATGCAGCAGAAGCTGACGCGGACGAGGCTGGAAGATTTGATGAGGGACTTGCTGGATCGTTCGATGAAACCGGTGAAGCAGGCTTTGGAAGACGCGAAGATGTCGCCAAGCGACATACAGGAAGTGGTGCTCGTTGGCGGTTCGACGCGTATTCCGAAGGTGCAATCGCTGGTGAGCACGTTCTTCAATGGGAAAGAACTGCACAAGGGCGTAAACCCGGATGAAGTGGTGGCGGTAGGCGCGGCGATTCAGGGCGCGGTGCTGGCAGGAGAGGTGAAGGACATCCTACTGCTGGACGTAACGCCATTGTCGCTTGGCGTGGAGACGCTGGGCGGGGTAATGACCGTGCAGATCGCGCGGAACACTACAATCCCGACGCGCAAGGTGGAGACGTACTCGACGGCTTCGGACAACCAGCCGGGCGTGGAAATCCACGTGCTGCAAGGCGAACGGAAATTTGCGAAGGACAACCGGTCGCTGGGAACATTCAAGCTGGACGGGATTCCTCCAGCGCCACGCGGCATACCACAGATTGAGGTGACTTTTGACATTGATGCCAACGGCATCCTGAACGTGAGCGCGAAGGACAAGGCCACGAACAAGGAGCAGAAGATCACCATCACTGCTTCTACGGGCTTGAGCAAGGAAGAAGCGGAGAAGATGCGCGTGGAAGCGGAATCGCATGCCGAAGACGACCGCAAGCGCATGGAAGAGGTCGAGGCGCGCAATCGGCTGGACGGGATCGTGTACCAGGCGGAGAAAACTATCCGTGAAAACCGTGAGAAGCTGGCGGAAAGCGATGTGAAGCAAGCCGAGGAAGTGCTGGAAGACGCGAAGAAGGCCATGAGTGACGGCACTGTGGCGCGGTTGCGCTCAGCAACTGAAAACGTGGAGAAGACTCTGCACAAGATGGCGGAAGAGCTGTACAAGAAAGCTCAGACAGCCGGCGCCGCCGAGCAAGCAGGAGCCGCTGGAGCTAGCGGAGGTTCCGGGTCCACAAGTGGCGCGAGCGCGCCGGGCGGTCATAAACCCGGTGATGTGATCGACGCAGAGTATGTGGACGTGGATGACAACAAGAAGCCGAACTAAGAAGCGACCAGGTATCAGCGATCAGGACCCAAATTGCGGCGCGGGCACCTGATAATGCAATTTGATAGGCAGTAGATCGTGCGTGGGGGCCCAGGCTGGCTGGGCCCCCGCGCGCGAAACGCAAGAGATGGAAGCGGTCCGGCGTGAAGGCCGGCCACTACGCGAAGAGATCCATGCCGACTGGCGCAAAACAAGACTATTACGAACTGCTGGGAGTCCCGCGGAAAGCGACGGCGAAGGATATTCGTACGGCTTTTCGCAAGCTGGCGCGGAAGTATCATCCCGATTTGAATCCCGGCGACAAATCTGCCGAAGAAAAATTCAAGCAGTTGCAGGAAGCGTACGACGTGCTGTCTGACACGAAGAAGCGCGAGATGTACGACCAGTACGGTTTCTACAGCGACAACGCGCCACCAGCCGGATATGGCGGCGGAGCGGACACGGCCCCGGGAAATGTGAACTTCGATTTTGGGGGATTCGATTTTGGCGGGCAGCAGCAAGGCGGCGGTTCGAGCTTCCGGGATCTGTTCGGCCAGTTTTTTGGCGGGCACCGCGGCGGCGCGGCGACGGAGCCCGAGCACGAACCGGGCGGCGACCTGGAATACCAGATCGAGATTGATTTCTGGGACTCCGTGCGTGGCGCAGTGAAAAAGCTGCAAATCACGCGGATGGATGCGTGTGAAACGTGCCACGGAACAGGGGCCGTGGGCACACCACAAACCTGCCCGACATGCGATGGAACAGGTTCAATTCAGCAGACTGCGGGGAAGATGCGGTTCAACGTGCCGTGCAACCGCTGTGGCGGAACCGGCAAGTTGCGAACGCCGTGCCGGACGTGCGGCGGTGAAGGGCGCGTGCGGCGAACAGAAACGATTGATGTGCGCATACCACCGGGAGTGGCGAATGGCGGGCGAGTGCGCGTGCCGGGAAAAGGCAACGCAGGGACGATGGGCGCGCCTGCGGGTGATTTGTACTTGCAAGTGATGGTAAGGCCGCATACTTATTTCGAACGGCGCGGGAATGATTTGTATACCAAGGTGCCGGTGACGGTGCCTGAGGCGTCACTCGGCGCAAAGATCGAAGTGCCGACAATCGATGGAAGGTCACTGGTGCGGATTCCTCCGGCGACGAACAGCGGAAAGACGCTGCGGCTGAAGGATAAAGGCGTGCCGCATGGAAAGAGCGGTGCGCGCGGCGATCAGTATGTGGAGATCCAGGTGGTTGTGCCAGAGCCGACGGACGAGCGCGTACGGAACCTGATGAAGGAATTGGAAGGGATCGAGCCGTCGGATCCGCGGAAGGATTTGTTCGCGAAGGCGGGGGCGTGAAAGGTACAAAGTTGTTAGTTTTGAGTTTTAAGTAAGGCTTCGTCCGTTGCATTACTTAAAACTTAGAACTTATAACTGAAAACGGCGAGCTTCATAGGCACATGCCAATTAGAGCGAAAAAACGGGCCAAGGCCGGGTACATGATCAGTGCGGTGGCGGAGCTTTACAAGCTGCACCCGCAGACGCTGCGCTTGTATGAGCGAGTGGGTTTGCTGAAGCCTTCCCGGTCGCAGGGGAACACGAGGTTGTATACGGACTCTGACCTGGAACGGCTGGACGTGATCTTGACGCTAGCGCGGGACATGGGCGTGAACCTGGCAGGGATCGAAATTATTTTGAACATGCGCGAGAAGATGATCGAGATGGAACGGCAGATGGGCGAATTTGCGCACGTGGTGCAGCAAGAGTTGTCGCGGATGGCGCGAACGGAAGAGAAACCATCGAGGACAGCGATTGTGAAAGCGGCGCCGCGAACGGGGAAATAGAAGCAGTTGTAAGTTGTAAGGGAAGCCCCGACTCAATCGGGGCGTTTTTGTTTTTGTGCACAGATTTCCAGTGATGAGGAGGTTGCAGCGGGGAAGAACGGGACGTATGCTGACGACGGTAGTTGTTCGCACAAGAGCCGCGGGGCTCGATGACTCGCCCTGCAATGCGAAAAAGCAGAGTTGGCGAAGGACTTAGGTGGTCCCAAGATGGGGTCCAGCAGTGCTGGACCCCTACGAGGAAATATGGCACGAGAGGATTGCATGGTTTGTCGGGGAACGGGTTGGAAGTTGGTGGCTCGGAAGGATGGCGCGCCGGGCAGCGTGGCGGTGGCGTGCGAGTGCGGGATGGAAGAGCGCGCGGAATTGGTGATGGAGCGGGCGTGTATTCCCAAGCGGTATGAACATTGCGATTTTGAGAGTTACGCGACGGATTTGGCGGATGGAAAGACGTGGACTGCGGAACACGAACAATCCATCAAGCAGGCGAAACTGTTGATGCAGGGATTCGTGCGCGAATATCCGGCGGGGGAAAAGGGGCTGCTGTTGATGGGGCCGTCGGGCACGGGTAAGACGCATCTGGCGGTGGCGGGACTGAAAGAGTTGATCCGGCGTGGGCACGGCGGATTGTTTTGCGACTACCGTGAATTGTTGAAAGAGATTCAGGCGAGCTACAACCCTGCGAGCGAATCCACAGAGATGAGCGTGCTGGAGCCGGTGCGCACGATGGAAATTCTGGTGCTGGACGATCTGGGAGCAAGCAAACCTTCGGCGTGGGTGCTTGACATTATTGGATTGGTGCTGAACGCTCGGTACAACGAGCGGCGGATGACAATTCTGACTACGAACTATGTGGATGAAACAGCAAGTTCGACGGAAGGCGAGCCGCTGCCGGGTGGGCGCCGCGTGGTCGTGAAGGAAGACACACTAGCTGACCGCATCGGTGCGCGCATGAGATCGCGATTATATGAAATGTGCCGAACGGTGACAGTGAGCGCGCCGGATTTTCGTCGAGAGACGCGCCAGGCGGGACGGGCAAGAGCTTAAATGCGGAAGCCAGCCAAGACGCAACGACTGGAAGAGTTGGAGAGAGATTTCGAGCCGCTCCTGATCGCTTGTCTTCATGGATGCATCGAGCGCAGAAGATGGGGCCTTTTCGGGCAGAATGAAGGGACTGGGGTTGCAAGATACCTGGTCTGGGAAGAAGCAGCAAAACTGAAAGAGATGGCCTTCGAGATACGGGAAATCCGGGCGGAATGGGGCGACGCTAACTCCAGTGTCGAGAAGTTCCTAAGTTACTGCAGTCTACGAGGCGCGAACGTTCCAGGCGAACCAAAACTTGCGGCCCAGTTCCTAAAAGAACTTGATCTTTCGCGAATCTAACCAGAACTTCGCAGAATTGACCAGAGCACAATCTAGCATTGATTGACAGGGGTTTAGGGGGCGGGTATCCTTTGTAGGTAAGAGGGGTGCGGCGTCCAGCCATGTTCGCGGCATCCAAGTGAAAGCTAACGAGTTACTGCGAAGCAGTTCATTGTCCTGCACTGCACCGTTGTAACCCTCCTTGCATCACCCCAGCAGGGATTCAGCAAGGATTGACTCGACACTAAACAGGGATACAAATCCCGGAGGCGATTGACATGTCAGCAGACCACGATAACCCCGTATCTTCAGCAGCAGGTACCGCAGCAGCACCGGAAAACGAGAACACCCCGAAAGAAGAAGCGACGCCCGGCGTGGAAACGCCTGCGACCGAACCACAAGCGCCAGAAGTGGCTGCGGCGAGCGAAACGCCGGCTACACCTGCGCCCGTTGAACACGTGAAGCCCGAAGAGGCCCACGAAACAGCGGAAGCACACGCGCAAGCCGCGGTTGTGGACGCGGAAGCAGCGGCGGCAGCCGAAGAAGCCGCCGGCGCAGAAGAGATGAGCAAGCTGATCGAGCAGTACAGTGAGCCGCAGGAAGCCGCGTCGCAAAACGAAATTATTGAAGTAAAGGTGGTGGCGTTCACGGAACAGGGCGTGGTTGTAAGCCTTGGTGGAAAAACCGAGGGCCTGGTCCCGGCGGTGGAGTTCACCGAGACGGACATTCCGCGGCCTGACCCGGACCAGACAATTGAAGTGCAGCGCACGGGCGAGCACAAGGATGGGTTCGTCATATTATCCTACCAGAAGGTGCTGCGGCGCCGGACGTGGGAAAGAATTGATGCGCAATACAAAGCGAAGGAAACAATCACGGCAAAAGTTGTCGACCGCATCAAGGGCGGGTTGGTGGTGGATGTAGGCGGCGTGCGCGCGTTCTTGCCGGGTTCGCAGTATGACCTGCGGCCGACGGCAAACTTGGATGGCTTGATGGGCCAGGAACTCCAGGTGCGCATCACGAAGCTGAACCGTCGGCGCGGGAATGTGGTAGTGAGCCGCCGGGCGCTGCTCGAAGAAGAGTTGCACGCCAAACGCGCGGAGTTAATGGAGAAGCTGACCGAAGGGCAGGTAGTACACGGCACGGTGAAAAACGTGACGGACTACGGCGCCTTCGTTGATCTCGGCGGCATCGACGGGTTGCTGCACCTGACGGACCTGAGCTGGGGACGCGTGCGTCATCCGAGTGACGTGGTTAAGCCGGAGCAGGAACTCGACGTAATGATTTTGAAGTTCGACAAAGACAAGCAGCGCGTATCGCTGGGCCTGAAGCAGATGGCAAAGGACCCGTGGGTGGATGCAGCGGAACGCTATCCCGCGGGAGGAAAGTACAAGGGCAAGGTTGTGGGCGTGGTGGATTACGGCGCCTTCGTCGAGCTGGAACAAGGCATCGAAGGTCTGGTGCACGTGACGGAGATGAGCTGGTCGAAGAAGCCAACGCATCCGTCGAAGGTGGTGAAAGCCGGCGAAGAAGTGGACGTGGTGGTGCTGGACATCAAGCCGAGCGACCGTCGCGTTTCGCTGGGAATGAAGCAAGCGCAAGCCGATCCATGGTTGCTGGTAGCGGAGAAATATCCCGTGGGCACTGTGGTGACCGGCAAGGTGCGGAACATCGCGGAGTTTGGCGCGTTCATCGAGATCGAAGACGGTTTTGACGGGTTGGTGCACGTCGGGGACGTGAGCTGGACCGGCCGCGTGAAGAACCCGCACGAGGTGTTCAAGAAGGGCGAGCCGATTACCGCAAAGGTATTGCGGATCGATCCGGAAAACCGCCGGGTGTCGTTGGGAATGAAGCAAGTGAACGACATCTGGGGCGACTGGTTCAAACAGCACCGCGTGGGAGAAATTGTGAAGGGCAAGGTTTCGCGGATAGCTACTTTCGGCGCCTTCGTGGAGTTGGGCGACAATATCGAAGGGTTGTGCCACAACACGGAAATCGAAGAGCGCAAGCGGCGCGACGATGGGGCGTCAAGCTTCCGTCCATCTACGGGACCGCTGAAGAGCGCAGGCCCGCTGGAACCCGGCAAGGAATACGACTTCAAGATCATCAAGATCAGTTCAGACACGCGGCGAATTGGATTGAGCTATCGTGCGGCCGCACGTCAAATTGAACGCAAAGAAATCGAGCAGTACAGGTCGACCACGAAGTCCTCGGCGACGGCCACCATTGGCGATGCCATGAAGCAGAAACTGGCTTCGCGATAGGACTCACGGACGGAATTTCCCTGGCCCAGGGGCCGGACACGAAAATTCGTTTACCTGAGGGTCATTTTAATGATAGGAAGAGGTCAGCCGGTAAGGCGACGCCCCTCTAAGTCGCCTTGCACCAAATAGTTGTGCGGGCCTGGTGGGATAACATCGAAGAGGCAGGGAACGATGACAAAGCAACCAACGTTGACGAAGGCCGACTTGATCGAGGAAGTGCTGAAGGTGACGGAGCTTCCGCGCAAAGAGTCTGAGACGATCGTCGAGACGATTTTTGAGAGCATCATCGATGCGCTGCAAAAAGGCGACAAGATCGAGATCCGCGGATTCGGAAGCTTCCGGACGCGTCAGCGGCGCGGTCGTGTGGGCCGCAACCCGAAGACCGGCGAGAAGGTAGAAGTGCCAGCGAAAAAGATTCCGTTTTTCAAGCCTAGCAAGGAATTGAAGGATTTCGTCAACACCGCGGAACCGGCACAGAGCGAAGCCGCGCCTTCCTAAGGAATGAGTTTTACAAACAGCGATGCGGAACGCCCCGGCGAATTCGGGGCGTTTTTTTTGGCGCGCGCGAGCTACGGTTCGTGACAGGGGTTTTGGGTTATGCTGAGAGCGCGAGCGAGGATTGCAAACGATGGATTACCTTTGGTCGCCATGGCGGTTCAAATACATTGAAGAAGTAACGCAGGGTAAGCAGCCCGAGTGCTTTTTGTGCGATGCGGCGAAGGGTTCGCGGGATAAAGAGACGCTGGTGGTCAAGCGCGGAAAGAAAATATTCGCGATCTTGAACCGTTATCCGTACACGTCTGGGCACCTGATGATCGCGCCGTATGCGCACGTGGCGGAATTGCGTCTGTGCGATGCGGAAACATTGACGGAAATGATGGAACTGGCGCAAGTGGTGGAGGCGGCGTTCCGCGCCACTTACACGCCGGATGGAATGAATCTGGGAATGAACCTCGGAAAGGCGGCGGGAGCCGGTGTTGAAGGGCATATGCATTTGCACATGCTTCCGCGATGGTTTGGAGATACGAACTTCATGACCGTGACGGGAGAGACGCGGGTGCACCCGGAAGATTTGCGCACGACGTATGAGAAAATGAAGAAAGCGTTAGCCTGAAAAATACGGGCTCGGATTCTCTTGGGGGGGAGTTGCCGTGAATCTGGAACTTACGGAAGAACAAACGCTGCTGCAGAAAAGCGTGCGAGAATTCGCGGAGATGGAAGTGCGTCCGCTGGCAAAGGAACTGGACGAGACGGGACACTTTCCGCATCAGCTATTCAAAAAGGCCGCGGAACTGGGGTTGACGGGAGTAGCATTCCCCGAAGCGGAGGGCGGGGCGGGTTTTGATCACCTGGCCTACACCATCGTGATCGAGGAGATTTCTCGGTGCTGCGCTTCGACGGGAGTGATCCTGAGCGTGCAGAATTCGCTCTTCTGCGACCCCGTTCATCGTTACGGAACTGAAGAGCAGAAGAAGAGGTTCCTGCTGCCGTTCACGCGCGGCGAAAAAATCGGGTGTTACGCGCTGACGGAACCCCAGGCTGGTTCCAATGCGGCCGCATTGCAGACAAAGGCGGAGAAAGAGGGCAACACTTACGTGATCAACGGCACGAAGGCCTGGATCACGAATGGCGGAGTGGCGGATGCTGCCATCGCCTATGTGAATACGAATCCAGAAAAAGGCGAACGCGGCATCACGGCGATCGTGGTGGAAAAGGGAACGCCGGGATTCAAGGTAGGAAAGGAAGAGAAAAAACTGGGAATCAACGCGACTGCGTGCAGCGAGTTGATCTTCACGGATTGCGTTGTTCCCGTCGCCAACCGTATTGGAAATGAAGGTGAAGGATACAAAGTGGCGCTTTCCACTTTGGACGGCGGGCGCATCGGGATCGCGGCGCAAGCCACGGGAATCGCTCAGGGCGCGTTTGAGGCGGCGCTGAAGTGGTCGCAGGAGCGCATGGCTTTCGGGCACCCAATCGCGCAATTCCAAGCCATTCAGTTCATGCTGGCGGACATGGCCACGGAAATTGACGCGGCACGCCTGCTGGTAAGGAAAGCCGCGTGGAAGCAGGATAGCGGCGGGCGGTTCAGCCAGGAAGCGGCTACTGCAAAATTGTTTGCCAGCGAAATGGCCACGCGGGTGACGCACAAAGCGATTCAGATTCATGGCGGGTACGGCTACAGCCGGGAGTATCCGGTAGAACGCGCCTACCGCGACGCGCGAATTACGGAAATCTATGAAGGAACCAGCGAAATCCAGCGACTGGTGATTGCCGGATGGGTATTGAAGCAATAAAGCCAACTTTTGAGTGCAATCGACCGAGCTTCAGAGTGATCTAAGAGGACAGAAACAGCCTCCCCTTTCATATCGAACTTGCCTAACCTTGCTGGCGCGGCGTCGTTAAAGCTGACCTAGTATACCTTTCTACAACTATAATATTATATAACTACGTTTATGAACTAAGGACCCTTCTAGGACAAATTCTGCCGGTGTGGCGTGGTTCCTGAATAATAGAAACAGGAATTACACCAAATTACGGAGGCATCGCGTCGCTCGCGCGATCGCAAAGTATGTACGAACACCTTATGCGAGATGCGGCAATACTGGTCGGATCGGTGCATTTTGTTGCGCCGTTCCTCGTGCGCAGCGGATTCCGTTTTAGGGCGCACTGCAAGCCAGTGCCGGTTCCAGTGGAAGAGTTGCCTACGGAAGTGGAGGGATACATTCTGCCGCGGATCTCGCAGATGCAGACCTTGAGCTTCGAGTGTATAGGTTGCTATGACTGCGGCGTGCTGGCGAGCAACACACAAAGCTTTATCGCTTATTTTTGCAACCGGGCGACCAACGATTTTGCAAACGTTTCTGTGGCCATCTCACCGCAAAAACTGGCGAGCTATTTCGAATTTTCGACACGATTCGGCAACGGTTTGGGGTTGGAGACGAACACCAATAGTGTGTTGCCGCTGACGCCGGATAATGCGGAGGTTCGCGTTTTCCGCTTCCCAGAGATCGAAGAACCGCGGGCACTCTATCAACTGCACAAAAGCCTGGTGGAAAAATACGCCAATGGACAGTGGGCGCAGGGCGAACCTAAAGGTCACGAGATCGAGCGGTTGGTGCGCGTGCTGGAAAATTATGGGCCGCGGCTCGAAAAGATGGGCTACATGTACTTGGCGCCTGATGGGGAAACCTATCGATTGACATGGAAGGGCGCGATACTGATGACGTGGCGGGGATTGTGGCCCACTTCGCTGGTACGTAGGGCGATTCATTGGTACCGGATGCGATTGGTGTTAGAGTCACTTCGCTTGCGTGGAGTGACTGCGCTGAAGAAGGCTTAAGAAGCATTCCGCGCTACCCGTTGCGTGCACGAAATTCCTCCTTTTGGAATCTCCAAAATTTGAGATAAGGAACGAGGGGCTAGATTCGGTGCTCCACGGCGAGAATAGATCGCCGCCTCCGCAGACTTGCCCGGTGCTACAGGTGGGCGATTAGATTTAGTATCCTGACGGGGTGCTGGAACTCGACACGGAGCTTGCATTCCATACAGAAGAGGACGCAGAGTTTTTCTCTATGCTCCCGGCGGGACCAGCTGTCTGCATGATTGAGCCGCGGGAAGTTAACGCCGAAGCCTATTTGATCCGGACAGCTGACCTGCGGCGGCGGCTGCAACGGTTGCTGGGGCCGCTCGATCCCACGAGCAAGCGATTGAACCTGCGTGGATTTGCCCGCGCAGCAAGATACCGGGAGACAGGTTCGGCATTCGAGCAGACGCTGACCTACTATCGCCACGCCAAACAGATATTTCCGAAACGTTACCGCGACCTGATGCGCCTGAGGCCGGCCGCAGTCCTGAAAGTGAATTTGCGCAATGCCTATCCGCGATGCTACGTGACGCGGCGCATTGCGGTAAACGAAGTGGGCGCGCCCACTGGCGGAGCATACTATGGGCCGTTTGCGTCGCGCCGTGGGGCACAAGCGTTTGCGGAAAAGATGCTGGATTTTTTCAAAGTGCGGCGATGCCAGATCAAAATCCGGCGCGACCCCACCTTTCCGGGATGCTTATATTCGGAGATGAAGATGTGCCTCGCGCCGTGCTTTGCGGGTTGCACGAAGGAAGAGTACGACGTGGAGGTAAGCCGGCTTGTGTCGTTTCTGGAAACCAGTGGAGGTTCGCTGCGCGGGGGATTTGAGGCGGAACGGGAGAAAGCTAGCGAGGAGTTGGATTTCGAGCGCGCGGCCGCGATTCACAAAAAGGTCGAAAAATTGGATGACGTTCTGTGCGGGCGGCCGGAGCTGGCGCGAAGGATCCAAGACATGGACGCCGTGATCCTGCAACGCACTGCAAAACAACAAACGATTGGAATCTACGCGGTAAAAGGAGGCCGGCTAGCCGAACCCTTTGAATTGCGATTTGGAGACACCAGCGAACCGCGGTCGGCGGAAGAGACAGTTCGGGGGTATCTTGAAAGCGTGATGGGCGGCGTGATCCCCGTGCTGTCTGCGGGAGCCACAGCAGCAGCAAATATCGGGCAGAGTGCGGCGGAATTAGGAGAGCATCTTTGCTTGGTGGCGCGATGGTTCTATAGCAATCCGCGGGACGGCGAAATATTTTTTCGGGAAAAGGACTGGCCGTACCGGCGGATTCTGCGGGCCTGCGCAAGATTGTTGGCGCCAAAGAAGAATGCAAAGGAAGAGGCAGGTGTTCCAAAAGGAAATGCGAATGGCGAGGAGACGAAATGAGCCGGGGAGCAACGTCAGAAGGAACCAGGAATTACGCAACGAAATTTGCGGGGCACGCAGCAGAGGGACATTTCCGCGAAGCACAGGGATTGACGTTTTCCTCGCTGGGAGCGGGAACGTACCTGGGACAGCCTAACGAAAACATGGACGCGGGGTACGCTGCGGCGCTAGTGGCGGCGGTGGAGAGCGGAATTAACGTAATTGATTCAGCAATCAATTATAGATTGCAGCGGAGCGAGCGGAGTGTTGGCACAGCGGTAAGGGTGCTTGCGAATAAGGGTTTCGGGCGCGAAGAAGTGGTCCTCTGCACCAAAGGAGGATATTTGACGCCGGATGGAACTATGCCTGCGGACCCCAATCGCTATTTTTTCGAAGAGTACATCCAGAAAGGCATCTTCACGGCGAAGGATATTGCGGCCGGTAGCCACTGCATGGCGCCAAGGTTCCTGGAAAACCAGTTAGGGCGCAGCTTGAAAAACCTGGGAGTGGATTGCGTGGATATCTATTACCTGCACAACCCGGAAACCCAACTGGGCGAAGTACCGAAAGCAGATTTTTTGCGCCGGGTACGCGAGGCATTTGTTTTTCTGGAATCCGCCGCAGCGCGCGGGCGCATTCAGTACTACGGAATGGCCACGTGGAACGGCTTCCGGCAAAACGCCAGCGCAGCGGATGCCATGCAATTGGCGGAGATTGCCGGTTTGGCAAAAGAGATTGCAGGGGAACAGCATCGGTTCCGATTTGTGCAACTTCCGTATAACCTGGCAATGACAGAGGCGCTGACGCTGGGAAACCAGACTGTGAGCGGCATTGCAAAAACTATGATGGAGGCGGCCGGCGAGCTGGGCATCACATTGATTGCGAGCGCTTCCCTACTGCAGGGTCAAGTAGCCCAGAACCTGCCGGTTTTCGTTGCCGAAGCCTTGGGGCTCGATAATGATGTGGAACGGGCGTTGCAATTTGCAAGATCGTCGCCGGGAATCTCGACGGCGCTCGTTGGGATGTCGCGCGTGGCCCACGTGGAAGCGAACACGCATTTGGTGAGTGTCGCGCCGGCTGGAATCGAGCAGTTCAACAAATTGTTTTCGCAGGGGGAAAACGCGTAGGAAACCGATCAAGGTCGGGCGAGTTCGGGATGACGGCGAACAACCCAGTTAGTGATGGCCAAATCGACCTGATGAAGATGACCAGTGAAGAAATGATCGGAGTGGTCGACGATGACCAGTTCGTTTTCGCCGGGTAATGCGGCAACCAATTCGGAAACTTTATTTCGCGCGCCATGTTCATCGTCGGCGCCATGTACAAACAGCTTGGGCTTCGCGCAGCTCCACAGATACGTGAAATCGGTGTTGTTAACTGGAGTGCCCAATCCGATCAGTTCCGTGACGCGAGGATCGGCACACCCGACGCGAAGCCCAACCCAGGTCCCGAAGCTGAAGCCAGCTAGAAGCACTGCAGTGCCGGGAAATTCCGCGGAGAGAAAATCGATGGCGCCTTGAACATCGCCCTGTTCGCCCTGACCGCGGTCGTGTGAACCGGCACTTAGGCCCGCACCGCGAAAATTGAACCGCAGAACGGGAATGCCCATGGCATCCAGGGATTTGGCGGCGGCGTAAACGACCTTGTTGTGAAGCGTGCCGCCGTAACGGGGATGCGGGTGGCAAACTACCGACACGAGCGAAATAGGAGCTGGATGCGTTGGGGTCCACAAAATGGCCTCCAGACGTCCGGCAGGACCTTCAAGAAACAGGTTGCGAGAATCGTGAGAAATGCGCATAAAAGGCAAGAAAAAGTGTACCTGAAAGAAATGAACTCGCGAAAACGGGCATTGAACAAGTGTCATTGTTCAATACTGGAGAAGGGCACTCCAGTTGACTAGATGCGACAGGGGAGTTCTATACCTCCCACTACGCTAGTTTGTCGTACTAGACCTAAAAAGTCGCAGTTTCGGATTGCAGTTTACGTCGGCGGATGTTACTTTCGCCCCGGTCAAGCTCCAGGGGGCAAAAATGGGTGATTTGTCGGACAGGCGCGAAGCGCGACGCTTTGTCATGACCCTTCCTGTTCGGGTAATGGCACATGATGCAAACAGTCCAGAGTTGAAAGCGCACACTCGTGACGTGAGCTATCGCGGCTTGTATTTCTTGACGGAAGCTGCATTTGAAAGCGGAAACGAAATTGATTTTGTTCTTACCCTGCCAAAACAGGTGATTTCCGCCGGCGACGTGCACATTCGCTGCCACGGGAAGGTTGTGCGGGTAGAACCTACGGACAATGGCAAGTTGGGCATCGCTGCGCGCATCGAACGCTATGAGTTTGTGCCTGTTCGGGCTTCGGCCGCATAACTCGCCCCGGCTATCCCACCAGATTGCATCTCGTTTTTCGACATTTTGCGTAGAATAGTTGGTGGAGAGTCTGCCTGCCATGTATGGCGAAGGACTCTCGGGGGGACACACATGTACCATTACAATCCAAATCTGGCGCTGGAAGAATTGCGGGAGGACGGCCTTCTGCCGCACCCGGTGAAGCTTCGCGACATGATCCTGCGCAATCAGTTGGGCCCGCAAGATGCGCAACTGCTGAACCAGGAATTCCAGGACTACCTGACGCGGTTCGGAGAATTGCAAAAGCTGGGTGGCGTGATCCTGGAAAAGCTTTCCACGGGCAAGAGGAAGAGCGCTTAGGCGCCGGCGCGAGATGAGTGAAGCCCAGCTATTGAGCCGCAAGCCGCGTGTGCTGCTTCTCTCCGCGTCCTCTGGTGCGGGGCACGTACGAGCGGCCCAAGCGCTGGAAAAAGCGTTTCGCGCTCGGGGCGGCTGCACCGTGGCGAAGTGAACGCGCTCACCTACGTCAGCAAATTGTTTCAACGGATGTACGACAAAGCGTACATCAGCATGGTACGGCGCGTTCCGGAGCTGATGGGTCTGCTCTATGAAAGGACGGACCAGCCGTGGCGCCACCCGCGGCAAAGACTGGCGCTCGATCGCCTGAACACACAACCGATGATCCGGATGCTGAAACGTGAGCAGCCGGATTTGTGCATCGCAACGCATTTTCTTCCCTCAGAAATTTTGGCGTGGCTAATCGCCAAGAGGAAGCTAGTGGCGCGAAATGCGATTGTCGTGACCGACTACGACGTACACGCATTGTGGTTATGCCAGACGGTGGACCGCTATTACGTCGCTCTGCCCGAGTCCGCGGAATATCTGGCGCGCATAGGAATCGCGCGTGGGAAACTGCGGGTGACCGGAATTCCTGTAGACCCGGTATTTGCGAAGCCAGTAAGCAAGAACGAGGCGCGGCGTAAATTCGAGTTGGACCAGGATGCACCAGTGCTGCTGGTTGCCGCGGGCGGATATGGGATTGGACCCGTGGAACAATTGGTGAAGGATTTGCTGGAGTTGACTCGTCCATGGCAAATTGTCGCAATTGCGGGGAAGGCAGACAAATTGAGGAAGCGGCTCGAAGAACTGGCAAAGCGAGCGGGGGAACTGCCGGCAGGGCGGCCGCGACTGGTGACGGTGGGGTTCACAAATGAGATGGACGAATATATGGCTGCGGCGGATCTGCTGATTGGCAAAGCCGGAGGACTGACTATGTCGGAAGCCCTGGCGCGAGGATTGCCGATGGCGATTGTGGAGCCGATACCCGGACAAGAATCACGCAACGCAGACCATTTGCTGGAAGCCGGAGCAGCCATTCGCTGCAACAATCTTCCGGCAGCCGCTTGGAAGATTGCATCACTTCTGGATGAGCCGGAACGGCTTGCGAGAATGAAGTGCGCGGCGAGCGCCATCGCGCGGCCGGAGGCAGCCAACCGAATCGTCGAAGATGCGCTGGGGCTGCTACACTGAACCTTGCCCCACGGAATCGTTGGAAGTGCCAACGCTTAAGGGGTCATCATCAAAACACTATGAAGAGACACACACTGCTGATCGATGCAGACGACACGCTGTGGGAAAATAATGTTTTCTTCGAAAAACTGATCGAAGATTTCATCAGCATGGTGGAACCCTGCGGATACAGCCGGGCGTACATCCGGCACATCTTGAACGAAACGGAACGAAAGAACATTCGCCAATACGGCTACGGGGTGCGGAGCTTTGGCAGGTCGCTCGAGGAAACGTACTTGAAGCTCGCGGACCAGATGGCGCAGCGAGAAGTGCTTGCGCAAGTACACAATCGCGTGATGGACCTTGAGCGCACTCCCCCGAAGATACTGGACGGCGTGCCGGATACGCTGGCATATCTTACGGAGCGGCACCGCCTGATCCTGTTCACAAAAGGCGAGCCGGCGGAGCAAGCCGCAAAGGTGGAACGCTCTGGGCTGCAAGGATTTTTCGAGGCGATCGAGATTGTTTCCGAGAAGGACGCAAAGACGTACGGCGCGCTAGTGCACAAACATAAAATTGTGAAGACTTATGGCTGGATGATCGGGAATAGCCCGCGCAGCGACATCAATCCGGCAATGGAGGCGGGCCTGAATGCCGTGTACATCCCGCATGTAAACACTTGGCAATTGGAACAGGAAGCGGTGTTGGCGGGATCGGGCAAGCTGGTGATCCTTCCCGCGTTCCGTGAACTGCGCAATCATTTTTGACGGCCCGCCTTGAAGTAATCCACAAATCAACCAACAGAGGGGGACAATGAGCAGCGATTTTAGCTGGCCGAAGGTGGCGGTGATCGGAGCTGGCGCGGTCGGCGGATACTTTGGCGGCATGCTGTCGCGTGCGGGCGCGCCGGTAACGATGATCGGGCGGCGGGCGTTTGTGGAGGCAGTAAAGGAATCCGGCCTGCAAATGGACACCGTGCAATTTCGAGAGACGGTGCATCCCGAGGCATCCACCGAAATTGCAGCGGCGGCTGGCGCAGAAGTGGTTCTGTTTTGCGTGAAGACAACAGACACGGTAAGCGCGGTCAAAAGTCTGGCGCAACACATTTCGCCCGGGACAATCGTGGTGAGCCTCCAAAACGGAGTGAACAACGCCGAAGAGATTCGGGCAGCCGCGGGAATCGATGCGCTTCCGGCGGTCGTGTATGTGGCTGCCTCAATGTCTCCGCCGGGACACATAAAGCACCTCGGTCGCGGTGATTTGGTGTTGGGATCTGGCGATGAACGGACGGAACGGATCGCGAAGCTTTTCGTGCAGGCGAAAGTGCCCAGCCGGATTTCTGAGAATATCGTAGGGGAGCTGTGGACGAAATTGACCTGGAACTGCGCGCTGAATGCTATTTCGGCATTGGGTCGCGTAACCTATGGAGAAATCTTCGCGAGTGCTGACGCACGTCGCATCATCGAGGCGCTGGTGGATGAAGTGCTGGCTGTTGCCCGCGCCAAGGGAATTCACCCGCCGGGGTTGGAAGATCCCAAGGCAGCGCTTGCGGGCGCACTGAAGATTGCCGAACAGATGAGCAAGACTATATCGTCCACGGCTCAGGACATGGCGCGGGGTAAACGCACTGAAATTGACTCGTTAAACGGGTACGTGGCGCGGTTGGGAGAGAAACTGGGCGTGGCTACGCCAGTGAATCATGCTCTTTATACGCTGGTGAAATTACAAGAACTGGGATTTCAGTCAGCGCGGTAAGCTCTTAGTACGAATATTCCTAATCCGTTTTAGTTGATGTCTCAGACGGAGCCGACTTACTCCAGATCCACTCCAGGTAATAAGGGTCAGTGGCGGTCTGGACCACGGAATGGAATGTGGACGATGGCCTCAAGATCAACGGGCTGGCCATCTCTTGTAGCGGGCTGGAATTTCCACTGAGCGAACGCTTCGATCGAGTTGGCGTCGAGTTGTTCGTCGAATCCACGCACCAACTGGATGCCGCCGACGGTGCCGTCGCGTCGAATCACGCCGTAGAGGATTACTTCCCCCTCCACATGATCCAGCACCATAGCCTGCGGGTATTTGGGATCAACCTTGCGTACCGCAACCGGGGCGCTAATTTCACCAGGGTGATGAGGAGAATTACCGGAAGGTAGTTCGGAAAAATGAATGATCCAACTGCCCGTAGCACTGTTCAGATTGGGCATGTTGATGTTCATGGAATAGACGCGTCGCGTACTAAAAATCGTCTCCGGTTTGGCACCGGGGGGCAGCGTTGCGAAATTCGGAGGGCCTTCGCGCTCCGGCGGGTCATCGGCGGCGTTCGGATCGGGACGCGTCACGATCGGCCCATTCTTCGGAAGGATCAGCTTTCCCGCATGACCGAGGCCCGAAGAAGTTACGTTTGGTTTGGGAGAGCCGCCGCTGATGCTTATGCCGATTTCGCTCTTCCCTGCCTCACCTCCGCCGTTTCCGCCCGATACACCATTCCCCGATCTCGCGGAAGCAGGCGAATTCCCCGGCGCGCCGGGCTTGCCTTCTGGCGAAACGGCTCCACGCGCGGCGAGGTTGCCTTGAGGGACCGGAACGATGGGAGCCGGAGGCGCGGGATTCGCGGATAACGCGATGAACGTGCTGCCTGCGTTGCCGTTCACGTCAGAAGGCACCATGGGGACTTCAGGCGCGGCGGCATCACCCGTGTGCGCCCGGGATGCAAGGCGGGGAGCCGAACCCGCATTGATTTCAAGCTTGGGTCGCGCTGGCCCCGTGGGTGTAGCCGCCAAACTGAGTTCCGACGGCTGAGGCTCCAGGTTAGGCAAGTCTGGCGAGGGCGTGACCGTGGTTCTGACAGCTTTTGCCAAATGCGGATGAAGCTTCGCTAGGGCTTGTTCGCTGATTTCCACGCGCGGCCGTGCGGGAGTTGGCGCCGCAGCCAATTGAACGATGTTGGGCATTTGGGGGAGGAACTTAGGTGACTCCGCTGGCGCGGCGGGATTGATCAGCGTCTGCCGCGGATGCGTAGGGTGAACTGGATCCGTGTAAATTCGCTGGCGAGGATGATAGGCTTCCGTATTTTGCGAGGCAGGCGGCGGGTCTGGTTCTGCCTTTGGTCTGGCTGTGGGCTTCGTGCGAGGAACATCAAGTAGAGGCAAGTCATCGATAGGGCCGGACCAGGTAAGTTGCGCGTTTTCAAGAGCAGGATTGCGTTTGTGGGAGACAGGAAGATCCGGCCAGGGAAAGACCAGGAAAACGATGTGCCACAGGGCCGCGGCGAGTATGGCACGACTGGGGATTTTTCGTTCAACGCGGCAATCCCGAAGAACATAAATAAGCGGAACGCCTTTCGTTAAATGAGTACGTTGGAAAAATGCAGCCACACTGCTGAGAAAGTTCTGGTGGTAGCTGCCCCAGGCAATTTCGAGCTTTGGCTGAACCTCGCCCGGAAGGACGATGTGCGGTGGATAGATCTCCGCCTGACCAAGAAGGTCGAAGGGGTCAACATGGAAAGAACGTCTGGACATAAAATTCAATTATATCGCGCTATCCCTGGGACCTGGAGCGCGGGCACAAGCCGACTGAGGGAATCAGGAAGATAGATGATCCGAAGGCTGGTTAGGGTTGACTGCAAGATTCGCGCGGAAAAAGGAAAGACCGGCGTCGCCCTGCCGGAGTACGCGAACTCGCGCGAGATGACCGAGTGCTTCGGGAAGTTCAAACGAGCGGCGATGCTCCGCGATAACCAGGCCGCCTGGCGCGAGAAATTGAGCGGAGCCGAGAAATGAGAGGACTCGGTGGTACTCATCGGCCTCAGCATACGGGGGATCTAGGAAAACGATATCGAAAGAGGGGCTTGAGGGAATGTGCTCCGCGGCGAGCCGCTGCAGTCCTCGCAGTGCGTCGAGCTTCAGGATTCGTGCGCCCTTGTGGATTCCGAGAGAATCGAGATTTTTCTGTATGAGAGAAGCGGCAGGAGGATGATTTTCGATAAACACGACTTGGGCAGCGTCGCGGCTCAGCGCTTCGATGCCGACGGCCCCAGTCCCCGCAAAAAGATCAAGGAAGTGGCAACCGGGAATTCGGTTGGCGAGGACGTTAAAAAGTGATTCGCGAAGCCGATCGCTGGTCGGGCGAAGTGCGAGGCCCTTGAGGCTCTTCAATTGACGGCTGCGAAATGATCCGGCGATGATCCGCATGATTGCCCTCAGCCGACGTGAGCGAGGTGATAGCGGCGCTGCCATTCGCCAGGCAGAAGACGAAGCACTCGCTGAAGAGAATCTTTCTGGGCCGGCTCTTCGGCCAGGTCGAAGGCTTCTTTGCGCGCAAGTTCCAAAAGTTCGCGATCGCGCAGTGGGTTGGCCACCTGGAAACCGAGCTGACCGGACTGGCGAGTGCCAAAGAACTCGCCGGGGCCGCGAAGTTGCAAATCGGTTTCGGCAATTTCAAAACCGTTGGACGTGCGAACCATCGTCTCCAAGCGTACGCGCGCATCGTCGGTCATGCGGCCGGGGGCAACGAGGATGCAATGCGATTGCTGTGCGCCGCGGCCGATGCGCCCGCGAAGCTGGTGCAATTGAGCAAGGCCGAAACGTTCCGCGTGCTCGATGATCATCACCGTGGCATTGGGAACGTCCACGCCGACCTCGACAACGGTAGTGGCGACAAGAATCTGCACTTCATTGCGGCGGAATTTCTGCATGACATCTTCTTTTTCTTCGCTAGAGAGCCGACCGTGAAGTAAACCAACCTTTAGCTTGGGGAAGACAGTTCTTGACAGCCGCTCATATTCTTCCACCGCCGCTTTGAGTTCAAGCTTGGACTCTTCAATAACCGGGTAAACCACGTAGCCCTGATGGCCGGCGGCAACTTCGCGGCGAAGGAATTCCCAGACGCCGGGGAGATGCCGCTCATCGGTGGTACGGGTTTCGATGGGCGTGCGGCCGGGAGGAAGTTCATCTAAGACGGAAACATCCAGATCGCCGTAAAGCGTGAGGGAGAGCGTGCGAGGGATGGGAGTGGCCGTCAAAACAAGCACGTGCGGCGCATTGCCGTGGCGCGCAGCTTTGTCCATCAGGCGTTTGCGCTGGAGGACCCCGAAGCGGTGTTGCTCGTCGATGGCGACAAAACCCAGGCGATGGAATTCGACCTCGTCTTCGATTAGGGCGTGCGTACCGATGACAACTTGCGCCTCGCCGGACTGGATGCCTTCGCGCGCGGCGGATTTTTCGGAGGGCTTGAGACCGCTGATGAGGAGTTCCACGGTGAAGCCACCGGGAGCAAGGATGCGCCGGGCCGAAAGGAAATGCTGCACCGCGAGAATTTCAGTGGGAGCCATGAGCGCGGTCTGGCAACCGTTTTCGATGGCGATCACCGCGGCTTGAAGCGCAACAATCGTTTTGCCGCTGCCAACATCGCCCTGCAAGAGCCGATTCATGGGCACGGGTTTTTCGAGATCAGTGGCAATTTCGGCAAGCACGCGTTTCTGCGCGTTCGTGGGTTTGAACGGAAGAATGCGTTTCAGAGCTTCGCGGACTTTGTCTTCGCGAACGCGGAATGCGATGGCGTTTTCCTTGCGGACGGCCCTGCGTCCCAATGCCAGGCTCAACTGGTACAAGAAAAACTCCTCGAAGATCAGGCGCAATTGAGCGGGAGAGCGGAAAAGATTGAGGGCTTCAAGGGATTCGCCAGCTTCGGGAAAATGCGTGCGTATCAAGGCGTCGCGGCGCGAAGGGTAGTGGAGGCGTTCAAGTAGCGACTGCGGCAGGACGTCTGGAATATTGGAATCAAGATTCTGCAACGTGGCGTAAATAGCGCGTCGAATCTGGCGCGTCCCAAACGTTCCGACAGCTTCGTAGATGGGAACGATGCGGCCCATCTCGACGGAATCCACCTCTTCACCTGTCAGCACTTCAATCTGAGGATTGACCATCTCCCGCCGCGCAGGCCGTAGCTTATCGATTTCCACTTTGCCGTGCAGGATGAGTTGCTGGCCGGGCTTCAAACGCCCCTCGAGATAACCTCCATGAAAAAACTTGCAGGGCAACGAACCGGAATCATCCTGAACAAGCAGGTGATAGATGGCATCGCGGCCGTACATTCCGCGAATAGCCTGGCCGCTCATCACGCGCGCGCGGAGGGTGTATGTAGAGTTGGG
The DNA here is from genome assembly GCA_963780315.1 of Candidatus Acidiferrales bacterium. GTDB lineage: Bacteria > Acidobacteriota > Terriglobia > Acidiferrales > UBA7541 > Acidiferrum. Next base: position 119,359 of record CAWABP010000010.1, on the reverse strand, counting down.
CTGGACGTCTTTGATTTTGGAAAAATGGATGCGGTCTTCATAACGGAACGGCAAATAATTGAGCAAGTCTTCCAGCGTGAAGATTCCACGCTTTGCGAGCAGCTCGGCGCGCTGCGGCCCCACGCCTTTCACCATGCGCACGTCGGTCTGAAGAGTGATAGACATCGCTACCTCTTTATACCATTCCCGGGTTAAAGTCTGCTTTTCGTGAAACTTGCGCCGTGGGCCTGCGTATCGTTAGAGTGGGCCTTCGGGGCTGGCCATTCCCGTGGGAGGTTGCCTTGGCGGAAACACGATTAACCGGGATAGATAAGCGCGCGTTGCTGTTGTGGATTGTAATCGGAATTCTGGGCGCGCTGTTTGCGCACAAATATTTCTTCCGGGCGTTTCCGGAAGCGTCGGTGGATTTCAAGGTTTCGCGGAGCGAGGCGCAGAAGCGCGCGAAAGAGTTCGTGGAAGGGCTTGGGGAGAACCTTAGCGGCTATCAGTCCACAATCGTGTTCGACGTGGACGAAAACGCGAAGACCTACCTGGAACGCGAATTGGGCCTTCAACAAGCCAACAGCTTGATGTCAGGCGAATTGAATATCTGGTATTGGGAAGTGCGCTTTTTCCGCCCGCAACAGGAGGAAGAGTTTCAGGTGCGAATCAGCCCGGCGGGTAAGGTTGTTTCGTACGAGCACAAAATCCCTGAGGCCCAAGCGGCCAAATCGCTGAGCCGCGAAGTGGCCCAAGGGGAGGCGCAGGGGTTCTTGCAGAGCAGGCTGGGCACAGATCTGAACAATTGGAATTTCCTGCCGGAGGAGGCCAATTCACAGTCACGTCCGAATCGCGTGGACTGGTCGTTCACGTGGGAGCGCAAGAATTTCAAGGCCAAGGATGCGCCGTACCGCTTAGTCGTAGGACTGCAGGGAGAACAAATCGGGAGCGAACGGGAATTCCTGCAGGTGCCCGAAGCGTGGTCGCGGGATTACCAGAAGTTGCGTTCGAAAAACATCCTCTACAACAACATCGCCTTGATTCCCTATGCCTTCCTGATGGGAGGAGCATTGTGGCTGGGAATTTCGCTGACGCGCCAAGGGAAGACGTCGTGGAGCTTGGCGCTGAAGATTGGCGCGCTGGTCGCCATTCTGTATTTCTTGATGCAACTCAATGGGTGGGATCAGGTAAGAGCGGGCTATGACACTCGCGAAGCTTATTCAAGTTTCGTGACCAAGACGCTGGAAATGATGCTGCTGGGGGCACTTGGAACCGCGTTGATGGTTACCCTGGTATTGCCCGGTGGAGAGCCTCTCTACCGCGCGGCGCAACCGGACCGGCTGCGGCTTTCGGGAGCGTTCAGCCTACGCGGTATGCGATCGAAGGAATTCTTCTTTTCCGCCGTGGTTGGGCTTTCACTGGCGGCGGCACACATCGGATTTATTGTGGCGTTTTACATGGTCGGGGGTAAGTTTGGGGTTTGGGCGCCGCAAGATCTGAATTACTCGGATGCGGTGAACACTTCGTTCCCCTGGATTGCAGGCGTGGCAATCGGGGTAATGGCCGCGACGAGCGAGGAGTTTCTGTTTCGTTTGTTCGCTATTCCCTTCCTGAAAAGGATCACAGGCTCGCGTGTGCTGGCAGTGATTCTGCCCGCATTTTTCTGGAGCTTCCTGCATAGCGCGTACCCGCAAGAACCGGGATATATCCGTGGAATTGAAGTGGGAATCATCGGGATCGTCGCGGGAATCGTAATGCTGAGGTGGGGGATCCTGGCGACGCTGATTTGGCATTACACGGTGGACGCATCGCTGGTTGGTTTGCTGCTGATCCGTTCCGATAATCTCTATTTCAAGATTTCCGGAGTTGTCGTGGGGCTGGCAGCCGTGGCTCCTTTGGCGTGGTCCGGGGTCAGCTATTTGCTGCGCGGAAGCTTTGAGGCGGTGGAAGACCTGTTAAATGGAGCGGAGCCCGCGCCAGAGATCGACTTTACCTACCGGCCGGCGAGCGAAGAAACAGGAGCCGTGGCGCGGCGCTATAAGGGGCTCACTGCGGGAGCCATCGGGTTTCTGGCGCTGTGCGTTCTGGTTGGCGGACTAGTGGCGTGGCGCGCCAAGCGCGAGACCATTGGGGACTATCTTAAACTTTCGATCGACAGTCGCGATGCGGTGATGAAGGCGGATGCAGTTCTTCGCGAACACAACCTGGACCCGAACAGTTACCACAAGCCTTCGCTTTTCGTAGATACGACGAATCCCATTACCAATGAATATCTTCGGCGCCGGATTTCCATCGCGGAGATCAACAAAATCTACGCGGAGCGGGTGCCGGGTGCGTTGTGGCGGGTGCGTTACTTCCGTGACTCGCAAGCAGAGGAATATGCCGTCACACTAAAACCAGATGGTTCACTGCACGGGTTCTGGCACACCTTGGCGGAGGAGTCGAAGGGAGCGACACTTTCAAAAGAGGAAGCGTTGGCAATCGCAGAAAACTACCTGCGCGAGAAGAAACAAATAGAGCTGAACAGCTGGGAACTGAAGGAGTCGAGTTCCGAGAAGAAGCCCAACCGGACAGACCACACGCTGACTTGGCAATGCAAAGTGCCGCTGGATCCAGGGAATGCCATCGGGAAGGATGCCGCCGATCACGCGTACGCTCGGATGGATTTGCATATTCTGGGGAACGAACCGGCGGATTACCGGACATACATTAAGATCCCCGAGGAGTTTTCCCGCGAACAAGAAAAAGAGACACTGCCGCGCACACTGTTTGGATTGGGGCAGTACGGCCTGGCGATCGGGCTGGTGGTTGCCGTTCTTATTTTCTATTTCAAGAAAATGCGGGTTGCGCCGGAAGTGAAGGTGCCCTGGCGGCGCTTGTTGCTCTGGGGTCTCTTGGGGCTCGCGGCTATGGCGGTTAGCGCGCTTTTGGGAAGGGCCATGCCGGCGGTTCTGCAGCAGTACGCAACAGCAATGCCGCTGCGGATCTTCATTGCGTTGATTGCGGTCGTTTCATTCATTATCGGAATACTTGCATGGGGCTTGATCGTTCTTCTTTTCGGGCTGGCGTGGCACTTCGCGGCGCGAGCCTTTGGCGAGGAGCATGTTCCCACGTGGCTGGGCATGCCGGGAGAATATTACCGGGATGCCTTCTGCATAGGAGTTGGAGGAACGGCGTTGTTGATGAGTATCCTGCGGCTTTTGAGCGCCGCTTCGCAGTGGTGGCCAACTTTGCAGCGGGGCATGCCAAGCAACTTTGGAACTTCGTTTGACGCGTTGCTTCCGGCTGCCGGGGTGATCGGCGGAGCGCTCTTCCGAGGGCTTTTGATTACGGGCGTGCTCGCGCTGGCCACAGCGTTTGTTGGCGCGGAATTGCGAGTGCGGTGGCTCAGGCTGCTTCTTTTCTTGACAGTGGCCGCCATGTTGGTGACCGACTGGGGTTCTCCTGCCGACTTCTTCAAGGACTTGCTGCGAGGCTTGATCTTGTTGGGGTTAGTGGTATTTGGGATCCGGTGGGTAGCGCGCTTCAACCTGCTGGGGTGGTTCCTGGTGATTGCGTGCACTGCTCTTCTGTCGCCGGGGTTGGAGTTAACAAAGCAACCGGACGCCTTTTATCGGGGCCAGGGGCACATTGTGCTGACAGCGCTTGTGCTTCTGCTTCTATTGCCACTGGTAATGTGGAGGCTGAAGTCAGCAGCAAAACCGGCCGCGGTGTAAGCTCCCAAGATACCGCTCACTGTTTACCCGCATCAAATGTATAGGTACCACCAGCATGTGTTGGTGCTGGCGGAACTCTTGCTTACGTATTGGGGTAGAATGCGTCCAAATTGGTTATCGGCGGTGTAAGCTTGTCTACGGGGGAGAGCCGGGAAGTAAGCTCACCTTCTACACAGGGCTGCACCAAATTCGGCAAAGAGAAAGCGAACATGCCGCTACCCCAATGGGCCTTGGCTTTTGCTAATAGTGCCGGCAGGACCAGCGGTTCCGAAGCTGCTCTGGCCACGGTGACCTCTTTGGCCAATCTCGACGAGCGCACCCTAGTCCAGGAAGCGCAAGTGGGCGATCGCGCTGCTTTCGAGGAACTGGTTCGCCGCTACGACCGGGATGTGCTGCGCTTGGCGCTGAACCTGATGAAGCGAACCGAGGATGCCCGTGATGTTTATCAGGAAGCCTTCCTGAAAGTCTACAAAAACCTGCACCGATTCCGCTTTGAATGCAGCTTTTATACCTGGTTGTATCGAATTGTGACCAACGTGTGCCTGGACCATCTTCGCCGGCGGCAGGCGCGGCCAGAGGATCAGGCGCCGGAAATTCATGCGGGGCAGTACGAGGAAGGCACGACGGACTTCTTCGAGAGGCAACGGGAACACCGGCCAGGCCTCGATCCAGAAAAGCATCTGTTTGGCCAAGAAATTCGGAGCAAGCTGGCCGCCGCCATGACGTTGCTCTCGCCTCGAGAACGCATAGTATTTGAGATGAAGCATTATCAGGGACTGAAGCTAAGAGCCATTGGCGACGCCTTGGGCACCAGCGAAGAGACCGTGAAAAACTCCCTATTCCGCGCGACGCGCAAACTCCGCAACGAACTGGGAGAACTTCGATGAGCGCCGCGGGTCAATTGAATACTTGCATTGAGATCGCGCCGCTGCTGGTGTTCTATGCATGCGACGAAGTAACTGCAGCGGAGCGCTCTGCCATTGATGTGCATTTGCAGATTTGCCGGGACTGCCGCGAGCAATTTGCACAGGAGCAAGCCTTCCAGGAAGCGGTTGCAACGATGCCGCAAGCCGCTGAGAATCTGGAAAGTGCCAGCGTGCTGCTAGCGCAATTCCGCAGCGAGCTTTCCGAGAAACTCGACGATTTGGCGGCTCCTGCGGTCAATGAGAAGGCTCCCGCATTTCTTTGGCTGCGGCGATGGATGGCCTTGCATCCGGCGTGGAGCGGTGCGCTGATGGTGGCGGTCGGACTTGTAATTGGCATTGAGACAACGCAATTCCTCTCTGGCCGGAATGACGCGAACGCGCTGGACCACGTGGTGAATGTGCGGCCGGAGCGGCGCCTAACCGACGATCAGCTATCCAAAATGGCCGTAGACAAGGTGAACGTTACTCCTTCCCTTGGAACGGGCGCGGAAAACGTGCGCTTGCAATTGAGCGCGGAACAGCCCGTCGTCTTGACCGGTAGCCCGGAGGACACGGAAGTGCGCCAGGTGCTTACCTACGTTGTTGAGAACGGCGACCGGTTTGATTCTGACGTGCGGCTGGATTGTGTGGATGCTCTGAAGCTGTGCCCGAAAGACTTGCAAGTACGCGGTGCGTTGCTTGCCGCAGCGCGCAAGGACCGCAATCCCGCGGTGCGATTGAAAGCGCTGGAGTCGCTGCGAGACGCAACGTCAGACCAGACGGTGCGCGAAACGCTTCTGCAAGCGCTACAACAGGATTCCAATCCGGGAGTGCGGGTCGAGGCCGTGAACTTGCTCGTGCGCTCTTTAGATGCAATGACACCGCTGTCCGTAGCAGTGCCGGGTCATGGTAATCCGGCTGCCACAGTGGACCGGATCACGTCTTCCACAGGCCCCGGCTTCTCCACGGATGAATCGCTGGCGAACGTGATTCATACCTTGCAAGATCTGCAGCGCAAAGATCCTAGCCGGTATGTGCGGCTGCGGAGTTCGGCGGCGTTGCGGGAAATCAGCGAGCGCAGTGAACAGTGAGTATTCTGCAGGTTATTGCTAATCGGGCCTACGACATGCGCATGGATTGGCAAATTTCGCTCAGCCCTCGTCTTCGCCATCCGGAAGTACCGAAAGTTCTCAGCCTTATTGTGGCATTCGCCGCGTTTGCCGTGGTGCCGCAAGGTCACGCGCGCGCAAGTACACCTCCGCATGCGTCAGCGGAACGCTCCGGCGATATCGTCACAGGCGAACGAGGGATACTGACGCTGGATGCCGACCTAGGTTCGGTGCGCATCCAGACGCTGCCCGCAAGCGCACCTCCCGTCGTCCACTACGCTGTGCATATTGAGACGGATGCGGCAGAACCCCTTGCGCACATACTGCTGCAAAAGTACGTTTTAGTGGCGAAAGAAACCGCAAACGGTGTTTCTCTTAACTGTGCGCTTCCGCACCTGCGTTCCGTTGTCAGCCGCAACGCACAGTATTGGGTGCAATTCCAGATCACTATTCCGGCGAATTTCGCCGTGGAAGTAAGCACGGGCGCCGGTGATATCGAATCATCAGACCTGGCCGGACGTGTGGTGCTGGAAACGCAGGGAGGCAACATCCGCACGGGGCGACTGGGATTCGCCTCCTATCAGACCACTGTCGCGGAGCACTACTCCGCCAAGCTGGAAACACAGGGCGGCCATATCACCGTGTCAGATGTGGCCGGGGATTTGGATGCGTTCACCGCCGGGGGCCACATTCAAGCCGGCAACATCGCTGGCAGTGCCAAACTGCGATCCGGGGGCGGCCACATCCGCGCCGGCCACATCGGGGGCGAAGCGCGCCTTGAGACAGAAGGCGGAAACATTGCCGTCAGCGAAGCGGGCTCCTTCGTAAGTGTCCGAACAGGCGGCGGCCAGATCGATTTTGGAGAAGTGCACGGTTCAGTGCACGCTCAGACGGCTGGCGGCGGGATTCGCATGATGTATGTGGCCGGGCCGATGGAAGTGGAAACAAGCGGCGGCAGTATTTGCCTGACGCACGTGGCGAATACGCTTCGCGCTGCAACGGGAAACGGCACGATCACAGCGTGGATCACACCGGATTCAACCGATCCTAGTCATACGGTACGTCTTTCGGGCGCTTCGCAACTTTCTTCCAGCACCGGAGACATTGTCGTGTTTCTGCCGCGAAATATCATGGCCACGATCGATGCAACCGTGGACAACGGTGGCGCGCAACGCATAGAGGCAGACCCTTCCTTTCCCCTGTATCTGCAGACTCGGCCGGAGGGATCGCTGCACGCCATTGGAACATTGAACGGGGGCGGGGCGGTGTTGAAACTACACACCATGGCGGGCAAGATCCGGCTGCAATACATAGATACGGAAACAGCGCTGCGGCAATCCATGATGGATGAAGAGAAAAGGCGCCTTTTTAGTGATGGCAATTCTGCTGGAACGCAACCACAGGGGCCTGCAACTGCAGCGGAAGCCACGCCAGAGACCAAGGAGGATTGGGTCGACCAGTGGATCGCCCGGATGGAGAGTTTGTTATTGGGTGGCATACATGAAGATTCTGAAGAGTTTAGGAAGCGGCTGATCTCTTCTCCTGCCCCAGATTATCCGGCCTTAGCACGCAGGGCGGGATTGCAGGGTGTGGTGCGCATGCAGGTGCGAGTGAAGACAGACGGGAGCCTGATCGTGGATAAGGTCATCGAAGGACAACCAGCGCTGGCGGACGCGGCAGCAGCGGCAATCCGGCAATGGCGGGCGCGGCCCGGACAGCTCGGTGATAAAAAGGTTGACGTAATCACCACGGTAACGTTTAATTTTGAACTCCGCTAAGGAGCTGCCCGGAGCGGGGTGCGGTGTCCTATGAGGTTGCAGTTGCCCTGGGGAAAGTGAACGGGTTGAGGTTCGCGAAGGAGGATTTGCCATGCATCGCTCCGTATTTCGTCCCGCTAACTTGGTTCTATCGGTCATCACGCTTTTTCTGGCTCAGCAGTGCCTTGGCGTGACGCGTGAATTCGCGCAAATATATCCCCTGCGTTCGGGGGGCTCGTTGGAACTCAACAATGTGAACGGAACGGTGCGCATTGAGGCCTGGGACAAGGACGTGGTAGAAGTACGAGCGGTGAAGACAACTCCTGAAAAAGAATCCAACCTGGACCGCGTTTCGATTGACGTGGACTCCAAACCGGATGGCGGACTATCCATTTCCACGCGCTACCCACAGGAAGAAGGCGTGGAAGTAGCCGTGGACTATACGGTGCATGTACCGCGTAGCGCGCTGGTAACACACGTCAATACGGTGAATGGTTCTCTGCGGGTGACGGACCTGGCATCAGTGGGCGATCTGCACACCGTTAACGGAAATATCGAAGTCATCGAGGGCAGCGGCAACGTGCATGCCCACACGACCAACGGTGATGTGTATCTGGAACTGAAGCACCCGGCGGACTCCAAAGGCGCGCTTGCGGAAACCACAAACGGGTCCGTTCTCCTGGCGGTTCCTGCCGACCTACCGGCTAATCTCGAAGCTCATTGCATGAACGGAAGTTTCTCCTCCGAGCTTCCCGTGGTGATGCGCGGGGCCGCTCAACCCCGGGTGTTGCACGGGAAGCTGGGAGCCGGCGGTTTGCCGATACGCCTGGGGACAGTCAACGGAGCTATTCGCGTGGTCGCACTTCGGTCGACGGTTTAGCATTTCATCCGTCTAAGTAACCGGAGGAGCTGACCAACATCATGAACAATCGAAATCTTTGGACAGTGCTAGGCTTGACGGCCTTGAGCATTGCTCTGCTTGCCTTGCCGGGATCTTCCGCAAAAAAACAGCTAGTCGGAAATACTTCTCAACAACAATCACAGATCATCATCAACCAGGAACAGGGAATGCCAGTGGTGGATGCTGATTTGGCTGACCTTGTCGAGGTCGAGGGAGTTCCGGGCGACGACGACGTCCAGGTTCTCGTGGGCGGCAGGGACAGTTGGCTGGGTGTGGGCGTAACCGAAGTGACCCCGGAAAAGGTGAAAGAACTTAAGCTTCCGGCGGAGCGCGGCGCATTGCTTGGAAAGATTGTGCCCGAAAGCCCCGCGGCGAAGGCAGGATTGAAAGAGAACGATGTAGTTACCGAGATTAACGGGCAGCGCGTGGAGGGTTCGGAACAATTTCGCCGGATGATCCACGAGATCCCTGCTGGTAGAACGGCGCAGTTGTCCGTGTGGCGCGACGGACGCCAGCAAAATGTCGCAGTGACATTAGGCAAGCCAGAAGCTGGGCATACTCGCGCGATGCTGGCGCCCGCGCCGGGAACCTTTGCCTTCCATATGCCAGATTTGCCAGATCTGTCCTCGCTTGAAGGCCTGAGCAATTTCAATTTTTCTTTTCCGGGCCAAACGCGGCTGGGCGTCAATGTGGAGGACCTGGAAGGAGATTTCGGGAATTACTTTGGGGCGCCAGACGGTGAAGGCGTCCTGGTACGCAATGTATACGAGAATTCTCCCGCGGCCAAAGCCGGGCTGAAAGCCGGCGACGTGATCACCAGCCTGGACGGCGAGCGAATTCGCAGCGCCAGTGAGCTTCGCGAGAAGTTGATGGCAAAGAAGGACGCGAAGAGCGTTAAGCTGGGCTTGCTGCGCAATCGTAGCGAGATGGCACTAACGGTTGAACTTCCCTCGCAAGAGCAGAAACAGCGGCATAACTTTTCAGAGCACACAAATATCTAGGCGTGAATATTGTCTCCGACTGAGCCCGGCTGGCGTGAATCGCCGGCCGGGCTCTTTTTCTTGGGGGGAGAAAGGACAGCCCACCGTTGACGAGAAATCCTTGTGGACAAATGAGCACGTTTAGCGGCGCTGACCATATTTGCGCAGTAATCGCATCGGCCGCCGGACAGCTTCCCAGAACGAAGCGCCGCGCACCTCGCTGCCCTCCTCCCAATCCTCTTCCGTGGAAGATAGAGACAACCGCAATAGATACCGAACGCCAGCAAAGCCGCCCCCGGCCATCAGTATGCGAAATAATGCGCGTTCAAGGAGGCTGGGAGGGGCAAACCCCGCCGGCGGCAGCCATCGGAGCACCTGGCGACAGAGTCGTTGCGAGGCGGCGTCCTGCTCAAGTTCTCGAGCCATTTCTGCAGGCGGATGTATCCCAAAAACAGATTCACCCAATTGTAGGCCCGTGCGCAGCACGCATTCTGCTCCTGCATCCCTTGCAGCCTGGCAGGCCTTGGACCAATCGAGTTCTGGGTGACGCGCTATCAATGAGGTGATATCCGCAATCCAGATGAGCCGCTCCCAGAAGTGCTTTGCGCCATGAATACAATCCGACACCAATTCATCTTCGAGGCTAAGTACCGGCACATCGCGGCCATCGATTGCCACGCGGACCTGGCGGGCGTAAAGATCTTCGATGGGCATGAACCGTGGGTAGTAGCGCAGGGTACGCTCGGTGTGGAGTTCGATCACGCTCTGCGTGCCGGGACGTCTGAAGACGTATTCGCCAGGCACTTTCCCCGCCTGAATAGCGCCCTCAGGAACTTTCGCCGTGAATCCCATCGCGACCATCTGCTGGGTTGCAGGCAGAATATCGCGGTGCCGTACGAGCAGGTCGAGATCCACATAGCTGCGGATAGCAGGATCTCCATAAGCCAGAACCGAAATTAGGGGACCTTTAACAAGGAGCGCCTCTATACCGGCGCGCTGGAAATTCTCCAGCAGACGGAAAAGCTCCACGGTCATGCTCAAGGTGAACAAATGTTGCGCACGGAGGCGGGCTTGCAGCTTTTCTCGGACCCCGGCAGGCACTCCGTCATAATTATTTTCGAGCAAGCGTGCGGCTACCATGCCGAGGACGCCGTGCTCCACGGCCAACTCAAGAAGCACGTCCCATTGCAAGCCGCTCTTCAAGCAAGCGACAATCCGGTCGCGATCAGTGATGGGCGACGTGCACGCGCACAGAAAGCCCCATTCTTTTTCCGTAGAACCTGAGCCAAATGGAGATGAGGAAGACAGAGGCTGCTCCAATTTCGCTTCGGCAAGTGTACACCGATGAGAAGAAAATGGATGGGGAAAGCTGCGTTTCAGATGCACACTCTATTTGGCGTTGCTTCCTTTTGTATCAAAAAATGCGCTGCGTCCTCTTGAATCAGCTCGCTCAATGCAGCAATTTGGCCCGGATCGCTGTGAGGAACGATTCGCCGCACGGGCACCTGTTGCACTAGCCGAGACAAAACATCGAATTCGACGGCGCGCTGTTTGCGATCCAGAAGCCAATTCATATACGTATTCTGCACAAGAGTGAGAAGAGCCTCGCGAGGAGACAAATCTTCCACTTGAGGGGCATTTGCATCGTCCAGTCGCGGAGCAAGCAAGTAGATTAATCCGAGAGGCAAAGGCCCAGGTGAAAAGGAGGATCGAACACCGTCAAGAGGGAGGTAGCGCCTTTCCCATACAGGCGTGAGCTGCGGCAAGGCTTCGGAAGAACCAAGAAGAAAACTCACAGAATCAGGCCACAGGCACGCGCGTGCATAACCCGGCACAACCTGAAAGCGCCCTGCAACCTCAAGCATCGGCGAAATATCTTCGCTCAAAACGGGAACACCGTTCAAAGCCAATGCCGCAGCGGCGGTGGATTTGCCGAAACCAGCATCGCCAGTCAGGGTAACTGAGTGGCCGAAAAGCTCGACAGCACTGGCGTGAAGCGGAGTAATGTGGCGGCGCCGCAAAACAAATCCGAGGACGGGACCTAGAAAGTATGTCGCGAGGTCAGCATCTGTGAGCGGGGAATGAAATGTGCCCCAAACGCGGCGGGCATGGCCGTCAACCACAAAAGTGGCTCCATCCGAATAGACCAACTCGAAGCACTCCGCTTGACCATGCTCAATCAGTTGGAAAACAGGTTCGGCAGTTCCCTCGGATTCCGGCCGGCGAGAAATTACACGGCCCAGAAACGCACAGGAGCGCAGAACCCAGGCAGGTTTTGGGCCAGTTTCGAGGCACAAATCAGGTTCAGGAGCACTGCCGGGACATTCTGCGAGTCCCGAAAGGCTCGTCACCGAGTCAATCGTTAGACCATAGACTCGGTAGCGATGGCTCACAAGATTCTGTTTTTTCGGCTGCAATTTGAAACTAGGGCGAGGTTCAGTTTCAGGTTCCCTTAACCAGATCTTGGCCGATTCCTAGGTCCGCCGTCGGGATGACCACGGTTGCCAGCATTTCTTGTCATCTGGATCAGGTCACCATAAACGAGCAGCTTCGGTGCTTGGTAAGGTCAATTAGCGATTTTCTCTGGCGGCTGCTTTATTCATGCCCCTCTCGCAACACTTTACGTAATCCCTGCCTCATTTTCAACGTCTTTAAGCCATCGGGCGAGGGCCATTGCGCTGAGATTTTCCGCGGTTAAAGAACCCTTAGCTTGTTGCAATGTTTCGATATATTTCATCCAATTTACATACGGTAAGATGCCGGCGAGAGGTTGGAAAATCGCAGGTGACCACGCGCGTTTGATCTTAGAAGCTTCGAGCGGATCCATCAAGAGGACCGTTTTGGGTCTCTGGAGGACTGCCTGTGGCAAATGCCCCTCCATCGCCTTGCGCAATAGCTCCTTATTGACACACCAGGGCACCGGAGGCACGCGCAGGAGATACTTCAGGATACGCAAGTCAAGTAGGGGTGTGCGCGTTTCCTGTAGCACACCACTGAAGGCGGCATCTTCGATTTCCAAGTCTGTGGCCCAGTAGGTGCTTTGCAGTCAACGCGGCAAATTCGGGTTCCGGGTCGTCAAAGAGAGGGTGCCAACCGAATGTGAAAGCCTTCAAGCGCGCGTATTGGTTGCGCTGCAAGGCCAACTGCGCTGCGATAGCAGATACGGACCCGGAATCCATGCCGCCACTCAAGTACAGTGAAACAGCGGCATCGGGCATGCGATCGCGCACGCCCTGCTGAAGCAATCCATCATAGATCTCGATGTACTCTTTAGGGTTGCGGAGCTGCAATGGCTTCTCGATAGGCAAACGAACAAACGCTTTCTCGCGGCTTGACGACCGTCGACTTTCAGCAGGTGTCCGGGAGCAAGCCTGCGAATATCGCGATAGACCGTGCGCGTGAAATCAGCTGAACGGCCCTGAAGGAGGAAATCCCCAAGAAATAGTTCGTCAAACTCTCTGGAGAGTTCTGGAACCGCGTGGAGGATTTTCAGTGTATTGCTGAAACAGAACGTGCCACCCACATAGGCATAAAAGAATGGGTGTGATCCGATAAAATCGCGCGCACACCAGAGCTGCTTTTCCTTATTATCCCACAGGGCAAATGAGAAATCGCGGAGGAGATGTTCCAGGGAACTCTCGCCCCATTCCTTCCAGGCGTGGAGCAGCAGTTCCTCGTCCGTGGGATTGCGTGCAGTAGCGTGAAAGCTGCCAGAGAGTTTGCGGAATAAATCCTCGCGGGCATCCAGGCGCACATGACCGAGCAAGAAAAAACGGCCGTCGAGCATCACAGGTTGTTGCGGTGACTGTCTGCTGGGATCGGTCTGCAAGTAGGCAAAGCAGCTACCCCAGCCATCCTGTTCCCAGATGTTTGTCCCATCCGGGCCGCGGAAGCTGAGTTTTGCGGCCAGCAGAGACAGCCAATTCCGGTCCACCGCCGCCCCGTCCGGCAGCAGGATGCCGAAGAAACCGCTCACGGTTCCTCCTTTGGCGGGCCAGGAAATATTCTGTCAAACGGGACATAGTGTTTAGGGACCTCATCCAATTGATTAAGGGCCTCGCCTTCATACTCCACCCAGGCATGCGCTTCGAATGGCTCGCTGTGTTTTGGAACTCCGATTCTTACGTTGGCAGAGAAACCCTGAGAGTTGAGCAAATACCACAGGGCTACGGATTGCTCCAAGCATCCCGCACGGGTCATGCTGTAATGGACGGCCGCGCGAACCATGCGGCAAGTCTTCTCCACGATCTCCTTGCTGGTGGCATACTTGGGCAGTGTCGGCTGGTTTTTCTGCAATCGGACTTGCAACCATTTCTGTGTTTTTCCAAACCCGCGCAGACGAAGCAAAACCGTAATAAGAGGGAGCAGCATCGCAGCGCGCCGAAACAATCTGCGGGCGTCGGGGTCCAGCGCCCTATACCGCTGGTATGCTTTCCACATTGTCACTGGCAATACTGAGCAAACCGTTTTCCAGGAGGCCGCTCAACAGCTCGGAGAGATTTGTGCGCAAAAGACTGGGCTCGACTTCGAACTCTTCAAGAAGTTGCACATAAGCCGCATCAACGGTGGGGGCTGCCGTGACCAGTTGCCACATGCGCGTTCCTGTGGCGTCCAGGCCGAAGTATTTCTCCGTTTCGAGATTCAACAAGACAGATTCCCCATCGAGATGACGAACAAGGACATATTCTGGAACAACCACGCGATTTGCGAATTGCAGCATTCGGCTCTGCTCCTGAATCGAAAAGCCTGGGAACAGCCTGACGCCTCTGGGCCCGCGGAATGGTTCGCGAGTATCTTACCGGGGAATGGCCACGCAAGTCATGCGAAGTCCGGTGAAACCCGCTTGCGGCGCATTGTCTAATTTCTCCAGACAGGCTATAAAATCAAGCGTGTCTGCTCCCGCCATCTTAATTGACTCTCTTGAGAAGTGGTTTCCGCCGACGTTTAGTGGCTGGCGGGCGTTTTTGCAGCCGTTCTCTGCCCCCACCTCTCCCGCGTTACGCGGACTTTCATTGGAAGTGAATCGGGGCGAGGCGGTTGCCCTGCTCGGAGCCAACGGCGCGGGGAAAACGACGCTGCTGCGGATTCTGGCGACGCTGCTTCTGCCTACGCGCGGCACGGCGCAAATTGCCGGCCACGACGCAGTACGCGAGTCGGCCGCTGTGCGGCGCCAGCTTGGTTACCACGCCGGGAGCGATCTTGGATTTTACACGCGCCTCACCGGACGACAGAACCTGCGTTTCTTTGGGCGGCTCAATCATCTTTCAGATTCCACAATCGACGAGCGTACCCGCTCGCTGAGTGAGAGGTTCCAACTTGCCGAAGCGTTGGACCGCCAGACGCGTTCGCTTTCTTCAGGCACGATTCAGCGGCTGAGTCTTTTGCGGGCTCTGCTTCACCAGCCGAAGGTTTTGCTGCTCGACGAACCTACGCGCAGCCTCGACGCGATTGGCGCCGCGGAGTTTCGGCGCTTTCTGAAAACTGAAATCGTCTCCAGGCAGGGCACTTCCCTTCTTTTTGCTTCCCACTACTTGCCCGAAATCGAACTCCTTGCCCACCGCGTGGCCATCCTGCAGCAGGGCACACTGATTGCCTTTGATACTCTCGCCAAACTGAAGGCCCGAGCAGGAGCTTCGTCTCTCGAAGAGGTTTTCTTCCGGCTGACGGGCCGCCCCATACCTCCCGACCTGGGGGCGCACCCGGCATGATGCGTGTCCTTCGTGATCTCTTTCTCTTCTTTCAACGCGACCTCCGGATCGCCAGTACTTACCGCACCCCTTTCATTCTGGAGGCAATCGAAGCGCTGTTTGGAGCAGCGCTTTTCTACTATGTGGCCGTTTTTGTGGATTCGCCGGAATTGCGCCAGGTATTGCCTCATGGAAACAGTTATTTTGCATATTCGCTGGTTGGCTTCGTGTTTTTCGATTATCTGAACGCAGCTCTGGACAGTTTCGATCGCAGTCTGGAGGAAGCTCGCAACGCCGGAACCCTCGAGCCGCTGCTGGTGACGCAGGTCTCTCTGCCGGTGATTTTGGTAGGGTCCGCGGTCTATCCCTTTGCAGCCACGACGCTGCGCATCGTGGTTTATCTCAGCTGGAGCGCCGCGCTCTTCCATTTTCCATTGGGAGGGGCCAACTGGATCGGTGTGATTGCGGTTTTGCTGGCGACGCTTTTGGCTTTTTCTGGCTTAGGGATTTTCTCCGCAGCCCACTTGCTGCTGTTCAAACGCGGTAATCCGGCGAAGTGGTTCCTGCTGGGAATTTCCAGCGTGGTGGGCGGCATGCTTTTCCCTGTGAGTATCCTTCCTGGCTGGTTGCAATTCGTCGCAAAGTTAAACCCGGTCACGTATGCCCTGGACGCCATGCGCGGCGCACTCCTGGATGGCGCCAGCCTGGCGGGGATTCTACGGCCGCTTCTCGTTCTGCTCTTGTTCGCCGCCCTTCTTCTCCCTTCCTCCATGGTTGCCTTTTCCTGGGCGCTCCGCCGGACCAAGATCACAGGCACGCTAACCCATAGCTGAGTATCGGACCAAACGAAATAAAAGACCGGCCCTGCGAACGCAGCGCCGGTCTCTTCAATGCGATCCAATCTGCGGAATTATTGCTTCTTTTTCTTTCCGCCGACCTTCGTTTCGATGCCGCCCGTGAGCTGGTTTACTTGCTCCAGGCCGTCCTTTGCCTGCTTGCCCCAGGGTCCGTTGGGGTCAAGTTCGATGGCCTTCTGGTAAGCCTCCACGGTTCCGGGCTTCAATGTGACTTCGTACTTATCGCCCACTTGCTTGTAATCGGCAGAGGCCACGAGGCATGCGCCAAGCAAATACCAGGCTTGCGCATTCTTGGGATCCACCTCGGTTGCCTTCTTGAACGGCTCCACGGCTTCTTGCATGCGTTGCGCCTGGTACAAGCTGATGCCGAAATTACGCCAGGCAAGGCCAGCGTTAGCTGGGTCCAGTTCAGCACTCTTGGTGTAGGCTGCTCGCGCGTCGTCGATTTTGCCCGCGCGCGCTAGCACGTTGCCGAGATTGTTGTAGTAACCGGCATTGTCCGGCTTTGCCGCCACGGCTTGCTGGTAGGCATTGATGGCGTCGTCATTCCGGCCAGCCAGATCATAGGCTTCACCCATGCGGGCCCAAAAGAGATGGTGGTTAGGATCCTTTTCCGGGGCTATTTTTTGGGCTTCCTGAAACTCGGCGACTGCTTTGTTGGAAAGATCGAGAATATTCTGTTTGGCGGCGTCGCGCTCGGCGGCAGGCGTGGCGGCAAGAGCTGCCTTCGCGGTACGTTCCTGATCAAGAATGGCCACGCCGTTGTTGAAATGCTCTTTCATGCCGGCGGTCTTTTGCTGGTCTTCCTTCTGTTTCTTCAGTTCGGCGGCAGCATTGGGATTCTGCTTCTCGAGAATCTCCTTGAAATTCAAATTCACCTCTGCTGGGGTACCGCTCTGGACCATCGTCGCCACTTCATACGGTTTTTGCATTTGGGGAATCGCGATTGTAACCATATACTTGCCCGATCGCAGGGCATTGAATACGAACTTGCCGGTCTTGTCGGTTTTGGTATCCTGGGTATTCCCCTGTTCGCCCTTAATTTTGATTGGCAGGTCGGCAAAGGGCTTGCCTTCAAAATCCATAATCGTACCTTGAATCTTTCCGTCGTACTGTGCGGTGGCCCGCGGTGCGAAGAAGCTGACGAGCGCAAGCGTCAACAGCCCGGCGAGTGTATACGCCTTCACTGATTTCAACATGCTCCATTCTCCTTTTGTCTCTGAGGAGCGCCAGCCCCGGTTCTCTGGCTGGTTTCTCCTATTATCACCCTTCTGCACCAGATTCCAATGACCCGCATCACAATTCCGCTGTTTTCGCTTCAGCCGCATTGCGGTACGGAATGGGGTCAGGGACACCGGCTTCCGCGAAAGCGCGGAGCCGCAATAAGCAACTGTCGCAGACGCCACACGCCAAATCCTCTCCCTGATAACAAGACCACGTCAGGTGAAGAGGTGCCCCCAGCGCCAAACCTCGGCGGATGATCTCACTTTTCTTCATGCCGATCACCGGCGTAACCATCTCAATGTGTGTCTCGGGACGCGTGCCCACGCGAATCAATTCTTGAAACACGCGGTAGTATTCTGGGCGGCAATCGGGATAGCCGGAGCTGTCTTCGGCAACCGCGCCGATGTAGATCGCCCGGGCGCCAATGGCCTCCGCCCAGCTCACGGCAACGCTCAGAAAATGCGCGTTCCGAAAAGGAACATAGGTCACGGGAATTTCGCTTCCGCCGGGGCTGGGCGCACCCAACTCATTCTGTGGCACGCCAATCTTCTGATCCGTTAGAGCTGAACCGCCGATAGCACGAAAATAGCCCAGCTTGACGATTAGGCGCGTGCTCACACCGTAGAAGTCGGCAATTTCCTCGAACGCGCGCCGCTCGCGTTTTTGGGTTCTCTGCCCGTAGCTGGCATGTAGCAGAGCGACATTCCCCGCGCCGTGCTTTTCCCGCGCGATTGCCGCGCATACACACGAGTCCATTCCGCCGCTCAACAGCACGATGGCGCTGGAACAAGTCTTCATGTTCCTGCCGGCCTTGTCATTTCTCTTAGACTCTCTTAGACACCCCGCATCGCTGGATCCCACACAATCTTGTGCAACTGCAAGCCCAAGCGGACCGGCAGACCATCTTCCAAGATCCACTCGGCAAGTTGCCGCGGCTGCAGGCCCTGCCATTTCCCCTGCGGATCTTCGTTCACTGGAGAAAAAACCACTTGATTGACGCGTTCGCTGAGCCGGTGCAGGCCCGTAAATTCGCGGGCAAACTCGTAATCCCGACGGCTCGAAATGACGAACTTAACTTCGTCCTGGCGTAGCAATTCATCGAGGTTGCGCGGATCGAAAGTATCGGGTTCGCCTGAATCCGGGCACTTGACGTCAATAATCTTGATGACTTTCTTCGGCAGGCGGCCGACGAATCTCTCGCCGCTGGTTTCAATCATGACCTCGTACCCCGCCGCGAGCAGCTTGTCGGCTAAAGGATAAACTTCCTCCTGCAGCAGCGGCTCACCGCCCGTTAGTTCCATAAGCGGCACGGACATTTTCCCGGCGCCGACACGCCCGCTGAGAGTGTCCACGCGCGCCAAAACCTCTTCTACACTCATATTTTGGCCGCCGTGAAAGGCGTAGGCTGAGTCGCACCAGGTGCAGCGCAAATTGCAACCCGTTAAGCGAACGAAAATGCAAGGCAGCCCGGCGCGTGTTCCTTCGCCCTGGATCGATTTGAAGATTTCGGTAATAACCATAAACTGCTAAGAGTTCGCCCTGAAAACACTACTGGCCGGTGGATTTGGCCTTCTTTCCCGAATGCCGCGAAAGCCAGTAAATGCCCCCGAAGAAAAGCACCAAGGCTATGACCAAGCGCGGGTAGCCAGGCGCTATACCCATCAGGCGGAGCACGAAGATGTACCCAGCGGCCACCAGCAAAGCGGGAATCAGAATAATGAACAGTGAGCGGTTCATGGTTTCCTTCGACTTGGGCGAGTTCTAGGCCTCAGGGCGATAGCGTGCGCTGGCCGTGTCTGTCTCCCAGATGACAATATCGGTAACGCGGGCGCCGCCGGGCAACCCCGTCAACTGGCGGGTGACTTCATCATAGAAATACTTTGCCATGTTCTCCGCCGAGGGATTTACGGTTGTGAACGGCTCCAGATCATTGATGAACTGGTGGTCTAACCGCTGAACAACATTGCGGATGACACGTTTGAGTTCCGTGAAATCGATCAGCAGGCCGATGGAATCGAGTTGCGGGCCCTCCATCGTAACCCGCACGCGGTAGTTGTGCCCGTGAACGTTTTCGCACTTCCCCTTGTACCCGCGCAAGGCGTGCCCTGCCGCGAATGTCTCTTCCACGCTGACTTCAAACATATGATTGGTTTCTTCCCCCAGCGTCGCAACGCCTGACCTGGTTTCAGCCTGCCTGCTTCACGCCCTTTGATTTGCGGGCTGGATTTGCCGCGGATAAGAACCGCCTGACCTCCGCCAGATCGTGCGTCCTCCGGTAAGGCGGCAGCGAGTCCAAGAAAATTTTACCATAGGGCATACGTTGGATGCGTGTATCTAGCAGGGCCAGGACGCCGCGGTCTGTTTTGGCGCGAATGAGCCTGCCAAAGCCCTGTTTGAGCGCCAGAACTGCCTGGGGCACCTGGAATTCCGCGAAGGGGTTGCGGCCTTCTTCCTGCAACGCTCTGACGCGCGCGGCCACGATGGGATCGCTGGGAACCGCAAACGGCAAACGGTCAACGATAACGCAGGAAAGTTGCTCACCGGGAACATCCACGCCCTGCCAGAAGCTGGAAGTAGCGAAGAGGACCGCGTTCGGAGTGTTCTTGAAGCGTTCGAGAAGCACCGAGCGCGGTGCCGTACCTTGCACAAGCAGAGGAAAGTCCAACCTCTCACGCAGCCGCTCGAAAAGGTCGTTCATCTGGGCATAGCTGGTAAACAGACAAAAAGCGCGGCCTTGGCTGAGTTCCAGGAGCTCCGCGAGTTCGTCCGCGGCTTTCGGCGCAAATCCCGGTTCGCGCACGTCGGGCATTTTCTGAGGGAGATACAAAAGCGCCTGCTCTTCATAGTGGAATTCAGGTGGGAGGCCGCTTTCCTTGGCGTGGTCCAGGCCAAGCCTCTGGCGGATAAATCCGAAGCGGCCGCCGACGGTAAGTGTCGCCGACGTGAGAATCACCGTGTCGAACGGTTCAAAAAGGCGCTCGCGTAAAATCTGGCTGACATCAATCGGGGTGGCTGCGAGGAACACACCTTTATTCCTGCGCTCAAACCAGTAAACATAATTCTTCTCGTTGGACTCGAATAGAAAAGCCAGCTCCTGGCGTACCTCAAAACTACGGCGAGCAATGCGCAGCAACTCTTCGGGTTTCTGCGTGAGGGCGGCAAACTCTGTCTCCATGCCCTTCAGGGAGTTGATCAGCGCGTCGTAGGTTTCACGGTTCTGCTCGATGAATGCCTCACGCTCGTTCCGCGAAAAGGGAAAGCGACCATCGCGCGGCGGAAACGCGTCGAAAAAGTCGCGGCTCTTTTCCCGAATGCGCTGGGTGCGGCGAAGAAGAGTTGGAGTCCCCTGATGCGTCAGGCGCATGGCGTGATCGGCATCGCGTGCCAACTCTTCAAAGCGGAAATTGGAAATTTGCTGGCCGAAATAATCGCTGGCCACGTCCTCCATCTCGTGCGCTTCGTCGAATACGACGGCGGAATACTCCGGAAGGATGCTGCCAAAATCGTCTTTCTTCAGGGCCAGATCAGCAAAGAAGAGATGATGGTTGACGATGATCAGGTCCGCATCTTTGGCTCGCGCGTGCATTGCTGTCAGAAAACACTGCTGAAACTCGGGGCACTTCTGGCCGGTGCACGTGTCGCGCCTCGCGTCAATGCGCGTCCACAATTCGGAATCGTCTGGCAAAAAAGTAAGTTCGGCACGGTCGCCCGTTTCTGTCAGGCGCGCCCAATCCTTGATCTGGCGGAAGGCGTCCACCTCTTCCATCCCGCGCAAAACGGGCTGGTCCGCCATGGCATGCGTCTTTGCCAGGCAGAGAAAATTCGAGCGGCCCTTCATCACGGCAACCTTAAGTTGCAGCGCAAAATGTTTTTGCAGGAAAGGGACATCCTTCTGATAGAGCTGTTCCTGAAGTGATTTCGTGGCCGTGGAGATTACCACCCGGCGCCCGCTGCAAATTGCCGGAAGCAGATAGGCCAGGGTCTTGCCCGTGCCGGTGCCCGCTTCCAAGATGGCGTGATGGTGGTTCTCGAAGGCGTCGTGCACCGCCTCCGCCATTTCCAGTTGCGCGGGGCGGTGTTCGTAGCCGCCGATCATGCTCTTTTCAAGAAAGCCGCCGGGGCCGAAGATCGCGGCCATGGTGGGTTGCGCGCTGCGCTCTTTCTTCTGTTCTTGCGAAGGGGATTCCGCGGAATCATGTTCCGTCTGCAAATAGCTGGTTTTGTCGGGGTCCCCGCCCGCATGGCCCTCAAAGTCTCGTGGTCGAGCCTCTTCATCCAGAGGCACGTACACGCGCTCGGCAACCGCCTCCTTGCGCTTTTTCTCTGCCTGGTGGAAAACCGACTTGGGGGTGCGTTTTGCCAGAGAGCCTGCCCAACCTCGCGGAATCAAACCCTGAATTCGTAACGATAGCACATCCCGCGCGGGCATTCCTGCCGCGACGCCTTCCACTGTACGTAAGCGCTGTAACCGGTTGCTCGGCCGCGACGTCAAGCTCATAGGTGAATATGCGCCAGGTCCGTTCTCTTCAAGGGTTCACGCTGCTCAGGCTTGTCGCCGCCTGTCTAACACTCCCGCTGGCATTACCTGCCGGTGCGTACGACTTTCCGCTCACTTCCAGCGTCATCCGCGACGCGTATTTCCTGGCAATTCGCCAGGGCAGCCTTGAAGCGGAATTACGCGCGAAATACTCCCGTGCGGTGCCTGAGCTGAAACAAGGCAATTGCGTCACGCAAATTCGTATTGAAACGCCGTTTCTGCAGGTCGCAGATTCTATGAGGTTCGTGACGAATTACAGCTCGCAGGACGCGGTGAAGGCGTTCTATGAAAAACCTATGGTGCTGCGAATTTTCCTGGATATCTGCTACATGCGCGAAGCTCCACCCCCAAATTCCGTACAGATCCGGGTAGTCCAGAACAAGAAAGTGATAGCACCAATCACCGACACTCGCACCGCGTTCGCCGAGCGCTTCAGCGAGGATTCGTTTCTTCTTCCAAATGGCGAAAAAGCGGTACTGGAGTTCAACCCGCAGAAGGTCGACTCCTCCACTGTGACAATTTTGATTGACACGCCGGACGGGCAACATGCCGAATGTGTATTTGACTTGCAATCGGTCCGTTAGCCGCCCCTGGAAAAATCGTGGCCAGGTCCATGATGAAGAATCCACCTACCCGTTAGCAGTTGAGCACGAGAAGGAATCAGAAAACGGTTGCAATGCGCTCCAAACGCTATGATTCTGCTGGGGATTCCTCAGCGATCTCGCTCTTTCGATGCAGTGTTAGAATTAACGTGGGAGTTTGTATGAGATCAAAGCTTGCCCTTTTCCTTCTTGGAATTTCCGGGGTGTTCCTCTTTACTTCCTGCAGCGGCGTGAAGGGCGCGTGTACAGTGAATTGCGGCGTTGGCACAGGCAACGCTACCGTGACCGTTCTGATTAGGGCTACTCCTCTCACACCTCCAGCAAGTACAAATCTTCTCGCATTCGTTACTCAAATTACGGGAATCACCCTTACCCCTACTTCTGGCAATCCCGTGAACTTCACCAACACCCCTACTCTGGATTTCGTCCATCTGCAAGACAGCTCTCTCCTGATAGGCACTGCAACTGTGCCTTCTGGTAGCTACACAAGCATCACCATTGGCTTCACTGCCCCCAAGGTGGCGTATTGCACGCAACTCGCCGGTCTTGCCGGGTGTACGTCGGGAACTGTCACTAACGCTTCCGGTGGTGTGACTTTGCCGGTGATACCAATTACCTTGAGCTTGAGTGACAACCAGCAAACTGGCCTGGCAATTGATGTCGATCTAAACAAGGTCCTCACAGTGGGCAGCAATCAGACGATCAGTGCCACGAATCTTGGCAACGTCAGCGCCTTTAGCGTGACCGCACTCCCTCCTGCAAGCTCAACCCTGGCAGTTGGGCAACTCGACTTTTTCGAGAATATCCTCGGCGAAGTGACTGCCATTTCAGGTCAGGCAATCACCATTGTGACCGCCGCGAATGGCTCATATACCGCGACGGGATCGTCTTCCACGTACTATTCAGCGAATTGTCTCCTGAGTAGCACAGCTTGTTCGCCAGCAGTGGGCCAACTGGTGAGTATCGATACCGCGGTGAACTCCGACGGTTCTCTGGCGCTTCTCGTTTACGATCCTCTCAGTTCCGCTTCGACAGGCTGGGTTGACGGCGTGGTCATTGCTCCGGCATCTTCTTCGTCACAATTCCAAATTATCTCCGGTAAGGAAATCACAGCTGCGGGCGGAAGCTATAGTCTTCCGGGCGGCAGCCTCGTGAACGTAACCCTTACTAATCCGTTGGCAACTACCTTTCTGATCGATGCCAAAGGCCTGACTCTTCCCAATAACAGTTTCGCGGGCTCGTCAGACGCCTCGGTTCTCGTTCCCGGCATGACCGTGGGCTTGCACGTAACGCAATTTACCGCCGCTTCCGGCACTACACCTGCTGCTATCACTGCGGACGTGGTGACGCTGCGGTTTTCTTCCGTTTCCGGAACGATATCCGGCACAGCTGCTCCGATTACTTTTACGATGCAGTCGCTGCCCACCTTCTTCGGCCCTACGACTAGCTACGTTGTGCAACTCAATCAGCTGACTCCGGCAACCAATTATGATGGCGTTACGAGCGCATCCAGCCTCACTGTGACAGATACTGTGGCCATTCGGGCTCTATATCTTGGTCCAACTTCGGCCTTAAACACGCCGTTCATTGCGGCGAAGGTCCGCCAGTTCTAAAGAGTTTCACCCGCCTCCGCACAGGCGACGGGCCCCGGAAGTTTCGGGGCCCGTTTTCTTTCCTGCGATTTCGTTCCTACCAATGCGTTACATTCCCCCGACCGTGGTGTTCGGCGGAAGCGGGCTGCTCAACGGTGCAATAGGCACCGAAGGAATATTGGGAGCAACCATTGGCTGCAACCGTCGGTAGACCGCCAGGGAAATTGCTCCCATGCCCCAGAAAACAACTGCCAGCCAGGTCCAGAATCCGATGAAGGGAATGCTGGTGACAATGCGCACCAGGAGCAGGCCCAACGCCATGCGTCCCACCAACGGCCAAAATTCCGTCGTGCGGCCCAGAATCCACTCACCGACTATCGTGCCCACGACGATTCCTGTGCACATAAGCATGAAAACGTACAGAAACAAAGTGGAAATGCCCAGAAACAACCCGACAATCGTAAAACAGGCAATAATCGCGGCGAAGAGCAATCCAAAAGTGACCAGCACACCAAGCCCCAAAGCGGCTCCGTACTGTTCTCCGGCGTGCACCGTTTCCACGGCAAACCTTGGAAATAGTCCGTAGAGGACCAGACCAAGAAGCATAAACGCCGCAGTCCAGATGAGGCGCCAGAGATAGTAGCCAACACCACGTTCGCGGCCAGTGTGGTGTTCAAGCTTTGTGAACTCCATGGGTGAGGCTAATTTGGCCTCACTGGAAACAGTGGCGGGCCTGCCACCTTCGAAGCTGGCTTTCCCGCCAATCATCGCGCCGGAATTGATATTCAGCGAGTCACCTTTGCCCCGCAGGCTACCTTCAATCGCGCCGGAAATGCTGGCCTGCTGGAAAAAGGCGAGAAAATCACGCCCGACTTTTCCGTCGAGTGTTACTGTCTGACCGAAGAGCGTCAGGCTCCGATCAATGGAACCTTTCTCTTCCAAATTGAACACCTGATTCATAGTGAGTACGTTGCGCGTGACCGTGCCACTGATGGTGAGGTTATTTACAAAGGCCCGAACGTTTCCGTCCACCTGGCCTGAGATTCGCGAAGACTGCGCAAAACAAATGACGTCGCCCGTGACATGGCCCGCAACGTCCAGTTGCTGACTGAATGCAAAAACATCGCCATCCACCGTGCCATCCACGCGGACGTGATTCCCGGTAAGGAAGATGTCACCTTTGATGTTTTCATCTTTCGCGACAGTTACAGAATCGCCCTTGCGAAATTCCGTGGCGGAAGCAGCGGGGGTTAGCGTCAGCAGCAGGCCCAGGCTGGCAAACACCATCGCCAGCGCGGATCCCCTTCGGATATATTTCCGGAAGGCAAAGGCAGCAGAACCTGCCAGAACGGCGAGAGCGAGAACCTCAAACAGTGTGAACATAGATTGCCATCCTTTCCAAAAGGCACCCTGGAATACCAATAAACTGAGAAGATTTGTGCTGCCGAAACCCGCCTGCTGCAGCTCTTGTTCCCAAGGCACGATATAAAACGCATAAAGTCCATAAACCCCGAATACCGCCAGACCAAAGACCAGGCCCCAGATCCATTGCATCGAACGCTTCACTGCTCCTCGAAACTCGGCGAGCCGCGTGGGCAGCGGCTCCTCCTGCTCCAGCATGGCTCGCGTCAACAGCCGCGATTCGCGGTCCAGCGCGTGAAGAAGCATCAGGCAGTGCGTGCAGGTCTGCGTGTGTAGAGACACTTCCTGCGCGCGTTTCCGGTCCAGCTGCCGCTCGACGTACAGCAGCAACGTCATCTCATCCAAATGTTTGCTCGGGGTCATTTCGGTTTCGTTCAACGTGTCCCTCCCACGGCCACCGCGCTGTTCTCGCCCAGCACCTGCCGGAGTTCGTGCCTTGCGCGCAGCAAGACTACACCGACAAACGCCCGCCGCACGCCCAGGGCGTCTGCAATTTCGTCGTAAGACATGTCCGAGTAGTAGCGCATAACCAGGGCCATGCGCGCGCGGGTTCCGACTCTGCCGAGAGCCTGGCGCACTTCTTCGTTGCTGCGTTCTTCTATCAATCGTTCCAGTTGATTGGGATCTGGATGCTGCAGAGGAACTTCGTCGACATCTTCGGTTTCCTTGTCCTGGCGCCCTTTGCGGCGACGCAACATGTCCCAGCAGTGGTTGGCGGCAACTTTGTAGAGCCAGGCAGTGAACGACCGGCTGGGGTCATATTGCACGAGTTTGCCGCTCAATTTCATAAAGATTTCCATCGTAGCGTCTTCTGCATCCTCGTGTGTGGGCATCGCGCGCCGGCAGAAACGGAAAATCGCCGGGGCAAATTCCCGGTATAAGTCGCCCCAGGCATCGGCGTTACCTGTCCGAGCCCGAACGATCAAATCCGTGGGTTCCGTTTTTCCCGGCGCGCTCATTCGCCCTGGTCTCAGAGGTTCCATAAGTTAGTACGCAGTGGAAGCCCTAAAACTATCACGAATTGCAATTTCGCTTGAGGACGGAATGTGCATGATCCGTTGAAGCAGTTTGGGAGAAGTGGCCACTATTCCACGCTAAGCCTTATATCATCAATACGTTACGAGAAAGCTCGCGCTCATAGAGACGCGAGACCCTTTGGGGCTGCCACGCGAGGGGCTGGGCCCGATGGAGGAGTTCGACGCTATCGATCGGCGAGCGCCGATGGATAAGCAAAGCCCCGGCCTTCTCCAGGGCTCTGTTGGCTCAATCCAGAACTGTCGCCGATTAGTATGTGAAATGTACGGCCACCTGAAGGTTGCGCGGCCCGCCACCACCGAGAAACGGATAGCCAATTCCGACATCTCCGGTGACCGTTAGCGGATAAAAGCCGCAACCATGCCCTGCGGACACACCATGACAGGCGGTGCCCACCGGATCATTTCCGGTAGCGATTCCGTTGAAATCCGCGGCCGCAAGATAGCCCGGATAAAGCGGGCTAGCAAAGTTGGGATGATTGAACAGATTGTAGGCCTCAAGGCGCAGTTCCATATTCAATCTCTCAGTCAGTTGGGTTTTCTTGAAAAACGAGAAATCGAATTGGCGGAAATTTGGTCCCACAAGCGAATTCCTGCTCTCATTTCCAAAGTGCATCGAGTTCACGCCATTCGCGAATACACAATCGGTTGCTGCGTTACCCAGCCCGTCAAATGTGCAGGGCACGGCAAAAGAGGTCAGATCGAGGAAGTGAGTGGGGTCGCTGTAGTTATATTTAATCGGACCAACGATGTCGGGCTTCGGAAAAAAGGTTCCGCTGCCATCATAGTCATCGAGGGTGAAGATCATGTGAAAGGGTTGTCCTGACTGCACGGTGACGATGCCATTGACTCCCCAGCCATTGCGAAGAGCTTTGAAGCGGCTGTCCTTGGTATTCGGCAATTCATAAATGAAGTTCCAGGTCAATCTGTTGCGAACGTCAAAATTTGAATTGCCACGATTGCTGGAAAGATTAGTGCTGTCAGTTGGTTGAGCGGCGTTGGGAACATAGTCCTCCCCATCGCTGGCGTCGTCAATGGAGTGCGACCAGGTGTAGTTGAGTCCGGAGGTTAAGCCATGCCAAGCGTTAATCCTCCAATTCACTTGCAAGCTGTTATAAGTGGAGTTTGCCTTGCTTTCCTCCCAATAAGAAACGCTGCGGTAAGTGCTCCCATTGAGCGCTCCGGGAACGCAACATCCGTTCGCCGCGTAATTGTAAGCGGCAATCGTGGCAGCACTGGGCTGGTTCAAATCGAGAAAATCGAAAAGTTTGTGTCCATTGGAACCGACGTATCCAATTTGCAACACGGAAAACTTAGTGATCGATTGCTGCAGATTCACGTTGAAGTTCTGGATGTAGGGCGTACGGATATGCGGGTCAACACCGAAGGAGTCGGGCACAGGGCCAAAACCTTGAAAGACCGGTCCATTTAGAGTGGCATTGAAGGGTAGGCCGGTCGGCGCCGCAGTCGTAATCTGCCCGGGTCCGGGCAATCCGGAATATGCGGGGCCCGGAGCAAAGCTGGTCGTATAAGGCAAATGGCCTAGGAACAAGTCTTGCGAAAAGGCATCATAAAAAATGCCATAACCCGCGCGAACTACAGTCTTGCCCCTGCCGGTAACATCCCACGCCACGCTGACGCGCGGCGCCCAATTATTGTAATCGGGCTGGTAGAGTCGTCCTGCCCCGACGGCAAAGACCGTGCCGTTGGTCGGATCGATGTTATCGAACAAGCCGTGCTTTTCCTGCACGATTCCGAAATAGTCGTAGCGCAAACCGAAGTTGAAGGTCAGATTACGATTCAGCCGTAGACTGTCTTGAATATAGAACGCGTGTGAATCCTCAAAGGTATTGCGATTGCTGTCCCCCGTATTTTGGCTGTTCTTGCTGCCGGAACCTGTCGGCGTACCGGCAAGGAAATCCGCCAGAGTATTGAAGTTCAAACGCCCTCGATAGTTGCGGTCGAAATTCTGAGAAATGGAGGTTCGGCGGAATTCGTAACCCAACTTGATGTCGTGCTTCCCGGCCTTCCATGAAATGTTGTCAATGAAATGCCAGTTGGAATCAATGCGGTTCCTCGGATCGCCTTTGTCGGCTCCCAATTGCGGGAAACTGGACCCTGAGATGGTTATGACCGGCAATCCAAAGTTGAACGGGTTATTGGCATTTGGCGTGTCCGCACCCACAGTATCCAAACCGATGGAAGATGGATCAAATTTGCGATCCTCGGGATAAAACCCCTCGGCAAAT
Organism: Candidatus Acidiferrales bacterium; assembly: GCA_963780315.1. Classification (GTDB taxonomy): domain Bacteria; phylum Acidobacteriota; class Terriglobia; order Acidiferrales; family UBA7541; genus Acidiferrum. Next base: position 90,808 of record CAWABP010000010.1, on the reverse strand, counting down.
CTGTTCCATCCCAAGCGCGCCTCATTGACGATAGCGGGAGAAATAACGCTGACAAAGGAAATCGAGACGAGTTGAACGCGCGTCGGCGTATAGGTGTTATAACCCGGAACTAGCCCGCCACCGCTCAACGCCAAGGGGAAACTCTGGGTGCTGTCTCCAAGGTAATAGCGGCCGGTGAGGAGATTGTCCTTGTTGATGTTGTGATCCACCTTCACGATGGCACTATCCACGCGATTCGTGAAGGGGGTAGCGAGCGTGGTGTTGGTTCCACCATTATCGTAGCAGTCTGTGGGATTTGAACCGGACGGGGCCGGCCAAGCTTTACCTGCGCTAATCAACTTTTGGATAACTGGGTTGATCCCGGTTGCGGGCGTATTGTCGATAATATTTTGGGGCGTCGGCACACACGCCGTGCTGCTTTGTGCTCCGCTTTCGCGAGTACCTTCGTAATCGGCAAAAAAGAAGGTCTTGTTCTTCACGATTGCCCCGCCGAAGGAACCGCCGAACTGGTTATTGTGAAATGGCTGCTTTGGTCCCGAGTCGGCGGTATTGAAATAGTTGCGCGCATCGAACACGGTGTTGCGAAAAAACTCCAGCGCCGAGCCATGCCAAGTGTTGGTGCCGCTGTTGGTGACAATGTTGATGACGGCGCCCCCGCTACGTCCATACTCGGCCTCGAAATTGGAGGCGACGCGAAGTTCGGCGATGGCCTCAACAGGCAGAATCGTGGCGGGCGTCCCGAATACTCCAGCTTCGTTAATGGCGGGGTCATTTCGATAACCGTCGTTCATATCTGTGCCATCAAGCAGAAAGTTGTTAGAGCGGCCCCGAGCGCCGTTGACAGAAAACGTGCCGTAGGAGCCGGGAGAATCTGAAATCTCGTCTGGTGCACCTGCCACTCCAGGCTGCATGAAAATCAGTTTCTGGTAATCGCGACCGTTTACAGGTAGGGTGTTCGCTATATTCGCTTCGACAACTCCACCCAGGGTATTCGAAGTGGACTCCACCATGGGGAGTTCTTCACCCTGAACTTCCACAGTCTGCGCGAGTTGTCCTGGCTGTAGGGTGACGTCCGCGCGACGCTCACCGCCGGCATCCACGTGGACGCCCGCAATCACGCCGCTTTTAAACCCCACCTTCTCAACGGTGACGCTGTAATTGCCAATTGGAAGTTCCGGCGCGGAATAGCTGCCGTCTTCAGAGGTGGTCACCGTGCGCTCAAGTCCCGTGTCCACATTTTTGATGGTGACCGTGGCCCCGGGCATGGCGGCGCCGGATGAGTCGGTGACTGTACCAAGGATGGTGCCGCGGAAGGTCTGGGCCGTGGCGTTTCCAGCAACGATAACCAGTAGAGCGAGTAGAAAACAGCTGATTAGGAACGGATTCTGGATAGACCTCTTCATCATGAGCTCCTTCGAACGTTCGAATGTAATCTCGATTCCCCGAGATTTGAGACGCTCTCCCCGAGAAGCGCCCCGGGACACCATGAATTCGGATTGGAAAAAGATACCCATCTCGGTTCGGATAATCAAGATTTTCGATATCGAATTTTTCTATTGAAGCGATGCGCGGGGCCGCTGCTCGCAATGCCAATTTTGGCGCCGAACGGCGGGATTCCTGCAATTCCCCGGCGGCTCGCTAGTTCTGCGGCGATGCGCTACATTGGAAGATTGCAGTGCGGGGCGGCATCCTGCCCGTAGCACGCGTCTTCTCCCATGGCAGAAAAACTTCCATCCTTGGTGATAGTCGGGCGGCCTAATGTGGGCAAGTCCACGCTCTTTAACCGCCTGACCGGTACCCGGCGCGCCATCGTTACCGACGAGCCCGGGATTACACGTGATCGCATGTATGGCAAATCTGAATGGCGCGGGCGCACCGTGGAAGTGGTGGATACAGGTGGAATCGTCCCCGACGACAAAGCCCTGATTCCAACGGAGATTTTGCGGCAAGCGCGCGTCGCCTTTGAAAATGCAGCGCTTCTGGTTTTGGTGGTAGACGGCCAGGATGGACTGACTCCGCTCGATCAAGAATTGGCGCGCCTCTTGCGCAGCACCGGAAAGCCCTTCGTGGTGGCGGTGAACAAGGTCGATTCGCAGATGCAGGAGCCCCTCGCGGGAACTTTCCATTCGCTGGGAGTTCCGGTATTCCCAATCGCGGCGGAACATGGAACCGGGGTGGACGACCTGCTAGATGCCGCGCTGGACCAGTTTTATGGCAAGGGAGCGGCCGCCCCGCAACCGGATGGCGATGATTTTGCCGATACGTCTGAGAAACAGACCAAGCCCATTGAGATCGCCATCATCGGACGGCCAAACGTCGGCAAATCAACGCTGCTGAATCAATTGGCGGGCGAGGAGCGCTCCATCGTTTCTCCGATTCCGGGCACCACTATGGATAACGTGGACACCGAGGTTGTGCGAGACGGGCGCACGTATCGCTTTGTGGATACCGCCGGAATTCGCCGCAAGGGCAAGACTAAGCTGGTAGCGGAAAAGTTGAGCGTGGTGATGGCGCGGCGTGGGTTGGAACGCGCCGACGTAGCCATTCTCGTGATTGATGGCGTGCACGGCGTGACGCAAGGCGATGCGACGATTGCCAGTTACGCGGAGCAGTCCGGCCGCTCCGTGATCATCGTGGTGAATAAATGGGATCTGGCCGTGGAAGCAGCGCAGCGTGCCGCGGATGAGTCCGCGAAATCCTCGCGCGGCAAGGCGAAACGAGCCGAAGGCACTGCCCCGCCGCGCATCGTGGATAAGGGGAGATTGCTGGTCGAGTATGAAGAGATGGTGCAGGAAAAGTTCAAATTCCTGAGCTATGCCCCCATTGTGTTTCTTTCCGCGAAGACCGGCGAGCGCATCCAAAAGCTCTTCCCGCTGATTGATCACGTAGCCGTATCGCGAATACGCAAAGTCTCCACCGGAGAATTGAATCGCTGGTTGAAAGAGGATGTAGATCTGCAGCGCGCCACAAATCCAAAGGCCCGGCCGGTGCGCATCTATTACATGACCCAGGCCAAGGTGGCGCCACCAGTGTTCCTGCTTTTCACAAATCAGAAGAAACCGCTGCATTTCAACTTCGAGCGTTTCCTGGAGAATCAACTGCGTGCAAAGTGGGATTTCATGGGCACGCCAGTGCGCTTCGTCCAGCGGTTGCGCAAGCGTGGAGACCGTTCGGCGCCAGCATCGAGCGAAGAATAAACGTGTCAGTGCACCCAGCCGCTCGCTGTAGATGAGCACTTTCCCTTCTGGTAGACTCACACCGTAAACGCGGAGATTGCCTCCGCACACTGCAATGATCACCGCCGCCACAACCGTTACGGACGAAACGCGCCTCTACCGTATCGGCGAGGTCAGCCGAATCGCGGAGTTGAAGCCGTTTGTGCTGCGATATTGGGAGACTGAGTTTCCCATGTTGCAGCCGGTGAAGAGTCCGCGCGGCCACCGGATGTATCGCCAGGAAGACGTAGACCTGGTGCTGAAAATCAAGCGTCTGCTCTACGACGAAGGATTCACCATCGCGGGTGCGCGGCGCCACTTGCGGGAATTGCCCGGAAATGGCGCGCACAGCGAGTTCTCTTCTATGGAAACTGTGGCGCACGGCGTAGCAGATTTGCCCGCCGCGCGTCTGAACCGTAAGCTATTGCTGGATCTGCGGGATACGTTGCGCAGTTTCTTGACGCTTCTCGAAGGCAAGTGATAACGTTTAGGTAGATGTACGCGGCAGATCCCCTGGCCGCGACGGTCGGGGCGTAGCGCAGTCTGGTAGCGCGCACGCTTGGGGTGCGTGAGGTCCCCGGTTCAAATCCGGGCGCCCCGACCATTTCCCCCCAGGAGTCTCTCTCCTCCTTGCGCAGATTTTCCCGCTTCGCCTGATCCTCCTTCAACAAAGAAGTTTTGCTTAGCTGATCGTGATTGGGAGTCGACTTGTAATGAACCACTATTGGGTCGAAGTAAAAAACAATCGCCTGGCAATCATGCCGCGGCCGCGAAGGGGTGACTGGCTCTCGGATGATATTGCCATCTTGCAGCGCTCTGGTGTTGAGGCGATTGTCTCGGCTTTGACGGCCAATGAAGTTGACGAATTGCTCCTTGCGGAAGAGGAATGCTGCTGTATCCAGCATGGATTGAAGTTTTATCGCTTCCCTATCGAGGACAGGTTTGTGCCAGCGGCACCGGGTGAGTTTCGCGCGTTTATAGAATTGTTGGCTGCGGAGCAACTCAAAGGCGTAGCTATAGGGATTCAGTGCCGTGCGGGAATTGGGCGGTCATCGTTAATAGCGGCTTGCTTACTTATTCGACGAGGTTTCTCCGCGGATCTTGCCCTGCAAGCGATCGAAGAGGCGAGGGGCCTTTCTGTACCTGATACACTGGAACAAAGGCTATGGATTGAGCAATTCGGCCGATAGTGTCCAAAGACGGTGCGTTTCGACCTCGGCCTCAAACAGCGATTACAATAATTAGGACGGAGAGTGCGTGCGAACGTGAAGAAACCTAGCGTTTTGTTGACCAACGATGATGGCTACCAGGCCGCAGGATTGCGCGCTCTAGCTGAGGAATTGAAAGACTTTGCGCACGTCAGCATCGTGGCACCCAGTTGGGAACGCAGCGGGGCGGCGCAATCGCTGACGCTGCGGCAGCCCATTGTCTGCCACAAAATTTCGGAGAATGAATGGGCCGTTGATGGCACGCCCGCGGATTGCGTAATTGTCGCTCTGCACAAATTGCTGCCGGAGCAGCAACAACTCGTTATATCCGGCATCAATCACGGCGCGAACCTGGGCGAAAACGTGTATTACTCGGGGACCGTGGGCGCGGCGCGCGAAGCCGTGATCCATCATGTTCACGGAATTGCCGTGTCGCTCTGTTCCAAGAAGGTGAACGCGGATTTTGCGCCGACTGCGCGCATCACAAAACAAACAGCAAAGCTCATCCTCAGCGAAGGATTGCCGGAACAGGTGCTGCTGAACATCAATGTGCCGGACGGCTGGAATGGCGCGGTGCGTTTCACTCGGCAATCCAGGAAAATTACGCGCACGGTGTTGCGCGAAGGCGAGGATCCCAGGGGCGTTCCCTATTTCTGGCTGAGCGAGCAACGCCTCGACCGTGATATGGAGCTTGACGCCGATTCCGATTACGCCGCGATTTTTGCCGGTGACGCGTCCGTGACGCCGCTGCACCTGGACCCGACTCATGCGGAGTCGTTGAACCATTTGTCGCGCTGGGCGGCAAAACTGGGAAAATCGTAGCGAACTGGGACTCTTGCCAGCATATCTAACACTTTCAAGCTGTTCGATTGTCCCTGAATGAGGTGCGACAGTGCTGCACCCCGATGACTACTTTGTTGCGACGATAGAGATATTGGCTCCGCGCAGGCTCGCGTTCAGCGCGGGCACATCCTTTGCTGTAACCTCGCGCCACTTGGCCAACTGCGATTCCAGTTGCAGGTCGAGTTCGGCGAATACCGCCGTCTCCGCTTCCGTCGGCGCCGCGTCGGCGCTATCCACGGCGCCGTTGAGGTATCCCAGCTTGCTGTTCAGTTTCGTTGGATAATTCAATTCGTCCTCGCTGGCTTTGGAATCCACGTTGATTAGATCATTCTCGATTGCACTGATTTTCTTTCGCAAGGCGCTGCATTGTTCGATCAGGTTTTTGTTCGCATCGCTCTTTGCCTTGTCGCCTCCCATGCGTTTTTCAAGTGCAAGCAACTGGCTGCGCAAGTCGCGAATCGCCAGGATGGCCTTGTTCATTTCGTCTTGGCGGTCGCGCAATCGGAGCATCAAATCGAATTGCTTCTGCAGGTCAGCGGCGCTGGTTTTCACGCGCGGATCCAAAAGCACTTGGAGAGATTGGGTGCTGCTCTTTCCGCCGGCGGTCAATCGTGCTTGGTATTTTCCGGGAAGCGCCAGCGGGCCAGCCGGAGTCCCTTCGTCATAAACTGCCTTGGGGATCTTCACCGGCTCTTCATAGCGCAAATCCCACGCAAATACATTGAGCCCCGCCTTTGCGGGAATGTGATCGACGGGTTCGTCGCGCTCTCCCTCTTCCTCGATTTCGTCACCCTTTTTCTTTTCCTCGCTCGTAAAGGCACGAATGATTCTCCCGCCGGCATCCAGAATTTCCAGCTTGATGGGCTCTTTCGCATCCTCCTTTAAATAATAATAAAGGATGGCGCCATCCGGCGGGTTTTCGCCAATAGCGTAGCGCCGGCGATTAGTGTGGCCCATGCGAGTGCGAATAGCCGTCGCAGGAGTGAAGAGATGTGCGTCACCACTGGAGATTGCCGCATCGGCCTGGCGCAGCGGGCTAATGTCGTCCAGGCTCCAGAAGGATCGGCCATGAGTGGCGACAACAAGGTCGTTATTGTGAATAACCATATCGTGCACCGGCGAATTCGGCAGGTTGAGCTGCAGAAATTGCCAGTGCGCTCCATCATCGAACGAAACGTAGATGCCAAGCTCCGTGCCGGCAAACAAAAGCCCTTTGCGGGCAGGGTCCTCGCGAACCGCGTGAACATATGCGCCATCAGGAATTCCCGAAGATATGGAGGTCCAGGATTTACCGAAGTCCGTGGTTTTGAAAATGTAAGGCTTAAAATTATCAAGTTTGTGCGCATCCACCGCAGCGTAAGCTGTTCCAGCATCGTGCGGTGAGGCTTCGATCAGACTGACCAGCGACCATTCTGGAATGCCTTTTGGCGTAACGTTGTTCCAGCTTTTTCCATCATCCCGAGTAAGCTGAATCAGCCCGTCGTCGGTGCCCGCCCAGATGACGCCTTTCTCTTTTGGAGATTCCACCAGAGTAAAGATGATGTCGTAGAACTCGACGCTGGCCTGGTCCTTGGTGATGGGCCCGCCAGAATCCATTTGTTTGGATTTGTCGTTGCGCGTCAAGTCCGGGCTGATGGTCTGCCAGGAATGACCGCCATCGCTGGACCGGAAAACATACTGCGCCGCGTTATAAAGAACATTTGGATCATGTGGAGAAAAAACGATGGGCATGGTCCAGGTATAGCGGTATTTCTGCTCGGCGGCGCTGTGACCGTCGGGATCGTCGGGCCATTGCTGGACGTTTTCCGTCTGATTCGTATGGCGATCAAAGCGCGTGATGTAGCCGAAGTAGGAACCGGCATACACGATGTTGGAATCGCGAGGATCGACAGCAATATAACCGCTCTCGCCACCGCCGATGGAATCCCAGTCGGGCCGGTCAATGTAACCGTGGTCGCTGCGAGTAAGGATGCCGACGGTGGAATTGTCCTGCTGCGCGCCGTACACGCGATACGGAAAATCGTTGTCGGCAGTGACATGGTAAAACTGCGCGGTCGGCTGATTGAGAATCGAGGACCAATTTTTCCCGCCATCAACGCTAATAGTCGCTCCGCCATCATTGCCATTAATTAGCCGATCCGTGTTATTGGGATCGATCCACAAACCATGATGATCGCCGTGGGGGGCGTTGATGCGCTCGAACGTTTTGCCGGCATCAATCGAGCGATACAAACCCGTATTTGCCGTGTAAACGGTGTTGGGATTCTTCGGGTCAGCCCAGAGGTGCGTGAAATACCAGGCGCGCTGGCGGAAACGATGATCATCGTTGATGAGCGACCAGTGCTGTCCGCCATCGTCGCTGCGATAGATTCCGCCCTTTTTGGCCTCGATCAGTGCGTACACAATTTCGGAGTCCCCGCCGGCAACACCCACGCCGATGCGACCAAGAGGTCCTTCGGGAAAGCCGTTGCCCTCGATGCGTTTCCAGGTGGTGCCGCCATCTCCCGAACGATACAGCCCGCTTTTTTCACCACCGCTATTCAAGGACCACGGTGTGCGATAAGCCTCCCACATTGCCGCAAACAAAACGTGCGGGTTCTGTGGATCAAAGACGATGTCAATGCCGCCGGTGCGATCATTGACGTACAGCACTTTCTCCCAGGTCTTGCCGCCGTCTCGCGTGCGAAAAATTCCTCTCTCTGTGTTGGGGCCATAGGCATGGCCGAGCGCAGCCACAAACGCAACATCGGGATTCGTGGGGTAAACGATCAGTTTGCCAATGTGGCGCGAATCTTTAAGCCCGATGTTCGTCCAGGTCTTGCCGGCGTCAACCGATTTGTAGACGCCATCGCCATAGGAAATGTTGCCGCGGATGCAGGCTTCGCCCGTTCCCACGTAAATAACATTCGGATCGGAATCCGCAACTGCAATACTGCCAATGGAGGAGACATTCTGCTTGTCGAACAGCGGATCCCAGGTGATCCCGCCATCGGTGGTCTTCCAAACGCCACCGGAGACCGCGCCGAAATAATACGTGTTCGGCTGACTGACGACACCAGTAACGGCCAGTACGCGGCCTCCGCGAAAAGGCCCAATCAACCGCCACTTCATCCCTTCATAGGTTTTGGACTCGATGGATTGTTGAGCGAACGAAGAAGACGCGATCAAGCTCAGGCAGACAAATGCCAAAAGAGACACACAATGAGATCGGTTCACACTGTCCCCCAGATGGAAGGATTGACAGACTGGAAATGGTAACTCTTAACGGTGCGCGAGCGGAAGGGCTTTGCCTGCGGGCCCGGATTCGTTAGGATGGCCGTAAGATGACGGGTTCCGCCACATACGATGTTGTTGTTGTCGGCGCGGGCGTTTTCGGCGCGTGGACCGCCTGGCACTTGGCTAACCGGAAGCTGCGAGTACTCGTTGTCGATTCCTATGGAGTAGCGCATTCACGAGCAAGTTCGGGCGGAGAGAGCCGCATCATCCGCATGAGCTACGGCGCGGACGAAATCTACACGCGGTGGTCGCAACGCTCGCTGGCACAGTGGAAAGAACTCTCCGCGGCAGCCGGCCCGCCTCTTTTTCATCCAACTGGAGTGCTTTGGCTGGCGGGCGAAGATGACACACGACTGCGCGAATCAGCGGCCACACTGAAACGTTGCGGCATTCGTCATGAGGTGTTGGGACACGGCGATCTCTTAGAACGTTATCCGCAGGTGAATTTCGGCGGCGTCACACGAGGCCTCTTGGAGCCGGAAAGTGGCGTCTTGTTGGCAAGGCGGGCGGTGGCGAGCGTTCTGAAAGAAGCAACCTGGCGCAAGGCGCAATTCATGATTGCCCATGTCTTGCCTCCCAAGGGGGACAAGCCGCCGGACTTCGTCGAAGCTGCAAGCGGAGAACGATTGTCCGCCGGTCAATTCGTCTTTGCCTGCGGGCCGTGGCTTGGCAAAGTTTTCCCTGAACTACTCGGGCCGCGCATCTTCCCCACGCGCCAGGAAGTTTTCTTCTTTTCCTCTCCACCGGGGGACGCTCGCTTTGCCCCTCCTGCACTACCCACGTGGTTCTTCCAGGCCGATGATGTGTACGGAATGCCTGACATTGAGGCGCGCGGCCTTAAGGTGGCTTGCGACACGCACGGCGAGCTTGTCGATCCGGATACGCAATCGCGCCTGGCAAGCCAGGAAGAGGCGGTCCGGGCGCGCGATTATGTTGCCTGGCGCTTCCCCTCCCTGAAACATGCTCCGATTACGGAATCGCGCGTATGCCAGTATGAGAACACCTCGAACGGTGACTTCCTGATCGATTGCCACCCAGACATGCGCAACGTGTGGCTTGCCGGTGGAGGCTCTGGTCACGGCTTCAAACATGGCCCCGCGTTTGGCGAGTACCTGGCTGGGCGAATCTGCGGCGAACTGCCGGAGGAGCCTCGCTTTTCCCTGGCCAGCAAGGCCTCACAGCAGCATCGCACGGTATACTAGGGACCCTGCATTTTCCGCGAAACTTTCCCGCGGGAAATGCGTCCTTTTCATTAGTAGGGGTGACACTCGAAGTTTGCCCGCACCGTCTTTGTACCTGTCTGGCAAGGAGGAATCATGCAAGGAAATCGAAGGGGAGCCGCCTGCGCCGTGTTGCCGCTGCTCCTGATGACCCTGGTAGCCGCTCTCCCTCAGCGTGCGGCCGCCGCACCGGATGAATTCCACGTTCCCGTGGAATATTACAAATTGCCGAATGGCTTGCGCGTGGTTCTCTCGCCGGATCACACTGCGCCAACGGTCTGCGTCGGGGTGTACTACCGCATCGGTTTCCGGATTGAGCCGCGGGATCGCACCGGCTTTGCACACCTGTTCGAACACATGATGTTCCAGGGTTCGCAGAATCTCGGCAAGATGGAGTTCATCAAGCTGGTGCAATCGAACGGCGGCATTCTGAATGGCTCCACGCGATTCGATTTCACCAATTATTTTGAAGTGATGCCATCCAACAAGCTGGCGACTGTGTTGTGGGCGGAAGCCGACCGCATGAACGGACTGGCTGTGACGGACGAAAACCTGAAGAATCAGCAAGGCGTGGTCGGCAACGAAGTGAAAGTCAACGTGTTGAATGCGCCTTATGGCGGGTTTCCCTGGATTGACCTGCCAATGGCCGCAAACTCCAACTGGTACAACGCGCACAATTTTTATGGCGACCTTACCGATATCGAGGCCGCCAAGCTTCCAGAGGTGAAGAAGTTCTTTGCGACCTACTACGCTCCAAACAATGCCGTGCTGGCAATTGTGGGTGATTTCGACTCCGCAGGAGCGAAAGAACTCGTCGAGAAGTATTTTGGCTCCATCAAAGCCTCGCAACTTCCCCCGCAACCCGATCTGGCAGAGCCGCGCCAGGAAAAGGAAAAGCAAGTGGACCGCAAGGATCCCCTGGCTCCGAGGCCTGCTATCGCGGTCGGTTACCACATGCCCGCACGCAATACGCCGGAATACTACGCCATGGGTTTGCTTTCGGAGATGTTGATCCAGGGCGACGATGGACTGCTTCGCCAGGAGCTCGTACAAAAGCGCGGCTTGACGGACAGCGTCGAAGGCGGCATCAATCTTCTCGGCAATATGTACAACTACCAGGGACCGATGCTCCTCTCAGCGGATCTCCAGTTCGACACAACCACAAAGCCGGAGACGGTCGTTTCAGCGATTGATGCAGTGGTTGAACCGCTGCGCAGCAAGCCTGTAGATCAAAAGACCCTGGACCGCGCGATGGTTAAACTTCGCTCCGATCTGTACGACACGATGGGAGAATTTAGCGGCTTCGGGCTGATGGACCTTCTTGCCAGCTTCGCTTTGTTTGACGACGATCCCGCGCGCGTGAATTCACTGGTTTCGGAATTCCGCAAGGTCACTCCCGAAATACTCCAGAAAACCGCGCAGGAATACTTGCGCCCCGCGAACCGCACCGTTGTGCTGCTGCAGCCCGGGCAAGCTGCCGCCGCCGCAACGCCGGCGAAGAACCAGTAGGAAAGGTGAACACACATGAAAAAGAAAATTTTGCAATTAGGCGTGCTGGTTCTGGCGGGGACAATCCTGGGGTTAGCGCCGGCGTATGCGCAAAAGCAAACGCCGCCCGAGGGCGCGCCTTCAAAGTCCTTCAATTTGCCGGTTAGCGAAACTTACGCGCTTTCAAATGGCATGAAGGTCACCTTGGTTCCCTACGGGATCATTCCTAAAGCCGCGATAAGAATTGCTGTTGATGCCGGAAGCCTGAATGAGCCCAGGGATCGTATCGGCGTTTCCGATCTCACCGGCGACCTTTTCAAGGAAGGCACGGCGACGCTCACTTCCCTGCAAGTCGCGGAAGAAGCCGCGCGCATGGGCAGCACTCTCGACGTCAGCATGGGTTCCGACCAAAGCGATTTCGGCCTGGATGTGCTTCAGGAATTCGCGCCGGATGCAGTCCGCTTATTGGGAGACGTCTTGCAACACCCTCGCTTCCCCGAGTCTGAGGTGGCGCGTCTGAAAAACGACATGCAGCGGAGAATCGCCGTTCAGCTCGCCGAGCCGCAGACAATTGCTGAAATCCGTTTCCGGAAACTGCTATATGGAGACCATCCTTATGGCACCATTCTGCCCGCCGAAGATGATGCAAAAAAGTTGACCCTTCAGGACGTCAAGGGGTTTTACGATGCGAACTTCGGCGCACAGCGTGCGCACATTTATGTTGCGGGCAAATTCGATTCGGCGGCGGTAAAGAAAACCATCGCAGAAACGTTTGGGAATTGGACTAAAGGACCTGCGAAGCTGGAGAACGTTCCCTCACCCAAGCCGCATCACGTTCTGGACCTGACCGACCGCCCTGACGCGCCGCAATCCACGCTTGTCCTGGGCCTTCCAGTGCCGCCGCCCACCGCTCCAGATGCAATTCCCTTGGGGGTGACGAATGCCCTTTTGGGTGGCTCGTTTAATTCCCGCATCACCGCGAACATCCGCGAGCAGAAGGGCTACACCTATTCACCATACAGCGAAATCTCGCGCCACTATCACACGGCGTACTGGGCGCAGCATGCAGACGTCACCACGCAATACACCGGACCTTCGCTGAAGGAAATCTTTGGCGAAATCGAACGTTTGCAGAAGGAACCTCCTTCGCCACTGGAATTGAAAGGGATCCAGAGCTATCTCTCGGGAGTTTTCGTGATTCAGAATTCCAGCCGGGAGGCACTCATCGGCCAACTGCAATATGTCGATTTTCAGGGGCTGGGCGACGACTACCTGAAAAACTACGTGCCCAAAGTCAATGCCGTTACCACTGCCGACGTTCAGAACATGGTCGGAAAATACATCAAGCCGGAAGCGATGACCATCGTTGTGGTAGGGGACAAAGCAAAGATTTCAGATCAACTCGCGCCATTCACTCCCGCGAAGTAGGGGCGGTCCTCAGCCCTTTCTCAGGCGCCTGCGGGAACTGTCTGCGGGTTTGGTGACGGCTCTCCGCCGTGCCTTTTGTTCGTACAAATCCTGGTCGGCTTCCGCCAGCAATCGCTCTACTCGCTCGCCTTCTCCGTGATAAATGGAGATGCCGATGCTCGCGGAGATGGGCGGCTCTTCCTGATCAGTGGCCAGGGTCTCGCGAATGCGCTGGGCAACGCGCTGCGCCTCTTCATCGCTCGCCTCCGGCAGCACCACGGCAAATTCGTCGCCGCCATACCGCGCGGCGGTGTCAATCGCGCGGCAATAGAAGCGCAGGATATCCGCAATGCGGCAAAGAGCGCGGCTGCCAACCAAATGTCCGTAAGTGTCGTTTATTTTCTTCAGACCATCGAGGTCCAGTAGGAGCACCGCAAAAGGACGTCCCGTGCGCAGGGTGCGCTCGGTCTCCGTATCGAGCACGTCGAGCAGCTTGCGGTAATTCGCCAGTCCCGTCAGGGGATCGCTGGCGGCAAGATGGCGCACCTTTTCAAAAACGTGCGCGCTGTCCAGAAGCGCTCCGCCCAAAAGAATTGTGTAGCTGGCCACATTCAGGGCTTGCGCGAAAAGGAATGGCGCGTCTAGCAACTTTTCAGACTGGCAGGCGGCAAGCTGCGCGGCAAGATTCAGCCAGACCGCGCGAAATATCGAGCGGTCATAAGCGGAGTCCACCAGGTATTGGCGCTGGCTGTAACCTAGTAGGGCCACGAGAAAAATAAGGGCGGGCAAAATTTGCAGAGGATTTGGAACAATGGCGTTCGGGTGATGCGAGGCTTCCGGCGGCAGCTTTCGCAAAGCCGCCGTGATCAGGTAGGTTAATGCCAGGACGCCAAACAAAGAGCCGGCAATCTCGACCCGCGGGTGCCGCGAACGGGGCAGGAAATGCTCCACGACGAGCGCCGCCACGAATAGAATCGCCAGAAGCAGCCGGCTGATCCACCATGCCGCCGGCGCCCAGCTAAACGACTGCTGTGGTTCGTGCATCAGTTGGAAGAAGAGAATGCTGGAGGCGGTGAGCGTTGCCCCGGAAAGAAGGAATCCCGACCCCAGGATCAGCGAAATGCGGTCCTGGGTGCCTTGAAAGCGAACCAGCGATACCGCCGCAAAAACAAATGCGAATAGCCCCGTGGTGAGCTGCAAATATCCCTGCAGGTTTGGATCTGACAAAACTGGGACCAGGCGCAGCCAATACGCTGCCACGAATATGAGCAGGAAGCCGCCCACATGCAGCATGAACCGCTGCAATTGGCGGTGATCGAAATTGAGGGCAAGGTCGCCCATTCTGCTTCCCTTCGGACTGCGAGGAGCGCGCAGAAACTTCTCCCCACTTAATTAGAAGCGATTCTGGCGCCATCCGTTGCGTTTGAAAACTCCTCCTGTGAGCCAAAAGATACCGCCCGTGGAGAAGGCGGAACTGTACCACAGGACAGGGTACACGGAGATGCGCCACGGAAAAAGAGCTTGCGCCAGACCTTAACTTTCCGCAAAATAACTTTTATTGAATCGTTTGAATGAACGAGGTCCCTTGCCCGTCCCAAGCAACAATAAAAAGAACACCGTCAGAAAAACTCACACTTCTCCGGGCGCACATACGCTTGCGGAGATCCTTTCGCAGCCCGCCATCTGGGCTGAAACCGACAGGCAGCTTCGCAAAACGCACGCGCTAGAAAGGCTGGCGGACACGTTTTCTCCCCGTAGTCCCTGGTTATTTGTCGGCTGCGGTTCAAGCTACTACCTCTCCCGCCTTATCGCCGCCCTGTGGACTAAACATTTTTACATTCCCGCCACAGGCGTTCCAGCCTCGGAGCTCCTCTTCGCACCGGAAGAGACGATGCGGCGGATTGGCGCTGAGCAGATTGTGCTGATGTCGCGCTCCGGCGAAACCACCGAAGTTCTTCGTGCTGCCGAAGTGTTGCAATCCCACAAGAGTGTGCAGACTCTCGCCGTCACCTGCAATCCGCAAAGCATATTGAAGAATCTCTGCACGCACGTCTTCGAGTTGAACTGGGCGGATGAGAAGAGCACGGTGATGACCCGCTCGTTCACCGCTATCCTGCTGGCTTTCCAGCGCCTGGCTTTGCACTTTATCGGCGACAACCTGCTGACTTCCGCTTTGGACCACCTTCCCAAGAAGGCCCAGAAATGGCTTGATGCCCATGCAAGGAAAATTCAACAGTTTGCGGCAAATCGAAAATTCGAGGATTACGTGTTTCTCGGGCAGGGCGCTCACTTCTGGCTGGCGGCTGAGGCAGGGTTGAAGATTACGGAGATGTCATCCTCCTATGCCCAGGTGTATCACTCTCTGGAGTTCCGGCACGGGCCGCGCTCCATTGCCGGACCGAATACCCTGATCACCCTTTTCGTTTCCGATGCGGCGGCTGAGGCCGAGACCGTACTGGCGCGGGAGTTGAAGGAGTTGGGCGCGGCAATCTGCGTCATCGCTAACAAAGCCACGCCGGATCTTCGGAACTCCAGCGATTTGCTGTTGGAACTGGCACTGGACGGCCCGGAGTTTGCACGGTACGCTGTCAGCGCTATTCCTGCGCATCTCTTGGGGACAGCAGTTGGCCTGCGCAAAGGGCTCAACCCTGACGCGCCGAAAAATCTTACACGTGCCGTGGTTCTTCCTTCCCATGGGAAGCCTTCGGCAAAAAGGAGAGGTGCTTGAGCACTGAGGCCGGCACCACAACCGCGGGACCTCGCCTGCGGCGCACCCTGACACTTCGAGACCTGATCCTTTACGGCGTCATTGTGATTCAGCCTGTCGCGCCGATGTCTGTCTTTGGCGTGCTCAGTAACCGCGGTCACGGCCACGTTGTTACCGCCATTCTAATTGCTATGGTGGCCATGCTCTTCACCGGTATCAGCTACGGCCGCATGGCGCGCGCTTACCCTAGCGCCGGCTCGGCCTTCACCTACGTGGCGCAGGAAGTCAATCCTTTTTGGGGGTACGTTACCGGGTGGAGCATGGTCATGGATTACATGCTCAATCCACTGATCTGCACTATCTGGTGCGCGGAACAGACTCACCAGTTCGCTCCCGGCATTCCACTTTGGGGCTGGAAGATTTTCTTCGCTCTGGTGTTCACGCTCCTGAATATTCAGGGAATCAAGACTTCGGCGCGCATCAATACTATCATGGCGATTTTCATGGGCGCGGTTGTCGCGCTCATTTTCGCGGCGGCAGCGCGCTACATTCTGGGCCATCCGCATACGGAAGCGGGTTTCTTCACTCGCCCCTTCTACGATCCGCGTACGTTCAGTCGTGGCGCTCTGTTTGGGTGCACCTCGATCGCAGTGCTCACGTATATCGGGTTCGACGGGATTTCCACTCTTTCAGAGGAAGCGGAGAATCCCCGGCGCAATATTCTGCTGGCGACGGTGATGACTTGCCTGGTAATCGGCTTGCTCTCCGCCGTGGAAGTGTACGTCGCTCAACTCATCTGGCCAGCCGTGGAAAAATTCCCCGACCTGGATACAGCTTACGTTTACGTGGCGGCACGGGCGTGGGCGCCATTGTTCCCCATTGTCGGCTTTACCCTGCTGCTGGCCAATTTCGGTTCCGGCATGGGCGCGCAAATTGGCGCGGCGCGGCTGCTGTACGGCATGGGGCGAAGCAATGCCTTGCCTAAGTCTTTCTTCGGAGTTGTGGACGAACGCCACCGCGTTCCGCGCAACAATGTACTTTTCGTCGGCGGTGTCGCCCTCCTCGGCGCGTTTCTCCTTTCCTACGAGCGTGGCGCGGAGATGCTCAACTTCGGTGCGCTCATCGCCTTTATGGGCGTCAATCTGGCAGCGTTTCTCCGCTACTTTGTGCGCGCAAAGGAAAAGAAAATTACGTATTTTGTGCCGCCTGTGCTGGGCTTTGTGATCTGCTGTGCGCTTTGGTGGCATCTCAGTTGGCCCGCTTGGATTTATGGTTCCATTTGGATGGCGGCCGGAATCCTCTTCGGCATATGGAAGACCCGGTGGTTCCGGCAACAGCTTTCTTTCGAATTGCCCCCTGAGGAATAACATTGCTTTTCCCAAGGAAGTTGTTGTCGATGGAGGTAACGCCGCTGTGAAACGCACTCAGGGGAAACCCCGGCTCATCACCATGCGGGATGTTGCCAAAGCCAGTGGCTTTTCTCCCGCCACTGTCTCCATCGTCCTGAATAACGCTCCTCTGGCACGCTACATCGCCGCTACGACCCGCAAGCGCATTGAGGAAACCGCCAAGCGCCTCGGCTACCGACCCAACGTCATGGCGCGCTTTCTTCGCAGCAAACGCAGCCAAAGTATCGGCGTGCTTTTGTTCGACGTCACCGATCCGTTTTGCACCCCCATTCTGCGCGGAATCGAAAATGGACTCTATCCCCTCGGCTACCTGCCGATCTTTGCGGATGCTCACAACCAACGCGAACGCTTCGAGCGTTACCTGGAAATGTTGTTGGAGCGCCACGTGGACGGCCTGATCGTGGTCGCGAATTGGCTGTTGGTTGACATCCATGTGCTCGCGGATCTTAACAAACGCGAAATCCCCGCTGCCACCATCGGCTGGGAACTTCCCGGCAATCATGTGAGCTCCGTGATGGTGGACAACGAAGCGGGCGGGCGGTTGGCGCTGGACCATCTCTACCAGTTGGGTCATCGCCGCATTTCCGTCATCCGGGGCCCCAAACGGCTGATTGACTCCGCTCCGCGCTGGCGTGGTATTCAGAAATTTGCACAGTCTGTGAAGCTCAAGCTCGATTCCAGCCTGGAACTTCAGCTACCCGACGTTTTCGAGCCAAACGCAAGTTTCGAGCACGGCTTCCGGCTGACGGAAGAGTTGTTGCGCGACAAGAAGAAGTTTACGGCCATTCTGGCATTTGACGACGTCACCGCGCTCGGCGCCATCCGCGCCCTGGTCAAGGCCGGCATTCGCGTGCCGGAGGATTGCTCGGTGATCGGCTTTGATGATGTTGCCATTTCCGGTCTGTCCGCGCCTTCTCTCACCACGGTTCGCCAGCCGTTGGAAACAATGGGCAGTGTTACCGTCAACATCGTGATGGAGGCAATCAAAGCCGGCCACGAAAACCGTGACTGGTCCATCGTCTCCCAAAAGCTGCACCCCGAATTGGTGATGCGCGAATCGACGCGGTTGATTTGATCACGGCGCGTCTGAAAATAAGTGGATCATAGCTGATGCTGCGTACGAAAAAGGCGCCCCGGCTCAACCGGGGCGCCTTCGTTGATTCGATAGGTCTCGATTATTCGCCGGGGGGAATGTACGCCGAGGCCGGTACTAAGAACTCCACCTCTGGAACTCCGCTCTTCACCTTCACGCCCTGGTATTTCCCCTTTGAACCGCCGGAACCAGCAAAGGTCAGCAGGTACTGGTTGTTGAGGTGCATAGCGAGTTCATCGAAGTAGGGCTTCAAGGTCACCGGGGTTCCCGTCATCAGATAAAAGGATTCCGCGCCCGTGTCGTCCGACAACTTTCCCAAATTATTCTGCGAATACATCACATAGTAAAAACCGCGGCCAATGTGTCCCGCACTGGGATAGTAGATTGACCAGATGTTAGTGTTCTGCCGTTCGGCTCGCTCAATCACGCCATCCAGGTCCGGATAGTACGGGCCGAACCTCGGTCCCCGAAAATAATCAATCCCCGATGAGATCAAAAGGATGGAGCGCCTCGGTCCCGTTTGTGGCCAGCGCTTGAGCATGTCCATAACTCCCAGGTATGGGCTGGAGCCGATCGCGCCAACACCCATGGGCATACGTAGCGCTTTCGCGGCCAGTTCACGATCGGTGGTGAAATCCTGCGCTACTTGCGTTTCATTGTCGCGGATGTAGCCGAGGGCGATATGGGTGGTTGCCGGCTGGTTCATGATGAACGCTTTGAGGTCACTCCACTGGCTGGCTGCTTCATTTTCGATGGAGTCGTCAATCAGAATGGCCAGAAACAGATTCTCGTCCCTTTTCCAATCGACGATCTGTTTTCGTTCCTTGCCGGCAAAGAACTGCACATTATCTTTGGTAACCGGGGGCGGCCCTTCCTTCTTGCTCACTGCCGTCACCGTGAATGTGGCGGTGCCCGAAGCCGCCGCCTTGCTCTGAGCGTTAGCGACCCCAACAACTACAAACAGGAGTGCCCCGAGGAACACCCCCAACTTTCCTACCGAGCATTGGTGTTTCATACTCGTTCTCCTCTTTCTGTCCGTTTCATACTTCACTTCCAAATAATTAGATGCAAACTAGCGCGATTGGCGTATATCAAGCGCCCATCTCAGCAGCGCGCTGCTTCGATTTCTTGCCGGAATTATCGGGCATCCCTGGTAACCAATTCCGCATCATGTTTTATCCCTTTCTTCTTCGCTCCCCGAAGCCTACGTTACCCTCGAACAAGATGCCTCCCATAACTACTTTCCCGCCCATGGTGGGCTGCGGGGAATCCGGCGATGCTTCCTCTGCCAAGGGCCAGTGGATTTATAAACCGTGGCTCGATCTGCTGGTCGGCTGCGGAGCATGGTCTGCCCCGCTTCTGCTGCTGACGGCTTATGTTGCCAGGTCGCAGACTGCCGCTTGGTCCTTCACCTTTTATCTGCTCGCCTTGCTCTTCAACTTTCCGCACTTCATGGCCACCGTTTACCGCGCCTATCACTCCTACGACGAGTTCACGAAATATCGGTTCTTTACGGTGTACGTTGCGCTGCTCCTTGCGCTTGCTGGCCTTATCGCTCACCTCTGGTATCCCCTTCTACCATGGATCTTCACGCTGTATATCTGCTGGAGCCCGTGGCACTACACCAGGCAAAACTTTGGCTTGTTGATGATGTTCGCTCGCCGCGCCGGACTTTCTCCCACCGAACGCGAACGCCACGCTTTGCATCTTTCTTTCATCGCGTCCTATCTCCTTCTCCTCTTCAGCTTTCACACCGGCCCGTCTGGGGACCCCCTCGTCCTTTCTCTGGGGCTGCCCGCCCGGTTTACGCTTCCCGCCAGGGCCATGCTGGCTCTCTTTTTCGTGGCCGCCAGCGGCTGGGCGCTCTTTTCCCTCTCTCGCCGTGGCTCCTGGAAAAAGCTGCTCCCATCGGCCACCCTTGTCGTTACGCAATTCCTTTGGTTTCTTCTACCCGTGCTCATCGAATTGTTCAACGGCAAGGAAGTACCTCAGACCCGCTATTCCAGCGGCATACTGGCCATCCTGCATTCCACGCAATATCTTTGGATCAGCAGCTACTACCAGCGGAAGGAAGCGCGCGCCGCCGGGAACTCTTCCTGGAGTTTCCCGCGCTATCTGTTGACACTGATCGCGGGCGGCATCGCCTTATTCATACCCGGGCCATGGATCGCCAGTCGCGTATTTCACACCGATTTTGCCGCCAGCTTTCTCATCTTCACGGCACTCGTCAATCTGCATCATTTCATCCTCGATGGCGCTATTTGGAAGTTCCGTGATTCTCGTATCGCTTCATTCCTTTTGAAGGAACGCAGTTCGGGCGAAAAAGTTGCGGCCCGCTCACACAGCTCCTTTGCCAGCGCCTTTCACTGGCTGGCGGGTACTAGCCTTGCGGCCCGCGCCCTCCGCATTGCCGCGGTCGTTCTTCTGCTCGTCTGGGGCGCCGTCGATCAGCTTCACTTTTATTGGGCTAACGTTTCCGCAAACTTCTCCTCGCTCCGACGCGCCGCTTCGCTCAACCCCAACGACAGTTCTCTGCAATCACACCTGGCGCGTGCTGCCGAGGCGGCGGGAAATCGCAACGCGGCCCTGGCCGCGCTGAAAGAAGCGGCGGAAGTGAATCCTCGCAATCTTTCCCTGCAGGAAGCGTATGCGCGAGGACTCATTACGGCCGGCCGCGAAGCAGACGCCTATTCCTTCTATCGGCAACTTCTATCGCGTTCCCCCAACAACGTGGATGCGCTCGTGAACTATGGCCTGCTGGGGCATCGCCTGGGCCATTACGCGGAGGCTGCGGACAGTTGGCAGCGCGCCGTGGATGTGGACCCGGCGCAAACGAACGCGCAACTCTATCTCGCGCAAGCTTTGGCTCAGCAGGGAGAAGTCCAGGCCGCCGCGCGCCACTATCGAACGTATCTCGACGTTGTCTCCAAGCACCTCGACGCGCATCGCAACGAAGGGCCAGCCGTGATTTCGGCCCTCATTAACGTTGCAGATGCCGATGCGGCAGCCAGAAAGTTCCGCGAGGCAGTGAAAGGTTATCAGGCGGCCGCTCAGTTTGCCGCGAAGATGGGTGACACTTCCCTGCAAAGCCTTGCGCTCGCTCATGCGGCGGAAGCCCAGGAAAACACAGGCGACATCGGGGAGGCCGCGAGTTCGTTCCAGCAAGCTTTGCGCCTCGATCAATCTTCTGGTGAAGCGCTCGGCATGGCGACGGATTGGTTCAACTACGGCAGGTTCTTGCGCCGCCAGAAACAACGCGAGCAGCTCGTGTTTGCCTGCTTCCTTAAGGCAGAAGATCTGCTTCGCACCACTCCAGGCGAAGACCTTTCCGCGGCCGTGAAGGCCCGTCAGGAAAGCGAACTGCGCCTTGGGGCTGAAGCGCAATCCGCACGCGCGCGATTTCCGCAACTCGTAGCGGAGGCCCTGGCACACGCAATCTCCCACACTCCTTCTCGGTAAGCTCCGATCTTTCTTTCAACCCGCCTGACACATTTCCCGAATCTGGTCTAGAATGGGGCCGCATACTCTTACCTGCCGCTTTTACCCCCCAACGGAGGTCAAAAAGGCTCATGGCGCTGATGCGCTCGATCCTGCTTGCCGCTTCGCAAAATGCATGGCTGCGTGAACACGCGGTGAACTATCCATTTGTCCGCCGCACCGTTTCCCGCTTCATGCCAGGCGAAACGCTGGACGCTGCGCTGGACGCCGCTCAAGCCTTGCGCCAAAAGAATATCGGCGCAGTTTTCACGCATCTTGGGGAAAATGTGCGCGATCGCGAAGAAGCGCGAATCGTCACTGAACGCTGCGTGGAATTGCTCGACCGCATTCGCAAGTCGAACCTTCCCGTCGAAGTCTCGCTGAAGCTCACGCAGCTCGGCTTGGATCTCTCGCCTGATTTATGCTTCGATAACTTGCTGCGGATCATTCAAAGCCAGCCAGCGTCCGCCGCCATCTGGGTGGACATGGAAGCGAGCTGCTATGTTGACGCGACACTCGATATCTACAAGCGCGCGCTGAAAGATCACCCCAATGTCGGTCTTTGCCTGCAGTCCTACCTCCGCCGCACAGGAAAAGATCTGGCCGATCTGCGTCCTCTGTGCCCCGCCATCCGGCTGGTGAAAGGCGCGTACAAGGAACCCCCAGATGTTGCATTCCCGAAAAAACTGGACGTTGATGAAAGCTACTTCGCGCGGGCGCAGGAGTTGCTGCGCGCAAAGTCAGCCGGAGAGTGCACCCGGGTCGCCTTTGGCACCCACGATGTCGCCTTGCTCCGGCGGATCTTAGAATTTGCCAACCTGCAAGGCTACGAGAAATCCAGTCTTGAAGTTCACATGCTCTATGGCATCCAGCGCGCCGAGCAGGAACGCCTGGCACGCGATGGCTACCGCTCGTTAGTTCTAGTCGCTTACGGTTCTTATTGGTTCCCATGGTTCGTTCGTCGATTGGCGGAACGCCCGGCCAATTTGTGGTTCATGCTTCGAAATGTTTTTGCTTCGTAACACCCCGAAAGGAGATTTGCATGCGTAAACTCAGTGCTTTTGTTGTGGTGCTCGCCGCGGTATTCCTGGTCGCCGCGCGTGCGCCAGAAACCCCGTGGAAACAGTTGTTCAATGGAAAGGACCTAACAGGATGGAAACACGTCGGCCCCGGCCACATGACCGTCGAGAACGGATTGATCCAGACGCACGGTGGAATGGGCCTGCTCTATTGGACCGGCGGGAAAGTGGGCCACTCGCGAATTCGTGTGGTCTACAAGATGCGCGACAGCAACGACAATTCCGGCGTGTTTATCCGCATCCCTATTGAGCCCCGAGAAGAATGGATGCCGGTTCACTACGGCTACGAAGTCCAGATCGACAATCATCCCGAAACCTCCAACGAAGACGAATACCACGTCACCGCCACGCTCTATTCCCTCACCAAACCACTCGCCAAACCCGGCAAGCCCGGCCCCCAGTGGAATACCATGATCATTACCATCGACGGCCCGCACACCATCGTCGAACTTAACGGCGTGAAAGTTACCGATTACACCGAAGGCCAGCCCGTCCCGGAGCGCAAATTCGATTTCGAGCCGCAACGCGGACGCCGCCCCGACGAAGGCTATATTGGGCTGCAAAATCACAGCGACAACGACATCGTCTTTTTCAAGGAAGTTAGCCTGCAACCTCTTTCGTAGTTTCAACGGTCTGAAATTTCGTTTCACACTTTTGGAGAGAAAACTATGAGCAAAAATCCGATTTCCCGCCGCCAGTTTCTGCAAACCAGCGCTGTGACTACTGGTGCCTTGATGACCACGCGCCGCATCGCCCTCGGCCCGGCTAACATTCCCTCTTCATGGGAAGTGCCGCCGAGCGATCGCGTGCGATTTGGCATCATTGGTGTTGGCATGCAAGGCAGCGGTTTGTTATCTACTGCTGTAGCTCTTCCCGGGGTTGAGTGTGTAGCCGCTAGCGATCTCTACGATGGACGTCATGCACTCGCGAAAGAGATAGCCGGACCCAAAATCACAACAACCCGTCGCTACAAGGAGCTGCTCGACAATAAAGAAATTGACTGTATCATCGCCGCCGTTCCCGATCACTGGCACAAACAGGTCTTCGTTGACGCGGTCAATGCTGGCAAGGATATCTACTGCGAAAAACCTATGTCTCACACCGCCGCCGATGGCATCGAAATGGTGAACGCCGCAAAAAAGACCGGGCGCATCACCCAGATCGGTTCCCAGCGCGTCAGCTCGGTCATCTGCGCCAAAGCCAAGGAACTCCTTGCAAGTGGCATCATTGGCGACATGAATCTCGTCGAGGCTTCGCTGGGGCGCAATGATCCAACCGGCGCCTGGGAGTACCCGGTCCCTCCCGACCTCTCAACGCAGACCCTCGATTGGGATACCTGGCAGGGTACCGTGCCGAAGCGCCCCTTCGATGGCAAGCTCTTTGCCCGTTGGCGCTGCTGGAAGGAATATGGCACCGGCGTTGCCGGCGATCTGCTGGTGCACCTCGTCAGCGGCATGAATTACATGCTTGGCTGGAACGAGCCGCCCGGGCGCGTAATGTCCTTCGGCGGCATTCTCCGCTTCAACGATGGACGCAACATGCCCGACGTGCAACCCACTCTATACGAGTATGGCAAGATCCCCGTGTATCTCCGCTTGAACTTGGGATGCGAGACGCCGGAAATCTACCGTTTCCAGGGCTCGAAAGGAATCCTGGAAGTGACAGAACTCACCATCACTTACTATCCGCAGACGGGAGAGGATACTGCGCCAAGCTACTATGCCATGAGCTTCCCGCACGACCTGCGCGAGGCGTATTTGAAAGAGTGGCACGAGCAGCATGATCCCGCGCCCGGGAAAGAACCCGTGCTCGAAGGCTACAGCTACAAGGGCGATTCATGGGACGATGTGCGGCCGCACCTTTGGAATTTCTTCCAGGCTGTGCGCAGCCGGAAACCCGTGACGGAAGACGTGGTCTTCGGGCACAACGCTGCTCTTGCCTGCCATATGTCCAATGAATCGTATTTCCGGAAGAGTGCGGTGACGTGGGACGCTGCCTCGGGCCAGATAAAGAGTTGATCCTCACCTGAGTGAGCAGTTCGGACTCACGAAGAAGGGGGCTGAAACTGAGCCCCCTTTTTTATTTGGCGCGATGAAATTCGACGAAATCGCGGCCTTTGTACAGGCGATACTTTCCGGCGTCGGCGGTGGATAGGACTTGCAGCGGCACCGGGTGCTTCATCTCAGAGTCCTTTGTCGAAGCAGCCTGCAACACGTCGTTCGAGCCCAGATCCATGACTACGAGCTTGTTTCCTTCCAGGAAGCCAAAGCCATAGGCGCCGGGCTTCAGTGTCTGCCCTCCAATTTCGATTGTGACTTCGTTGATCAGATAGCCTTGATACTTTTCACGCAAGCCGGTCGAGTATCCGGAACTGTCCACCAGGCCCGCAAGGACGTAGAATCCATCGGCGTAACGCACGCCTCCGGTGTTGCGCATCTGCGTGCCGGCTGTCTGCCCGCGGAAAAACACTTTCTCCGGAAAAATCTTGGGAGTAATGTCGGCCGCCTTCAGTGCGGCTTCCTTGGCCGCTGGTGCGGCTTCCGCGGCCTTCTGGTCCTGAGCATAAGCAATGCCGCACACAATGAGCGGCAAAATGGTGATCAACGCTACGGCGAGACGTACTCTCATCGGAATCTCCTTCAGTTACTACTCGGTTTGGTGGAACAGGTGGATTGTACCCCGTTTTCGGGTGTGCTGGCGCACTACGATACTATTGGAAAACGCAAAGCGGGTCGCGCTACCTCCGAAGACGAAACGCCACCCCCGGTGAATGGAGAGCCTGCTCAGTTCACGACCTAGTTTTGACGTTCAGAAGCCTCATTGCTGCGAAAGCAAACCGGCCACTGCAGCCCAAAGAGCCCAAGGATTTGAGTACGCTTTCAGCTTTTCCTTCGTGCGAACAAGGCCGGGCCATGCGTTGAAGACCGATATTGGCTAATTATCCTTGAACCCCAGATCTTCCGTCTTCCCAGGGAGCAAGGAAGGCTCTATTGAGAAAGATGCATACGGCGGAGCAAGTCAGCATAACGCGGGTCGCCGCGAAGGCTCTTTAGCTTCAGATCGGTTGTGAACCATATCAAACCCGGATCGTGCACTCTATAGGCGTGCTCCAACCATCGGAAGGCTTCATCCGCCTCTCCTCGATAGCCATAGACCTGGGCGATTTGATACGCGAAATCATTCTGCCCTAGCGAGATAAGGCGAGCCAACGCGTCGTCTGAATCCTTGCGGCGTCCCAGAGCGTGATACGCCAGGGCCATGCCAAGTTCATGGGAGAAGCCAGGTGGCTCCCTCTCCATCTCGGCGAGAGCTTCCTGGAGGCGCCCTTGGAGGAGAAGGATCTCACCTCGGGTCTCATGAATCTGCCAGACTTCACCGGGATTAAGTTCAAGGGCCGTTTGGAGAGCCGCATTGGCTTCGTCATAGCGTCCAAGGTCGCGCAGATTCTCCGCCAGATGGAAGTACTGCTGTGGCCGCAGCGGTTCAAGCGCGAGCTCCTGCTGATAAAGAGCCAGCGCTTCTTCCTGCCGGCCCTGGCACTTCGCAAGTAAGGCAGCGAAGTCTAAAGTGTCGGGATCCGCTGGGGCCAACTCGCGTGCTTTCTTGATATAAACTTCTGCCGCGGGGCAATTGGATTCGGAGTTCGCCTGGACTTCGCTCATGGCCCGGTAACCATCAGGCAGTTTGGGAGCCATGGCGATGGCCTTCTCCGCGTCGCGACGCCCTTCACGCACAGAATCCGTGAAATCCCTCCACGCCATTCCCCCCGCGCGAACCAGGATGACAGAGCGCAGCGCGTATGCAGAGGCAAAAGTGGGGTCGAGTCCTATTGACGTGTTGGCAAGGTCGAGAGCTTTTTTTGAAGAGTCCCTGTCATGCATCCGGAGGAAGTAGCGCGCCTGCAAGAAGGCCACAAAGGCTTCAGGATTTGATGATCTCAGAGACTGAAAAACCGTTGGGTTTTCCCGTGCATGCAGTTTGAGTTGCAAGCTCGACGTAACGGCCGAGGCGATATCTTCCTGAATTTCTATGACGTCTCTGACATCACGATCGTAGGCTTGTGACCAGACATGGTAACCATCGTCGGTCTTGATCAGTTGTGCGGTCACACGGATATGGCTACCCTCTCTTCGAACGCTACCTTCCAAGACGTTTGCAGCATTGAGTGTCCGCCCAATGAAACGCAAATCCTCATTTTTGCCCTTGAACTGAAACGCCGAAACGCGCCCCACAACTTTAAGGCCGGGGACCTCCGCCAAATCGTTCAGAATCTCTTCCGCGAGGCCATCGGAGAGATATTCCTGATCGTGGTTAGGGCTCAGATCGACAAAGGGAAGCACCGCGATGGAAAGAGGGTTTGCTGGTGTGACTGGGCTGGAATGCGACTTATGCCACCAGATGCCAATGACAACCATCAGAACGATGATCGAGGCGGTTACGAGAGCGAAATTCTTGCGATGAAGAAGCGCCCGCAAGGGAGTCGAGGTCGCTGGGACATGGTTGGCTTTGGGCATCCCAATAACAGGCCCGATGAAGCGGTAGCCCCGCCGAGGAAGCGTTTCAATGAACTTGGGGTGATCCGCGGAATCACCCAAAGCTTCACGCAGGCGATTGATGGCAGCGTTCAGTCCGTGCTCAAAATCCACAAACGTTTCCGAGTGCCAGAGTGCCAGCCGGAGTTCTTCACGGCTCACTAAATTCCCGGGGCGTTCCAACAGCATCTTCAGAATTTGGAAAGACTGCCGAGGCAGACGCAGATGAACGCCGTGCTTTCTGAGTTCTTGAGACGAGAGGTCTGCTTCGAATGGGCCGAAGGGGATGAGCATGGATGGGCCTTTTGCTCCCACCGTCCTGCATTCCTGTGAGCGGAGGCTAGCACGGTAGCGCAGGCCCAAATGTGATGCCGGACACATGGCATCTGTTTAGAGCGCACATCCCACAACCCTTCTTTTTGAATGAGTTGGCCTGTGACCTAGATGTGACGTTTTTGTGCGCTCGATAGCATTGAAGTAGGTCAGCAGAAACCCCACTTTCAGGCATTACCAGACTCTCCAGGCGTTCCCAAATTCTTGAAGATGACGAGTTTCCGTTTGACAGCGGGTGTGGATGCAACGGCCAAACTCGATTTGGGGGGCCAGGAAGAACAGATCTAGGACGTAGTCGAGATGCTCACAAATTCCAAATCTATAAGCGACACATCTGGCGTTTCCCTCGCAATCTGCGCTCTCAAAGTTTGTCTGATTGTCGCCGGTTGTGGCTCGAGCCCGGCAAACCAAACGACGGGGCAGGTGCTGGCTTCGATCGCAGTGAAACAGGCGAATCCTTCGATTGCCCCGGGGGCTGCGCAGCAGCTCACGGCCATGAAGACATATAGCGACGAGAGCGCGCTGGATCTGGCAAGCACGGCAACGTGGAGTTCCTCGGCTAGGGAATTTGTTGTGCTCAGAGCCGAAGAAGTGTTCGACGCACAGGCCATAGGTTCAAATCGGAGATTCCAGTTCAAAACTCAACTTGGAGGCACCTGATGAAACAGCTTTTCGCAGGACTATGCGCATTGGTCCTTTTGTCCTTGCTCTTACCCCTACCGCCAGCACAGGCACAAACGGCGGCAGTCGAGACAAGGCCGGCAGGGCCATTCACTTACGATGTTACAAAGGAAGTCACACTCCTCGCTACAGTGTCGAGTGTACTCACGAAACCCTCCCCCGGAATGATCATGGGGGCTCACCTCCTGCTTGCAACATCCTCTGGTCCAGTGGATGCAAGCTTGGGGACCTTCGGTTTGCAAGGCAAGGGCGCCATCTCGGTCGCCGCAGGGCAGCAGATTGAGGTGACCGGCGTCATAAAGACGTTCAAGAACCAGAGAGTCTTCCTGGCCCGCACCGTGAGGGTGCGTGGCCAGGTCTATACCATCCGGAACAAGCACGGGTTCTCCGTGTCGCCGCAGGCACGTGAGCGTGCAGAGCATAAGGCGGCGGAGAAAGGGGGAACACTATGAACCGCAAAATCTACGGGAGCATCCTCGCCGCAATTTGTATGATGGGCTGCGGTTCACCTGCAACGAAGTATACTCCGCCGCCTCCGGTCGAAACGATCGTGGCGAACAGCGGAACACCACAAATCGCTCAGGTCAACACGGCATTTGCAGCTGCGCTGGTTGCCAAGGTAGCCACCGGCGGAACTCCCACGAGTGGCGTCGTGGTGACCTTCACGGCGCCTTCGTCGGGAGCAAGCGGTACGTTCGCGGGTGGAGTGAACACCGCAACGACTGACTCCAATGGCCTCGCCACCTCGGCAGCGTTCACAGCAAATGGCACGGCTGGCGCTTATACGGTGGCGGCGACGGTTTCAGGAGTGTCGACGCCGGCCAACTTCAGTCTGACGAACACCGCGCCGGTGGTTACAAAGAATTATTCGTTCTATCTGAGTGGCCTTGAACTCATCAACAATATCGACGGCCCCAACTTTTATGCTGTCGCAGGAGCGGTGGCCATCGACGCGAACGGCAATGTCGTTGCCGGTGAGCAAGACTATAACGATGCTTATGGATTCACGTCACCCCAGCCTTCCGGCGACACAATCACTGGTGGAACTCTGACGGTGAATGCTTCCACCGGTCAGGGAACCCTCACCCTGATCACGAACAACACGTCGTTGGGCGCCAGCGGCACCGAAACCCTCGGCGTCCAGTTTGTGAACGCCAAGCACGCGCTCGTCATTCAGTTTGACGGGAGCGCCACGTCCAGTGGGAGCTTGGACTTGCAGACACTGCCGAGCACGCTCAGCGGTGGCTTCTCTTTCGCCCTCTCGGGCGTTGACTCCGACTACTATTCGGTTGTAGGCGGAGGCGTATTCTCGATCAGCGGGACCTCCTTGGAGAATGGTGTTCTTGACGTCGCTGATGGGGAGGCGGGAACGGTAACGCTTGGAACGGCGTTCACTGGAACGATCTCCGCTCGCGACTCTTTCGGGCGCGGCACGATCACCGGCCCGGAGATAGCAACCGCAATCAACTATTACATCGTTGGTCCCGAAGCAATCCGCATCATTAATGTGGATGCTGAGGATTCGTTCGTGGGCTCAGCGTACGGCCAAGGCGCTGGCAGCTTCAGCAACGCTTCGCTCGGAAGCTCCGTGTTTGGAGTCCAGAGCACCTCGTGGGGGAATGTCCTCTACGCTGCGGCAGGTATGTTGACCACGCTTCCCGACTCGGGAACGATCCAGGGTGTCGCGGATGACGATGAAGAAGGGAATGTCGTCAGCGCTTCGTCTATCTCAGGCACCTACACCGTTGCAAGCAACGGATACGGCAGCCTGACGATCACGCCCGGAGACCTGGGAGACGTCAGCGCTTTAGGGATCTACATGACTGACCCAAATCTCAACCTGAACGATCCGAACAATACCACCAGTGGATTAGGAGGAGCTGTTGTTGCCGACCTGGATGTGAATGTCAACGGCACGGGAATCCTGATCCCACAGACTGACACCTCAAGTGACAGCTTCACAGGCACCTATGCCTTTGGAGCGCAGGCTTTCACCGACTTGGGCACTACCGGCTGGGAATTTGACTTCATCGGTCAAGGATCGGTCACGAGCGGTGTTTTGGCCGGAACTGGGCTCCTCAACGATCCGGGTGACGTGTTTGGCGAAGGAGGCGGAGGCGGAGGGTGCCTAGGTGTAGTTGGCAGATCAGCGTCGAATAACAATCCGACCCCGGCTGCTTGCGACGCCACGCATGGAAACCTCACCCCAAATGCGGTGGATTCCGGGGTTACTTTCTCCGGAACTGCGACTCCTGACATGGTGAACCCCGGGCGCTATACGTTCCCGTCTGCCATCACACCCGGCATAGGAGGCCCACTTGATCTCACAACGGTCATCTATCAGGCGAGTGGCGGACAGTTACTCTGGCTAGACGAAGACGGCGACACTCTGTTCCTTGGATCCATGCAGCAGCAGGGGTCGCTAACCTCACAGACTGCGGCAAGAAGAGCCGCGGCAAAAACCAATCTGCAGCACAAACACTGACCAGTGAGCGGGAAAACGGGCACAGCCAGAACGCCGCGGCTGTGCCCTTCCTTCATTGCGAGTGCGCCTGCCAGGCCGTCGCCGAGACACGAGGCCGATATTGGAAGAGGGGATAGGGCGGATACCGGAAACTCGGGCACTAGCCGCCCGGAACTTTCAATCTCACCCTGAACGCCACCGCAAGTGGCGTGACAAAAACTTCAACCTTGACTCTCACAGTGTCCTGAGCGCCTGCGCTCAGGACACAAGCGGGAGCCATTTCTCTAGGGCACGATCAGGCTCATTGCAAGAGGCAAACTCTTGGATAACGAGCTTAACAGAAACAGGGGTAGTAGAAGTCAAAAGTCCGGTAAGACAACTGAAGTGAACGATCAAATCTTGGAACACAGGAGAGAATCTATGAAACGTATCGCAGTTGTTTCAATTGTTTTGAGCTTGGCAGTCTTGGCCTTGGCAGTGCAGTTCATACCGAATGTCCTTGCCAATAGTAACGACAATGATAGGGAAGGATTCACTATCATCAATCGCGATGCCGTCACCTATGGCAGGACCTCGGGTGAATGGGCCGGGGAATGGTGGCAATGGGCTCTGTCTATCCCTTACTCTGAGCATCCGCTCGTCAACAACCCGGACTGCAGTGTGGGCCAGTCCGGTCCCGTCTGGTTCTTGGGCGGTTCTTTTGTGACCAACACAGCGACGCGCAACTGCACCATCCCTGCTGGCACCTACCTCTTCTTCCCCATACTCAACGGGGAAGATTCAGCCTTGGAGGAATCCCAGGGAGCGGGCTGTTCCAACCCACCGATCGACGCTGCCTCGCTTGTCTACGTCCGCAAGTGCGTGGAGTCCTACGAGAACGGCGTGACCTTGTCCGCTGAAATCGACGGCGCCTCCATTCCCAACATCGCCGCCAGGTATCGCGTGCAATCACCGGCCTACAGCATTACTTTGCCGATCGACAATATCTTCGCAAACACAGCCGCGGGGAGCTATCCGGAAGGAACCTACTTCCCGTCTGTCACCGATGGCTATTACCTGATGCTTGCTCCGCTTCGCCCAGGACAACACAAGATTCATTTTCATGGCATCGGGAACAACAACAGCTTCCAGCTGGACATTACTTACTTTCTGACAGTGGCCAAGTAAAACGCACCTGTCGGACAGAAGTAAGGAGGCACTTGCCGCCTCTTTCTACGCCGCCCGATGTTTGGGCGGCGTTTCTTTGACTGGCACATGAAGTGCACCTAGATCTGGTAAACGCCGTATCTCTAATGACGCCGGCCATAGCAAGAGTTTTCTCCTGGGTTTCTGCTCTTTGCAGGCACATCCCTCCGCTCGTGCGTGAGGAGCATTTCTTCCTGTCCCTACCGTTCATCGTGTCACCCTAACCCGCCCAGCCCGTGTACGTTCATCAACCCGGTCTTGCCCACCGAACATCTCTTCGATCACCATCGGCCATGATGAATTATTCGAACTCCTTGCTTTGCAGGGAGGCGGGTAGCCTAATCAACCGGCCAGTGACAGTTCGCACCATTCGATGTTACTGGCATCCCCGCACGGGCTTCACCGCTTTTCTGTTGCCTCTGTCCGCGACGACAAAACTCTTGATAATCAATCTCATCCCGCAACATGATCCACAGTCGGATCCCGAGTTTGCGAGCTACGGCCATGGTCGCCTTCCCCAGACCCTCCTGCGCTTATTTGCGGCCGTAGAATCGCCACAACTCCGGATCGTGACGTGCCGCATGGCCACCTGCTGCCGGAAGTCCCTGTGGTCTAGAGCACGCCTTCGCCTCTCTCGTCGTTGCGGATGCGGATAGCTTCCTCAATCAAGGAAACGAATATTTTCCCGTCCCCGATCTTCCCCGTCTTCGCGGCTTTCAGGATCGTATCAATCGCGGTGTGCACGAGCGCATCGGGAAGGACCAATTCGAGCTTGGCCTTTGGAAGTAGATCTAGCGTGTATTCCCGGCCGCGGTAAACCTCGGTATGCCCCTTCTGCCGCCCGTGGCCGCGCACTTCCGTTACCGTCATTCCGTCAATGCCGATGGCAAGCAGCGCATCTTTCACGGACTCGAAGCGCGACGGCTGGATGATGGCTTCGATTTTCTTCATATGATCGCTCCTCCAGATTCAGTAGCCACATGACCTTTCCGGCATGGGGAAAACCTCAGGTTCGGGCGCCGCGGGCAATCATTCTCCAGGTGAACAGCGCTGCCAGGACGCATCCGGCCGCCACCGGTACAAGCGGCGCACCCCGGCTAACCAGCAAGTAGGCCGAGAAGAGAACGGCCGCCAGGAAATAGTGCCAACGGTATTTCATTTCGCGGCCAGGTAAGCGCAGGAAACCAGGAACAGAAGAATCACAAAGCCCACCGCGGGCATCTTAAGCGAGTGCATCCAGCCGCCGCGAACGAATCCCTCCCGCTTCAGCCGGCGAATTTCAGAGAGCTGCCGCCGGGCGGCGGAGAGTTCCCAAGGTTTACAGGCGAGTTCCAGGGCACGTCGCGTTTCCTCCTCCGCGCGGTCAATCACGCGAAGCCGGAAAAGCAATTCCGCGTATTTTAGTTGGGCAAGAAAGTTTGCCGGATCGATGCGGCGCGCCTCTTCCAGTGCGTCCATGGATCGGTAAACGTCGTAGTTCATGGCATACGCCATGCCGAGGCAGGTCTGCAGAGCCACGCTGGCCGGATTTTGAAGGCAAGCCTGTTTCAATGAGGCGATGAGTTCCTCAAGCTGTTCCGGTTGAACAGATTGAAGATCGCGCCAGGCAACCTCTGGCAAACGGGGACTGGCCACAGCGGGCAAACTCTGCTCCGTCTGTGGTGAAAGCACTGTGTTCAAGGCATCCATCATCCGCCCCTTCCTTACATCTCCGCCTTTAATTCGAATTCCGGATAGGCGACCGCGCCCATTTCCGGCAAGTCGAGTCCCTGCAATTCGGACTTTGCCGAAACACGCTGTCCGACAATCAGGTCAACGACGAAGCCGAAAACGAAACTCAGCACGAACACGAAGCCGAGCAGCGTGGCCACGCCGAGCAATTGAGCAACGAGTTGGCTCGCGTCCCCGTAGAAGAGTCCCTTGACCGAACCGTTCACGCCGTTCCACGACCCGCCATAGTTGCTCTTTCCATCGGCAAACAGCCCGACGCATATCACGCCCCATATGCCGCAAACTCCGTGCACTGAAACGGCGCCAACAGGATCGTCAATCTTCAGCACACGTTCCACGAAGCCGACGGAGATACACACGAGGATTCCAGCAAGGAGGCCAATCACTACCGCCCCAACTGGATTGACGAATGCGCACGGCGCCGTAATCGCCACCAGCCCGGCGAGAAATCCATTGCCGGTCATGGAAGCATCGGGCTTGCGGTAAACAAGCCACATATAAAGCATGGCCGACAGCAGACCTGTTGCGCTGGCCAGCATTGTGTTCACCGCGATCGAGCCAATGCGAAGTCCGCCGTTCCCGGAAGCGCCGAGCGTGGAACCTGGGTTAAATCCGAACCAGCCAAACGCCAGAATCAGGCAGCCCGTTAGAACGATCACGATATCGTGCGCAAGAATCGCTTGTGGCCGGCCGTTGCGTGTGAATTTGCCGATGCGCGGCCCGAGGATCATTGCAATTGCCAGCGCGCTTAACCCGCCCACCGCATGCACGACTCCCGATCCTGCGAAATCCACGTAGCCTTTCCCCAAGCCGAAATTCGCTCCCAGGTTCGAAAGCCATCCGCCACCCCAAGCCCAGTTGGCAAAGAGCGGATAGGTGAATGCCGCGAAAAGAAAGGAAGTGACGATGAATGCCGAAAACTTCCAGCGCTCCGCGGCTGCCCCGGTAGGAATCGTGGCGCCGGTATCCATGAAGACCATCTGGAATAGGAACAGCACCATTACGCTGACGTCGTAGGTCCCCCGGT
Source organism: Candidatus Acidiferrales bacterium (assembly GCA_963780315.1). Taxonomy (GTDB): domain Bacteria; phylum Acidobacteriota; class Terriglobia; order Acidiferrales; family UBA7541; genus Acidiferrum. The sequence continues at coordinate 56,433 of CAWABP010000010.1, read as the reverse complement.
GCATCAGGAACAACCCGTGCTGCCCGAAAAGCCCGAACGGTTTGCCAAACAGCGTGATTACGTACTCAGCATTCAAAGGAGGCGTGCCGCCCAGGTTGGCAATGGCGCCCACCCCGCCCATCTGAATTGAAAAACCAATCAACCAGTAAGCAAGCATGCCGACGCCATAAACAACCAGGTTCATCATCATCGTGTGATTGGCGTTTTTCGCTCGCGCCAATCCCGATTCAAGTAACGCAAACCCCAGCTGCATGAACATCACCAAAAAACCCGTGATCAGCGTCCATACAAAATTGATGGCAATCTTGTTTTGTCCAACTTGGTTGGCCAAGTCGCCAATCGTAATTCCTTTCTTGGAGTCGCTGACGGTAATGTCGCTGGCGGTTCCCGTCTGGCTTCCGTCTGGATCGCCTTTCGTCCGTGCATCGGGAGTAGGCACCGGCGAATTTGCAAGATCAGCGTCCGTGATGGGTTTGGGCGCACTGGCCGGCGCCGCGGCCGCTGCAGGGGGCGGGAGAGTTTGGCCGGGGCATGGTTGCAGAACGCACAACGACACCAAAAGGAGTAAAAAAGAGTGCACTATCAGCGATCGTTTCCTCATCCCTACCCTTTCTTCCAGATGGGATTTTTCAGATAGGCCCGGTTGAGAATCCCGATTATGCCCACGAGGCTCAGCGCCAAGCCGAGCAGCACTACAACTAAACGGCCTGCCGTGGAGCTGAGGTGCAGGCTGAGGATGCTGACGAAAAAACCAAGCAGCGCGACAAGAACTCCTGCAAGTTTCATAAGAGTCTCTCAGTCCTCCGTGTATTCAAGCGGCTTGCACTTCAGAAAAATAAAAAGCGAGGTCGCCAGGAGCGCCACCGCCAGAACAAAGAAAACGGCACCGCCCCCGGCAATGCCGCCGGAAAGTGACGTAAATGCCAGCAGAAATGCAACGACGCCCATGGCCTGCTTCGGATTAGCGCCCATTACCTAAACTCCTTTCGTTCCGCGACTGAACAGCGGTAAATCGCCCGTGGAAAATTTGGCAGAGGGATAGACCCTCGCATCGGGATGAGGAGGGGTTCACCCGGATTGCCCTGCCAGCAAATTGGTGCGTTGCATTGTAAAGAAGTAGGGTATATGAACTTTAAAATTAAGCCCGAGGGATTTTTGCGTGCAGCGGATGAGTTTTTTTGATGAGTGACGGCCAGACGTCGTGTTTGACTTTTGTTCGATTCCAACTTGTCCGTCTTTTTAGTCGCTCGAAGAGCTCGAGCTGGGGCTCCCGGCTTCAATAAGCCATCTCAGAAATTGTTTCACATTTGGATTGACAGTCAGCGCTTCGGGCGTGTATCTGTGGAAGGCGTCACCCCTGCCACGAATGTCCCTTGACGGTCGCGCTCCTTCACCGCAACACTTTCGAGCCGGGTTGAATGCTTGGATCGAGCTAACCAGTAACGCTCCTACGGATTCATCAGGCTGCCTCAAACCACTGTCCTTCGGTGAAGTTCAGAACTAGCCTGGGTACTCGGTTATGTGGCAATTCTCCAGAAAGGTCTCCATGCGCCGCATCCCAATTCTTTTGAACGGCATTTCCCTTATGGTCGTTGTACTTTTCGTCGCAGCTTTTGCCTTTTCGGCAACGCCTTTGACGGTCGCAAACCTCAGATGCGAATACAAGTCCAATCCCGTCGGCATCGATATTCTCCATCCGCGGTTCAGTTGGGAAGTCGTATCTGCGGAACGCGGCACATTGCAGACGGCGTACGAGATTCGCCTGGCCGCTTCCGAAACGAATCTGGCAAAAAACAAACTGCTTTGGGATTCTGGCAAGCAGGACTCCAGTGCTTCCATTCAAGTTGTCTATCAGGGCCCGGCCCTGGAAAGCGGCCATCGCTACTTCTGGCAGGTACGAGTCACTGACAATTTGGGACGCACTTCGGACTGGAGCGCGCCTGCTTTCTGGGAGATGGGATTGCTCCATGATGCGGATTGGCAAGCGCGCTGGATCACTTCTAACCTTCAGGAGGACATTTCAAAGTCCAATCCCTCGCCTATGCTTCGCCGTGAATTCCAGGTGAAGAAAGACATCGTCAGCGCTCGTCTGTACGCCTCCGCTATGGGTCTCTATCAACTCGAACTCAACGGGAAGCGGGTCGGCGATCAATACTTCACGCCTGGCTGGACCTCCTACGACTTCCGCTACCAATACCAGACCTATGACATCACGCCGGATTTGAAACCCGGCGCGAATTGTCTGGGAGCCTTGTTGGGAGACGGTTGGTTCCGCGGCAACGAGGCATGGGAAGACGGCCGCAATTCCTATGGCACACGGCTGGCTCTGCTGGCGCAGCTTGTAATCACCTATAAAGACGGCAAGCAACAAATCGTCAGTACAGACGAAAACTGGAAAGCGACGACAGGCCCGATTCTGCTCTCAGACAATTACCTGGGCGAAACCTACGACGCGCGCCTGGAGCGTCCCGGTTGGAATTCTCCCGGCTACGACGACAAAGATTGGAAAAGTGTCTCGCCGCTCGATCCACCAAAGGCCAAGCTTGTTGCTCCTGCCGGACCGCCTGTGCGCGAAATCCAGGAAATCAAGCCGGTCAAAATTCTGAAGACTCCTGCGGGCGAAACTGTCATCGACATGGGGCAAAACATGGTCGGCTGGGTGCGCTTTCACGTGACTGCGCCATCAGGCGCCATCATTACTCTGCAACACGCCGAAGTCCTCGACAAGGCCGGAAATCTCTACACAGAAAACTTGCGCGCTGCGAAGCAGACCATTCGCTATACAGCCAAAGGTCAGGGCCTCGAAACTTATCAGCCTCATTTCACTTTTCAGGGTTTCCGCTATGTCGCGGTAGGCGGCTGGCCCGGTGAGCCCTCTCTCGATGATTTCACGGGCATAGTTGTCCATTCGGCGATTCAGCCCACCAGCACTTTTGAAACTTCCAATCCCCTCCTGAACCAGCTTCAGCACAACATCATCTGGGGGCAAAAGGGGAACTTCCTCGACATTCCCACCGATTGCCCGCAAAGAGATGAGCGGCTGGGCTGGACGGGCGACGCCCAGGTCTTTGCCCGTACCGCCTCGTTCAATCATGATACCGCGGCGTTTTACACTAAATGGCTGAAGGATGTGGCTCTCGATCAACAGGATGATGGCGCGGTTCCCTTTGTGATTCCCAACGTGATATCGCATCGCACGCGCAAAGGAGATTCCGCCTCCGCTGGTTGGGCCGACGTCGCAACCGTTGTACCGTGGACGGTCTACCTTTCTTATGGTGATCGCCGCATTCTGGAAGAACAATATACGAGCATGAAAGCTTGGGTGGACTACATGCAGCGCCAAGCAGGCGAGCACTACATCTGGAGCAACGGCTTTACCTTTGGCGATTGGCTGGCCTTCGCCACCACCGATTCCGACTATCCGGGCGCGACAACCGACAAAGATCTCATCATGACGGCATACTTCGCTCACTCTACTGCCTTGCTTCTGCAAACAGCGCAAGTCCTCGGCAAAACAGATGACGCATCCGCATACGCGGCTCTGCTCGAAAAAATCAAAGCTGCATTTCAACGGGAATTTGTCACGCCGAATGGCCGCCTTTCCTCGAACACGCAAACGGCTTATTCGCTTGCCCTCGCTTTCGATCTTCTGCCGGAGGCGCAACGCAAGGGCGCCGCGGAGCGCTTGTCACAAGACGTCAGGAAATTTGGCCATCTCACCACGGGATTCCTGGGCACTCCGCTGCTTTGCCAGGTTCTGAGCGATTACGGCTACCTCGATGACGCCTACATGCTTCTTGACCGGAAAGAATATCCCTCCTGGTTGTACCCCATCACCAAAGGTGCCACCACAATTTGGGAACGTTGGGACGGAATCAAGCCTGACGATTCCTTCCAGGACAAGGGCATGAATTCCTTCAATCACTATGCCTATGGCGCCATCGGCGAATGGATGTACCGCGTCTCAGCCGGAATCGATATTGACCCGCAGCAACCGGGCTACAAGCACATCCTCATCCAGCCAAGGCCCGGCGGCGGATTGACCTTTGTGAAGGCCTCCGTCCACACTATGTACGGCCAAGTCGCTAGTGCCTGGGAAATCAAGGACGGCAAATTCATCCTTCGCGTGGAGATCCCCTCGAACACAACGGCCACGGTCCGCCTACCCAAAGCGCAGCTGGCGCAGGTCACTGAAAGTGGAACCGCTCTCCAGGCAAGCGCGGGCGTAACTCACGCGCAGCAGGCGGAAGACGCCGTTACAGCGGAAATTAGCTCCGGCAACTACGTGTTCGAGTCGAAGTATTAAAAGTGGTCGGAGCGGGTGGATTTGAACCACCAACCTCCTGGTCCCGAACCAGGCACCAAATCAATCTAGGTCGCTGTCCTGGCGTCACTTGCGGATTTCGGGCCGCTCTCTGTTAGACAAGTTGGACAAGTTCACTTAACTTGGTCCGGCAGTATCAACGCGAACCAACTTCCCTTCCTTGACGGACAATTCTTCCGCGATTCGTTCACGCTTGCGTCCTCGAAAAATATTTAACCATTAGGCGGAAAAAACCAAGGTTTTTCTTAATGCTCGAATTTGGACCTCCATCTATAAGGCACTTCAATGAATGGCCGACCATGCATCCGTGTGAAGGTGTGCTGGTAAAGGCTTAGCCCGCTTTATTCATGAAGTGTGACTTCGCGGCCTATTTTTCCGTTTTTTGCTTCAGTTGTGAAACCATACTTGACCAGACAAAGATTTCAGGAAATCGAGAGGTTGATTCTAGAGCATTTAAGCAAGCGTAAGGCGCGATTTTCGCCGAATGGGGGACACCCGTATCGTCGCTTGACGAGTAAAAGTTTCATGCGGCGTTCCGCTGACCAGCTAGCCGCTTCGTGCACCCAAGCGCAACGCGAGACGATGGAAGCTATGGAAATAGGGAAACGAACGCGGCAAGTGCAGCACGATTCGACGCACCGAGGCAACCACTTGAGCTCCGACTTTCAGAAAACGCTCCCGCAAGATGGAGACCTGTGCCCGGGCGGAAGCTGTGCCGGCCAAACCTAAGCGCATCTCTTGCATCAGCACGTAGGCTGCTGCGGTCATCAGCACTCGGAATTGATTGGCCCAGAAGCTCGTGCAACTGGTGCGTCCGATTTCCATCCCGTAATGCAGTTCCTTAATGCGATTCTCGAGGTCTCCTCGTTGACAATAGACCTCCTCGTAGAGCCACTGTGGACTCTGCTTCATGTTGGTCACCACGAAGCGCGGATTGTCCTTGGGTTTCTTGCCCTTCGCCCGCACCACCTCCGCTTTATAGATGACGCGACGTTTCCAAGGCCAACTCTTGCGCGTGCGGTACTGACATTCAGCGTAGACATGCTCGGTCTGCCCGGAGATCTTCGAATCACGACGGGCGCGTTTCATGGCCGACGCGGCTTTACGCTTCAACACCGTATTCCTTGCGAAATTGACGAGGTATTCCACTTTCGGCTCGCAGTCCAAAAAATACAAAACTTCCGGCGCCGCAAAACCACCATCCAGGCGCACCCGGATCTTGGCCTTCGGAAAAGCTTCCGTCAGCCGCTCGATCAAACGACGCAGCAGGCCCACCGCTCCCGCCGAGCCCGGCGCGTTCCCCGGACGCAACACCGCGGTGACCAGATACTGCTCCGCCTCGTGGTTGAAGGTCAGAAAACCTACCATCGGTAGGTAGCAGTAGGTGTCGTAATGCCAATTGAAAAACGTCAATTGCTGCGCGCCATGGGTGGGATCGTCGGTAGGATCCAGATCGATGGTGATCAGCCGAGCCCGACCGCGCAGCCGCTTGCGATGGCGTTCGATCACTGTGTCCGCCAGGGCTTCGGCCATGCGAAACAATTCTTTACGACTCACACTATTTTCAAAACGTGATAGCGTAGGCTGCGAAGCCAAATCTTCTCCTTCCACCGGATCACGACCGACCAATAATTTGTGCACCGGGTCACACGCCAGTCGGGCGGCATCGTTGGCATCTTCGTAGCCGCAAGCGATGGCCATAACCCGCTGCGTGAGCAGCTCATCGATTTCGTGACGGACTTTAGCCTCTTGGCGGTCGTCTTTCAGACAAGCTGCCAACGCCGTTATTAAACCCAACTCCCGGTCGGCGGCTTTGAGCAACACTGCTCCCCCATCGGAGCTGCCTTGCGATTGATCGAACTTGGCAATTACAGGTAGGTTAAAAATTCCCGGAAAGAGAACACACTGTGTCGTGGTATGCTCGGGCACGAAAGCCTCCGGATTGGTCGCAAAACTGCCTAGACAACGGCTTTGTACCATGAAAGAGGCTTTTCGTGTTTCAAAAACGCGAATTATTCAGGTTAGGTCTCGGAGGGTCTAATCCCCGCTGAGGCTGCAGCCGCGCCCAAATTCCAAATTGATCAGTGGTCGCCAGAGCCTGTAGAAAACTTCACAAGACGGGCGTTTCAGCTGCTGACTTTCAAGCGTCAATTGTCAACCGTGAACTCTCGACAGCCGTTGCTCCCCGAACAGCACGCCAGCCGCATTGATCAAATACTGCTCATCGCTAAGCATCTCAACCAGTTCGTCGGGGAAAGGGGAGATTTCGCTCTGTAAATACGTGGCCAGTTCGCGATAGATTTCCCGCCGTGCGTAAGCCGCCAGCTCGTTGCGCCGGCGCAGCGTATCTTGAATTAGACTGGCCAGTTCCGGCGTCGCCGCCCGGCGGAGCTTCATCGCGATTGTGGGATAATCCATGAACGAGTTGTACTTCTGCCGCGTCCAGAATTCTTCCCCCGGCGCAGCAAGGGGTGTTTGGCGAACAACGAGCGTCCCCGCCACGCGGTCGCCAAAGCGCTGCATCAAAGGATTGCTTAGTACGGAAATCCCTCCAACCAGATAGGCGAACGGCAGCGCATCGAACACGCGCATCAGATTCCGCACCCACGCCTGTTCGATCCGTAGCGGAAGTCCGGTCTGGTCAATCACCCGCAAATGGAACAGGCGTTTTCCGATCGTCTGCCCGTTCCAAAAGCCTTCCAGCAATGCGCTATAGGCAAAGCTGATCGCGAATTCCCCAAGCGTGATCACCATGACACCAAATCCCGGTGCTTTCGCGAAAATCCAATAAACCAGCAGCCCAACTCCGTTCACTGTTCCCAACACGATAGCGATATCGAGCAGCATCGCATAAAGTCGCGAAGGGGGACCCGCCAGGGGCAATCGAAAGAGCACGCCTTCCGGCGTGGCAATGGTCAATTCGGCTGTTGTCGCGCAGCGGATTGGCTCAGAATCTGTCATTTGTCCACCGAACGAACTCTGGCATGCGCTTCGGCATCAGTCTTTCTTCGTCCGATCAGCAGCAGATAGACCGTCAGCAGCGCGAGTTCCGCCCCGCCAACAGCAACTTTGAACCCGTATGGCAGAACCGGCGCGTGATGCTGCGAAAAAAACGCTTCCATCATTCCAGCCCACACCAGCATCATCGCCATCCCGGCGATCAGCACGAGCCATTCGCGCATGGATTGACGCACATCGCGATCCTCGCGCCGGCGCAGCAGTACGCGCGCCAGGTAGAACCCCGCTTGCCCGGCGATCAGGATCGATGGAATCTCGAAGACGCCGTGCGGCAACAGCCACGCCGTCATGAATAGCCCGAAGCCCTGCTGCGTGTAACGAACCGCCACGGCCCCAAGCACCACGCCATTCTCGAACAGCAGGAGCGCCGTCCCGATACCGAACGTTACACCCAGCGCCGCCGCGAGCAATGCCACCTCGATATTGTGTCTGATCAGCTGCGACGAGAATGCGGCTTCCGTTTGCGCCGTACGCTTAACCAGATTCTTCCCTTGCTCCTCTTCCTGCACGCGTTGCCCCGGATTGCGCAGGTAATCGGTCGGAAGCAGCACGTCCACGGAGGCGGGATCGTAGCGCACCGCTAGTCCGCCCAGCGCGCAGCCCAACACCGTAATCAGCACGGCCAGTGCGAAATAGCGCGACTGCCGCCGGAACGTTTCCGGAAACGCGGTGAAAATTCTCAGCCAGCGGCGCGGCTGCCAGATTTCGGAGCGCGTCGGCGGAACATAGTGCAGCTCCGCATAGGCTCGCGCCACCAGCCGCTCGAGATATTGTCTTAGCTCGGGGGCCAACGCACCGTGAGTGACGCGATTCAAATCCGCGGCCGCCTGCGCATAAAGCTCCTGCAATTGTTCGGCTTCCACCGGATTCAACCGATGGTCCGGCCGGCCTTCCAGCGCGGCAAGCAATGATTCCAGGCTGCTCCAGCGCGGCCTCTCCTGCGCCTGAAATCGTTCGAGATCCAAAATCACAGCCGCTGCTCCCTCTTGCTTTCCAGATATCCTTCGATGGCCTTTCGCAGGAACATCTCGGCAGGAATATACCGGAGCTTCACGTCCAATTGGCGCAGTTGTCGCGCCAGCGCTCCGAGGCGCTGGTTTTCTTTTTCACCGGCGAGCGCCGCATAAACGTCGTGGTCCGTATGCAACTCCTCACCTGGCGAAAATGCCGGCCGGGCGTGTGCCGGCAAGATACTTGTCATTAAGAGGGCATGGGAGGAGCGGACCAGGCCGACTCCGCGGCGCAGCGAGTCCGAAGCCGAGCGCTCCGTCAAATCCGTCAGCAACAGCAGGTACGCGCGCCGCCTCAACCGCACTCGAATTTCGCCGAACAGCGCTTCGTAGTCCGCTGTCGTCGGTAAAGGCTCGATATTCAATAGACGATCACGAAATTGATGAAACTGCGATTGACCGCTTCCCGCCCGTAACCAGGACTTCGGCTCGTCCGCGTAGGTGACTAACCCGAATTCATCGCCCAGTTCCATCGCCACCGTCGCGCCCACCAACGCCGTTTCCACTGCGAGATCCAGCAGCCGTCGCGGCGCGCGCGCTTGTGGTACATCGCTCTCGATGCCTGTGCTTAAGTCGAGAGCAAGTGCGGACGCCCGCGATTGGTCGACTACAAAATATACTTCCTGCTTCTGCTCCCATTGGAACAGCCGCGTGACCGGTGCGCCTCGACGCGCCGTGGACTTCCAGGCGATCTCCGAGTACGTATCGCCAGCCTGATACTCGCGGAGGCGCTCGAAATCACGTCCGTGTCCGGTCCACGGAGTTTGGCGCGAAGCGACGAGCGTGCGGTAAACCGGGCTGCGCAGAATCTCCCGTCGCCCGGACCGCAAATCCGCCTCGATTCGCAATTGCTCCGGCGAATCGAACCATTGCCGCAACCGCCAGATTCCGAGGCGTGAGCACCGCTCGATGCCAACGCGCGGCCCCGGCCACAGACCGCGCCGAAGCAAAGCAATCTCGGGCGTCCATGGCCAGACCTGAATATTCGCGGTGGTTGCTGAACTTAATCCCTCTGCGGCCGCCTTCGGCTGCTCAAGCTTCAGCCGTTGCGGATCGCTTTTCACACGAATAGCGGTCTCGCTCTCCGGTGTTGCCGGCATGATCGCTACGCGCACTTCACTGCGCATTCGGTGCCGGCCGGAGCCCGTGAGCGCGAGCGGGACCTGGATGCTCTGCCCTTGGCGTCCACGAAAACCTTTTTCCGGAGGCAACAACACTGGTGCGCATTCTCCGCGGGCGCGCCACAGCGCGAGCGCGTCATAAAACGCCAGCAGCGCCACAGTTGTCACGAACAGCTCGAACATTAGCCATCCGCGCGCGATCCATGGCGCAATACACGCCGCCACACCCAGTATTCCTATCATCCACACGAACGATCCCGTTGGACTGAACAGTTTTCCCACCGGCTGAAGCGCGATCCTTTGAGCGGGCTTGTCTCGGGATTCCAGGTTGCGGCGCGGCGGCTCCGCTGAGGCTTGGACCTTGGCAGCGATCGCCACGCGCCGCGCTCCGACGCCAACTGACTTCCTATCTCCAGCCGTAATCATTTCGCCTGCTTCCATGTTGTTGCCTGCCACATGTGCCACGCGTGCGGCTTACCGCGGCACTTCGACCGCCTCCAGCACCGCCTTGATTACCTCACGGACTTCAACGCCTTCCATCTCGAACTCCGGTCGCAGGAGCACACGGTGCTCCAGCACGGGAGCAGCCAGTGTTTTTACGTCCTCGGGCAGCACGAAATCGCGCTCCTCGAGTGCTGCGAGCGCCCGCGATGCCAACAGGAGCGCGAGCGTCGCCCGTGGCCCGGCGCCAACCCAGATCGCCGCGTGCTGCCGGGTCTGCCGAGCGACGCTGACGATGTAACTGCTTATTGCATCGCTGACGCGCACTCGCTCTGTGGCCGCGCGCAGTTGTGCGAGTTCGCCCGGCTGCAAAACCGGCACGCGTAGGTCCTCCGCTAGTCGCCGCTCCGGCGCTTCGCCCGCCGCCACAAGCCTTGCCAGTTCGTTTTCGTCCTGTACCGCCGGGTAGCCCATGCGGATTTTTAGCAGAAAGCGATCCTTCTGCGCCTCCGGGAGAGGATACGTGCCCTGATGCTCGATCGGGTTTTGCGTCGCGAAGACGACGAAGACGGAGGGCAGTTCGCAGGTCTCGCGATCGATCGTCACCTGGCGCTCTTGCATGGCTTCCAGCAGCGCCGATTGCGTTTTCGCCGGTGCGCGATTAATTTCGTCCGCCAGCAAGAAATTCGTGAAGATTGGACCACGCACCAGCCGGAATCCCTGCGTCTTCAGGTCGAAGACGCTTGTCCCGGTGATATCTGCGGGCATCAGGTCCGGCGTGAACTGAATCCGCTGAAATTCTCCGGCGACTGCCCGCGCCAGGGCCTTCACCAGTAGCGTTTTCCCCACGCCCGGAACCCCTTCGATCAGCGCATGTCCGCCGGCGAGCAGCGTCACCAGCGCGAGATCGATGGCTTCGTTTTGCCCAACAATCACGCGGCCCAGCGCTTCTCGAACACGCTGCACCCCGTTTGTGATCAATGCGGACGCTGCTGGCGATTGCGTTTCTGCACCCACTGATTGTGCCTGCCCCTCCGAACCCAGTACCGGTTCTTCGTTCATGCGATTTGTGCCTCCTCGGGAATCCTCTTCGGTGCGGTCGTGGAACTATCAGGCGCACCGCCGTCGGCATGTACCAGACCTTTTGCGGATGCGCGGCGCTCGCCGATCAACTTGCTCACTTCCTGGTACCCCGCTAGAGCAGACTGCGCGAGCGCGGCGCGCAGCCGCGGGCCGCAATGTGGATCTGCAGAAATGGCCTGCGCAACCTGCGGCGACCGGCGGCGGTACTGGTCCCAGCACTCCGACACTACCTGTTCAGCCGGAATGCTACGTTGAAGAAGGTATCGCGCGGCCACTCCGGCGCCTTCCCTATGACGCACGATCTGCGCATTTTGGTCGCGCCTCGGGCGTCGCACCAGATCGCCGCTCATGCTCCAAAGAAGAGCCAGCAAGGCCGCCCAGAAAAGCATCAGCGCAACCTGCAACCGGTATCTCTGCACAAGCCAAAGCACGCCTTCATCCTGATGTAGTCCGTGCAATGTTTCATCCACCCAAATCACCGGCCGTCCGCCCGCGAGAAAATCCAGAAGCACAGGGTTCGGACGTGTCTTGATCGCCTCGTTCAACAGGAACGACTCTTGGCTCGCGGCGATTAGTTCGCCATTTCCGACTCGCCGCTTGGCCATATAAACATGCGCAGAAGTGTCGGCCTTCGCGTTGGCTTCCGCGGGCCCCGCATAGAGTGCAGTCCAGTGCGCATCTGTCTTTAGCCAGGGGGCATTCGCGGAGAGGTACATCATCTCGCTGCCCGCCGGCAATTCGCGGAGATCGGGAGAAACCCAGGTTGAACCGGACCCATGCGGAGTTTCGTCCCACTTGTTCTCGACTTCCCAGCCTTGAGAATGCGACTTTAGTTCCCATGCGTACTGGATCAGGACGACGCGCCCGCCGCGCGCAAGAAAATCTTCCAGCCGCCCGCGGAGCTTACCTCCGGTCCGCAGTTTTCCTTTCGCGCTTTCCCAATCGTCAAAGGAGTAGCCTCCGATAAAGAACGCTGTTGTCCTCGACGCGCTCTCATTTGATAGGGAGTCCTCATCCTGGCTCCGCATCACTTGATACCCGGCGCGTGCATAGGAATCAAACAGCAGGCTGGTGCCGTAAGGATCTTCGCGTAGGCTGGATCCCATATCGCTCGTATTCGATTGATTCTGATGCGCCATGAGCAGCAGAATCGCGAATACTGTCGCGAAGATCCCCGCAGCCAGCAGGGGGCCTCGCCAATTGATCACCATGCCTCGATGTGAACTGCTGTCAAACATGGTTAAGCAACTCCCGCTGATCTTGGCAGTAAGCCGCAACCGCCTCTGCCGTCGGGACATGAAACCCATACCATACGCGATCGAACTGCCGCAGGCTGCCGCGCAATTTCTCCGGTATTTCGATGCGCTGCTCCAATGCCGCTTGCGGACGCCGCCGCCACCGGCGCGTAAACTCATTGAGGTATTCGCGATTCGTGCGATCGTGCCGGATTGTCAGCCATTCGCGCTGCGCAAGTCCTGCTAGCAGGCCCAAGTACGCCGAACGCAACGCCAGCCGCAATTCACCTTCCCGTTCTAGCCGGCCCGCCAACTCAAACCATTCGTCCTCGGAACGCTCACTCGCTACCGCGCCATCGCTCAGATCGGGAAGCGGCGCTATTGCCATGAGGATGGAAAGCTGTGTTGCTTCGCGCCGCCGTCGCAGCCAAAAGAGGACAGCTCCTGCCCCGAGAGTCAAAATCGCGATCAGCGTTAGCCATAATCGAAGGTCCTTCAGCTGCCAGGCGCCCCACTTTTCCTTCCCGGGTGAGAGATGCAGCCCTCGCGGCCAAAGTTTGCGAACAAAATTCTGAATCGCATTCCAGGCGTGCTCAATACGGTGCCCGATCTTAGCCATTCGCTCGTCAAACCAGGTAGGCGGGCTCGGGTGCTCAGTGTCATGCCAGCGATAAATCGCGCGCTGCGATTCCTCATCCAGGGCCCGGCGTAATTTTTGAACCTGTGCCTCGTGCGCGGTATCGGCTGGCGTGTCCGTGCTGCTTTGGGGAAGTGACGCCTGCGCTGCGCGCGCGGCCGCCATCGGTGAAGTGCCTGCCAGAATTGCAGCCAGCACGACCAGCGCGCCGATCGTGATCCTGCCGCCACCTGCCCTGGCTGCAATCATCTGCGCCTTTTTCTGCTGCACGCGTGGCAGACTCGCCATTAAACCGCGCAGGTCGTCTCCTTCGTGCCGCGACCGCAAATGCTGATAAACAATGACAAACGAACATTTGACGATGGGATCAAGCGCCAGCCACGCGCCCGCGAACAACGAAAGCCAGAACGCGGAACTGCGGAGTAGCGCGAACATTCCCATTGGTGTCGATAAAAGAGTGTTCACCCCAAAAATGGAGTGCAGAAGCTGCGGAACGATTATCGCCATGATCAAGCCGTTCAGCCACACGGCGATCCAAAGAGGGACCAGCATCAAGAGGAGAAGCAAGCTGCCACCGAACCATTGACTCGCAAGTGCCAGGCAGCCACCAATGGAATGCCTCTGGGAGCCATCGTCCCGCGCTTCAAGGCTGGCGAATTGACAAGCGCTATAGCACCAGGGCGCCCCGGCGATGGTTGTAAGCGCCGCCAAAGTGGCAGCGCTCAGGACAATTTTCCACGTAAGCAAGCGTCCCATGGCTATTAGTTGCGCGGACGCGGCCTCGAGTCTTGGCCTCGGCACGCCGAACGCGCGCTCCCGAACGCGTTGCATGTAGCTCGCTACGCTCCAGGCGCGCAGCAGGTATGCACCGGTGAGCAGCCCCGCCTCCACCAGCAGCCCGCCATCGGATAGCCGAATCTGCCCGTTGACCACCCACATCGGTATGAAACAAAGGACCAGCGGCGCAGCTCCGCTGTAGTACCGCCACGCCTCCCGAGCGAATGTTGACTTAAACAGTGCGAACCCGCGTTCGAGCGCCTCGAGCGCGTTCAGACGGCTCCGCCGGCTGCGCCCAGACGCCAAGCGTGCACGTTGCGTAGCCGACTGCGTCAGCGCAGCTTCACTCATTGCTTTCCCTGGATGGCCGGTCATCGGCGACGCCGAAGTTCAGATGCCCTTCCGGCGTATTCACCCGCCAATGCAGCAATGCGAAAAAGAGCGCCATCAGGACGGCAAGAGCAGTAAGCCCCGCCAAGACCTGCCGGAGGCGGCGCGTCAGCGACGGCATAGGGGCGGGCGGACGCGCCATCCGGCGCAGACAAGGCGGGCAGGCGAGCTTTCCTTCCTCGTCCGTTACGCATTCTCGGCAGAACGTTCCTCCGCAATGCGGACACCGCGCCGCCGCTTCACGCAGCGGATGAAACAGGCAGCGAGCATGGCGCAAGCCCGTCGCGGCGCGTTTGTCGAAGGGCGCGGCTGGCGTGTCAGGAGTCATTCGTCTGTGTAGCATCCGCGATGGAAACGCTCCCGGAAGGCGCTTCGCAGCCCGCTTGCACGGAGGGCTCTGCCGGTTGGGCGCTGGTTACAGGAGCGGCCGGTTGCTCGACGACGCCCCGCGCGGCGCGAACCGCCGCATCAATTTTGGCAAGGACCTTGCGTGCACGGCGCGTTCGCGCCACCAACGGCAGGTCAACGCTTGCTCCCGTGGTGCGAATGCGCGACCCCGCCGTCGGCCCGAGTGCCAGTTCCGCCACCACCCACGCGAGACCCAGGCCGCCGACAATCGCGCCAAAGGTGGAATTCACCCACTGCCAAAACGCAACACCAAGCGCCGCGAACAGCACTCCCGGAATGACCAGCCGCCACAACCACAAACGGCTGGGCCACACCACTATGGATTCCAAATCGCGCAAATAAAACCGCCGGTACTCGACCGAGTACATCATGCGTTTCGCGGCCAGCAAACAATCCTCACTCAGATACCATTTCGTCCCGCCGCTCAGGCTGCCAACGCGCGTTATTTTGCGGAATGCACCTTTCAATCAGTGCCTCCTCATCGTCCAACGAATGAAGAACGAAGCGGCAAACAATAGCGGAAGCCAGGCAAGGCCCGGATAGGCCGCCCAGAAACGCCACCCATGCCGCGGAATCAAATATGATCGCGGCGCCTTCCTATACTTCACGTGCAAGAAAATCGCGATCGGAAGTGCGGCTACAATCACGGGCCAAAAGAGAATCCAGCCCCACCCGAGCGTCACCGCAATGGAATCATAGAGCACATCACGATGACGCCATTCCGCCTTGCCAGCCTGCGCAATGGAATCGGCGCGCCCACGCTCGAAACACGTGGGGCAAACGTGCTCCGCTCCCAACTGCAAATCGCACAAGGCGCACACGAAGCGGCCGCATCGCTGACAGCAAGCCTGAAACGCCTTCTCCGGATGAAAGAAGCATGTTGCTTGGTCCGAAAGCGCGGCCGCCGCATTTGTGTTCTGCCGGACTGCGCCCCAGACGCGGATCTGCAGTCGCTTCTCGCAGTAGGGGCAAGTCTGCCACCCTGTCTTCGTCTCAGCGGGCGCCACGTCCCCGTTGCAATTGGGGCAGATCACAGTTCCCACTGCAATAGGAGGTATCCTCCGGAACGCGCCTGTGGGAGAGTCCGCCGCGCTGGAGTCGCCCGTAGCAGGGGTGAAAAGATTGATGTTGAAGCTCACGCTACGCTCTGCTTGTAGACCACCCGCGTGTCGCACACCCGATCATGCAACGCTCGCTTCTCACTATCGAAACCCGCCATGATGTACCCGATCAATAGGATCAGTGCGCTGACGATGTTCATGAAATATCTGGCGATGGAGACGCCCCAACCAAGCGGCTCTCCATTGCTCCGAACCACCTTCAGTCCCAGTGCCATTTTCCCCAGTGTCGCTCCTTGATAGTGCAGGAACATCACCTCATAGAGGAAACCGATCGAGTACGAAAGGAATTGGAAGCTCACCCGCAAACTTTGAGGCTCGGACCGAATCAAGTTCGGCATAAACTGCGCTCCCAAAGTACCGAAAATGGCGAGGGCAACGAAGGCCTGCAGGATGCCAAGCAGAATCCCATCGAGCATCCGCGCGGCGAAACGCACCCAGAATCCGCCGTAATGCCAACCGAGAGGCGATGCTCCAGCGGCTCCGCTCGCCATTACGCGGCTCAGATACGCCGGCTTGCAATCGCCGCACACCCAGTTCCCGGCGATCTGCACCACGTCCGACTGTGAGAACGTCCGTCCACATTGCGAACACGCCAAGACTGTTTGCACTGGGGCTTGTTCAATCATTGGAGATTCTCCTGTGCTCTCTGAATATGCGCTTAGCGCACCGCAAAAAGTCCCCCGCTGTGTTCTGCCGGACCGCGCCCCAGACGCGGATCTGCAGCCGCTTCTCGCAGTAGGGGCAGGTTTGCCACCCTGTCTTCGTCTCAACTGGCGCCACGTCCCCGTTGCAACTGGGGCAGGTGACAGCCCCCACTGCAATGGGCGATATCATTCGGGCTGCGCCTGTGAGAGAGCCCGCCGCGTTGGAGTCGCCCGTAGCGGCGGTGAAAAGATTGATGCTGAAGCTCACGCTATGCTCTGCTTGTAGACCACCCGCGTGTCGCACACACGATCATGCAGCGCTCGCTTTTCGCTATCCGTCCCCGCCATGATCCCGCTAATCAGCATGACGAGGAAGTTCAAATAAGGAATGCCGCTGGTAACAACATTCCACATCACGAAGCGCCCAATGGACACGCCCCAACCCAGGCTTCTGCCGTCTGAACGTACGACTTTTAGGCCGCAGGCCATCTTTCCGAGGGTTGCACCATAATACCTTAGCAACATAACCTCATAGCAAATCAGCACGAGGAAATAAACTAGAAACAAAGTAACAGTGAAGCCCGCAATCGCAGCGGCGGCCGGGTTGGACGCATCGCCCCGCACCCTGAGCAGATTTGGTATCAGCAAAGCAAAGAAGATCAGGAGGGGCACCCCCAGTACAAAGCCGTCAATGATGCGCGCGGCGAGACGCATCCAGAATCCGCCGAAATGCCAACCGCGTGGCGATGCTCCAGCGGCGCCGCTCGCCATTACGCGGCTCAGATACGCCGGCTTGCAATCGCCGCACACCCAGTTCCCGGCGATCTGCACCACGTCCGACTGTGAGAACGTCCGTCCGCATTGCGAACACGCCAAGACTGTTTGCACTGGGGCTTGTTCACTCATTGGGAATTCTCCTGTGGTATCTGAAATTGCACTTAGCGTACCGCAAAAGATCTCCCGCGCCAAGGATCAGGATTGCCCTGGTTTCGTAAATATGAATTCCCACACTGACAAAACTGGCAAGTTATCTTCTCTGCAGGTAAGCCTCCAGAACATCGAGCAATGATCATTCGAGATCGGCTGGAATCACGGGTCTGGGTTGGACTGGGACAAAACAAAGCCTCGTCTGGGAAATCTGTGGGTAACTGGCGGGCTCAGCGCTGCGGTTCGCTGAGGAATCGGTGGAGTTTGCGGCACGTCGCATCGAGGGAGTGTTGCTCTTCTTCCGAGCCGTTGTGGATCAGTGGGCCGCCGTCGGCATGAACCGCCTCGCGAAGAAGTCGCTGCGCAGTGACTTTTCTCAATGAAGGGGTGTAGTTCAGGTCGCGGATAATTTCTCCACCTAGTATCCAGAGATTGTCTACGTGTCGGCGAATGGTCTTCGAAGAAAGACTGGAGGAGGCCAGATGCTCGATGAATGGCCGGAAGCAAGCAACCAGTTCTTCCCCTGGCGGCAGGTCTTTTTCCAATCCCATCCACGAGCGCGGCCAGTTGTCCAGATCGCGGCAGTAGGCGGAAACATCGCAGGACGCCGGCGCGGTAGCAGCGCGGTTTACTTTGCCAGTCTTGGCCTTGAAAATTGTCCGTGACATGGAACTACTCACAATTCTAAACCACTGCCATCGCCATCGGGGATTTGTCTACCAGCACGCCCGCTTTGGCCCCGACCAGAAAAGCATCGAAGTGGACGTCCGACCGCGGGAGGGCTCGGCAGCGGTCTGCTCGGGGTGCCACCAGCCGGCGCCGGGTTACGATCATCTTCCCGAGCGGTGCTTTGAGTTCATTCCGCTGTGGGGCTTTCTGGTTTTCCTGCTCTACCGCATGCGACGCGTGGACTGCCGGAATTGTGGCGTGCTGGTCGAGGAGGTTCCCTGGGGCGATGGTAAGCATCGGTTGACCAGAGCCTATATGCTGTTTCTGGCCCGCTGGGCGCGGAAGCTCTCCTGGAAGGAAACCGCCGAGGCCTTCCACACTTCCTGGGACCAGGTGTGCGACGCGGTCGAGTATGTGGTCGGCTGGGGCCTGGAGCATCGCACGCTGGAGTCGATCCGCGCCATTGGTGTGGATGAAATCCAGTACGCCAAAGGCCACAAATACCTGACGCTGGTCTACCAGATCGACCAGGGGCTCACCCGCTTGCTGTGGGTCGGCAAGGAACGCACCATCGAATCCTTCCAGGGTTTCTTCACCGTCCTCGGAGAGCAACTCGCTGCACAGATCGAGTTTGTCTGCTCGGATATGTGGCAGCCGTACCTGGACGTGATCCGCCAGAAATGTTCTCAGGCGCTGCACATCCTCGACCGCTTCCACATCGTCGCCAAGATGAATAAGGCGTTGGATGATGTCCGCGCCGCCGAGTCGCGCAAGATGGCCCAGGACGGCTACCCGCCGCTACTGAAGAAGACGCGCTGGTGCGTGCTCAAGCGCAAAGAAAATCTCACCTCGCAGCAGAAGTTCCGTCTGCGAGATCTGCTCCGCTATAATCTCCAGACCGTCCGTGCCTATCTCCTCAAAGAAGATTTTCAGCAGTTCTGGGAATACAACTCGCCCACCTGGGCCGGCATGTTCCTGGATTTCTGGTGCCAGCAAACCATGCGATCCCGCATCGAGCCGATGAAGAAGATCGCCCGAACGTTGCGTGCTCATCGCGAGCTGCTGCTCAACTATTTCAAGGCCAGAAAGCAGATTTCCAGCGGTGTGGTCGAGGGACTGAACAACAAAGCGAAAGTAACCATGAGAAGATCCTACGGCTTTCGTACCTTTCGCATCCTGGAACTCGCGCTCTATCACTCACTTGGCAAACTACCTGAGCCAGAGCTTACCCATGAATTCTTCTGACGATTCAAAACAAAGAGCTCGGTTGCAAGCCGTTTCGAACGTCTTTTGTGAGACTTCTACTTCGCATGGCAGTCCGCGCGACAGATTGACAAAGTTGAATCGAACTTCTCTGGGCGATCATCCGTTAGGATGAAAAACGCGCTGGTGGGCTGTCGCAGAGCAACCATTATCGGACTCCGCATCTGCTGTCAGGATCGCCGAAGCGAACCCTTGCTCGCTGAACAATAGTATTCGGCATTAACGCCATTGCCCGCTGCCTCCGCAGTAACGAATTCACTGCGAAAGGCCACTTGTTGTACAAATGCGATCAGAGGATTACCTGTGCAAGCTGATTCGAATCTTAAAGTGTCGTGCCGTCAACGCTGCGTTCTCCGGTTGGGCCGCAGCTTCTGACACAGTCCGCAAACTATCCGCCGGTCTAGAGAACTCAGAAGGCCTCTCGAATTTCAGGCAAATACTGCCTTCGCAAGGTCGGCCCGCGAATCGGGTCCGTTCCTGCAGGGACCGACCGAAGGTTGTTAGACGAGTTTTGACAACCAGCCCGCGGGCTTTCCCGCTTCCAACCGACACATGAGCGGGACCTAGAACGTGGCGTTAACCTTCGCCGCGCTTGGTGGCTCACCAGGAGGTTGCTTGCACTTTTGTTGCTTGCAAAGTATTGAATTTAAAAGAAGTGGTCGGGGCGAGTGGATTTGAACCACCGACCTCCTGGTTCCGAACCAGTCGATAAAATCAGATAAGTCGCTGTCCTGGCGTCACTTATTAGCTTTCGGGCCGCTCTCTGTTAGACAAGTTTGGACAAGTCGGTCGGTGCAAGGGAGCCCTTCACCCGAAATCTACGTGGACCCCTGTGCGAAAATCCTTACCTTACCTCACCTCATCATTCGTGAGCAAAACGAGCGCCAGGTATGAAGCGCTGTCATGCGCCAAGACTCCGGGTCAACCGAGCAGCAGTTTCACGACATCTTTGTATGTTATTCATTTCAAATGCGCTTCTTAATTTTGGCGAGGCACAGCTGTCGGTTCCGAAAATTCTGACCCTTTCAATGTGCAGGGACTTTTTGGTACGGACGGCGCCGGGTGTTGACCTCCTATGCAGATTGAGCGCAACCACCCTGTGGAAGGACTAGATGAGATAAAGGATGATGCGCTCCAACCTGCGCCCTGTTTTCCAAACGTCAACGACACACGCCATGTGAACCTCATCGAGCAACTCGACGGCGATGATCGTGCTTACCGCTGCTCATGCAGATACGAAGGTTTTCGGCCGCCAGTTTGTCATTTTTATCCATCGAAACAGCGTGTTCCAACACAGTCCGGGCTTCTTCGATACTGCCAGCTTGGTATAGCGACCAGCCCAAATCATTGACAAACTTCTGATTGTCGGGTTCCAGTGCGAGCGCAACGCGTGACGCCGATATAGCTTCGCTGTGCAAGCCTTGGTGCCCCGCACAGCAACCCAAACCCTGGTGAAGATCCGATGCGTCTGGAAAACGGGTCGCCGCACGCCTGTAGAGCACGAGACCGTCTTCATATCGACCTAATTGAATCAGGAAATCGCCGGCCTTATCGATGATCAAGCATAGATCCTTTGTGTCATCAGGCAGCTCAAAAAGTTTCATAAAGAGATTCCACCCCTTTGCCTGATGACCCAGCTGGTACTCGACTGTGCCAAGGGACAGAAGAGCCGGAGCATAGGTTGGCATACACTCCATTGAACGCCGGAGCGCGTCGATGCAACCCTGGCTGTCGCCGAGTGCAGTGCGAAAGATGCTATCCGCATAGGCCGCTTCCGCGGCAAATAAACTCTCCGTCTCGTGTGGCTCACGGCCACTGGCATGCAATTCATTGCTTTCGACGCGGACCTTTGCGGCCGCCTTTCTATTATGTCGTTGGGTCATGGTAGAGGTGGCGATTTCTCCTGCGCCGCCCGCGAGCGGCATTTTATTTTGCAGCTCAGGCAAACCGAGGGGAGATCCTTGGGAGAAGTTTTCCTGGGGATACAAAACGATCGCATAAGGTTTCCAAAATTCGTTTTGTGGTGCTACTTCCAAGCAATCGGCATCCGCTCAAGCACCCGAAGAAGAGTGCAGCCCTCGTTCGTATAGCATCCGGACAACGGCCTCGATAAAGCCGTCATCCGAGCGATCCCGAGTGTTAGGCCACGCTCCACATGCGGCCATCGTGGATCAGACTCTCATCCATGCAGCAACGTTGCAACTTTTCTCCCGCCCTTTGCATGGGCAAGCGTCGCTTGCACCGGCTTGCGCGACCTCTGGACCTGGCCTTCCTGAATTTCTCGTCGCGTGCGGGCTCCCCATGCTTGCGAGATCTCCGCAGAATTGCAAACATCGATCGCCCCTGCTTCAGATGGACAGCCCTTTTTACGTGGAGACACAAAGTGGCGAGCGTAAGCCTCTTCAACATTGTGGTCGCCTGACTTTGAAAACCTTAGGAGAGGACGAGAGCCCTTGGTCCATCGTTTATAGACGGTGAGCGAGGGCTTGAGATCCAAATCGTGCGCATGCATCCGCAAAATACGTAAGATTCGGCTGGCCTTGTTTAGATTGCAGCGTATGACCCTCTCGAGATATGAAATTTGGCCACGTTTCCAGTCCTCGGCCGATTCCGGGGAAAGCAGGTTCATCCGGATAAAGAGTTCCACCGGAGCAACGAATCCCTTTTCTCGAAGAAGACCCTCAACCGCTCTCACAATCGGGGCGTAGTTCGGATCCTGCCGGTAATTTGCCACTGTGATCTTCTTCAAAAGAGCTTCCTCGTTATGCCCAAGTGCGTTTCCTCCTTGCCGAGTACATCGTCTCCCTCCATCTCAAAAAAGCCCATTGGCCACAACTCCGTCACTCGACGACCCCATACAGCTTCAGATTTATCGGCCTTCAGAGTTTTTGGGCCTCAAAGCGTTGGGGCAAATCGCGCCAAGCTTGCTCGTCATAATAAGCGGCATCCGCAGCGGCGTAAAGGTGTACGTTCAAAAAACTCGTCCTGGTCGCAGCCCTGAGCAAGAACTCATTGCCCTGCGCACGTTGATGATAAATCAGGCCGGGAGGTGTCTCTTGATCGGCATCAATCGATGTGACACAATGGGTCACATGAAGACGATCACTATTCGCGAACTTCATCTGGCGACAGGAAGGTGGGTCAGGCGGGCAGCGGCAGGGGAGGTGTATGTGACCGAACGCGGGCGCCTGGTCGCCAAGATCGTTCCGGCGTCGCCTCTGCCCGCTAAGCCGTTCTTCGCCGATCCTAAGTTTACTCCAGCATTTCTTGCCAATCGCAAACACCTTCGCGGCGGAACCGACTCCACACAGGCCATCAGCGAAGAGCGTAACCGCGAGGTGTTGTGATCTACTTCGATACGAGCTACCTTGTCCGGCTCTATTATCAAGACGCCGGGGCAGAAGCCGTTCGCCCTCTCGCGGCAACAGACCATGTGGCATGCGCGGCCCACGGCCAAGCCGAAATGATGGCAGCGTTCCATCGCAAGTTGCGCGAAGGGGCGATCCGACCCGCGGCGTATGCCGCGTTAATGGGCCAAGTGCGGGCACATATCGAGGCGGGAGCCTTCCAGTGGCTTGCGCAGGATAGCGAGATTTTCTTGCGAATCAGGCACGTCTATCAGAAGCTGCCAGCGGTAGTGTTTCTGCGGGCGGCCGATGCCATTCACCTGGCCACGGCAGCAGAATCTGGGTTCCGCATCGTTTATTCCAATGACGCACATCTCTTGGGTGCAGCGAAGTATTTCGGCATCGAAGGAAGGGATGTAATTGGCAAAGCGATTTGACCAGGAACAGTGTGCCTTGCCAATACTCGGGACCTGTACCTTATTAAGGTAGCAATCACAGTTCCTGCGAACCACGGATTTTCGACTTCGCGAGCCGGTTCACGGCTATTCGAACTTTCGGATGGTGACCTCGCCAATGATGCGTTTCCGGTTATTGCGGCAGCTTGCAAGGTCACAAGGTTGTGCATGATGGACTAGTTCTTCAAATTGGCGCGGACTTCCGGCTGGCCCTTACCAGGAGGTCGTTTTCTCTTTCGTTGCTTGCAAATTATTGATTTAAAAGAAGTGGTCGGGGCGAGTGGATTTGAACCACCGACCTCCGGGTCCCGAACCAGGAACCAAATCTAACTAAGTCGCTGTCCTGGCGTCAGTTACCGTTTTTCGGGCCGCTCTCTGTTAGACAAGTTTGGACAAGTCCCCCGTAATTTTGGCCCATTTGCGTCGCGGGTTCAGAATTCCAGGACAGGGCTGCCGAGGATCAAACGCGGTGGCACACGCTCACGGTTAGCATCGAGTAGTCAACCATCATCCATCATCGCCGCGACTCCAATTACTTGGTCGCACCGACCCAACTGAAGGGAACAAGTGTCAAGCACGCTCAAAGCCCGGAAGCCGCAGTGCTTTCCGGAGAGAATAGACGTCTCGGCCAGCATTGCAGTTAACAATCGTTTCATCTAGAATATCAACCTAGATTGAGAGGAGATCCATGCGCAAAGTCGGGTTGTTTGAGGCCAAGCAGAAGCTCTCGGAGTTGGTAGAACGGGCAGCGGCAGGCGAGCGCATTGGCATCACGCGCCGCGGCAAGCTGGCCGCGGTGATCGTTTCCGTCAAGAGCCAGTACGACTTGTGCGGGATCTTCGAGAACCTGGAAGGAATTCGGAGAAGAACGCACCGAGTCAAAGGCGTGAGGGTAAAAGACCTCATTGAAGAAGGCCGTTCATGAAGCCCTTTGTTCTGGATGCCTCTGTTGCGCTTGGCTGGACTCTGGACAATCCGGTTCCCGCATCTGCGACCCAAGCGAAACAGGCTTTGTTATCCGGGACCAGGGCAGTGGCTCCGGCATTGTGGCATCTAGAAATTGCCAACGGCCTGGCCGTAGCCGAGAGACGAGGAATCCTTACCTCCTCCGACGCCATGTTGGCCCTCCTGCAACTCGAACAATTGTGTGCGCAAGCCCTCGAAATCGAAGCGGACATTGTTCCCATGCGGCAGGCGTTAACGACGGCGCGCGCGTATCAGCTATCGGCTTACGATTCGGTTTATTTAGACTTGGCGCTTCGAGCCAAACTGCCTCTGGCAACCCTGGATGTGGCTCTCCGCAAGGCCGCGGGTAAAGCCGGCGTGGAATTGCTGCACTAAATAGCTGGTCGTTCAGCACAAGCGCCGGCGGGACTCGCACCTTGTTGCATGGCGTGATCGCCACGAGCCTCGCCTATCAGCCGGCGGACTGCTTCCGCGTCCATCGGCCCGTTGTTGTTCCGGCCAGGACTTTCCTGAGCCAACTGCTCTGAGCATGCACGCAGCACCAACGAGAACAGAGAAAAGACGTCGGCTGATCTCTTATGGCGGCCGGTGTCGCCCGCCGGGACGGACAACCTGTTTGCGCCCTCGCGTTTCCTTCGCACTCTTGTTCTGACTTGCGCGAGTTGAAGACAATGAGGAGGTAAGTGCGCCCCCTTTAGCGAGATCTAGTCCGAAGAGTTCAGAAAGATCGCCGGTAGACAGAATTTTCCCGGAATCTCCTCCTTTCTTTGCGAGAAGAAGCCCTCTACCGGCGCTGCTGATGAGTTCTTTTTCGTCCAGCTTGTGAAGCCGAAACAGGAGCTCGGGCTGGCGGTCGAGGCGCGCGCCGATGCCGTAGAGCACGGCGGCGACATGCTTGCACATATAAGCCCAGTCCGGGCAACTGCACGAAAATTGAATCTCCTTTGGCGAGGGGAACAGTCCACTGTTTTCTTTGCAAATTCGCTCCATGACTCCCTTGGAAAATCGGCCTTGTAGCAACTCCACCAGGGAATCAATGGCCCCGGCACAGTCCTTGCAGATAGATTTCCAACGCGCCTTGCTGACGGGCGTGATTTTCACGGCGACTTTATAGATGGACGAGCCGCTCACAAGCGCTTTCACTTCACCGAAGGCAATCTGCAGATCGATGACGGAACCATTGCGGAGGTAAGTACGGCCGCGGGGCAGACGATTTGCGTAATCACTGTAACGTTCCAGGTTCTCGCACCAGGCTTTTCCCCAGAAGGTTGCAGCAATGCCGCGGCCTTCAATCTCGACAGGCGAGACGACTTGCCCCTTTTTCTTCAACTGCGCGATCTTGCGCATCGCTTGCGCTTGCCGCTGTGCGGCAGACACATAGGGTCGCCATCCCCAGTCTCCGTAGTACATGCTTCACACCTCCGCCTGGGCGCTGTTTAGGTCGAGCGCCACGAGCCTCAGCAAATCCTCGTCGTTCATTTCCGTGAGCACAAAATCGGCGCCGCCTTCGAGCAAGTCTTTCGAAAGCTGCTGCTTCGATTCAATCAGCTTGTCAATCTTCTCTTCCACCGTCCCGCGGCAGACGAACTTGTGCACCAAGACGTTCTTGGTCTGGCCGATGCGGTAGGCACGATCGGTCGCCTGGTTCTCAACCGCCGGATTCCACCAGCGGTCAAAGTGCACGACGTGCGAAGCGGCTGTGAGGTTGAGTCCGGAGCCTCCCGCCTTGAGCGAAAGCACGAAGAAAGCAATCCTCTCCTCTTCCTGGAATTGCCGCACCAGCTCTTTGCGCTTTCTGACTTCTGTCTCGCCATCCAGTACCAGTCCAGGGCGTCCGAACACATATCCCAGAAATGCTTCCAGCGGCCGGGTCAGTTCGCGAAACTGTGTAAACACCAAGACCTTTTCCTGTTTGGCTGCGATGGTTTCAACGATCTCGCGCAAGCGGGCCCACTTACCGCTGTCTTCCGGGTTCCATGCGCCGTCGCCCAGCCACTGCGAGGGATGGTTGCAGATCTGCTTTAACCGCACGAGGAACGCCAGCACCTGGCCTTTACGCTCGATACCTTCAACTTTCTTAAGCCGCCGTTCAAGCTCCTCGACGGCTTGCTGATAAAGCGCCGCCTGCTTCCGGCTGAGCTGGCAGAACGCCTTGACTTCAGTTTTATCCGGCAGATCGGCGATGACCGTTTTGTCGGTCTTCAGCCGTCGCAAAATATACGGCCGCACTAGCTCTCGCAAGGGGCGGTAGGGATTGTGCGGCACCGCCGCCAGGCGCTTGGCAAAAACTGTAAATTCCTTGGCCGAACCTAGCAGGCCGGCATTCAGGAAATCGAAGATCGACCAAAGATCGCTCAGACGGTTCTCGATGGGGGTGCCGGTGAGGGCAAACCTCACACCTGCCTTGAGCTTCTTCACCGCCAAGGTCTGCTTGGCAGAGGCATTTTTGATGGCTTGCGCTTCGTCGAGCACGACCAGATTCCAGGAGACGCCATCGATCCAGGGAAGGCGCAGCAGCGAGCCGTAACTCGTGATCACAACGTCTACCTTGCGCAATTTTTCCGGCGTCATTCTTTTTAAATCTTCGGCAGGCATCTCGGAGGGATGCGCGATTACGGCTTTCAAACTTGGCGCGAAGCGTTCGAGCTCCGACGCCCAGTTTGCGAGCAGAGAGGCGGGGGCCACCAAAAGGCTGGGTGCCCGGGCGCCAATAGATTGCTGACGGAGTACGAGCAGCAGTGCCAGCACCTGAATGGTCTTACCCAGTCCCATGTCATCGGCCAGGCAGGCCCCCAGGCCGAGCTGCGCGAGCAGATAGAGCCACCGCACGCCATCTTGCTGATAGGGGCGTAGCGTCCCTTTCAGTGCCGGGCCCGGATCGACACGCGCCAGACCCTCCTGGGTACGCAGTCCCTTTAGTGTTTCGGCAAGCCAAGGGCCGGCGGCAACCTTTCCCCACTCCGCGACCGAGGCGGTAGAATTTCCGTCGGCCGCGACATCGGTGCCGGCGAGCATGCGCATGGCTTCCTGAAAACTAATGCCTTGCTCAGCGGCCCTGCGCTCAATCTCGCCAAAATGCTCTAGCGTTTCCCGCAAGCGCTCGGCGTGTACCTCGACCCAACGACCTCGCACGAGGGCAAGCCCATCGGAGGTGCGGAGTAACTCCTGCACCTCGGCCTTGCTTAGCCTCTCGCCGTCGAGGACCACTTCCAGGTGAAAGTCGAGGAGCGCAGCCTGCCCCAGCCCCGATGGTGGCCTGCCTCCGACAGCGGCCGTCACTTGAGCGCGTGGAGGACGATTTGCTCGCCAGCTCGCCGGCATGCGTACAACTACACCGGCGCTTTCAAGCTTCTCCACATCGCGCAAAAGCTGCATGGCTTGCGTGGGAACCCACCGCAGCGGGTGGAAAATCTCTCCTGCGTCGACCATAGCCTTAAGCCACGAGCAGCTCTCGGCCGCACGCTGAACAGGGAGAAGCAGGGAGAGCAATCGGTCTCGATTTTCCGCGCCGGCATACTCCCGCAAGGCCTGGCCGAGCGGAACATGCTGGGCCTTGGCGTGCGCGGAAAGCCGCGTCGTGTAAGTGGCAAGAAACGCGAAGGGCGCGGCTTCATCCTTGCGGTTTTCGGCAAGATTGAAGTGCACGCGACCGACCAGGTTCCACGCCGGATTGCGCCGCTTCAGAAACTCCTCGATGCTGCACTTCGCTTCCGTCAGTTCAGCCCAAAACGCCCGATCGAGCTCCTGCCAGAGATGGCTCAAGACTGCCGCGCTCAGGTACTCGGCGCCTGTCATGGGAGGTGCAGCCAGCACGAACTGGTCGAGCTCTGATTTGGGAGGAGTCGGTGGGTGAGCGCGATGTGGGTCGGCAGCTTCAATGGGTCGGGTACAGACGCCCGTTACATAAGGCGCGGCGAATTCACGCCAGAACCAGAGTGCCGGGGGAAGAGCGACGCCGATTTCATCGGCACCGAGCGCAAGGAGGCCATGTCCCGATCCGCGGGTGAAGGCGCCTTCCATCCGCTGAGCAAGCCGGGCGTCGAGCGCGGGAGCGTCCTCGTCTCGCTCGACGATCAATCGACCGTGCGGGGTCAGAACCGGCGCTAGAGAAACCAGCGACATCGTGCCAACTCAAGACTAGCAGATTGTATCGGGTATCTGTTTATGAGCTTGATAGAAAATCTAATTGTCTGTGGAAAAAACGGAATCGCCTCAGATCAGGCTCAAAGCGGATTGCGCCATCGGTCGAGCACGCGGTCGACCTCGTCGTGAATCTCAGCGCGGGCTTCGCTGCACTCATATCCACTCATTAGAAGCTCTTCATAGTTGCCGTAACAGGGGCGAGTGTGCGCGACTGCGGCAAGGGTGAGTGCTTCTTCCCCGAGCGACTGGCTGGCAACTGTGCTTCCGACCCTTCGGCTGCCCCGGCGCGCCGTATGTTCTGCGATAGTTCTCCCGAGTCATTTGAGCGACGAACTCGCGATCCTATTAGGCGCGTCGCTCCCGCATCGTGCTCACGACAGAAAGCGCGCGATTCGCTGCCCGCCAAGCATCCCGCTTCGGCCTGTTCGAGCGCCACTTCAGAAACCAAAATGCCCTGACGCTCGTATCTCTTGCGAGCACGGCTGAAACGGACGACCACCGCGGAGAGTGGGCTGTGCATCCTCGCTCGCCGCCCTGGAATAGAAAGTCTCCCTCCACGGTTCCTTGTTACACTCTGAGCATTTGGATTCGCGGAAGTGGGTTGCCTGGTCGGCTCGCTGAGCGTCTTGATAACCTTGGTATGTTCGATTGCGTTGTGTAAGAGCAGGGCACAATGGAGAATCGAAATGTCCGGCTTCAGGATCGAGAATTCCACTCAGGAAACATCGCTCAGAGGTGCGGCCTTGCGGGCGCTGATCGAATTCTTCGAACCTCGTTGACGCTCCTTGTCGATGCCACGCACGAGTGTATCTTTGCTTTCAACATATCAGTTATTTCAAGAGAATGTGAAAATAATGATCCGGTGCACTGACTAGCGGCAGTTTACTGCGAGTGCTCTCCCGAAACTCTGCGCATTCCCACTAAATTGTTCCATCCGTAGAACTTAGGCAGGTTTCTCCATTTTGGAATATGTATTACCCCCTATATTATGATTTTCCTGTGAGTATTGTCGCACTTTGTGCTTGACAAGTATCAATATCTCGTTTATGTATTACCCTTGATGGCCAGCCTGGTCAAAAAGAAAAAAGGGAATCGCCTCTACTATTACCTCGTCGAAAGCGCCCGCGTCGACGGCAAACCTCGCATCGTCCATCAGGCCTATCTCGGCACCGCCGAAAAACTCGCTGAACTCGTCCAGCAAAACGCTGCCCCCGTTCCCCTCTCCGCCACCTTGCGTAACTTCGGTCTTCCCGGCGCCTTGTGGCTGGCTGCAAAACAGTCCGGCTTGTGGCCCTTGCTGGAATCCCTGTGGCCCCCTCCACGTTCCGGACCCGGTCCCGCTCACTATCTCCTGCTCGCCGCCATTCACCGCATCTGTGATCCCGGTCCGAAGACCGAAGTCAGCAACTGGTACGAGCGGACCATCCTCGCTTCCGAGTGGAGTTTTCCTGCTGAGCGCTTTACTTCGCAAGCCTTCTGGGACGCCTTCGAACAGATTCTGCCGGAGACCAGTGAGACCCTCGCTCCCGAGGAAGATCCTCTCGATCAAGCGCAGTTACGTTTACTCGGTCTGTGGAAGGAAAAGGATCTGGTTGGTCGTCGGCTGCTGGCCTACGATACCACCAACTTCTACACCTACATTGCCAGCACCAACACGCGGAACCAACTGGCGCAGCGCGGACACAACAAGCAAGGTCGGCACAACTTGCGTCAAGTGGGACTGAGCTATGTTCTGGACGGAGAGAGTGGGTTGAGCCTATGCCACCACGTGTACCCGGGCAACGTAGCCGATGTCGAAGAGTTCTCCGTCGCCTTGGCACGTATCGTGCGCCTGCTGGATCAAAACCAGATTGCTCGTGACACGGTCACGTTGGTCTTCGACAAGGGCACGGCCGCACTGGACAACACCGTGCAGTTGCAAGAGGCAGGGGTGGGCTGGATTTCCGCGCTGCCGTGGAATCAAGCGCCGGCGGGGTTGCGCGAGCGAGCCAGCGAAGAGCTGCCGCCGTGCAGCGCCGAACAACCGGGCGTGCGGGCCGTGGCCGAGAAGCTGTTGGTGCACGGCCAGGAATATCTCGCGGTGCTGAAGTACTCGGCGCCTTTTGCCGCCGAGCAACTGCACAGCCTGACCACCAGCATCAGCCGCACGCTGCAGTCCCTGCGACGCTTTTCGAGGGAATTGAATAAACCGCGGTCGCGTTGGACCGAGGAAGGGATCAGGCGCAAGATCGCGAACTGGTTGTCCGGGCAGTTCCTCTCCGATGTAATTCGCTACCAATTGGAATCTCGCGACGGCCAATGGCAGCTACAGTTTGCTTTCGATCAGGCTGCGTTTGAGCGCCTCCTCGGTGGTCGTTTAGGCCGAACCGTGCTGCTCACCAGCCGCATGGACTGGACGGCGGAACAAGTGGTGGCTGGTTATGCCGGCCAGCAACAGGTCGAGCGTGTTTTCCGCGGCCTGAAAGACGGAGAGTGGCTGGCTTGGGGACCGATGCATCACTGGACCGACCGCAAGATCCGCATCCATGCGTTCTACTGCATGCTGGGCATCTCTCTGTTGCAGTATGTGCATCGCCAGGCCAGAGCCGCCTGGAGCGATCTTTCCATGGAACAACTCCTCGAAGAGTTGCAGCAGATTCAGCAGTTCGTTCTGCTCTACCCGCGGCAAGGCGAGAAAGGTACCCCTCGTGCGACCTATGTGCTTTCGAAGCAAACTTTGGCGCAGCAGGCTTTGGCCAAGGCCCTGAAGCTGGACGAGCTGCAGACTACCCACCGTGGGTAATACCAGCCGGACGACTTAAACTACACAAAAAGGAGTTCTTAGAAATCTGTTGACCGAACTCGCAGTAAACTGCCGCTAGGGGTGGTTCTTCAATGGATGGCAAAGCGCAAATACGGCATCCACAGACGACATGCCATCTGCGCGCTTATCAGAGCGAAGCGTTGACGGCA
Organism: Candidatus Acidiferrales bacterium; assembly: GCA_963780315.1. Lineage (GTDB taxonomy): Bacteria > Acidobacteriota > Terriglobia > Acidiferrales > UBA7541 > Acidiferrum. The sequence goes on along the minus strand of CAWABP010000010.1, from coordinate 25,502 downwards.
GTTCTAGATGCCTACAAAGCCGGCAAACGCCGTGTGATCGTTTCATTGCCCACGGGTACTGGGAAAACCGTGGTGTTCGCTCATTTCCCTCGCGTTCTCAAGATGAAAAAACGATTACTCGTGCTTGCACATCGGGAGGAACTGCTTCTGCAGGCACGGGATAAGTTTAGATCCATCGACCCCGAATTGAAGGTGGAGATTGAACAAGCCGGTACCCACGCCGGTGCCCATGCGAAGGTGGTCATCGCTTCCGTCCCAACGCTAGCTCGCAGCGGCGCTCGCTTGTCGCGACTCCAGCCGGACGAGTTTTCCATCGTTGTTGTTGATGAAGCGCACCATGCGGTCGCACCCAGCTACCGGCGCATCTTCGATCACTTCGGCTTGTTCGAACCCCATGTTTCCCGTTACCTAATCGGCTTCACGGCCACCCCGCGACGCGGTGACAAACAGGGACTCGGCGAAGTGTTTCAGGAGGTCTGTTACGCACGGGACATGCGCGAGATGATTGCGGACCGTTACTTGTGCCCCATTACAGGCTGGCGCGTGGACACCGATTTGTCGCTTGATAACGTGAAGGTCCGACATGGCGATTTTATCGAAAGCCAGCTCGCAGATGTGGTGAATACGCGGTTGCGCAACAGTTTGCTGGTGAACGCCTATCGGGACTTCGCTCCGGGAAGACGTACCATCGTCTTTTGCGTGGATGTGGCACACGCTCAAGACGTGCATCGTGCGTTTGCTGAGGCCGGGATTCGGGCGGCGCCAGTCTGGGGCGAACTTTCAAGAGATCAACGCCGGACGACCCTCGCGGCGTTTTCAGCGGGAGAGATTGATCTTGTTACCAACTGTAATGTGCTGACCGAGGGTTTTGATGAACCACGCGTCGATTGCGTGATCATGGCGCGGCCGACAAGATCGAAGCTACTCTACGCCCAAATGGTCGGACGCGGGACGCGGTTACATCCTGGAAAGAGAGATCTCATGGTCATCGACGTTGCCGATAACTCCAGAACGCACCAATTGTCGGGCTTGCACAGCTTGATCAATTTGCCGCTCAACATGAATCTGAAGGGCGGCAACGCGCTGGAGATCGAACGGCAGATCGAACGGCTGAATCGTAGTCAGCCTTGGATCGACACATCGCGCGTCCGGACACCTGAAGATTTGAAGCTCGCCGCCGAACGCATTGAGTTCTTCAATTTCCAGCCGCCAGCAGAAATAATGGAATGCACTCAGAATACCTGGCACGCCGTGCCCGGAGGATACCGCCTCGCCCTTCCCGAGGGCGAATGGATTTCGATCGAACCCAATCTCCTCGACACGTGGGATATTCGACTCTCCACGGTAAGCCAGACAACATTGTTATTGAGTCACGCCGCGAGTCTGGCCGCGGCTGTTACGGCCGCGGACCGTTTTGTGGCCCTCCAGCGCCCCGAGGCGCGGCGGCTGGTGGAACGCTCGGCCCGCTGGAGAAACAAACTCCCCAGCGATAAACAAAAAGAGGTTCTTGCCCATAACGGGATTGGCGTGCCCGCAGGACTCACACGGGGACAGGCCGCTGAGATGATCGCGCAACTTGTGTTTGCGCGAAACCTAGGGAGCTCACGATGACGGCGCGCCGGGCTCCCGCCGCGTGATCCTCAATTCTGATCAAGCCATTGTACCCTTGTCGGTTGTTTTCGTGCGCGGTAGGCAGCCTCGTGTGCGCGTCATATCAGGCTCCGCAGAATTTTTCCCACTTTTTGTCGCTGCCGCAGGGGCAGGGATCGTTGCGACCAATTTTGGACTTCGGCGAATGTATTCTCTGCTTTTTCAAGCTGCGACCACACAACCGCCTCAGCAGTGACTGACGCGTGGCCAGGAGGGAATCTAGGTCGGCGCGAGTTTCTTTCAGCGATTCCATTAGAGTCTGTTCGGAATGCCGAGGGTCCCCTTCTGGCTTGAGCCGAGTGGCTTCGCCCTCTGGATATAGGTAAGAGACCGCCAGTGTCGGCCGGAGGGGCCCCTGTCCCATTTTCTCGGGAAGGCGAAAGAACAAGAGAACGGCCTCCAGACACGGGCATTTCGGATTGCAGCAGTATTGGTCGTCGACCATCCAATTTTCCTGCTCATGGATGAACTCAATCCGTTTGGCAAACGGAAAAACGTCGAAATATGCAACCATGGCGCCGGTCGGCGCGTCAGGTGGAAACGAGACCTCGACCTGCTCTAGGTCCGAATGTTCGGTCCAATACCGTTTGAGTCCCCAGTAGATGCGTCTTAGCTGATTCCATTCTTCTTGGCCACATTCTGCCGCGACCGCGTTAGCCAGAGCCCGTGTAGTCGGATTGGTCTTTAGTTCTTCCAAATTTGCAATCTGCCTTCGTTCAAAATCCATCTCCAAGTACACGGGGGCAGTAGGTCCCGCCTCGGGCATCTCAGTGAAGCACTTGAGGGTGACGTGCTCGCAGTCGCATGTGGGGTTCTGGCAAACGACGGCTTCGAAACTATAGCGGCGACCCGCAAGCTCGCCTGGCTGTATGACCAGTTCACCTCTGCCAGTCGGGGTTGTCTCTAACATAGAGGACATTATACTGAGAGCGGCGCTCTTCGTCTGAATTCCATGACGCGGAAGATCGCGGATATGAGCCGGGCCCCTACGCCCGCTTCGCCTGCAAGCGAGAAATCGCGACCCTCCCTGTACACGCTAGGAACAGGATTTTTTCTGGCCGTGGCACTCATGGAAGGCACTGCTCCCCTCAAATTTTCGGCTTTAAGCAGGGACTCGGTTCTGCCTGCTCCGTCAAGGTTGGACTTGGTTTCATGCTTCCAGAAGACCAAAACAACCCGTTGTTGGACAAGTCTGGACAAGTTTTTGAAGTAGAAATCGCAGAAGCAGTTTCGCAGTAAGTCTATATGAGAACGGGATTTAAAAGTGGTCGGGGCGAGTGGATTTGAACCACCGACCTCCTGGTCCCGAACCAGAAATAGAAACACTATCTTACTGGCTCGTTTGGTTTTGTTCTGCGTCAAGTATGCTGGTTTATTCTGATATTCGGCGGTAAATGGACTCAAATCGGACTCAAATCGGTGGGGTGAACCCCTAAGATGGCACAACTTTTTTGGGCCCAGTTTCCGTTTTTGTAAGAGTGTTCTTGCATCTTCTAGCAGGAGAAGGGGTCTGGGGAAGAGGACGGCGCCCGCACGTTTGCGCCCTTGCCATCGATGCGTGCCTTAATTTTGCTTGAGAAGCATAGACAAATTTGCTCTGCTCGGTTGTCTTATCATTGAGGCGCTAGCGTGCAGCCAACCCGCAGTCACGACAGAGTCGTCGACCTCTTGTACTGTGAGCATGGCCCGGCGCTTCTGCTGTTCGCTATGGGAATCACCGGTGAACGCAGCCGTGCTCAGGATGCAGTGCAGCAGGTCTTCTTGAAACTGCTCGAGCGCGGGGACTTGGGTCATGCTGTAGATATAAAGGCATACTTGTTCGCTTGTGTGCGCAATGCGGCGCTTAACGATTCCAAGATTCGCAGGCGCCACGTCGCACTACGCGGCGCACGCCGAGAACTGGAAGTTATAATTCTACTCAGCCCCGGTCTGACGGAAGGAACATCCTCCTGGGGCAAGCTCGCCGACATTCCCGCAGGTCCTCATCCGCTTAACGGCCATCCGCTGAAATTTCCCATTCACGTGCGACAAGTCAGGAGTCCAGTCCGACTGGCCCCGTCAGCTGACAATGAGGGTAAGTGTGGTGGCGTGCGTGGTATTGCCGGAGGTCCCGATCACTGTAACGGTGTACGTACCCGCAGGAGTTCCCGTAGCAGGTGGAGATGAGGAAGACCCTGAGCCGCTGCCGCAACCTGTAGCTTGGAACACAAGAATTAGACACAGCGAGGCGAAGGAGAGCGCGCTTGCGAGACGCCGGTACCGCGTATGGCTAGAGCCTAGAAGAAGCACAACCAAGAGGAGGCTCACGAGAACATGCGGAACCTGGTGCGGTCGAAAATGGAATCGACGGCTCCCAAAAAAGGGAGCCGCCAGACCGCGTCTCGTTGTGTTCACGCTGACTGTGGCTGTTCCGTTTCCGCCCGTAATCGTGTTTGGGTTGACGAAACAGGTCGTTGCCGTCGCGGGCAGGGAGCAGGTCAGGATCACTGGCGAAGAGAACCCATTCAAGGATGTAACGGAAATTGTGTTAGAGAACGTGGCCGTTTGTCCCGCTGAGACAGTCAGTGTTGTCGTGCCCGAACCAACGAGAGAGAAATCTGGCGGCTGGGATACCACAGTCTCGGTGACAGTGCCCGTTGAGGCGGAGTAGTTTGGGTCACCGCTGTAAGCGGCCTGTATCTGCACTGGTCCCAGTGTGGAGAAAATGGCAGAGATTTGGGCTTGATTGTTCACGGCGGTTGCACCCCCGATGTTCGAGCCGTTTGCGGTGAACTGCACGCTGCCTGTCAGAGGTGCTGCGCCCATCTGTGCAGGGGTGATTAGGGCAGTGATTGGGACCGAGATGCCCTGTGCGATGGTCGAACTGGGAAGGCTAGCAGAAGTGGTGGTGCTGACGGGTGTCACGACTTGCGTAAGGGTTCCCGTGGAGCTCCCGTAATTGGAATCGCCACTGTATGTGGCACTTATGAGAATGTTTCCGCCAGGTAGCGACGGGATCGTGACTTGCGCTTGACTATTGCTGACCGCGATCGTTTGGTTGGTGTAGCCGTATGTGAACACCACGGTCCCAGTTGGGCCAGAACTAGCACTTTGGGCGGGAACGATGTGTGCTGTTATCGTGACCGGTTGTCCACTTACCACCGTCGCAGCCGACGATGTGAGAGCCGTTTGTGTGGGGTACACCGCTTCAAACGTTGTCGCGTTGGAGACGGATGAAGCATAGTTTGTGTCGCCCGTGTAGTTGACCGTCAGAACGCGCGGGCCGGGGGTCCCGGAAAACGTCGCAAGAACATTACCTTCCAGCGTCTCCCAAACATATGGCGAGTTGCCCTGCGGATAAATGACCCCCGTCAGGGTCGTAACCGTTGCAGGAACCTGAGTGTTGCCATCGAAAATAGTGAACGTGCCACTCGGGGGCACGGCGTAGCTGCCTGCGTCCTTGGTGGTCATCATCACCTGGAAGTACGCGGGTGTTCCGATCGGCATAGAATGAGGGATCTCCGGACTTGTGGCCGTGGGCGACGGAATCACGGTCATCGAAGCGGTCGCAGTGCCTCCTTTATAGCTCTCGTCACCGCTGTAATCGGCAGCGAAGCTGTGCGCTCCTGCGGTGAGCTGGCCGTTCTTGTATGCCGCATAACCCTCACTGTTTAAAACGACTGGTCCGGTTCCTAGGGGAGTGCCGTCGAACGCAAAAGACACCGTTCCGGTCGGACAAGCATATTGCAGTGAGCCGTTGGCTGCATTGACGCACACTGTACCCGAACCATTCATAATGTCGGCTCGGACAAGCGAGATTGTTCCGTAGGGAACCGATGTTGCGTTGGGATTGGTTGGTTGGCCAGTGGCCCAGTCCAAGGTGACCACGTGTAGGTCGGTCTCACTGGCCTCCGGGCTTACCGTGACCGTAAGAGAATTGGAATCACTTGCTCCGTAGTTCGCGTCGCCCGCATAGTGCGAGTACACGCTATAGGATGTGCCGCCAGGTAGCATGTTTGTGGTGCCCGAAGCGGTTCCGTTACTGACGGTCAGAAGATCGATACCAAAGGTGTTTGAGCCCTGCATGGCGATCAAGGACGCGTTACCGGTAGGCAGCGGTGACGTCGGAGACACAGAAACCGTCACGCTCACCGGGGTCCCGTGGGTGATATTCACCGGGTTACCGCCATTTAGTATCAGAGTGGTTGTCGATGGCGTTCGGGCGACAGAGCCCCAATTGTTGATCAAATTGTTTGCATTCACAGAACCAAGGCCAGTCGCCAAGTCGTAGCCTGTCCCGGCTTGGTAGCCAGAGAGAATACCGAATTGGTCGCCCGCGTTGGAAGTCGTACAGTTCAAACTGCCCGTGACACACGGCATGGCGACCGTTCCCGCAGTAATGTCGTTGAAGACACAGCCAGTTGCGGGTCCGGTGCTTGAATTACAGTCCAACGAGGATTGTTTTGCGGCCATGGCGTACAAAACATAGTTAGCATTACCCTGACGCGATCCGGTCTTCTGATTGACCAGTGCCATCAAACCTGCAAAAGCGGGAGAGGACGCAGACGTTCCTCCTACCCCAGTAAAATTGGATGCGCTGCATGGAGAATTATTAGATATGTCCGCCTCACACAAGATATAAAAACTGTTTGCGAACCCATTGCTGGCAAACAAAGACACATCCGGCAGATCGCGTTTCTGGTCGTTCGGTACTCCCGGTGCCGCTTGCCACGCGGGTTTGGCGTACCCTCCGCTACAGGTCGACACAGTCGTTCCCGTTGGGCTTGTGCAGTTACTTTTCCCGCCGCTTCCTCCGAGTGCTACCGCAAACTCGGGGATGCTGGGGTTGTTGCAGATGGTCTCCGGGTTCGAACTGCTGATTGGAAAACTCGGACTTGCAAAAATCGCGTTGGTGCAGGAATCGTTCCACGTCGTCTCCGGGATATAACCCTTGGCGGATTGTTGCGTCGTTGGATCGTTCGTCGCATTCCAGTAAGTCGAAGAATTGAAATAATCAGCGAAATCTGTTCCTCCGACAGCCACGTTGTAGAGAGTAGATGAAATTCCGTTGACCTCTAAGCCGTACTGTGCGGGTTGTGGCGGCTGCAGCCCCTGCGCCACCTCGAAATCGCAACCAGCCGACCCATTGTCGCCAGATGAAACAAGAACGGTGATACCTTGTGCTGCCGCCTGTTGCCAAAGATTCTTGTAAAACAGGTTGCCGGCAGTTCCCATGTTGAGTTCGCATTGTTCATAGCTTTCGCTCATCACCGGAGCAAGATTGTTGTCCACGATGTAGAGAGTCGAGAGGTCGACTCCATCGGTTACTTCGGTCGACTCGGAAACGACCAGTTTGATCGTCGCACCTTTCGCCACGGCTCCTGACCATTCCACGTCCAGGTCCGCTTCCGTCTCGTCGCCGGGAACCAGACCTGGGTCGGTACCGTCCAAGACGACTTGCGGCGAATTCGGAGGGAGAGCGGAGAGGCTCCGAAAGTCGCTCACGTCCTGCGGATTTATGTTAGTGCGGGCGACAATCGCAATGGACTGCCCAGTCCCATCGATGGGCGAGGCCGCGTTCCACAAAGGCAGAACATTGTAAATGCTCGCAAAATCGTACGGCCCCAAAGGATGGCAAGTGACCGAGTTCCCGGTGATGTAGTCGAAGCAGGAGTAGGTGAACTCAGGGCCTGTTTGGCTGGTCGGTCGCGTTCTTGTGAATCCTCTCGCCAGGTGATACATCGGCTTTTTGCGGAAGTCGTGCAGACTCACTACCCCTGCAACCAGTGATTTGAATGAAGCAGGAATCTGAGGATCACTGGCATTCGCCATATGCTCTTCACCATTCACTACATACCGGTGAATCTCAGTGTGGAACGCTTTCCGGACGCTCGTAACGTTGCCGGAGAACTCGATCACAGTTCTTCCAGCAGCGACCCTTATCTCAGTGAACCCGTGCGCCATCAGCCATTGCGTAAGGGTTTGAATATCAGCATCCGCTGGACCGAATCGCTTACCGAACTCCTCCGGTGACTGCCAGGCGTGAAAGTTCGCCGACGACTTGTCCTGCTGTTCGTCAAGCAAGGATTGCAGTGCTGCTTCTTGCTCGCGATTGCGCTGCAGGACCAGGAGGAGCCGGCGTAGCGGTTGGGAGTCGGGGACTGGCCCGCGGTCATATTCTGGGCGCGCAAGCGCGGGGACATTCCCCCTCAACGACACAAGATTCCTTTCGTCTACACGCTCAATAACGCGAGCTGGGACGCTCGCCGTCTGCGCCCTTGCTTCCCTGGGGCATAAGCACAACAAAAAAACAACGATGAAAGCTGCAGACGAGGACTCGTTGATGAGTTTGAGAAAAGAACTTACTTTGGCGGAAGAGCAGGATGCCTTCATGAGAGGGGTTTTCCTGGACCCATGCCACTCGTTAATTTATGTTATCACCATCAAACCAAAGTACGTCTTGAGACCTTCTTCAAGGAGGCATGGCTTCGCTCAAGTTGGAGAGGGCTCCTGATTCGAGCGCCTAGGGACGAGATTCGCTCAGTTCTTGCGTCGGCTCGTTTTGGGGCCAACTACTTCGATCCAGATGGAATTTGTTTCGACTTCGCCTATCCATGCCTTGTAAGGGAGGCGATCCAATTCGCCCAGATAACTAGCCAGAGGGTTGTTCATGCCGTCATTTAGAAAACCACTCGACGTATACGTCCCTCGCACCATGTATTTGCCCGGCGTATTCAGGTGGGGAAACGAAGTTGGATCCATTGCTAGGTCTCCGCCGTAGTAATGCCCAGGCGGGAGAGCAATCCAATACTTCGAGAACTCCTGAACGAGCGGTGGCCTCCTCGGATCGTTAAGGCGGTAGCGCCCATAGTCACCTGCCGATTTTTCTTTGCGGTCCTCAATGCGCGAACCATTATAGAAGAGGCGAATGTCTAGCCTGCTGAGGGCATTCTCCGGACCGTCAAAGTTCGTTGCTACAAATACACTCTCAGTACCTGCGTTGTAGACTTCAACTCGAAGAGTAAGCGTCCCACCAGGTTGGATCCTGGTACTCCTACCTCGGATTTTGACGATCAGCCTCTGGACACCGTTGTTTCCGGTCCCTTGGCTCGCCACGCTGATAATCCCTAACAAAACCGTCAGCAAGGACAACCCCCAAATAACCCTCCAACTACCCGACCCTCTTTCCCATTCGCCTACGTTTGTCTGGGAGCTTCGTATTATTTGAGCCATGGTTTTTCGGTACCGCAAACGTCCGAAATTCCTCCGTAAGGACTGTACATGTCCAGATTATCGACAGGATTGCCTTCCCCTGGTTGGCCAGCCATGTGACCTCCGTATCCAGTGTATGGGTGGACCATCTCATGAACTAGGACACCCTCTTGTTGACTCAAATCGAAGTTCGCGAACCTATCTCCAACGAACGTTGTATACGGGTTGCCATTCCAAGCGCCGCTGTTGCGGCTGATTGTCGACCATGATGTCTCGGCGAGAAGATTATTTCCCCCAGCATTACTCGCGGATATGTCTTTCCAAGCTGCGTCACTAGATTGACTTGTGCCAAAAGCATACGGAAACTGCGGTACGTCAATGAGTCTCATCTGTTGGAGCAGCCGCTTAGCATTGTCAGGCCCTCCCAATAGGCCAGCACACCCAGGGTTGTTCGTGAATAGGGTCTCCAGTGCCGCCTTGACCGGACCGAAATCAATCGGATTTCTCGCCGGGTCTCCCTCAGCCCCACCGCCTTCGTCACCGCTGTCGCCGCTGCCTGAGCCAGAGTTGGCACTTACCCCACCGAAGCCGCCTGCTTCGCTGATGATGTATGGTGAAGGATCAATCGGATTGTAGATGCTGTTCAGCGTGGCCGTTGTGCCAGAGAACGGCCCGCCATCGAAGATCGGTGGCGTCCCCGTGGGTCCTGTGTGGTCGAATGTACCAGCGGCATCAAGACCTCCCAGCGCGTTGACTATCGCCATGACCAAGAATGCCAAGAATTCCACGAATCGACCGCTCGGATCGACCATATTCGTAGGATTGTTGCGAACGTAGACGTATCGATTCCAGGATTGCGGGTCGGATGGTGTGCCCATGCTTGGGTCAACGCAGCTGAATCGCCCGAAGCGGCTGATATAATAGCGGGCCATTGCATAGTCGTTTCCTGATTCAGGGTCTCGCTCATAGCTAGTGAAGATGAACTTCGTGGTCGTGCCCGACGTGTACCAAGTTTCTCCATATGGGTAATGACCTTGTTCGCCGATCTTGTTTCCGTTGGCGTCTGTGGTCACTCTGACCGAAAGATGGTCCGCGTGATGGTAAACTGTGGAGGTCCCTTGGATGGTTGCTATAAGCTTCCCGCCGAGATAGATGTACTCGCGCGACGGCGAACTCGGCGACGGAGCGGACGACGTGTAGTCATATTCGGCAATGTCTTTGCCTGCCGAGAAGATATACGCAGTGTTTGTGCTACTCGCCAAGGCCTTCACGACTCGCCAACCGTGCACGTCGCAAGTGTAAGTTGTTGTTCCTGCACTCGTTAAGCAGTTCTCGTCGTCGTAAGCTAAATTGTTCGAGGCGTCGTTGAGCATGTTCCCGCTCGCGTCGAACGAGTAGCCATCGGGACGATTTGTATACGCTCCCCCAGGAGGATTCGCAGGGGGTGTCGGCGTGGTCGCGAAGGTAAGAGAATTGGGTGGCGCAGTTCCCGCAGTTACAGTTTGGTTCAAACGGTTTCCATAGCGGTCAAAACTCTCCGACAAGCCCCATTTGGCATAGCCGCTCGAGCCGGTGGTCACCGCCGACGTCAACCGATTCAATGCATCATATCCGTAAACAACCGACCGCCCGTTGTCCACCGTGTCTTGGACGCATTGGATCAGTCCGTCGTTGCCCGCCGTTGTGCCGGTGCCGCAATTGGCTTGGCCGTTCATGTAGCCGTAGTTCAAGCTGAACAGCGTTGCGCTGCCTTTGACGTAGCTCAGGCTCGTCATTTGGTCGCGAGTTGCGGAAGAAAAGCCGAAATTCGCGGTCACGCCGTTGCCGTAATTGTAGGTGAGAATCTGACCAGCAGCGTTGTAGCCGGTTGGCGGCTCTGGAATCGATACGTAGGTCGTGCCGCCGCTGATGATTGTATTCAGCAGGCCGATGTTGTCGACGTTCTGCTGAACTATCCGTCCCGATGGATAGGTAATCTGCGTCACTTGCCCACCAGTATTGTAGCTGTAGTTGATCGGATAGGTTGACGTGCCGATTGTTTTTTGTAACCGCGTAACCCAACCCATCGAATTATAGGTGTAGGTTTCCGATCCTGATGGGTCGGTCGTGCTGGTCAGGCGCCCGAGGGCGAATGCACCTGCTCCACCTTGATCGTACTGGTACGTTACGCTTCCTTGGCCATTCGAATAGCTCTTCCCGGTTAATTGGCTCCGAGAATTATACGTGTAAGTGGTCGTGATGCCACGCGCGTCCGTTCTTCGACACACCGCCTTGGGTGAACCAGCGCAGAGCGACACTCCATCGGCTTTCGTGAAATAAAAATAATCGGTACCCGCTTCTGGCGTCGTTCGAGACGTAAGTCTCCCCAATCCATCATGAGTAAACGTTCGTGTTTGCAGGCCTTGGACCACCATTGTGAGGTTGCCGGCCGCATCATAGCTGTAATAGGTTGGGACTGGCGAAGAGGATATTCCTCCAGATCCGCCCGCGAGCGCTCCCGAACTGGGGGAACCGTAAAACTCAGGCCCTGAAAAGCAACTGTACTGACCGCAAGTCTGGGTATTGTAGGTGGCAGATGTTGAAAAGGCGAAGTTTGTATCTGAGCCTGGCCCCAAGGCGGTGATCGTGATCGTACCATTGCTGTTGCTTGTAGCTGTAACTGGCGAAGTCGGACCATTAAGTCCGCTCGCGAGGGCGGCCGCAAGAGCTTGAACGGTGGAGTTGTAGCTGTAGTACGCCTGCGTAGCGAAGCCATCGACCGTAATCGTGATAGTCCCACTGTTGTACACGGTTTGCGGACAATTCCCCTGGTATGGCAAGCACGGATTCCATGTAGTGCTTACCTGCGAGGAATTAAATCCGATTCCGATCGTCGTCGACCCCGGAGTTCCCGCGCTCACACTAGGCTCATCGGCTTCAACGATCTGACCGAATCCATTTATCCACTGCTGTCTTTGCTTAAGTGTTTCGTCGACAGAGATTACAGGATATCCGTAACCGTAGCTTGTGGACGACTGACTGGTTGCTCCTCCTTCAGAATTGACAAATGCTCCGTAATTCGTCCGGATTGATTGCCCATCAGGATGTGTCACCGAGAGCTGCCGGTTGAGAGCATCGTAGCCAAAAACCTCAGAGCCATTGGAAGAACCAACATAAGGATGGCTAACACTTTGAATTCTCCCACCTATATCATAAGCTGTATCCACGTTTATTGCGCCACTGGGCGCGTTAACCAATTTCTCGTTTATCTTCCGACCCAATATATCCAACGTTACTTCGTTGTGACGGCAACTACTGCACCCAGAGGAAGCTGAAGTATCTCCGACCGGAATATAGCTGTCGAACGCCGTTGGGGAAGTGTAGGTTGCTAGCTTCCATCCGATCGGGAAAACTGTTTCGGTGGGACGATCCGCCCAGTCGAAATTGTATGAGGAAGTCGTCTGGTTATTGGGGTCAGTAGACAAAGCCCGTTTGCCGCTTCCGTAATAATATCCAAAGGTCCAAGTCAGCCCGCCCTCCGTGATCGTTTTAGGAATGGCATTTGTCGGAGCCGAAGGCGTGTACGACGACATCGAAGCGGCGCCCGTCTCCGTGAAGTAATTGTCGGCATAGTTGTACGTTGTTTGATTCCCTGCAGGATCGATCGCCTCAACTACTTGGCCTGTGGTGTCGTAGCAAAGCTGTGTGTTCAGCGTGGTGGACCCGCTCACCCAGCGCTGAATCTGCGTCGGATTACCACGTGTTGTGTATCCAGAACCAATCGTGTCGTCGTGATTTGCTGTTCCCGAAATCGTTGCGAGGCTCGGGCAACCTCCGGAGCCATAGATATCGTAGGTGTAAACGGTCTGTGAAACCCTGCTTCCGCCTCCAGGGCAGTTTGTCGTATCGGAACCCGAGTTGTTGCACCCCGTGACCTTCTGGGGTCGGTTGATATCGTTTGTTCCGGTTGTGAGATAGCTGATGTATGTTGCCCTATCGGGGGTTGACGGGAAAGAAGGTGACGTTCCAGGATAATAGGCCCATTGCTTCACGGCGGTTATGTTTCCCTTTTGCGGGCTGTCATACGTGTATGAAGTCTGTTTGGTCAACGCCCCGCTTGGCGCATAAACCGTGGCCTTCTGACTCAGAAGGCGTATGTAGGAGGCACCGTGGCAGTTGAGGAGGACGCAACTTTGAGAAAAGTCCCAAGTGTTGGCAGTTGTCGAGAGCACGTTTCCACTTTGGTCTTTCGCTATAACGCTGACCGGCCAAGCACCATTATTTAGTGTAAATGTATAGACTTTTGTGCCAGTGCCATACGTAAGCACCGAAACCTGTTGCTGGCAGCCGACTTGACTTGAGCTGCAGGTGGACAAGACGCTCGGCGTATAATAGGTAGACGTTGTCCCATAGCGCGAACTCAGCCAGCGGGTGTTATTTCCATAGGCGTCTTTGAACATCGTGTACGTGTAACTGACCTTGCCGCCCGTGGGCAACGTGACACTCATGAGTTCGCCGTAATAGTAGGTTTGACCTGACGGCGAACCACAGGCAGGATTGCCGGTGCTCGAATCGCAGTCATAGGTAAAGGTGTACTTCGTCTGATCCGGAAGCGTGATGGATTGAATTACGTACATCGTGCAGTACGGACTCTTGCACTCTGAAACGCCGGACTTCTGAAAATTTGTGTTCAAAGTAATGGAAGTGCCTGTCACTTGGTACGCGGACGGGCCCTGCGATGTCGTCACCGTATAAGTTGGCGATGTCAGAGTGCCACTCGCCTGCACGAAATCGCGACCGATCGTATCGTAAAAGCCGGTGTAACTTGAGTTCATCGAAAGATAATTCCCATTAGAATCTTTTGCTATTACTATGTGCCCCAGTGAGTCCAGGGCTTGCGGCCAAGAATAAACAAGCGTACCGTCGGGCGCATAGATTGCCGCGGTCACTCCGCCGCCTTGACCGTTGTACGAGGTTGTCATCCAATAGCCGGACGAGTCAGCTGCGTATGCACTCGCCGTTAGCGGGCAGCCAGAATAAAACGTGTTAGTGGCCAGATCAAAGACATGCTGTGTACCATTTCGGTCCTGCCAGACGTCATCTTCCCGACAATTCAGCGTTGAACCTCCAACTTGCCTTGACAAGATCTGTTCTGACAGGTTCCAACCCCCTTGACTGTTTAGATCTGATCCTCGGCCCGTACCGGGGTCCCAAACGTTTCCGCCAGAGTACGTAATTTGCCAAAAGTTACTGTCATAGATTAAGTTGACTTCTTCTGGCTTACTACTGCCTCTTTGCGGATACGATCCAAGGTGAAACGTGAGGTGCAAATTGCCATTCGCGGTGTCGGCAAACCCCAACTCGACCGGTTCCGGAGCTGAGAAACTCGGCGACCCCGTGCTCGTCAGATAATTTTGCGCGTTTGCACATGGCGACAAAAGCATCAAAGCAGCCAAAATCACAAATGTCGCCGTAGGCACCTTGTTCAAACCCATCCTATTTGATGTCCCAAAGCACCGCACACCAGATGATGTTCTCATTTCGTCGCTCCGCCGTTCAGAATGAGTTCGCAACCTATTGCGCAAAATCCGAATCTGCGAGATTCGAGTTGAAAGTGACCTGATTCAATTGGATTGTGAAGAGCGCTTGACCTCTGGCAGTCTCGCTTATTGAAAAAGGAACGGCAACTCCGTTGACAGTCTGGTAGTTCGAGAACTCAAACGCATGCGCATCCACTCCATCTCGCGTGATATTTACTGAGTTGAGAACGCTCGTAACCAGAAAACTATTTGAATCTATCAGGAAATCGCGCGCATTCAGTACGCCCATTGTCCCCGTGGGGTTGGTGGCGAAGGCATATGGCTTCTGCACTCGCACGTCGTAAACCTGTTTGCCGAGGTGGTCCACCAGTCCAACATAAGTGATTGTTATCGACGTATCTTGAAATGCCGCGAGCAGAGGCAAATAAGGGAGGGCCATGCTGCCGAGGGCCGCAGCGCTCTGATGTGGAAGTAAGGCAACGCTACCATCGATCTCCGCTACGGACCCAGAGCCGTTATTTGCGATGACTGACCTTGCACCGTCCGCAAGCGTGGCATCTATCCGGAGCTGGCCAAGTCCACGACTCTTGACATTTACAGTTCCCTGGACTGGGCTGTCACTCCAGTAATAAGTGATCGTTCCAGATCCAGAGCAGTCTTGTATGGCACTAAGGGCAGTTGCTCCCCCCGCCGCGTTCAAGGATTGGGTAATGATTGCTAGTGCCCGTTGGTCCCGAATAGTTGATGGAGTAGAGGTTTGCTGTCCGAGGACTGCTTCCGGAAGGCAGAAAACCAAGAAGGCAATGCAAAGCGATAGTATTGTTCTTGAAATAGGCATGAGCCCTCCGCCCTACGCAAGTATTAAGGCGATATATATCGCTAGAGGGAGTTGCCGTCAAGCACTAATGTGCGGGTTATCCCAATTTATGCCAGCGGTAGTGCGGAGTTCAGGTGGGGCTAGTAAAAGGTGGGGGAAGGAAAATCTTTCGCCGAACCATCACCGCACAAAACGCGCGGAATGCATGCAGTCCAATCACGACTCCGAGACCGCATTGCTATTTCACTACGAAAACGACCTTTCCGTCTTCCACGCGGATGTCGCTCATGTTGGGTGGTAGACGATATAACAGAGGGCTGTTTGATGCGCTCATCATTTTCTTGGCTGTGGATTCAAGTCTTGATTTTGGAATTGGGAGTGCCCCGACCTTGGCGCTTTCGGGCTCAAATTGAACATAGCCATTGACGGTGTGTATCTTCCCTGTGATTTGAAATGCAAGTTTTCGGCCTTGATAGTCAATCAATAAGTACGCTTCTATGCGGTCACCAACCAACTTTATCCTCAGGTCCTTCAGAGATTCGTTCCCCCCTCTTTGCTGAGCAGATCGAAACGCTTGCAGAAGCTCTTGGACCTTAGAATTCACTTGCGTTTCGTCCGCCCGAACCTCGGATGGTGTTCCTGACTGAGCAGTTGCGGCGGCCCGCCTAAAGTCCTCATCAAGCCGTTGCGCTGACAAAGCGTTAAGCTGAACGGTCGGAGGAGGTGGCGTGTGCAGGACGAGCATGACGAGCGTGATGACGACAACCAGAGCTATTGCCAGAATTCCGCCAATAACGCGGCCCGCCAGCCGCCATTTACTCTTGTGGTGACTGTCTGGTCGCCGGCGTCGCGAAAGTTGCGCCATTCCACCTCCAAAGATTCTTACCTGCATATGACGAATCTGGATTCTGCCTCACGCACGAAATTTGTGCAACTTGGCTACCTAGCACAGCAGTGCAAAGAGTCCCGCTCCCGACAAGTGCGTTTACCAGAGACCAAGTGTAATCCCGTTCTCCAACAAAACTCGCCCAACGCAAGTCGGTTCCAAGAATGCAGTCACGAGCACCCCTGCTGCAACATCAGGGGGTTGACCTGTTGTAACCCCTCACGGTGTCCGTAATTCAAGCAATTGCAGGGTTCCTCTTGGTAAGTCGCAAGCGATGGTGGTTGATTTTGCAGCTTGCGAATCCTCTCACTTCAACACACCACAATAAGCCGCCGAATTCTCGCGTGGAATCCAAAGGAGTTTCGATAGGGACTCAAGGTAGCGAAACGAGCCGGTGGAATCGGACCAATGTTCTCTCCCTAACGCCAATTGTGCGGAATGATCCCTTCCGCCCTAAATCTGAACCCTCATCTGGGGTTGTTCCAGGCGCTCCCTCTGTTCGAGTTTCGCTACATAACTGCGCGTAAGCGGTAAGAGACACCCACGTCCCAAGGAATCCGGCTGTCACTCGTGCCGCTGAGAATTCTTGCACGAACCGGATCATCGGGGTTATTTGCCCCGTTTTGCCCCCTCGCGTTTTTCTTAAGTCCCGACCAATTAGGAAGATGATTGGTAGCGGCGGTGGGGATCGAACTATTGGAGCTATTGAAGCGGCGCAAGTTGCTGATTCTGCGAAACGGCAAAACGAAAAATACTGCACAAACGCTGAACGGAGGTACACGGCAGGTACACCGATACACAGGGGACACTCCTTGGGTGTTCCCTAGGTGGCCAGCCAGCAGGTTGGCTGATCATCGCTTCCACAGTTTCTGGTTCGCACGGAAACTCTTGCCCGACCACGGGCACCGCTACAACTTCTTCATTAACCATCACGAGTTCAGGAGGCACTTGAGACAGCAGCAAAGCGAAACCAGTTTGGGTTCAGTGCTAGATTTGTGTAACGGAAAGGCCGGGAATGGCCTGGAAGTGTTTCACGTTCAGAGAGACGACGCCGAAGCTGAGATGCAAGGCCGTGGCTCCGATGATGAGATCGGGGAAATCAATGCCGATCCCCCGACCCATCTGTTCACCGTGGATGCGCCCAGCCAGCCGCGCGATCTCTAGCGTGAGCGGATGCACGGCCACGGCCTAGTAGAGTTCCTCGCAAAAAGCCTGGCGACGCTCGCGGTCTGCGTCACTTTTGGCGCGGTAGATGCCGTGCGTCAGTTCCACGGCGGTCACGGCGGAAAGGGCTGAGACGGTTTTTCCACACGCTGATTCGACGCGTTCTAAAATCTCCCAAACGCTGTCTCTACGCCTTTCGCCTGCAATCAGGATACTTGAGTCGAGGATTACTCCCATGCGGGCGGATTCCATGGCTGGCGGTTGCGGACAATCTCTTCCAGGTCGGCGGCAAACTCTGGGTCCATGCGCGGTTCGTAGCCCAGTTCTTGCGCGTGCTTCTTAGCGAGAGTGATGGACTCGGAAAGCAGGCGGGGTCGGAACTCATCACCGACGGCCCGCACCACGGCGACAGGCTTAGCATCTCGCTCGATGATAACTTCGGCGCCTTCTCGTACGCGGGTCATCACCATAGCGAAATCGTTCGCTGCTTCCGCCTCCGAGATATGGATTACGTCCTTGGCCATGTAGAGATTATACACCGTTCCTACCATGAGCTCTGGCTGGTGCTTTTTTCGTTCCGTGTGCTTCCTGCGACAATTCCCATCCGGATTCCTTGGGGGCACAATTTTACGCCGCAGCAACGCCTTCGCGCTGCCTTTCTTCTGAAGCTCAACCAGGCTCCATTCCGTGAAGATTGCCAATAGATTGGACACACTTCGTCGCTCGTTTGCTGCGTATCTCGCCAGCGTTGCGCAAATCTCTTCCCGGATTCGGTAGCTCACAGAGATTTTGGGCCTGCTGGATTCGATTTCCTTCCGATTCGGTTTTAATTGCTCGAAACCCGATTCCAGCAAAATCTTGCCCACATTGCCGAGATTCCGGAGCTTCCGCAATTTATCGGCCGATGTCGTAACTCTGTGTCCGTGTTCGGTCGCGTTCCCGCTCTAGCTCCAGCTCCTGTGACTCCCGCTTGGCAGGTCCGGCCGATTCGCGGTGCGGCTGCGTCGCAGTTCGGCGCGAAACATCGCGACCCAGCCCTTCGGCAAGCTGGGTTTTGTCGTTGGTGTAAATTTGCGCGTCGTATCGTCCACGCGACACCGCCACATACGCCAGACGGCGGTTGACCAGTTTTTCACTGGCTTGCTCTGTGTCCACGTGAACTAGCACGCGGTCGGCGGTCTGTCCCTGGCTGCTATGACTTGTCACCGCATAACCGTAATCGAGATGCGGATTCTCCTTGATGTTGAACGCGACCGAGCGACCCGAGTCCAGGCGTAGTTGGATGTTGCCCTTCCTGTCGATTTTCTCGACGCTCGCTAACTCGCGATTCGCAATGTGTTGCTCTCGATCTGGCGCGGTGAATTGGACACGATCGCCTCGCGAAAACGCACGATCGGCTTCGCGATAGAGCGTCACCCCCTGCAACCGGCGCGGGTCGTACGTCACTTGCTTGCCAGTCCGCTTTTTAACAGAAACCAGATTCTCCTTCGCGTCGATTTTCTCCACTCGCGCATACTCTCCGGCTTTGATGCCGTGCGTTTTGCTGCCCTTCGTGTAGCGCACGATGTCCCCCGGCTGGTACTGCTCGGCCCATTGCCGATCCACCCCAGTAATTTCCTGACGCGCCACCAGGACATTCAGTCTCTCCTCCCTGTGGTCCACCTGTCCTCTCGCTTGCATTTCTGTGTGGATGACCTGATTGATTTCCATGCGCGACTGATTGTCAGGTGAGACAACCAGCGTTCCTTCGGCGTGTTTTCCATATTCGTTGGCGATTTCCCTGAACCTCTCATGACGGTCCACGATTTCGTGTAGGCGACCCTGGTTGTCGAGTCTTTCCATCGCTTCCCGTACGTGGCCCCGCGAGAGTTGCTCGACTACTTCTTTCAGGGCAGGGTCCTTCTGTCGCACGATTTCATCAAGATGAGCCACCTGAATTCCGGCTTCCTGGAGCTGCTGATAGGGCGCTCCTGCTTCCACGGCTTGATGCTGGCGCACATCGCCCACCAGCAACACGCGGTCATTTTCTTCCAGCCCGTGCAGAAATTGATTCATTTGTCTGGTGCTGGTCAGACTCGATTCGTCCAGAACGTAGAGACGCTTCTGCCCATCGTGTGGTTCGTTGCTCGCTAGATGCCTCTGTAGCGTGCTCGACTCAATGCCCGATTCAGCAAGTTTCTGCGCCGCGCGCGACGTGGGCGCAAACCCCACGACCCTATAGCCCTCTTGTTCGGCGACTTCGCGGACCGCAGTCAATGAGGTCGTCTTACCCCCTCCGGCAACTCCTTCAAGAGCTGTCACCTGATCGCGGGTCGATAGGATTTGTTCCACTGCTTTCCGCTGGCTCTCGCTGAGGTGGGGATGATTACCTCCAACTTGCCTGCGGGCATCGTCACTGGCAAGCGGCTCATGTCGATTCTGTCCGTCACGCATCGCTTGCATGGTGTCGCGCTCGTAGTCGATCATTTCTTGCGTGGTGAATGCCCGATCCGGCGCACTTGTTCTTGTCGCAACGCCGATGAACTCGCCGGCGTTGACGCGGTTCTCGAACTCACTGCGCACCTCTCCGAGTGTGGCCTCTCCCATTGACCGCCGGAGAGCATCCCGCAACAACTCGCGTTCATCAACCACGGCTTGCCGCTCCAGATTCCGTTCCTTGGAAAAGGTGACGGCGGCTTGCAGAGATACGCGGTGCGCTTCTGGCTCCGCGTGCTGTGCGCGTCCGGTGGCGGCTTGGATTACTTGGTTGGGCTGATTCCCGAACGCTTCGGCCATTTGTCGATGGCGTTGTTGCGCCTCATCGTGGGTAAGGTCCAGCTTCGCTTGGCGTGTCTTGTGCGCTGCAATTTGCGCTGCGTCTGCTCCTCGCTGATTTTTCTTGGTGAGATGCTCCTCGATCTGCTGACGGCGGGGACTCGATGCGGCGAGATACTCCTCACTGTAGCCCTTGATTTCCGGCTGACCACTCTCGCCGCGCTCGATTTCATAACCTAACGCTTTGATCCGAGCCGCCAGTTCGGAGCGATACACCGCCGTTGCGTACTGTTGTGTTTTGTACAGCTCTCGGGGTTGCAGCGCGTACGTGCGGCCGTCTTCCGTTTCCGTGAGGTTGAAGAACACCACATGCGTATGCAGTTGCGGGGCAGCGTAGCCGTCCACGGGCCTGGCACTGTCATGCTCAAACTTCGCCGCTACCCACTTGCCCGTTGTCCCTGCCGGCAGGTTCCCTCCCATGCGGGCCTGGACGAAACGCTCTAGTTCATCCAGAGCGACAGCGACACTTTGTTGGTGCGCTTCGCGCAATCGTTCATCCCCACCTACCAGCGCAGTTAAGGAAACACTCTTCGGCGCGGAGAACGTGGCGTCCCATCCCGCACGATGTTCCATCGTGCGTGTCTTATGGCCGTTCTCGTCCACATATTCCCGCGCCGCCTTGTGCCGGACGAGCTGCGCGCCGGTCATCGGATGGCGACCCTCAGTGAGACGCTGGAAATGTTCCTCGCTAACCTCACCATGTAATCCCCATTGCTCGGCAAGCCTTCCATGCCATTCGCCATGAATCTGGTCAGCCTGTGTGTAATAGTTCTCGCGCGCATTGCCAAACTCTTCCGCGTGGTAGGCCTGGGCCTGGCTTGCGCTGAGGGGATTGGAGATGGTCAGCATGGTGGTGTTGGCCTACTGAAAATATCGCTCCTTCCTCGCCGGTCTTGGGCCCAATTTGTGCTCGCGGTCCTGCTCCCTTTCGGGATGCGTGATTTTTCGATCCACACCGTCTTCAGCGCTCAGCGCAGTTGTCACTGTCTTGGACGGCTCTTCCGGTTTGACCTCAATGGGTCTTTGAATGTATGTGGGGTGCTGCTTCGGCACGCCCGCGACAGGGAGCTTTTCTCTGCTCAACGCAAAACCGATAGCATCGGAACGATTTCGGCGATTGAAAACCTGAGGTGAAACCAACTCCGGCCGCTTCCAACGTCCGCCCTCCGGGCGTTCGCGGGCTCGGGCTGCATCCTTTGCGAGCGCGAAAGCAAACCAAAGAAGCAAGGCCGCCAAAGTGCCCCACAATGCGGGTCGCACAAGATCGGTGAGCGTTTGGTCCCCGTAAATCCCATGCCGCAGGAACCCATGCATCTTTGCGTCCTCTGCTAGAACGGGCAGTAACACTAGATGGAGAGCGCCAGTTTTCCGTGCCTCAAGCGTGAGCGTGACTGTCGCTTCCCCGGACTCGGTCTTGGCCTCGGTCACTTCGCCATCGCAGGCCCAATGACTCCTGTTCTTCGTGGCCACCGCAAGCAATTCATACTGTCCCGTCCTTGCAAAGGTAGTCGCGCTGCGCAGGCCGCTGCGGACATACGTTATGAAGTAGAACCGCTGCAAGGGAGTCCATACTGCGATGTAACGATAGGTGCAGATCGCCAGCATACTCGCAAGCGCCATGAACACCGGCACCCAAGCCCATACTGGATGGCGGTTCGGCCACTCACGCGCCCGCCTATCCGGCCTCCACTTGTGGCTCACAACTTGCCCTCTTTCACGGCCGCTGCAAGGCGTTGTTTTGCTCTCTGGAATCGCTCCGTGTCGGCCCGCTCGATGAGCCGATCCAAGTCCTGGTCCGTCAGGTCTTCTTGTGGCACCAATTTGTAGATGGCGTTGAGCAGGATTGCCCGCAAGGCCACGACCTCCGCAAGGAGGGTTTGTTCTGCCGCAGTGGCCACTATTCCTTGGGCCGCATTGACTCGCGCTAAGAGCACCTCGCGGCACCACTCGCCGAGAGTCACACCCTCGCGCTCCGCGATAGCCGCAAGCTGCGCATATTCGCTTTCGGTCACTTTTGAGCCAACCGTGCGATTACGGAGTTGATCGTTAGGCACGAATAGAACCTCCCGGAAAGAGCTGCTTCAAAAGTGACGCACTCAAGGACGTGCCAACCAAATCAGTAAGTTAACGAAGAGCGCTGCGAATTTTGCGCGAACGCTGATGTTTCGCTAACTCGCTCCGCACGACCAAGTTAACCAGCGGCGCTCTGCAGCATCCATTTTGGGGTGGCGTGTCCGTCCAACTCCCGGTGCCGAAGGCACCGCTCTGCTCCTGGTCGGCCAAAAGCCAACGCAATGGCCCCCGGTGGAGCCGCATCCGGCTACGCTGGCGCGGCGGAAGAACATCACAGCTCACCGTACTCCAAGGTCAGTGCGTCCCAGGCCATGCGGATTTCGGGAAGCTCCCACGCGCGGCGAAACAACGCTTGCACCGCCTTCCACTCCTTCTCGGACAGGCCAAACGTGATGCCGTTTTGGTGCGCACGGAACCAGTAATCCTTGCCCTTGCCTTCCTCGGACGCTGCCACATAGCCCAGGAAGTGCTCCCCCTCCCAACGGCGCTTTGGGCTATCCGGGTTAAGCGCCGCAAGCATGGCCCGGAACTCCGTGATCTTGGGGTAGCCGGTGAGGGGATACATCGGGCCGCGCGATCCGGGGAAGCTCAAGAGCAACAAAATGTCACCGCCCTCTCCACGATTGAACGAGAGCGTGAAATCACCCTCCTTGAGGGATGGAATCGGCGGCTGATAGAAGGAGTCCTGACTCATGGATTTCGCGCGCAGCGGTTGTTGCGTGAGGCAGTAATGGCCGCGCGCCGCGAGTCCCCACAGAACCGGCCAGAAGGGGCGGAGTGCGCGGTTCAAAGCGTCCGCTCCGGGAAGCTTCTCGTCGTCCAACAGGACAAGAAGATTGCGAGCGACCAGGAAGGTGTTCCACTTTACTGGCGAATCGCTGAGGCGCTTGCGCGTCTCGGCTACGGTCTGGCGCACGATCTCTGGGGTAATTCGCTCGGGCGTCTCCGGTCCCTTCGCCTTCGCAGAGCGGCACTCGGAAGGCAGGTTGCTGAGGTAGTAGGGGTCCCGTGTGGACGCACGTTCCGTCCGCAGTTCGTAAACGGCCAGGAACGCGTCAAGCACAGCGATGAGGGACTCGTTGGAGACAGGGTTCGGCGTCCGCTCGGAATAGGTTTCGAGTCCCCTCTGGACGAAGTGCGCGAGCAGTATCCACTCGGCCCTGGATAGGATGTGCTGGGCCTCCCCCTTCCTGCGAATCTGTAGCAGTGCCTCGGTGGGATTCTCCATTAGCTCGGCAACCTCGAAGCGATCCCCACGGGCAGATTCGAGAAGTTGCTTGGCGACCTCCGAAGTGGAAACACTCTCACCCGTCTTCGAGGAGAGAAGTTCCTTGGCATGCTCCAGGCGCGAACGCAAGGCATCGCTGATTCGAAGCGAGATGGTTTGCTGCTGCAAGGGCCGTTCGGTCTTTTCTGGTTTCTCGGGCATCCGCAGATTCCTCCTTCTCGTTGGGTGGGATGCAACTATAAAGACTTAGGTTGCATCTCCACTATTTGTATGCAAACATATAGCAGTGTACACGGGAAGTCAAGTCGCAAACGAAATCCAGGGGGGTCTTAGGAATAAAGGCAATGAAGCACCGCAGCACCCAACTCGCCACGCGCAAGAACCCAGACTCGCCAAGAGTGCATGGCTTGCGCCTAGCAGCAAATCCGCAACCGTCGAAGGGGTACCTACCGAGTGCGTCGGAGGACGAGGAAGCGCCACCAAATGTTCCCACAGGAGTGCTGCAACTCTCCCGATCCGAGAAGGTCAAGGAGAGCAGCCCGGAGGGTCAACTTCTCACCGTCCAGGAAGTGGCGAAGCTCCTGCACGTCCCGGCCTCTTGGGTGTATGGAAGAACTCGAAAGCGGTCTTTGGAACGATTGCCAAGCTACCGGCTCGGAAAGTACTGGCGGTTCCGAGAGGAGGAAATCCTCGCCTGGGTGCAACGTCAGCGCGGAGGGTACCATGCTGCTTGACTTCAGAGGTACACTCAAAGCCGACGCAGAACAAGCTAAACGGGCCATTCATGGAGGAATCAGGATGGCTCGTAGACGCTTTCAGCAAGGATCAGTATTCAAGCGGGGAACTCAGCGCAAAGTCTGGGTAGCTCGCTGGTGGGAGGAAGTTATCAATCCGAACGGCTCCATCGGACGTACAAGGCGTGCAGAGGTTTTGGGCACGGTTGCCGAACTCGGCTCACGCTCGCGTGCGATGGACGTTCTATCAAGACGACTCAACCCAATTAACAGCGGCTCTCATCGGCCCCAATCCACGCGGTGCTACGCTGATTACATCGCGCAGGATTGGAAACCGGTAGTGCTGCCAACTCTAAAGTACGCAACTCAGAAACACTATAGCCATATTCTCGATGTTCACCTTGTACCAGCATTCGGCCAGACCCGTCTCTGCGACATTAAGCGCGAATGGATTCAATCTTTCCTTGCAACGAAGTTCAGCGTAGGGCTTGCATGGAAGACCGTTAAACACATTCGCGGTGTCTTGGGACGGACGCTGTCGACTGCCGAAGACTGGGGATACATCACTCACAATCCAGCTCTCAAGACCAGGCTTCCACGGCGTCCAATCAAGCAGCACTCTGAAATGATTCTCGCACCCACTCAAATTGTGCAATTGCGTGATCAATTGAAAGAGCCTGCTCGTTCAGTCGCAATACTTTTGCTTCTCACGGGGCTCAGAATCGGGGAGGTACTCGCAGTCCGATGGAAGTGTGTCGATTTGACTCGCCGTACTCTGCGAGTCGCAGAAACCGTGTATGACGGTCATTTCGACACGCCCAAATCGCAGAGGAGTGCCAGACTCATTCCACTTGCTGAGGAGGCGTGCGCAACGCTGGGGAGATTGCTGCCAAGAGACGCGCAACCAGATGATCTTGTATTTCATACGAAAACTGGTGGCCCGTTGAACCGGCACAATCTTCTGAGGCGCCAGCTGAGGCCAGCGTGCGAGGAGTTGAAAATCCCAAGAATCAACTGGCATTCTCTTCGCCATTCGCACGCTACGCTCCTGGACACAACAGGGGCACCTCTCGGGACCGTCCAAGCCTTGCTTGGCCATGCAACATCAGAAATCACTCGGGAAATCTATCTGCACGCCATACCGGAAGATCAGCGCCGGGCGGTGGCGAGCGTAGAAGCGCTTGTATTTGGACCCAATCGGACTCAAGTGGCGAGCGCTTCACAACCTAGTGCGTAGGTAAGTTGTTGATTTAGTGGGATTGGAGTGGTCGGGGCGAGTGGATTTGAACCACCGACCTCCTGGTCCCGAACCAGGCGCTCTAGCCAGGCTGAGCCACGCCCCGACAAATCGCCCGGATCCTGAACTGCAATCCAGGCTGGACTTCTAGGTTAGCACAGCTGATGTGCGTAGTGCCAGGAAAGGGCC
>CAWABP010000009.1:0-332390 GCA_963780315.1 Candidatus Acidiferrales bacterium | reverse complement strand
GTGATCATCGTCGGCGGCGGAGAACTTGCCGAATCCAAACTCTCTGCTCTACTGCAGGCCAGCGCACGCCTCCGCCTGATTTCCCCGCGTTTGAACCCGATGGTGCTCGCCCAAGTCCGCGCGAACAATCTCGAATGGTGGCCTAAAGTTTACGAACAGGGCGATCTGGCCGGAGCCTTGGAGGTGATCGCGGCCACTTCCATCCCCGCAGTGAACAAAGCTATCTTTCAGGAAGCCGAATCCCGCGGAATCCTGTGCAACGCCGTGGACGACACCGAAAACTGCCACTTCTACTACGGCTCCATCGTGCAGCGTGGCGATCTGCAAATCGCCATTTCCACCAATGGCAAGAGCCCAGCGCTGGCGCAACGCCTTCACAAGGAACTGGAAGAACAATTTGGTCCCGAATACGCCGCGTGGCTCGATTGGCTGGGCGCTGCCCGTCAAATCCTTCGCGCGCAACATTCCCATCCCAGAGCTGACCAAACGATCGCTTCATCTTCTGGCCAGCCAACCCATGTTTGAGAAATTCCTCCGCGATTCCTCGCCCACTAACTCCACTGGAGGGGTCGCCTAATGCTCTGCCCTTTTCCCTCGGCCTTATAGTGGCAGGCCTTCCGGCCGGTTCTTGGCTTGACTTTAGATAATTTCACAAAGGAGAAACGCAAATGTCCGGCTCTCAATCACAATCCAAATCAGTCACGGCCCAGCGCCTCTCTCTAGACACCTGGGCTGTCTTCTTGGCTCTGCTGGCCACGGCGCTTATCCGAGCAGGTGTGATTCATCGCATCCCCTGGAAGCGAACGCGGTGCTCTGAATTTTGATGTGGGGATGGAGCACTGCTCGACCCCGTCAAAGGGAAGGCCCTAGGTTTTTGTCAATCCAAGCGGAACGAGGAACCCGGTTTTCGTTCGACACTCTATTCTCACTGAGGATCACATGGCTGACGCAATCGCTCTCCCACAATCTCTGCCCGTCTCCACTCGCACGCAATTCTTTCGTCTGATCCCCGGCATCGCGCTCCTCGCCGCCATTGGCTACGCCGGAAAATTCCTGGAACACAATCTTGGCGCCTATGCCAAATCCCACCACTGGATATTTCCCGACATCGAATACGTGCTCTGGGCCATCCTCCTTGGCCTCTTTATCTCGAACACCATCGGCGTTGCCAAATTCTTCCAGCCCGGCGTTGCAACGTACGAATTCTGGCTCAAAGCAGGCATTGTCCTTCTCGGTTCGCGGTTCCTCTTGGGCGATGTGCTTAAACTTGGCGCTGTCAGCCTCCTCCTCGTTGCCGTCGAAATCCTCGGTGCCCTCGCGTTCATGACATTCCTCGGCCGCCTGTTCAACCTTCGCCCCAAACTCACCACACTCCTCGCGGTCGGTTGAGCCGTCTGCGGTGTCAGCGCGATAATCGCCGCAAAAGGCGCCATTGATGCGGATGATGAAGACTCGTCTTTCGCCATCGCCGCCATCCTCGCTCTCGGCGCTCTCGCTCTCTTCAGTTTTCCGTTAATCGGCCACTCCCTCCATCTCACCGATCAGGCCTACGGTATCTGGTCCGGCCTCGCGGTGGACAATACTGCCGAAGCCACCGCAGCAGGCGCTCTCTATTCCGACGCTGCCGCCAAGCTTGCCGTGCTTGTCAAAACCACCCGCAACGCCATGATCGGATTCGTCGTTCTCGCGTATGCCATCTATTGGGCCAGTCAGGGCCAAGCCAAAACGGTCGGCAATAAAGCTGCGTTCCTCTGGCAAAAATTCCCCAAATTCGTCCTTGGCTTCCTTCTGATCTCGATCCTCTCCACCTACCATTTCTTCTCGAAGGACCAGAACACCGCCATCGCCAACCTCTCCCGCTGGGCCTTCCTGCTAACCTTTGCCGGAGTCGGCCTTCGCACTAATTTCCGCGAAATGCGCAAACAAGGACTTCGCCCCTTCGCCGTTGGCGCCATCGGTGAAGTGGCCATCGCTTTCTTCACACTTCTCCTCGTCATCGGAGCCGATCGCCTTTTCCACCTGTAGCGAAGGGAGAGTCCGCGAGCCCTGCGGCTTTTCTCTTGGGTTTTTCTTGCCTTGGTAACGGCCGCTTTCCGAAGCGGGCGTCTTTGCCTGGGCCACAGCCACCCGACTGTGCTCTTGGGTTTTCCCTCACGCGTCGCCCAATCACATGAACTTGAGGGTGCCCCACCCTCGGTTTGTGAGGGTGGGTTCTCGCGCTCCAACGTCACCCAAGTTCTTCTCTATTTGTTTTGTGTCGCCATGAATCTGAACGTCCGTCAAGCCGTTCAGCATTTCAAAGGAAGGTCTTTATCGACAGAAATATCCACCAGGAGCGCATACCTGCAGCCATCGTTTCCCGCGCGAAGTTTGTATCAGCGAAGCATTAGCGGTGAAGTGGTATATTTCCGTGCCATACGATGCAAATAGTCCGGCTTCTGTAGCCGCTGCATCGTTACCATCGTGAACACTGCCACAAGAAGGGATGTCGCAATCGCGACACCAGAACCAATCAGGACTGCCAGCATGGCCGCATTCATGGTGCGACTCTACATCCCGGCAATCTCGCCCGCAATCCCACCCCACCCAGTAGTGCGGAGGCTCGCCGCCGCTTTCGTTGTACGCCTCGCTATCGCTCCTTGTATCCCGGCTCAAGGCACACTTCGATCTTGTTCCCTTCCGAGTCCTGAAACAGGAAGAAGCGATTTCCGCCCGAATCGCTCTGAATCGGCCATACCATAACTCCCATCAACTCACATTCTGCATGCACCTTCTCCACTTCCTTGGTGAACAATTTAGGATGTAAATCGACGTAGCGATTGGTTTGGCCTTTCGGAATGGGCACAAGAGTGATCATTCGAATCAAATCCCCGTCTCCCGATTTATACCCGGTATACACCTCAGTCGGATTGGATCCGTGCGCTTCTGAGGAAAGCCCGAGCTTCTCGCCATACCACGCGGTTGCTCGTTGCATATCCTTCACACCGATCGTTATTCCGCCATATATTTTCTTGAAGCCAAGCAAATCCCTGATGCCCACTTAATTCTCACACCCAATTTTGGTTTACAGTTTCCCGCCAAGATTTACTAGAGGGGGACGTTTCGGCCCGCAGGTCCTGCTCTCTCTTCATTTCACGCCAAAACTATCGACTCAGATCCGCCTCAAATCCCCAGCACCCCCACCAACTCCTTCACGCTAGCCGCGCTCTTCTGCAGCGCCGCATTTTCTTCCGGTGTCAACTTAATCTCGATAATCTTTTCTGCTCCTCCCGCTCCCAACTTCACTGGCACGCCTACAAACAGTCCCTTGATTCCGTACTCGCCTTCGAGATATGCGGCGCATGGCAAAATCTTTTTCTTGTCTTTTAAGATTGCCTCTACCATGGCCATCGCCGCCGCTGACGGCGCGTAGTATGCCGAGCCCGTCTTCAGCAGGTTCACAATCTCCGCTCCACCCTTCCGAGTTCGGTCCACGATCGAGGCAATCTTTTCCTTTGACAGCAATTCCGGCAGCGGTATCCCCGCGATTGTCGAATAACGCGGCAGCGGCACCATGTCATCTCCGTGGCCGCCCAGC
Organism: Candidatus Acidiferrales bacterium; assembly: GCA_963780315.1. GTDB lineage: Bacteria > Acidobacteriota > Terriglobia > Acidiferrales > UBA7541 > Acidiferrum. The sequence goes on along the minus strand of CAWABP010000009.1, from coordinate 328,813 downwards.
ACAAACGACTGCACGTTTTCCACGCTCACACCATATTCCATGGCCACAAACGCGCTCATACGCGCCGCGTCCAGCACTCCCGCCATACCCAACACGCGCTGCTTCGGAAAGCCGCTGACGCGCAATGCTGTTTGCGCCATCGCGTCCAAGGGGTTGGTCACTACAACGATGATGCAATCCGGCGAGTGTTTCACGATCTGTTGGACGACGCCCTTCACCACTTCATAGTTCGCCTTCAGCAGATCGTCCCGGCTCATTCCCGGTTTCCGCGGAAAGCCTGCCGTGATCACCACTACGTCGCTCCCTGCCGTCTTGCTGTAGTCGCCGTTTGCTGTCGAGATCCCGTTAATGTATGAGCTGGTTCTCGTGATCTTCGCCGCCTGCATCATGTCCAGGGCTTTTCCTTGTGGCGACCCCTCCAGGATGTCCGTCAGTACCACGTCCGCCAGTTCGCGGTCCACGATGCGCACCGCCAGCGTCGACCCGACAAATCCCCCACCCACCACCGTTACTTTCTTCCTGCTCATCTGTCTTTCTCCTTTGGAGTTACATAAATTCTACGCTGTCCACGAAATTCTCGATTGCCTTTGCGGCTCCGCTGCGAGCTCTGTGGTAAAAACTCCTCTTCACATATTCCCAATAATCGCCGTCGCAAATGCCGCGGTCCCCAGCTTCGTCGCTCCCGTCATCAGCCGTTCCAAATCGTATGTCACTTTCTTTTGCTGTATCGTCTTCGCAATCCCGTTCTCAATCAGCCGCGCGGCTTCTTTCCAGCCCATAAACTCAAACATCATCGCCCCGCTCAGCATCACGGAACTCGGATTGATCACATCCTTGTCCGCATATTTTGGGGCTGTTCCATGCGTAGCTTCAAACACTCCATATCCATCGCCAATATTCGATCCAGGTGCGATCCCCAAGCCTCCCACCTGCGCGGCGCAAGCGTCGCTCAAATAATCGCCATTCAAATTGGAAGTCGCCAATACGCTGTACTCGTTGGGCCTCAGCAACATTTGCTGAAAAACCGAATCCGCAATGCGGTCATTGATCATCAATTTCTTTTTCCATTGGCCCTTCCCGTGCGTCGCCTCAATCGCGGCCAAGGTGGCCTTCACTTCAGCATAAATCGTCTTCTTAAACTCTTCCGTAGCCTGCTCCAGCCCAGGCTCGATCATCGCCGCGTTCTGCTCCGCTGTCAGCCCGGGATTCTTCTCCAAATTATCCAGGATCCAGCTTTCCCGCTCGGTCACGGTCTGCCCGCGGAATTCTTCTCTAGCAATTTCGTAACCCCAATCCCGGAATCCGCCTTCGGTAAATTTCTGAATGTTCCCTTTGTGAACAATCGTCACACTTGGCCTTCCATGATCCAGCGCATACTGAATCGCTCGCCGCATCAGCCTCTTTGTTCCAAAAGGGGATATTGGCTTGATCCCCAATCCCGAATCCCAACGTATCTGCTTTTTCCCCCCGCCCAGCATCTCCATATTCAGGAATTCCAGCAGCTTCTTGGCTTCCGCAGTGCCGCTTTTCCACTCGATCCCGATGTACACGTCTTCCGTATTCTCGCGGAAGATCACCACATCCATCTTTTCCGGTTCTTTAACAGGGGAGGGAACTCCCGTGAAATACCGCACCGGCCTGACGCACGCATACAGATCCAGTATCTGGCGCAGTGCCACATTTAGCGAACGAATCCCTCCGCCCACTGGAGTCGTCAGCGGCCCTTTGATGGACACCCGAAAATCCCGCGCTGCTTCCACGGTATCGTCCGGCAGCCACTGCTTGAATGTGTTGAACGCTTTCTCTCCGGCAAACACCTCAAACCACTCGACTCGTCGTTTGCCCCCGTAAGCCTTCTCCACTGCCGCGTCAAACACCCGCCGCGAAGCCTTCCAAATATCTCGTCCCGTCCCGTCGCCCTCAATAAACGGAATGATTGGTCGATCCGGCACCTGCAACGCCCCGCCGCTGTAGCCTATCGCCTTCCCCTCGCTCGGAACCGCCACCCCGTTATACGCAGTCTTCATTCTTCCTCTCCTCGCCCCCCGGGTCAGAAATCTCGTTGAGCTGCCGCCTGCACAATCTTGAGGGTGCCCCGACCTTGCTATCAGAGGGGTGGGATCTTACGATCCAGTGTCCCACACTCTCTCTGTCATTGCTCTGACACCCACCGGCGCTTTCCATAAGGAAGGGCGAATCAAAAACGATACCACACCCCTGCCCTGCCTCGATACCCCACCATCAAGGTCCAATTAGGGATGTGGTGAGTCGGCGCTGCTTTTACAGCCTAAACGCAAGCGGCCAACAGCAATTTCTCTCCGCTGCTATCAATCGTTCTCTCTCCGCGCACCAACCGCAGCATGCGAAACTTCCGCCACAATGCGTAATCTCCTCCTCATTTCCGTTCTTCTGTTCAGCGCCACAACCCTCGCCCAAGACTCCCCTCAGGTGATGCTGAAAATCGTCGTCCATCTTGACTCTCCGGGCATCCCTCAGGACGCTTTCATCAGACAGCCTAAAGTCATTTATCGCGCCGGTAACCGCTATTGCAGAGTCGAAGAGACTCTCGATGCAGAGCACGGACTTCAGCAATTGATGATCTTCAACGAGCCTGATGCCTGGATCGTGAATCTCGTTGACAAGAAAGGACAGCATATCGTTGATTCTGGTCCAAGTTTGACTTGCCACCTTCCCATCTTCTCCGGACCGCCCCCGGGGCTCTTCGGACAGCACGGACTACGTAAAGTTGGGCTTGGAGTTCGGTTCAGAGCTCGCATTCTTCAAGAAAATGGGTGCCACTCCCCACCCGGCCCCGTTCTTCAAACCAAACAGACCACTTCCTACGTCCTCGACTTCGGCGACATTCAGCTTACTCTCTTCGCCTTCGGGCCTAGCCAGCGCCCCCTTGTTCTTGGCCGTACGTATCAACATATAGGAGGGATCTTCCGGTACAGCGACTATGGCCTACTGCCCTTCGATCCCAAGCTCTTCTCCAAACCTGAAGGCGTCACCATCGAAGAACCCAACCCTGATTCGCTCCGACGAACCAGCGCCGCCGACGCGCTTCTCTTCGTTTCGGGGTTGTTTTTGCCTCGGTCTCTAGAGGAGGTCTGCCCTTGTGGTTTCTCAAGAGTGCCTTTGTAGGCGCCGAACTTTGGCTCGGCCAGCGAAAATCACTCGTTCGCTAGCGAACCGCTGGGAACCGCTCGCTTGCTGCTACAACCTTCACCCCGTCGCGTTGCACAGCGATCTTCACCGCAACGCTTTTGCCTTTCTTCGCCGTCACGGTTGTGCGGTACTTCAGCACATACGAATTCCGGAGCACATTGTGAACCTGCTCTAGGGCCTTCTCCAACTCCTGTGGCTTATTGAACACATACCCAATTCCGCCAGTCTCTTTCGCTATCGCATCCGCCGCCTTCAATGCTATTCGCTTGGCTCGCTCACTGTACGTCGGTGGTTCCCTGTCCACCAGCGGATAGACTGTCGTGCCCATCTCATGCATTCGCAGCACAGTTTTCTCCAGCGAATTGCGGCTTGTATTATCTTCAAAATCGCTCATGACGAGAATCACCTTCCGTTCCCCCACTTCCTGCGGCATCGCCTCCGCCGCTGCGACCAGGCAATCGTTTAGCGAAGTTGCGCCGTATCGCTTTGTTCCGGCAATCTTTTTCAAGCCGGCTTGTAGCTCAGCAAGGTCATTCGTCTGTTTTGTCAGCCCCGTCGCATCCAGGCTAAACATGGACACAAACCCCTTGTCTTGATGTTTTAGTGTCTTAGAGAAAAAGGCAGCGAAAGCCTGCATTTTCTCTCCGACGTATTTATCCGAGTGCGTGCTTCCGCTCACATCTACCGCTACCGCGATTATGAGCGGGGTCTCCCCGGCTGCTGTCACTTCGACGACCTCTTGGGGCACCTTATTTTCGCCAACCGAAAAATCCTCGCGCTTCAGGCCTGTCACTGGATTCCCGCTCTCGTCCAGCGCAGTCACATACGCCGTCACCAGATCGCTCTCGTGCAGCGCTTCAGCTTTTGTCTCAGGGGCCTGGGCACTCGAGCCGGGTTGTCCTTGCTGTCTAGCGAAAACTTGTACTGTTCCCGCAGTCAATATCCCGAGCAGCAAAACGCAAGGCAAATAGTGTCTCGCCGCATACTGTCTCTTGCCTTGTCTATCCGTTTTGTCGCCACTTCGAGTCAGAATGCGCATTCTGTTGCCTCGTTGCTCCCGAATCTACCCCGCAGCACGTCGCGAGACAACACCCATCTCAGCCCGGTATCTGGGGATTGATGCAGCACTGACGCGTAGTCCTGCTAACCCAAAGCTGAGAACAACATACACCCACCTCGCGATTTATTTTGTCGCAAAAAGCACTGGACATCCGTTATCGCGTTTGAGAGGATCAGTGTGGATTACTCGATGCGGAGGCCCCACATTGAAACGAAATGCAGAAGGCGTACCGAAGTTCTTATCCGGACGGGAATTCAGCCATCAAGAGATTCAGGAGATTCAAGAGACGGTGCGGGTGTACTGGCGGCTGAGTCGGAAAGAGCTGGTACAGACCATCTGCGAACACCTGGATTGGGTTACCCCGGCAGGACGCAACAAGCTGGCTTCCTGCGCGAAGGCTTTGCAGCAACTGGAGGCGCTGGGTTTAGTGAAATTGCCAAAGCTGTGCGCCAGTAATCAGCACATGGGGGGGCGCACGATCGTGGTGGGAGCGGGCAGCGCAGCGGAGGAGGAGATTGCCGGAACCGTGCAAGAGGTGGGCCCGGTGGAAGTGCAACCGGTAGGCGGGAAGGAAGCGAACCAGCTGTGGAACGAGTACGTGCAACGTTACCATCCGCTGGGGTACAAGCGCCCGTTTGGAGCGCATCAGCGGTATTTTCTGGTGGGCCGGGAGGGGCGTCGCTTGGGCTGTTTGCTGTTTGCTTCCTCGGCGTGGGCGCTGCGGGAGCGAGACGCGTGGATCGGATGGACGGAACGCGATCGCCAGCAAAGATTGAACTGGGTGGTGGCGAATACGCGTTTCTTAATTTTTCCCTGGGTGCGGGTCAAAAATCTAGCGAGCAAGGTGTTGTCGCTGGCGGCGCAGCGGATACGGAAAGACTGGGAGGAACGCTACGGCTACGGGCCGGTGTTGCTGGAAACGTTCGTGGAGCTGGCCCGCTACCGGGGGACGTGCTATCAAGCAGCCAACTGGATTCGCTTGGGGGAGACGCGTGGGCGAGGACGGATGGATCGTCACACACGCTACCTATCGACTCCCCGGGCGATCTACGTATATCCGCTGGTGCCGGAGTTTCGTGCATTTCTGCAAGGGACGAGCGAAGAAGGCCAGGGGCAGCGATGAGCTGCCGGGGCCGCAGAGAAGAACGGAGACAAGAGAGACAGGACCGGAGACGAGCGGCGAAAGAACTGCGCAAGCGTCAGGTCGCCGAGGGTCTCGAGAGTTCGCCGAGGGGCACGATCGGGAACGGAACGAGTCCCTGGAAGACGGTGAGGGAGGAACAGCAGGCGCGGCAGGAAGCGGTGGAGGAACAGCTCCAAGCGTATCGTTCGGCCCTGCCCACGTTGTTGAAGCGGTTGGGGAAGATCCGCGACCCGCGGAATCCGAAAACGATCCGACACAAATCGACGGTGTTGCTGTTGTACGGGATACTCCTGTTTGTATTCCAGATGGCCTCGCGACGAGAAGCCAACCGACAGATGACTCTGCCGCAGTTCCAGGAGAACCTGCGACGGCTGTTTCCGGAGCTGGAAAGTGTAGCGCATCAGGACACGCTGAACCGGCTGCTGGCGGGGATCGAGGTAAACGAGATCGAGGGAGCCCTGGTCGAACTGATCCAGCGGTTCATCCGCAAGAAGAAATTCTTGCGCTACCTGGTGGGGAACTGTTATCCGGTGGCGATCGATGGAACGCAGAAGATGGTGCGGAACAGGCTGTGGACCGAGCAATGCTTGGAGCGAGACCTACAGCGCAAGCAGAAAGACGGGAGCCTAGCCAGTGAGACGCAATACTACGTCTATGTTTTGGAGGCCAACCTGGCCTTCGCGAATGGCTGATTCCGTCAACCTAATTTGGCCCACTTCGATCACCTATCTGGCCACCCCCTGGGTGAATCAACTCCCGCATCCCGGTCGGAGCGAAGCCCTGCGGCGCCCGTAGGGCGGCGCGTTTAGGGCGTAGCGTAGACCGGGATGCGGGAAAAGTTCTAGAAGCGTGGCGTCAGCGTCTCCCAGGAACGACGATCTCCAACTCGGTCGACCCGTAGCATCCCCGTTTTCCCAGGAGCTCGCTACCCGTTGCCTCATCCCTTGCCGCCTTTCTTCTTATTCAGAGTTCTGCGGAAACGATACGACTCCGTGCCGGTCTCGATGATGTGCGCCTGATCAGTCAACCGGTCGAGCATGGCCTTGCACAACCTGGCGTTCGGGAACATCGTGGTCCACTCCGAAAACGGCAGATTCGTTGTCACGATCACCGCCGCTCTCTCGGCCCGGCCAGCGATGATCTGGAACAACAGCTCGGCAGCTGCTTCCGGCATCGCTACATATGCCATTTCGTCGATCACGATTAACTCATAGCGCATCCACCGGTTGGTCACACGATTTAGTTCGCTCCTGTTCTTGGCCTCCGTCAGTTCGTTTACCAACTGCGCCGCCGTCGTGAATCGCACCCGTTTCCTCTGACGACAAGCAGCTATCGCTAGCCCCGTTGCCAGGTGCGTTTTACCCGTGCCGGTCTCCCCGAGAAAAATAACTGGCTCGCTGCGGCTCAAGTACCCGCCTTCGGCCAGGTTCCGGATCTGGGCCGCAGGAAGGTGCGGCGCATCAGCGAACGCAAAGTCCTCCAGTGTTTTTACCTTGGGGAAATGGGCATCGGTTATCCGCCGTGCTACCCCATGCTGATAGCGATCTTCCACTTCCGCTCCGAGCAGCGCTTCCAGATAACTCAAGTGCCCCTGCTTCTGCTTGGCTGCTTCTTCGGCCATCGACAGAAACTGCCCTCCCACCGTCGCCAGCCTCAGGTCTTTGGCATACTGCCGAATCGTCGCCTGTTGCACGGGAACCGTCGCGACGCTCATTGAATCACCCCGTTCCCGGAATAGTTCTCCAGCAACTGGTCGTAGTTCCTGGTGGTCGGTTGTGGCCGGTCATACACTCGCAAGGCCCCGACCTCGACCGCTTCACGCGGCTCTCGTTTCCCGTTTCGTTCCGCCTCCAGGAGCAGGCGCACGGCTTCCACATCGAAACAACTCATCTCCAGAGCCTTTTCGATCGACACTTGCAGTTGCGGGTAGCCGTGCTGCCGGCCCAGCAAAAGCACCTCGATCATGGCGCGTGTTCCCGGCTGCTGGCCCCTTCGTTGCTTCAGCATCTCCCAGTAGCGATCGAAACTGGCCGGCCAACGTCCTTGCGCCCGCCACTGCTCGAGCGGTGTCGAACCAGCGAACGCTCCGGGCTTCTTGGTCAGCGCCTCCAGGTAGTGCTCCAGGTTGAGTACTTTCTGCTGGCGGTTGAAGCACCGTTCATGCCGCGCCACACACTCTCCCTGATGCCAGATCTCCACGTAGGACGAATGCACCTTGGCCTGCACTTCCACTCCGACGGGAAGAGGAGCCGAGTAGAAGTTGGTCAGCACCTTCACGCAGCCGCTGGCGTTCACATGTGGAAAGTGAATCGCTGCCAAATCAAAACCTTCTTCCGCCAGTGCCTGCAGGTGTTCTCGCTCCAGATTCATCCCTGCACCAACCGTCTGTGCCCGCTCGCCGATCAAACGCTGCTCATCGTTCCTGGATGCTTTCAGCAAGAAAAGGTTCAGTGCTTCCCAACTGGCAACCTGCGGAACCGGCACCATATGGTTTCGGCGAAAGTATCCTCCTTCTCCTTCCACGCCACCCTTCTCGTGACCTTCCGCCGGGGTGCAGAACTCCGACTGGAAACCCCAATGCGATCGGAAGGCTATGAACCGCGTGGTCTCCTCTCGCTGGTGCCCTCGCAAAATCTTCTTCACTGCACTCTTAAGGTTGTCGTACCGCAAGACAGCAAACACTCCACCGAAATAGAGAAACACTTGTTCATGCGCTTCCAGAAACGCTTGCTGGCTGGCGTGTGGGAAAGCGCAATGGAACGCTCCTCCGCTGGCCATACTGCGCATGCAGAATACGTAGGCCAGCTCCCGCTCTCCGCAGATATCTGCGTAAGCTTCATACCAATCCACCTGCGCTTCTCCTCCCCAAGCGTAGGACTGCGGAATGAACGTCTCGTGCCCGATGAGTTGTAACTGAATCTTCCGCTCGCGTACATAGCGACGAATTGATGACTCGGCGATGCTGACTTCCGGAAGTTCCTTGCGGATCCGGCACCAGATCCGATGTGCGGTGTGTCGCTGCTTTCTTGGTGCCTTCTGATCGGTCTGCAGAATCGCTTCGATGAAAGTCGCCGCTGCTTCCAATTTCGGCTTCGGTCGAGTGTTGATCTTTCGCTCCCTCGGAACCGCGTCAGCCAATGCTTCCCGCACCATGCGCCGATGAATTCCAAGCTTCCTCGCCACCCCTTGGATGGTCCCCACGCCGTGGTTGTACTCCCGCCGAATCTGCTCAAATAGTTCCACTTTGGCTCTCCTGTTCAACCGGGTCTCCTTGGGGGCTCGCCAGCCCGTAACGAGATCCACGGTATATGGTTTTCAGTAGGTGGGCCAATTTAGATGATCGTTGGTGGGCCGAAATAGAGTATCGAAATCAATGGCATAACCATTCCGCTGTTGAGCGAGTTTCTGACCTACGAAGAGTACGACCAGGAGAGGGATAAACAAGACTGCGAACTAAACCGAAGTTCCACGGAGCCCCAGAGGGTATCCTGTTAATTCGCAGCGGCATAGGGCTAAGTTCACTTTCCGGTTACTGGGAACATCCGAACTAATTCGTAGGCTCGAGCCTGTACCGGCGTCGGCTCGGTCACCTGGCGGAAAGTCAAATTCGTCTTCTCCTCCGACTTCTCTGACTTGAGCGCGTAAGTCACTCTGGCCCGGTTGGCCAACTCCGCCAGCAGGCCCTGGAAACTGTGCACCGGAAGACCATCCACAGTTTGCTGCGAGCGTTTTTTTCGCTGAACGGAATCCGAGGGTTTCGCCGGCAGAATCGGATCGCGGCGTTTGCGCTCCTCCCATCGTTCTTCATCCTCGAACAACAGCGGCGCCCAAGCCCGGCGCAGATGCCATTCCACATAGTAGGCCAACACGCACAGAAAAATGTGCGCTGGCACGCGATCCTCAGTGCGATGTCGAATCGGTCGCACCAAGAGATCGATCCCCTTCAGACAACGAAAAGCTCGTTCCACTTCCGCCAGGCTCTTGTAGCTCCGCACCGTGTCTTCCGCGGAAAGCCGTTCCACCGGCTCGCTCGTACGCAGTACATAAATCCCGTCCAGCTTCTCTTCCTGCTCGATCGACTGCGCACGGCGACTCCAGGCGAAGCTGCCCTCGCCGATTTTGCACGCAAAGTGTTTGCCCACTTTGTAGCGTCCCAGCACCTTCCCCACCTTCAACCCAATCTCCACAGCCGTGAGCGCCTTCTTCTTGCGTCGCGTCACTTCCTTGCTGATCTTCTCCAAGCTCTTCTCGGTGGCTTCCAGTAACGCCTCCCGTTTCCGCCTTCGCTCCTCCTCCAACACCGGGTTATGGCAAACCATCAGCCGCTCGCCCGGATAATCCGGTGCGGTGATCTCGGCCAGATTCTTCTGGTCCAGCAACGATAGTTGCAAGGCCCCCTGCTTCACCAATTCGCGAATCGCCGTGCTGGTCAGCGCCGTGATCCAACCAAAACCAGGATGCTGCTTGAGCTTGTCGATCTGCGGCTGGGTCAGCATCCCACGATCTCCCACCAGCACTACCCGGGACAATTTAAAGCGCTCCCGCAGCTTCTCGATTTGGTCGCCTACCGTCGTCGAGTCTCCCGTATTTCCCGGATACACCTCCACCGCCACCGGACATCCCTCGCCATTGGTCATCACGCCGTACACGATGATCGGCAGACCCTTCTTGCCATCGCGGTCGTGTCCAAATTGTGCCAGCGGGCAGGTGCGTCCCTCATAGAAACTGCTCGAAACGTCATAGAGCACCAGGCCACCCTCGCTCAGATGGCGAGCGGCCAGCTTTTTCTCGATGCGCTCCTTGCGCTCGAAAAGCCAGTCCATGGCCTCGTAGAGATCATTCTCCGTGGCCTCTGCTACTCCCAACTCTTCTGCCAGGGTGGTGGTGTGCCAGTGATGGGTGGTCGCCAGTTTCGACGCCGGGGAAATCAAGCGCTGAACGACCATGGCCACGACCAAGTCTCGTTCGCGGCAGCGCTCGGCCGAGATCAGGCGATCCAGTTCGAGCTTGCCGATCATTTCCAGGATGGCTTCCACCTGGCCGTGAGGAAGGGATTTCTGTGTAGCGAACAAATCGTGCGGAGAGACCAGCCGCTCGTCGCACAACAGGCGGCGGAAGGTTTCGATTTTTTCTGGGGGCCAAGCGGAGAGGTTGGCCAAGGTGCGCTTGCGGGTTTTGTTGCCTTCGCGCCAGGCTTCGCGGAGGAGGACGGCGGGCGGGGAGTTGCGGTTGGGGACGGTATCGATGTACATGGGGGCAATAAATCACACATACATCGCGTTGTCAAGCACAATATGCATACTTACATGGGTGCATTATAATTTGCAAACCCTAGGCTAATCCGGAGATTTTCAAGGGCTTATCCTCGAATTACGCCTCTGTTATTGGTGGAACTTCGGACTAAAAGCTTTTCGCCGGCTGGCGCAGCGGATGAAAGAGTATTTTCCGCGTCTGCCGATCCTGGTTTTGTTGGACGGGCTGTATGCCAACGGCCCGGTCGTGGAACTGTGCCGGCGCTACCATTGGCAGTTCATGATCGTACTGCAGGACGACTCGCTGCCGTCGGTATGGGAAGAGGTCCGCGGGCTCGGACAACTGCAGCGCAACCAGCATTGGGAACAGCACTGGGGGGACCGCAAGCAACGTTTCCGATGGGTGAACGACATCGAGTATCGCTACGGGGAGAGAGAACGGAGGCGGCAAACTCTGCATGTGGTGATCTGCGAAGAAACCTGGGAAGAACTGGCCCCGGATTCGCTGAAGCTGGTGCAGAAAGCCTCGCGTCATGCTTGGATCTCCAGCGAACCGCTGAGACGGGAGAACGTCCATGAGCGATGCAACCTGGGCGCGCGGCATCGTTGGGGAATCGAGAGCAACTTTTTGGTGGAGAAGTGTCAAGGCTATCAGTACGAGCATTGCTTTTCGCAGGACTGGAAGGCCATGAAGGGTTACCACTTCCTAATGCGACTGGGACATCTGCTGAACACCCTGGCGCAAAACACGACACGTCTGGCTCGGCTCGTGCGTAGTCGGGGGCGGCGTGGTCTGATTCAGTTTCTGAGAGAGACGTGCACGGGGCCTTGGCTAGACACTACAAGAATCCAACTGCTTCTCGCCTCTCCCTGCCAGCTTCGTTTGGAATGAACAAACCCTGAAAAAGGACAATTCCAAGCTTCCTCGCACGATCGACACGGCGGGGTGTCGCTCTTCACACAAGGACGGCTCAACAATCAACAAGGAACAGGCGAAATGTAACAGGAAAGAACGCCTGAATGGCATAAGTCGCCGCCACACATCTTTGCTTTGCCCCTGCTGGACCGCCCTGGCGACCGTGCGGCCGGGGCATGCGGCATCACTGGGATTGATGCGGCATATTTTCTTGCAAGCGTTTTCTGTCGTATACTCCCGCACTCGGTTCAAATCCCAACTTTCAGGAGCCCTTCACATGATGCTCGATTGGAATGACTACCAGAAGCAGATCGGCGCCCAGCTATCCCAATTCATGAAGCTCACGCCCGATTCCGTTCGCGGGTACCAAACTCTGTCCAGTGCCAACTCCAAGGACTCCCAGCTGGGCGAAAAAGTCCGCCAACTCATCTCTCTCGCCGTAGCCGTCACCACTCGCTGCGACGGTTGCATCACCGTCCACACCGACGCGGCCTTGAAGGCCGGTGCCTCCCGAGAAGAAATCGCCGAAGCCCTGGGTGTAGCGATGGCAATGAACGCCGGCGCTGCCCTGATCTATTCCCTCCGCGCCCTCGACGCCGTCGACGCCCATTCCACTCCCAAATAGGCACATCGCTCGTGCCCCGAGCATAAGCAACGGCTATCGGGTTCCAACTCTTGCACTCTTATAGTTTTTCGCCTCTTGATTTTTCTTAGCCACACAGGCGCACGGGCCCCAGAATCTAAGGCCTTTCTTCTCTAAATTTCTCTGTGAATTTCTCGCTCGTTCAAAAGGAAGGGAACTACTTAGCCTCTGCCAAACGTTTTTCCCGCGCCTTCTTCCAGCGAAGGGAAACATTCAGTACCACCAAAAACCCCGCGATTGCCAACGCTGCCGTCCGCGAACTGGCCAACAATACCGGTGTTGCATATAGAGCAAACAAGATCGCAAAAGCAGCGGTCACAATCGCACCCGCCATCGCCCCCAGGACAATCGCCACACGCGTCGCGTCTGCCATCATTCCCACCTCACAGCCGTGACACTATCATCAATACCCGCTGACAACTACTCGAATCGTCTCACCGGCCAATCCCAATTGCCTCCTCGCCCTCAGGACCTCCGTTTCTGATTCGCCAGAACCGAGCTCATGAGGCTAATCACAAATAGTCCCAAAACGGCACAGGTAAGTAGTATGACTATCAAGCCCTAACCTCCCCTTGCCTGTACTTTAGTGCAGGTCGCCTTCCAAATCCCTCCCTTTCTTTTCAATTACTTACGTCCCTAAATGAGAAACGAGTGCCCCATTTATGGGACACCCGTTGCCATTTTCCCACAACACTTCTGACTGCCCAATCCCAGCCCAAATCCCGACCTTCTAGGACTTGTTCAGGTGAATCGACCCATCCCCCGTCCTAACCACAATCGGCGCCCCGCCGCCATTCATCTTTCCGCTTATCCTGGTCGTGCTCAGCGTCCCTTCCACCAACAGCGGGATTCCCATACTGATGTGCCCGTCATTCGTACTCACGTCCAGATTCGCCTGAATCTCCGACGGCAAATCCAAGTCAATGCTTCCATCTCCCGTATGAATGCTCCAACTCGACACCACCTTCGACCCGCCGTGCGCTCGAGCCGTGACGCTTCCATCGCCCGTTTTGATATTCAGTGTGTCAAACCGCCCGTCCAGGTTCACGTGACCATCCCCGGTTGTCACATCCGCGCGTCCATCCAGTTCCCGAGCCTCAATTGAGCCATCCCCGGTGTGCAGCCGTATCGTTCCCTTGGCGCCCTGTACGGCGATATGCCCGTCGCCTGTTTTAACATCCAAATTCCCGTTAATCGACTCTGCCTCCACCGATCCATCGCCCGTATCTACTGTCAAATCTGCATCTTTCGGCATATGGACTTCCACGCGCAAACTGGCGTGACGCACGCCCCAATTCCAGAAGCCGCCGCTCGAAGTCTTGGCCACGACTTCGACCGTGTCTCCACTTTGCGACGTGCTCACCTTCAAATCCTTGTCCAGTTTGTATCCCGAATAAATGACTCGGATTTCCACCTGCTTGATGTCGCCCGTAGATACGCGCACCGATCCATCATCCGTCGTCACCTTCACACTGGCGTGCCCGCTGACCGTAAAGGTTTTTGCCACTTCCTCGCCACGCGCTTGCCCCGCGCAAACCAGTGCCACTACTCCAACGACCAGGGGCAGCACACTCCATCGCCTAAGATCACCCATTCTCATAGTCCTCACCTCCACTGAACCGCTCTACCCATGTAACGTACTAGCCCCGCAAAATGTTCCCTTTCCTACCCCTTCGCTGCCTTCCTCTTCCCCCGCAAAGCCCCCAAGAACTCGCCCACGGGCAACGTATTAATCACATCCTTCTTCTCCTGCCACCCTCTCCGAGCCATCCTGACCCCATACCGTATCAACTTCAGATTCCCTGCGTTATGCGAATCCGTCGAAATAACTACTTTCACCCCGCGTTCCTTGCACATCCGCAGATACACATCCTTCAAGTCCAGCCGGTCTGGATAGGAATTGCACTCCATCGCCACCTCATGCTTTGCGCAAGCCGCGAGCACTTTATCCATGTCGTAATCCAGCGGCTCCCGCCGCAGCAGGACTCGCCCCGTCGGATGCCCAATGATCTGCGCGTAGGGATTCTCAATCGCCGCCAGCATGCGCTCGGTCATCGCCTCTCGCTCCAAATTAAAGTACGAATGGATCGAGCAGACCACTACATCCAGTTGCGCCAGCAACTCATCTGAATAATCCAGCGCGCCATCTTTCAGGATGTCCACCTCCGCGCCGGCCAGAACGCGAATCCCCAACCCTTTCTCGTTCGCTGCATGAATCTTCTTGATGTGCGCCGCCATGCGCTTCTCGTCCAACCCGTTCGCCACCGTCACCGCTTTGGAATGGTCGGTGATCGCGATGTATGCAAGCCCCAGAGCCTTCGCTGCCTCCGCCATCTCCTCAATCGAATTCTTGCCATCGCTCGCCGTGGTGTGCATCTGCAGGTCGCCTTTGATATCCCGCAGCTCGATCAGTTTCGGCAGCTTGTGCGCTTCCGCGGCTGCAATCTCGCCCGTGTTCTCGCGCAATTCCGGTGGTATATAGTCCAGCTTCAACTTCCCGTAAATCTCCTCTTCCGTCCGGCCCGCCACGCGCTTCTCGCCCTTCAAAGTCGCCAATTGGTATTCATTCAACGTGTACCCCATCTCATTCGCGCGCCCGCGCAACGCCACGTTGTGTTCCTTCGACCCCGTGAAATACAGCAATGCCGCTCCAAAATTCTCCTTTTCCAGTAGCCGCACATCCACCTGCAGCCCGTTTTCCAGTGTAAAACTCACCTTGTTTTCGCCATGCGCCAGAGTCTGATCGATCCCCTCGTACGTCAGAATATGTTTCGCCACCGCATCCACATCTTTCTGTTTCGTGTGCCCCTCCGCCATCGTCACCAGCAAATCCAAATCTCCCACCGTTTCTTTACCACGACGCAATGATCCCGCCGGCGTCACAGACTCCACCGCTTTCCCCACCTTCTTGATGTGCGCCCCAATCGCCGCCGAAGCATCTTCCGCCGTATCCAGGTGGAATCGTCCCGTGGACTTCTTGAACACTTCTACGGCCTTCAAGATGTTCTTCTCGCTTTTTTCTCCAAATCCCGCCAGGTCACGCAGCTTCCCCTCTTTCGCCAGTTTCTCAACGTCCGCTACTGTCCCTGCCTTAAACGTCTTCCAGAGCACCGCAACCTTTTTCGGTCCAAGAGATTGCAGCTCCAGTAGGTCCAGTATTGTCTCGGGATACTTCTTCAGAAGTTTCTTCCGCAGGCTGTAATCGCCAGTCTCCACAATCTCCTTCAAGTGCTCCACCATGCGGTCGCCAATCCCCGGCAATTCCGTCAACTTCTCCGGAGTGGCAATCATCGCCTCCACTGAATCCGGCAGCCCATCAATCAATTCGGCCGCCTTCTCATAGCTCCGATAGCGGCCAATGATCGCGCCATCAATCTCCAGCAACCGCGCCGTCTCTCGCAATATCCGTGCAATCTGTTTGTTTTCCATGGCCGCCATTATATTCCTCTCTCCCCGCTCTTCCTGCTTCATCTTCTACGCCAAAAACACAACCGGCGGAAGCTCTCGCCTCCGCCGGCATTCTAATTCTCTTTACGACTCTCAGGCTGGCTTACTTACATTTGCCGCCTGTGGCCCTTTCGGCCCTTGTACAATTTCAAATTCGACCGGATCCCCTTCCTGCAACGTCCGGTAACCATCCCCGACGATCGCGGAATAGTGAACGAACACATCGGGCCCGTCTTCCCGGCCAATGAATCCGTATCCTTTTGAATTATTAAACCACTTAACAGTTCCTTGCACTTCGTGTCTCCTTTGGACGGTGACTCCTGGGGGCGGATTAATACCAGACGCCGCCACGAGCACGAATTGCGCGGAGTGTATCAAAATGGAACTCTTAGTCAATAGGTTCCTGAACCTATATGTTTAAAATTCTCCATTTTTCTCCAGCTAAAATCGTTTTAAGTCCTACCTGCCCCGCTTATCCTTTCCATAAGTTAAATAATATAGAATCGCGGCAATCGATTTCGCGTCCCGCAATTTACCTCGATGAATCATCTCTTTTAGTTCGCTCAGCCGGTACGCCCGCACTTCAATCTTTTCATCTTCTTCCGGCTGAGCTATTCCCTCCGTTAACCCTTCGGCCCGCAGGATAAACATGCGTTCTTCCAGGAAGCCAGGGGTAGGGAACACGTCCAAAAACACGGCGAAGCGCTTCGCCCGGTAGCCCGTCTCTTCCAATAGTTCCCGGGCCGCCGCCCTTTTCGGTGTCTCTCCCGGTTCCTTCCTGCCCGCCACCAACTCCCACAAGTATTGCCGGGTAGCGTGCCGGTATTGCCGAATCATCACCAATCTTCCGTCATCGAGCACTGGAAGTACCACCACCGATCCGGGATGAGTAATCACCTCCCGCGTCGTCTTCAGCCCTCCCGGCTCCAACACTTCGTCGCGGCGCACACCAAACACCGGCCCCTCGTACACAACCTCGCTCTTCAATATCTTCTCCATCTCTTTAGCCATCCCCACTCCTCTCTTCCACGGTTTTCCCTCGCATCAATCCCGCATCATACCCGAAACCGCCACGCAGTCTCTCTTCTTCCGCTTCTCTGCGAACTCTGCGTCTCTGCGTTACGTTTGCCTTTCTTCCTTCTGCTTTCAACTTTCAACTTTTGACTTTTAACTTTCAAATACTTCACCGACCTCGCGCTATACTCGATTGTTCACCCATGCCCATCAACACCATCATCGTCGACGACGAAAAACCCGCTCGCGAAGAACTAGCCTTCCTTCTCAAATCCTTTCCCGAAATTAATCTTCTCGCGCAGGGCAAGAACGGCCTCGATGCCATCAATCTGATCAAGGAGCATTCCCCGGACCTGCTTTTCCTCGACGTGCAAATGCCCGGCCTTGACGGTTTTGGCGTGCTTAAGAAGTTAGTCGAACGCAAACTCAAAGTCCCGCACGTGGTTTTCGCCACCGCTTTCGATCAGTATGCCGTGCAAGCTTTCGACGTAAACGCGGTGGATTACATCCTCAAACCGTTCGACAAAGCGCGCATCGCCAAAGCTGTCCAAAAAGCCAAAAAAGAGATCGAAGCGCACACCAGCCCCACCGAGCGCCTTGAGCAGCTAGTAGCTCAACTCTCCTCGCCCAAGCCTGCCTCCAAACCTCCTTCTAAAATCTTGATCAAGTCCCAGCAGCGCATGCTTTTGGTAGATTCCAGCGACCTGATCTTCGCCTCCATCGAAGGCGGCTTGATCTCCGTGGTAGCCCGCGATGTTGAAGGCTCTTCGCAATGCCGCACCCTCGAAGAACTCCACGCCGCTCTCGACTCCGACTCCTTCTGGCGTCCTCATCGCTCCTACCTGGTGAATGTTCACCACATAAAGGAAGTCGTCCCCTGGTTCAAATCCAGTTTCATGATCAAGATGAACGACAAAAAACAATCCGAGATCCCCGTCTCCCGCCAACAAACCAAACGGCTACGCGAGCTTTTCAAACTCTAAAGTCGGGATCGTACCAAAATGAAAGACATTCTTTCTCAGCCAAAGCAGGATGAGCAGGGGACTGCCCTCGATGACAATGAGGTGTCTCCCGCAAGTTTCGAGACCCCGCGCGAACTGAAGATTCGCAACTTTGTGGTCTTCAGCTTCTTTTTCCTCTGCATCGCCGTGGCCTTTGCATTAGGTGCTCACGCGATTGATCCCGCGCGTCATTGGAATCTCTATACCGCCATCGGTTGGGGCTTGCTTTACGGACTCTGGCTCTTCGACAAATTCCGCCATCGTGGCTAACCATGTAGCGCAGGGAGAGTCCGCGAGCCCTGCGGCTTTTTCTTTTGGCCCTTCCCCGTCACACCAGCCACCAGAAGGGCTTGAGGGTGCTCCACCCTCGTTTTGTGAGGGTAGGCTCTTACGCTCCAATGCCACCACTCTTTTTCTCTTCACTCCCAAGTTTCCTTTTCCCCTCTAAACTGTTAACTTTCAACTTTGAACTTTCGACTCTTTACTGAAAACTGAAACCTGAAAACTTATAACTGAATCTACGATGGACTTCTCCCTCTCCGATCACCAACTCCTGATCCGCGACACTGTCCGCGACTTTATGCACGCCGAAGTCCACCCTCACGTCAAAGACTGGGAGCGAACTGACCATTTCCCCCTCGACGCCATCAAAAAACTCGGCGCCCTAGGCTGTTGCGGCATGCTCACCCCCGAAGCCTACGGCGGCCCGGGCCTGGACACCATCTCCTACGTCCTGATGCTCGAAGAAGTAGCCCGCGTCAGCGCTTCCATAGCCACTACCCTGTCCGTCACCAACTCCGCCGTCCAACTCCCTCTGCAAGCCTTCGCCACCGAACAACAAAAATCCTGCTATCTAAAGCCTCTAGCCTCTGGCGAAATCCTGGGCGCTTTCTGCCTAACCGAACCAGCCGCCGGCTCCGACGCCGCCGGAATCCAAGCCACCGCCGTTCGTCATGTAGCGCAGGGAGAGTCCGCGATCCCTGCGGCTTTTTCTTCGGGTGCCCCAGGTACCGCCGTTGCACCTGGGCTCTTGGGCTCCTCTTCCACTGGTCGCTGGTCGCCGGTCACTGGTCACTATCTCCTCAACGGCACCAAAACCTGGGTAACCAATGGCAGCGCCGCCGGCGTCTATCTAATCTTCGCCAAAACCGATCCATCCGCCGCAGGGAAGGGAATCACCGCCTTTCTCGTTGAACCCACTTTCCCCGGATTTCAAATCGGCCGCCACGAAGACAAAATGGGCCAGCGCAGTTCTCCCTGCGTCGAAATCATCTTGAATAATTGCGAAGTCCCCGCCGCCAATCGCCTGGGCGAAGAAGGCCAAGGCCTGAAGATCGCCCTGTCCGCCCTGGATGGAGGACGCATCGGCATAGCCGCCGTAGGCGTAGGCTTGGCCCAAGGAGCCTTCGAAGAATCCATAAAGTTCGCACGCGCGCGCAAAGCCTTCGGCCACTCCATCTCCGAATTCCAAGCCATTCAATTCATGCTGGCCGACATGCACACCGAAATCGAAGCCGCCCGCCTGCTTCTCTATCAAGCCGCCACGAGTCATGATTCACGAAACACAAGTCACGGCTCTGCTTCCTCCCGCGCCAAACTCTACGCCAGCGAAATGGTCAATCGCGTAGTCTACAAAGCCGTCCAGATTCACGGCTCCCAGGGATATTCCCGCGAATCTGAAGTCGAACGCATGTACCGCGATGCCCGGGTAATTTCGATTTATGAGGGTACAAGCGAGATTCAACGAACCATCATCGCCCGAGATCTTTTGCGCAAGTAGCAGGTGATATCAGCTCAGTGAGATCAGCAAACAGATATCGGCGATCAGATATCCAAAAGCGGAAGTTCGAAAAACGAAACTCGAAAATAGAAATTCGAAAAACGGAAAGTAGGGCAATACACATTGATCGTGCCACGATCCCTCCACTGCGCGGGCCGACGCGCCAGAAAATGGCGCGAAGAAAAAGTCGGGCCGCTCCGGTCGGGATGACAAACTTGGACTAGGCGAAGTTGAGTGGTTGTGGGTTCCTGATTGCTCATATCTGATATCCTTTTGTGTTCGCCAACACTCAACCAAGGACCACCTCTTGTCCACATCTCCCAAATCCAAGCGGGTTCTCTCCGGCATGCGCCCTACCGGCCGCCTTCAAATCGGCAACTATTTTGGCGCGTTGCAAAATTGGGTTCGCCTGCAGAATGATCCCTCGCACGACTGTTTCTACTTTGTCGCCGATTGGCACGCCCTGACCAGCGATTACGCGGACACCTCCGCCATAGCGGGAAACACGTTGCAAGTCGCCATCGATTTCCTGGCCGCCGGGCTGGACCCGCAGAAATCCGTAATTTTTCTCCAGTCCCAGGTCCCCGAACACGCCGAACTCCATCTCCTCCTCTCGATGATCACTCCCCTCGGTTGGCTGGAGCGCGTCCCCACCTACAAAGAAGCCCTCGAAAATATCAAGAACAAGGATCTGCACACTTACGGGTTCCTCGGCTACCCCACTCTGCAAACCGCCGACATCGTTATTTACTCAGACCCCGGCAAGCCGCTCATCGTCCCGGTGGGCGAAGACCAGGTCGCCCACGTAGAAATGTCCCGCGAACTCGTCCGCCGCTTCAACACGTTCTACGGGCTATCGATCAACCTTGATCGGTGGAAAAACGAGGAAATGGAAGCTCTTATTTTTTCCGTGCGAAGCGGTGGCAATATTGCTCTCGAGGGGTTACACCAGCAAGCGATGGAGGACGGGATTCAAAACTGGCTCGAGCGGATCGGTCCGCGCGGACGCAAGTTCGTGAGTTTTTCGGAGATCATTACCGAACCCTCCGTCCTCCTCACCCCCACCCCCCGCGTCCCCGGCCTCGACGGCCGCAAAATGTCTAAGTCCTACGGCAATGCCATCACTCTCTCAGAATCCGACGCCGAAATCCGATCCAAAACCAAAGTCATGGTCACCGACCCGGCCCGCAAGCGCCGCACCGACCCCGGCAATCCCGACATTTGTCCGGTCTACGATTGGCACAAACTCTTTTCTACTCCCGAGCGTGATCCCGGCCGCCTCGACTGGGTGCAAACCGGTTGCCGCACCGCAGGAATCGGCTGCATCGAATGCAAATCGGCCATGGCCGACAACCTGATCAAGTGGATCACGCCCATCCGCGAAAGGCGCCTGCACTGGGAAGCCAATCCCAAAGGTGTGCTGGAAATCCTGGATAATGGCTCGAAAAAAGCCCAAGAGTCTGCGAAGCGGACAATAGAAAGAGTCCGCGAGTCCGTCCTAGGCTGGCAATCCAAACGCCGCAGTCTCTCCTAGGGCGCCGTACATCGTGCCCGCTTGGGTTTCCCTTTTTGACTGTCAACTGTAAACTGTCGACTGTAAACTATTCTTCCATGTCCTCTCCCCCCTACCGCATACACATTCCCATCTACGAAGGTCCGCTCGACCTCCTGCTTGACCTCATCAAGAAGCAGGAAATGAACATCCACGACATCCAAATTTCCAAAATCACCAGCCAATATCTCGACTACCTCCACCAGCTCGAAGTCCAGAACATCGATGTCTCCGCCGAATTCATCTACATGGCCGCCACGCTCATTTACATCAAATCCAAAATGCTTCTCCCTCCCGATCCGCTGGGTACGGAAGAAGAGCAAGCCGCCGACCCGCGCGAGGAACTTGTCCAGCGGCTGATCGAACACGAAAAATTCAAAAACGCCGCCCAGCTCCTTTACCAAAAACAACAAATCGAAGAAAACGTTTGGTCCAGGCCCGATAAATCCCTCTACCACGATGAAGGCACCGAAGGCGAACTGGTGGTTTCCCTCGTAGATTTAGTTCGCGTATTCCAGCAAGTCCTCGAGCGCAAAAAAGAAGTTTCCCGCATCGATCTTCAGCGCGAAGAATTCACCGTGGCCCAGATGATCGCCCAGCTTCGCAGCCGCCTTCTCGCCAGCGACACCAATTCCGTTAGCCTGATCGAATTCTTTGAAGCCTGCCCCTCTCGCCACGCCATGATCGTAGCCTTCCTGGCTCTCCTGGAAATGGTCAAGCTTCAGGCAGTAGCCCTTATCCAGGAAAAGCAGTTCGGCGATATCCAGCTCAAACGCGCTAAATCCTTCGATGTAGCCTTCGATGAAACCGGCGCATTGCGCATCGACGCGGAGTATCAGTAGTGAGAAAATGAGGTAAAGGAGGTTAAGGAAGTAAAGGAGGGAAATGAAGTAAATCGAGCGAGGGATCGTAAGCTTTGCCGACGCGCCTTGCTTCTTTCCTTACCTTCCTTAACCTCCTATACTTCCTCTACCTCATTTAAGAGGCAATTCATGTCCAATTCCGCCGATCGCATCGCCGCTCTGGAAGCCATCATCTACGCCGCCGACGAGCCCGCCACTCTCGATCAGCTTGCCTCCGTGCTCTCGGAGGAAAAGCTGGTTGTCCAATCCGCCCTCGATGAACTAGTCGCCTCCTGCGCCAACGATTCCCGCGGCATCGAAGTCCGCGCTGTTGCTGGCGGCTACAAAATGTACACCAAGCCCCAGCACCACGATGTTGTCCGCCGCTTCATCAAATCGTTGCGTCCCCCGCTGCGACTCTCCATGCCCGCGCTGGAAACACTGGCTGTAATAGCCTACAAACAGCCCGTCACCGCGCCGGAGATTTCCGACATCCGTGGAGTCAACGCCTCCGGCGTAATCTCCACGCTGCTCGACAAGAAACTGATCACCACCGCTGGCCGCAAGGAGGTTATGGGCCGCCCCATCCTTTACAAGACGTCCAAGGAATTCCTAATGCGCTTCGGTCTAAGCGATCTGGACGAACTCCCCAGCCTCAGAGAATTCGAAGCCCTCGCTCGCGAGGCGCTTGGCACCGACGAAGGGATCGCCCCCGCCGCCGACGAATCTGTTCTTGATGGGGCATCCGCCGATACACTAGAGAATCTTCCCCTTCCCGAGGGCTCGGCCTCACTTGCTCCACTCGAACAAAAACTCTCCGAAGCTGAGTCCCTCCGTGAAGAAGAAGCTGCCGCCACCAGCGAAGGTATGCCCTCCGGCCAACTCGACGAAGATCCCCCATCGCCGTCCGCCCATTCCGCCTCTGCCTCCAAATAGCACCACTCAATTTTCATTTCGACCGGAGCGCCGCCGCTTTTGCGGCCCGCAGCGGAGGGATCGGGGCATGCTTTCACCGTTTTTCTCTTCCGCTCCTGATCCGCGCCAGGAATATCTGCTATCCTTCTTGCCAATGCTTGAACGCCTGCAAAAAATTATCGCTCATGCCGGCATCGCCTCTCGACGTCACGCCGAGATACTCATCTTATCCGGGCAGGTCCGCGTCAATGGGCACGTGGTCACCGAACTAGGCTCGAAAGCCGATCCTTCCACGGACAAGATCGAAGCCGCCGGCCGCTTGATCGAGTCCGAAGAAGAGCACGTCTATCTGCTCCTGCACAAGCCTCCCGAAGTCGTTTCCTCGCTGGCCGATCCTGAAGGCCGCCGCACCCTGCGCAATTTCCTTCGCGGCTACCCCAAGCGCGTCTACCCCGTCGGCAATCTCGATTACGCCGATTCCGGCCTGGTGTTTCTTACCAACGACGGCGAACTCACCGCCGCCATCCTCAAGAACTGGGCGCATCTGCCGCAGGTCTATCATGTGAAGATCAAGGGCCGCCTCACGCTGGAAGAACTCGATCGCCTCGGGAAAGAAACCGGCACGCGCCTGCGCACCGTGCGCCAGCCTGATTCCACTCGCGGCCGCGCCGCAAATTTCTGGTACGAAGTTCACACGACCGGCGCCAAACTGGATATTCTCCGCCGCATCCTTTTTAAGGAACTCCATCCGGTAGAAAAAGTGAAACGCATCGCTCTCGGCCATCTCTCCATCGAATCCATCCCGCAAGGCCGCTACCACTTGCTGGAAAAACGCCAAGCTGACCCTCTGCGCAATCCAAAGCCCGCCCCCAAATCCCATCGCCCCTTTGCCCGCCCCACAAAACGCAGCAAGCCCACCTAACCGTCCCGCACTTGTAGCGCGGGGAGAGTCCGCGAGCCCCGCGGTTTTTCTCTTTGGGTTTTCCACCTAACGCCGCAAGCCGTATGAACTTGAGGGTGCCCCACCCTTGCTTTATAAGGGCGGGCTCTTACACTCCAACGGCAAATCTCTATACTCTTCTACTCTTTTACCGCTTTTCTCCTCCTCGCTTCCAAATCCCAGTTATCTGCTATCCTTCCTCCATCCGTCGACCATGCCCGACCGCCTCCAAAAAATCCTCGCCGCAGCCGGTATTGCCTCTCGCCGCAAAGCCGAAGAGATTATCGCGGCCGGGCGGGTCACGCTAAACGGTCAAGTAGTAACGGAGCAGGGAACTAAGGCCGATCCCCAATCCGACATAATATGTGTGGACGGAAAACCCATCAAGCGCGCGGAACGGTTCGTCTATTTCCTTCTCAACAAGCCCAAAGGCTACGTCACCACGGTGAGCGATCCCGAGGGCCGCCCGACGGTCATGCAACTCCTTGGCGATCTTCCCGAGCGTGTTTATCCCGTTGGCCGCCTGGATTACGCCAGCGAGGGTCTTCTCCTCTTAACCAACGACGGGGCCTTGGCCCAAAAACTAACCAAAGCCGGCTCTCACATTCCCAAAATCTATCAGGTCAAAATAAGCGGCAAGCCCAACGAAAAAATCATCCAGCGCCTGCGCGATGGCCTTACCATCCCTCTCGAAGACGGTCGCCGCGTTAAGACATCTCCCGCACAAATCCGCCTAGTCGAGGACGCCCCCAACCCGTGGTACGAAGTCATCCTGATCGAAGGCCGCAATCGCCAAATCCGCCGCATGTTCCAGCAAGTCGGTTTTCTGGTAGAAAAAATCAAACGCACGCAACTGGGCCCACTGACTTGCGACGTCCCCACCGGCAAATTCCGCCCCTTGACCGAACGGGAAGTCCACCGACTGAAAAACTTAGCAGCTCCCCCCGATTCTCAATAATTATTGTCCTAGCTCGGAGTATTGCTTTTGTAGTGGCCGACCTTCAGGTCGGTTCCTGGGTTTTCCACCTAGCGCTGATCGACCGTAAACTTGAGGGGGCCTCGTTCTTCGCTCGCCTCTCGAGCCCGAGTGTGCCTACTCCGGCAGATCTCCTCCTTCAGCCAACCGCGCTCCCCACTCCTTTGGGTTCACATCGCGAGCGTGTCTGGAAAACAGCCAGTGGTGTCCTTCGAAGTCTTCCACTCCGTACTGCAGCTCGCCATACCCAGTCTCGTGCAGCTCCTCAACAATCTTTGCGCCCTCCGATTTTGCTCTCTGGTAGTGCCCCTCGACATCTTCCACGAATACTGTCAAGCTCTGCGTTCCGAATCCCAATTCCGCCGGGCTCGCGCACCCGGCTGCCGTTTCCTTCATCATGATCCACGCCTTGCCAAGATGCATTTGTGCGCCGCTGATCGAGCCACCAAATTCGCCGTACCGGTAATGCTCGCTGAAACCGAACACCCTGGTCAGCCACGCTACCGCATCCGCAACGTTCCGATATCGCACGTGCGGCAAAACACTATCGGTCGGTACCGAACGATTCTTCATAATCCGCGGATACTACCACAACTCTCATCTCAGCCAAGGGGCGCGTGTTCCAGGTTCGGTTTTTCCCCTTGGCTCTTGAGTTCGTTCTCGCTTTCTCAAACTCTACTTTCTCGCCCGCTCATTCGATGTTCTAGCCAGTCCGCCGTAAACGTGCTTAAATTTCCTCCATGCAGGAAAATCTCATCGCCATCTTTCTAGTCCTCGTCCTCCTGCTCTTGTCGGGTCTAGCTCTCATAATGCTCATTCGGCCCTCATCGTTCCTGCGCCATTTCGCAAACTCGCTGCAGCCGGATACAACAGAGAACCGTGTTCATGTGCGAGGGCTTGGAATCTTTGTTTTTCTGTTCCTTTTGGGTGCGATTTCGACGGGCATGCCGGACTCAGCATTGCATCACGGGTTTCAGCACAACATCTTGATTGCGCTCGCGCTCTCCCCAATCCTGTTGGCAATCTTTCTGTGGGTGCTATGGCGCTTCTCCGTCCGCGATTACGTTCGTCGCCTTCAGATTGAAGGTATGCAAGAAGACCCAGCTTGGGAGCGCCGCATGACCCTTATCTTTTGCGCCCTGCTGTTGTTCATCACCGCGATCGCGTTCGTAGTCCGCGTCCCGTGGTAAAGTCACTCCTGACTGTGTTCTCGGGTCCTTCTCTCTTCCTCTGAAATGTCCACTGTGAACTGTAGACTGTGAACTCTACTCGTCCGCTTCCCACGTATAATACTCACACAAATTCCGTGTCCTTAGATCCCACCTCCGCCCATTCACCATCGCGCCGCGCCCTTTCGGCCGTCATCGTCTTCATCACGGCCATATGGGCCGTCAACTACATTACCGCCAAAATCGCTCTTCGCCACATGGACCCGTTGTCCTTCGCCTCTTTTCGCCTGGTCCTCGCCGGTGTCTTCATGTTCCTCATCTATCTCTTCTGCCTTCGTCTTCCGGCTTTCGCCGATGCTGCACGCGCCCGCCGCGCGGGATGGAGCCGCCACGATCTCTGGACGTTCTTCTACCTAGGATTCTTCGGCGTCGCAATCAATCAATTCTGCTTCACCGTGGGCATGCGCTACACCTCTGTCATCCACTCCGCCATCATCAGTTCCATGTCTCCCATCTACACTCTTGTCCTCGCCGTTCTGTTCCGTCTGGAGAAGGCCACCCTCCGCAAAGTCCTTGGCATGCTCGTAGCCCTCGCTGGTGTATCTCTCATGTCCGCCGGAGCAGGCATCAGCCGCCACTCTCCCTCGCTCCTGGGAGACATGATCACCCTGACTGGCTCTTGCGGTTTCGCCGTCTACGTCGTCCTTGGCAAGCGCGTCGCCGCTCGCTATGACTCCCTCACCATGACCGCTTTTAACTCGCTCTTCGGCGCGCTCATCGTTCTTCCCCTCGCCATTTATCGCGCCGCGCTCATCGGCTCCTTCGCCCACTGGCGAGCCATCCCCTGGTCCGTCTGGGTTTGCATGGTGTACATGGCCATGTTCAGCTCCGCGATCGCCTACGTCCTGTATTTTTGGGCTCTGCGCTATCTCGAAGCCACGCAGCTTGCCACCTTTTCTTATCTCCTTCCGGTCGCAGCTACCGCTTTGGGCATCATCTTCATCGGGGAACGTGGTTCCTGGCTCGAACTGCTAGGGGCACTCTTCGCCCTCTCTGCCGTGTACTACATCGAGGCCGCTCGGCCCGCGATGCCCACGCAAACATAAGTTTGTGACGGACCTCACAATTTCTTTTCTCCCGAGGAAACATTCGTTGACTGCTCAACGCTGTACTCAGTGCCTTAACATATTTATTTTACAGGCCTTATATCCACCTGCCGCGCCTGCTTTCACCCTCAATTCGCAATGCTAAGAAACTGGCGTTCTTGCCAACTGTCCACTTTTGTACAGACTGTTCCGCCGATCATCTCTACCCTACTTGCCGTGGGTCGGCGCTCCCTGACTCTTCTAACTCGCGATTTTCCGTAGAGCGCACCGCTGACCCGAGTGAGGCTTCTATGTCACGCGCCGTTGACAGCGATGCCCAATCCTATTTAGCGAGCGTGCGCTCAACTCCTAACCCGGGTTCTCACAGGTGCCGTCCCCTCCACGTCCTTTTTGTTCATCGCGATTCCGCCACCGTTGATGCCTGTCTCCGCGCACTTCAAAAAGGGCAATTCATCGTCACTTCCGATTCCGTCTCCAGCCTTGCCCATTGTCCGCAGCACCGTGGTTCTCCGTCCCACGACGTCATCATCGTCGAGTATCCCAGTCCGAGCATAAAGGGTCCCCAAGCCCTCCAGCTCTTTATGCAAACTGTGCAGCAGAGTGCTCTAGTTTTCTTGACGGCCGGTCCCTCAACCCAATTTTTCGCTGAGTTTGCCGCACACGGACCGTTCGAGTACCTCGAGCGCGACCATATTGCCCACTTGCCCATGGTCGTTCGTCGCGCCCTTAAGGAAAAGAAACTACGGGCCGAGTTGGAAGAGGCCGAAAGAGCTTTGCGCCATTCGCAAGCCCTTTACCGCGCCCTCCTCGACAATCCTTCTTATGGCGTCTGCCACTGCGACGCCCAGGGAAACTTTCTCGATGTGAATCAGGTTTTCGCTGCCATGCTTGGCTACGATTCTCGCGACGAACTTCTCACCGCCAATCGCGCCTCGCTCATCACTCTCGGTCTTGGTCACTCCCGTTCACTGGCCGAAGTATTCCAGGGTTCGGCAATTGGCCAACCCGTCGAGCGCGATTGGAAACGCAAAGACGGCACCATCTTGAAGGCCAGGCTGATTGGCCGCGATGTTTTCGACGAACAGAATCATTTCGTTGGCTGCGAAATTATTGTTGTGGACATTACCGAACAACGTTCGCTGGAAGATCAACTTCGCCATCAGGCTTTCAGCGATTCCCTCACCGGGCTCGCCAATCACCGCCGCCTCCTCGATGTCTTGCATTCAGAGATCGCCCGCTCCCAGCGCACTGGACGCGAATTTTCGCTCCTTCTACTTGACCTCGATGGCTTAAAACAGATCAACGATCAATTCGGCCATCTCGCTGGAAACCGCGCTCTTTGCCGGCTAGCGCAAATCCTGAAGGACTCCTGCCGCGACACGGATACCGCCGCGCGTCATGGCGGCGATGAATTCGCCGTGGTCCTCCCGGAAACGGGTGTGGCTTCCGCCACCCTGGTTACACGCCGCATTTGCGAACTCCTCGAGAATGAGCCCGAACAGCCACACCTCTCCGTCAGCGTTGGCATCGCCACGTTCCCCCGCGAGGCAGATTCCATCGGCGGTCTTCTCTATGCAGCGGACCGCGCTCTCTATTCCATGAAGTCGCAGAAACCCCGCGCTCTCCGCGCTGCAGCTGGTGCTCACTCCGCCAGCCATCTCCTTAACGACTTTATGCAGGATTCCTTTGGTAATTATGAGTTCCGGAGAAGGGAAGTAGCTCGGGAATGAACCCCCACACTCGAACGTGTCCTTGCCCGTACCTGGCTGGCAGGCACGTAACCTGAGTCTCTTCATCTCCGTAGAAGCCGCAGGGCGTGTCCCCGCGCCCTGCGGCTTTTGGTTCCTGGCCCCGTTGGGGCGCAGCGTTGCTGCGCCCCATGTCCTCCCACACTTCGATCTTCGGCACACGACGCAGGGGACTCTTGCCTCTAAATACACAATAAATAATAGACATTCTTAGTGTGGATTATTCCGGTGCGGCGATGCCCAGGGATTTCATTTTGCGGTAGAGGTGGGAGCGCTCGAGGCCGAGGGCCGAGGCGGTTTGCGTCATGTTCCAGCGGTGCTCCTGGAGTTTGCGGAGGATGAATTCGCGCTCGTAGGCGCTGCGGGCTTCGTGCAGCGTGGAATAGGGCTGCTGCGGGCTGTCGGCGACGCCGCGGAAAAGTTCGGGCGGCAGGTGGTGCGGCTCAATGCGGGCCTGCGGACAGACGATGACCAGGCGTTCGACAAGGTTCTTCAGTTCGCGAACGTTTCCGGGCCAAGGATAACGAAGCAGGATTTCCATGGCGCCGTCGGTCAGTTCACGGGTGCGTTTGCCATATTCGGCGCTGAATTCGTTCAGGAAATAGCGCGCGAGGACCGGGATATCCTCCTTACGATCGCGCAGGGGCGGAACAAAGAAGGGAATGACGTTGAGGCGGTAGAAAAGGTCCTGGCGGAAAGCACCGCTGGCAATTTCCTTCTCAAGGTTTTTGTTGGTAGCAGCAAGAACGCGGACATCCACATTCAAGGTCAGATTTGCGCCGATACGCTCGATGCGCTGTTCTTCCAGGACGCGCAGGACCTTCGACTGCGTGCGGAGACTCATGTCTCCAACTTCGTCCAGAAACAAAGTGCCGCCATCGGCCTTCTGAAACTTCCCAATCTTGTCTTCACTGGCGCCGGTGAAGCTTCCCTTGATATGGCCGAAGAGTTCGGACTCGATTAATTCCTCGGGAATTGCGGCACAACTGACTTCTACGAAGGGTCCACGATTGCGCAGGCTGGCGGCATGCAGTGCGCGCGCCACGAGCTCCTTGCCGGTGCCGCTTTCGCCGTAGATGAGGACGCGGCCATTTGTGGGGGCAGTGACGGCAATCTGCTGGCGCAGCGCTTTCATCGGGACACTTTCGCCGATCACCTGATAGCGATGATGGAGTTCACTACGCAGGACCAGGTTCTCTTCCTGAAGACGGCGCTGTTGGATGGCATTGCGGACCAGGACAGTAATCTTTTCCAGAGATAGGGGTTTTTCGATGAAGTCGAACGCGCCGAGTTTCGTGGCGCGCACGGCTGTTTCGATGCTGCCATGGCCGGAAATCATAATTACAGCTGGTGCATCGGGAATATTGCGGATGCGGCTGAGGGCTTCTAGTCCGTCAATGCCCGGCAGCCAGATGTCCAGAAGGATAACGTGGAGATCGCCGGCGACGACGCGATCGAGAGCTTCTTCTGCGGAGCCGACAGCTTCGACAAGATAGTGTTCGTCGCGCAAGATGGAAGAAAGAGATTCGCGTATGCCCGCTTCATCGTCAACGATCAAGATTTTTTGTGGCGTACTCATGAATCGCTATCCACTCCTCCACTGCGCTCCGCCGGGGCCGTGGCGGAAAGTTCGGCGACGGGGAGTTCAATCAAAAAGCGCGAACCCACGGGGAGATTGTCCTCCACTCGGAGCGAGCCTCCGTGCTCGGAGATGATGCGCGCGGCAATGGCCAGGCCCAGCCCGGTGCCGCGTTCCTTGGTGGAGAAATGCGGCAGAAAAAGCTTGTCCTTGTCCTGCGGGGAGATACCGTGGCCAGTGTCCGATACCGCGATTTCAATGGTATCGGATTCCGGGCGCAAATGGGTGGCAACCGTGATTTCGCGGCAGAGAGAATCCTCGAGGGCTTCCGCGGCGTTGTCAATCAAATTGATGATGACGCTGCGCAGGAGCGGGCCATCGGCGCGAACGGCCGGGAGATGCTGCTCATAGGAAGTTTTCAGGGTGATGCCATCAAGGCGTCCGGAGAATACCTCTACAGCTTCGTTGACCGTGGTGTTGGTGTCCGTGGGCAAAAGTTTCGCGGTGGGGAAGCGCACGAACTGAGAGAATTCGTTGACCAGTGCGGCGAGTGTGGCCACTTCGCGTTCGATGAGGCTGGCGCATTCCTGAGCGATATGTGCGAGATCGGGATCTTTGGGAGGCTCGATGGCGCCCGCGCGGCGTTCGAGTTGGTGGCGCAAACGTTGAGCAGAAAGCTGGATGGGCGTGAGAGGATTCTTGATTTCGTGAGCGATGCGGCGGGCCACTTCCTGCCAGGCGGCGGATTTTTGCGCCCGGAGGACTTCCGTAAGGTCATCAAAGACCAGCACGTAACCGGAATTGGCTTTGCGCGGACCGAGGGAACTGACAGTGACGGCAAGATGGAGTACGCGCCCGGCCACTACCACTTCAATCTCACGCGCTACTACCCCCATGCGCAGGGAACGCCGCATGAGGTGCTGGAGGACGCGACCGGCCTCGGGGCCGAGGAGGAGTTCCAGGGAATCGATGTCGTGAGCAGCGGCACCGAACATGCGGTCGACCGCGGTATTGGTGCGGAGAATTTTGCCTTCCGAGTCGAGGGAAATCACGCCGGCGGGAATATTTTCCAGAACGGTTTCCATTAATTGGCGGCGGCGCTCGAGTTCCTGGACGGCTTGCTGTAGGTTGCGTGTGAACTCGTCGATTTGCGTGCGGTTGTCGCGGAGTTGCGTTGTCATGGAGTTGAAGGAGCGCACCAAAACGCCGAGTTCGTCCTGCACCTGCTCCGGAACCTGATACTCGAAATTCCCGGCGGAAACTTCACGCGTACCCTCGGCAAGTGCCTGAATGGGCAGGGTGACCTGTTTGGAGAGAAACAGGGCGACCCAGGTGGCTGCGGAAAGAACGAGCAGGGTAAAGAAAAAAAGGATGAGAAGCATCTGGCGCTTGAGGGCACGCAAGTTCTGCTTCTCCTTCTCATATTCAATGGTTTGCGCCTGAATTATGGTCCAGCGCTTCAGGAAATCAGGGCTGGTGCGATAGGCGGCGAGGAGCGTGCCGGTATCTTCGGCACTCAGAGCGACGGGAACGCGCGCGGCAAAGTAGCTCTTGCCCCGGGCTTGCCATATCTCGATGCCACTGGGCAAGACTTGCTGCATGGAGCCCTGCACGCCATTCACGCTGCAAACTTCCCTGGAGCGATCTTCGTTCTGGTCGTCACACGTGACACCTCCCAGGACAAGTCTGCCCTGGGCATCAACTACCCAAATCGCGTCCAGGCCAGAGGCAAATGCATGCTGAAGAAATGCGTCGGGAGACTCGCCGAGATGCGTGGCGGCCTGGTAGCCAAGCGTGTGCAAACGGGGCAAGGTGCCGCGGCCAAGATCGTTAAGAAGCTTCTGCGTTTCTTCGGAGGCAATCTCGAGTGGTCGAGGGAACCATCGTCCCAAGGTGCGATTCAGCAGGGAGTAGCTGACAAAGAACATGAACACGACCGGAAGGAGGGAGACGGCCATGGCTCCAAGAACCATCTTGGTTTTGAAGCGGGCGCCGAGCTGTTCTTTGCTGCGTTCGGCCCACAGGCGTACGATATTGCGCGTGAGAATGAGACCAAAGACGAGTAGCGCCGCAGTAATGAAGCAAGAGACCGCGTAGAGGGCGATGAGTTCGCGCCAGGAGCGGGGTTCAATGGGCACGTCGAGCGAGCCCATGGAAAAGACGGCGGCCAGGAGGAGAGTAACGAGGATGCCTCCGATAATCAGGCGTGCGTGTGGTCGGGACTTGGGGGGCGTCGGGAGTGTCGTCATGTAATGACCTTCGCTGTCGGGGGCAGGAACTGCTTCAAGGGGCAAGCTTCACAATGCGGAAAGTGGGCGCGGCAAAAATGTTTGCCGGTATGCACAATCAAGGCGTGGTACTCGTTGAACAGGGGCGCACTGGTGGGGAGATTGCGCTCGAAAAAGGAGCGCACTTCGCCGTAGGATTCTTTGCCGCCAGCGAGATTGTGACGCTCCAGGATTCGCCGGGTGTAGGCGTCCACCACGAAGACGGGATGCTTACCGGCGTAGAGCAGGATGGAATCGGCAGTTTCGGGGCCAATGCCGTGAACGGCGAGGAGTTGCTCACGTAGAATTGAAGTGGGCGTGCGAAACATTTTCGTCAGGGAACCATAATGGACTTCCTCGAGGAAACGCGCAAAGGCTTTCAGTTTTCGCGCTTTTTGGCGAAAATAACCGGATGAGCGAATGAGCCGGGCGAGGCTCGCGGTCGAGACGAGCGCCATGGCGACGGGAGAGAGCAGTTTTTGTTTGCGGAGATTGTGGATAGCGCGCTCGACGTTAGTCCAACTGGTGTTTTGTGTGAGGATTGCGCCAACGATGACCTCAAAGCGGGTCCTTCCCGGCCACCAGTGTTGCGGGCCGTGAGCCCGAAAGAGCGCATCATAATAAAATTGCAGGGTAGGTGGAGCGATCGGGGCAGACATGGGGGAGGAGCGGCGCAGGGAATTTGCACTGGAAGGTGGCGTCTGGCCAAAGACCGGCAAAACGGGGTTAGTGGTCATCTCCTTCGCAAGATAGCGGCGCCTTGGTAGCAAGTCAAGAATGAGCTACTGTTCCAGAAAGCAGTAGCCTGTTCGAGTGTACAGGTATTAGCGAATTCACAACTGTGGTTCAAATTCGAACCCCGCGACTCACCCGCGTTTGCTATGTTGAGCGGTAGGAGCATCGTACTACTGGAGTGCTACGGATGTCCGTCCGTTTGGGCGAAATACTGCTAAAGGAAAGCCTCATCACGCAGGACCAACTGGATAAGGCGTTGGAGTTCCAGCGTTCCAATGGTGGGAAGCTGGGAAGCTGCCTGACGAAGATGGGCTACATCACCGATGATGACATCACCGGTGTGCTTTCGCGTCAGTATGGCGTGCCATCCATCAACCTGAAGTATTACGAAATCGATCCCAATGTAATCAAGCTGATCCCGCAAGACACGGCGTTGCGCTACCAGGTAGTTCCGTTGTCGCGCGTAGGCTCGGTGCTGACCATCGCCATGACAGATCCCACGAACGTGTTCGCCATGGACGACATAAAGTTCATGACCGGATTCAACGTGGAACCGGTGGTGGCCTCTGAATCAGCGATAGGCGAAGCGATTTCGCGTTTTTATGGCGGGGGGGCTTCCAGTCACGAAGAGCTTAGCAACCTGATGAAGGACCTGGTTGACGAAGACCAGGAGCTGGAGCTGGCAGCGGAAGAGCAGGAACTGGACGCGTCGGCACTGGAGAAAGCTGCCGAAGAGGCGCCCATCATCAAGCTGGTGAACCTGATCCTGACGGATTCGGTGAAGCGGGGCGCGAGCGATATTCACGTGGAGCCCTACGAGAACGAAATGCGGGTGAGGTTCCGAGTTGACGGCGTGCTGCAGACAGTGATGAATCCGCCGTTGCGGTTGCGCGACGCCATGACCAGCCGCCTGAAGATCATGGCCAAACTGGACATCGCCGAAAAGCGCCTGCCGCAAGACGGCCGCATCATGATCAAGTACAAGGCCGAAGGCAAGAAAAAGGAATTGGACTTCCGCGTCTCTTCGGTGCCCACGCTTTACGGCGAAAAGATCGTTCTTAGGTTGCTGGACAAAGAAAACTTGCGGCTGGACATGACCAAGCTGGGGTTCGAGCCGGAATCACTTAGGAAGTTCGAACGCAACATTCTGAAGCCCTACGGGATGGTGCTGGTTACGGGTCCGACGGGCTCCGGTAAAACTAACACGCTCTATTCCTCGGTCGCGCGGCTGAACCAGGTAGATACGAACATCATGACGGCGGAGGACCCGGTTGAGTTCCAATTGGCAGGAATCAACCAGGTGCAGATGAAGGAGCAGATCGGGTTGAACTTCGCCGCAGCATTACGCGCCTTCCTCCGGCAAGACCCCAACATCATACTGGTGGGAGAGATACGAGACTTTGAAACTGCAGAAATCGGAGTAAAGGCGGCGTTGACCGGACACTTGGTGCTTTCCACGCTGCACACCAACGATGCGCCCTCAACTATCAGCCGCTTGATGAATATGGGCATCGAACCGTTCCTGGTTGCCACTTCCGTGAACCTGATATGTGCGCAGCGGTTGGTACGAAGGATTTGCGTCAATTGCAAGGAAGAGCTGGAAGTGCCGGAACAGGCGCTGATTGACGCTGGGTATTCGCCCGAAGAAGCCAAGACGACGAAGATTTATCACGGGAAAGGCTGCTCCACCTGCAATAAGGGCGGGTATAAAGGGCGCACAGGTTTATATGAAGTGATGGAGATCAATGACGAGCTGCGCGAGCTGATTCTGGTTGGCGCCTCAGCCCTGGAACTGAAGAAAAAGGCAATCGAGCAGGGCATGCTTACACTGCGGCGAAGCGGTTTGATCAAGGTAGCAGCTGGTCAAACAACAATGGAAGAAGTTCTGAGAGAAACGGTTTTATAGTTCGGAGAGGACGGGACCATGGCAGGTATAACGCTCAGCGAACTGCTGAAGAAGATGATCGAAATGGGAGGCAGCGACCTCCACATCACGACGAACAGCTCTCCGCGCGTGCGCGTGCATGGCAGGTTGCGTCCGCTCGATATGCCGCCATTGACTGCGGCAGACACGAAATCACTGGCGTACAGCGTCTTAACGGATGCTCAGAAGCATCGTTTTGAGGAAAACCTGGAGCTGGACTTTTCGTTCGGGTTGAAGAACCTGGCGCGTTTCCGCGGCAATGTATTCAATCAACGAGGCGCGGTGGGCGCTGTTTTCCGTACAATTCCGTGGGAGATCAAGGGGTTTGACGCGCTGGGGTTGCCGCCAGTGGCGAAGGGGCTTTGCGACAAACCACGTGGATTGGTGCTGGTAACCGGTCCGACAGGTTCCGGTAAATCTACCACGCTGGCCGCCATGCTCGACAAGATCAATGCCGAGCGTGAAGAGCACATGATCACCATCGAGGACCCCATCGAGTTTCTCCACAACCACAAGAAGTGCCTGGTGAACCAGCGCGAGGTGCACTCGGATACGCATTCGTTCGCCAATTCACTGCGCGCGGCGCTTCGCGAAGACCCGGATGTGGTGCTCATCGGAGAAATGCGCGACCTGGAAACCATCGAGTCCGCGTTGCGCATTGCGGAAACGGGCCACCTCACCTTTGCGACCCTGCACACCAATTCCGCCGCTTCTACCATCAACCGCATTATTGACGTCTTTCCAGCTCACCAGCAGCCGCAGATTCGCGCGCAGCTTTCCATGGTGCTGGAAGGAATCCTTTGCCAGGCGCTTTTGCCCCGGGCGGACGGGCGGGGACGCGTGATGGTGATGGAGGTGCTCATCCCGACGTCGGCCATCCGCAACCTGGTTCGTGAAGACAAAATTCACCAGATTTACTCGGCGATGCAGACGGGTACAGGGCAGACAGGGATGCAGACATTCAATCAGGGTTTGGCCAACGCCTATTTCGCCAAGCTCATCACTCTGGATATGGCCTTGTCGCGTTCGTCGAATCCAGACGAACTGCAAGACATGATTAACCGTGGGGTGGCTTCGACACCGACGGCCGGGAAGACAACTTTTGGCAAGCAGGTGGCGGTAAAACATTAAAGAATTGAACTGGAGAAACGGGATTCGTAGTACGAAAAGATTTCAGGGCCGCTGAGGAGGAGATACCATGCCGGTCTTTACATATCGGGGAACAAATCGAACGGGCGCGTCGGTTGCGGGCGAGATGACGGCGGGCAGCAAGGCGGAATTGCAGAGCCTGTTGCGACGACAGAATATCACGCCGACGAAAATGTCCGAGAAGGGCAAGGAATTCAACTTGCCCACTTTCGGCGGAGGCGTAAACGCCAAGGAGTTGGCCGTGTTCACGCGCCAATTCTCGGTGATGATTGACGCCGGCCTTCCGCTGGTACAGTGTCTGGAGATTTTGTCCAGCCAGCAAGAGAACAAAACCTTTCAGAAGGTGCTGACGGGGACGCGCGCGGCGGTAGAAGGCGGTAGCACGCTCTCCGCAGCTATGAAGCAGTACCCCAAGGTCTTCGACCCGCTTTACAGCAACATGGTGGAAGCGGGAGAGACGGGCGGTATTCTGGACACCATTCTGCAGCGACTCTCGACGTACATCGAAAAGAACGTGAAGTTGCAGCGAGCGGTGAAGTCCGCCATGGTGTACCCAATAGGCGTTCTTACCATCGCCGTGAGCGTTATCATCCTGCTGTTGTGGAAAGTGGTGCCGGTGTTTGCGAACCTGTTCGCCGGTATGGGCGTTGATTTGCCATTGCCAACCAAGATCGTGATTGCCACCAGCCATTTCGTTGGCAGCGTCTATGGCTTGTTGATTGTGGTCGCGGCCGTGGCTGGTATTATCGGCTTGAAAGTGTGGTATGGCACGCCGCAAGGGCGTTTTGCCATAGACACCGTGATCCTGAAACTTCCGGTGTTGGGTCTCCTGATGCGGAAGATTGCCGTCGGTCGGTTTACGCGCACGCTGGGCACATTGATCTCCAGCGGCGTCCCTATCCTGGAAGGCCTGGACATCACCGCGAAGACTTCCGGAAACGCAGTGGTGGAGAAGGCTCTGACAAAGGTCCGGAAATCACTCGAAGAAGGCAAGTCGCTGACCGAACCGTTGAAGGATTCTGAAGTGTTTCCCGGGATGGTGACGCAGATGATCGCAGTCGGCGAGCAGACGGGCGCGATGGACGCGATGCTGTCAAAGATCGCAGACTTCTACGAGGAAGAAGTGGACGCAGCCGTGAAAGACCTGTTAACTGCTCTCGAACCGATCATGATCGTTTTCTTGGGGGGCGTGGTCGGCGGCGTGGTCATTTCGATGTACTTGCCGCTGTTCTCGCTGATTGGCAAACTGGCCTCGGCTCACTAACCGTAGTCAATCTTCTGAAAGGGGGGACAGGGTGATACCCTCGTCCTCCTTTTTTTTGTTACGGAGAGAACTTGGTGAACTGCCCCCGTATGAGAAGTCAGCGCTCTTACGCCTTGGGCACAAGCACGAGAGTAATCGACTGCGCCGGAAAGGTTGCGCTGATCGTGCTGGTGGTGCTTCCTGTACCCGGCGGTGTGACGGTCAAGGCAGGCTGTGGGACGATCGCGGCAAGATTAGCATTGCTATAAAGAAAGACCTTCGCGGTGCCGTTTGGGGTCAGGTTCGCGAGTGAAAGAGCCGCCGACAGGTCGCCGTAGGTCTTATTAATGACGACCACCGTTACCACGTTGTCAGAGGCACGAAGCGCTCCATAAACCGATAGCACGGCTTGATTGGCGCTGGTGGAAGATAGTGCCACGTTACCAAAGGTTGAGTTGGCGTCATCATAATTACGAAAAATCTTGAACGCCATCATGCCGGGAATCTGCGCGGAGGGATTCGTAGTTGGCCAAAATGTGCCCAGATCGAGTCCCTCGCGCCCGAAAATGCCCAGGATGTCTGCCTGCGCCAGCGCGCCGTTGATGGCTTCCAGACCGCCCCAGTTGTACTCATCAATGGCCAACTTGGTGCCGGGATAGTCGTTGGCGACCCACGTTTTCATCATCGGAATCAATTGCGGGGCCTGCAGCGGTGGCGAGCAACTTGAACTGTAGTTGGGATCAGTGAAGTAGTTCGGCTGTTGGAAATTGGGATCGGTATAGGTGGGGTCCCAGAACACCCGGGTCGAGTTCAGCCGCGCCTGTTGTGCCCCAGTGTCCCCCGCGGTGGCGAAGGCTACCGAACTGCCGTTGTATTGGGCAGCAAAGTAGGTGTGCAAGTCCAGGTAATCCAAAAGGCGCACATTGTTTGTCGCCTCGTGGGCTTTGAACTGCTGCAGATAATATTCGATCAGTGGAATGCCGCCATGCGCGGTGCGGTCGAGTGGATTGCTCCAGGGCGAATAACAGGGCGGACCCGAGTTCCATCCGGACTCAACGTCCTTTTTTGAGTAGAAGTAATCCCACCAGAAATCCATCACCGGGCCGCTCACCTCAGCCGTGGGATCGGCGGTCTTGATTGCCTGTGCCGTGGCAATGCCGTTGTTTGTCACCTCGTCATAAGTGAAGGGAAGGGGATGCACGTCGCGTTGGGTTGCGTCCCACCAACTGGGCTCGTTGTCCAGGTCGTAGACGGCCACACCGCCATTGGCTGCAGTACCGAACTTGCCCACTAGATAGGCGACCCAACTTCCCGCCCAGGAAGGGCCAACTTCGATACTCGTGACGGTGGGATCGTTGCCGGTGATATGGGACTGGTCGGGCAACTCTCCGTCGCCGCAGTTGGGATTGTTGTAGGGGTCAAATAAATACTGACTGGGGAAAGTCGCCTTCGGGAAACCGCAGGAAGAGTTGTCCTTTGCAACCCAGCCCTGCACTGGTACGGTGCCAAGAGTCTTGGCGCCAATGGCGTTATTGCTCATTACCCGCGCATCGAACGCAGTGACGCCGGGCACCGGGGAAGAGCCATCGCCACCGGTGCCGTCGCCGTTTTCAAAGTACCAATCGGCGGCCGCATTGGTTACGTCCAGTTTGTAGTTGTAGCGGGAAGTCGAGTCTCCACCCCACCGATCGATAGG
This sequence comes from Candidatus Acidiferrales bacterium, assembly GCA_963780315.1. Lineage (GTDB taxonomy): Bacteria > Acidobacteriota > Terriglobia > Acidiferrales > UBA7541 > Acidiferrum. Next base: position 289,547 of record CAWABP010000009.1, on the reverse strand, counting down.
GACATTGATGTCCTTGGCAGTAGCAGCGTCAAGCAGATACGCGTTCACGCCATAGATGTACGGGCTGATGGCATGGGTCTGAGCGCCCGCATCCACGGTCAGTGACGGCCCAGCGGCAGCAAGCGCAGCAGTGAGGGTTACAGTGGCACTACCGCTCTGTGTGGCGTCTTCCGTGCTAGTGGCCACCACGGTTACAGTAGCCGGAGCGGGATAGGGTGTTGTGTAAAGGCCAGTTGTGGAGATGGTACCGGGGCTCAACGTGCTGCCTGATGGGCCGAGCAATGACCAGGTTACGGCGCTGCTAAAGCCGCCCGTGCCGTTCACTTGGACTGAGAACTGCACTTGGGTTCCGATAATTGCGGATGTGGGGTTAGGCGTTACTTTTACGGACGTAATTGAAGGTGCTGCATAGTTGGCCGTTACGGTTGTGTTGGCAGAGGTTGTCACCGTGCAGGTGGTGGTGTTGGAACTGGTGCACCCGGTCCACGAAGAAAACGAGTTGTTACCTGAGGTTGATGGCGCCGTGAGGGTGACGGTCGTGCCGTCGTCGTAGGTGCGGGTGAAACTAGTGGTGCCACTGCCGGCGTTATTGGTGTCGGCGGGAGTGACTGTGATTGCAACGCCGCTGGAGGGGGCGGACGAATTAATCGTGAGCACGTAGGTTTCTGGAAGGGGCGTGGTGGACATTCCGCCACCGCCGCAGCCGGACGCCAGCAAGCCTAACCCGATTGCAACCAAATCGACGACAGCCCAACTCAAGTTTCTCATGAAGGAGTTTCCCGAAAATCAAGGATTCGGCCGCTGCCAAGCCCGCTCAGCCGTTAGAAATCTTCCACACGATTTCTTCATTTGCTTACTATCGTGGAGCGGAGACGGCAGCAATCGGAAGGAAGGGGCAAAAACATAGCAAACGATCGTTTCAACCTGGATTTGCAGTTCGATTTCCCGGTCGAGCACATTCTATTAGGCACCGCTGCGGTTTGCAACGCAGACGCCAATTTCTTGTTTGACCGGCTGGCCTCGGCTGACTGCGCGGAGTGCTTCTTCGGAAAGTGAAGACATAGGGCTTGCCCCTACCCTCCCGTTTTCTGCTTATGATGGTAAGTGCTTGGCGCAGGGGATCGCCCTGCGGGCGCGAATTCATGGAGCAGACGTTCAATCGGCGGGAATGGCTGGAATGGCTGACGCGCGTACGGTTGTTGATGATCGCGCTAATCCTGGGCGTGGGAGTAGTGTGGCCGCAGTACGTGCCTTCCACCGGATCACCACGGTACTTTCTGCCGATTATCATTTTGTGGATCACTATCAGCATACTGCACCTGATTCTGGTGCGTGTGTTGCCGGCTACGTTCTGGTTTGGCGCGATCCAAGTCCTCTGCGACGTAACGATGATCACCGGGTTGGTGTACGCCACGGGATTGCAGGACAGCAATTTCACTTCGTTGTACTTGCTGGTGATAATCGTTGCCAGCATCTTGTTCACCAGACGGATGGCATTCGCGACGGCAGCGCTTTGCCTGGGGGCGATCGGCGTAGTGCTCCTACTAGTTAATGCCGGAAAACTGCCGCGAACCTCTCTTTCAGCTGCTTCGCCTGAAACATTGCGCCTCTGGTTTCTGAGCAACACGTTTGGATTTCTGGCGGTAGCATACCTGGCGAGCTTGCTGGCAAACTCGTTACGCCGGAAAAGCTCCGAACTGGAAGAAAAGCGCGAGGAGTTGCTGGAGCTGCAGGATTTCACTTCGGACATCATTCACTCCATGCGGGGCGGCCTAGTGACCACGGATATGGAAGGTCGCGTAGTGCTGATCAATCGCACTGGGGAAGAGATATTGGGGCGCACGTTTACTGAGCTTCGGGGACGAGACTTGCGGGAAGTCAGCAACGAATTCTGGCTTCCCGACATGACCGAGATACCGGAAAGGCTTTCGTTGCGCCGAGAGATTGAAGTTCGTACGGCGGCGGGTCAACGCAGGTTTCTGGGCATATCTGTTTCGCCGCTGCGAACGCGAGACGCGGCGCGAAGCGGGTATGTGTTCAACTTTCAAGATTTGACAGAATTGCGGCACCTGGAGAAAGAAGTAGCCACAAAAGAGCGACTGGCAGCCGTTGGCCGGCTTTCGGCAGCCATTGCGCACGAGATTCGGCAGCCCTTGACGGCCATGGCGGGCGCGGTGAAGGAATTGGGACGGCTGGTGCCGTTGGAGGAAGACGAAAAGCGCCTGGTGAACATTGTCGGCCGCGAGTCCGAGCGCCTGAACCACATCATCACCGACTTTCTGAATTATTCGCGCGACAAATCGTACGAGTTCAAAGACGAGGATGTGCACGCCCTGTTGGACGAGACGCTGCTGTTGATGGAGCAAAAGCCGGATGTGCAGAGCAAGTATCACATTGTGCGCGCCTTCAATGGAGAAGCACACAGGGTGCGCGTGGATCCCAACAAGATGAAACAGGTGTTTTGGAACCTGTGCGACAACGCCTTGCGCGCCATGCCGCGGGGCGGAACTCTGACCGTGGGCATGGAGGAGATTCCCGATTGGCTGCGCATCTCGTTCCGGGACACCGGGATTGGTCTGGATCCGCAGCAACGCACCAAAATCTTCGAGCCGCTGCAATCCAACTTTGAAGGCGGCACAGGCCTGGGACTGGCGATCGTTTACCAGATCGTGCAGGCGCACAACGGGCGAATTTCCGTAATCAGCGAAAAGGACAAAGGCGCGGAATTTGTGGTTGAGCTTCCGCTGATGGAGTGAGAGGACCAATGCAAGCGACAAAAAGCCCGCCAAAAGAGGCCGGACGCGAGATGGTGCATATTCTCGTGGTCGACGACGAGAAGTCCATCTGCGAATTGCTGGAGATTACCTTTCGCAAGGAAGGGTTCCGCGTGGAGATCGCCAACAGCGTGGAAGCCGCCAAGCGCAAGCTGGAAGGCTCTCTCTTTGACGTCATTATTTCCGATGTGCGTATGCCGGGGGAGACAGGGGTGGAGCTTCTGCGGTACGCGCGAGAGGTAGCACCTGACGCTTATTTCGTGTTGATCACCGGCGTGCCGACGCTGGAAACCGCAATTGCGGCGGCGAATGAAGGCGCCAACCGGTACGTGATCAAGGACCACGACCTGGTGGAGCAGTTGCGGGTGGCGGTAAGGGAAGTTGCTGAGAACCTGAAATGGAAAAATGAGGCCGGATACCTGCGGCGAGAGTTGCGCAGGTTGACAGGGCTGGACAACATCATCGGACAGAGTGGCAACATGCGCGCCATCTTTGACCTGATTCAGACCGTGGCGCCGCAGACGAGCCGCGTGCTCATTACAGGAGAGAGCGGAACAGGCAAGGAATTGGTGGCGCGGGCCATTCACGAAAACAGCGCGAGGTCGCGTGCGCCGTTCATCACCATCAATTGCGGCGCGTTTCCCGAAACGCTGCTGGAGTCTGAACTGTTCGGCTACACCAAGGGTGCTTTCACCGGCGCAAACGAAAACCGCCGTGGGTTGTTTCAGGCGGCGCATGGCGGCACGCTCTTCATGGACGAGATCGGCAACATGGATCAGGCTATGCAGGTGAAGCTTTACCGCGTGCTGCAGGAAGGCAAGGTGCGGCCGCTGGGAAGCACGGAGGAATTGGACGTAGACGTCCGCGTGATTGCGGCCACGAACAGGGACCTGGAGAAAGCTATTGCCGCGGGCGAGTTTCGCGAAGATTTGTTTTACCGCCTAAGCGTGATTCCGATTCATGTGCCGGCGTTGCGGGAACGGCGCGAAGATATTCCTCTGCTTGCCCGGCATTTTCTGGAGAAATTCCGGAAGGTTATGGAAAAGCCGGTTGAGGGCATATCCCCGCAAGCGATGCAGCGGCTGGAATCCTACGATTGGCCGGGCAACGTGCGGGAACTGGAGAACACCCTTGAACGAGCGGTTGCATTGGAAAGCGGGCCCGAAATTTCCACCGGAGTACTGCCGGATCGCATGACGGGGATTGGGAATTCAGCAACGGCGGCTGGACAGTTGGACAATGTGAATTTTCCACCCGAAGGAGCGGACTTCGAGTGGGTGATGGCGGAGACCGAAAAGCGCTACCTGAAGGCGGCCCTGGAAAAGTCCGATGGAGTGCGCACACGTGCGGCAGAGTTGCTGAAGATCAGTTACCGGTCATTCCGGCACTATGCGAAAAAACATGACCTGTGATCTGCCACTGCGCTCACGAAGCGGCAGCGCCTGAGACCTTGGGGCGCTGAAGCAACGAAAGAATCCAAGCGATGGCAAAGACTGCCATGATCGTGAGTACGGGATCGATCGGATGGCGATAGCGCAGCGAACTATGAGTAATGTAATAGGGTATGGGAAAGAGAACCACGCACAGGGCCAAGGGCAACGATTCTCGAGCCCGAGTAAAGAAACTGAGCAGTAGTCCCGCGAAGGATAGAGCCGAAAGAATCGCCACGCTCCAGACATATTGCGCGCGAATGCCGGCGGGGCGCACGTATGTGTCCTCAACGGTGTCGAAAAGTCCAGTCCAGGTATCAACGAAGCGCCTGCGGCAAAGGTTGCCGAATAAACGAGGATTGGCGCGGACGAAGGCCATGGCGTCGCGAACCTTGAGCTGGTTGTACACTGGCTCGCCCGTCATCAGGAGCAATTTGTACTCGCGGTAGTTGAATTCCGGATGAAGTGCAAGCGAGTAGACCTGCCCGGGGCCCACAGAGGAATTATTCCCCAACCAAAACTCAAGACCAAAATTCGATTTGACGAAAAACAGGCTGCCAAACTCGAAATAGTTGCGCATTGTCCACGGAAGTACCGCCAGGACGAAAAAGAGAACAGCGCGGGCGAGGAGCGCAGCCGATATCGTGGGGCTCTTCGCGCGCTGGAACCAAAGCCAAAGGAGCAAGAATGGCATTAGAACGCACAGGGCCGGATTTGTGAGCGCAGCCACGCCCCATAGCAGACCATATCCAGCCCAATGGTAGGAAGTCGCGGATTCGCGTATCCAGTATGTGAACCAGAGAAGGAGTCCTAGCAATAACGCCGCGAGGCTCTGATCCCATATCCACTCGATTGGCATGAGAATGGCGACTGGGGAAAACGCCCATAGCCAGGCTGCTCCCAGACCGATCCCAGAGCCATACACTTTCTTGCCCAGATAATAGATCGGGTAACCGGTAAGCGAAGAAAGAACAATATTGAGGATCTGGGCAAACAGTTCCGTGCCATGGGCATCAAGGCGAAACAGGAGTTGGCCGAGTGAAAGAATCCACGGGTAGACAGGCGCGAGCCAAGCGGTGACGTAAGGGTAGTGGGGAAAAGTATTGGCAAATCCAAAGCCGTCCGCAAGTGACTTGGCGACCATCAAGGCTTCCAGGCCCCAAGTCACGTAACGCTGGTGAGGCAAATCCTCGTGATGGTGAGTAAGAAAAAGAATAGTGAGCCTGACAATTAAGCAGGCGACGACGGCGGTCGTGGGCAGAAACAATAGACCCAGCACAGGGCTGCGAGATGTTGTGTGCGGTGCAGTTGGCGGGGGCTCAACGGCGCAATTGGAATCCATTCTCCAAAGCTAACTTTCACCGCTATGGTGGTCAAGAAAACAGATACTTTTCCGATTGCACGGATGTCTAAACCTAAACTCAACCCATAGACCAACAAGTCCGCGGAATGACATTTCTTGGCAGGCGCGAGTGACGAAAAGTGTCAGTTTTTCTGGAGATAGGGCAAGAGCATTATGAGGGGCCGCCCGCCCAAACATTGGTACCTAGTGTAACATCCAAAGAATGAATATGTTACAGAAACTCTAGTACGAACGTACCCACGCTACTAGAATTGGCAACTATTTTGCACAATTTAGGGTGTGCTCTGGCACGATTCATACTCTCAAGGAGACTTCATGAAGAAGCAAAAGGGTTTCTCTCTTATCGAACTGCTGATCGTCGTGGCGATCATTCTGATCATCGCGGCCATCGCAATTCCGAACCTCATTCGTTCCAAGATGGCGGCCAACGAAGCTTCCGCGGTTGCTTCGCTACGCACCATCAATACGGGTGAAGTGACTTACAACAACACGTATCCGAATACTTTCGCCACATTGGCGCAGTTGGGCCCGGGCGCCGCGACTTGCGGTACGCCTAGCTCAGCAAACGCCTGCTTGATCGACAACCTGCTAGCCAGCGCTTCGGCGGCAGCAACACCGAAGAGCGGCTACTACTTCACGATTGCCGTGACCAACCCCACGGGCTACACCAGTCAAGCGAGCCCCTCTGGCGCCGGCACGACTGGCACCCGCTCGTTCTGCTCAGACCAGAACCTCGTCCTGTTCTTCAACGCGACCGGTGGCGCTTGCACCTCTGCCAATTCCCCACTGTAAAAGCTGGGAGGAGAGAAATCTCGAGGAAGTCTAACGGAGCGGACCATCGTGGCCCGCTCCGTTCTTTCTTTTTGTGTGACTCAAAGCTCAAAGCAGCAAAGCAGAGTTTTCACCCAGTGATTGACAACTTTCGTCCAGGAAGTGACTTTTCTTGTCCATAAAGGTGTATTCTGTGCAGTAGGGAAGCGTTTTTGGCCCGAATTTGACGCAAAAACACAGGATTCCAGGGTGTGAATTGGCCACTGGTTTGCAGACCTTAACAGTGGCTGCAATATCGCCAGAAGCATTTGATGACGGGTTGATAGAGAGCCAGGGTTATGAGACACAAACAGGCAGGCTTCTCTCTGATTGAATTGCTGATCGTGGTGGCTATTATTTTGATTATCGCCGCCATCGCGATCCCAAATCTGATCCAGTCCAAAATGTCGGCCAATGAAGCTACGGCTGTGCAAACGGTGCGAGATATTAACACGGCTGAATCCGTGTACATGATTCAGTATGGTAGCGGCTATTCGCAAGACTTGCAGAGCTTGGGGGGAACCAGCGGCGCGGCCAGCTCTTCGAGTGCTCTTTTAATCCCGGACCCGGTCGCACAGACAGGCCAGAAAAACGGTTTCCAGTTCATTTATGTAGTTACGGCGACTAACGGACCGGGCGGAACACCTTCAAACTACACCGTGAACGCCAATCCCATTGCGCCAGGGAATACGGGGCGCCGATGGTTCTTCACCGACGAGACCATGGTGATACGTCAGAATCCGACATCACCGGCTTCGGTCAATGATCCCTCGATCTGACGGCGCGATTTGATTGGCGGCTGACACGCTGCTATAAATTGACCGGTGAGCTCTCAATATCCTCGAAGTTTGCTGCTCGCGGCAATTCCTCCAACTCTAATTTTGTGCACGCGCATTGCAATATTTGCGCTGTGCCTGCTGGGTTGGGTCTCACAAACAATTGAAATGACTTGCGGTGCGGAGGAACGCGACCCCGTACTGGCGCAATTCGAGGCGCGCTACCGGGCCGCCAAGTCGCTTTCCGCCACGTTCCTCCAGGAATACTCGGAGAATGGCCGAATCACACGCAAAGAGGCAGGCAAGTCCTATTTCCTGCATCCAGGCAAAATGCGTTGGGACTACGAGGCCCCGGAAAAGAACACGTTTTTGACTGACGGAAAATATGCGTGGTTCATCACGCCGTCGGACCACACCGCTACGCGCATGCCCGTGAAGAGCAGCGAGGATTGGCGAACTCCGCTGGCGTTTCTTACTGGGGGCATGAAGCTCTCACGAATCTGCATGAGCGTGGGGCAGGCGGCGGAAGTTCTGCCCAAGCTGGCGGGAAACTTGGTGTACCGCTGCGAACTGCGCGGGGTGGAAGGCGGGGAACCTAAAGGCGAGATCGCGGGTAGGGGTGGGGACGCTGGGAAGCATGCCGTGAAAGGGGCAGGAATGGTGCTGTTTGAACTTTCGCGGCAGGGCGAATTAAGCCGCATTCTGGTAGAGGAGGGAGCTGGTATCGAGCTGGAATTTTCATTTAAGGATTGGCAATGGAACCCGGTATTGTCTAAATCGCTATTCCAATTTGAAGCAGCACCCGGCATGGTCATTGTGACGGGCCCGCTACCAGATTCGTCCAGACTGCGTCAGTAAGTAGTAGGAGGGCTCTTGGTGCCAGCCTGCCGCATGTACTTGACGTAAACCAATCTTCGCAGACCCTTATTGGGGTACCCTCCGAATGAGGTAGACTAAAGCCTATGGGAGAGTTCGTATGTCGCGTAGCTGACGCCAACGGGCGAGTGTTTTCGCACGTTGAGGCCGCCGGCACCGTTGAGGAAGCGCGCCAAAAGTTGGCGGAGCGCGGGCTGTTCGTCTATTCGGTGAAGATGCGTAGCGGCCTGGTAAGCGGGATGCTCGGGATGCGCAAGGAGCGCAAGATTGGCGGCAACGATTTCCTGATTCTCAATCAGCAGTTCAACACCCTGATCAAAGCAGGCTTGCCCATTCTTCGCGCCCTGGATTTGCTGGCCACGCGCGCAACCGCTCCCAAGTTGCGGCCCGTCCTGACACAGGTTCGCGACCGGGTGCGGGAAGGGAAGTCACTCTCGGAAGCGGTGGACGAAGCCGGCGTGTTTTCCAAAATGTACTCGACGGCCATTTTGTCGGGAGAAAAGAGCGGCAATCTTTCCGGCGTTCTGGATTACTTCATTGCCTACCAGCGAGTTAGCACGGGAGTGAAGAAAAAGATACTGGCGACGCTGGTGTATCCTACGCTGCTGGTGATCGTGGCATCGATCATCGTTACCTACCTGGTGACCGTAGTGATACCGAAGTTTGCCTTGCTCTACCGCGATCTGGGCGTGGAATTGCCGGGTCCCACAAAACTCCTGGTGACGATCACCGTGGACTACCGCTACTACATTCTCGGATTGATTGCGGCATTTTTTCTGACGCTGATGGGCATTTTCTTCTGGTCGCGAAGCGAAGAAGGCGGAGTGGCCTTTGACAAATTGAAGTTCCGCATACCAATTTTGGGCGATACGCTGCTGAAATTCCAGGCTGCACAGTTTTGCCGCACTCTGGCTACGCTGCTGACCGGCGGCACTCCTCTCGTAAGCGCCCTGCAGACCGCTGCGGAATCGATCACGAGCAAACTGGTGCGTGCCGGCGTGGGACGTGCGACGCAGATGGTGCGCGAAGGCGAGTCGTTGCATGGGGCGCTCTCCTCCAGCCGGGTGATGCCGGAGATGGCCCTGGACATGATTGAGGTGGGCGAGTCCAGCGGGGCGTTGGCTCCCATGCTGAACAGCGTTGCGGAATTCTATGAAGAAGAGGTGGGTTTGCGCTTGGGTGCCATGGTCGCGGTAATTGAGCCTGTTATTCTTATATTCATGGGGCTTCTGGTAGCGTTTATTCTGATTTCATTGTATTTGCCGATTTTCTCATTTTCTATTTCGGGGACGGCAAAGTAAGGATCGTAATCGTTTATGGCCACAACTGACTCTAATCTCCACGATTCGGCTGCCCCCGGTGGCGCGCCGGATGCAGCGCAGGAGCGCGAGCAGGCGCGGCGCCTGGCGGACCGTTACCGCTGCGGGTTTATTGACCTGACGGAACAGCGCATTGATCCGGACTTGTTTCGCACAATTCCCGCGGACCTGATGTTTCGCTACAACTTCGTGCCACTAGTGACCCACAACAACACACTGGTGATCGCAGTGGCGGATCCCGGCATGGTCATCTTGAGCGATGAATTACCACTGCTGCTCGGGAAGAAATTAGCCTACAAGGTTGCCACGGCCAGGCAGATCGGCGACCTGCTGAAGCGCACAGAGCAATCGCAGCGCGTATTGGAACAGGCCACGGAAGCATTCACGCTGCAGGTTTCCAAAGACGAGGAAGAGGGCGAAGAGACCATTTCCGGGGATCGCCTGACGCGCGATTCCACGGTTAGCCCGGTGGTGCGGTTGGTGGAGACGGTAATCTTCACCGCACTGGAACGCAGAGCAAGCGACATCCACATCGAAGCGCGTGACGCGGAAGTTGCCGTGAAGTACCGCATTGATGGTGTATTGCAGCATGCCATGCAGCCTATCGCGAAGGAATGGCACTCCACGGTCATCTCGCGCATCAAAGTGCTCAGCGATCTGGACATTGCCGAGCGTCGCGTGCCGCAAGACGGGCGCTTCCGCGTGAAGTACAAGGGGCGTTACATCGACCTGCGCGTTTCCATCATGCCGGCCAGCCATGGAGAAGACGCCGTGCTTCGCGTGCTGGACAAAGAGACCCTTTCTGAAAAATTCCAGAAATTGAGCCTGGACGTTGTGGGTTTTTCAAGTGATGAAACGCGGCGCTTTCGGCGCTACATCCATGAGCCATACGGCATGGTGCTTGTGACGGGGCCCACGGGGTCCGGAAAAACGACGACGTTGTATGCGGCAATCAACGAGATCAAGTCCGATGAGGACAAAATCGTGACGATCGAGGATCCGGTCGAGTATCAATTGCGCGGCATCACGCAGATTCCCGTAAACGAAAAAAAGGGACTGACCTTTGCGCGCGGATTGCGCTCTATCTTGCGCCATGATCCAGACAAGATCATGGTGGGCGAAATTCGCGACCAGGAAACAGCGCAGATTGCCATTCAGTCCGCGCTTACCGGGCACCTGGTGTTCACCACCGTGCACGCCAACAACGTTACCGACGTGATCGGGCGTTTCATCAACATGGGCGTCGAGCCATACAACTTTGTTTCGGCGCTGAACTGCATCCTCGCGCAGCGGCTGGTGCGCGTGATTTGCGATAGCTGCAAGCGGCCCAAACAGTACACCGAGCAGGAGCTTCGCGAATCCGGTGTGGATCCCGCCACCGCCGCGAGTTTCACATTCGCGGAAGGCGCGGGTTGCCTGGAATGTTCCGGCACCGGCTATCACGGCCGCACGGCGATCTGCGAATTGCTGGACTTGAGCGATCACATCCGCGAAATGATCGTGGACCGGCGCCCCACCAGCGAAATCAAGCGTTCCGCAATCGAAGAAGGAATGATTACGCTGCGCCAGAGCGGCCTCGCAAAAGTGCGCGCGGGCATCACGACGCTACGAGAGATTAATAAGGTGACGTTCGTTGAGTAGTGCAGGCACCTATTCACTAGGAATTTACCAGAGCAATCTGGTGCGGCGGATATCGCGCTGGATGGAAGCGACGCCGCACCCGGCGTTCGCCGTGGAATTCCTCCCGGGACAAGTGGCTGCAGCGCGGTTCACACGAATCGGTTCCCTGGTCGGATATGCCGTGGAGAATCTGCCGCAGGGTGCGATTGTACCTTCGGCGGTCGATACAAACCTCGTAAATCCGGCGGCGGTGAAGTCTGCGGTGACAAATGTGTGCCTGAGGCTAGGTGCCAAAGACGAAGATGTGGCGCTGATCCTGCCGGATCCCGTAATCCGCGTCTTCGTGCAGCAGTTCGATGATTTTCCGCGCTCTGCCGAAGAAGCCGTTCCTATGCTGCGCTGGAAGCTGAAGAAAAGTGTCCCGTTTGAAGTGGACGAAACTCTATTGTCTTACATGCGGCAGGCACCCAGGTCCGATGGGGTTGACGTTGTGACGGCCATCGCCCGCTTGCGCATCATCAGAGAGTACGAAGCACTGTTGGAGGCAGCTACATTGCGGCCGGGTGTGGTACTCAGTTCGACTCTGGCTGCAATTTCGCTGCTCCACGACAAACGACCGACCTTGCTGGCGCGCATCTCTGGAACTTCACTGACGGCGGCGATCGTGCGCGAAGGCGTGCTTGCGGGATATCGCTGCACGGAACTCCCCACCCACGCCGGAGAAGTCACGCCACAAATGCTGCTTGAAGAGATTTTCCCGCTGGCGGCCTACTATCAGGACACTTGGCAGGAAGGGATCCAGGCAGTGCGCGTTGCGGGACTCGGCTACCGTCTGCCGGAATTCATCCTTCCACTTGAAGAGGAATTCAAGTGCGAAGTGCGGTCGCTCTTGAGCGCGGCGATTTCCGAAGGCCGGCTGGAAGGAGAAGCGCGATCCCTGGCGGACCGGGAGCTCGAAGGCTTGGCTGGCTGGATGTTCCACCGTAGCTGATGGACAATAGGCACAAAGTGCAATGTACATACGACTGAATCTGGCAACCAAGCCGCTGGTTAGCCACCGCCCGTTCCTGGCGGGTGCGCTAATTGCCACGCTTATCGGCGGCCTGGTGTTCGCTATTCTCGGCTGGCGCTACTACACCATGCGACAGGCGGATGCGCAATTGCGCGCCCGCACGCAAAAAGTGGAAGACGAGATATCGCGGCTACGGATACAGCGCGACGAATTGGACCATTTCTTCTCGCAACAGGAGACGATGGGATTGCAGGAGCGCGCAAAGTTTACTGCGACGGTGATGGAGGGCAGCAGCTTCAACTGGACGAAGCTGTTCATGGACTTGGAGCACATTTTGCCCCCTGGCGTGCAAGTGCTTGAAATTCAGCCGAAGCTGGGCAAGGGCGGAGCCGAGGTGAAGTTTGTGATTGGCGCCGCGAATGAGGATGCGAAGTTGAAATTGCTGAAGGCGTTCGAGGATTCCAAGAGTTTTTCGCAGTTGGAGTTGGTGGGCGAGCACGCCAACTCCGATTCGAAGCCAGGCACTGACCCGCTAACCGTGGAATTTACGGCGGTGTACGCGACGATCTGAATATGAGCGACTTCTACGTGAGAAAGAGAATCCTGGTGGCGTGGCTGGGAATGTTGCTGGCGGCCGATGTGGCGCTTGCCTACTTCAACTTGAAAATGAACAGCGCGCGTCAGACGCCTCAACAAGTTCTTGCCATGCAAACACGGCAATTGAAGCTGCTCAAGGCGGATGTGGAGCGCGCTTCTGCCATTCAGAAGAGCATTCCGCAAGTCCTGAAACAATTTGACGAGTTCGAACAGGACTTGCCTCTTGTGAGCAAGGGCTACTCAGCAATCTCCCAGGAATTGAATGGATTCGCACACGGCACGCGGCTGTCGATCGGCGACCTGAAGTATCATCCGAAGGAATTGACGGACCGCAATCTGGACGAGGTGGGGATCGAAGCGACAGTGACCGGCGACTACAATGGGATCGTGCGTTTCATAAACCAACTACAACGGTCCAAGAACGTGTACATCGTAGATACTTTGCAATTGGAATCTGATAGCACGGAAAAGGGACCCGCGAACCTTTTGCGGATTAGCTTGCACCTGCGCACTTATTTCCGGAAGGCTTGATGGCACTGAGCGGACAAAGGAAAGAACTCCTGGTACTAGCGGCGCTGCTGTGTATCGCGGGGTTGATCTGGTATGCGTACTTCGGCCACACAAACACGGCGGCCGGGATGGTGTCGCTGCATCCGGAAGACTACACGCCAATCAATGCACAAGACTTCAGTATTATTTTCAAGCAGCGCGGCGACGCGCAAAAGACGGAGTACAAGCCTTCAGGCAGGAATCCTTTTGTTGCCTCGGCGTTGCCCCCGCCACCGCTGTCTCCCACAACCGTATCACAGAAACCCGCGGATCCGATATTCCCGAATTATACTGTGCCAAGAGAGGTGATTACGCCGCCGCAATTGCCATGGAAGTTTTTCGGTTACGGCAATCTGCCCACCAATGGAGCGCGCCAGGCGTTTCTTCTGGAAGGCGAGGATGTGCACATCGTTGGCGAAGGCGAAGTCGTGTTGAACCATATCCGCATCACACATATAGGGAATGAGCGGATCGATTACGAAGACACGAAGACGGGCGCGCAGAATTCCAATCCGCTCGAACCGCTTCCAGGAGCTGGGCCATGAGAAAACATTCCTGCATGCGAACGCGAGCCCGCGGCCAAGAGGGGTACGCCCTGCTGGTTGTGATGTTCCTTTTGACGCTCCTTGTGTTGATGACCATCACGGTTGCGCCGAATGCCTTGACTCAGGCACAGCGGGAAAAAGAGACGGAGATGGTGTGGCGCGGGAAGCAGTACGTTCGAGGAATCAAACGCTACTACATGAAGATGCACCGGTTCCCAACGGACCTGGAGGATTTGACGAAGCCGAAGACCGGAATTCGTTTCATGCGTCAGGCTTATAAAGATCCCATGAATGGCGTCGACGGGTCCTGGCGGCTGATTTATGTGGGCCCCAATGGCCAGCTCATTGGCAGTTTGAAAAACAGGAATACCGGAGGCCCGGGGATTCCGGCTTCCTCGTTGGCATCAACTTTTGGGCAAACTTCTTCGAGCTTTGGCAGTTCGTCGTTCGGGACGTCCTCATTCGGGAACGGGAGTTCTTTCAATTCGTCGATGGGGTCCAGCGGGTTTGGAAGCAATGCAAATAATCTTGCTGGTCAGACTGCTTCCAATACAAGCGGTGGGAACTCCGATGGATCAGATGCCACATCGGGGCAGGAATCAGGGGCACCCGTTGATACGCCGGTCATCATTGGCGGCAACATCATCGGGGTAGGCAGCAAGGTCAACAAGAAATCGTTCCTGTGGTACGACAAGGCCAAGAATTACCGGGAATTTGAGTTTGTCTGGGATCCTGCGAAAGATATGATGAATGCCATGGGCTTGCCCCAGCAGCAACCGGCGCCCGGAGCGCCGATCGGTGCGCCGGGCGTGCCGTTGCCTGCGAACGTGAATCCCGCGCAAAATTCGCCCACGAGCCCCACAAATGACGTGCCGTTGCAGGCACCGCCTCAGAATTAGGATTAGAAAGGCCAGTTTGTTCGCAAGGTACGGATTATTTCGCCGCAGGCATACTCTCGGTCTTGGCCGGAGTTTGGGTTTTATCCGGTGCAGTGCCGGGCTTGAATTTGGCGTAGCTGCGCGAAATCCTCTGCACATACTTGACTGTTTCCGAATAGGGCGGCACGCGGTTGCCATACTGCTCCACGCGTTCCGGGCCGGCATTGTACGCGGCAAGGGCCAGTGTTAAATCATTGTTGTAGCGCGACAGCATGTCCTTCAGGTAGCGCGTTCCCGCCTCGACATTTTCCCGCGGATCGAACACATCGCGCACGCCCAATTGCGCGGCTGTCTGCGGCATCAATTGCATTAACCCGCGGGCATTCTTGGGAGAGACGGCCTTGGGATTGAAGTTTGACTCGATGGCGATGACGCAGTGAATCAGGTCGGCATCCACGCCATAACGGTCGGCTGCAGCGCGAACGATGTCGTGAAACGGCGTTGTGGGTCCCAGCGGTTCGGGAAGGGGAGCAAAGATCTCTTCAGGCTCGATGGCCAGCACATCCGCGACCGGGATTTCCGCCATGCCGCCATTCATTTGCAACCGATACTTGTCACCAACCAACTCATAACCGGTTACATTCAGGCGCGCGCCGCTGCGGAGCACAACGTAGTCTGCCCGGACGGATGCTGCGCCGGCCGTGAGGCCCCCAAGCGCTAGCATTGCCGACAGGATGAGCTTCAGACGCACTTGGGCGCCTCCCGGAGGGCAAAGTGGGCTATTGCCTCTGCCACACCGTCCTCGTCGTTCGAACCCGTTATATGCCAGCCGCGTGCCTTCAAGTCCGGCACCCCATTCTCCATAACCACCGGGATACCTGCAAAGGATAGCATTTCCAGGTCGTTATGATTGTCGCCGATGGCCAGGATTTGGGCAGGGGAATAGCCACGAAGAGTTGCCCATTCGGCCAGGGCAGCGCCCTTAGAGACTGAAGGATGGATGACGTCGATCATGGCGAAATCCTTATCCTCATAGACGGTCACGGCAAGAGAAAAGTGTTTCGCGAAGGGCACACCGCGCAGCGTTTGCTCCACCTGGCGCATGGGTGCCAGGGGACCGGTGAACATCACCTGAATGGGATCCTCGGTCAGACAGGCTTCCAAGGGCTGCGATTCGCCCATGAATTGGCGATTGCGCTTGTAGTAGCCGCCACGCGTGGGGTCTTCCCAATCGATCTTCTCGATCATTACCTGGTTCGCTTCTGGGCGGTCAAACACGACAGCAGCGCCTTCCCGCCAATCCTCAGTGGATTGCAGTACAAGACGCGCAGTGGCGTGCGGCAGGAGGTGGCGCACATGGGTATTCCCGTCCTTCGTGCGTACCATCGCGCCGTTGTTGACGATCATCGTGAGAGGCGAGGGAATCTGCTGCACTACAGGCAAGGCAAAATCGTAGCGCCGGCCGGTGACCAGGGCGACCTCGATGCCACGGCGCGTGGCTTCGGCGATGGCATCCCTGTTCGCCCGGGAGACTTCCCAGCGGCTATTGAGCAGGGTGCCATCAATGTCCAGAGCGATCAGGCGAACTGGCATAACACCAGTGTAACGGATGCCGGGCGAGAGGGGAGTAACAAGCGTATGAATAGGTTGCGAGGAAAGAACCACATTGGATGCTCTCGCAACAGGTGATTTCGGAGCTGCAATTATGAATCAAGGCCAAAGGGAGCGAAGCGTCCAGATCTCCAGCTTGACCATGTGCGCTTCGCCACCCTGAGAGTACAACTCAGTGCCCTGGCTTTCGTGAGCGGGGAAGATGGCATCAGTCAGCACGGTCGCGCCGTCGTTGACGAAGACTTCCACCGAAGAGCGATCCAGGAAAATGTGCAGGAGGACACGCTTGGAATTTGCCGGGAGCAGAGGCCCTGTGTGACGTCCCGGAAACTTATCATCGAAGGCTACGGCTCCGGAACGGGTACGGTCTATGAAGACTTCATTCCTGGCCCAGTTTATGCCGATCGTGGTGGCCTCGACTTTTCCCACGCGCACGCGAAACCCGGCTTCTGTGGAACTAGCGGCTTCGATTTCGGCAGAGATCTCCTGCGCGTCACTATGGATTCGCCTGGCCAACAAGGGGCCGTTCGCAGCCGTGAAGTCTCTGCCGAGAATGATGAAGCGGTTTTGGCGAAGGGTTGAAAGCTCCCTTGCCGAACGCTGTACCAGTCGAATGCCTTCCGGAAAACGATTCAGGCTGAGTACGCGAGGGATAGTGAGCGAGCCACGCCAGGGATCAGTGGGAGCCTTGGCGGCATAGTCCCAATTCATGAGCCAGCCCAGCCAGATGCGGCGTCCATCCTTCTCTCGGATGTCAGAGAAAGAAGTCGAAGCGTAGAAGTCTTTGCCATAATCCGCCCAGAGGACCCGGTCCACGGGATTTTCGTTGACGAACTTGGAGCCGTCGAACTGCCCCACAAAATACTGATCGGCTGACCCTCCGGAAATGCCGCCAGGATTTATATTGATGCTGAGCAGCCATCGCGTCTGGCCGATTTCGCCTTCCAAGGGGAGAGAAAACAGGTCTGGGCATTCCCACACTCCCTTGTTGCTGCCTGCGGGGCCAAAATCGCTGAGAGCGTTCCAGTGTTTCAGATCCGTGGAGCCGAAGAAGCGGACTTTGTGCAGCGTGGGCAGAGCTGCGACCATCACCCACTTGTGGGTCGGCTCGTGCCAGAACACTTTGGGATCGCGGAAGTCTTTCATGTGCAGATCAATTACCGGATTGCCCGGGTATTTAGTCCAAGTGCGGCCATTGTCGTTGCTATAGGCGAGGTTTTGCGTTTGCAGCTTTGCGGTGTGGCCGGTGTAGATGGCGACCAGGCACGAAGAATCTGCTGGGTTCGCCCCCTTGCAGAAGCCGCTGGAGTTGTGCCAGTCCACGACAGTGCTGCCAGAAAAAATCATGACGCCGTTCTCTTCGGGGATCGCTACGGGCAGATGCTGCCAATGCAACAGATCGTTGCTGACCGCATGGGCCCAACTCATGTGGCCCCAATCGTTGCCGGAAGGATTGTACTGATAGAAGAGATGGTATTCGCCTTTGTAGAAAATGGGCCCGTTGGGATCGTTCATCCAATTCTTGGCGGGAGTGAAGTGGAATTGCGGGCGAAAGGGCTCATCGTAAGGCCGGGCAGACTGCGTGTTTTGAGCCATGCTTGAAGTGAGGAAGAGGCAGTAGAGTAGTGCGGCGCTGAAGAGGAGGATGCGAGTGAGAGGCATTGTGGCTCCTTTGTAGACTACATTATGTCCAGTCTGCATCGGTGAGAAAGCACAACCGCACTTACTCTTTCCTTTGGGGACAGGGACTTTGGCGCCTGAAGAAAGCGCCGTGCTAGACTGCCGATTATGGCGACCCACCGGCTCTACTACGACGATTCTTACATGCAGAATTTTGAGGCGCGGGTTCGCGGCTGCGTTCCTGCGGAACCCGTCGCCACTGATTCCGGGGCGCGTCCAGCTTGGGAAGTGCTGCTGGACCAGACGGCGTTGTATCCGTCGTCGGGCGGACAGCCGAACGATCTGGGCAAGTTGGGCGAGGCAAACATCCTGGATGTGCGCGATGACGGGGACGAAATTCTTCACATCGTGGACTGCGAACTGGAGCCTGGCTCCGTCAAGGGTTGTGTGCTGTGGCCGCGCCGCTTCGATCACATGCAGCAGCACACCGGGCAACACTTGCTGTCGGCGATGTTTCATGAGCGGTTTGGCTTGCCGACAGTGTCGTTTCATTTGGGCGAAGACCTTTGCACAATTGATTTGCGCGGCCCGGAGCCATCTGCGGATGTGATTCTGGGCGCTCAGCGTGCCGCGAACCAGATCATCTTTGAGGACAGGCGCGTGATCGTGCGCTATGGAACTTCGGATCAGCTTGCTCGGCTTGGCGTGCGCAAGGAAGTGGAGCGTGAAGGGATATTGCGCGCGATTGAGATTGAGGATGCAGACCTGCAACCCTGCGGCGGCACGCATGTGAAATCCACGGGGCAGATCGGCACATTGCTGGTGCGGCGCTGCAACAAAGTGCGACAGGATTTCCGCGTGGAGTTCGCTTGCGGACGCCGTGCGGAGAAGCTGGCCAGTTCGGGGTTTGCTTTATTGCGTACTTTGGGCGAGCGGATGAGTTGCGCGCCGGAAGAATCGCTCGCGGCGCTGGATAAGTTGTTCGCCGAACGTGATGCAAACTTCAAAGCACTGCGCGCGGCTTTGCAGCAGTTGGCCGAGACGCGAGCGGAATTGCTGGCTGCAGCGGTGATGGAAGAAGCTGGTGTGCGGGTCGTAAGTGAAGTCTTGCGCGACGTTCATCCGGAACTGCTTCTGCCCCTTGCCACCGAACTGGCTAAGAAAGAACATACCGTTGCACTACTTGCGCTGGAAGCATCTGGGCAACTCGTCTTCGCGCAACACGCCTCGGCAGGGAAGGACCTTGCAGCATTGTTGAAGCAGGTGTTCGCCACATTCCCCGGCAAGGGCGGCGGGACGCGCGATTTTGTCCGCGCCAAACTGAGCGAAGCCAGCGCGTCCGCCGCGGCCGTGGCCTTAGCGCGTAAGTTGCTCCTCGGCTAGTGGGCGCGTTGACATCTCAGAATCAGTTTTTTCGGGAGAGACAGGGGCCCAAGATACAGGCACAGACTCCCTGCCTGGGCACCCGTAGCATGCTATACTTGTATAGCGAGGAAATCATGCTAGCCATTCGTCTACCGCAAACGATTGAAGAGCGCCTGGAAAAGCTTGCACGGCGCACCGGGCGCACCAAAACCTTTTATGTACGCGAAGCGATCCTGCAACACTTAGAAGAGCTGGAGGACCTCTATCTGGCTGAGCGCGCGCTGGAGCGCGTCCGCGGCGGCGAAGAGCGCACCATCCCGCTGAAAGAGGCCTTGAAGCGTCATGGCCTACGGCGTTGAGTTAGCTGCCGGGGTAGATCGCGACCTCGAGAAACTTGATGCCCCAGTCCGCAAGCGTATTTTGAAGTTCCTCAATGACCGTGTAGCCAGGTTGCAGGATCCTCGCAGCATCGGACAAGCACTGCGTGGGTCGCGCCTCGGGGAATTCTGGAAGTACCGTGTTGGCGATTACCGGCTGATCTGCAAGATCGAGGATGATCGGCTGCTCATATTGGTTCTTCGCCTCGGACATCGCCGGGAAATCTATCGTTAGAAGTTATTGCGTTTTCCATTTAGCAGGGCTGTCAGATTAGGACTATCAAGTATATTCTTCATTTTCGCTGCAGGAGAATCGCCCAATCATGATTGTCGGGCGCTGCGGGTGATGTCCAAGTGGGGCCATTCGCGTCCGGGAGTTTGATCCGTTCACCATTCATGGGGCTGAACCACTCTGCGATGTATTTGCCGGGTTCCAACTTCAACGTTGCGGTTCCACCCTGCGGGAGATATGCCGCGTAGATCTTTCCAGGCGCGGCCAGACAGTAATTCCCGGAATTCACCAATTCATCATGCGGCTCCGTGAGCCACCAGGAAAAGCTGGTGAAGAAATCGTAGATGTGCTGATAGGCCACGAGCAGGGTCATGCTGTCATCCCCGCGTCCGTTGAACCAGCCGCCGCCTGTGTCAGGCCAGACATTCGTGCCTGTCTTCGCGGTTTCACCGGCTGTCTGGTATGCGCCGGCCATGGCAATGTCCCAAGCGGTGCGGCGAAGCACCTCGGTGGAATCGCCAGGCGGCCGCGGCGCCCACGTCGGG
The DNA here is from genome assembly GCA_963780315.1 of Candidatus Acidiferrales bacterium. Taxonomy (GTDB): domain Bacteria; phylum Acidobacteriota; class Terriglobia; order Acidiferrales; family UBA7541; genus Acidiferrum. Next base: position 269,248 of record CAWABP010000009.1, on the reverse strand, counting down.
TAGTGATCTTCGTAGCCATATTCTTCATTCGTTTGGGGAATGATGCGGCCCGTGCTGGCTTGCAGTTGGCGCTGCTTCAACATGTATTCGTGTTGCGAGCGATTCCAGTCTTGCAACGAAGTAAAGCCAAACCAGTCAGACGCGCGATCCTGGTGTACATCGTGGACTGGATGACTCGTTGCCAAATGTTTGTAGGGATCCAGCTGTTTGAGCCAAGTGCCGGTTTCATGGGCCCACTTGTCGTCGCGGAAGCTGTCGAGGTCGTCGCCGAGGTCCCAAGTTACGTTGGAAAAAGCCGCGAAGCGCGCGACGGCATAGTGGAAATAGCGGCGCTCGTCCTCGCTGTAGGCCTGAGTATGCACGGGGTCATCGCCAAGCCCGAAGATGAGCGAAATGATCATGTCTCGGTCACGGGCCGCCTGCAGCATGCGCTCCATGCGCTCCCAGTAGGCGACATCGAATCTCGTGAAATCGTAACCGGGGCGGTACAAGTCTTCGGCTTTTTCGGCCAACCACGGGGAAATAAACATGGCGAAACTTGAACTGGCCACGATCGGTTCGCTGTAGAAACTGTTGGCGCGGCCATGAATGAGCACGCGCACACGGTTGATCTTCAAGCGATGCAAGCGCTCCAGATTGCTGACGATGACGCGATCGTCTCGCCAGCCCATCAGCCAGAACGCCGTGTCTCCGTAGAAATAGTAGTGCTCTCCGGTGCCTTCCCAGATGAAGTGCCATGGGTATTGCGGGTCTACACGGACGGGGCCGCGCAAGTGCTCGTCGGTAGCCGTGAAGCCGCCAGTATAAGTTTCTGTTCCCGATGGAAGTTTCAGCGCTAAACGATAGGTGTAGTTCCCCGACGATGAGGGCATAAAGCGGATGCGGAAGAGCGTGCCCTCCTGCGAATCGCAGAAGCCTTCTACTTGTGTGAGCTGCGCGGAACCTGTTTTGGAAAACTCGCCGGTGAACGAAACATCCGTGAACGGATTACCCATGGCGGGCCCATCAACTTTGGAAGTGATCTCTACAAACCGGTAGGCGGCGACAGTAGTGGCGGACTGAGAAAACACGACTTTGGGCGAAGTCTGGGCACGCAAGCCGGGAACAATGGCGAGACAACACAGAAGGATCTGGGTCATGCGCATGGGGCACCTCAGCGAGAACTTGAAGAACGAGGAAGCTGTCCCCACCTTACCGCGCGGCTGCCTTTTCCGATAGGGGAACGAATTGAAAATCGCGGATGATGACCTCCTGGTCGCTGGCAGGCGGAACCTTGAAGCACCAGAAATTTATGCCGAGAGGCAAAGGTACCTGTGGGATGCGCGCGGTGTAATCGGGAGGCGCGAAGGTGAGAGTCTGAAGCACATTGGCGGTGGTGCCGAGAGCCTGCAAGCCGCTCATGATGGTGGCGACGATGCGAGTTGAACTCCATTCGAAGCGCGCGGTGGTGAGAGTTGCGCCGCCCAACTCAATCTTGAAATTGTCTTCCTTGGGCCCGAGGCTTTTGTTTCCGGTGGCGGGGTAGAAGGTGAAGTCAGCGTTGCACCCCGAGCAGGTGTTGTTCCACTGCGAGAACTCGATATCAATTTCATTCTCTGCATCCACGCCAATCTTGGCTGTCGGACCGTAGGAGAACAAACCCAGCACCGTAGACTTGTCCATGTTGAGAACTGGGCCTTCGATCTGCCACTGGTAGGTGCCGAAGCCCATCCTCTCCGCAGAAAACAGTTCAGAGGCCGTGTAGGTTCCTCCGCGATTGATAATTCGCAGGTGCAAGTAACCGTTCTGGTCGACGAAAATATTGGCGGGATTGCCTTTTGCCACTCCGGCCATGCCGCCATCGGTTAGCTTCCACTTACGGCCCTTCCAGTCAGATGGATTGATGGTGGTGGCGTTTCCAACTGGGGAAGAGTTGCCTGCGCCTGTCGATGTGGCGATGGCCAACAGAGAAAAAGCCGCCGCGCAATAGAGGTACAGACGAATGTGCGTATCGCGGTTCATCCGTGTGCCTTTAATCATCAGTTCTGAAGGGGCGCAAACGTAGCGCCCCTGCGCAGAACAGTTTTGGGATGGCGCTAGAAGTTGAACTTCAGCGCCAACTGACATTGCCGGGGCCCGACAGTTGTGTAAGTGATGGCTCCAAAGTTCGTATCGCCCACAGTCGTGTCTGGAGTGCCAAAGACCGGGTGGTTAAAGGCATTCTGTGCCTCCAGGCGCAGTTCCAGCTTCATGTTTTCGTGACTGGGCACGAGTCCAAACTCCTTAGAGATGGACAGGTTGCTGGTGAAGATGGACGGACTCCGGATCGAGCCCAGAGCACGAGGCGCGTCGCCGAGGGTGTAGTCGTCCGGCGTCTGGAAGCAGTTGGGGTTCGCGAAATAATTATTCACCCAATTGCCATCGCTGCCGCCAGTACGCTTCGGTGTGCAGACCAGGTTGGGCCGCACGGGCCCGTAGGTCGGTATATTGGCTGCGTAAGTTTCGAAGTTGAGTGGAAATCCCTTCTGGAGGGTCCAGACACCGGCAGTTTTCCAGCCGCCCACAATCAGATCTAGCGCACGAGGCATGTCGTTCAAGAAGGCCCGCCCGCGGCCAATCGGTAGATCGTAGGTGTAGTTGATTTTAAGCATCTGGGGTACGTCAAAGGTGGAAAGGCTGCGGTCGAGCCAAGGCTTGTTGGGATCCTGAGGTTCCCAGAGACCACTGGTAGTACCAGCGAGCCAAGACACGTTGGTGTCGTACATGGAAGAATCGTCAACGGACTTGGACCAGGTGTAATTGGCCGAAAGTTGCAAGCCATTGGAGTAGTGCTTTTCGATCGTCAGTTGCAGCGCGTGGTAAATGGAGTTGGCAATGGGTGGTACGTCGCTGGTGACGCTGGTGAATTGCGGATACGGCAACTCCAGTTGATAGCCCGGAACTTGCGGTGCCGCAAGGGAGCTGTTGGCATAGTAGGAAGCCAGAGGGCCAGTGGTCAGGATGGGATTAAAGGGATTGCTCACTAAGTTATTAAGGCTGGCGATTTGCGCGGTAGACAGATTCTCGACCGAGGGGCCCAAAATGTCGAGAATGTTGCCGCCGTTATAAGGCAAGTGCGTTCCCTTCTTGCCGAGGTAGTCAGCGGTGACGATGATATTGGAGGGCAGTTGATGCTGGAAGCCCAAACTCCAGCTTTGCTCGTAGGGAGTTTTTGCCCAGAAGGGAGTTTTAATCGGACCGACGGCTCCGTAACTGACGTCATTGAGCAAGCCGAGCGAGCTTCCCGGCGGCTGGATCAAGCCATTAGGGAATGGGTCGCCGAGACGCAAATAGGGCGTGGCGCCATCGGCATTGTAGGTGCCGACCGCCCCGGTCGACTGATTAAATCCTTGTGAGCCGTAAGGCAATACGCCGGTGGCACCGGAACGAGACTGGCCGAAGTAGATGCCGTAGCCCCCGCGGACTACTGTCTTGGATTTCAGCAAATACGAAAAGCCAAAGCGAGGTTGGAAATCCTTCCAGTCGGTGACGAAGTTGCTCCGTTGGCTGCCGTTCGCAAACACCTCACCACCGAGCAGTGGGCGTGTGACATTCTGCAAAGTGAGCGGGTCCTGATAGGTGATCGAACCGCCGTTTAGGGGGCTGACGACGTTTGGATCGAACCAGTCCATGCGATTATAGCGTTCCGTGCGTGGCAAGTTGACGTCATACCGCAGTCCGAAATTCAAGGTCAATTTGGGTGTCACTTTCCAGTTGTCCTGGCCAAATCCGGCAAACTGGTAATTTTCAGTGGCGGGGCGGAACTGGATTTCATACCCTTGACTTCCACCCATCTGGCCCATCATAAAGCTGGCCATGGAGTCGCCACCGCACTGTGTGACATCGCTGATCGGGCATTGCGAACTGCCTTGGTTGCCAAAACTGAAGTTGCCGTTAGGTGCGTTGGTTTGAATATAGTTCTGCTGGTGCAAACGGCCTTCGAACCCGAACTTCAGTTCGTGCCTTCCCTTGATTTTGGTAAGCAGTTCGCTCCATTGGCCGGTGTCCTGGCCTTGCCGGTAATTGCCGTAGGGATCCTGTCCGATGCTGGTAAAGGCGGCGGAATAGTAGTTGCCGATAAACATGGACGGAACGCCCGGAAATCCATTGCTGTTCAGATAGGACGGGAATCCCAGTGTGCCCAGGGGATCGGCATTGAGGCTCTTGTTGTAGGCATCAATGGTCTCAGCGCCGCGGGTAAACCCAAGCGTGCTGTTGAGGATGAGCGTGGGGCTAAAGGTGTGCGTATCATTAATGGCGAACAAATGCGCCGTACCGCCATTCTGACCGCTACCGCAGGGATCGGTGAAGTTCTTGAAACAGTTGAAGGGAGTGGAGTGATTCCAGTCCTGCGAGTATTTCACACTGAGTAGATTCTTTTCGCTGACGCGGTAATCGATCTTGAGGTCGTACTGGTCGTTGGCACCGCGATTGGACCCGGTACCAACCCAATTGTCGTAGATGCCGTTGCCCGAGTAATTAGGCTCCGGGAAGTAGGACATCATCTTCTGAGCCACCGGATCGATCAGATTGCCAGCGACTAGGGGCAACTGATAGGGCGTGCCAGCGAGGTTGGGATTGCCCGGACTGGTGTACGTGGCGAGGTTATTGTAAGGAATAAAAGCGCCCCGGTACGCGCCGGCAGCTGGAGGGTTACTCACATTGAAATTTGGGCAAATCGTTGGGTTGTCGGTGGGCGCACCGGAGCAGTAAACGCCAGTATACGGGTCCCAAAGCTGGCCCGCGGGAATAGCTTGAAACGCTCCCTGGACCAACTGGCCACACTGCCCCGAGGAATTAAAGGTGCCGCCGGCGGCGGCGCAGAGCCCACCAAAGTCACCTTGACGTTCCGCGTCGGTGGGGACGCCTGCCTGCGAGACGGCCATGCTGGTGTCGCGCGTGCCATCCCAGTCAAAAAAGAAGAAGAGCTTGTCCTTCTTGATAGGCCCGCCAAGGGTGCCGCCGTAATTATGGCGGTGCAGCGGAGCGATTGGTTGGTTTCCCGCGTTGGCGAACCAGTTGTTCGCATCGGTCATGCTGTTGCGGATGAAGTCGTAGACTCCCCCATGGAACGAATTACCGCCCGAGCGGGTGATCATGTTGACGACGGAGGAACCCGTGAAGCCATACTCCGCGCTGAAATTGGTCTGCTCAACCTTGAACTCTTCGACTGCCTCTGCGGACGGAGTATACGTCACGGCGGTGACGCCACCATTGGGTTCGAAGTTGGTGATGGAAGCGCCGTCCATCAGAATGTCCGCGCTGGCGCCGCGGCTGCCATTGGAAACGAAGTTTGTTCCAGTATCGCCGACAGAGTTCTGATCGCTCATATTGTTCAAGCCGGGAGCAAGCATGACAAAGTCGAGGACATAGCGGTCAACCAGCGGCAGGTCGTTGATGAACTTGCGATTGACGACTTGCCCGGTCACGGCGTCCTCAGTTGCAAGTGTCTGCGCCTGCTCGCTGACCTCAACGGTTTGCGTGGCAACAGCAACCTTCATGATTATATTGGCCGTGGCGTTTTCCGTGACGTTCACCCGGATACCAGTGATCTTTGTGGTCTGAAATCCCGTCATCTCGGCCGACACTGTATACGACCCCGGCGGAACCGAAGTAAACAAATAACGGCCATTGTTGTCCGAGGTGGTGTTAAACGTGTAGCCCTTATCCTGGTCGGTCAGAGTAACCTTGGCACCTTGTAGGACGCCGCCAGACGGATCCGTCAAGTCGCCCGAAACGGTTCCGAAGTACCCTTGTCCCAAAAGCATCACGGGAGTAGCAAGCAGGAGGGCTAAAAGAAGAAACCAGGAAAATCCGCGCAGAAAAGTGGAACTGTTTTTGAAAGAAAACTTACTCATCGCAGTCTCCTTTACAATGCCAAACGAAAGCGCAAGATCGCTGCACTTTAATGTCTCCGTCCAATCCTTCACGGCCGTGGTTCTTGAGTGGGCACTACTTCTATTGTGGACACACAGGAAACCACACCCCAAGACTTCAATCGATTTAAGGCAGTATATTCTCCTGAGGGCGTTCAGGCAATATCCTGGTAGTTCGGGGATTATCCACGCTTTCATGGCGTTTCTCAAGCGGCTTTTCGGTCCCGTCCCTAGCGATGCAAATCCCCGTTTTCCGGAGTGCCCGGTTCATCCAGCAATTGTGTGGAAGATGCGGGGCCCAGGGTCTTCCAATCCTTCAGCGCCCAGACCACTTTTTTGTCCGGGGTGACTTCGATCAATTGCACGGCCGTCTGGATCTGCTCTGGAGGAAGTCCCCCGGACCAGTTATTGATCAAGGTGTTGCCGTTGGCAAAGCGCGACACTTCCTGAACAGTGAAAAGCGGGATCCCTTGCAGATCATTTTTGTTGATCTCCCAGACGATTTGACCTAGCGGATTCACTTCGCGGACATAACCCACCTGATTGCCGCTGATCAGTGTATTGCCGTTTGGCAGGCGGACCGCGGCCCACGCCGACGGCGCATCCACCGACCATAGAACCTTCCCATCGGACGCGTACTCCACCACTTTGCCGAGGTCCATGTGTGCCGCCAGGAAGGTGCCGGATTTGGTTATGCGCACATGGCGAAACTGGCCGTGGGTCCCTTTGTCCTTGGTGGGCAGGATCAGTTCCTTCTCAATTTTATTGGTGGCCTTGACGATGATGAGCAACTTTGCCGGGTCGCCATTTTGCATGATCAGTACGCGGTCAAGTCCGATTGGGTACGCCGTGTGAATCTCCGTACCCTTAGGGGCGTCGTAGTCCCACACGATCCTTTTGTCGGGTGTGATTTCGCTGGCACCGTATTGCCGCGAAAAGACAATATTGCCGTTGGAAAGCATGGTGCAATCGCCCAGTTCTCCGGTGCGATCATTGGTGTAAGACCACGCGACACGGCCATCCCGAATGAGGTACATGACCTGCTTTTCGATGCTGCGGCCCTGCCATTCTCCGCAGTAAAGGAAAGGATGCTGGGCGAGGCCGCGACCGGGAAGGGTAGCCTGCTCCTGACCGAGCGTGACGGCGCAACTCAGGAGGATAAGGGCGGCCAGGATATGAAATGAACGCGATGGCATGATGGTCTCCTGCCCTTTAAGAATGGCTGTGCTGGGCAAAGCAACAATTGGGAACAGTTCGAGATTCCTGTCGCACCATACTAGCCAGGAAAACACCGGTCTGTGACGAATGAACACGGCGGAATGGGTTCAAACAGGTCCGGACCACCGCAGTCTAGAAACATACGGTGATACAATCGCGTCGTGCTTTGATTTGAACGTCTGAATGCAAGTCCTTCGCTCCATCCATACTGATTGGAGGAAGAAATGCCTAAACGGATTGTAGGGGTACTAGCCGGGATCGTGGCGCTGGCCGTTTGTGTATTCTTTTTGCTGTCGAAATCAGATCTTGTGTTCAACGCAGCCGCACACCCGTTGCCGAGCCCTCAAACGCAAGCGACAATTCGCCAGATTGCCGTCACGCCGCCGCCGATGGGCTGGTCTTCCTGGAACAGCTTCTCGAATACGATTGATACGAAGATCGTCATCGAACAAGCCAAGGCCATGGTGTCGTCGGGAATGAAGAAGGCCGGCTATCAATACATCAACATTGATGAAGGCTGGTGGCTGGGTGCGCGGGATGTGAACGGCAATATCGTTGTGGACGCGAAACAGTGGCCCGCGCTGCAACCGGGCGAGCACAACGGCGACATGTCTAACATTGTGCGCTTTATTCATGCGCAAGGACTCAAAGCAGGCATCTACACCGACGCGGGCGAGGCGGGATGCGGGTTTTACGGACCTGACCTTGGTCCACCGATGCCGCACACGGGCAGTGAAGGGCATTACGATCAGGACTTCCGGCAATTTGCGGAATGGGGTTTCGATTACGTGAAAGTGGATTGGTGCGGCGGCGACCACGAGAACCTGGATCCTGCTATGCAATACGCCGAGATTGCCCACGCAATCAGCCGTGCGGAGAAGATCTCCAGACACCGGCTGTACTTTTCGATTTGTAACTGGGGAAACAAGAGTCCTTGGACTTGGGCGCCCGGAATCGGCGGCGTCGCGGCGGATATATGGCGCACCAGCGGAGACATCGTTGTGCCAATCGTTGCGAACACTCCAAACGCTAACCGCAAGGCGAGCATCAAGGGTGTCCTGGACAATTTCGATCAGGGCATTCATCCCTTCGCACAACACACCGGCTTTTACAACGATCCGGACATGATGATGGTGGGGATGCCGGGATTGTCGGAGACGCAGAATCGCGTGCATATGAGCTTGTGGGCCATCTCTGGCGCGCCGCTGATTGTGGGTGCCGACCTGGCGAAGTTGGAGAAGGCGACTACGGCTATTCTGACGAACCCGGATGTACTCGCTGTCGATCAGGATGCGCTAGGGGTGCAGGCGATCAAGGTTGCTGAACCTCAACCGGGGCTGCAAGTTTGGGCGCGGCCTCTGGCAACTCCCGGAGCGCACGCGGTGCTGCTGTTGAACAGAAATGAGGCTCTTGGAGAGATTGCCGTGCATTGGGACGCAATCGGGTTGGATTCATCGGCGAAGGCTACGGTGAAGGACTTGTGGGCGGGCAGGGAATTGGGGTCATTTGCTGGGCAATACTCAACGACGGTTCCTGCCGGAGACGCCGTGTTTTTGGTTGTCCACGGCACAAACGCGAGGCCGACGAGCTATGAGGCCGCATCGCAAAGCAATGTCTTGGATGGCGGAGCGACGGCAGAATCCTGTAAGTATTGCCCGAGTGGGATGAGAGTTCCCCTTGGCGGGGAGAAGACGCTCACCTTTCGCATCGCGCCCATAAAGAAACCGACCTTTGTGCAAATCCACTACATTAATCTGAGTTCGGATCCGGTGCCGAGCCAACTACGTGTCGACGGCCAGATGCCCACCAACATTTCCTTTCCCCCCACGGGCGCTGCCGACGCAGTGGGCAGTATTACAATTGAGGTGGAATCCAATCAAACCGGGGCTCAGAGCAGGCTCACGTTTACCGCGCCTTGCGTGACAGGCCCTGCGCTGGAAGCCATTTCTGTATTGGCGGGGGCGCACTGAACATACTTGCAGGCTTTACGGCAACCGGAGGCTGCGCTAAACGACTATATACCGGCCCGGACAAGTGATCTGATAGGATTCATACTCCCTGCTCGAATCCGGAATGATCAAGTGGTGTCCGTTCGAGAAGGACAGTTTCAAAGTGCCGTTTTCGTTGGCCTCGAATTTGTCAATCGTCGTACCTAAGAGTGCCACAGTTCGTCCGGCAGTATTCGCGCTACCAGGTTCGGGTTTCCAATGTAGATTATCCGTGCCATCAAAGTAGCTGAACTCACCTTCAACATAAATTCCAACGTCTTCGTCAAAGTGGAGCTGAACCTGATATACACCGATAGCAACTTGAGTGACTTCTCGACCTGTAAGGAAGCTCAAATCAATGTCTTTTTTAAGCCCGTACATGGTTGATTCTCGCCGCAAAGCGCATGCGGCATTCAAAGCGGACTCCTCGAGAAAATAGGCCCAGTCAACAAGTGGAACTTCTAGCCCCCGGCGATGGAGGGAACGATCAAGACGCGATCTCCATCCTTCAGCGTGCAGGATTCGCCGCCGAGGAACCGGATGTCCTCTTCATTCAAATAGACGTTGAGAAATTGCCGGACCTGTCCTTGTTCATCGCGGACGTGGCGCGAAAGCGCGGGATAGCGCGCAGTCAAATCGTTCAGAGCATCGGCGACGGTGGCGGCGGCGGAATCGAGCTTGGGAATGCCGTCGGTGAAGCGGCGGAATGCGGATGGAATCTCAATCGTGATGGCCATTGCTAGTTGCTCCCATGAATAGTGTACGACAAAAACGGATTAATGCGTCGTCGCGAAGAAAAGCCACCGGCGCCGGGATCTCTTCGGGGCGAGTAGAAACCCGGCGCTCTTAGTTTACCGGTGGCCAGGGCGGAAATTCCCATGCGCACGGCTTTCAAGCGGTAACTTCACGGCCAAGACTCTGGCCGATGTGCGCTTCAAAGGCTTCCAGGCGCGGCTCGATGGCTTCGCTGGGCGGAAAGTCCGCGGCGATCGCGTCGGTGGTCTTCAACCCGTTGCCGGTGATGCAGACAACGGTGGTTTCGTCGGTACGGATGCGGCCCTGCTCGATGAGCTTGGCGGTGACGCCAGTGGTGACGCCGCCAGCGGTCTCCGTGAAAATTCCCTCGGTTTCTGCGAGCAGCTTGATGGAATCAATGATTTCCGGGTCAGAAATGTCTTCCGCCCATCCGCCGGATTCGCGAATCAGGCGTACTGCGAATGGCCCGTCTGCGGGATTGCCGATGGCCAGCGAGCGCGCAATGGTATTGGGCTTCTGCGGCTGAAAACGCGGCAGATTGCGCTTAACGCTGTCGGAGATCGGTGAGCATCCGGTAGCTTGCGCGCCAAAGAATTTCACCTGTTTGGGCTCCACCCAGCCAAGATGTGCCAATTCACAGAAGGCTTTGGCAATCTTGCCAATCAACGAACCTCCCGCCATGGGTACCACCACATTGTCCGGAAGTTCCCAGCCAAGTTGTTCAGCGATTTCGTAGCCGTGGGTCTTGGAACCTTCCGCGTAATACGGGCGGAGGTTGACATTGACCAATCCCCACTTGAAGCGGTCCGCAATTTGCGTGCACAGGCGATTCACGTGGTCGTAATTTCCGTTGATGCGGATGATGCGCGCGCCATAGACAGCAGTGTTCAGGATTTTCGCGGGCTCCAGATCGGCGGGCACAAATACGCAAGTATCGAAGCCTTGTTGCGCTCCCTGCGCGGCAACAGCGTTGGCAAGGTTTCCGGTCGAAGAACATCCGATTCTCTGGAAGCCAAACCGGCGTGCAGCAGCTAGAGCAGTTCCCACAACGCGATCCTTGAACGAAAGCGTGGGGAAACATACTGCATCATTCTTGAAATAGATATTCTTTGCGCCCCAGCGCGCCCCCAGCTTGCGAGACTTCACCAGCGGCGTGCCGCCAATGGCCACGGATGGCGTGAAGCCCTCCGGCAAAGGCAGGAGCTCCGAATAGCGCCACATGTTGAACGCGCGGTGCTGCAGTGCTCCACGTTGCGCCACACGGCCGAGCGCTTCGTAGTCGTAGCTCACCTCGAGCGGAGAGAAGCACTCTTCACAATAAGAGATGGGAGTGTTGGCAAATTTCTTGCCGCATTCCCTACATCGCAAAAAATAAAGTTCTTTCATAAGTCACCTCGCCGTGGACTTCTCGGTCCGAATAACACGCCGGGCCGGGTGTCCCGTGTGAAATGACGTGGAGATTGATGTCGGGCAGCGCGGAGGTGGAAAATGAAAAACCCTCCGTGCCAAAGTGCTTGGAGGGTCTCAGAACGTCTGTGACTTCGCCAGCTCTTTAGCAGTTTTTTACGTGGAGCAAGTCGCCCTAAATCGCCACGTGACGCCGCCGAAGCGGCTACCAACAATTAAGCGGGAAAAGGAAAACAAAGTCAAGAGCAAAATGCAGAAGGAACGCGAGACGCCGGTCGGGTGTTGGCGGAATTTGCGCTAAAACAAAGTCTTCTAGTATTTTCCTGTTACTGGTTAATAGGGCGGAGACGAAGCTCACACTCATCGTAAATGACTGTGGAACGCTGAGTTAGCGGCTCTACGCTGGACGTGGACAATCGAAGCAACAAACCGGCGTTCTTTCACGTCCAATAGCATGGTGGGTAAAAACGATTCAGGGCCGACCCGGCCATACGGCCAGTAATGGAAATGGCGCATCCTAGGAGAAGAGAAACTCCGCGCAAGACAGGATGCTATACTTTTTCAAGGTGCAATGGCCAGAAGTCGGAATAGGAGCAGAAAGATGGATCACGTACGTGAAATGGTGGATTGGACTCGGCGTCGCAAGATCGTGGTGGCGGGATTGGTGACGGCAACGCTTGTTGTCGGCATCCTGATTGGGACGGTGATTTCCGGCAAGGTTTCCGCAATGAAGGCGTATTCTTTCGCGGGAACGAATGCCACGCCGCTGGCGCTGCCGGACCCCATTCCATCCTCGAATTCGTTTAACGCAATTGTCACGCGCGTCGAGCCGGCTGTGGTGAATATCGCCACCACCCAGGTGATTGACCGCAAATCAAAGAAGCGCCGTTCCTCTCCGTTGGACCCGGATGATCCCAGCGAAGACTTTTTCTTCCACTTTTTTGACGGCCAGCCGAATGCTCAGCCTCAGGCGGAGCGCAGCCTGGGTTCCGGAGTGATCATCGACCGCCATGGGTACATTCTGACGAATAACCACGTTGTCGAGCAGGCCACCAAGATTCAGGTTCAATTGAACGGCGATTCCACAAAATACACGGCGAAAGTCGTGGGCGTGGATGAGGACACCGACCTCGCAGTAATCAAGATTGATCTGCCAAAGGATCTGCCTTTTGCCAAGCTGGGTAATTCGGACGGGGTTCAAGTGGGCGATTGGGTGCTGGCCATTGGCAGCCCGTTCGGGCTGAACGCCACGGTGACGGCGGGGATTATCAGCGCCAAGGACCGCGGCGGCGTGGGACGGCAGTTCCAGCGTTTCCTGCAAACCGACGCGGCGATCAACCCCGGCAATTCGGGTGGGCCGTTGGTGGATATGGCCGGGCAGGTGATCGGCATCAACACCGCCATCATTACTGGCGGGCGAGGTTACGAGGGCGTGGGTTTTGCCATGCCGTCCTCGACGGCTCTGAACGTCTACGACCAGATTGTGAAGAGCGGGCGCGTAACGCGCGGCTCCATCGGCGTGCAATTCAATGAAGAACAGGGAACCAACCAGATGACGCTGAAGTATCTGGGCGCGCCTTATGGCGTGGCGATTCAAGCCATTGAGCCGGGCAGTCCGGCGGAAAAGGCGGGGTTAAAGGACGGCGACGTGATCACCGCGATCAATGGGACAGCCGTGAAAACCGGCAATGATCTGGTGAACCCGATTGCAGCGGCATCCATCGGCAGCAAGGTGAAGATCACCTACTACCGGGACAAACAGCAACACGAAACCACAGCTACTGTCGAGGATCGTACGCGCGTTTTCCCGACTGCGGCTAACCACATCAACGGCACGCCAGATGAACCCGCGCCCGCGGAATTTGGGTTGCATGTTGAATCGCTTACCCCAGAGCGCGCCCAGCGCGTGGGTATGGAGGGGCAGAAGGGCGTGGTGGTGACAGAGGTCGACCCGGCAAGTTTCGCGGACGATCTGAATTTTGCTCCCGGTGATGTCATCGCGGAGGTCAACGGCCAACCGGTCAATTCCATGGACGACTACCGGAAGGAAGTTGGCAAGCTGAAAGCCGGAGACAACGTGGTGTTTAAGGTCAGGCGCCATAGCTATAATGACCGGACCGTCACTGTATTCCTGCCGGGCGTTGTGCCGGCGGACGAAAAGTAACCGGGCGAACACGCAGCAACCCAGACATGCGCAAATTGCTTGCCAGGCAGTCATTTGTTGGATGGATTCTTGCGGGTATGGCCGCGGGGGGCTTGAGCCTTCCCGCGGCCGCCGCACAAATTGCGTCTGCAACCACCAGCCACAAAAGCGCGGCCAGCCTATCCCATCCCCAAACCACGGGCACGACGGCCAGAAAATCCTCCAAGTACGTGAAAAGCTCATCCAGGAAGAGAACGAAACGCGTAAAAGGACAGGCTGCTCCGACGCCCGACCGCATAAGTGAGATTCAAACAGCTTTGGCCAAAAACGGCGTATACGAGGGAGAACCCACAGGGAATTGGGACGGCTCCACGAGCGAGGCCATGAGGAAGTTTCAGACAATGCACGGGCTGAATCCCACGGGCAAGCTCGATGCCTTGACTCTACAGAAACTTGGCTTGGGTTCGGAAACTACTGGAGTGGCGGCGCCCACACCTCCTCCGAACGCGACGGCAAATCGCCTGCTCTCCCGCAACGCACAGCGCGACGAAATCAAGAACGAAATCAAGACCGACAACCAACCGGAATAGTCCAGATAGTCAGTGGCGGATTGTCTAATGCTCTTGCGTGGCTGCGCCCGTCGTGTTCAACGTTTGTGCGGCGAGAAAAATTCCCAAAGGACTTCGCTGGCGTCCATGTTCCGCGTGGTTTTGCCAATGATGGCTTGCGGGAGGTAGGCCATGCCTCCCGGCCACGCATGACCGCCATTGAGCATTGTGTAGCCGCGCACCTCGCCGCCGCCGTCACAGCCTGAAAACGTCGCTACATCGATGGAAGTGCCATCGCCGGCAGAATCTGAAAAATGCTGCGTGCGAGGAGTAGTCCCGCAATGATTCAAGAATACCCAGTGGCGCACGGCAAGTTCATGAGAAAGAATGTGGCCGCGTTCACCGTTGCGGCCAAGCGACCCGCCCACAAAGGGCACTAAGGGATCTTCCGTGCCCTGCACGATCATCATTGAGACAGGTTTCACCGGGTGGCAATTTGCATCTACATTCACGGACAGGGAAGCGGCAACGATCCCCACCGCGGCAATCTTTTCGGAGAGTTCGCACGCCAGCCGGCCAGCCATAAAACCGCCATTGGACATGCCCGTGGCGTAGATGCGTGAACGATCCACCTGGAATTCACCAGAGAGTTTGTCAATCAATTGCGAGATAAACTTTACATCGTCCACGCCATTTCTGTCGGAGGGTGAGCCGCCGCGGCCATCCGCCCAACTGCGATCGAGTCCATCCGGATAGACCACCAGGAAGCCCTGAGAGTCGCTCACTCCATCCATATGAGAGAGGCGCTGCTGGCCCGCACCAGTGCCCAATCGCCCATGCAAAGCCACGACTAGTGGAAGGGATTTGCCCGCACTGGCGCCCGCTGGAGTATGCACAATGTAAGTGCGCATCTTTCCGTCCACTTTGATGGACTCTCGCGTGTCTTTTGCACATGTCTCGCGGGGAAACGGCCAGAGTAAGCAGGCCACCGCTACTAAAGTCGCGAGGCATATCCGTTTGTGGAAATTCATGGGTATATTTTCATTCAGTTTGCAAAATGAACCCAAGTTCTGGAAACGGTAGGTGCGAAAAATGGCCCAACGGCGCGTATCAGAGAACTTTTGAGGGCACCTGGCCTCTCCCCAAATGCAGGTCTAACCCAATTTGACTTCGCGAACGTTTTTGTTGATTACGAAGACCCTGATGTTATTGCTGTTCTCGTCGAGCGGGAACATAAAGAAACCGAGTTTTTGCGGGTTGTAGGCTTCCGTCGTTCCAGGGAGCTGTTCGCCATCCTTGAAGGTCACCGCGATCTTGCGGCCATGCTTGGGTTTTTCCTCCTCGGGTGTTGCAGTGCGATCCGGGTTGCCCACAAAATCTTTCACGAAAAAGATGGCCTTCAGATCCTTCAGGAGGATGTCACTCCCGGCCGATTGGCCAGGCGGTTCGTTGGGAAAGAGCCGGAACATCTCTTTGAGGGAAGAAAAGTTGAAAATGTAGCCTTTGAGGCGCCGTCCATCGAGGAAAGCCACAACGGCGCGATTCATCTTGTCGGTTGTAATCGGTGAAGAAGCCATTAGGCGCACTTACCTCTCCCGATTATAGGGCGACGCAGTTGCGGGACAAGCTAATTAGTCGCCCCCCAATCCGTCCGTAAGGTGGCAGTGACCAGCGCACACGGTCCGAATTCTGGTTCATTGCAGCCAGCAAGCACTGCCAGAGCTTCTTCGTTGAGCTTGAGCAAGGCAGGCCAGCGGGAAGCGCCGATCGATAAACGATAGGGGGACAGTTTTCCAACGAGCCATCCAAAATGTGCTCTGCAAATCCGTCGATAAGCTCGCGTGCCTTGGTTCGCGTTAGGTTCGAAGCGGTAGGAATTGTAGGGCTTCCAACCACAGGGCGATTCCCTCCGCCTCCCTGGCCAGGCGCAGTCGCATCTGTCGGGCGTGATGCACCAGCCGACCTGCCGTGTAGAAGATCAGAAAGCGCAGTCGCTTCGGGCGGGCCCGCAATAAATCTGCGGGCAAGGCCAAACGCTTCAGGGCCGTCAGCACGTTGTAGGAGATTACCGCCAGCCGCAACCAAGCGGCGTTGGCCCCAAAGTATTTCGACGGCAACACCCCGGTCGCCAGCTCATTCTTCAGCACATCGTGGACTCCTTCGATGGTGCCTGCTTTTTCTCGATGCCAGTCGATCAGCTTCACCGGCTCCCAGTCCCAAATGTTGCTGAGCACGGCAAAGTGCAAGACGCTACTGCCGTCAGCAAATAATCCTCCCTGCCGCTTCCGCAACCGGATGGCCACGTAACGCAGCGGTTTCGTCCCTTTCGGCTCCAACTCCTCGTTGGAAACAAATACCACCTCGGCGCATTCCCGATCCACGTCCGGCTCCGGCTTACCGTAAGCTTTCCATCCCGACTCCGGCACTTCCAGAATCGCCGCGTGTAACGCATCACTCATCCGCGCGCTGACCGCAAAACCAATGAATCCCGCCGGCCCGTCTGCGCGTTTCTCGTTCAACAGCCAGCGCAACAACCCCTTCTCGTGACACGCCGAGTCGCCCCGATAGTAATAGCTCGTCACCGTGTTCGGCAAAGCGGCAAATGCCGCTTTGGCCACCGTCAACGGAGCCATCTGCGCCGGCACATTCCCATCGCGAAATTCGTCGGCCAGCACCACATCCATCTCTGCCCACACCGCCAGCATCGGTTGGTAGCCGCGCGATCCTTCGTAGGTATACAGGGCTTCTCGCTTGCGGCTCTCGATAATCGTGGCGTCTTGATCGACCGTGGCGATCTTCTGATCTACGCAGCGTTCCCCCAACCGCTGAATCAGATCTCGGTTCACTCGCCCCAGCCCCTCGAGCGCCCGGTTCTCTTCGGGAATGTAGGCTGTGGTATCCGGTAGACGCCGCTGCTGGGCTTCCTGAATCTTTTCCTCTTCGTGGAAGGCGTGCAAAAACTTCCGCGCCGCTTCCGGAGAAGGCAGCTCATGTCCAACGAGCTCCGCCAACCCCGTATCGCTGCGCAGGTGTGCGAAATCGTCCACGCACTCTCCCCCAGCCGCGTTCAGAATTACGAAACTTTCCACGAACGTGGCTTCGTCGTAGCCCCGCTCACGTTCCTTGACGGCCACGTGTTGCTGCACGCTTCCCGACAGCCCCAAGGAACGGCACGCTTGCACCACCAGCGGAATCCCGCCCAGGGCGGTCAAGGACTCTTCCAACGGCTTGGGATCCACTTCGAACAATAACGGGGACTCGGTTGGGGAAGGCTTTGGCATTCTGCGCATGCCCGCCATCGTACGCGAATCGCGCACCTTACGGGTGCGAATTTCTACCCAAAGGTGTTTACTGCTTGTGGCGGCATTTAGGCCAATCCATTGGCTCGAACGCGAGCTTCGCCAACCACCGGGCTACCACACGCCCTTGTTATCGACGGATCGGGGTCGCCTTCGTATGGTTTGACCGATGGAGGATGAGGAGTCGGCCATAAGGTGCATGTCCTAGGGCGCAGCACGGCTTCAAGTCAGCAAAGGGAGATAGGTTGCCGCGGGCTATGTTGATTGGAGTTCACAAGAATTGGTGAGACCATAGAAATGAGGAACAGTAGGAGTAACATCATGAAATATCGAATAGGAATGTGGGCTTGCGCCGGATTTCTCGTAGCGTCTTTCTGGGCCGTTTATGCGTTGGCAACTGTGCCTCCTGCGTTGACCTCCGCCGACCCGATGATGACTCTCGTCCGATTGACTTGCCCAATCGCGATTCTTAGTTCTTATCCCATTCGTCTTTATTGGGTTCTTACTGCGAATTCTGCTACCTATGCTTTGGTCGGTCTGGTGGTGGGAACCGTTCGGCAACAGCTGAATCACGCAAAATAATCCAAAACTGCACTCGGGAGTCGTGCGGACCTATGCCCAAAAGGAAAGCAGCAACCAACTTCGACACCGTGCGGAAGATCGGGCTCACGTTTCCTGGCGTAGAGGCGAGCACTGCGTACGGGCAGCCGGCGCTCAAGGTCCGCGGAAAACTCCTGGCGTGTCTCCCCGCTCATCGCTCGGCCGAAGCGGGCTCGCTTGCTGTTCGCGTGGATTTCGATGACCGCGCCGAACTGCTCGCTGCGGCCCCCGATATCTACTACGTGACGCACCACTACGCGGGCTATGCCGCTGTGCTGGTTCGCCTCGCTCGCGTTAATTCCGACGTGTTGCGAGATTTGCTTGGCATGGCCTACAAGTTTGTAACACGCGGCGGCACGCCCCGTTCGTCTGCTCGGTCACGCCAAAAATTCAGACAACGAATATAATCTCCAGCGCGAATTCGAACATATATTCGTGCTCGGAAGTATTACCCTTGCATCGAAAGACGGGGTGGTCTCAATGGGTCGACGCAACACTCAGGTCGAACCTGTCTTGCATTGAAAACAAAGGCCAAACCGCTTTCTAGGATCAGATCAGTCGGAGCACTACCCTGGCTAGGTGTTGACCGAGAACGGCCAAACAGATCGCTTCTCCTGGAGAAGCAGTGTCGAATCAACGCATTGGATGGTGTTGCATCGACCGGTTGAGGTGGCAGGCCTAATTGTACAGGTAGTTCTGGTACAGCAGATGCGGATAGGAGGCTGCGTCCGGCCGTCGGCCAAGTGCGCGAAACTATGTTGACTTCGCACATTCTAAAGGGTACTTTTTTGGTACTAACTTGTGGGTATGCCCAGGCGAAATGCATGCTCTCAGGGAGACGGAATGAACAAGCAAAAAGGTTTTTCTCTTATCGAATTGTTGATTGTTGTGGCCATCATTCTGATCGTCGCGGCCATCGCAGTCCCGGCTTTCATTCGCTCCAGGATAGCGGCCAACGAAGCTTCGGCAGTCGCCTCCATGCGCACCATCAACACGGGCGAAGTAACGTACAACAACACGTACCCGAATACTTATGCCACCTTGGCGCAGTTGGGTCCCGACGGCCCGACCTGCGATACTCCCAGCTCGACCAATGCCTGCTTGATTGACGGCGTGCTGGCGAACGCGTCTTCTCCGGCCACTCCAAAGGACGGTTACTATTTCACGATTAGTGGTGATCTGCTGACCGGCTACACCAGCCAGGCGCAGCCCACTGCTCCTAACTCGACGGGCACGCGCACGTTCTGCTCGGACCAGACCCTGGTGCTGTTTTACGACTCGGCCGGTGGCGCGTGCAGCACGGCTAGTTCTAGTCCGTTGTAGCACGGCGCATTCTCCTCAAATTCTCCTGCGACGTCCCCTTCCCATTGATCCCTGCGCGCGCAGGGGGTGGATCTTGTACAAATCCACCAATCCTCTCTTTTTAGCAATGTCCCAGTCAGCTTTCTCAGGGATATCCTCTCACCTTGCAATTCAAGTCTATTTCTAGCTTTGCGCCATCTCATGGGGCAGCATGGCTTTTATGGGCAATCCAATTCATACAAAGGTTCTGATCGTCGGAGGAGGGCCGGTTGGCTTGACGCTGGCGATTGATCTGGCGCAGCGAGGCATTGACGTGGCCGTCGCGGGAATCCGCGCTGCGGGCGAGTTGCCCGGCGTGCGATGCAATCACATCGCGGCGCGCACAATGGAGATTTTTCGTCGCCTGGGCTTCGTTCGGGAAGTGCGCGACGCTGGCCTGCCCCCTAATTACCCTTGCGACGTAGTGTTCCCCACCACCGCCATCGGAATGGATCTTTCGTGCATTCCGATCCCGTGCCGTGCTGAGCGCTACACCGCTAAGGGTGGGCCGGACACCTGGTGGCCCACCCCCGAATTTCCGCAGCGCGCTAACCAAATCTACCTCGAACCTGTGTTGTTCAAGCATGCTGTGGCGATGCCGCGGATACGCATGATGAACCGCACTCGAGTCGTTGACTTCGTTCAAGTAGAAAACGGGGTGGTGGCAACGGCTGAGCACCTCGACACTGGCGAAAGCATTGAGATATCTGCCGCCTACCTTATCGGCTGTGACGGCGCCCACTCGGAAGTGCGTCGCAAGATCGGCGCCAAATTTAGTGGCGACGCCGTAGTCATGCAAACGCAGTCCACCTACATCCGCGCGGCAAAACTTCTTGCCATGATTCCGCGACCGTCGTGGCTAAGGGACCTCGCAACAATAAGTTTCCATTGATAGGGTTAACTCCAACATCTGGAGCCGCCCAATAAAGCCAGGGAAATCCAACCCTGGACCTCTGAGATAGCCTCTACAGGCTCGAAGGATGCAATCGATCCTCCCCGCCAAAGCCTGGTTGATTATGTTATAGTTCCCATCATCACCAGCAAGGAGTGTGAACTCTAACATTATGCGGCCCACTACCTTCGATCCATCCGCCCTGCGCCAACATCTCCGCCGTAACAAGATTGCCGATCTACCCGAGCTGAAGCGCGTCCTCGGCACAGACACCGATCTCACTGTCTTTCGTAAACTGAAGCAGCTTCAATATCTCGCCAGCTATACCCATCGCGGCCGCTTCTACACCCTGCCCGAAATCGCTCGTTTCGACGATCGCGGACTGTGGTCGCATGAAGGTGTCTGGTTCTCCCGCCACGGCACGCTGCTGGCCACCCTGGAAACCTTCGTCAACCAGTCTCCCGACGGCTATTACGCCCATGAATTGGCCGATGCCCTGCACGCCGAGGTGCAGCAGCCTCTCCGCCATCTGGTTGAGCAACAGTGCTTGGCGCGAATGGAGGTGGGTGGCCAGTTTCTCTATACCGACATCGAATCCGCCCCGCGCCGCAAACAGTTGCTCGCCCGGCGCAGCGCTCAGGCCGTTCCTGTGGCTGTCCATTCCGCCGACCTCCAGGCTTCGCCCGATGAACTCAAGGCCGCCATCCTGCTGTTCTATGGCCTGCTCGATGAACAACAGCGCCGATTGTTTGCCGGGCTGGAGTCCATCCGCCTGGGCCACGGCGGCGACACTCTGCTCGGCGATTTCCTGGGCTTGGACGTACATACCGTGGCCCGCGGTCGTCAGCAACTACTGGATCAGAATGTGGTCAGCGGCAGATCTCGCCGCACGGGCGGTGGTCGTACTCCGGCGGAAAAAAAACGCCCGACATAATTGCGGTTCTCCATTGCCTGCTCGAACACGATACCGCTGGCGATCCCATGACCGGCTTACGTTGGTCTCGCCGCACTACCACCACGATCGCGGAGGAGCTGGCCAAACTCGACATTGCCGTCTCCCCCAATACCGTCGCCCGCCTGCTCCATGCCATGGGCTATTCTTTGCGGGTCAATCAAAAGCAGATCTCTACCAGCTTCAGCCCCAACCGGAATCTTCAGTTCGAATATCTGGCCGAGTTGCGCTATCGGTTCCAGCGCCGTCATCTGCCCATCGTCAGCGTAGACAGCAAAAAACGCGAACTCGTCGGCAATTTCAAAAATCCTGGCCGCCGTTGGGAATCTGCCCCGCGTCGTGTTTACGATCACGACTTCCGCACCGATTCCATAGGCGTCGCCATTCCTTATGGGATTTACGATGTTATGGAAAATCGCGGTGCTCTGGTGGTCGGCATCTCCCATGACACTCCCGCCTTTGCCGCTCATGCCATCACTCATTGGTGGCACCACGAAGGTTCCACCCGCTATCGTGGTTCACGCCAACTGCTCATCCTGGCCGATACCGGCGGTAGCAACAGTTGCCGCTGCTACGCCTGGAAAACTGAGCTCCAGTCCCAACTGGCCAACTCGTTTGCCCTGGCCGTAACCGTGGCCCACTATCCCAGCGGTGCTTCCAAATGGAACCCCATCGAGCATCGCCTCTTCTCCGAAGTCTCACGCAACTGGGCGGGCGAACCGCTGGATTCTTACCAAAAGATCCTCAACTATGCCCGCACCACCCAAACCCAAACCGGGCTCAAGGTCACTGCCTATCTCGACCGCCGACACTACCCCTGCGGTCGCAAACCCACACCCGATCAAATCGCTTCACTTCGATTGCAGCGCCACGAAACTCTGCCCGAATGGAACTACACTATCAAGCCACAACTGTAAACTTGTTCTTGCGTGATTCCTAAGCGCCTCCCTGAATCCGCGGTGCTGCGGCTATCTGTTTGCGATTGACGGCAATGAACGCTGGCTTATCCACAACTGGCGCCCTCCCACAGACGATTTAGCGAGCCTAGACCGCGATTACTGCATCCGGCAGATCCTTGGCGTTGGATCCAGCTTCCCATTCGAGATTCTCGCCAAGGAAGATTGGACTGGGCCCCGCATGATCGCCGACCGCTTTCACGACCGGCGCGTTTTCCTGTGCGGTGATGCAGCACATACTTGGGGGCCGTTCGCAGGTTACGGGATGAACGCGGGAATCGCAGACGCTGTGAACCTGTCCTGGAAATTGGCGGCTGTACTCCACGGTTGGGCGGAGCCCGCAATCTTGGACGGTTATGATTTCGAGCGCCAACCAGTCACCGAACAGGTTTCGCGCAATGCCATTAACACTTCATTTACTCGCGAATCGCTGAGCAGTTCACTCCCCGCAAACCTGGAAGAGCCTGGACCCGAGGGAGACGCCGCGCGCGCTCGTATCGGAAAGATGGCATACGAACAAAACGTCGGCCAGTTCTGCTGCGGCGGTCTCAACTTTGGTTACTTCTACAAGGATTCTCCGATTATTGCGTACTACGGGGAGGAAGCTCCTGTATACACCGTTTACGACTTCGTCCAGTCAACGGTCCCGGGTTGCCGCACGCCGCATGTGTGGTTGCGCGACGGAAGATCCCTCTATGACGCGCTCGGACCTGAGTTCACTCTTCTGCGCTTCGATCCCGAGGTCGAGGTAGGCGGTCTAGTGGCGGCAGCTGCAGATCGTGGCGTGCCAATGATTGTGCTTGATGTAGATGCGGAGGAAGCCGACTCGGTTTATTCCCAGAAGCTTGTCCTCTCCCGGCCCGATCAACATGTAGCCTGACATGGCGACAAGTTGCCGAAAGATTCTATGGGTTTGATCGACCTCGTGCGCGGCACATCTTCTGCGAAGTAGACGTCGTTGTCCGCTACTCCGCCTCGGTCGAGATCGCAGGTCAGTGCTCAAGCGGGGGATCAACAGTGCCGTCCGACCACTTGGCGACCGGAACCATGAACACGGTCAGTCGATCCTCAGTGTCCTTGTCTGCCAGAATCGGCGAGCCTGGCAGGTCAGCTCCCCAAGCGGCTCCGTCCGTTTCTGGAACGAAAAACATCAGGTGGGGATGCCAGTGTCCGTAAGGATCGCCTAAGTATCCTTCCTTCGACATCATGTAACACATCGCGCCAGACTCCAGCGCCGGCAATTCCTTCTTTTCAAACGCCTCTTTGACACTCTGGAACATTTGAGCTTTGGATTGTCCACCCAATATCCACTCAGTCTTCTTGATTGTAATTGGAAGGTAGGATCGTGCAGCAGGCGCGTTGAAGCAGATAGGAGCTCGCAGCTTGGGATTCCAAAAGTTAGGATCGTCGATATCAGCGGTCCAGGATCGCTGCACGATGCACACGAAACCGTTCTTTCCTTTGACCGCGGTATCGTAACCATGTCGTCCGAGAACCAGGACCTCAGCATCGCGGGAGATGGATTCCGGGGCTGCGCTCCGTGCCAAGGCTATCTCGGCGTTGCGATCGGTCATCAAGTACTGGTCGAGCGGAGCCATGTTCGGATACTTTGTTTTGGCCTCTTGTGCGTGAGCTAGCCCTCCCGCGCCCAGCAGAACAACCAGGGTGAGGCTTCTTACTATGAGTGACTTGAGAATGTTCTGTGTCATTGATTTCTCCTGAAATGGCGTAAGCGCAGCAGGGCGGCTAAGCATTCGCCGCGCTCTTGGCGCAATTGACCTGGCCAGCCTCGTACAATTGGCGGAGTTCGCATTCACCTTCACCGGCAACAGACAGGAATCGCCTGGCCAATTCGATAGCTTCATCCTGAGAGTTCGTCTTCAAGATCGCAAACCCACCAACCACTTCCTTGGCTTCAGTGAAAGGGCCATCCGTCGTTGTCAGTTTGCCCCCGTAGAGCCGTACACGCGCCCCGAAGGCGCTGGACAGGCAGCCTTCGGTACCGACCAGCCAACCTGCCTTCACCCCCTCTTCGATCAGTTTGCCCATCTGGGCCATTTCCTCTTGTGTAGGAGGAACGCTCCGCTCGACCGTCTTATAGATACTCAGGAATCGCATGATGACTTCTTCTTTTTGGTGGAATAGTGAATTCGACTTTCAATGCCCAGGTCCTCTTGAGCGGGCAAGAATCCCGCTTTTTTACTTGTCGAATAAGAGTGTGCGAAATCGACAGCCCCAGGGATTTATTTACGACTGAGCCGCCTTCTCCTGTAGTTCGGGCGGAAAATCTGCGTTTCCAAAGACTTGGCGAATCTCGATCAGGCCGTGCTCCGGCAGCGGACAGCGTTTGGCCCACTCGATGGCCTCTTCCTTGGAGTTGACCTGGATAATCCAAAAACCGGCAATTACTTCCTTAGCCTCGGTGAACGGGCCGTCGGTTACAATGCGCTTGCCGCCGGACACGCAGATGCGCGCCCCCTTGGAAGTCGGGTGGAGACCCTCCTCAGTGAGCAGCACGCCAGCGTTTCTCATTTCCTCGTCATACTTTCTCATCGCGGTGACAATTTCCGCGGTGGGAACCGCACACTGCTCCAGGGCTTCTACCGGGGCCGGCAGTAACATCATGAATCGCATTGCTGAATCTCCTCTCGCTTTAGGGTTTGAACCCGGGCTTACCTGCGAACCGGAACAAGCGTGCGTAAGCGCCTGTCTCGCAGGAAGATTCCCGCCCAGACGATTCCGCCGAAAATGACGGGGAACAGCGTCTCAAAAATTGATCTGCCGGCGTGCACCTGGGTGGCAGTTGCACCGCCAAGATAACCAGTCAGCAAGATTGCGCCCAAAATGGATGTTCGCGGAATCACATAGAACGCCGTGCAGACAAGCAAGAGAATGCCGACACCCACAATCGCATTCACTGGAAATCCGATTTGGGCGCATGCCGCGATCACATGAGGCTCCTTGATGACCTTGGAGACGCCATCGAATACCAGGAATAGCACAACCAGGCCGCTCAGGATTCGTCCAGTCCATAGAGCCTTCATTGAAACAGGGGCCACATCGGTTGTGGGATCCATGTTCTTTGCTCTCTCCTTTTTTCTACGATTTTCTTGCTCCATCTAATGATTCGGTAACTCACCACTCAAACAGGGCCCATCCAAACTATGCTCCTCGCGCACTCCCGCAGCGCGTAGTTGGCGCATGGGAGTCGTTTTTGACTGCTATCCGGGGCTACAACCGTCTTCGCTCTCCGGTGGCGCTGGCCAACTCCCTGACCGGCCGCACCTCGACGCTGCCCACGCGAGCCGGGGGAATCTGCGAGGCGATCTGTATGGCATCGTTCAGGTCCCTGGCGTCAACCAGGTAGAATCCGGCCAATTGTTCGTTCGTTTCGGCGAACGGGCCGTCGCTGATGGCCAGTTTGCCGTTACGGATGCGAACGGTGGTGGCGGTGTGAACGGGCTGCAGGGCCTCTGATGCCAGACACTGGCCGCGGTTTCGGAGCGCCTGATCGTAGGCCATGCACTCATCGTCCGCCATGGCTGCGATTTTCGCTTCCTCGCCGTAGACAAGACATAGGTACTTCATTGCGTCTCCTCCATGGTGGTCTGACTTCCAAGTTCAATACCTAGTCGCCCGGGAAAGCCCAAAATCGACAGCTGGCCGTTAACCCAACTAAAAGATGGCCCCGCGGGTTCAACTTGGCAGGCTGGCAAGACGCCGTTCCAGGAAGCGCCGTTCCGGCTCCTGACGTGTAAGCCCAAGAGCCCGTTCAAACGAGACACGTGCTTCCGCCGTTCTTCCCAATCGCCGACAAAATTCCGCCCTGGCAGAGTGCGCGAGATGGTACTCCTGCAGGTCGCCGCGCGCCAGGATGGCATCAACCAGCGCGAGACCTGCCGCAGGCCCATCGCGCATAGCCACAGCCACAGCACGGTTCAATTCGGCCACCGGCGACGGTTCGGCGCGCACTAGTACATCGTATAGCCCGACGATCTGGTTCCAGTCCGTTGCGGCAGCGTTGGGCGCCTCCGCATGCACGGCGGCAATGGCCGCTTGGAGGGTATAGGGACCGAAGTGACACGAGCCCAAAGCCCGTTCCACAAGCGCGATCCCCTCCGCTATCTGCTCCCGGTTCCAACGAGAGCGGTCCTGGTCCTCGAGCAAGACCAATTCGCCTGTTGGGGATGTACGCGCCGCGCGCCGCGATTCCTGTACCAACATTAATGCCAGGAGTCCTTCGGCTTCAGGCTCCGGCAATAGTTCAACAATTAGGCGCCCCAGGCGAATCGCTTCCCCAGAAAGATCGGGCCGCGTCACCAGCCCGCCTGACGATGCAGAATACCCTTCATTGAATACTAGATAGACCACGCGGAGAACAGAGTCCAGCCGGTCAGGCAAATCGGCTCGGGAAGGTACGTCATAGGGAATGTGCGCGTCGCGGATCTTAGCCTTGGCTCGGACGATGCGCTGCGCAAGCGTAGGCGGGGTGGCAAGCAAGGCACTGGCGATTGCCTCGGTCGTTAGGCCGCATACTTCGCGCAAGGTCAGTGCAACTTGCGCGTCTGGCGGCAGAGCCGGGTGGCAGCAGGTGAAGACCAGCCGCAGGCGGTCGTCCTCGATGCCCTGGTCGTCGGAATGAGCAGGGGCGAAGATGACGGAGTCGAGCCGATTGGCAAGGTCCGCGCGTGCAGCATCGAACCGGGCGCTTCGCCGCATGTTGTCAATCGCTTTAAAGCGCCCCGCAGAAACAAGCCACGCCCGGGGATTTGCGGGCACGCCATCGCGGGGCCATTGTTCGATGGCAGCAGTGAAGGCGTTGTGCAGTGCCTCTTCGGCCAGGTCGAAGTCCCCAAGCAGGCGGATCAGGGTGGCCAGAACGCGGCGCGAATCGGAACGGTATACGGCGTCCACCTTTTCGCGCACTTCCTCGGCAATGTGGTTGCTCATCCGCGGCTGCCTCGCCAAAACTCGGCACACATAACATCATGTTTAATCAACCGAGTGCAAGCCGAGACATGGCGACCTCGGCAACTACATCAAACACGCGTCTGCTTGCCGGCCGGATGAAAGTGCGCGAACCAACAATAGTGTCTGGTCATCGTGCTGTATTCCGTGCTGTGCGACGGCATCCAGCGCGACATCGAAGATCTCCGGCAGAGGGTGCCCTTCGAGTTCGCGAAGAATCTCTTCGATCCGCTCAAAACCAAACTGAGTGTCGTGTCTGTCGGCCGCTTCCACAATTCCGTCTGTGACCAACAGGAATACGTCGCCGGCTCCGTATCGTACGCGCCCACTCACATACCCGGGGGCCTCGAATAAGCCTAGCGGAAGTTGCGGTATGGAATGCCGGATGACATCACCTTGCCGCCGGCGGTATTGCAGCAAGGGGACATGACCCGCCGTGGTGAATTCCACTTCATGCGACCCGTCGAATCGCAATCCGGCAAATGTAGCAAACATGTTCGGCGCCTTAACCGTGGGCAGTACGTGATTCAAGGTTTCGAGGAGTATCGGCAATTCCTGCCCGAGATGGACTCCGTAGCGCACCGCCGTCTTCACCATCCCTGCCAGCAACCCCGCCAAAAGGCCGTGGCCGGAGACATCCGCCACGTAGGCGACTACGTCACTCCCAGCCGTCACCAGGTCCACCAAATCTCCGCCGACCTCTTCCTTTGGAAGTGTTTGCCCGTACGCCTCGAACCGCACATCTTCATAGGTTACCGAGGGCACCAGAGTATTTTGGAACGTGGTGGCCAGGAGGTTAGGTTCCTGGGTCGGCTGTACTTCTAACAACGTATTCATTTTGATTCTCCTCTGGCTCCACGTTCCGTTTGCCTTGCTTTCAATAAGTAGTCGTAGATACATGATTGAAATCGACACGCGCAAATGTTTTTCAACAGTTCGGGTGCACTTTGACTCGCTCGGTTTGGGTAAATGGCCAACTATCAATCGCTTGATAGCCTGGAGCAGAAAATCCACTTGGCCGCTGTCTATCTCGATTATTCCGAAAGCCCCTGCGGCTGCAAATGGACAATTGTCAGGCCGGTCGGACCAGAGAGTTTGCGACGGGATTTCTAACCGGCTGAGTTAAACTAGCTGAAAAGATGAACTATGCCGGAAGTGATCTTGTCATCGAGATTTAAAATGTTGGTCCCACGTGAGGCTCGTAAGGCGCTGGGTTTGAAGCCCGGTGACAAAGTCCAGATCCTGGTACAAGGCAACTGCATGATCCTAAGAAAGAAATCCACCTCGCACAAGCGCTTGACAGGATGAGAGGTTGGAGGTTTTGAGGGGTGTGGATTTGGACGAACTGCTTTGACGCCGCTTGACAGGCTTCCTAGAATAGTAAGTAGCACCCCGCGCGGAGTGCTGCTATGAGGAATGCCGCTCTACAGGAACGCCGTAACCGCCAGATTCTGGCTGACCTTGTCCGGACATACATCGAAACGGGCGAGCCGGTATCCTCGCGCGCCATTTCCAAACGATTCGATGAGTCGTTGAGTACCGCGACAATCCGCAACGTCATGGCGGACCTGGAAGATGGCGGTTATCTTTACCAGCCGCACACTTCCGCAGGACGCGTGCCCACAGCTGAGGCTTACCGCTTTTTTGCGCAGGAGATCGCCTCGCAGGCCACGCTTAGCGTCGAAGACCGCGATTGGATCAAGCGGGAATTGACCGCGGGAGTTTCCGCGGGGGAAATTACGGAGCGCGCGGGACACGTGCTGGCGGAAGTATCGAAAGGCGTGGGCATTATCGTGTCCCCGCCGCTGCGCAAAACGGTTCTGGAACATGCGCGGATGTGGCTGCTACCAGACGGGCGCGTAGTCGTTGTGCTGATCTCGCCGGGCGGCAACACGCGGGATAAAGTGCTGCGGCCCCCGCGGCTGTTCACGCAGGAAGAACTGGACGCCACCGCCGACTTCCTGAACCGTCACTATTCCGGCTGGACGCTGGAAGCAATTCGCGGCGACCTGCTACAGAAGCTGGCGAACGAGCGCGAGAGATACGAAGGTATTGTGCGCAGCGCCCTGACACTTTGCGACCCGGCGATCCTGGGGGAGAGTCCGGACCAACAGGTGCACGTGGAAGGCACGGCCCAATTCGTGGGTTCCGCGGAGTTTCCCGACCAGGGTCAATTGCGGGAATTGCTCGCAGCCATCGAGGAAAAGCACCGCCTGGTGACGATGCTGAACGCGTGCATTGACACGCCGGAGCCGGTGTTCGTGCAAATCGGCGTGAAAGAAATGTCTCCTGCCGGAGAAAACATTGCGCTCATCAGCGCGCCTTATTCGCACAGCGACCGCGTGCAAGGCTCGCTTGGAGTGCTGGGGCCAACGCGCATGCACTACGAGCGCGCCATGACGGCGGTGGCATACGTTGCGCAACTTTTCAGCGAAGCCTTGAGCAAGATCGAATAGTAGACTTTCTGAAGGGCCAGGCTAGAGGGACGAGGTATGAAAGACAAACAATCGAAGCTCAACGTGTCAGATGCGGATGAAGCGAGTCAGCCCGAGGAGATCAAAGCTGTGGCGGAAGATGCCGAGCGCGAAGAAGCGGACGTGAAGAAACTTGCCACGGATTTGGAAGAATTGCGCCAGACCATGCTGCGGCGCCAGGCGGACTTTGAGAATTACCGTAAGCGTATCGAACGGGAGCGCAGCGAAGATGGCAGGCGCGCCACTGCGCGCGTAATCGAGGGCTTGATCCCGGTGCTGGATGGATTCGAGCATGCCCTGGCGGCGCATCGCGAAGACGAGTACGAAGGCTATCGCAAGGGTTTTGAACTAATCTACAAGCAGCTTCTGGACAATTTGGCGAAGCTCGGCGCGCACCGCATTGACCCGTTGGGCAAACCGTTTGACCCGCACCTCCACCAGGCCATGGACCGAACTGAAACCACCGAGCATCCCGATGGCACTATCCTCGCCGTATTTCAGCCGGGCTACGAATTTCATGGACGTGTGCTGCGGCCGGCGATGGTGCGCGTAGCGGTTCATCCCGGCAGCGCATCGAAGGGAGAGGCGAACTAGGAGTAGTTTTCAGTTATCAGTTTTTAGTTCTAAGTTTTCGGAGAAGAGTTCGGATGCCGGAATCGTTAGCTTGCCTCTTTGCAACGAAATGGACAGACCGAATATTCGTGAGGGCCCGGGTTACTCAGAGCTTATAACTGATTACTTACAACTGCTTCCCGTTCGCTGATATCTGATATCTGATAACCGTAAACTAGGATCCAAGGAAGGAAACGCACGCAAACTACATGACCCGCGGACACCAACGAGACTATTACGAAATTCTTGGACTCGCGAAGGCGGCTTCGATCGACGAGATCAAATCCGCCTATCGCAAATCGGCGATGAAGTGGCATCCAGACCGCAACCCCGACCAGAAGGAAACAGCAGAACATCATTTTCGCGAAGCCACCGAAGCCTACAGCATCCTCAGCGATCCGCAGAAGCGCCAGATCTACGACACCTATGGCCACGCGGGCCTGGCTGGAGTCGGGGGGCAGGGCGGTTTTGACGGCACCATCTTCCAGGACTTCCACGATATTTTCGGAGACTTTTTCGGCTTCGAGGATCTTTTTGGCGCCGCAGGTGGCCGCCGAAGTGGGCGCAGCCGCGTGAAGCGTGGCAACGACCTGCGGTACGACATGACGCTGGCCTTCGACGAAGCGGCCATGGGTATCTCCACCAAGATTCGTGTGCCGCGGATGGAATACTGCGAAGCCTGCAACGGCACAGGCGCGAAAAAAGGCACCGGCGTGGCGAATTGCGAGGCTTGCGGCGGGCGCGGCCAGTTGATCTACCAGCAGGGATTCTTTACCGTGAACCGCACTTGCCCGAATTGCCAGGGCGCCGGACAAATCATCAAGGAACGCTGTGCCGAATGCCGCGGCCAGGGACGCATCGAGCGCGAGCACACCATCGATTTGCGCATTCCGCCGGGAGTAGACACCGGAACAAGGTTGCGCGTGCAGGGCGAAGGTGAATCGGGACCAAACGGTGGGCCTGCCGGCGATTTGTATGTTGTGCTGGAAGTGAAGGAGCACAAGTTCTTTGAACGGCGCGGCGCGGATTTGTATTGCACGATTCCGCTCAGCATCGCGCAAGCCACGCTGGGCACAGAGTTGCAAGTTCCCGGATTGAATGGTGAAGAAACCTTGAAGATTCCTGAAGGCACGCAAAGCGGCGCGGTTTTTCGTCTGAAGGGCAGGGGCCTCCCCGATCCTCATGGCGGCGGAAAGGGCGATTTGTATTTCCATGTGCGCGTATTGACGCCGACGAAACTTACCCGCGAGCAACGCAAGCTGATCGAGCAGTTGCACGCCACGATGAAGGTCGAGAACAAGCCGGCGGATCGTGATTCCAACATTTTCGACAAAGTGAAAGACATCTTCGGGTAGAAGGTGCCCTGCTAGACCCCACATCTCCGATTGGGGCGGTGCCAACTCCCGCCTTACCGGGACTTGACCATGCGCGCCCAGCATGCGCTAATTTCCGGGAAGAGGTGCGGCACATGCAGTGCTTTAGAAAGACTTTTGCATGGCTATGTATTGTGAGTGTTTCAGCGGCTTCGCTTTGGGGTGGGGCAACATCTGCGTCCCCTCAGAAAGATGCTCCCTGCCCAGAAAGCAAAGTTGTGGAGCAGACATGTGCGAATCTCACTTGGGTTAACGCCGACCATGGTAAACCATTCATTGCGGAGCGCGTGGTTCAGTCCGTCATATCTTCGGTCCCATCAATTGAGCAAACTGAAGTTCTCGCACGAGATACCACAGGTCGTATTCGCGAGGAATTTCACTTTCTTAAGACTCTTCGGAGAGTTGTCTCCTCTCATCCAATTCTGGCACTTGGTGGAGTTCCCTCATCTCTCCAAGACTTGAATGCAGACACCTCATTTGTTACAGACAACTCAGTTGTTTCAGACTCCGCATTTGTGCGTGCCCAAGGGGAACCCACGGTCAGTATTCTTGATTGCTTCGGCGGGAAGAGAATAGAGCTCACGCCAAGTACGCAAACTGCGATTGTCCAAGAGCCTTGCGCTCGGTTGCCTGCCTTCCGGCCGAGTGACCACCCTTTTTCTTCCAAACTTACATGCTTTCTAAACACGAACAGCCATCCAGATACAAGGGTCGAGGACCTAGGATATAAGCAACTGCAAACGCTGATGGCGCGCGGGATCAGGATCACTTGGCTCGGGAGCGAAAAAGATGGTGATTGGAAAGGGAAGCCGACAAAAGTTTGGGAAGAATGGGTGTCGGACGAACTTGGCGTGACTCTACTGTGGACCTATTCGGATTTGAGAAGACAGGTCGAGAACCACGCGACCCTGCAGAACATTCGAAGAGAGGAGCCAGATGCATCTCTCTTTACAGTCCCATCCGGGTACAAAATCACTAGCTGGAAGCAAATAAGTCTAAAGTCCCGGTAAGTCGCAAGCAGGTCCGCAAGATGGGTTTCTCAGCAGGAAGCAGTGACCGATCTTGAGATCGGCCGCGGCCAAGCCGCGTTGAATCACAAAATACGAATTCTCGTGTGCTCCAATTCGTGACAAGATAAACGCAACATGCGACGGCGATTCTTCGTTGAACAATTTGAAGGGCAGCGCGCAAGGATGGAGGGCGAGGCAGCGCACCACCTTGGCCGAGTGCTTCGTGCACAGCCGGGCCAGATGTATGAATTGAGCGACGGCGAGCGTGTGTGGCTGGGCCGTGTCGAGACGGTGGGGCGCGACATTGTTGAATTTGCCTTGGTGGAAGAGTTACCCGGACACGCGCCTTCGCTGGATACCACTCTTTTGCTGGCGGTGGTGAAATTCGATGCGTTTGAATGGGCACTCGAAAAGGCTACGGAACTTGGCGTGACACGCATGGTCCCGCTGGCCGCGGCCCGCAGCGAGAAAGCTTTGTTGTCGGCGGCTCCCAAACGAGCTGACCGCTGGAAAAAGATACTCCTGGAAGCCTCGCAACAATCGCGCCGCGTGCGTTTGCCTGTTCTTGAACCCTTAGCCAAGCCGGAAACCGCGTTTGCAGCAAAGGCTGATGTGCTACGCGTGCTTCTGTCGGAATCGCCGGACGCCAAGCCGCTACGCGCTGTTCTTGCCGGTGAACAGCAGAATGCAGCCATCCTTGCGATTGGCCCCGAGGGCGGCTGGACCGATGGGGAATTTGCCGCAGCCCGCGAATCGCAGTTTCGGGAAGCCTCACTCGGAAGGCTGATTCTGCGCACGGAGACCGCCGTCGTGGCGGCGCTTGCTTCGCTGAATTTCGCTCTTTCGCAAGATGCATAGTTGGTGCCCCGGTCCCTCCACTTCGGCCCGCAAAAGGCGCGGGCCTTCGGTCGGGATGACAGTATGAGGAGTTCGCAAACGGTGCGGGTCTTCGGTCGAGATGACAAGTGTGTGTGGCCGAGCGAGGTAGGGCTGTCTGCAGGCAACGGAGTGCCCTCGCGCTCCCTCCAATTACATACCCACAGGGGTCATGCCACGTCAAAAGGCAATTGGCCCAATGCGGTGGGCATGCTATAAAGGAGAGACAGCGCAAAATGCTGAAACCTGACGAAAATCAGAGCCCTGCCCCTCCGGCAGGGAACTCCTCGGCCTTGGAAGCTTCATTGCCTCCTGGCCATTCCTCGCTGGTCGCGCCAGCGTCGACTCCTGCTGCCGACCATCACGCCTTGCGCCATGAAATTCGCGTGTGGACACGCGACCTGCTCATCGCCATCGGCCTGGCCTTGGTCATCATCGTCTTCCTCTACCAGCCGGTAAAAGTAGAAGGCACCAGCATGGCGCCGCTCCTTTCCGATCAGGAGCGCATCTTCATCAACAAATTTGTTTACCGGTTTGAGCCCATCGAGCGAGGAGACGTGGTAGTGTTCTGGTACCCGCTGGACCGCACGAAATCGTTCATCAAGCGCGTGCTGGCTTTGCCGGGAGAAACTCTGGAGATTCGCCACGGCGTAGTTTACGTCAACGGGCAGATTGTCCCCGAACCCTACGTGCCGCCGCAGTATGCCGACGTCACCGATTTCGGACCTGTTCGCGTACCCCAAGGAAGCTACTTTGTGATGGGGGACCACCGTATCAGCTCGAATGATTCTCGGGTGTTTGGGCCGGTCGCCAGCCAGTACATTTATGGCCGCGCCGTATTTGCGTATTGGCCCGTGGATCATTTCGGTTCGTTGTCGACGACTGAGGCTAGCGGCAAATGAAGCTCGACGGAGGGTACACTGACAACGGAAGTACTGCATCGACCCGCAATCCTTGCGCTCGAAGACGGGCGCGTCTTTAACGGCCGCGCCGCCGGCGCCATCACGCGCCGGGGCGGGGAAGTCGTTTTCAATACCAGCCTCACGGGTTACCAGGAAGTCTTCACCGATCCCAGCTACGCAGGTCAGATCGTTTGCTTGACGTATCCGCACATTGGCAATGTCGGCGCCAATCTGGATGACGAGGAATCTGCGCGGCCATACATCGAATCGCTGATCGTGCGCGAGTTTTCGCAGGTCTCCTCGAACTGGCGCTCCGCAGAGACGGCGCAGCTCTACTTGAACCGCCACCAGATCCCGGTGATCTGGGACATTGATACGCGCGCGCTGGTGCGCCACATCCGCAAGGTTGGGGCTTTGCGCGGCATTGTGGCCACCGATGGCACGGCGGCCGACCAACTGATCCATGAGGCAAAGCAGCTTCCACTGATGGCTGGACAGGAATTGGCGGGCCGCGTCACCTGCAAAGAAGCGTACGACTGGCAGAAGGGCTCGATTGAGCTGGCCACTTCTCCCTGGACGGAGCAGATGGGCGAATCTGGAGCGAGCCCCGATGTTCACCGGTTTCGCGTGGTGGCCTACGATTACGGAATCAAGCAAAACATTTTGCGCTTGCTGGTGGACCATCACTGTGAAGTCAGCGTTGTGCCTGCGAACACCCCTGCGGAGGATGTGCTGGCGTTTCGGCCGGACGGCGTGTTCCTGTCGAATGGGCCGGGCGATCCCGAACCTTGCACTTACGCCATCGAAAGTATCCGCAAGCTGACGGGACGCGTGCCCGTATTCGGAATTTGCTTGGGACACCAGTTGTGCGGGCTGGCGCTGGGTGGCAAAACTTTCAAGTTGAAATTTGGCCACCACGGCTCGAATCATCCGGTGAAGAATTTGTTGACCAGCCAGGTGGAAATTACCGCACAAAATCACGGGTTTTGCGTGGACCCAGAATCGCTGCCATCGAGCGAGGTGGAAATCACTCACGTCAACCTGAACGACGGCACCAACGAAGGCATGCGCAGCAAGACTTTGCCGCTCTTTAGCGTGCAGTATCACCCGGAGGCTTCGCCGGGGCCGCACGATTCGCATTATTTGTTCACGCAGTTCACGGACATGATGAAGGAATTTGCGCAGCCCGGGAGCTCGCGATCCTAGTCATGAATTGCCAAACGCATACGCCGCCTCGTACCGGAATGGAAAAAGCTCTTGCGCCCGTCGCCGTATTGCTTCTGGCAACGGCGTTGTTAGCAGAAACGCCCAAGCTGAACATCAGGACCGCACATCGTTTGCCCATGGAGGAGCAGCGCAAGCAGCAAATGGAGCGCCTGGCGAAGCAATACGACCTAAGCAAATACACGATCACGCGTGACATCGTGATCGAGCGCGGCGCCATGAATCACTCGATGCCCGTGCTCACCTTAAACCTGCGCTTCCTTGATAACGACGACTTGGCTCTCTCTGCTTACGTTCACGAGCAAGGACACTGGCTGTTGGTGGAACGGTATCGCGCGGACAATCCGGCGCTCTTTGAAGACTTACAACGCACATTTCCCAACCTGGATTATCGAACTCCGTCCGGCGACGGCGAGCTCCGCGGCAGTTATTTTCATATCGCCGTGTGCATGCTGGAATGGCGAGCAATGGAAGAGCTGGTGGGAGCGGAGCGCGCACGAAAAGTGATTGAGTGGAAGCAAAGGGATCACTACACAGGAATTTATGCCATTCTGCTGAACCAGCGAGAGATGGTAGAAAGCGTGCTAAACCGACATGGAGTGAAGTGGTGAACGGCCGACTGGGAGCAGCGGAGCGAGGCGAAATTACTTTGAGGGACGATGCCTAAACGCAAAGACATCAACAAAATCCTGATCATTGGTTCGGGCCCCATCGTGATTGGTCAGGCTTGCGAATTCGATTATTCCGGAGCGCAGGCGTGCAAAGCGCTGCGGGCCGAGGGCTATGAAGTTGTGCTGGTAAATTCCAATCCGGCCACGATCATGACCGACCCCGAATTGGCGAATCGCACCTACATCGAACCGCTCACGAAAGAGTATCTCGAGGAAATTCTGATCAAGGAAAAGCCGGACGCGCTTCTGCCAACCGTTGGCGGACAAACAGCTCTGAATCTTGCCGTGGAGCTTGCGGAAAGCGGCATCCTCGAAAAGTACCATGTGGAGATGATTGGCGCGTCGCTGAGGGCCATCAAGGTTGCCGAAGACCGCCTGTGGTTCAAAGATGCCTGCCGCAAGATTGGCCTGGAAGTGCCTGCCTCCGCGCTTGTCAACAACGCCCAAGATGCTTTGCGGCTCTGCGATCAATTGGGCTTTCCGTTGGTGATCCGGCCTTCGTTCACGCTTGGGGGCACCGGCGGCTCCATTGCCTATAACAAGGAAGAGTTTGCCGAAGCCATTGCGCACGCACTGGACATGAGCCCCGTGCACGAAGCGCTGGTGGAAGAATCCGTACTCGGTTGGAAAGAGTACGAACTGGAAGTGATGCGCGACTTCCGCGACAACTTCGTGGTCATCTGCTCGATTGAAAATTTCGACCCGATGGGCGTGCACACCGGCGATTCCATCACCGTTGCGCCCGCGCAGACTTTGACCGACAAGGAATACCAGCGCATGCGCGATGCGGCGGCCGCGATTATTCGTGAAGTCGGCGTGGAAACCGGCGGGTCCAACGTGCAATTCGCCGTGAACCCGGAAAATGGGCGCATGGTGGTGATCGAGATGAACCCGCGCGTTTCCCGAAGCTCCGCGCTGGCCAGCAAAGCTACGGGTTTCCCAATCGCGAAAATCGCAGCGCGACTTGCGGTGGGAATGTCGCTCGACGAAATTCCCAACGACATTACCAAGAAAACTCCGGCGTGCTTCGAGCCCACCATCGATTACGTTGTGGTGAAAATTCCCAAATGGCAGTTTGAAAAATTCGCCGGTGCCGATACAACTCTTGGCACGCAAATGAAATCCGTGGGCGAAGTGATGTCCATCGGGCGCACTTTCAAAGAGGCGTTGCAGAAAGGTATCCGTTCGCTGGAGCCAAGCACGCCCTGGCGCGCACCTGCCGAAGCGCCGGGCTCGCTGTTGCGTGAGAAACTGGCCACGCCGCGGCCGGACCGCATCCACTGGATCATCACGGCGGTGGAGCATGGCCTGCCGGCCGAGGAAATCTGCGAACTCACGAAAATCGATCCGTGGTTCATCCACCAGATTGAGGAGATCAACGCCGTCAATCGCCGCGCTGCCGCAGTGACCGTGGAAACTGCCTCAAAGGATTTGCTGCGCGAAGTGAAGCGCATTGGCACGAGCGACGAACTCCTTGCGCAAATCTGGAAGACAACTCCTGCGGCTGTAAGGCTGCAACGCGCTCGCTACGGCGTGGCTCCCGTGTTCAAGCGCGTGGACACATGCGCGGCGGAATTCGAGTCCTTCACACCGTACATGTATTCAACGTACGAGGACGAAGACGAAACCGACGCCACACAGAAACAAAAGATCATGATTTTGGGCAGCGGCCCTAACCGCATCGGCCAGGGCATCGAATTTGATTACTGCTGCTGCCATGCGTCGTTTGCATTGCGCGCCGATAATTTTGAGACGTTGATGGTGAACTGCAATCCAGAGACGGTCTCGACCGACTACGACACTTCCGATCGTTTGTACTTCGAGCCACTGACCCTGGAAGACGTGCTGGCGATTGTCGAACGCGAAAAGCCGCATGGCGTGATTGTGCAGTTCGGCGGGCAAACGCCGCTGAATTTGGCGCTGGAATTAAAACGGAATGGCGTGCCAATCATTGGCACCGCTCCGGAATCCATTGACTTGGCGGAAGACCGCCGCCGATTTGGGCGTTTGCTGGACGAATTGCACATCCCACAACCGCGCAACGGCACGGCGCTTGTGCCTGAAGAAGCGGCGCGTGTCGCCGGAGAAATTGGATTGCCCGTGCTGGTGCGGCCAAGCTACGTGCTGGGCGGGCGCGCGATGGTGATCGCCTACGATGTGAACACGGTACAGGAATACGTGGCGCAAGCCGCGATGATGGGTTCGGCGCGACCCGTGCTGATCGACCAGTTCCTTGAAGAAGCCACAGAAGTGGACGTGGACGCTCTCGCCGACGGCACCGATGTAGTCATCGGCGGAATCATGGAGCACATTGAGGAGGCGGGCATACACTCCGGCGACTCTTCGTGCGTGCTGCCTCCGGTAAGCCTTTCACCCAAAGTCCTGGAACTGATTCGCGATTATACAAAGCGGTTGGCGTTGGCGCTGAAGGTCGTCGGCCTGATGAATGTGCAATACGCTATCCAGCGAGAAACGGTTTATGTCCTTGAAGTGAACCCCCGCGCCTCACGCACAGTGCCGTTTGTCAGCAAGGCTACCGGCGTGCCGTTGGCAAAAATAGGCGCGCGACTAATGGTTGGGCGCCGGCTGTCGGACATGCAGTTGCCTCTTGTGCATCACGATGGCGTAGCAGAAATTTCCGTACACGACTACTACTCCGTAAAATCGCCCGTATTTCCATTCAGCAAATTCCGCGGCGTGGACACGATACTGGGGCCGGAGATGCGTTCCACCGGCGAGGTGATGGGTATCTCGACTTCCTATGGCCAAGCATTCGCCAAGGCGCAGCTTGCCGCAGGACAAAAGTTGCCGCGAACGGGCACCGTGTTTATCAGCGTGAACGATCGAGATAAGCGTCAGGTTGGAACCATTGGGAAGGAACTTGTGGCGTTGGGATTCAAGGTGGTGGCCACGCGTGGTACCGGCTCGGCTCTGCATGCCCAGGGCGTTCCTTGCGAAGAGGTTTATAAAGTGAACGAGGGGCGACCCAATATCGTGGACCTCGTCAAGACCGGCAAAATCCAACTGGTCATCAATACGCCACTGGGCCGCGAATCGTTCTACGAC
Source organism: Candidatus Acidiferrales bacterium (assembly GCA_963780315.1). Classification (GTDB taxonomy): domain Bacteria; phylum Acidobacteriota; class Terriglobia; order Acidiferrales; family UBA7541; genus Acidiferrum. Next base: position 230,078 of record CAWABP010000009.1, on the reverse strand, counting down.
GAAAAATCCATTCGACGCGCCGCGATTCGCTACAATATCACGTGCATTACGACAATGTCCGCTGCGCTGGCAGCAGTGCGCGGCATTCATGCCCTGTTGGAATTGCAGCGCGAAGTGAATTGCTTGCAGGACCTTCACGAGAACAAGGTGACGGCTTCCGGCACCGCCGGCGGAGACGATTAAACGATGGAGTTTCACGGCATTTTCCCAGCGCTGACGACGCCTTACGAGGCGAATGGGGAAGTCTCCGTTGGGGGTTTGAAAGAAAACATTCGCCGTTACAACAAGACTGGCTTGTCGGGCTACGTGGTTCTTGGCTCGACTGGTGAATCCGTACTACTCGGCCGCGAAGAGGGCGGCACAGTACTCGCTGCAGTGAAAGAAGTGGCTGCGCCGGACAAACTGCTGATCGCCGGGACTGGTGCGGAGTCCACCGCGGAAACCATTGCACGTACCAAACGCGCGGCGGCACTCGGCTATCAAGCTGCATTGGTGAAAACACCATACTATTACAAGCCGAGCTACCGCCCGGAGAACTACATCCGGCATTTTCGCGCGGTCGCGGATGCTTCACCGATTCCCGTGCTTCTATATTCCGTGCCGATCTTTACCGGCGTGACCCTGGAAACTCCTGAGATTCTCGCGTTGGCAGAACATCCAAATATTGCCGGTATTAAGGACAGCTCTGGCAGCATTCAGCGAATTGGCGAGGTTGTCTCTGCCGCTCCTGCAAAATTCAATGTGCTGACCGGTGGCGCAGCGGTTGTGTATCCTGCGCTCGCCGTAGGCGCTACGGGAGCGATCCTCGCGCTGGCTTCAGCGCTTCCTGAAAAACTCGTTGCACTGTACGACCTGTTCAACCAGGGGAAACATGCCCAGGCGAAAGAATTGCAACTTACGTTGGCGGGTGCTTCGAAGCGCATCATGACGGAAAACGGAATTGCCGGACTGAAATATGCGATGGACTTGCGCGGCTTCCATGGCGGCGTGCCGCGACTGCCCCTTCTGCCCTTGACCGAGGAGAAAAAACACCAAATTGCCGCAATTTTAGCGCATCACGAAACGTCTGCCGCGCGCGTCTAACTAATCCGAGTTTGCTGTCACCTTTGGCTGCGATTATCATCTAAACGTCCATGGATTGCCGCGCCCTTCCACCGCAGAAGTTGCCGCACACAACGAAGCTCTTTCGCGATTTCAATGAGCATTTTTCTTCTGTCCAGCGCTTCTTCCCCCACTCACCAGATCTGAAGTCTGTCGCTTCCTACGCAAAAAACCTTGAGTTCCCGCGCGATCGCCGCCTTACAGTGGCTGGAATTCTACGCGATCAGAATCTGCGCTTTGGCCACAGCACAGAAACCGAAGCCAATCTGAAGCGCTTGGAAGAAGGCGCCGTCGCCGTTGTCAGCGGTCAGCAGGTGGGCCTTTTCGGCGGCCCGGCGTACGCGGTTTATAAAGCACTGAGCGTCATCGAGACGGCGCGCCACCTGAGCCACGAACGCATACCCGCTGTTCCAGTTTTCTGGATGGCCACGGAAGATCATGATGTGGACGAAGTGCGCCACACCACCTGGTTTGCCGACGGCAAGCTCACGCGGTTGGAACTTCCAAAGCCTGCAGAGGAAGCAGTCCCCGTGGGTACGATTCCGCTGGGCGAGGCCATCGTTGAATTGGTCGAACAGGCCATCGCGCAATTAAATGGCCCGGCGGCAGCTGAGGTTGCTGAGATTCTACATAGCAGCTACACGCGCAACGATACTTACGCCAGCGCGTTCGGCAAACTCTTTGCGCGCCTTTTCGGTGATCTAGGGCTAATCCTGCTCGATCCTCTGGATGCACGCCTTCACCGCGTAGCCGCTCCTGTTCTGCGGCAAGCCCTGGAAGACCGCGATGCGCTGAATGATCTTTTGTTACACCGCGGAAAAGAATTGGAGAGCGCTGGGTACGAAGCGCAAGTGAAAGTGACCGCGCGCAGCACGCTGCTGTTCTCGCTAAAGGGCGGGAAGCGCCATGTGATTACCGCCGCCAACGGAAGCTTCAATTGTGGCGGGGAAAACTGTCCACGCGAAAAGGCGCCGCACTGTGTGGATTCTGACCCGGAAAACTTCAGCCCCAACGCGCTTTTCCGGCCCGTGATTCAGGATTATCTCTTACCTACAGCCAGTTACTTTGGCGGTCCTGCCGAGATTTCCTACTTCGCGCAATCCCAGGTTCTCTACGAAAAGATGCTTGGACACATGCCAGTGATTTTGCCACGCGCGGACTTCACGCTTGTTGATCCCAAGGCCGATCGCATCCTGAAGAAATACGGTCTCGATGTGGAAGACGCATGGAAAGGGAAGCAGGAACTGCAGAAAAAGATGTATGGCGCGAACGTGCCGAAGAAACTGGCACGCGAGTTCGACGCAAACCTGCGCCAGATGGAAAAGAACGTGAAAAATCTGCACCACGCCATCGCCAAGGTCGACCCCACGGTGCAGGGCACAATTGCGCGCGTCGAAAAACGCATGCGCTACCAGATCGAACGGCTTCGCGAAAAAACTGGCGCTTCGCTCGACCGCCACGAAAAGATCATTGCCCAGCACGAGGAATTCCTGGAAAACTTGCTTTACCCGCAAAAGGGGCTGCAATCGCGCGATTTGTGCTTTCTGCCATTCCTGGCGCGCTGGGGTAGCGACGGCCTGAAGGAGTTGCAGAAGCTCGCCACCGCCAAAAAGCCCGGCCAACATTGTGTCGTGCCTATCCCGTAGAACTGTCACTCCCACCGAAAGCAGATTCCCCTGTACTTTGTCTTGCTGCGCTCCTATACATTCATGTGGAGCAACCAAGTTCAGGGAGAACAGAAGATGCAGAGCATTCGCATAAAGACAGACCGGCGCACGCAAATGGTGGACATCACTGGGGAAGTTCAGCACGTGGTGACCGCGCTGGGCATACGCGTGGGCACTTGTTTCCTCTACGTGCCGCACACCACCGCCGCAATCCTCATCAATGAGCACGCCGATCCCGACGTAGCCACCGACGCCGAGGGCGCGCTGGATCGCCTTGTGCCGCTTGGCGGGCCGTATCGCCACAGTGAGGGCAATTCCGATTCGCATGTGAAGACCATGCTCGTTGGCGTGAGTCAATTCGTATTTGTGCAAGAGGGTAAGCTGGCGTTGGGCCGCTGGCAGGGGATATTTCTGGCGGAGTTCGACGGGCCGCGCGAACGGCATGTCTATGTTAAGGTGCTCCCCGATCGCGTCTAGTGCCGCTCTCACAAAATAGATACCCGTGCACGGAGATGTCCGCGTATTGGTGTGCTAGAGTTTGGAGCGATGGAAAGACTCGGCGTTTACATCCAGGTGCCGTTTTGTCAGACGAAGTGCACCTACTGCAATTTCCACACAGGCGTTGTGTCAACGGGCCGCTTTGCGCCGTATGCCGAGGCGGTTTGCCGAGAGGTTCGCGATCATCAAAAGTTGCTGCGCACTGCTGGAGTGGAATGGAGCGAAGAGAATCATCCGGGCGTTGCTGAACGCATGATGGTGGACACGGTGTACATCGGCGGTGGAACTCCTAGCCTGCTGGAGCCAGCGCTTCTGGCGGACATGTTGCATGCGTTACGCAATTCATTCAACTGCATGTGGGAAGAGGTGACGCTCGAAGCCGATCCCGAAACCATCGAACCCGAAAAGGCCGCGCAGTGGCTTGCCGCAGGAATCAATCGCATCAGCTTGGGCACACAATCCTTCGCTGATGAAGAACTCAAGGCCGCGGGGCGCATGCATAGCCGCGACGACATCTACCGCGCCATGGCCATTCTTCGCGCGGCCGGGATTCGCAATATCAGCTTCGATCTGATTGCCGGTCTGCCGAAACAGTCACGCGAAAGCTGGCTCGCGTCGCTCTACGAACTCGTTGAGTTATCGCCCGCGCACGTCTCCGTTTACATCATGGAAATTGACGAAGGCAGCCGTCTGGGGTTGGAGGTCATGCAAGGTGGCAGCCGGTACAGCGCGCGAGATTTGCCCAGCGAAGATGATATGGCGGACTTCTACGAAAACGCGCAGTCCATCCTGAAGGCGGCGGGCTACCAGCAATACGAAATCTCCAATTGGGCCAAGCCGGGCTTCGCTTCGCTGCACAATCTGAAATACTGGAAGCGTGAGCCTTACCTGGGATTCGGCGCGGGCGCGCATTCTTTTTCGGGTACGCAACGCTGGGCGAATGTGCACGACGCCGCGGCCTATGTTGCTGCAATCACCGAAGGCCGCGGCGCCATCGAAGGCGTGGAGCGCGTCAGCCGCGAGCAAGCGCTAGAGGAGGAGTTGTTCCTCGGCTTGCGCCAGCTCCATGGCATTGATCTTCGCCGCATTCAGCGTGAATACTGCGTCAATCTGGAAGAAAAAGTCGGGCGGCTGGCTTCCGCGGGCATGATTGAGCGCGATGGCGAACTTGTGCGCCTTTCAGCAAGCAAATTGAGCATTTCAAACGAAGTGATCGTGGAATTGCTACGTTAAGCGAACGAAACGAAATTTCGCGCAACGATATAAGGCACACGGAGAATCGCACATGACGTACACGGTGGCAAAAGGGAATCAGATGGTGGACCCGGATCACGTTTCGCCGGTTGAAGGCGTCGTTGACCTGCGCAGTGATACGGTGACGCGCCCCAGCGAAGAAATGCGCCGCGCCATGGCTGTGGCGGAAGTGGGCGACGACGTTTACGGCGAGGATCCCACGGTCAATCGCCTGCAAAAGCGCGCCGCGGAAATCTTCGGCAAGGAAGCGGCGTTGTTTGTTCCCACTGGCTGCATGGGCAACCTGATCTGCATCAGGACGTGGACGCACCACGGAAGCGAAGTGATTTGCGAAGAGCGCAGCCACGTCAACCTGTATGAACTCGCGTCAATGTCGGCCATAGCAGGTTGCATGCCACGAACGACGCGCGGCGGTGATGACGGCATTCTGACCTGGAAGCAGATCGAAGCCGTCATCCGTCCAAAAATATATTACGATTCGCAGACTGCGCTGGTCTGTTTGGAAAATACGAGTAACATGGCCGGCGGCACGGTCTATCCGACGGATCGAGTGAACGATATTTGCGATCATGCCCACGCGTTGGGATTGAAGGTACATCTGGATGGTGCGCGCATCTTCAATGCCGCTGTTGCGCTTGGCGAAGATGTTTCGCGCATGACTGCAAAGGTGGACTCTGTGATGTTCTGCCTGTCGAAAGGATTGGGTGCGCCGGTGGGTTCGATGGTCCTCGGCTCAAAGGAATTCATCGAGCGTGCGCGCATCTATCGCAAGATGTTTGGCGGCGGCATGCGCCAAGTCGGCGTTCTGGCAGCCGCGGGTTTGCTTGCGCTGGAAAAATCGCCATTGCGTTTGCACGAAGATCACGAAAACGCCAAGCACCTCGCGCAGGGCATTGCTGCCATTCCGGGTTTGCAAATCGATCCCGCCAGCGTAAAGAGCAATATTGTAATTTTCGATTGCACGGGCAGCGGCTTGAACGCAGTAGAATTGTGCGACGCGCTACATTTCAAGGGCGTGTGGGCCCAGGACACCGCACCGTATTCCGTGCGTATGGTAACGCACTGGAACGTGGATCGCGCTGGAATCGAAAAGGCGCTCGTGGAATTGCGGACAGTAGCTGGCAAAAAAGTCGGGCGGAGCGCGTAGGATACCAGAAGAAGAGGAATAAAGAGATGAGGCTGCGCGACGTTTGATCGTAAGAACCCACCCTTCGCTGGAAAGCGCGAAGTGTGGGGCACCCTCAAGTTCTTTTGTTTGGCGACGCGGGAAAGGAAAATCCTGGGTAACGGCATTCGCCACCGGCGCTCGGGTGGCACACAGTACAAGGAGATACCAAATGAAATCTGCAGAGATGCGAATTGCAGTGGGACTGTTGTGTTGCGTGTTGCTAAGCGCAACGGGCGCACGAATGGCAAACGGGCAAGCAGCGAAGCCCGCGCCAACACCGGAGGAGGCGAAGAAGTTCATCGAGGATGCCGAGCAGAAGTTGTTTGACCTTGGCGTCAAAGCCTCGCGAGCTTCCTGGGTGCAGGAAAACTTCATTACTGATGACACAGAGCAAATCGCGGCGGATGCGAACGAGGTTGTCAACACCGCGAGCGCGAAGTATGCGAAAGAGGCGCACCGCTTCGACAACGCAAAGCTCTCGCCGGAATTGGCGCGCAAACGGCTGCTGCTGGAATTGGCCACGAATTTCCCCGCGCCTGACGATCCCAAAGCGCAGAAAGAACTGGCGCAGGTAATGGCTTCGCTCGACGGCGACTACGGAAAAGGGAAGTGGTGCCCCGATGGCGACAAGAAACCCTGCATGGACGTGACCGCCATTGAACACCTGATGGCCACGAGCCGCAATCCCGATGAACTGAAACGCGCGTGGATCGGTTGGAATGCCATCGGCGCGCCGATGCGCGATCGCTATGCCCGCTTGGTGGAACTCGGCAATCAGGGCTCGCGGGAATTGGGCTACGCCGATGTGGGCGCGCTGTGGCGTTCCAATTATGATATGCCGCCGGATGCCTTTGCCAAGGACCTCGATCGCCTGTGGGATCAATTGCGGCCACTTTATTTGTCGCTGCACGCCTACGTGCGCGGCCAGTTGGCCAAAAAATATGGCAAGGACGTTGTGCCGCCAAACGGTCCGATCCCCGCGCACCTGCTGGGCAATATCTGGGCGCAGGAATGGAACAACGTCTATGACCTGATGGATTCGCCGAAGCCCGCGCAGAGTTTCGACCTGACGAAAATCCTGCAGGAGCGCAAGACGGACCCGAAGGGAATGGCCAAATACGGCGAAAACTTTTTTATTTCTTTGGGCTTTCCTCCGCTGCCGCCAACATTCTGGGAACGCTCACTCTTCACCAAACCCGCCGACCGCGATGTGGTCTGCCATGCCAGCGCATGGGATGTGGATTTCAAGGACGACCTGCGCGTCAAGATGTGCATCCAGATCACCGAAGAAGATTTCCGCGTGATCCATCACGAAGAGGGCCACAATTTCTATCAGCGCGCCTACAATACGCAACCGCCGCTTTTCCAGAACAGCGCGAATGATGGCTTCCACGAAGCCGTTGGCGACACCATCGCGCTTTCCGTCACGCCCGAATACCTGAAACAGATTGGACTGATTGACACGGTTCCGCCTGCTTCCGGCGACACGGATTACCTTTTGCAGAAGGCGCTGGAGAAAGTGGCGTTTCTCCCCTTTGGCCTGGTGATTGATAAATGGCGCTGGGAAGTGTTTTCCGGCCAGGTGAAGCCAGACCAGTACAACAAAGCGTGGTGGGATTTGCGCCTGAAATATCAGGGCGTAGTGCCGCCGGTTGCGCGCAGCGAAAAGGACTTCGATCCCGGAGCGAAATACCATGTCCCCGGAAATGTGCCGTACATGCGCTATTTCCTTGCGGCCCTCTATCAATTCCAGTTCCATCGCGCGCTTTGCAAGGAAGCCAGTGTTGAGGGGCCGCTGCATCGCTGCTCGATCTACGGCAACAAAAAGGCAGGTGCAAAGTTGAACGCCATGCTCTCCCTGGGCGCCAGCAAGCCCTGGCCGGATGCCCTGGAAGTCCTAACGGGTCAGCGGGAAACGGATGCCAGCGCGCTGGCCGATTATTTTGCGCCGTTGAAGGCGTGGCTCGACGAACAAAATAAAAAGAACGGGTATCCTGTCGGCTGGTAGCCGGACGGCCGTGTAACGCTCAAACTGGAAGCGGTGCCGTGATTCCTCCACTACGTGGCCCGATGCGCCGGAAGGCGGCGCAGAAGAGAAAGTCGGGCCGCTCCGGTCGGAATGACAGGTTGTGTTTGGTCGGGCGGTAAGGGGGGCGGGTAAATTGGTGATGGTGGGGTGCGCAAATCCTTGGCATAAGTTAAACTTTGCTTCTGTATTAGAATAATCTTGAGGCTCAAACTACCCTCGTCATCCCGAGCGGAGCGAGGGATCTGCTTTTCGCATGACACCGGGAAAAAGCAGGTTCCTCAGGCACAAACCGCCTTGGGAATGACAATGGTACTTAGTCATTGGGAGCCCGATCGCCCTACTTTGAGGAGAGCCCGCGCGTGGATTTCACTTTCACCGAAGAGCAACAGCACTTGCGCAAAAGCGTGCGCGAATTTGCCGAAGGCGAAATTGCGCCCCACGTCCTGGAATGGGATGAGGCTTCGCATTTCCCCCAGGAAATCCTGCCCAAGCTGGCGGAGATGGGCTTGCTCGGAGTCATTTTTCCGGAAGAATACGGCGGCGCGGGGCTCGGCTACATCGAATACGCCACCGTCATCGAAGAACTCTCTCGCGTGGATGGCGCGGTCGGCCTCACGGTCGCGGCGCACAATTCGCTCTGTACCAATCACATCTACAAATTCGGCAACGAAGAGCAAAAACGCAAGTACCTCGTGCCATTGGCCCACGGCAAAAAACTTGGCGCGTGGTCGCTCACTGAGCCGGAAGCGGGTTCGGACGCAGGCGGCACGCGCACTACCGCCGTGCGCGACGGCAATTCCTGGGTGCTGAACGGCTCGAAAACCTTCACCACCAACGGCCACTACGCCGATATCTGCGTGGCCATGGCCGTCACGGACAAGTCCAAGGAATCCCACGGCATTAGCGCTTTTATCCTTGAAAAGGGCATGTCCGGTTTCCGCCCCGGCAAAAAAGAAAACAAGCTGGGCATGCGCGCCAGCGACACTTCCGAAGTAATTTTCAGCGATTGCCGGGTGCCCGCCGAAAATCTGCTCGGCCCGTTAGGCGAAGGCTTCATCAGCAGCTTGAAGATTCTGGATGGCGGGCGCATCTCGATTGCTGCGCTGGCGCTGGGCATGGCGCAAGGAGCGATGGAAGCCGCCACGTGCTACGCTCGTCAGCGCAAGCAGTTTGGCAAAACCATCAGCGAATTTCAGGCCATACAGTTCAAGCTGGCCGACATGTCCACCGAAGTGGAAGCCGCGCGCCTGCTCGTCTATCAAGCCGCATGGCTTGCCGATCAGAATGGTTCGCGCTTCACCCGCGAATCCAGCATGGCCAAACTCTTTGCCAGCGAAGTGGCTGTCCGCGTCGCCAACGAGTGCGTGCAAATCCACGGCGGCTACGGCTTCATCAAGGATTATCCCGCGGAAAAGTATTACCGCGACGTCAAACTCTGCACCATCGGCGAAGGCACCAGCGAGATTCAGCGCTTGGTCATTGCTCGGCAACTGCTGGGCGCGAGCTAAAGGCTGCATGGTGGGGCTGCTGAGAAAGGGGCTATCTCCCGAGAGTGAGCTTGTTGCCGATGACGCTCGCGATGATACCGAGGACGAGTGTGAGGAGCACACCGCCGAGTACATATCGGCGAAACTGGACCCGCCTTTCGTATAGCTTTATGTTGTCGCCCCAGGAGAAGACGTAAGCAGGAAAGAGGCTAATGGCTGTCTGCACGATCAGGACGACCAAGATGGCCAGAAGCGCAGCCGCGACAATCACAGAAAGGAAAATCACGCGTGGGTTGAAAAGTTTCCTGGAACTCTCGATGTATTGTGCTTGAATTATGATCGCCTGAATTGGGTCGCGAAGGGTTCCGGCCTTCCAATGGGATTCGATGGCTTGTGCCGCCAAGGGCGGAGTTTTCGGCGTAACAAACGAGATTGCTACGAGGAGACTTAGCGCCAGAGTGAATGCAAAGGTCGTGACAAGGGGGAAAGGGTGCCTGCTTGAGAGGAAGGGGAGTGGGGAAAAGCACTTTATTTTTGCTATGCGTTCGTCAAGTTCGGAGGCTGTTACGAAAACCCAATCCCTTTGGGCTCCTCGGACAACGTAGGAAACGGGGCGTGGGTCTTCGCTTTCCTCCGGGTCCCTAAATTCGAGCAAAATGAAGTGAGCCGAGCGTTGTGGCTCGCCGTCCTTGGTCTCTCCGCTTAGGAACATGATCCGTGTGTTAATGATTTGATTTGAGCCGACATTATCTAGGGAGAGAAGGTCATCAAGCGATGCAGGATCTGTGATGGCTCCGTTTCTGAATTTCACTTGGATCAGGACATATGGATTTGGAACCGCGACTTTTTCAAATTGCTGTGTGGTCACGGCGACAATGCGGCGGAGTTCTTCCTAAGTGAGGACGAACCCGTGGAAGAAGGACTTTCGCGCTTCGGTTTTCATGCTGGGCTTCGACAGGCAGCAGTGGCGAGCTTGTCAGGTGCGTGAATTGATTTTAGGCTTGGCGTAGGTGATAGGCAAGGGCAGCAGGTCCTGGCGTGGGCGGCGCTGCGCGGGGAGTTCGGGTTTCGCTTGGCGTATTGCCACGGAGAAGAAATAATAGAGGCATGCCGCAGCGCGCATCCCCCGATTCACCGGAAACACATGCCTCGTAACGTAAGCGAGTGGGCTGCCGAGGTTCGCCAGGGCGACGTACGCGCCATCTCTCGCGCCATCACCGCCATTGAAAACCATGCAGCCGAAGCCGAAGAATTGTTGCGCGGACTTTTCCCCGCCACCGGCAACGCTTACTTGACAGGCATCACCGGCGCGCCCGGCACTGGCAAAAGCACGCTGGTTGATCGCTTGGCCGCGCATTATCGCCAGCGCGACGAGCGCGTGGGCATCGTCGCCGTGGACCCCAGCAGCCCCTACTCTGGCGGCGCGATTCTGGGCGATCGCATTCGCATGCAGGGCCACTCGAGCGATAGCGGCGTGTTCATCCGGTCGATGGCCACGCGCGGATTTCTGGGCGGCTTGGCGCGAGCCACCGCGGAAGTGGCGCTGCTTCTGGATGCGGCGGGCAAACGCCAGGTGCTGATCGAAACCGTTGGCGTCGGCCAAGACGAAATTGATATCGTGCGGCTGGCGGATTGCGTACTCGTGGTGCTGGTGCCCGGCCTGGGCGACGACATCCAGAACATGAAGGCCGGGCTGATGGAGATTGGCGATATTTTCGTGTTGAACAAGGCGGATCGCGAAGGCGCGGACCGCCTGGAGGAGCAGCTTCACGCCATGCTTTCGCTGGTGATGCCGCGAGATGGCTGGCAGCCGCCGGTGTTGCGCACCGTAGCCACGGAAAATCGTGGCATCGGGGAGCTCGCCGAAACGATGGCAAAATTCCGTAAACATTTTGAATCGAGCGGCGAGCGCCTGAAGAAACACGTCGAGCATTGGAAGAATCGCCTGGTGGAAATGCTGGAATCACGGCTACTGGAAAAAGTGTTGGGCGGCAAAGAGGGTGAAGCAAAATTGCGGGAGTTGGCCACGGCGGTCGCCGAGCGGAGGATGGATCCGTTTACGGCTGTGGGGGAGATTCTGAAGGGGGATAAGTAAGACGGGCCGAGGGACGTGAAAACTTAGATAAAGCCGCGATTCCTCCACTGCGCGGCCCGACGCGCCAGAATACGGCGCGGAAGAGAAAATCGGGCCGCTCCGGTCGGAATGACAGGCTATGTCTGGCGGGGCGCTGAGGCGGAGTGGTGAGGGGAGACGACCGGCAGGACGCCGGTAGTCGAAATGTGGCTTCCGTGTGTCATTCCGAGCGAAGCGAGGGATCTGCTTTTGGCGCGCAACCGACGTAAAAGCAGGTTCCTCACCCCGTTCAAGAAGCGAACGGGGTGAGGAATGACAATTGTAGTGAGTTTAGTGAGGGGCAAGAGAAACGCATGCATTTCGGCGACATCGAAGTGAAATACCTTGATGGCGGAGGTTTCCGTCTTGACGGTGGCGCCATGTTCGGCGTTGTCCCAAAACCGCTGTGGGAAAAGAAATCTCCGCCCGACGAAAAGAATCGCATCCGCATGTGTGCCAATTCTCTGCTGGTGCGTGCCGCTGGAAAAACCATCGTGGTGGAAACAGGCAACGGTACGAAATGGGATGCCAAGCAGCGCGCCATCTACGCTGTCGAAGACGGCAATCCGCTTATCGACGCGCTAGGCAAGGTGGGCGTGCATCCCAACGAGGTGGACATGGTCATCAACACGCATCTCCACTTCGATCATGCGGGCGGCAACACGCAAATTTCCGGCAATCGCCCCGAGCCCACGTTTCCCCGCGCAATTTACGTGGTGCAACGCAGCGAATTCGCGCACGGCCAGAATCCAACAGCACGCGACCGCGCCAGCTATCTCCCCGAAAATTTCCAGCCACTCGCCGAAACCGGCCAGTGGAAGCTAATCGAAGGCGACGCCGAAATCCTGCCCGGCATTTCCGTCGAACGCATTCCCGGACACAACGCCGATATGCAAGCCGTAAAGATCGTGGGCGGCGGAAAGAAGCTCGCCTTTGTTGCAGATTTGCTCCCACTCCGTCACCATATCCCTTTGCCTTGGATCATGGCGTACGATTTGTACCCGCTCCAGACGCTGGAAACCAAGCGCAAATGGGTGCCGCGCTTGGTGAACGAAGGTTGGATCACCGTTTTCGGGCATGACCCGGACATTGCCGCGGCAACTTTGCACCAGCACGGCGACACAATCGAGATCGAGCCGGTGGACTTGAACCGGTAATCCCAGGAGAACACCAGATGGCAAGCGCGAAAAAAGCGAAAGGGATGAGTGCGCGGAGCAGCGCAAAAGGCCCCCTGGCGGAAGTGGGCGTGATCGGCGGCAGCGGGCTCTACGCGATGAGCGGCCTTAGGGACACGCGCGAGGTTCGCGTGAAGACTCCGTTCGGCGATCCCTCAGATGCCATTGTTGTCGGCACGCTGGAAGGAAAGCGCGTGGCATTTCTGGCCCGACACGGCCGCGGCCATCGCCTCTTGCCCAGCGAGATTAATTTTCGCGCCAATATCTACGCCATGAAACTTCTGGGCGTCGAGCGGGTCATCTCTGTCAGCGCGGTTGGCTCTCTGCAGATCGATTTGCGTCCCGGCGAATTCCTCGTTCCCGACCAGTTTTTCGACAGCACCAAGCGCCGCGTGTCCACGTTTTTCGGTGATGGCTTGGTGTCACATGTCACTTTTGATAAGCCAACGTGCGCGCAATTATCTACCGTACTTGCCGATGCGTGCGTTTCCTCGGGCGTCGCCGTCCATCGCAAGGGGACGTACATCTGCATGGAAGGGCCGCAATTTTCCACGCTTGCCGAAGCTAATTTCCATCGCGCCATGAAGTTCGATGTGATCGGCATGACCAACGTCACCGAAGCTAAGCTCGCGCGCGAGGCCGAGTTGTGTTACGCCACCATCGCCATGATCACCGATTTCGATTGCTGGCACCCGCAGCACGACTCGGTTACGGTGACGCAAGTCATCGCCACGCTTAACCAGAACGCCACGAATGCGCAGAATGTCCTGCGGGAAGCCATCAAGACGCTGCCGGCGAGTCGCACCTGCAAATGCGGCTCGGCGCTGGCGCACGCGATTATTACGGATCCCAAGGTTGTCCCCGCGAAAACGAAGAAGAATCTTGCCGCCATCATCGGCAAGTATTTTGTGTAGTGGCCGGACTTTAGTCCGGCAGGAGAGTTCATGTCCTTACTCGTGGTAGGTTCCGTTGCGTACGACGCTTTGGAAAGTCCGTTCGGAAAGGTGGACCGTACGCTCGGCGGCGCTGCCACGTATTTTGCGGTTGCCGCGCGCTTTTTCACGCCGGTAAGCCTGGTAGCCATCGTCGGCGACGATTTCAGCGCTCAGGATGAAGCCATTTTCCGCAGCCGCAAGATTGACATCGAGGGCCTTGAGCGCGCGTCAGGAAAATGTTTCTTTTGGGCTGGCCGTTACTCCGAAAACCTGAACGATCGCGTGACTCTCACGACGGACCTGAACGTTTTCGCGGAGTTCAAGCCGCGCCTCCCGGAAAAGTATCGCTCCTGCAAATATGTGTTTCTGGCGAACATCGCGCCAGACTTGCAGCGCGACGTGCTCCACCAAGTGAAGGGGAAGCCGAAGCTCGCCGCGATGGACACCATGAACTATTGGATCGAACGCACGAACGCGGAACTTCGCGAGACGCTGAAGCATGTGGACATCCTGATGATCAACGATTCGGAAACGCGCCAGCTTTCCAGCGAACACAATCTACTCCGCGCTGCTCGCCACATCTTTAAAATGGGGCCTTCTACGCTGGTCGTGAAACTCGGCGAACACGGCGCCATGCTGGTGGACAAGCACGGCGTGTTCTGCGTTCCAGCGTTTCCCCTGGAAGAACCGCACGATCCCACCGGAGCAGGAGACAGTTTTGCCGGCGGCTTCATGGGCTATCTGGCCGGCAGTGGCAGCAGCAACGATGCGGCTTTGCGTCGCGCTATGGTCTACGGCTCCGTGATGGGCAGCTTTGCGGTGGAAAAATTTGGTCTGGACCGCCTACTGCGGCTGAAGAAGAGCGAGATACACGCCAGAGCACGCCACTTCTTGAAATTGACGCAGTTCAAACTGTAAATAGTAGAATCACCAGCAGACGGACAGGGCCGTCTTGGGGATGCTTACCTTCCAGCAGATTATTTTGCGAATGTTGCTTGCCACCGGCTTGGGCGCGGCCATTGGCGTCGAGCGCGATTTGCACCGCCGTCCAGCGGGTATACGCACCAGTGCTTTCGTCTGCCTGGCCACAGCGCTCTTTACGATTGTCTCCAATCAGTTGTCGCACATCTGGGGCGACTCCAGCTCTACGCGCATCGCCTCCAACATCGTGCAGGGCGTTGGCTTTCTTGGCGCCGGCGCCATTTTGAAAGACAGCGCGGGCCTTGTCGGAATGACCACCGCCGCCACAATTTTCGTGGAAGCCGCAATTGGCATGGCTGCGGGTGGCGGGATGTATGGAGTCGCCGCTTCGGCCACGGCCATCGTACTTTTTGGACTTATCGTATTGAGTTGGGCTGCGGAGAAGTTTCACCTGAAGGCCCGCATCATGGTGTTTCGTTTCACCACCAGCCACGCGGAAAATGTTGCCACTGAAATCCAGCAACTGGTGGCCGGAATGAAAGTTTCCATGATTCAATTTCGCGTTTCCATGGCAGGCATAACCTCTATTGTGGAGTTTGAGGCCGATGTGAGCGCGCGCCAGCAGGAACAGATCGTGAAGCAACTAAACCGCCAGGGCGTTGTCACTGAAGTGCTTCCTCTCGAGGGACGCCACGAATGAGCCGCCGCTCTGTGATTTTGCAAAAGCCGAAAGCTCTTCACAAGGGCTCACGGATTGCCGTAATTTCGCCTTCGTCTCCTGCTGACACAGACGCTATATTGGCGGGCATTGCGGAACTTCGCCGGCTTGGTTTCCTGGTCGAAGAACAGTCGCCACTCGCGCCACAAGGCTACTTCGCCGGCTCGCACGAGGAGCTGATCCGGCAGGTTCGCAAGAAATTTAGCGACAAAAGTGTTGCTGCCGTAATTGCCACGCGCGGCGGCTATGGCGCAAATTACCTGATCGATTTTAAGTTGGCCACATCACTGATTGGGCCAAAGATCCTGATCGGTTATAGCGACCTGAACATCATTCAAATTCTGCTTTACCAGGTGCGCAGTTGGGCCGGCTTCTACGGTCCCATGGTTGCCGCAGGATTCAATCACGGCTCCAACGAACCATCAGGGTACGACAAGGTTTCCTTCCTGCGGGCTGTGGGTGAAACAAAATTGAAATGGCAGATTCCCCTGTTTGGCGAATGTCTGGCAGTTGGCAGCGCCACCGGGCGGATCGTCGGTGGCTGCCTGACGATGTTGCAGACCTCCCTTGGCACAAATTGGGATCCTGACACGCGGGGAGCCATCCTCGTCCTGGAAGATCGCGGCATGAAGCCTTATCAAGTGGATCGCGCGCTGCGCCATCTGCAGCAAGCGGGCAAGTTGCAAGATGTAAACGGGGTTCTTCTCGGGGATTTTCCCGATGGCGAACCTTCCGCGCCCGGCAGTCCCACGGTTCCTGAGATTTGCGAACGCATTCTTGGCCCGCTCGGTGTGCCGGTTGTATACGGCGCGCCTATCGGCCATACGAAGCGGCCAATGCTCACGATCCCGCTGGGCGTACGCGCAAAATTGCTTGCGAAGGGCGAAGGCACGCTGGAAATTCTGGAACCGGCTGTCGTCGATTAAATTGGCACTTAAATTGAGGACTTTGACTTGGCCAAGGTAAAGCACATTCACATGATCGGAATTGGCGGCTCCGCGATGGCTCCGCTTGCCGGAATGTTGCGAGAGCGTGGCTACCGCGTGACCGGCTCCGATGCGGGTGTCTACCCACCTGCCTCCACGTTGCTGGAATCGCTTGGCATTCCGTTCTCCGCTCAATTTGACGCCGCGAATCTCACGCCAGCGCCCGACGTAGTCGTAGTCGGCAATGCGCTCTCTCGCGGCAACGTGGAAGTCGAGGAGATGCTCGACCGCAAGTTGAAATACCACTCGCTTCCCGAAATCCTCGAAGAAGAGTTTCTTCCGGGAAAGCATTCCATCGTCGTAAGCGGTACGCACGGAAAGACCACCACCACGGCTATGCTCGCCTGGATTTTCCAGGTAGCGGGGAAGAAGCCCAATTTCCTGGTGGGTGGCATCGCCGAGAACTTTGGGAAGAGCTACGGCCTCGGCGGCGGCGAAGAGTTTATTCTGGAAGGGGATGAGTATGATTCCGCCTTCTGGGACAAAGCTGCGAAGTTTTTCCACTATCATCCCGACGACCTAATCATCACCTCGCTCGAATACGATCACGCCGATATCTACACCGATTTCGATGCCTACCAGCTAGCCTTTCACCGCCTTGTGAATCTCGTGCCGAGCCGGGGTCGCATCGTTGTGTGGGGCGATGCGGAAGCCGGCGAAGCACTACACAAAGCCACTGCGAAGGCATTCTGCTCCGTCATCACCTATGGTTTGAACAGCGGGAATCATTGGATTGCCGGCGACGTGCAGTCCGACGGCAACGGCATGAAGTTCGGGGTGCAGTACAAAAATGAAGATTACGGCGAATTCCGATTGGCCGCTACGGGTCATCACAACGTTTTGAATGCGCTTGCGGCCATCGTTGTCGCGCAAGGGCGCGGCATTAAACGCGAAGCCATGCAAGAGGCGCTGAAAACGTTTCTTAGCGTTCGCCGTCGAATGGATGTGAAGGGCGAAGTGAACGGCATCTTGGTGGTCGACGATTTCGCGCACCATCCCACAGCCGTGCGCGCCACCATCGAAGCCGCGCGACTGCGCTGGCCGGGCCGGCGTCTGTGGGCGATCTTGGAGCCGCGCTCGAATTCCATGCGGCGTCGCGTTTTTCAGGATGCTTTGCCTGCGGCCTTGGAGCTGGGCGATCGAGTCTTGCTGGGCAGTGTGCATCGGGCCGGGCAACTCAGCGACGAACAGCGTTTGGATCCCGAAACGGTGGCGGCGGCCGTGCGCAATTTAGGCAAAGATGCGCAAGTCTTGCCAGGGGCTGACGCCATCGCCAGCTATCTGGCGGCTGAAGCGCGCCCCGGCGATTTGCTGCTGGTGATGTCTAATGGTAGCTTTGATGGCTTGTGCGAAAAACTTCTGAAGAAATTGGCGGCCAAAGAAATTTCCATCGGATCTCAGGCAAACTGATGCAGCGAGCGCAAAGGTGGCCGTATGCTGTCGTAGCGGCATTCGCCTGCTTCCTGTTTTTTTCTGCCTCCTCGTCGCAAGCCGCCATCCGCTACGAGATTTCCCTTGCTCACCCCGAGCAGCACCTCTTTCACGTCTCCATGGAAATTCCCGATGTGAAGGATGAACTCAATCTGCAAATGGCCGCATGGAACGCGCTCTACGAAATTCGCGATTTCAGCAGTCATGTACAGCGGGTTCAAGCTTTCATGAATGGCCAGCCATTCTCTATCGAGAAACTCGACAAGCTCACCTGGCACGTCAAAGCCAGCGGCACCGTTACCGTGCGCTACGATACGTTTTGGGACGATCCCGGCCCATTCAATTCCCAACTCAACGAAGAGCATGCCTTCCTGAACGTTGCGATGATTCTGATGTACGTGCCCGGCCGCCGCGCCGAGAAGACCTTTCTAACACTGAACGATGTGCCCGCCGCGTGGCGCGTGGCGTCCGAAACGCTCAGCGGTGGTGTGGCGCAAAGTCACACAGTCGGCCTCGAAGCGTCCAGTTACGACGCGCTCGCTGATGCACCCATCGAAGCCTCGAACTTCGAGGAGTTTACGCTTCCCGACGTTACGCCGCCGGTCCGGGTCGTTATTCACGGCGACGGTTGGAAGCGCTCCGAGGTGGAAAAGGCTCTCCATAAAATCGTCGCGTACGAAGTAAAAATGATGGATGGCGCTCCCTACGACCACTACACTTTTATTTTTCACATCGGCAAAGCAGCAAACGGCGCCGGTGGGGGCATGGAGCACGCCAACTGCACCGCCATCTATGTCTCTTCGCCTTCCTACCTCCAAGATGTATCCGCTCACGAGTTCTTCCATCTGTGGAACGTCAAGCGCATTCGACCGGCATCCCTCGAGCCGGTTGATTACACCCACGAGATGTATACGCGCGCGTTGTGGTTCGCGGAAGGTTTCACCAACACATATGGCTCGTACACGCTGGTACGCACGGGCCTTTGGAACAAGCAGGAGTTTTACCAGGACCTCAGTGGCCAGATCAGCGAACTGGAAGACCGCCCCGCCGAACAGTGGCAAAGCGCCGAACAATCCAGCCTGGACGCCTGGTTGGAGAAGTACGCGCTTTACAATCAGCCACAGCGCAGCGTTTCCTACTACACCAAGGGCCAAATTCTTGGCGTGTTGTTGGACATCCTGATTCGCGATCGGACCGAGAATCAGAAGAGCCTTGACGATGTTCTCCGCGCCATGAACCAGGATTTTGCCAGGGCAGGGAAGTTCTATCACGACAGCAAAGACATTGAACTCACGGTCGAAAAAGTGGCGGGCGTTTCTTTCGCGGATTTCTTCGCAAAATACATAAGCGGAGCCGAGACTCTTCCGTATGCCGAACTGTTTACGCGCGCTGGATTGGAACTGCACGAAAAAGAAACCACGCGAGCCGTGACAGGGTTCACTATTGAGCGCGAGCCGGATGGTCCCTGGACCGTGCGTATCGTTGATGCCGATGGCCCCGCGGCAAAAAGCGGCTTGCTGGTCGGCGATGAGATTGTGCGTTGGAACAATGGCGAACCGCCGCGACGCCAGGGCCACTGGCTGAACCAGCAAAAGCCTGGTGACGTATTGCACTTGCGCATTCGACGCGACGACAAGGAAATGAACATTGACATTCATCTTGGGGAGCAGCGCGAAAAGATTTTTCAGGTTGCGGAAAGCTCGAATGGCGGCGAGCGCGGGCGGCGCATCCGCGAAGGACTTCTTCGCGGTATCACCGATCCCATCACCGCCAAAAATCGTTGAAGGAGCGCTTGACGCCGCGCCCATGTTTCGAGAAAGTTCTTTTTAGCCCATGCTCCGCGGCGCTTTCATCTGCGTATTTCTGACGCTGTACATCCTCATCCTGGGGCCCCCGCTCGTCATCTACACTTTTGTTACCCGCCATGTCGATCCGCTTTATTGGGCGGGCATCAATGGCGTGATGTTCTTGATGCGTTGCGTTGGTGTGCGCGTCCACGTAAAAGGGATAGAGCGCATCCCGGCATGCGCATGCATATTTGCCGCAAATCACACCAGCTCCGCGGACGCGCCTGCTGTGGTATGGTCCATCCCGCGACGCATCGCCATTTTGTTGAAGCGTTCGCTTTTCGAGTACCCCATTGTGGGCCAGGCGTTTCATTTGGCGCAGTTCATTCCCGTGGACCGCTTCGATCGCGATTCCGCCATCGTGAGCATGGACAAAGCTACGGAGGCGATTCGCGCTGGCCAGTCGTTTCTGATTTATCCCGAGGGCACGCGCAGCAATGATGGCCGCTTGCAGGAATTCAAGAAGGGAACTGCGGTGATGGCAATTAAGGCCGGAGTGCCCATCGTGCCCATCGCGTGTTCCGGCGCGCACCGCGTAATGGAAAAGCGCAAGCTCAACGTCAAGCCCGGCGACATTCTGGTGGAATTTCTCGCGCCCATTGAGGCTTCACAATACACATTCGAGCAGCGCGATGCCCTCACCGCTCGCTTGCACGACGAACTGGCTGCAGGCCTGCCACCCGATCAGCGTCCGTCAGGTTTCCCCGGCGCTTAGTGAAAGTTCGTAAGTTGTCGTGACGTACTCAAATCTGTCATTGCAACCGGAGGGACGGCGCCGTTTGCCGTCCCGGAGCGGAGGAATCAAGGCGCAACAATCAGACTTCAAGTTGACTCCTTCCCCCGCACTCCCAACTCCGCCTCCAACTTATGCAAGCGCCGCTGCAACTCCGGCAGCCGATTCAGCGCCGCCATCATCTTCAGCCACTGGCGATTCTCCACCGCTGGATAGCCGGAATAGAGCGCGCGCGCGGGCACATCATTCGGCACACCGCTTTGCGCCGTAATCACCGCGCCATCTCCCACCGTCAGATGCCCCGCGGTTCCCACTTGCCCCGCCAGTATGCAAGCGTCGCCAACGTGTGTAGAGCCTGCCAATCCCACTTGGCCGCAAAGCATGGTGTTCGCCCCAACCTGCGAAGCGTGGCCGACCAGCACCAGGTCGTCAATCTTCGTGCCGTGCCCGATGCGCGTTTCGCCCACGGTTGCGCGGTCAATGCAAGCGTTGGCTTGTACCTCCACGTCGTCCTCCAAGATCGCGGGACCAGTCTGTGCCATCTTGTGCCACGTGCCGTCCGCGCGTTTGGCAAAGCCCAATCCGTCGCCACCAATGATTACGCCGTTCTGCAAAATCACGCGATCGCCAATCCGGCAGTATTCACGCACGACAGCATGCGCGTGCGCAAAAAAATTCGCGCCGATTTTTGCGCCGCGGTAAATGGTTACAAAGCTGTGCAGCACCGCGCCGGCAGCAATCTCCACGTCCTCATCAATGAAACAGTACGGCCCAATATGCGCGCGTGCGCCAATTCGCGCGGAAGGAGCAATAATCGCGGTTGCATGCACGCGCGGCGGATACGCCGGTGGCCGGTAGAACAATTCAATCGCCTGCGCGAACGCCAGGTACGGATTGGCCGTGCGCAGTGCCGAGAGCGGCGCGAGTCCCTCTGCGCGTTCCAGTGAAACGCCTTCTTCCACGAACACAGCCGTGGCCTGTGTCGTCTTCAATTGCGGCGAGTAGCGCCGGTTGGCCAAAAACGTGACGTGCCCGGCGCGCGCATGGTCAATCCCCGCCACACCTGTAATTTCAACGAAAGGGTCACCTTCCAACTGGCAACCCAGCTCTTGTGCAAGCTCCTGGAGTTTCATGAACGCTTCGCCTCCGCAACCAGTGAGTCTCGCACAGCGCCAAGAGGGAAGTATAGAAGCAGGATTTATCGCGCGTGGATGTCCTTGCAATCGCCGTAGATTTACCCCAACTAGAGCGCCCCAAAAAATCCGTCAAACCTTTGATTACAGACAAGGTCAAGGGTAGAATGGCGGACGAACGGGACGAACCAACTCAGAACAACAGACCGTTTCCCGCAAATTATTTTGACGCCGCGCTGAACTCTAAACGCTTCGCCTGGAGGAACACCTTGAAGAAAACAACATTGCACTGCCTCGCGAGTCTTTTCACCGCACTGGCGCTGACGATTTTCGCATTCGTTCCGGCCTACGCTCAGTCGGAACCTGCTCCGAAAGCGAAACCACCAGTGACCGCGGCCGCTTCGGCGAGCCCCAAGATCCCCATCCCCGATGTCCCGTACACCAAATTTGTTCTCGATAACGGCCTGACCGTCCTGGTTCACGAAGACCACAAGGCCCCCATCGTTGCCGTGAACACCTGGTACCACGTGGGCTCGAAGAACGAGAAACTGGGGAAAACCGGCTTTGCCCACCTCTTCGAGCACCTGATGTTCAGCGGCAGCGAAAATTTCAATTTCACTTACATCAACGCCATGGAGCGCATCGGCGCCACAAATCTGAACGGCACCACGAATAACGACCGCACAAATTATTTTGAAAATGTGCCAACCTCCATGCTCGATTTCGTGCTCTTTGCCGAAAGCGACCGCATGGGCAATTTGCTTGGCGTTCTGGATCAAAAGAAGCTCGACCTTCAGCGCGGCGTGGTACAGAACGAAAAACGCCAGGGCGAAAACCAACCCTACGGTGTCACGCGCCAACTCCTTGCGGAGAACACCTATCCTGTCGGGCATCCGTATTCCTGGACGGTCATCGGTTCGATGAAAGATTTGGACGCTGCCTCCTTGAGTGACGTCCAGGAATGGTTCAAGACCTACTATGGCCCAAACAACGTCACCGTGGTCATCGCCGGGGACATCACTCCGAAAGAAGCGCGCGAAAAAGTTGAAAAGTATTACGGCGGGATCCCGCCGGGCCCGCCTATCTCCCATCAGGAAACCTGGATAGCCAAGCGCACCGGCACGCACCGCGACTGGGTTCAGGATCGCGTGCCTCAGGCTCGCCTCTATCGCGTTTGGAATACACCTCAGGCCTATTCACCCGACGAGTCTTTGCTGGATCTGGTGGCCGGAGTTCTTGGCCAAGGCAAGACGTCGCGCCTCTATAAGCGCCTGGTGTACAAAGATCAGATTGCCACCAGCGCCAGCGCCAGCAATGGCACCAATGAGATTGCGGGGCAGTTTTACATGGTCCTGACAGCCAAGCCGGGCGTTGACCTCAAGAAAGTAGAAACCGCCGCAAACGAAGAGTTGCAGCATTTCCTGAAGGAGGGTCCAACCGAAGCAGAACTGCAACTTGCCAAAACGCAAATCTTCGGCGATTACGCGCGCATTATGGAACGCATCGGCGGCTTCGGCGGCAAAAGCGACATCCTGGCGCGCTGCCAGACCTTTACCGGCAATCCGGATTGCTACAAGGATTACCTGAAAGTTGTTCAAGCCGCCACACCCGCCACGGTGAAAAAGGCCGCGAATGATTGGCTGAGCGATGGCGATTACATTTTGGAAGTGCAGCCTTACTCCAACAGCTTGAAAGCTGAAGCTCCCGGCGATCGATCCAAGGCGCCAGAGCCCGGTTCAGCTATGTCTCTCAAACTGCCTCCCATGCAGAAAGCGACGCTTTCCAATGGCCTGAAAATCGTTCTCGCCGAACGCCACACCGCGCCGGTCGTGGACTTCTCGCTGCTCGTGGAAAGTGGCTACGCCGCCGATCCCCCCGATGAATTGGGCAGATGCAGTTTCTCTCAGCGAATGTTGGAAGAGGGCACGCCCACGCGCGATTCCCTGAAAATCGGAGAAGAGCTGGAATCACTCAGCGCTGAATTCTCAGCAGGCGCGGATCTGGATTACGCCTACGTGGACCTTAACGCCCTGAAAATTAATATGGACAAAGCCCTGACGATTTATGCTGATTTGATTCTGCATCCCTCCTTCCCACAGAAGGAGTTTGTGCGCTTGCAAAAGGATCGCCTCGCGGCCATTCAGCGTGAAAAAGTCACTCCAAATTCCATGGCGATGCGTGTCTTGCCTACTCTCCTTTACGGCAAAGGACATCCTTACGACGGCGCATTCATTTCCACGGGCACCGAAGCCAGCGTCACCAAGATGACTCGCGAGGACCTGGCTAAATTTCACGACACCTGGTTCAAGCCGAACAACGCCACGTTGCTCATCGTCGGCGATACCACTATGGCGGAGATCAAGCTCAAGCTCGAATCGCTGTTCGGCTCGTGGAAGCCGGGCGATGTGACTCCCAGGACGATCCCGAAGGTCTCCCAGCCGGAAAAAGATGTCGTCTATCTGATTGATCGTCCCGGCTCCGGGCAGAGCCTGATCGTTGCCGCGCAACTAGCGCCTCCGTTCAACGATCCCGACGAAGTGCCATTGGATCTGGTGAACGACATCTTTGGCGGCACTTTCAGCTCGCGCATCAACATGAATCTGCGTGAGGACAAGCACTGGTCCTATGGCGTGCACTCCCGTCTGTTGTCGGCGCGTGGCGAGCGTCCCTACTTTAGTATTTCGCCCGTGCAGACAGACAAGACCAAGGAGTCCATGGCCGAACTCGTCGCGGAATACAAAAACATCGTCGGCTCGAAGCCGATCACAGAGGCAGAGCTGAAGGACGAGCAGTCCAACGCCACGCTAGGCCTCCCGGGAACATTTGAGACGGTCCAGCAACTTTCTGGAGCGTACGGCACGATTCTCCAGTACAACTTGCCGGAGGACTACTACAACACCTACACGCAGAGAGTGTTGGCGATTACGCCAGACTCAGCCAACGAAGTCGCCAAAAAATATATTCTCTCGGGCCATCTCGTCTGGGTGGTTGTAGGCGATATGAGCAAAGTGGAAGCCGGCATCCGCGAACTGAACATCGGCGAAGTCCACAAGATCGACGCCGACGGCAACCCGGTCCACTAGCAACCATCTTGCCGTTTATAGCGCAGGGCGATTCTTTGAGCCCTGCGGCCTTTCTCTTGGGTTGCACTTGGTTTGTGTTGGGCACGAAGCGCGCGTACTGTTCTTGGGTCTGTAGGGGCCGCCTTCCGAGGCGCGTTGTTTGCGCCCCGGAGTGGGTTGCGGAGCGGTCGGCTCTTGGGTCTGACTCTCCTTATAGGGTCGGAGCTTTAGCTCCGACATTAAGTGCTTGGCCATAGTTGGGCTTTAACCCCCGAGGAAAGCCTTTTCCCCAGTTCTTCGATGCAGATTATGAGGAGGGTTCATGTTCGTGCGTCGCCTGATTCATGCTTCGCTGCTCGCCGTACTCTTCTTGTTCGCAGTGGCTTCGCTTGCCGCCGCACCTGCTCCGCTCCGCTACGAACTGAAATTCGAGCGTCCCAACACGCATCTGGTCGACGTGAGTCTGAACGCAGACGCGCTCATGGGATCCTCCGCCGAATTCGCCATGCCCGACTGGGCGCCCGGCTCGTACGCCATCGAGAACTATGCTGGCAACGTGCAACATTTTCGGGCACACAACGCCGAGGGAAGGGAACTGGCCTGGCGCAAGACCGACAGTCAAACCTGGCGCATTGAACTTGCCGGTGCCACCGCCGTCACCATCGATTACCAGGTTTACCTCAACACCCTGCAAAACAACGTTGGCCAGTATAACGACCGCCACGCCTTCATTGCCGGCCCCGCCACCTGGATGTATTTAGTCGGCGGCGAGGATCGCCCCATCGAACTCTCCATCGATGTTCCCTCCGGCTGGAAAGTTGCCACCGGCATGGAGCACACCTCTGACCACGCGTTTCGCGCCGAAAACTATGACTGGTTCGCCGATGCGCCGATGGAAATTTCCGACTTCACCGAAAAAGACTTTGAAGCCCTTGGCAGCACGTATCACGTGATATTCCACGACGTAATGGGCGGCAAAGACACCGCGAAGTTCATCACTGATCTGCAGAAAATCGTGAGCACCATTGTTCCCATCTTCCAGTCGGTAGCAGGCAGCGGCGCGCAAGCCGCCCCGTTCAAGGACTACTACTTCCTGTTCCACGTCTGGCCCAAGTCCGGCGGCGGGCTCGAGCACCAGAATTCCACGCAGATCAATTTCTCAAAGGACATGGATAACAACGATCCGCTTCCCGGGCGAGGCACGCAGTACAGGTCCAAGCTTGCTGTCTCCTCGCACGAATTCTTCCACGCCTGGAACGTCAAGCGCCTGCGGCCCCGCCCGCTTGGCCCCTTTGATTATTCGCAAATGGTGCACACTCCCTCGCTGTGGATTTCCGAGGGGCTCACCAGCTATTACGGTTCTCTCGCACTCGCTCGTGCCGGCCTCATCTCTCCGCAGGATTATCTCGATGGCATGTCCTGGATGATCACGGAGTACGAAAAGCTGCCCGGCCGCAGCGAGCGCAGCATCGAGGATACCAGTTGGGATACGTGGTTCTTCGGCCTCAGAAGCATCAGCCAGGACAACAATCTTGCCAACACATCGTATTCCTACTACAACGGCGGCCAGATCATGGGCCACATCTTGGACTTCGCCATTCGCCACGACACCAACAACCAGAAATCTTTAGACGACTGGATGCGCTTGCTCTACTCGCGCTACGCGTTGCCCAAGCCGGGCTTTGAACCAGATGATGCCGTGCACGCCGCTTCAGAGGTCGCGGGGCAGGACATAAGCGACATCTTCCGCCGCTGCATCAGCGGCAAAGGACCGATCCCGTACGAAACTTATTTTGCTTATGCGGGCATCTCCGTCGAAAAGAAACTCGACTCGACAAACGCCTGGGCGGGACTCGCTGTAACGAAGCAGGACAACGGCACCACCACGATCAGGAACATCACTCCGGGCAGCCCAGCCGAATCCGCCGTCCTCGATAAAGACGACATCATCGTTGCCCTCGACGGCCACGCCGTCACTTCCTCTGACGATGTCGAAGCTCTCATCGCCGCGTACAAGCCCGGTGTCACTGTCCGCGTAATGGTCCAGCGTCTCGGCCAAATGCGCGAATTCCCGCTCGCACTCGCAACTAATCCCTATTACACCTATACGCTGAGGCCGATGGAACATCCCACCGCGCAGCAGCAGGCCATCTACAATGCCTGGCTCGGTATCAAGTAAACGCGATAGCAGTCTTAACTGTTCTGAACTTTTCCAAGCGTTCATGCGTATCATTCAACAAGCAGCCGTGTTTCAAAAAGGAGGTTCAATGTCTTTGACCCCTCTCAGATTTGACAAGTGGCGCTTCTGGTTCTCGTTGGCACTATACTCATCCTGCGCGATAGTTCTGGGTGCTGTCTGCCTCGTTCCGTTCCACACTGTCGCCCAGGAACAAAAAGGAGCCGGCCTGGTCGCGAGTGACGAGGCCGATGCCAAGGATGTCGGCCTTCCTCTCTATCCGGGTTCTCGCCGCCACAAAGACAATGACAAGGATTCGACCGGCGCAAACTTGGGTCTTTGGGGCGGAGGTTCTGGCTTCAAATTGGCTGTTCTGAAGATGGAGTCTAACGACTCCCCTGAGAAAGTGGCGGAATTTTACAAGAAAGCCCTCGCCAAATACGGAAAAGTCTTCGATTGCACTCATCCCTCTCCGTCCGAAACTAACGCAGCAAAAAACGCTTCCCCAGAACCAATTGCTTGTGACGACGATAAGCCGGAGAAGGGCGGTGTGGTTTTCAAGGCCGGCACAAAAGAGAAGCAGCACATCGTGGCCATTCAAGCCAAAGAGCACGGCTCGCTCTATCAACTGGTCTACGTCGCTTCCTGGGGCAACGAGAAAAAATAGCCACTCAGGTACTTCTTGACCGAAACCCTGGGCGGAAGCCCCGATTGACGCCATACCTGGCGAATGAACCGTTACTGATTCATTCGTTGAATAGGAGAGACTGCGTCGCCACAGCGGCGATCGCCGCACTATCCCCACCAAACAGCAGGCCATTTGCAATTCATACCTCAGGATTAAAATGAACAACAAGCCTCGCAAGCGAGCCATCAGCGGCGAATTGATGCTATATTTGCGTCAACTCGGGGGACACCTCATGGCGTTAGCCAATCCTAATTCGCTCAGATATTTGATTGCGTTGGCGGGACTCCTTCTCTCCCTGATGATTTGCACTCCAAGCCCGGCGCAATCTCCCTCGAAACAAACAGAGAATGTTCATGAGATGCTGCTCACGGAAGATGGATTCATTGCTATCGACACGCCGAAAGGATGGGTTCGTGCGGACGGTCCTGGCCTCGCGTTCTTTGTGCACCAAGGTGACAGCACTGACGCCGCCTTAGTCTGGATTTACATCAATTCGGCGCCAGTCGGACCAAAAGAGGAGGCCAAATGTATGTCCGAGTATATTGCGTCGGACATCGCTGGCTTTAAGAAGCATTTCAAGAAAGGCAGCGTGAGAAAAGAGGCACCTATTAAACTGCCGAATGCAATAAGCGAGGCTCCCGTTTACACATTCCTGAGCGGTGAGAACTCCAATGCGTTCGAGCAAACCGTCTACGTTACTGATCACAATCGTGTACTTATCCTCGCGCTCAGCGCAAAGGAAAAAGATGCCTTTGACAAAGCCCTGGAGGACTTCCGGAAATTCGCACAGTCCTACCGCGGGAATATCACTGTGGCTGAACCGGGGTCAAGGTAGTCGGTCTCCGCTGTGCAGTGTATCCGGCTAGCCGTCAGTTCCTCTATCGCGGGCCTAATCGTTGAATAGCCGCGGTTGCGCCGCCACCGCAGCAGCTACCGCGGGTTTCCGCCGCGCAATCCCCACCACTCCAAGTACAGTCAATTCCGCCAGCGCCGAACGCGGCACATAGATCCGGTCCGTATTGGAATTGAAATCCGGCGGCGTCAAGTGCACACCGTTTTCGAGAAGCGATAGCAGGTCATTCGGAATCACGCCTTCAAGGATCTGGTCGTCGCGAAACCGCAACTTCACCCACAACCCATCCAGCTTCGGCCGGCTCAAAAACGATTTGCGCTCCGGCTCAAACGCCTCCGCCAGATCGCGCACAAAATAAACCGCGCGCACTTCTTTCAGCGCAATTTCCTCGTGCTCGCCATCGGGAGTCAACAGGTCCAGCGCCTCCGCCGCAGCCAGCCGCGTAGGGTTAAGGAACCCGCGGATGACCTTGCGGTCCAGAAGTTCAATCACCACTTTTTTGTGGGTCGTCGCTGGGGCGCGCGTTTTCAAGCCGAATTTTCCTGATTCTGGCACGAAACCATTGCAGAATAGTTGAAGTTATGTTAATTTAAGCACGTTTATCCTGTCAACCTATTGTTTTTATTGGGTTTAGGTCCCGAGAGCCAGCCTTTGTCCGAGAAAAAAGAGATTCTCAAGTCGGCCTCTATCATATCGTTGGTTACGATTGTGAGCCGTGTTCTCGGTTATGTCCGTGACCAGCGCATCACGCTGCTCCTCGGCACCACTCTCAGCGCCGACTCCTTCGTCCTTGCTTACCGTATCCCTAATCTTTTCAGGCGTTTAGTCGGTGAAGGCACCGTCGCCGCCTCGTTGGTCCCCGTCTTCACCAGCTATATGCGTGAACGCACCAAAGAAGAGCTGTGGGAGTTCGCCAACAAGCTTTTCTGGACCCTGGCCCTGGTCATGGCCGTTGTCACAGTTCTCGGAGTTATCTTCTCCCGCCAGGTGATTGTGCCATTCCCCTCTGCCGCCGACATCCAGGTTGGATGGGATCAAGCCATCGCCCTGAACCGCATTATCTTCCCTTATCTCTTCTTTGTGGCGCTGGCCGCGCTCGGCATGGGCATTCTGAACTGCTTCAACAATTTTGCCCTGCCGGCCGCCACCACAGTTCTTCTCAACATCTCCATCATTGCATTTTCAACCGCTATGGTTTGGCGCTATTTCCAAAGCCCGGCCGTCTCTTTAGCTGTGGGGGTGCTGGTCGGTGGCACGCTGCAATTCTTGATACTGGTGCCGCAAATGGTCCGGCGGGGGATGCGCTTCGATTTTGGCCTTTCCTTTTCGCATCCGGGAATTCGCAGCGTGGCCCGCGTGATATTCCCGCGCTTCTTCGGCCTGGGAATCTCGCAAATCAATTTCTTTGTGGACACCTACTTTGCCAAAGCAGCGCGCATGCCGCGTGGCAGCCTGACCGCGTTGTACGTTGCCGACCGCGTCATGGAGCTCGTCTTAGGTGGCTATGCCATCGCCGTAGCCACTGCGATTTTGCCTATGATGGCCCACCAGGCTGCGGCCAACAATTACGAAGGCCTCAAGAAGACGCTTACCTTTGCTGTGCGCATCGTGGCTTACATCACCGTCCCGGCCGCCATGGGCCTGATGATTTTGCGCGAGCCCATTATCCGAGTGCTTTTCCAGCACGGGCAATTTGTCGCGGCGTCCACGAGCCTCACCACTCGCCCCCTGTTCTACTATGCTGTTGGCCTGCCCGCCCTGGCTTGCGTGAAACTCATCGTGCCCGCGTTTTACTCCGCGCGCGATACCAAAACTCCCGTCATCGTTGCTTCCATCTCTTTCGTGTTGAACATCGCTCTCAACATCGTCTTCCTGCAATTCTTCTTCCGCCGCTTTCAAAATGGCGGTCCGGCTCTTGCCACTGCTCTTGCCACCTTCTTTGATTTCTTCACGCTTTTCATCATTTTCCGCCTGCGCTATGGCCCGCTGGGCATGATTGATATTTTCCGCTCCATCGGCAAGATTTCCCTGTGCTCCGCGATCATGGGCGCCGGCTGCCTGATTGCAAATCACTACGCAAAGAACGTGCTCCAGGGCGCGTTTTCCCTGCAACTGGCCGTGTTCACAGCAATGATCCTGGGCGCGACTGTGCTCTACCTGGGGCTGACCTGGATTTTCCGGTGCCCTGAAGTTGAAGAAGTCTACGGTATTGCCATGCGGCGGCCCGGTGCCGCGGAAGGTTTGGCAGGTTCGTAATGGAAATAGCCACAACAATTGCGGCGTTCTTGACCTATGTCCGAGTGGAGAAGGGCTTGTCTCCCAACACGGTTTCCGCGTACCGGCGCGACTTGCTGAAGTTCGATGAGTTCGCCAAAAAGAGGAAACTCACGCTGGAAACGATTTCGCGCGACGACTTGGTGGATTTCCTCGCGAGCCTCTACCGCCAGAAATTGGAAAGCCGTACCGTCGCTCGGCACCTCGTCACCATGCGCAATTTCTTCCGCTTTACCTTGATACAGGAGCTGCGCACAGAAGATCCATCCCTGAATCTGGAATCGCCCAAGATTCGCCGCTCTCTGCCCGGCTATTTACGCCTGGAAGAAGTCGAGAAGCTACTTTCTCAGCCGGACGAAAAGCAACCCGCTGGCCTTCGGGACCGCGCCATGCTTGAAGTCTTGTACTCTACCGGATTGCGTGTCTCCGAATTGGTGGGCCTCCGCGTGATGGATATGGACCGCGCTGTGGGCTGTGTTCGTTGCATCGGCAAGGGCAATAAAGAGCGAATCGTGCCCATCGGCAAGAAGGCTCTTGCCCTGGTGGACCGCTACCTGCGCGACGCGCGTCCCAAGCTCCTCAAGGAAGGGAAGCAATCGAATCCCACAGCCATGTTCGTCAATCGCCGCGGTGGGGCGCTCAGCCGCGTCGGCGTTTGGAAAATTCTTTCTGCCTACGGCAGGAAAGCAGGCATGCGCACGGGATTGACACCGCACATGCTGCGCCACAGTTTTGCTACGCATTTGCTGGAAGGCGGCGCAGATTTGCGCTCCGTCCAGTTGATGTTGGGCCATTCCGATATTTCCACGACGCAAATCTATACCCACGTTGTGGAGGAACGGCTCAAGCAGATTTACAAGGCACATCACCCGCGCGCTTAGCGCGTGGGCCGCACTACATCGCGGGTGCGCCAGCCCCAACGGGCATGACCACCCTGAAGCGGAAGGAGCGCAATGCCAGACTACATGTTCTTGCTCGAAAGCCGGCTTTCACCCGAACAACGCGCCGCCATGCTCCGTGTACAGGAGCTGGCCTCGGCCATGGGTTTCAACGTTTATCTAACAGGGGGCACGGTGCGCGACCTGATTACCGGCGCCACATTGCGCGATCTGGATTTCTCGGTAGAAGGCAATCCTTCCAAGATGGCCCGCGAACTCGAAAAGGGCGGCGCTAAAATTCTTTCCGAGGATGAAAAGCTGCGCCACGTGGAGATTCTGTTCGCGGGCGATTACGAAGGCAGCCTTTCTGCCGCCCGCGATGATCATTATGTTCGCCCCGGCACGCGCCCGGAAATTCGTTGGTCCACAATCATGGAGGATTTGCGTCGCCGCGATTTCTCCTTGAACGCCATCGCCATCTCGCTGAATCCCGCTTCACGCGGCCTGTTGCTCGATCCTACCAATGGCCTCTCTGATATCGAGCATGGCGAAGTCCGCGCTCTTACTATTCACAGCTTCACGAATCAGCCTGTGCGGCTCCTCCGCGCATTACGCATTGCCGCGCGCATGGGCTACAAGCTCGAATCGCGGACTCAGGAATGGTTCAATCTCGCAATGGAGCGCGAACTTCACCTCACCATTACGCCCGAAGATGCGGGCGAAGAATTGCGTGCTCTAGCCAAGGAAGAGCGCCCTCATCTCACCCTGAAAGAGTGGGAAGAGAACAATTTGCTGGAACGCGTGCACCCGCTTTTGGACAAGAAACATCCCGATTACGAAGACATTAATCGCGTTATCAAAGTGCGCGACGACCTCTTCATGGCCGGATTCCGCCCGCGCCTGGCCACGCCCATGATGCTTGCGATTCTGGGTCGCCTGAAAGATCGCGAAGCCAGTCATCTGCTTTCCAAGTTGGGTTTCCGTTCGGCCGAAATTGAAGTGATTGAAAGTTTTCCTGACAAGGCCAACGATATTCAGAAGGATCTTGCGGGCAAAAAGACGAAAACGCCGATCGACGCGTATCGCTATATCGAAAAGCTTTCCATGGAATACGTCGCCTATCTTCTTGCCGAGTCGAATAACTCCGCCGCAATCTCCAAATTGAAGGCTTTTCTTCACAAGTGGCGGCCTATACGGCTGGCTCTGCCCGTCGTCGGCAACGAACTGGAAGCGATTGGCCTACCCCGGGGCCCGAAGTTTGACACTGTCGTCCAGGAAGTGTTTGCCGCGCAATTGAACGGCCGCGGCAAGACTCCGGAAGAGCGCTTGAAGATGCTGCGCAAATTTTCCGGGATCAAGGAAGTCCCCAAGAAAAAAGAAAAGGAAAAGAAGCCGGCCAAGGCTGGCGAAAAGGCGGCTGTCGTATCTGCGCCAGCAAAACGAGGCGGAGCGGACAAGGGTTCAACAAAGGCCAGGCTCATGGCCTCTCAAAACGCCGCCAACGCAAAGAAATCTAAAGGCAAGAAGTAAGTCACACAACAGCTGGAGGCGTTGGCTGCGCGTCTGTACCACTGGTGCCTAATGCTCCGTAGGCTCGCGGAATCGTTTATTGTCGCGTAGTTTGGTGAATGCTTTCAGGCTTCCCGTCACCTTCACCGGAAAAAGTTTCTGGCTTTCTCCACCGTCCACACCTTCAACTTTGAGCACGACGGTGAACTCGCCCGCATGTGTGTAGGCGTGGCTCACTTTTTGGCCTTGCGCGGACACTCCGTCTCCGAAGTCCCAGGAATACTCCATCACGGGCATGCTGGCCGCCTCGGTATCTCCCAACACACCGAAAGTCTCACCAGCTTTTGTGTTCGCAGGCACATCCGCGCGGATCATCGGCGCCGTCTCCGGGACGCTCTGATCGATCAGCTTAATCATCTTCACCGATTCGGCAGGTTCATCAGCGATTTGCAGCGCACCATTCGTAACCGTTAGGGTAGCAGCCGGGGTAAAAACGTCCGTGGCTGTGAATGCGTGCCCCTCCGGCAATCCAAGCTCCGCAAGCCGCAATGTGTGGGATCGCGGATTCTTTGTCCAGTTGAAGACCGTCAGGATGGCCTGGCGAGGAGATTCTCTCAGCAGAAAAACGCTGGGCTGTTCATCCTCGGGCGCATAACTCATTAAATCGATCGGCGTGGACGCGCGTCCCCACTTCGCCATTCGCAGCAGTTCCTTGTTTTCAACCAGCGCCAACCGGTCCTTCTCCGCGCTCAGCGTCGTCATGTCGTCCCCGATCTCATACATGCCACCGGAAACTGCCGCCAACGCGATTGAAGCCTGTGCTGCGGCCAGCGGTAATGTTGTGGGAAGCTCCTTGATATCGCTGAAGGTCTGGCTCGTCGTATTGAACGCATCGGGATCATTTACAAAGAAATTTCGATCCATGTAAAACCGGGCCGCAATCCCCGTACCAGCGGTCTTCGTCCCCTCAAAGGCATGTGCCGTGTCCGTCGCCACTCTGCCCGTTTCCGTGAACCCCACCGCGTTCAACATGGGGCTTCCGTCCTTGTCCAGGATCACGTCATCGCCCACGCTCTCTCGAATAACTTGCAAACCGGTCCGCTGGGCCTCCAACGCAGTCGTGTTCGGCGAGTAGCGGTAACCTTCGATGGCTGATGTATCCATGAAATCCAGTTTAATAAATCGCACTCCCCATTCGCGCACGAGTTTCTTGTAGGTCTGGCGGAGATATTCTTGCGCGCCGGGATGTGTGGTGTCCAGGGCATACAAGGTGTCCACTTTCTGATCCCAGACGTCGCCCAGTGGTATGGGATTTCCCTTGGCGTCGTGAACCAGCCACTCTTTATGTTTCTCACACACCCACGCGCGGCTGGTCACTTCAAATGGAGCGGTCCACAGACCCAATGTGAGCCCGTCGCCGGTAATTCTCTGGCCAACGTAGCGCATCCCACTGGGAAATTGCGTTGCGTTTGTGGTCGTAAATTCTCCGCGCGCGTACTGGTAGCCTTCATCAATCTGAAAAAACCGATAGCCCAACGACTTCAAATGCTGCGCCTGCCAATCCGCATTCGCCAGCGTCTCGCCCTCGTTGATCGCGCCATAAAATGCCGTCCAACTCCACCAGCCAACCGGAGTCTGCTTCGGCAGTCGTGGATGGTGCAGCAGGCGAATCGCTTCCCCATACGCCAGCAAAGCCGCGTGATAATCCGGCCCTGTCACGAAAAGCAACCGCTCGGAAGCCAACGCCTCGCCGGGTTTCACTGGCAGGCTCAGTTCTATCAAAGCGTCTGCTGCCGCATTCTTCAAATTGAAGTCTCTCTGTATCTCTGTTGTCCCTGTGGAATCAACCGTGTAGGACGCCACTTTGGTGGCGTCTCCGCTGCCTACGCTCTGCAAACGCAACACTGTTAGAAACTTTTCTGAACTGAGTGCGCCCAGAAACAAGCTCTGCTTGCTTTCCCGGTTATAAATCAGTTGGCTCCCAACACCGCGATGTAGGCCCCCCGCCGCTTTTCCCAAGTCGTAGATCTTCATGTCGGGCCAATCTTCGCTGAAGCTATCTGATAGCACTCGTTCGGCTGAAGGCGCGCCGCCAAGATTGATCAGTGCGTCTCCGGTCACCTCCACGCTCCGGATGGCTTGCACGCTAATCTCTTTTGTTCCCGCGTTTCGCACCTTAACCGTTACTGCGCCATAGGGCCGCTGATCATACAACTGCGCCAATAGAATCAAATCAGGCTTGTTCGGACCTCCTTTGCAGGTCAGCGTGATTTGCCTTCCCGAACCCAGCGCATCGTTGAACGCAGATTCGATGGCTGTGTGTTCAGCGTAATCGCTAAGTTTCAGCCATCGTCCATCAACCTTGGCCGCAACGCCGCTCGTCAACACCGCGCGTTCCCCACGCCTCGCAATCTGATACCAGCCGTGCTTCGAATCGACCTTTACTGAAAGCGTCTCGTTCGTTAATTCCTGCGCCCCAGCGGACAAAGCTCCCAGCAGCGCCCCTGCCACCAGCATTCCGCTCACTCGCAACATCGCCCGCAGACAGTCCGCCGGCAAAGCCACACCACCGCTCAAATTGCGCATTGTTTTCCTCGCTCATGTGTTAAGCACTTCTTCGTAAGGCGAGTATACAAGTTGCTGAACACGTTGCGTAGAATTCGCGTGTTTCCCAATCGGGCGGTAAACCCTGTGGGAAACGCCAGAATCACGTTCGCATTTCTCCCCGCTACGATTTACAATCAACTTCCATGGGCAATCCGCAGTTTGTTCACTTGCACCTCCATACAGATTTCAGCTTGCTGGACGGCGCTTGCGATATCTCCGAGCTTCTCGACGAAGCCTCGCGCCAGAAGATGCCGGCCGTGGCCGTCACCGACCATGGCAACCTCTTTGCGGCTGCCAATTTCTTCAACGAAGCCAGCAAACGCGATGTGAAGCCCATCATCGGTTGCGAAGTGTACGTCGCCAAAGGCAGCCGCCATGACCGTGGCGAGAAAGCCGGCACTCCCAATGGCGGCCCGAATGGTGTACGGAATGAAATGGAGCCCGGTGTCCGCGGCAGCAATCACCTGGTGCTTCTTTGCGAGGACCTTGAGGGCTATCACAACCTCATCAAGCTCGTTTCCGCAGGATTTCTCGAAGGCTTCTACTACAAGCCGCGCATTGATTACGATCTCTTGGCAAAACATAGCCGAGGACTCATCGCCCTCTCCGCCTGCCTGCGCGGCCCGGTCACGGAATGTGTCGTCGAGCAAAAGTTCGACCTCGCCCGCGAAAATGCCTACAAGCTCCGCGATATTTTCGGGAAAGGGAACTTCTTCCTGGAAATCCAGGATCAGGGCATAGACATCGAGAAGGAAGTCAACCGCAACCTGATTCGCCTTTCCAAGGAAACCGGCATTCCCCTTGTCGCCACAAACGACTGCCACTATTTACACCACGAAGATGCGCACGCTCAGGAAGTCCTCCTTTGCATCCAGACCGGCAAGACCATGAGCGACACGCATCGCATGAAATTTGCTACCGACCAGTTTTATTTCAAGACCGCCGCGGAAATGGCCCAGGTGTTCCGGGAAGTTCCTGATGCGCTCAGCCGCACTCTGGACATCGCATCGCGCTGCAACGTCAAGATTGAGCGCATCCCCAACGCGCTTCCCGAATTCAAGGTTCCCGAAGGCCACACGCCTGGCAGCTATTTCGAAAAAATGGCCCGCGAAGGTTTTGCCCAGCGCGTCCCTTTCCTTGAACGCCTGTCCCAGCAAGGCGCTTTGCGTAATCCCCTCGTCGAGTACGAGCGCCGCCTTTCCTCCGAAATCGAAATGATCAAGAAGATGCACTACGAGGGCTACTTCCTGATCGTTTGGGACTTCATCCGTTATGCAAAAGCTCAGGAAGTTCCCGTCGGCCCCGGACGGGGTTCCGCCGCAGGTAGCCTGGTCAGTTACGCGCTGCGCATCACAGACGTGGATCCGCTGCAGTACAACCTGCTCTTCGAGCGCTTCTTGAATCCCGAGCGCGTCTCCATGCCCGATATTGACATCGATTTTTGCATGCGGCGCCGCGGGGAACTGATTGAATACGTCACGCACAAATATGGCCGCGAAAACGTTTCGCAGATCATCACGTTTGGCACCATGGCCGCCAAAGCCGCCATCAAGGACGTCGGCCGCGCCATGGACATTCCGTATGGGGAAGTCGATCGCCTGGCAAAACTCATCCCTGCCACGCTGGGCATCGAACTGGAAACCGCGCTCGAGCAATCGCCGCAGCTTAAAGCTGCGATTCAAGGCGACGAAAGACTTGGCGACCTGATGAAAGTGGCGTTGCGCCTGGAAGGTCTGGCGCGCCACGCCTCTACGCACGCAGCCGGAGTAGTCATCTCGCCGCAACCGCTCACCGAACTCGTTCCCGTTTACAAGACCAATCGCGACGAAATCACCACGCAGTACGACATGAACGCCCTCGAGCGCATCGGTTTGCTCAAGATGGATTTTCTCGGCCTCACCACGCTCACCGTCCTGCATGACGCCGTAAGAATGGTTCAGAAAAATCGCGGTGTCTCAATCGAAATTGATAGCCTCACGTTGGACGACGAGGCCACATACAAGCTCTTCTCCCGCGGCGATACCACCGCCATCTTCCAGTTTGAATCTCACGGCATGCGCGACATCCTCCGCCGTTATCATCCCACGCGCATCGAAGACCTTACCGCGCTTAACGCGCTCTACCGCCCGGGTCCCATTCAGGGCGGCATGATCGATGACTTCATCAATCGAAAACAGGGCAAGACGAAAGTCACCTACGAACTTCCGCAACTCAAGGACATCCTCGAAGAAACTTACGGCGTCATTCTCTATCAGGAACAGGTGATGCAGATCGCCAATTGCCTGGCGAGTTTTTCGCTCGGCGAAGCGGACATTCTCCGCCGCGCCATGGGCAAAAAGAAGAAAGAGGAGATGGCGGCTCAACGCGCCAAATTCCTGGCCGGCTGCGAGAAAAACAAAATTCCCGAAAAGAAAGCCGTCCACATTTTCGACCTGATGGAAGAGTTCGCGGGATACGGCTTCAACAAGTCGCACTCCTGCGCGTACGCATTGCTCGCCTATCAGACCGCCTATCTGAAAACCCACTATCCCGTCGAATTCATGGCCGCGCTTCTGACCTCGGAAACTGGCAGCACCGAAAAAGTCGTGAAGTACATAAACGAAGCCCGCGGCATGGGCATCTCCATCCTCCCGCCAGACGTGAACGAGAGCGATCTTTACTTCACGCCGGTCGGTGATTCCATCCGCTTTGGCCTTGCCGCAATCAAAAACGTTGGCGAGAACACGGCCAAGGCCATCCGCGAATCGCGCCTCGGCCAAGGCGAGTTCAAGTCGCTGTACGATTTCTGCGAGCGCATCGAGCCTCGCTTCCTGAACAAACGCGTTTTTGAAAGCCTTATTAAATCTGGCGCCATGGATTCGCTGGGACCCCGCGAACCCATGCTCGCTTCTGTGGACGACGCCGTCGCCGCGCTGCAACGTGCCGCGCGCAGCAGGGAATCCGGCCAGCATGGCTTGTTCTTCGGCGGCGGCGCAACAGAGTCCAAGGTCCATTTCGAATTGCGCGAAGCCGCTCTATGGAGCGAGGAAGAACGACTCGCCAGCGAATACGCCATGCTGGGCTTTTACGTTTCCGGCCATCCTCTGGAAAAATATGTTGCGCGCCTGAAGGAATTGGGCACGCTCACTCTGGAGGAAGTTGAAGGCCAGCGCAATGGCAAGGAAATCACTGTCGCGGGACTCATCGTCGGCACGCGTCCCATGCGCTCCAGAAAAGGCGCCCGCTGGGCCATCTACACCTTGCAGGACATGACCGGAGTGCAGGAGCTTCTGGCCTTTCCGGAAAGTTTCGCACGCCTGGAAAACATCTTGAAGCCCGGCGTGCCGCTGCTTCTGAAAGCTCGCGTGCAAATCGAGGAAGCAGGCACGCGCCTTTCGCTTCAGGAAGCGCGCCTGGTAACCTCCATTGCCGAGCGGCCCGCCAGTGAATTCCGCGTCCGCCTGGACCTTGCACGCCTGGACGAAGGCACCCTCGATCAACTCGATAACTTGTTTGCAAGTTCGCCCGGGCCAAGTACAGTAGTGTTTGAGCTGTGCTCTCCCGACGGGAAGATCGCGCTTTTGCAGTCGCAGAAGAAGATTCGCATCCAGCAGGAACTTATTGACGCCGTGCGCCAGATTTGTGGCCAGCAGGCGATTCAGATGGTGGCGTAATGTGCGCAGCGCGTAAGGACAAAAGAACCGTGACCACGATGGAACGCCAGCGCGAAATCGAGCGCTTGGAAAAGGACGTCGAGGAGTTGCGCCGTCTGGCTGCCAGCGATGAAGGCGAATCCGAAGTCGAGCGCCTGAAGCAGGAAGTGCTCGAGTTGCGCCGCGAATTCTATTCCCACATGGGCCCGTGGCAGCGCGCGCAGATTGCGCGCCACCCGCAGCGGCCCTACACGCTGGACTGGATCAATCTTCTGCTGACGGATTTCGTCGAGATTCACGGCGATCGCGGTATTGGCGACGATAAAGCCATGATCGCTGGAATGGGCAAATTCCGCGGCCGTCCCGTAGCTGTCATCGGCCATCAGAAAGGCCGCGACACCAAGCAGCGTGTCATGCGGAATTTTGGTCAACCCAAACCCGAAGGCTACCGCAAAGCTCTTCGCGTCATGCAACTTGCCGCGAAGTTTGGCCGCCCGGTACTCACTTTCATTGACACGCCCGGCGCTTATCCCGGCATTGATGCCGAGGAACGCGGCCAGGGCGAAGCCATCGCGCGTAACCTTCGTGAGATGGCGCGGCTCCCCGTTCCCATCATCGTCACCGTCACTGGTGAAGGCGGTTCGGGCGGAGCGCTGGCCGTGGCCGTCGGCGATCGCGTCAACATCATGGAAAACGGCTTCTACTCCGTGATTTCACCCGAGGGTTGCGCCTCCATCATCTGGCGCGATTCCACCAAAGCGGAAACCGCGGCCATCGCCATGAAAATCATGGCCAATGACCTGCGCGAATTGGGCATCATTGACGAAATCATTCCTGAACCCGACGGCGGAGCCCACAGCGATCACGAAGCTGCCGCCAAGCTATTCGCGGAAGTCCTCGATCGACAACTGCTCGTCCTGACGAATCAGAGCGCCAAGGAACTCGTCCAGTCGCGCTACGTGAAATTCCGCCGCATGTGCCAGTTCTTCGACATCATCCGCTAGCGCCCATTTTGCCCTCCATGTAGCGCAGGGA
This sequence comes from Candidatus Acidiferrales bacterium, assembly GCA_963780315.1. Classification (GTDB taxonomy): domain Bacteria; phylum Acidobacteriota; class Terriglobia; order Acidiferrales; family UBA7541; genus Acidiferrum. The sequence goes on along the minus strand of CAWABP010000009.1, from coordinate 190,168 downwards.
GAGTCTGCGAGCCCTGCGGCTTTTTTCCTGGGTTGTCATCCTCATATAACGCACTCGACCCTCTGCTACTCTTGCATCACGTAGTTTTCCATATATGATCCCCTCAAGAGGACATGGGTATGAAAGCTTTCCCCTACGGCCTCCTGAGCTCATTCGAGGCACCAGCCAAAGTCGAGTCGTCCGAAGCGCTCCCGTCGGTCTGGAAGACAGCAGCGGAACTGGCCGGCATGGGTCTTCTCCTCCTCGGTATGTGCGCTCTTTTTCGCTTTTTTTTTGGCGGGCGTCGGGGAATTGTCAATAATTGGCCTCTGTGTTCTGACCTTTTTGATCGGGTCCGTGATCGCTCGAAAGGTTCAACTCTTCGGCAGACCGGTGCGCAATCAAGCTTCGGCAAGAACACTGTTCGCCCCCGAACTTGTAGGATATACGGTGCTGTGGATTCTGTTTTCAATTGGGATTGACAACAAACTCAGTCTCCATTCGTTCGCAGAATCCGTCTTCATGGGAGGCATGTTTGCCATCATCGGTTTGCTCCGGCGGAAAAAAGGTATGCTGCCGTCGACCTACTAGCCACTGCGTGATTCCGCCCATGCCCCTCCTTCCATCCCCGTACTAGTCCCCCGTACCACATTAGCTACGCCCCGCACATCCCATCGTTGTCCGCGCACAGCACTCGCACTAACCTGATAAGGCATCGTGCGAGTCAGTGGCTTGGGGGGAGTTCGCGCCGTGCCGTCAAACACCGTGCAGGGGGAGCAGGGCACAATCATGTCGGAACCTTTTCGTCCTTACGAAAAACTGGTTGAAATCACCATCATGGGGAAGAAGTTTCAGGTTCCCGAGCGCAATTCACTTTTGCGCTGCTTCCAGTTCATCAGCCCCGAAACCATTCCATATGGCCGCTTCTGCTGGAACCAGGATTGTCAGTATTGCCGCGTCACCTGCCAATTGCCGGATGACGACGAAGCCCATGACATGCTTTCCTGCAAATTCATCGTGATGCCCGGCATGGAAGTCACCGACATGAGCCAGGAACTCAAGTGGTGCCTGCGCTCAAAGCTTCACGCCTCTGCCGCAGCCGTCTCCAAGTAAGCCCGCAGGTATCGCGCTCGGGGTTTTGTCTCCACATTGAGGGGAACAGGCGTAGGTCCGACCATCATTGTCCCGATTCCGCTTTGCCGGCTATCCGCGTGGGGGCGAGGCATCGCTGGGCTTGCGACTCCTGTCACGATTTTGCGCTAGCTACCTTGAACCGCGGCCGGACGAACCAATCACGACAGGTTTGAGGAGGCAAGCAGCGTTCAACGCTTTTGGAGTTACCAACCGAACGTTGATGCCTAACTTACCCATTCTCATGCCAACGGCCTGAGCCTCCACCGCAGCCGGTGCGTTCTCCACAGTGTCGAGCGCACGAGCTATAGTTTGAAAAGGGACACCGGGGTCAGCAAGAAGATAAAGCGTGCGGTGCTCTCGCATGCTGTAAATCGCTGACAAGCGATCTGCCAGAGTGTTCCAATCTTCCTGCTCTTGATTGATAAATAGTTTGCCTGCGTCGGTTATATGCAGAACGATGAGTTGGTCCTCGCCATCAAATTCGCAACGAGCCGAGGCGAGTTCGACGTAGAAGCCCGTTGGCGTGGGGAAGGAAGCAAGCGTTGTATACGCCGCTATGAGAATAGCCAGCGCGGGCGCTGCGCTCAGTCCGAAGGCAGGGAAATCCGAAAATCGCTTCGTTGGGGGAAACCCGCGTGCTCCCCGAAAGTGTCGGCATCTGTGCCGCCCCTGGTCAAATGCTTCGCTCTGAGGCAAGTCGATGCGTGCGCGGAGGTAGTTATAGGAACACGTAGCCAGAACAGCCACGGGTATCGCCGCGGCTGTAGGAATGAGTGCCAAGGCTATTCTCGTCATAATCATTGCCATGGCAGCGTGCTTCTCCATGCCTACGCCCCCAAATGCATTCAGAATGCCCTCGCAGGTGCCCACAAGTCCGAAGTAAGGGGCGGTGACGGCAATTGATTTGAGACTGCCCACCTCGATGCTCAGGGCGGCGGCTAGTGTCCTCCTGCTGGCTCTATCAGCCTCTCGCGCACGTCGGGCTAAGTAATAACGGCATGAAACGTGGATGACGACAGCAAAGAGGTAGACGAGCATGAGCGCAAGCACGATGACGTCGAGGTGCCCAAGAGAGCTCATCCAGCGCCAAAAGTATGGGATAGTCCACTCACACCCACCTGGCTGCCACGGATAACAGTCATCGACGGTTGGCAACACGACTCTCCTGGCTACTCAGCTCTCATGCTAATAGACACCGCGTAGAATGCGAAGGTTCCTTTTCCAAATGTTGTTAGCACGCGATAACACTCACAACGAGGTGGGAAGCGGTCTCGACTCCGGTCCATTCACGCGGCCTTCCGGAAACTACCTATTCCATTCGTACAATTGCGTCTCCTCTCCCGTTGGTCTACGCTTCCTAAGCACCATGCCACCTGTCATTTCACTCCCGTGCGACGGCTGCGGCCAACCCGCCTCTCCTGAACACTTCGCACGGCGCCTCCAGCGTCTGGAATGGACTACGCGCTACCGCCCCGTACACATCCAAGCCCTCCTCCTTGGCGGTATTGCACCCGTCGCTGACGCAGATTTTCTTTACTGCCCGGAAGGGAATTACCAGTGCGAGGCCGCCAACCTCCTGGACGCATTGCGAATCACAAGGGTTGGGAGGTCTGCTGACGCTATCCTCACGGAGTTCCAAAAGCACGGCCTGCTCCTCACGCATGTGCTGGAGTGCCCGTTGGAGCCGGGTGTGTCGCTCTCCACCGCTCAGCGATTGCTTGAGAAGCAACTCCCCGCTACAGTCGCGCGCATTCGCAGATCGCTAAAGCCCAAGCGCCTTCTTCTGCTTTCCAGTGAATTGGCGCCATTCGCAGGAAGGTTCACGGAAGCAACCTTGGGGTGCCCTGTTTTCAGTGGTTTGGAGGGACCGTTCGCTCTGGACGGTCACGCAACCGTAAGCCAATTGGATGAATTCCGTCGTATGCTTCCAGAAGGGGCTCTGCATTGAATGCCAAGCCAATGTGATGAAAATCACTGCCGACGGTGACGGGTTAACTAAAACTGTGACTGCATCGCACATGCTGTTGATTATGGTAAGATTAGAGCCTGCTAGACTGTTTCAGAGGTGATTTGTGCAAAATCGGGCTAAATTTGGCGTCGGTATCGGCGTAATCCTTGTCTCGCTCGCCTTTCTGGCATGGATGGGCTATGGCGAGAGCAAAACCTACTACCACACCATTGCGGAATACCAGCAACTTCAAGGTTCCGCGCGCGATCATCGTATGCGTTTGGCGGGCACGGTGGCAGTCGGCAGCATCCGGCATTCCGCGGGACGTACCGATTTCGTGCTTGAAGAGCAAGGCAAGACTCTTCCCGTCAGCTACATCGGCAGCGATCCGCTTCCCGACACTTTTGTTGACAAGTCCCAAGCTCTTGTAGAAGGCCGTCCCGGTTCCAACGGCCAGTTCGTTGCCGAACATGTCCAGGCGAAATGCGCTTCCAAATATGAAACCGCGCCCGGCGGAGACAAGCCCGCAAGTTCCGGTGTAACCCAGCAAAGCAGCATGTAGCGCGCCCAGCACAATAACCTTCGGGGGAGAGGCGGAAGGCTCATGGATGTATTCGGTTCGTTTACACTTCTGCTCGCATTTGTCTGTGCTCTTTACGCGTTCGTGGGGGGAATTGCCGCCATCATCACGCGGCATCCGCTGCTCGTCAAAAGCACGCGCCAGGCGGGCATCGCCACCTGCGTGCTGATCTTCATCGGCACCTTCAGCTTGTTGTATCTGCTGCAGACGGATAATTTCTCTCAGGCCTACGTCGTTTCGCATAGCAACCGCGATCTTTCCGCATTTTACAAAGTCGCGGCGCTCTGGTCGGGCCAGGAAGGCTCGCTGCTCTTCTGGAGCTGCCTGCTCGCTGTCTATGTCATCTCCGTACTGATTGCCTATCGCCACAAGAATGGGGAATTGATGCCGTATGTCGGCGTGATTCTCGCTGGCGTACAGATTTTCTTCCTCACGCTGAATAATTTCGTCGAAAGCCCCTTCAAGGCTCTCGCGAATGTCAGCGCAAGCGGCGCCCTCGAACCTTTCGTTCGTATGGATGGAAACGGCCTCAACCCGCTTTTGCAGTACCCGGAGATGGTGATCCACCCGCCAAACCTCTATTCCGGCTACACCGGCTTCACCATTCCGTTTGCATTTGCGCTGGCCGCTTTGCTGGCCCGTTACCCAGGCGAAAAGTGGATTCACCTCACACGCAAATGGACCATGATCGCCTGGTGCTTCCAGTCCGTAGGCATTCTCCTTGGCGCGCACTGGGCCTATGCCGTTCTTGGTTGGGGCGGCTATTGGGGCTGGGATCCCGTCGAAAACGCTTCGCTACTCCCATGGCTCACCGGCACCGCGTTTCTTCACTCCGTGATGATGCAGGAAAAGCGCGGCATGATGAAGGTCTGGAACGTCTGGCTGGTCTTCAGCACGTTCCTGCTTTGTATTCTGGGAACGTTTCTTACGCGCAGCGGCGTCGTCAGCTCTGTCCACGCCTTCGCCAACTCCCACATCGGGCCGTGGTTTGTCGGCTTCATTATCGTGACACTGCTGGTGTGCTTTGTCGCTTATGTCTGGAACCGCGATTACCTGAAGAGTGAAAACCAGCTAGATTCCATGATCTCTCGCGAGTCTGGTTTCCTTTTCAATAATTTACTTTTCCTGGTGGCCTGCATTGCCGTTCTTTCCGGCACGCTTTTCCCGGTCTTTACAGAGTGGTTTACGCCGTCGCGCATCAGCGTCGGCGCACCCTTCTTCAACAAGATCATGATCCCTATTGGCCTCGCTATTCTTTTCCTCACTGGCGTTGGCCCGCTGCTTGCCTGGCGTAAAACCTCAGCGGATAGCATGAAGCGCAACTTCACTTGGCCGCTGGCATTCGGAGCTCTCTCTGCTGTTGTTGCGTTCTTCCTTAACTATCGCAACGCCATTTCCCTGGTTTGCCTGTTCCTGTGCGGCTTCGTCTTCTGGACCATCGTCTTGGAGTTTTATCGCGGTGCCAAGGTCATCGCCGCACGCTCTGGCATGAGTCTCATCATGTCCGCGCACGAACTCGCTATGCGCAACACCCGTCGCTACGGTGGCTACGTCGTCCACTTCGGCATGGTGCTGATCTTCATCGGTTTTGCAGGCAACGCGTTCAATTCAGACGTCCAGAAAACCATGAATCTCGGCGAATCCATGAAACTGGGCCCCTACACGTTAGTACTGCAAAGCGCTGACACCAAGCCGGAGAAGAACTATACGGCCCAGCGCATGATTGTTGAGGTCATGAAAGACAATAAGCAGCTCATGATGCTCTACCCTGAAAAACGCGCGTTCCAAGGCCGCGATCAGCAGAACGGCACCATGGTGGCCATCTATTCGACGCTGCGCGAAGATGTTTACGTCGTGTTTGCAGGGATGGACCCAGACACCAATCTTCCCGTAATTCACGCTTTCCTGAATCCACTGGTGAAGTGGATTTGGCTGGGTGGCGTCTGGGTCGTCATGGGCACACTGCTTGCCTTGATGCCGAATCGCCGCGTTGCGCTGGTGATTGCCGGTGCCACGCAGCCGGCCGTCTCGCCCGTAGCTCCCGCGCTAACTCCTTCTGTTACTCTGAGGGAGGGTCATGATTAAACGTCGCAGCCTCTTCGTTCTTATCCTTGTGATTGTCCTGAGCGTGCTTCCTCTCGTTGCGCAGCAGCAACAGGCAGACCGCGTGAAAGCCATCGGCGGGAAATTCCAGTGCATGTGCGGCTGTTCGCAGGTCTTGACGCAGTGCAACCACGTCGGCTGCACCATGTCCGCGGCCATGTTGGCGAATTTGGGCGATTGGGTAAAACGGGGCGATTCCGAAGACACCATCACGCAAGCTTTCGTGCAGCAATTTGGCACTACGGTTTACGCCGAGCCCCCTAAGTCAGGCTTCAGCATAATCGCCTGGGCCATGCCCGCAATCTACTTTGTGATCGGCGCTGCACTGGTGATCTTCGTGATATCCAAGTGGCGCAAGCGGCCGCAAGCTGTGGGCGTGGATGCGGGGGCTCCCGTCACTGCCAGCGGCGCGAAAATTTCCCCGGAAGCCATGGACCGTGCACGGGCGCAAGCAGCCCGGGAGACTGAGGACTAACGTGAGCCTCGCAGTGGTATTTCTGGCACTGTTGGTGGACTTGCAGGATCTGGCTGCAATCGGCGCCTGCCTCGGTCTTGCGGCCGTCGTCTTTCTTTTCGTCTTCTACATTCATGCAGACGCTTCCGATCTTGCTCCCCATCGCACCAAGCTTGATCAATTGCTGGAGCGCCGCGATTTCATCTACGATAACCTGCGCGACCTGAAATTCGAATATCGCGCGGGAAAATATTCCGAAGGTGATTACGAGACGATGAAAAACACGCTGGAAAACGAAGCCGCGGTTGTGCTCACCGAAATCGAACAGGCTACCGAATTCCAGGTGCGCCGCCCACGCGGCGCGAAGCCTGCCACAAAGGAGCTGAACGCTCGATGAGTCGGTTCAGTCTGCGAGTTTTCCTTCCCATCTGCGCCGCTTTCTTCCTCGCCGCTGCCGTCCACGCCGGCACTGTTCACGGCACGGTCATCAATCGCACCACCGGCAAGCCCACCCCCGGCATTCCGGTCACTCTCCTGAATCCAACCGCGGGGATGGTGGAAGTTGGCTCTGCCACAAGCGACGCGCAGGGCCAGTTCACGGTGACCGCAGATGCCATTGGCGCAGGCCCTGTCCTGATTCGCGCCACTTTCCACGACAATTCCTTCAACACCTTTCTCCCACCGGGACGCCCGAACGTGGAAGTCGAAATCTTCGATACTTCCAAAGATCCCAAGACCATCACCACGGATTCCCACATCGTCATCTTCCAGCCCTCTGGTGAAAAGCTGATCGGCGCTGAAGAGTACCAGGTCCGCAATAATTCCAATCCTCCGGTCGCTTATTTCCGCACCGAAGGGAATTTCGATTTCGCCATTCCCGAAAAGGCCACGCTGCAGCAGGTTTCCACCATCAGTTCGCTTGGCATGTCCGTGCCCCAAGCTTCCATCGACAAAGGCAAGGGCCGCTTTGCCGTCGCTTATCCCTTCCGCCCGGGTGAGACGAATATCCGTCTTTCCTATGAACTTGACTATCCCGGAAGCGCCGCCACGGTGAAATTGCCAGCCACTTATGCAGGCATGAAATTGCTCGTCGTTGCTCCACCGGGCGTCACTGTTTCTGGCGATGGCTTGACGCCGGGCGGGCAAGAGCAAGGCATGATGGTGTATGTACACGATCCTCTGGCCGCCAAGGCGAGCCTCACCGTGCAACTCTCTAGTGTTGGCAGTCCGCAATCCGCCGGCGCAAGTGGCGATCAGGGCCAGCAAGGCGGACAGGAAGGGAACTCCCGCACGCAGGACGAAAACATCCAGGCCGTTCCCGGGCGCCTTGACGATTTTAAGTGGGTCTTGATGGTTGGCCTCGCCGCGCTATTCGCTCTGGGCGCTGTTTTGCTGTCGCGAAAACAAGTTGTCCTGGCCACGGGTCCTGCCGACGATATTGAAGACGCTCCTCCCGTGCCGCGCAAGTCTTCCGCAAAATCCGCAGCAAAGGCTGCCGCGAAGCCCGTAACGCCGCCACCGGCCGCGTCTGCACCCGTTCAAGCAACAAGCGTCGCCGAAGTCAACGCTCAAGTAAATCTCAGTCTCGATTCCCTGAAGGACTCCATATTCCGTTTGGAGCTTCGCAAGCAAGCCGGTACAATCTCCGCCGAAGAGTACGCGCAAGAGCGAGCTAAAGTAGAGAAACTCCTCCGCGACCTGGTCCAAGGCTAATTTGGAGTGCGGCGGCTAGCCGCCGCTTTTGCGGTGTAAACAACGCCCGGCCTACAAATGCCACCGTCATTCCGAGCGGAGTCCGCGAAGCGAGGAATCTCTCTCGGGTTTCTCTTGGGTCTCTTTCGTCTTTGTGACAAACTCACTCTTGTCCATGCTCTCTAATTTTCTTGTTCCATCACAACATTCCGTCCCAGGACACGTCCTGTGACTCCTCTCAGCGTGCCTCCGACAGGTCTCCGCTTCGAGAACATCGACAAACGCTTTGGCGGACTCTTCGCCCTGCGCCGCGTCTCCTTCACCATCGCTCCCGGCGAATGTGTAGTCCTCGCAGGCCGCAACGGCTCCGGCAAAACCACGTTGCTTCGCATCGCCGCGCAAATCGTCAAGCCCACCGCGGGCCAACTGACTTTCCCCAGCGCGGACGCCACCCCCTCCGCGAAAGGCCGTCCAGGCTACGTTGCCCACACCACCATGGTTTACGACGAACTCAGCGCCGAAGAAAATCTCCTCCTTTTTGCCAAACTTCAAAATGTAGAAGCCCCCACTGCCCGCGCCGAAGAACTGCTCCGCGAAGTCGGTTTAATCGATCGTCGCGATTCCCTCGTCCGCACTTTCTCACGCGGCATGCGCCAGCGCATCGCCATAGCCCGTGCCTTGATTCATCGCCCCTCAGTCCTTCTTTTCGATGAACCCGCCACCGGCCTCGATCCTCTTGGCATTTCGTGGCTCGCCCGTACACTGGGCGAAGTCAATCGTTCTGGTTGCACGGTGGTCATGAGCCTCCACGGCGAATCGGAAATCTCAGCGCTTGCCACGCGCGCCGTGCAGCTCGATGCCGGCAGCATCGTGGCAGACACCCAGTCCGGCGCTTCGCTCCACTCAATCCTCACTTTTGGAAGTGCATGAACCAGCCATGAGCCTCTTCGCCAATACGGCCACCCTGCTAGGCAAAGAGCTGCGCACGGAGTTCCGTTCGCGCGAACTCCTTACCACTACCGCTGTCTTCATCCTGATCGTCCTCGTCCTCTTCAGCTTCGCGGTCACGCCCGGCACTGAAGAGGCCCGCCAATTCGCTCCCGGCTTGCTTTGGCTGGCGATTCTCTTTGCCTCTTCGTTGATGTTTCAATCCTGTTTCCTCCGCGAGCAGACCAATGACACGCTAAGCTCTCTGCGCCTCGCCGTTAGCGATCCTTTCTCGATTTTCCTCGCCAAGCTCATTGCCAACACACTTTTTCTCCTCATGACCGAGCTGATCATGCTGCCTTTCTTCGCCATCTTCTACAATATCTCGCTCTGGTCTCAGCTTCCCGTCCTGCTCCTCGTCCTGTTTGTCGGCAGCTTGGGCATCTCCATCGCCGGAACCGCTATCTCTGCCATCTCTGCACAAGCCCGCATGCGTGAGCTCCTGCTTCCCCTGTTGTTACTGCCGCTGCTCACTCCTGTGCTGGTGGTCAGTTCTCTCGTCACCGGAAATCTTCTGGACCGTGATCCCATCGTGCAATGGAAGGGGATTGGCTTCCTTGCTGTCTACGACCTGGTTTTTTTGACGGCGCTATGGCTTTTCGGCGAATATCTTCTGGAGGAGTAATCCGCAATGGCTAAACGCATCGTCCTTGGCTTGGTCGCCATTCTGTTCGTTGTCGCGGCGGCCTATGCTTCTTTTTACGTCGCGCCGGAGGAGCGCACCATGGGCGTGCTCCAACGAATCTTTTATTTTCACGCGGCCAGCGCCTGGGCCGGCATGGACGCCTTTATCATCTGTTTCGTCTGCAATCTTCTCTACGTTTGGAAACGCGGTCAGAAATTCGACTGGCTGGGAGTAGCTAGCGCGGAAGTCGGTCTCGTCTTTACCACGGTGGTCCTGATCACCGGTCCTATCTGGGCAAAGCCCGCTTGGGGTATCTGGTGGACTTGGGATGCCCGGCTGACTTCCACTCTTGTCCTGTGGCTTCTCTATGTATCGTATCTGCTGCTTCGCACTTTGATCGAAGAGCCGGAGCGCCGCGCCTTGCTCAGCGCGCTCTTTGGCATTTTCGCCTTTATTGATGTTCCCCTGGTTTTCTTCTCCATACGTTGGTGGCGCACGCAGCATCCTGCGCCCGTGATTATGGGCGGCCCCGGCTCTGGCCTCGAACCAACGATGCAGAAGGTCTTCTTCTTTTCCGTGCTCGCCATGCACGTGCTCATGATCTTTCTGGTGATCGAGCGCTATGTCCTGGAAAAAACCAAGAGTGAAGTGGATATTCTGCAGCGTGAAGCGGAGGCTCAATGAAAAACCTGAACAGCGTGTTCGCGGCATACCTCATCGGCTGGAGCGTTTTCTTCCTCTTCTACATCACCATCGCCAAGCGCACCTCCGACCTCCGCGCCGAAGTCGAGCGCCTCAAGAATTCTCTAGCCCGCCCAAAGTAGGCCGCGATTGAATTCGTAGTGGCCGCCTTCTGAGGCGGGCGCTTTTGCCCCTGTAGTAGCCGGTCTTTAGACTGGTTCTTGGGTTTTTCCTTGGCTGTCTTGGGCTTCTCCTGGTCTTGTTTTTCTCTTCAGGGGGTCGGAGCTTCAGCTCCGACAATTAAAACTCGCTCTTGCTTGGGCTTTAGCCCCTGAGGAATCATCTTCTTCGAGCCCGAAGAAAAGGAATCGTCCGTGAACAGCAATCCCAAAAAACGCGTCGGCATCGTCCTCTTCCAGCTAGGCGGCCCAGACTCGCTCGAGAACGTCGAGCCCTTCCTCCGCAATCTCTTTCTCGATCCAGATATCATCCCACTCGGCCCGCTCAATTTCATTCGCGGACCACTTGCCCGCTACATTGCCAAGAAGCGTTGCGTCCCTGTCGCCCAGCGTTACGGCATGATCGGTCGCCGCTCGCCCATTGCCATCCTCACAGAACGCCAACGCCGCAAGCTAGTCGCCGCGTTGCAGCCCTACATCGAGCCTGTCGCCGTCACCGCGATGCGCTACTGGCACCCGCTCACGGAAGAAGCCGTCGCCGCCATCCGCGCCGCCAACTGCCTTGATGAACTCGTCCTCCTCCCGCTCTATCCCCACTATTCCTACGCCACCACGCTCAGCAGCCTGAAGGAGTGGCGCCGCGTCTACGGCGAACCGGTTGACACCCTCCCCGAGCGCACCATCGAATATTTTTACGATCACCCCCTGTACATCGAAGCGCTCGTAAAAAACATCGGAAAAATCCTCCGCCAGTTTTCCGATAGCTCCCGCGCACAACTCACTTTCAGCGCGCACGGCCTGCCCATGAGCCTCGTCGAAAAGGGCGACCCCTACCCGAAACACGTCGAGGAAACCGTCCGCCTGGTCTGCGAACAGGGCGCCCGCGAATATGCCAAGTGGCCGCGCTCGCATATTCTCTGCTTCCAGAGCAAAGTTGGCCCCGCGAAATGGCTCGAACCTTCTTTCCTCGCCACTCTCGAACGACTCGGCCACGAAGGCTTCAAGGAAGCCCTCGTGGTCCCAATTTCCTTCGTCACCGAACACATCGAAACCCTTCACGAAATCAACATCGATGGCCGCCACGACGCCAAAAAATGGGGCATCGAGCGTTTCCGCATGATGCCCGCCGTAGGCGACGGCCCACTTTTCATCGCCGCCCTCAAGGACTTAGTCCTCCGCGCCGTCGAACTCCCCTCCAACTTCTCCTAGTCCCAATCCCAGTGGGCTGAGTGAGACGATGAACAATGGCGGGAAGCAACGGCGCGGCTATTCCAAAGGCTGCCCTCGCAGCCGTCTCCGAATTCGCTGCAGTCGCAGCCTCCAACGTAAAAGTCATCGATCCACCACATTGTTTGGGGGAAAGCAAAAAAAGTCGAATGGGCTTGGGTCATTGTAGTGGCCAGTGTCTTCGTGCGAACCGACCATGCCGGCAATTACATATCCCACAGAGTTCGACGAGCGAACGACAAAGATTTTTCGTTTAGCGCCGTCAGGAGGGCATTTGGGTAACAACTGGTTGACTCTCTCTTCGTCAGCTTCTTCCGTGATCGAAATACCTTGAAGGGAGGTGCGCATATTAATTGCCCACACGAACTGAAAAAGGATATCAATTCGCGTCGCATGTTTGTCCGTCTTCACAGTTCGGAGAAGCAGCTGCGTGAGGCTGACTGTATAACCCCAATTTCGAAAATTGCGGTCCGAACTGAAGATCTCGGTTGCCATGATATCCCTCGCGGGAAACACCTATTGCGGCGGGTGTCCCTCGATCCTTGCGACGAAGTCTAACACTCTGAGTGACCCATCGACGTGCACAGAAACTCTCGGTCTGCCCCTTCATCCCCCTCAGAATCTCCCTCATATCCAAACTATTCCTTGCTAGAGCCCTTCCCGGCTCGAGCCACCTGGGGCGCACCCTCCCCTTTCCATTGCGCTATAATCCACCTTTCGGGAATTGGGGCCCGAAAATCATGAAAGCCACCTATCATCCTGGTGTCCACAAATTTGCTCTTTTTGTGGTTTGCTGGACGGTTCTCCTTCTCACCGCGGGTGCCCTGGTCACCTCTGAAGACGCCGCGCTCGCCGTGCCCGATTGGCCACTTTCCTACGGCACGCTCAATCCACCCATGGTTGGTGGCATTGCCTTTGAACATTCCCATCGCCTGATCGCGGCCGCCCTCGGTTTCCTGGTAATCATTCTTGCGTTCCTTATCTGGCGTAAAGACGAACGTCCCTGGGTGCGCTGGCTTGGCGCAGCAGCTGTGGCCGGAGTCTGCATTCAAGGCGCACTCGGTGGCCTCACCGTCCTCAAGCTTCTCCACTATTGGCTACCGGTAATGCACGCCTGCGCCGCGGAAATCATGTTCGCCCTTCTAGTCGGTATCGCGGTCGTCACCAGCCGTTGGTGGATGGAAAATCTTCCCCAATATGAAGATCGCGGCAATCCCCCGATCCACTCCATCGCCGCGCTAAACGCCTTCGTGATTTTTCTGCAGGTTCTCGCCGGCGCAGGCTTTCGCCACAAATATCTCTCTTTGCAGCCGCACGTCTTCGGCGCGCCCCTCGTACTTCTCGTGGTTGTCTGGACTGCTCTGATCCTGCGTCGCCGTTTCCCGCAGGTCCGCGAAATGGTTCGCGCCCGCGTCCTGCTGCACGCCATCGTGGGCATTCAAATCCTTCTGGGCCTCGTTGCCTTCTGGGCGCGCATTCAATCCGCCGATGACCCGCAGCCCATGCCCTTCACGGTGTTCTCCACCGTCATTCACACCGTTGTTGGCGCAATTCTCTTCGCCACGGCCATCCTGACCGTGCTCCTGTGCTACCGCCTCGTGCCTCGCAACAGGGAAGTGCTTTTGGCCACAACTCGCGGGGAGGTGCCCGCTCAGTGAGCACGGCTCGCTCCACCGAACTCACGCAACCCAGCAAGCTCAGCGCCTATATCGCGCTCACCAAGCCAGACGTGTCGTTTCTCGTTCTGATGACTACCGCTGCGGGCTTTTACATGGGTGTACGCGGCCCGGTGGACTGGCAGCACATGCTGCACGTCGTCTTCGGCACCTGGATGATCGCCGCAGGCACCGCCGCATTGAATCATTACCTCGAGCGCGAATCCGACAGCACCATGCGCCGCACTGCCTCGCGTCCTTTGCCCACCGGCCAGCTAACACCCGCCGAAGCTCTGCGTTTCGGCCTGCTACTCTGCATAGCCGGTGCCGTAGACCTCGCCATCGTCGGTGGTTTTCTCCCTTGTCTTCTGGGCGTGTTCACAAGCGCAAGCTATCTGTTGGCCTACACGCCGCTGAAAACTCGCACCGTTTGGGCAACTTTCATCGGCGCCATCCCCGGCGCCATTCCTCCAATGATTGGCTGGACCGCCGCCACCGGCAAGCTGGACGCGCCCGCCTGGCTGCTTTTCGCCATTTTATTTTTCTGGCAATTCCCGCATTTCCACGCCATCGCCTGGATGTACCGCGAAGATTACGCCCGCGCCGGCATCCTAATGCTTCCCGTCGTGGACAAGGACGGCACGCGCACCTTCCGCCAGGTCATTCTTTACGCCGCATCGCTAGTAGCAGTCAGCCTGCTCCCCGCCATCATGGGCTTTGCCGGTGTACTCTATTTCTTCGGCGCTCTAGTCAGTTGCACCGCGTTAGTCCAAGTCTGCCTCTGGGCCGCCACGTCCAAATCCAACAATCGCGCCAAATGGCTGATGCACGCCACAGTGATGCATATCCCGATCCTCTTAGGCTTAATGATGTACGACAAGCTCCCGCGGTAGGGAGTTTTCAGTAATAAGTTCCAAGAGAAGCAAGAACTGCGCGGGGTCAAAACGCCAACTCTGCTTGGAACGCACAAATAGACGCCTCGTCATTCCGAGCGGAGTCTGCGAAGCGAGGAATCTCTCTTAGGTTTCCGATTTGCCCATCTGATGGCTGGAATTGAAGCTGTCTCCACAAAACCGCTTCCTGGTCGCTGATCGCCGGTCGCTGGTCACCTCTTTCTCTTATCTGATATCTGATAATCTCTATCCGATATCCTTAACTCAACAAAACCTCCGCCCAATCCTCAAACTTTGCCCCGCCTCGCTCTTTCTTTGAAAACCGGAATGTAAAGGAATAGAAATGCGGTCGCTGCAAGTCCGATAACCAGTGCAGGCAACAGGATATGAGTAGGAAGCGGCTGTGTGACCGGACGATACCGCAGAATGAAATAGAAGTTCATCCACATCAGAATGCTCGTAAGCAGCCCCGGAGAATATTCCCGAAAGCGGATTGTCCACCAAACGTGCCAGAATCCATTGCACGTGCGTTCTATCGCCCACGCCAGCGGCAAGATCAGCCAAGCCCCGCCCATGAAGTCGTAGGCCACTACGCTGCTAATCATAATGACGAAGTAGCCCGCGTTGAACCAGAAGAACATCTTCCATGAATATTCGGGCCACCAATGCTGTCGTATCTTTTCGACAAAACTGCCACCCAGCAGCGACTCCTCGATCACGTGAACGACATACGATGCAACCATGAACCAAAACGAGAAGATCAACGGCAAACAAGCCTTTTCACAGTCCACCCAGCCCTCCAGGGGTGCCAAATATATCGCCGCATGCCCGCGCAGAGCAAGACTCCGATAGAGGAACATGTAGGCCGCTCGGATCGTTGCGTCTTGGCTAACGACTCAATTCCTGCCATCCCGACCGGAGTGGCCCGGCATTTTCTTCCGCGCGATTTGTGCGCGCCGGGCCACGCAGCGGAGGGACCGTGGCACAATTTCATCAACGCCGCAACTCGCTGCCAAAACCAAGGGCTGAATCTCTGCTATCCTTATCCCACTCACCCCATGCTCTCCCACGCCGCTCTCAACGCCACCCTCAACGGCACCAGCGCCATCCTACTCGCCGTAGGCTACGCCGCAATACGCTCCGGCAAACGCGAACTCCACAAAAAATTAATGATCTCCGCATTGGCCGTCTCCTGCGCATTCCTGATCTCCTATGTCATCTATCACGTCCGCATTCACCAAGTAATCCATTTCCGAGGCCAAGGCTCGATCCGCCCCGTCTATTTCACGCTACTCACCTCGCACACCATCCTCGCCATAGTCATCGTTCCTCTAATCCTAATCACCCTGCGCCGCGCCTGGCTCCAGCGCTTCGATAAGCATCGCCAAATCGCCCGCTGGACCCTCCCCCTCTGGTTCTACGTCTCCGTCACCGGCGTCATCGTCTATTTCATGGTCTATCAGTTGTATGCTGTAAAGTAGACTTCAAAGGGTCCCCGATTTGAAGAAGGATGGGCGAATCAGAACCAGCTGCAAATGATGGGTGTGTCTCGAACAACACGGATAAAGATTCTGCTCATAGTTGTCATTGTGGTTGGCCTCTACCTTATCGTCGCGCGCTCGGGCATGTACATTACTGACGCGGGAATGGCCCGCGAATCGGTCTTGAAAACTGAACTATAAATGATGCGCGTTGCCATCGACCAGTACACGGAGGGCAAACACCACCCGCCGCAATCTCTCCAGGACCTGGTGGATGCCAAGTATCTTCATGAAATTCCCAAAGATCCTATGACCGTGGGTCAAGACTGGATCACGCAGTCGGGAAAGGTCGAGTTTCCTCCTGCCGTCATGTATTTTGGAATCGACGACGTGCACTCAGCATCCGATCGTCGTGGACGCGACCGTACCGCATACAACACGTGGTGAATCGGCATGGCTAGCTCCCTCGCTCCCCATGCGGGTTCCCCGCTTTGAACGGATTAAACACCGTAACGCCAAGGTGCGCGAAATCGCGTTCGTTTCGGGTAGCCACCGTTAACCCGTGCACCCGCGCCGTCGCCGCAATCATCGCGTCTTCGGCAAGCGTCTCCGAGCGGCTTTGCATCAGCCGCGCGTATTCCCGGAAGCATGCCGAATCCATTGCCAGGACCTGCGAGGCCCGCTCCAACTGGCCGGCCCATGCTTCGATTTCATTCGCCTTTGCTGGATCCTGTTGCCGGGTGATTTCCACGCCCCTTTGGATTTCTCCAAACGTTACTGCGGAAAAGAACACCTGCCCCACTTCCAGCCTTTGCAGCCACGTGAGCGCGCCTCCGTGTGGCCTCCGCTTGCGCAACTCAGACACGACGTTCGTGTCGACCAGGTAGCGAATCAACGGAACACCGGAGCCTTGCGCGATTTCGCTTTGCCACGCTTCGCAAGGGGAATCTCGAATCTTGGACCATCGCCGAGGAGGACTTCCTTCCAGGTCAGCCGCTTTTCTTCTTTAAGTTTCTTCCATTCATCCACGGAAACGACCACAGCCGTTTCGATTCCTCGGCGTGTGACCACCTGAGGTCCTTTTTCGAGCGTGTCCTCAATCAGCTCGCTAAATCGCGCTTTCGCGTCCTGCAATTGCCATTTGCCCATGGCCGCTCCTAAGCCTCCATTGTATGACTAGTCAGATGACCAGTCAACACGTTGTGTTTTTTCCGCATCCCTCTACCCCTTCGTATAGACTCATCTTGTATGAGAGTTCTTCTCTTCGGCGCAACCGGTTCCGCAGGCGGAGCGGTCCTCGACGCCTGCCTCGCCGCCGCGACTGTTGTGGAAGTCCGCGCCATCACCCGCCGTCCCCTGAATGACACCAATCCCAAACTCTGGAACATCGTGCACCAAAGCTTTCTCGACTTCGGCGCCATCCGCGAAGCTTTCCGCGGCATTGATGCGTGCCTCTACTGCCTCGGCACTTCCGTCACACGGGTTTCCAAAGAGGACTACCAGAAAATCAGTCGCGATTTCCCCCGCGCCGCCGCCCACATGCTCGTGGCAAACAGCCCCAGCGCCGCCTTCCACTACATCAGCGGGAAGGGAACTAAGCCCGGCAGCAGCATGTTCTGGTCTCGCGTGAAGGCTCAGGCCGAACAGGAATTGATGGACATCGCCGGGGCCGTCTGCTGGCGCCCCGGTTTCATTGACGCAACTCACTCTCACAGCATCCCAAAACTGTACAAGAAGGTTTTCCCGCTCTTCCGCGTCCTAAAACCATTCCCCAGCCTCTACGTCTCCGGTACGGACCTCGGCAATGCCATGATTCTAGCCACCATCGAGCACCTTCGCAAACGCGTAATCGAGAACAAGGAAATCCGCGAACTCGCCGCGCGCTTCACTCCGTAGCCTATGTTCTGGAGTGCGTTGGCTTGCCACCGCTTTTGAGATGGCCGCGTCCAACCTGGAATCCAAAGCCGACATGGAATGCAACCTGCAATCCGGAGTTGCGGAGAGATTCCTCCGCTACACAGCCCGACGCGCCATACATCGGCGCGAAGAATAAAATCGGGCTGCTCCGGTCGGAATGACAGTGTGGGGCCCTTGAGAGATGTACAGGGTGGTCGTACGCACCGCGCGGGTGTCATCCTGAGCGCGCCTTTTGCGCGCAGGACTTCAACCATAAATTTGTCTCGAAATCGTTCCGTCAACCGCTATGCGCCACCGGAAGCGCCCTACACCCACCCGCGCTTCCTATACTCCGCTGCAGCAATCTCCAGCGCTTCTTCGACTTCGCGCTTCAGAACTTCGTCCAGCACCTTCACGTGGAAACAGGATTTGCCCTTCAACAGTTTCTTCAGGTTTGGCAACTTATCTTTTGCCGCAGGATTCATGTAGATGCACATCACGTAAAGTCCAACGTAACCCTTCTGCAAAATCACCGCCGCCAACTGAATGGGCACCGGCTTTCCCCCATACGACCCCGGCACCACCACGGGTTTGGGCACCGTAATCTGAAACGCCTTCTTATTCCTGACTACCAGGGGCACCTTCGTGCTGAAGGGAGGCACCTGCCGCTTGAGGATCATCACCAGTTCCTTGAACACGGCATCGAGCGAACCCTCAGCTGTCTTCGGTTTTGTCATTGCCCTTGCTTTTGCCGGTTTTGCTTTCTTGGTGTCACGCATTCGCCAACTCCCCAATCACCGCGTCAGTAAACTCTTTCGTCCCTGCCGTCCCGCCAACATCTTTCGTAACGTGCGTGCCTTCTTTGTACACCCTCACAAGCGCCGCGTGAATCCGTTCTGCCGCAGCCCCTTCTCCCAGATGCTCCAGCATCAGAATCGAACTCAGCAGCAGCGCCGTAGGATTCGCCAGTCCTTTGCCAGCAATGTCCGGCGCCGTTCCGTGAACCGCCTCGAAAATCGCGCCTTCATCGCCAATATTCCCGCTGGGCACCACGCCCAATCCACCCACCAATCCTGCCGCCAAGTCGCTCATCACGTCGCCATAAAGATTCGGCAGCAGCAAAATGTCAAACTGCGCGGGATTCATCACAATCTGCATGCACGCATTGTCCACAATCAACTCTTTGTACTCGATATCTTTATACTGCTCCGCCACCGCGCGCACCGAACGCAAAAACAGCCCATCGCCCAGCTTCATGATGTTGGCTTTGTGTATCGCGTGAATCTTTTTTCGTCCATGCTTCCGCGCGTATTCAAACGCAAACCGCGCAATCCGTGTGGAAGCCTTTTCCGTGATGATCTTCAGGCTCTCCACCACCCCCGGCACCACTTCGTGCTCCAGCCCCGAGTACAAATCCTCGGTGTTTTCCCGCACAATCACCACGTCCACGCCATCGAAGTGCGATTTCACCCCCGGCAGGTTCTTCACAGGACGCAAATTCGCATACAAGTCCAGACTCTTCCTCAGAGCGACATTCACGCTGCGCGCGCCCCCGGCAATGGCTGTAGCCATCGGTCCTTTCAGCGCCACGCGATTCCGCCTCACAGACTCGATCGCGGCCTTGTTCAACACCTCCGCGCCGGTCGTGCCCTTGTCCGTATTCTCGGCACGCGCGCCAAGCTCTTCCCAAGCGATCTGCACGCCGGAAGCGTCCAGAATCCGCTGCACAGCCGCCGAAACCTCCGGCCCAATGCCTTCCCCCGGCAACAATGTAACTGTATGTCTCATAAGTGCATCCATCTTACTGTAACTTGATGTAGCGCAGGGAGAGTCTGCGAGCCCTGCGGCAGTTTCGTGGGTTCGCCTTCGCCTGGGTTTGCCTTTGCTTACTGATATCTGATATCAGTCGCAGAGCGGGGAAGTAACTCCAAAGCACCCCCACTTTGCACGGATTGGGGCTATGCTATACTAAGAATGTACATTTCCTCGCGGAGGATCCCGCGAGCGGAGGCCAAGAGAGAATATGATCAACCTGACGCCCGTTGCGGCCACTAAGGTTAAGGAAATCATGAGCATGCAGACCCCCGTGCCCACGGCTCTTCGCGTTGCCGTTGTCGGCGGTGGCTGTTCCGGTTTCCAGTACCACATGGCGTTTGAGAACCAGACCAATGAGACCGACGAAGTCCTCGATTTCGATGGACTCAAGGTTGCTGTGGACCAGATGAGCTCCATGTACCTCGACGGCGTCGAG
Source organism: Candidatus Acidiferrales bacterium (assembly GCA_963780315.1). Taxonomy (GTDB): domain Bacteria; phylum Acidobacteriota; class Terriglobia; order Acidiferrales; family UBA7541; genus Acidiferrum. The sequence goes on along the minus strand of CAWABP010000009.1, from coordinate 170,403 downwards.
ATTGATTACATCGAGACCCTCGAGGGCGCCGGCTTCAAGTTCAACAATCCCAACGTCAAGAGCACCTGTGGCTGCGGCAGTTCCTTCAGCGTTTAACCGTCGATCCCGCGCTACGACTTCTCGGACTCCTGGACTCACTCTCCAGGAGTCCATTTTTGTTCCCTCACCTGAAACTGCGCCAGCCGACGTATCCAAACGCTTCAATGCTCGCATCCAACAAGCTCCGCATACCGTCACCTGGAGAAAAAGCATGAATTCGAAACAAGTGGTCCTCATCACCGGTGCGAGCACCGGCTTCGGCAGGCTAATCGCCGAAACTCTGGCACGCCACGGGCATACCGTCTTTGCCACAATGCGCGACCCCGGAGGCCGCAACGCCAAGAACTCCGCTGAAATCCGTGCCCTTGCCAAAAGGGAATCGCTGCCCCTGCACGTCCTGGAGTTGGACGTCACGGACGACGCCTCCGTCGAACGAGCTGTGCAATCGGCCGTCGAGCAGGCGGGCCGCATAGACGTTGCCATCAACAACGCAGGCTACGTCCTTGCCGGCTTGGCCGAGGCTGCCACCACCGAGCAAGTCCAGCGGATCATGGACACGAATTTCATGGGCTCCGTGCGTGTGAACCGCGCCGTGCTCCCTCAGATGCGTCGCCAGCACGGCGGCCTCTTGATGCACATCAGCAGCGGCGCGGGACGTGTGGTCGTTCCCTCATTTAGTTTTTATTGTGCCAGCAAATTTGCAATGGAAGCCATGGCCGAAAGCTATCATTACGAATTGGCGTCCCAGGGAATTGAATCCGTGATCGTCGAGCCGGGCGCTTACCAAACGCCAGTTTTCGGCAACATTGTGATGGCTGCTGACGAGAGCCGCACAGACACGTACGGTGCCGCAAATCATATCGGACCCAAGGTCAATGCCGCGCTAACGGCCGCGGCCGGACATCCTCAGGAGATAGCCGATGCGGTGCTGCAAATTGTGGAAACTCCTACTGGCCAAAAGAGGTTGCGCTATCGCGTGAGCGCTGCAAGCCTGGGCGTAGACGAAATCAACGCCCTCTCGGAAAGTGTGCAAGGCAAAATGCTGGTGGCGTTTGGCTTGGCCGCAGACACAACTTTCGTCCAGCGTAGCGCCGCCAGCGCCTCCTAACGCCTGTCTCGTCGTTGGTCATGGATCTGCTCAGAGCATGTGTGAAAATCACATCCTTTTAATAATCATTGCTCGGCTCCTTTCTTCCGAGCCCTGGCCGTTCAACCGCAACCAAGTTTACTTGTTCGAGGGAGCCGACACCTTCATTTAATCAGCTTCGTTTTTTTCGTCTACGCCTTGCTAGAAGTTAGTGGGCTTGGTCATCATTACGATGAGGCGAGGATTGGTCACATTCAGCCTGCTGCCATCTTTCATGAACTTTACTTCCAACACGTACTTCTTCTTAGCTTTCCCTACGAAATTTCCGAGGTATTTATCTATCGAGTCCTTTGCCCAACCTCCCCCGTCTCTCAGATGAGCTTTACCGCGGTGCACGAACTGCCCATTGTCCCAGACCGTCCAGTCCGCCTGGAGCAAAGGTTCTTTATCGCAGTTAGTCGAATCCAATGGTCCCGTTGTTAGGCCCATCATGCAATTCATATCCGCAAGGGGCAGGCGCTTCTCAGCTCGAATCATGATGAGATAAGCTTGACGCTTGACAGGGAATTCCGGCGTTCTCACAGTGCCTTCCGCAAGCGACACAGGCATATCCACGGCGGGCTTTCTGTCACCCCCAGATACCGGCAATTGCCCTCGGTACCAATAAGCCAACTCCAAGCACTCCACCAACGCCGGCAATCAACTCGCGTCTGGACAGCCCCTTCATTGCACCACCTCTGATTCGCAGCGCCTCGGTAGGTGGTCCGGACGAGATTAAGGCTATTTGTCTGGGTATACTCACCATCGGGTAGGATACCACTGTAATAATTCACCGAGATGTTGAGTCGCCGAGAGCCCACTCCCGTGGTTGGGGTGCGGAGCACCATCAGGGCTTACTTTCCAGCGATCGTCCGGGCCACCTGCCCGTTTCAACACTTTATGCGACAATGATTGGCTGGAAGGAGAGCCAACGTGAGCGAAACCTCCCTTCAGATTAACGGTCAGAAGTATCAAGTCACGGCGGACCGGCAAACTCCACTCCTCTCGGTCCTCAGGGAATTTCTCGATCTAACCGGAAGCAAATATGGTTGCGGAGAGGGTCAATGCGGTGCGTGTACCGTTCTGATTGACGGCAAGGCCCGCCGGTCCTGCCTGCTTCCCCTGTCCGCCGCCGAAGGCAAGCAAATCACCACCATCGAAGGCCTGGCAAAAGGGAAGCAACTCCACCCCGTGCAACAAGCCTTCCTCGATGAAGGCGCGATGCAATGCGCGTATTGCACTTCGGGCATGATCATCTCCGCCGTATCTCTCCTGAACGCCAATCACAATCCATCCGACGCGGAAATTCTCGCTGCCATGCAGGGAAACATCTGCCGTTGCGGCACCTATCCCCGCATTATCGCTGCCATCCACAGAGCGGCCGGTGCCATGCAAAGGAGGCAGTCATGACTCCCAAGCACGAATCGCCCTTTACCATCGAGCCGGAACGCTACGAGTTCACGGCTCCTCCTTCCTATATTTTTCAGAGCGGCCGCCGCAACTTCTTCAAAATCCTCGGTGCAGGACTTTTCATTGCCGTTGCCCTCTCGAAAACCGAAGCGGCTCAGGAATCGGGCGGCAGACGCAATCCGGAGGATTCGCTGCCACAGGAAATCAGTGCCTGGCTGCACATCGGGGAAGACGGCAGCGTCACCGCGTTCACGGGTAAGGTGGAAGTAGGACAAAACATTCGCACCTCGCTGACTCAGGCCGTTGCGGAAGAACTAAAGGTCCCGCCAGAATCGATTCGCTTGGTAATGGGCGATACCCAGTTAGTGCCGTTTGATATGGGCACTTTCGGAAGCCGCACCACTCCAACCATGAATCTGCGATTGCGGCGCGTATCTTCGGCGGCCCGCGACGTTCTGCTTGCCATGGCAGCAAAACAATGGAACGTTGCACCATCGCAATTGAAGGCGGAAGCCGGCAAAATTGTTGATACTCAGGGTAATCGTTCGCTCACCTACGCCCAACTTGTTAAAGGCCAGCAGATCGCCCAGGTTGTTCCATCAGAAGATCCCTTGATCCCTCCGACCGATTGGACCGTCGCAGGGAAGTCGCTTTCCAAAGTGGACGGCCGCAGTTTTGTGACTGGCAAGCACCGCTATCCATCCGATCAAAAGCTTCCGGACATGCTTTACGGAAGAGTCGTGCGCCCCTCCGCCTTCAACGCCACCCTGGCGTCGGTGGACACGAAAGAAGCCGAGAAACTTCCCGGAGTCATCGTGGTACACGACGCAAATTTCGTGGGCGTGGCCGCGCCAGATTCCACCACCGCAGCCAAGGCAGCATCCTTGGTGCATGCGGACTGGAAAGCCGAGCCGCAAACTTCCAGCATAGAGCTCTTCGAATATCTAAAGAAAAATGCCTCGCCACGCGAAGGGCGCAACGATAATTCGCGCACCGAATCCGGCAACCTGGAGGCGGCTTTGGCTTCCGCCAATCATAAATTGGAGCAAACCTACAACATCAACTACATCGCTCACGCTCCTCTCGAACCGCGCGCCGCCCTCGCTCACTGGACCGACGATGGGCTAACCGTATGGACTGGCACGCAGCGCCCCTTTGGCGTTCGCAGCGAACTCGCGGAAGCCTTCCATCTACCCGAAGAAAAGATTCATGTGTTAATGCCAGACACCGGCTCCGGCTATGGCGGCAAACACAGCGGCGAGTGCGCCATCGAGGCCGCGCGCCTCTCACGCGCCGCCAAACGCCCGGTAAAACTAGTCTGGACGCGCGAAGAAGAGTTCACTTGGGCCTATTTTCGACCGGCCGGTGTGATCGACGTTCGCAGTGCCGTTGCCGACGATGGCAAAATCACAGCCTGGGAATTCCACAATTACAATTCCGGCTCCGCGGGCATTCGCACCTATTACGACATACCCAACCAGCGCATTGAGTTCCACTCAGTTGGCTCCCCGCTGCGGCAAGGCTCCTACCGCGCCCTTGCGGCCACCGCCAATCATTTCGCCCGCGAAGTTCACATGGATGAAATCGCTCACTCGCTCAAAATGGATCCTCTGGAGTTTCGTCTGAAGAATCTGAAAGAAGAGCGCCTGCGTGCAGTCTTTGAAGAAGGTGCAAAAAAGTTTGCCTGGACGGACACAAAGGCCGCAAATCACGGTTTTGGCGTAGGCGGTGGCTACGAAAAACTGGGTTATGTTGCGACCTTCGTGGAAGTCTCCGTAAATCAAAGCGCCGGCGAAATCAAGCTAGTCCGCATCCTCACCGCCTTCGACTGCGGCGCCGTCGTTAACCCAGACGGCCTGCGCAATCAGCTCATCGGCGCAAATATCATGGGCATTGGCGGCGCGCTGTTTGAATCCATCGAATTTGAAAATGGGCGTATCCTGAATGGCCTGTTTTCAAAGTACCGCGTGCCCCGTTTCCGCGATGTCCCTGCCATAGAGGCACTCCTGATCGACCGCAAAGATCAGCCGCCAGTAGGTGCTGGTGAAGCGCCCATCATCGGCCTTGCACCGGCAATCTGCAATGCCATCTTCGACGCAACTGGGATACGCGTACGCTCAATGCCCATAGAGCCGCTCCTGGCTCCCCACGGGTTACATTTTTCCTGAAAGCTTTTTCACAAATCCTGCTTGCTCGCGGATCGCATCCAAAGGGCACCATCGCGCCTGTCAATCGGCAAACGCTTCTCTACAGAATCGTGAAGCTATTTTTATGATTGGTACAGTTTCCTCTGGCCCAGAAGGGAAGCCCTTGCACCTGTTCCTATTCTGACCTCACTACCAGTTGTTCGCCCCGTCTGCGGCTCTTATTCTTACTCTGGCCAAAAAAATCGAGCGGCGATCGCCAGGCCCCCTCCCCCCTCTCACACCGCTCAATCTTCGCTCCAGAAAAGTCCACGCGGGTTTACCTGATCATGAAGAGAACGCGATTGGTGTGTCTGTCCTTTGGATTATTTTTGGCGGGAGCCCTGGCGATCGCCAAACCGGCCGAAGCCGCTGTCGGAGTTGCCCCCACTTCGCTGAGCTTCGGCTCGGTGACAGTGAACACAAAAAGCGCGGCCATGACTGTCGCGTTAACGAACAATAGCCGCCGCAGCGCATCGGTCACCGGGGTGTCAAGTTCACTTGCACAATTCCTTGTCACCAGCCCGGCACTTCCCATCAGACTAGCCGCGCATTCCACCACTTCCTTCCAGGTAATGTTTCAGCCAAACGCCGCGCAGAATTTCAACGGCACAATCGTGGTCACCTACACTCGCCAGGACGGCGAAACTTCGACGGATTCCATCGCTATTTCCGGAACGGGTAAAGCAGCTGCGCCCTCGCAAACCTATCTCCTCTCCGCCAGCACCAGCAGTCTGACTTTCGGCAACGCTTTGGTGGGAAGCACCGCATCCCAAACAATGACGCTCACAAACAGCGGAACTGGCAGCGTCACCATTTCGCAAGCCGCAATAACTGGGGCAGGCTTCTCCTTCAGCGGGTGCTCTGGAACCGTCACCCTTACCGCGGGCCAGACCTTAATCCTCACAGTGAGATTTGCACCACCATCAGTGGGAGCCGTCACGGGGAGCATCAACATCGTCAGCAGCGCGACAAACTCTCCAACTTCAATTTTGCTCACCGGCACTGGCATTCAACCTCAAATCTCCATCATTCCTGCCAGCATCAGCTTCAGCAGCGTCACGGTGAACACAACCAATACCCAATCGCTCACCATTCGCAATGCCGGAACAGCAAATCTCACGGTCATTCAGGCAACTCTCGCCGGCTCCGGCTTCACTTTGAGCGGCCTCACCCTGCCACTCTCCGTGGCACCAGGCGCATCTTCCGTATTCAACATTGGCTTCACGCCCGCTTCCGCCAGCACTTTTTCCGGCAGTCTCACGCTTGTGAACAACTCTCCCAACTCACCACTCGTGGTTGCCATGGTCGGCACAGGAATCTCGCCGGTTCTTCAAATCACGCCGACTCCGTCATCACTGAGCTTCGGCAACATCACCACCGGCACCAGCACGATGCAGAGTGTGACTCTGGCCAACACAGGCAATGCTAGCGTTACCCTTTCGCAGATCGCGGAATCCGGCACGGGTTTTGCCGTCTCGGGTTGCACGCTCCCGCTTACCGTTGCGGCCGGCCAATCCACTTCCTTCAACGTAACATTCGATCCCGCCACCACTGGCAACCTCTCCGGCAGCGTCACCGTCACCAGCAATGCCACAAACTCTCCGCAAATCATCTCGCTCTCGGGAACTGGCACTGCAGTTACCACCTATTCAGTAAGTTTGTCCTGGTCACCGAGCTCCTCGTCCTACTCTGGCTTCAATGTTTATCGGAGCACCCAATCCGGCGGACCATACGCCAAGGTCAATTCCACCTTGATCCCCAATTCGCCATACAGCGACCCCAACGTAGTTGCGGGTGACACTTACTATTACGTTGCAACTGAGGTGAACACCTTGGGAGTGGAAAGTGCATACTCCACTCCAGTCACCGCCAGCATTCCTTGAAGTAGCGCGCGGTGTTCTATCGGCGACCGACGGCATGTCCACAAAAGTTAGTCCCCCGGGTTCGGAGCAGGTGTCGCTCCACCCTCCGCTGGCGCCATCCCCCTTCTCTGTGGAGGCGCAATCGTAATCTTCTTGTCGGCACTCACTAACCGCACAAGTTTATTCTTCTGGTCGAATGACACTGCGAAATGATGCAGAGGAATCGAACCGAAATTTGCCATGCGAAAAACCGGGTTGACCTCAACAAAAGGCTGGACAAATGTGTAACCTCCAAGGTTTACATTGCCCGCCAACTGTGCTCCTTTGATCTCAAACTCGCTCGAGACCGTTCTCCCGCGTCCAATTACCTCCAGCTTCGACGCAAACTTCAACCCGTTTGCAAAATCCTTTGGAAAGCTTAGTCCCATGCCTCGCGAGTCCAGGTGGGTGTCAATCATCTGGGAACCCACGCGAAGCTGAACCAGCGGCACATTGTTTGGCATGGTGAAAGCAACAACAGTATCGCCACCATCTGGCTTGAGGCTGCCCACTTCGATCGTCAGTTGTTGCCGCGGATAATCGAGCGTCAAGAGATACTCTCGAAACAATACGAACCCCAGGATTCCATCGCATTGACCTTCCCTCGTACTCGGCTGAAACCGAACCGCCTTCACATTCTTAAACTCGATCCCGTCAATGCTCAGAGAACTCAGGCCCATCACTGCACCTTTCTGGGGATTATTCCCGATGGGATCCCCTACTTCGGCCTCTCCAATAACTGGCAGAGCCAACTGTTCGATCAAGGCAGGAGAGACTAGAGCCTCTCCACCAGTCCCTGTATCAATGCCAAACGTGAAGGGGCCCCTGCCATTCACACTGACCTCCACAAATGGCATGTTGTGGCGAAGCTCCATCGAAACAGTGTGAACGGACTCTTGTCCCACCATGCCTGCTGCCAGCGCAATGAAGGCGATGCAGCTGACGGCACATCTTGCAATTTGGAACGACATAGCTTTGGTTTCTCCTCAATGCAGCCTCGTCAATTTTGACGCTTCCGTCCCCGCTTTGGTATTCACTCTGCCTCCCCCATTTGCATTCTCCCAACGCCCCACATATCCTAATCTTTAAGCCGCATGAGAATAGCCCTCGCCCAATTCAACCCCACGGTCGGCGATTTCGATGGCAACTCCTCGCGCATCCTGGCTCTAGCGTCGGAAGCCCAGCGCCGTGGCGCCGATCTGGCCGTTTTCTCTGAACTCTGTATCTGCGGCTATCTCCCTCTCGATCTCCTCGAGCGCCCCGCTTTCATCCAGCGCAATCACGATTCCTTGCAAGATTTAGCCCCGCGGCTCCCGCTGCCCGCAATCGTCGGTTACGCCGGCCACGTCGAGTATCCCAGGGGAGGGAAGTCCATTGCCAATAAAGCTGCCCTCATCCACGAAGGCCGCGTCGTCTTCGAACAGAGCAAGATGCTCCTCCCCACGTACGACGTGTTCGACGAGTCCCGCTACTTCCGCCCCGGCGATAAACAATATGTCTACGGACTGGGCTGCGAACAACTCGGGATCACCGTCTGCGAGGACTTCTGGAACGACAAGACTTTCTGGAGCCAACCGCTGTACGCCCGCGACCCCGTAAGCGAGCTCATCTCTCAGGGCACCAGCGTCCTGATCAATCTTTCGGCTTCACCCTACACCATCGATAAACGCTTCCTTCGTGTGGACATGCTTCGCTCCATCGCCATCCATCACCAGCGCCCCGTGATTTATGTCAACCAGGTTGGCGGTGACGATTCCTTGATCTTCGATGGCGCCAGCATGGCCCTCAATCCCAGCGGCGAAGTAGCGGCACAGGCAAAAGCCTTTCAGGAAGACCTCGTCCTCTTCGATACCGTCACCGGCAAGGGCGATCTCCACGAGCAGCCCGCCACGGAAATTGCCTACGCCTATCAGGCCCTCGTCCTTGGCACAGGCGACTACGTCCGCAAATGCCGCTTCTCCAAAACGATCGTTGGCCTCAGCGGAGGCGTAGATTCGGCTGTCGTTGCTTCCATCGCCGTCGATGCTCTTGGCGCCTCCAACGTCCTCGGCGTCTCCATGCCGGGACCGTTCTCCTCTGAAGGCAGCAAGACCGACGCAAAAGCCTTAGCCAAGAACCTTGGCATCGAGTTCCTAACCCTTCCCATTGCCGACGTATTCAACTCCTACAAACACACACTCACCCCGGCCTTTGACAATCTCCCTCCCGATGCCACCGAGGAAAACATCCAGGCTCGTATTCGCGGCAACTATCTAATGGCGCTCTCTAATAAATTTGGTTCAATGGTTCTCAGCACCGGGAATAAATCGGAGAACGCTGTTGGCTACTGCACGCTTTACGGTGACATGGCCGGCGGCTTGGCCGTAATCTCCGACGTGCCCAAAATGATGGTCTACGCCATCGCCAACCACATCAATCGCGAAAGGGAAGTGATCCCCCGCTCAACTCTCGAGAAGCCTCCTTCCGCCGAACTCCGCCCGGACCAGAAGGACACGGATTCCCTGCCGCCCTACGATGTATTGGACGACATCCTGAAGGCCTATATCGAGGAAGTGAAAACGCCGGAAGAGATTGCCGCGGAATTTGGGTATGATTTAAAGCTCGTTCGCGATATCGCCCTGCGCGTTGATCGCAACGAGTACAAGCGAAAGCAGGCCGCTCCGGGGTTGAAGATCACCTCGCGCGCTTTCGGTTTTGGACGGCCATTTCCCATCGCTCAACGTTTCATCCCATGATCTGGAACGCCACTTTGACGAGGACTCGCGTGAAAATCACTCTGAAATCTGCACGGATTGTACTTACTTTGCTCGCCGCAACCGCCGTCATGGCGCAGCAACCTGCGGAACCTATCGCCCCTGCGCAGGCCCAGAAGAAGGTCGAAGCTTTTCTTCGCTATTATTTCGCCCTGGGACCGGACATCCAGGTCGTCGTTGGCGCGCCCACGGAATTAGGCACCTCCAGCCTTCTCGAAGTCCCAATTGATGTGAAGTCTCCCGAGGGCGCGGACAAACTGAAAATGTACTTAACTAAGGATGGCCGTTACCTGATGCGCGGCGAACTAAACGACCTCACCACCGACCCCCTCGCAGAAAACAGGGCAAAGATGCAGCTCACCAATGCTCCTGTCATCGGCAATCCCAAAGCTCCTATTACCCTGGTCGAGTATTCTGATTTCGAATGCCCGGTCTGCCGGAGCCTCCACGACGCTCTACGCGGCATCATGGCCAGTAATCCCCAGATCAAGGTTATCTTCAAGGACTTTCCCCTCGAAAACATCCACCCCTGGGCCCGCACCGCCGCCCTTGCCGGACGATGTGCCTACCATCAGGACCCCGCGGCCTTCTGGAAGGTCTACGACTTCATCTACGACAATCAGGACCTCATTACTGCCTCGTCCGCTTGGGACAAGATGCTGGACTTCGCCGCGCGCAGTAAGCTCGATACAGACGCATTTAAGTCCTGCATGGCCAGCCCCCAAGCCGCCGCCGAAGTCGACGCCAGTATCGCCAACGGAACCGCGCTAGAGGTCCGTAGCACGCCAACCGTCTTCGTCAACGGCCGTCGGCTCAATAGCGCCGATCCTCACGCGATTCAGCAGTACATTGACTACGAAATGGCGCAACTCAGCTCCTCCAAGCCCACACCCAAAAAGTAGTACTTGGAGTGCGGCGGCTTGCTTGCCCAGAGCCTCGAAGGGCCGCGGCTTTTACGGTGTATGAATCGCCACGAATGTCTTGGGAAGAGTCAACACTAAACAGGGAAGTCCTTAAGCAGGACAAGGGTAGGCCGAGCAAGGGAAACAAGCACCCCACTTGTTAGTTAACATAATATCTGTTATAGGACACGATGTCAACCATTTTCTCTAGTCTTTTCTCCTCTTTCTGTGGATATCTGCCCTTTCCTTTGGTACTTCCCCGGCTGGCGCGGAGGGTTTTCCTGAGGCTATGGGGTGAGTTCGTTCCAGGGCAGGTCGTTGTAGCCTAGGGAGAGTCTTCGAGCCCTGCGGTTTTTCGCTTTCGGCCCTGCCGCGCCAGCTTCGCCGCCACCGCTCCGGCGTTCGCGCCAATCGCAAACCATTTCGCCGCGCACACATTTCTTCTCAGCTTCGAGCCGCCGCGCGCCGTCTGCAAGGCACTGTCGCGTTCCCTGCTCATCCTAAAGGTCGTCCTGCGCCGACGCTAATTGCGCCTTACACTCCTGGCAGCCCACGGCATAGTCATAAAGTGGTTTCAGGTCCACCGTGGGTAAGAGCACCCCGGCGTTCGCTGTGGTGGCGTCCGGTTTGGCTGGTCCAGGAATGCCTGGAACGCCCAGTCCATTCGCCTCAACAACCTGAATGGGAACGGGCAAGGGCAATTGCCTGCTGCGCCGCCTGCAGCTCCGCCTTCAGCTGCACATGCTCTCGTTGCGCCCCGCGCCAGGCAAAATACACGCTAACGCCGGTCACTATCGCAATCAGTACAGTCGCAGCCTTGAACCATCCCCTTAGTGTCATGACAATCTCTTCCTGGACTTCTGCGGCCATCGCTTACCTGTACCACCCCATCCGCGCCAGCACTTCCTCTGCGTAGTCCGGGTTTCCCCCGCAATACCACGCCAGCAATCCGCGAGTCGTGTCGCCACTTGCGCCGTCCAATTTCTGCCTCAGAACCTTGCATCCCACGGCCAGTCCCACCGCCGGGTCGCACAGCGTCGAAAGGTACAGGGAAGCCACGCCCTTCTCGCGCGCCGTTTGCTCCATCACCTGCATGAGACCCCACGAAATCCCTCGAGCGTACGCCTCCGTCGCCCCTAATTGTTTGTATAGAGCGGGGCCACATATTTGGCGAAGAACAGCGGCTCATACCGAATCGCCCAGGGGTTCCAGTTGGACTCCTGCTCCACCACCGCGCATACCAATGCCGGGTCAAGCCCCTCCGCCTGGACCGCGCGCCGCGCCAGGTCCATCAGCTTGGCATCTACTGGCATCACCGCCTCCGCCCACCATTCTGCAAATCCACGGAATTCACTATAGGCATTTCATCCAGCGCAATTCCCTGCCGTTCAGCCATTCTGTATAGCGCGCGGTAAATGCAAGGCACAAGAGAATTTGCCGCTTATGCGTTTCTCATCACTAATTTACGGAAGGCAAGAGGCAAAACGTTGGGACACTACTGCTTTTTCATAAAAATCAAACGTCGGGTGCCTGGGTCTTGGGGTTTTCTCACCCTGTGGCACAGTCACTCCTACCCACCCGGAGCAACGAAGGGGGTGTGCTCTTGGGTTTTTCCTACCTCTGCCTACTCTGCGCCTCTGCGTTATCTTTATGTTCTTCGGCCCGATCCCTTCCCCGCCCACTTTCCCCTTGACTCCCTCCTCCCCCAAGCTCATAGTCCGTCCCCCACCCTCGGAACGCTCCCTTCCAGCAAGGAGTCTGTTATGCCTTATTTCTGTCATCAAGTCAGCTACACCAAGGAAGCCTGGGCCCGTTTGATGCAAAACCCGCAGGACCGCCTCGAGGCCGTCCGCGCTCCCATCGAGAAACTCGGCGGCAAAATGCACGCATCCTTTTTCGCATTCGGCGCATTTGATGTTTTAGCCATCACCGAAATGCCAGACACCATTTCCGCTGCGGCCATCTCCATGGCCTTCGCCGGTGGCGGCGCTGTATCCAATATCCAAACCACCCCGCTGCTCATCGCCGCGCAAGCCGTTGAGGCCCTTCGCAAGGCCGGCACCAGCGGTTACAAATCCATCACTTCGGATTCTTCCACCGCCGCTTCCGCCGGCCGCTGATCCGGCCCACTCCAGGCTCCGTGCGGTTGCCGTGCCGGATGGAGGTCTTGCCCATCTTTGGTATGACGCAACTTACAGATGTAAGGAAAATCCGCAGTAATTTTACAATAACGTTCTTCTTAAATTTCCTCTGCAATTCCGCTCTCTTCGTAGAACCCTTTCTGGGGTATTGTTTCCCAAATTTGTTTTTTTATTTAATTCTTCGACAAACTGTCACTTCACTCTTGACATACACTTTCCCGGCGCGCACATTCAGAAAGATCCTCTGGACCCCCCCTTCCAGAAACGAGCCCACCATGACTTATTTCAGTATTCAAATCAGCTTTACCACTCAGGCTTGGGGTCACCTTGCTGGCAATTCCGAGGACCATTTCTCTGTGGTCCGCGCTCCTATTGAAAAACTCGGCGGTTCCATCCAAGCCTCATTCTTCACCACCGGACGCTTCGATCTCCTCGCCATCGCCGAATTCCCAGAGCACGTCACCCCGGCCGATGTCGCCGTTGCCTTCGCCCACGGTGGTGCGGTCGCATCCACCAACACCACTCCCCTGCTCACCTTTGCCCAAGCCGTAGAGGAGCGCTCCCGCCACGTCGCCGCCTCTTCCTGTACGGTTCGCTCGCAACGCCACATGGCCGCCTTCGCCGGCAGTTAGCTTGGAGTGCGGCGGCTGGCCGCCGCTTTTGAGGCCGTGGCCCAACCACCAAACCACGACTCCCTCGAGCCCATAGTTCTTGTGATAAGTTTCATAAACCTGTCATCCCGAGCGGAGTGACCCGATGCATTTTCTTCGCGCCGTCTTTCGGCGCGTCGGGTCACGCAGTCGAGGGATCCCTCTTCAATCGCAACCTCATCTAGATTAAATTGGAGTGCGTCGGCTAGCTGCGGCTTTTGCGATTGTCTCCACACAACCAACCGTAAATTCTCTCGCAGCTCCAACCTCGTCTTCCCTTCTCACTCTGCTAAACTCTTCCTGTGTCCCTCTCAAGAGTAATCCCGCGCCTGGCCAATCTCCGTCTCCATCCCATCAAATCTCTCGACCCTGTCTCCGTCCTCGAAGCCCGCATCGGCCCTTCCGGCGGCCTGACCCTCGATCGTGCCTGGGCCCTCTATTCCGTCGATGGCCGCTGGGTCAACGGCAAGCGCACTCCCGCAATCCATCTAATCCGCGCCGCATTCTCTCCCGATCTCGCCAAAGTCACGCTCTCCGTGCCCGGCGATCGCCGCGCCGTTCCCGAGCATACATTTTCATTTCCCGCTGCCCACAATGATGCCGCCGAGTGGTTCAGCATGTTCTTCGAGCAGCAGATCATAGTCCGCTGTTCTCCCAACGGTTTTCCCGACGACTCCATCGCCAGCGGCCCCACCATCGTCTCCACCGCAACCCTCCAGGCCGTCAGCGAATGGTTTCCCGGACTCACCCTCGAAGACGTCCGCCTCCGCTTCCGCACAACTCTTGAAATCGCTGGCGTCCCCGCCTTCTGGGAAGATCAACTCTTCGGCGAAGACGAGCGCAGCTCCGTCCGCTTCCAAATCGGCGAAGTCCATTTCGAGGGCAGCAATCCTTGCGCCCGCTGCCCCGTCCCCCCGCGCGATCCCTTCACAGGTGTACCCATCGAATCTTTCCAAAAACATTTCACCCAACAACGCCAAGCCACTCTCCCCGCATGGTCTCCCCGCCCTCGCTTCGATCATTTCTACCGCTTAGCCACCAACACCCGCGTCCCCTCCTCCGAATCCAACAAACTCCTCCGCAAAGGTGATCCCCTGTCCTTGTAGCGCAGGGCGGGTCCGCGAGCCCTGCGGCTTTTCTCCTGGGTTGTTCGTGGCCTTTCTCGTTGACTTTGCAGTGGCCGACCTTTAGGTCGGTTCTTGGGTCCGTCTTTTAGCTCCCTCCTTTGTGGCACAGTCATTCCTGACTGTGCTCTTGGTCCTCTCTATCTAAGGCGCGTCGCTTGCGTCCCGGATGGGTTTGCGTGGCGGGCCGCTCTAGGGGTGCTCTCGTAGCGGCCGCTTTCTGAAGCGGGCGCCTTTCTCTCTCTTCGGTTGCTGTGTGTAACGTGCCATCTCCGCAAACTCACTCGCTCCCATTAAAATACTTCCTCGGCGGAAACAAATCTCTGCGCAACAACTCCTCCCCGCATCTCCCCCGTATCTCCTCATCCCAGCTTATCCAGCTCCGCTCGCTTAATCCCAAAAAGTGCCGCGCCTGCTCATACGGCACCAGCCCCAGATAATACAACCGGAACAGGACGAGCTTCGACGCCCTCTCCGGTCCCACCAGTGCCGCCTGCCCCGCCAGCGCAAAATCCGCCACCCAATCTTTCAGCCTCGGACTCAGCTCCGGCCGCCACGCATACTTCGTATCCGCCTCCCAAGTTAGCGAAGTAATCCCCCGCTTCGCCTCCAGCACTTCCCTCGCCCCGCGATATACTTCCCAGCAAACATCAAACGCCATCTCCGCCTTTACGCTCATAGTCTCCTCTGCCAATCACCTGTCCTCCGTCTTCCTCCTCCACCTCGCGCGTCACTGCATCGATTCGTTGCCGCGTTGCTTCTTTAGTTCGTTACTTCTGTGTTTCGCACTCCCTCCCACTGCCCATACCTCATCCGGTACTCCCACACCTTCTCGTGCATGCTCGGCCGCGTAGTCTCCGCCCAAAGCCTCCGACGCTTCTCCAACCAGGGACCCGCCGTAATGCGGCTTTCGCAGATGCCGCAATTGCGCCGATATGTTCGCCTCCGGATACCTCGTTTTGTGCGCCGGCTCCTCCAGAGTCATCCAAACGTCGTACCGCGCCGCGCACAGCAGCACTTCCGTCAACATCTCCCGCTGCGTTTTCAACACCGGCTGTAGCATCTGCCAATCCGCCTGCCCCCGCATCGCACTGCCTCCTCCGCCCTCGCTCCCCCGCATTCAACCTGCGTACTCCATCCGTTCCCTGGAGCCGTCACTCCTCCTCAGGGTGTTCTTCCTCCACGTGCCGATCTCGCTCACCAGTCGTGGAGTTCTCCGTTCCCCCTCCATCCGCATCGTTTTCTTCAAGATCAGGCTCCCAAACACTGCGATCCGAATCTTCGTAATCCCCTGCGCAACCGCTGCAAGCCCCCAAGCGTTTTCCACAGTTTGCACAGATTTCCACAGGCTAGTAACTCCAGGATTACTAATTATAATATTAGTAAGACTATTACTGTTAAGTGTTCTTTGCACAGCACCTGTTTCAGGAGATTTTCGTGAACCCCAATTACACTCAGCCGCCTTGGGAAATCCTACTCACTGCTTCCCGCAACACCTTGCAGTCCTACGAACTTTCTCGCCTCGCACCTGCCGCCAATCTCCGCAAGGAATTGGCTGCCCTCCTCGCTCAATACCTCAAGGAAAACACTGCCGCCATGCTCGCGCGCTGGCTCATGGATCAACGCGAACGCACTGTCCTCGTCGAAGAGCCCGTTGCCCCGTCCGAATCCCTTACACCCAAAGGGCGTCCTGCGTCCTATAATGTTTTCGCTGACCGCACCGTTCCGCCTCGCGCTTCTCGTGGACGAACCTGATTCTTCGCCCCCGCGCCGCAGAGTTTCGTGTCTTTTCCACTTGGTTTTGTCTGCCGCTGGATTCACCGGCAGCTTTCGTGGAGGTGTAACTACGTCATGACACTTTCGCGCCGTTTCAACCTTCGCCCGCTTCTCTACTCGCGCGGCGCCGTTCTCGCCTGTCCGCGCTTCCTTCTCCGCCAAGACCGTTTCAGCGCTCTGCATATCCCACCTCGCTGCATTACGTCCTGGCATTTGTATTTATATTATTAAATATACCCTATCAGTATATTTAGCCTCCGAGGCCTATCACCCCTTTGCAATCTCAGCCCATCACCCACTTCTCTTCTTTGTGTCCTTTGTGCTCTTCTCTCCGTGAATTCTGTGTTAAAGTCCCTCTTTCTTTTCCCAAAAACAAAAACGCCCCGATTCCTCGGAGCGTTTAAATCCCAGCTTATGCAAACAACTTGTAGCTCAGGCCTTCAGGCCTGAGGCTTTCCAAAACAATTCTCACCAACCAAAATGTAGAAAGCTTTCCCTACGACCTCGCCCCCGCCGGCATCTCCCCGCCCACCTTCTCCAGCATCTGTTCCTTGCGGTACACCAGCGAATTGATGTCATACGTCGCTAGCTCAAATCCGTGTCCATGCGTGATTGCGTCCGTCGGGCACGCCTCCACGCAATACCCGCAGAAAATGCATCGTGAATAGTCGATGTTGTACACCTTCGCGTACCGTTCCCCGGCCGATATCCGTTCCTTGTCCGTATTCTCCGCCGCCTCAATGTAAATGCAATTCGCTGGACAAGCCGCCGCGCACAAAAAGCATCCCACGCACTTCTCCAACCCATCTTCATCGCGCTGTAGCACATGGATCCCGCGGTATCGCGGCTGGAAATGCACCGGCTCGTGCGGATAATTCTCCGTCACGGTCTTCTCAAACATCGACTTGAACGTAACGCTGAATCCCTTCACCAGCGCCACCGCCGTTCCCACAACTTCTCGTATCACCGATGCCATAGGCTCTCAGTCTACCAAACCCCCATCAACCCCCGCAAACTCCCCATTTCGAGCCATAACCACCAACTGTCATCCCGAATAAACGTCCGCACTCGCATGGAAACCTGTCATCCCGAGCGGAGTGACCCGACGCATTTTCCTCGCGCCGTTTTTTGGCACGTCGGGTCACGCAGTCGAGGGATCCCTCCTCAATCTCTGCGATCTCTGTGCTCTCTGCGTAAATCCAGCGTAGCCCGCACGAAACATCTATCATCAGCAATTGAAGCCGGCGAAGTCGCGAACTCGCATTCTTATACCCTTACACTCTTTTACTTTTATACTCTTTCACTTCTTCTCTTTCGGCTTCCCTTGATTCATCCCCGACAACTATGCCTTCAATCCCTCAACAATCTGCTTCCCATGAAATCTCCCATTCTCAATAAATATCTCGCCCGTATGCCGCCCCGCCACCACCACTCCCGCCAGGTATATCCCCTTCACATTACTCTCAAGCGTTTTTGGATCCAGCGCCGGCCGACGGCTCTCCGCATGCAGCTTCACTCCCAGCCCTTCGATAAATTCATAATCCGGGTGATACCCCGTCAGTGCAAACACCTGCTTCGCCGCCACTGTCCGCGCGCCATGCGCATCTTCTATCAGCACGCCATCCCGCACAATCTCCTTCACCCGCGCGTGAAACACCGCCTGTATCTGTCCCGCCTTAATCCGGTTCTCAATGTCCGGCTTAACCCAATATTTGATCGAAGTCCCAAGCTCTGCGCCTCTCACCAGCAGTGTCACCCGCGCTCCATTCCTCCACAAATCCAGCGCCGACTCCACCGCCGAATTCTTCCCCCCAATCACCACCACATCCTCGTGCCAAAACTCATGCGGCTCCGAGTAGTAGTGGGACACATGCGGCAGATGCTCCCCCGGCACTCCAATCTCGTTAGGCAAATCGTAATACCCGGTAGCCACCACAATCTTCTTCGCCGAGTACCGCTCTTCCCTCCCCGCTTGGGTCTGCGTCACCACGGTAAACGCGCCATCATGCCCATCCACATGCGTCACCCGCTCAAACAACCGCAATTCCAACTCGTAATGCTCCGTCGCTTTTCGGTAATACTTCAGCGCCTCCGCCCGCGTTGGCTTCTCCCCACCGCACACCATCGGCAAATCCCCAATCTCCAGCAATTCCGGTGTAGTGAAAAACACCATGTTCACCGGATAGTGATAAATCGAGTTGCACAAGCATCCCTTATCCACCACCAAAGCCCGCATCCCCGCCCGCTTAGCCTCCATAGCGCAAGCCAGCCCGGTCGGTCCCGCCCCCACGCACAAGATATCGTAAGTAGTCATGTCCTCATGTAGCGTAGGGCGAGTCCCCGAGCCCTGCGGCCTTTCTCTTGGGTATTCTTGCCTCTAATGGGCCGGGTGCCCAAGCTACCGGTTTTGTACCTGAGTCTTGCGTTTCTCTTCTCCGAAACTGAAAACTTATAACTGGTAACTCAATCCCAGTATCACGCCCGTCCCGTCATCTCCAAAATCCCTACCAACTCCTCCCGAAACGCTTCCAACTCCTTCAACCGCTCCTCCGTAGCCGCAACTTCCTTCTTCTTCCAAACAAACACATCCCCCGTCGCCCGTTTCAGCCGCACGCTCAAATTCCCATCCACCATCAGAGTAGCCGGCGCCAGTAACCGCAATCCGCCATTCTCCACCGGAGCCAGCAGCGCGGCGCATTCTCCCCGGTGCACGCAAAGTGCATTCTCATAAGGAGCAATCGCAATCGGCCGAAACCCCGCCTCAAACAACCGCTCCATAGTAACCATCTGCAACTGTGTAAGCTCAACCATTTCCACCAGATTATACACACCGCCCTGTAGCGCAGGGAGAGTCCGCGAGCCCTGCGGCTTTCCTCTTTTCTTTCCGCACAATACTGAAATCCGGTCATCCCGATCGGTGTGCCGCACCTTTTGCGGCATCGCCAAAACTGTCATACTGACCGGAGTGCCGCGCCCTTTGCGGCACGCAGTGGAGGGATCGTGGCGCAAGAGTCAACCGTCCACACCGCTCTTGCCTCCCGGTCGCTGGTCACTGATCGCCTGCCTAACAAAAAACGGCGCAGCCAAAGCCGCGCCGCCTTCCGAATTCGTTACCTCTTTACCTCCCTGCTTCGTTTCTTCCTCTCTCACGCTGCCGTAGAATCCGCCTCGCTGGTCCCTTCCAACTGCGCCAGTATCTCCCGCAGCGTCCGTATCAACTCATCCCGCGACACATGGCTCTTCTTAAACTGCAGCCGGAACCGGAACGCCTCATTCTCCGGCTCATACTGGAAAATAAACGGTTGCGCTTTTTGCGGGCTCTCTTTTTCTTCGGACCGCGCCTTCCGCGCCTCATCCCGCGTCAATCCCGATTGCAAAATCCGCGCAAACATTTCCAGCATCTTTCGTTCGGTGAGCTGCCGCGCAATCTGCAACAGCAACGACTTGCTCGTCACTCCATTCTCGATGCACCTCTTCCGCAGCGAATCCGGAATATTCTTCAGCGAAAGTGTTTCCGATACCGAAGACCGCGCCTTCCCCAACTTCTTCGCAAGTTCCTCGTGTGAATAATTAAATTGCTCCGCCAGCCGCTGCAATCCATCCGCTTCTTCAAACGCGGTTAAATCTTTCCGCTGGATATTCTCGATCAGCGAAATCTCCAGCGTCTCCGCGTCGTCCGCGCTCTTCTCGATGCACGGCACCTCGCGCAATCCGGCTGCTCGAGCCGCATGGTAGCGCCGTTCGCCTGAAATAATGTAGAAGCAATCTTCCCGGGGAATAAACCGCACCAGCAGCGGCTCCAGCACGCCCTTCTGCTGGATCGAGTCAGAAAGTTCGCGCAGATCGCCCAGCGCCTTCCGCGGCTGTTCCGGATTCGGCCGGATCTGCTCCACCGGAATCATCCGCCCCACCGCCGCGCCGCTATAGCTCGTCAGTGATTCAACATAGTGCGCGTCATGCCGCATCTTCAGCGTGACGGGCAATCCTAGCCTCTTCGACACGTTGTACAACCTCCGCCGCCAGTTTTTTATACTCCACCGCTCCCGGTGATTTGGGCGCGAATGTAAAAATCGTCTCTTTGTACGCCGGACTCTCTTCCAGCCGCACATTCTTCCCGATCTTCGTCTTGAATAAAACTTCGCCAAACACCGACCGGATCTGCCCGTGCGTATCCTTAGCAATATTCGTCCGCTTGTCGTAAAGAGTGATCACCACGCCCAGCATCTTCAATTGCGGATTCGGCCGCGCCCGGATCCGTTCATACGTCTCCAGCAAATCGTCCGTGCCTTCAATCGCAAAGTACGCCGCTTGGATCGGCACCATCAGGTGCGTCGAAGCCACCATCGCGTTCACTGTCAATATCCCCAGTGATGGCGGCGTATCCACTATGATGTAGTCGTAGTCCTTCACGATTGGCGCCAGCGCGTCCTTCAACCGGAACGGAGCATCAAACTGCCCCGCCAGCACTGTCTCCAACTTCGCCAGCGCCAGCCGCCCCGGCCCCACCGAGAGCATCGGATCCTTCGATGGTTTCACCACGGTCGCTAGCGGCGTGTGCGCGTCCCCCAACACCTCAAACATCGATTGCGTCACTTCCCCCATTTCGAAAAACGCAATCGTCGAATTCGCTTGCGGATCCAGGTCAATCAGCAGCGTGCGCCTACCCTTGTGCGCGATTGCCGCGGCCAGATTGATCGCCGTCGTCGTCTTCCCGACCCCGCCCTTCTGATTCGCTATCGTGATAATGGCAGTCATCGCCGCTCTGCCTCCGCCTGCCCCGCCCTTTCAACCCTGCAATTCCCGGGCCATGCCCATGTTCCATTTATGTACTTCCCGCCAACGTTCCGCACACTTCCCAGCGCCATTCCAGGCACAAATCTCCCCTCGGAAGGCACTGCCGCATCATCCTCTTTTACTGTGGTTATGCCACCAGAAAGGCCCAAAGGCATACGCAAAGAGTACGTTTCTGACCTGTACTAACGCAAGTAGAAAACCTCCGCCCCGGTGGAAAACTGCCCAACCCGGCCCACTCTCCACCGTCTGTAGCGCAGGGAGAGTCCAAGAGCCCTGCGGTTTTTCCTTAGTTATCGCCCAACCACCCAACCCCGTCATTCCGAGCGAAGCATCCCGATTTTCGCTTGCGCGCCGTCTTCCAGCGCGTCAGGCCGCGCAGAGAGGAATCTCTCTTAGGTTTTCTCCTCTTCTCTCTTTCTTTCCTCTGTGACCTCTGTGCTCCTATCTCTGTGAACTCCGTGTTACCGTCCCCCTTCTTTCCTAAAACTCCACTCCCCAAAAATCCGCCCCCGCATTCGCCAACTCCAATCCCAACTCCCAACCCTTCGGCCCCTCATGTCCTCGCCAAATCAGAGTCGCCTCTGCCGACATCCCATTCAATTCATTCTTAACCACCATCTTCTGCCCCACTGGAAATCCTTGCGCCACAATAGCCATGCATCCCCTCGGGCTAATATCCACGGTGTACCCTTCCGCGCTCAACTTCTCTCCGTGCTCTCTCCACTCGACGCAAAGCTTGACTCGCGAATTCAGCCGTACTCCCGCTCGCGTATATCGCATGTTTCCAGCACCACTGACATCATTCCGTGTCTCCACGTGCAATCCTCCGTACATCTGCCGCAGCGTCCTGCTGTAGAACACACCACTCCGTCTGCTTCCTTCACGCTAGTTCCCCCACTCTCCACCGTCAATGGAACTAACAACCTCTCTCCTCGCACCAGTTACCTCCTCCACTGCCAAAAGCACGCCGCTTCAGCCGCACCTCCCACAATGTCATCCCGATCGTAGTGCCGCGCCTTTTGCGGAACGAAGTGGAGGGCCCGGGTCATCACCACCGCGTCTTGGCTCCCCTCCTGTTTTTCGAATTTCGATTTTCGAGTTTCGCTTCTCCCTCGCCCATCATAAACTCTCCTATTCACCATGCTCTCCCTCTCCACCCTGCGCCGCGAGCTCCCTCCCACTCTCCACCTGGCTCTTCCTCTAGTCTTGGCCGAAATCGGCTGGATGAGCATGGTCATTGTTGACACCATGATGGTCGGTCGTCTCCCAAACAGCGCCGAGTCCATCGGTGCCGTCAGCATCAGCTCCAGCCTCTTCATTGTCTTCGCCTTCTTCGGTGAGGGTCTTCTAATCGGCTTGGACACTCTCGTCTCCCAAGCCTTCGGCGCCGGCCATCGTGAAGACTGCCATCGCTCCCTAATCAACGGCATCTACCTCAGCTTCGCCTTCACCCCAATCCTCACCCTCCCCGTCTGGTATCTGCCCCTCTATTTCCACCGCATGGGTGTCGACCCCAAAATCGCCGTTCTCGCTCTCCCCTACATGCGCACTCTCGCCGTCGGCATGCTCCCTTTGCTCCTCTATTTCGCCGTACGACGCACCCTTCAGGGCATGAACATGGTTCGCCCCATCGCGTTTGCCCTCGTCACCGCTAATCTCATCAATTTCTGTGGCAACTACATCTTCATCTTCGGGAAATTCGGCATGCCCGCCCTCGGCGTCACCGGTTCCGGTTGGGCCACTGCGGTTTCCCGCACCTACCTCGCCCTAGTTCTTGTCGGCTATCTACTCTGGTACGACCACCGTCATCGCACCGACCTCCTGAAAACTCCCGTCGAGATCGATATCCAGCGCATCCGCCGCCTGATTTCCCTGGGCCTTCCCGCCGCCCTGCAACTCACCGCTGAAGTCAGCGTCTTCGCAATGGTTGCCTCTCTCATCGCCCGCCTTGGTGCCGTCCCCCTCGCCAGCCACCAGATCGCTCTCAACACCGTAGCCTTCACCTACATGGTTCCACTCGGCATCTCCTCTGCTGCCGCTGTCCGTGTAGGCCAAGCCATCGGCCGCCGCGATCCCATTGGCGCTCGAGACGCTGGCAACACTGCTATCCTTCTCGGCGCATCTTTCATGTCCTGCATGAGCGTCGCGCTCCTGGTCTTCCCGCGCCTGGTCGCCCGCATCTACACGCACGACCCCGTCGTCATCCGCAACGCCACAATCCTCCTGGCCGCCGGTGCCGCCTTCCAGCTCTTCGACGGCATCCAAACCGTGGCCACCGGCGCCCTTCGCGGTTCCGGAGACACCCGTACGCCCATGGTTTGCCACTTCTCTGCCTACTGGTTGTTAGGTCTTCCGCTAGGTGCCTGGCTATGTTTCCGTCGCCACTGGGGCGCCCTGGGCCTCTGGGTTGGCCTGAGCCTCTCCCTAATCCTGATCGGCATCCTCCTGCTGACCTTCTGGCGCCGTCGCATCCACCGCCTAATCGCCGCGTCCCTGTAGCGCAGGGAGAGTCTGCGAGCTCTGCGGTCGTTTCTTGGGTTTCTCCGCAAACTCTGGGGCCCTCTGTTAGCTCTGTGGTGCGCTTTTCTCTTCGCTTTTCTCTGTGTGAGCTCCGTGTAGGCCTTTTTCTTCCCCCCAAAAAAAACGGCGCAACCGAAGTCGCGCCGCCCATTTCGCTTCCTGATCTCTGATATCTCCCCAACTACATCTTATATCGCCCCAAATCCTCGTCGCTTAATCCTTCCAGCCAATTCCGCAACTGCTCATTCGTGCTTCGTTCCGCCAGCGCCGTGGACACCTTCGAACTCTTCAGCACCGTCTCGTCCACGAAAATCGGGCAATCCATCCGCAACGCCAGTGCCAGCGCATCGCTCGGCCGTGAATCAATGCTCATCAACTCGCCCTCACGTTCCACCCAGATCAGCGCAAAAAACGTGTCGTCCCGCAGATCGTTCACCACAATCTTTTGCACCCGCACATCCAGCCCCAGAAACACATTCTTTAAAAGGTCATGGGTCATCGGCCGCGGTGTCTGCACCTTCTCAATCTCCAGCGCAATCGCGTTCGCCTCGTACGCCCCCACCCAGATCGGCAGGATCGCCTGCCCCTGCACATCCTTCAGCACCACAATCGGCATTTGCGTCACCGGATCCATCATCAGGCCGCGTATTTTCATTTCCACTTCCATCGCGCCCTCCCATTTCCCGCCGACCCCGATAAAACTCCCACGCACTCTTACTCCTAAACTTTTATACCCTTATACTCTTCCACTCTTATACCGCTTTTTCTTCTCTGCGAACTCTGCACTCTCTGTGTCCTCTGTGGTAAAGCCTTTTTCTTTCTACCCCGCCTCCCCCACCAAACTGTTCGGCCCCGCCCCCGTCACCCGTACCCGCACATAGTCACCCAAAAGCTCTTTCCCCGCTGAAGTGAAATTTAGCACCCGATTGCACGACGTATGTCCCATCCACTGATTCTCTCGCCGCGATTTCCCTTCCACAAGCACTTCAAACGTCTCTCCCACCAGTCGCGCATTCCGCGCAATTTGTATCTCCCGTTGCCGCCCCTGCAGAATCCCCAGCCGTCGCGATTTTTCCTCTTCCGGAATCGCATCCTCCATCTTCAATGAAGGCGTATTCGGCCGCGGCGAATACTTAAACGAAAACCCACCGTCATACTGCGCCGCGTCTATCAAACTCAAAGTCTCCTCAAAATCCTTTTCCGTCTCCCCCGGAAATCCCACAATCAAGTCCGTCGTAATACTGATCCGCCGCTTCGCCCCGCGCAACATCGCAATCTTTTCCAGATACTCTTCCCGCGTATACGTACGCGCCATCGCTCGCAGCACCGCCGTGGACCCGCTCTGCACGGGCAGGTGTACGTGATCGCAAAGCACCGGCACCGTCTCGATCACCTCCACAATATCTTTCCCAAAATCCCTCGGGTGCGATGTCATAAATCGCACACGCCGTATCCCCGGCACTTCCGCCACCGCCACCAGCAACTCCGAAAAGCGCATCCGCCTCGCGCTAGGGTCCTTGTACGAATTTACCGTCTGACCCAGCAACTGCACTTCCGTATACCCCAAATCCGCTATCTGCCGCACTTCTTCCAGCACGGACGCGCTCGCTCGGCTCCGTTCCGGCCCTCGTGTAAACGGCACCACGCAGTACGAACAAGCCTTGTCGCATCCCTCGATGATCGTCAGGTACGCCCGCCATGGGTTGTCCCGCCTCGTCATCTCCGTCTCAAATGTCTCGTCGGTATCTGTGTCGAGCCCAGTGACTCGCGTGTTTCCCGCCTCCAGCTCCTTTATAAGCTCTGGCAGCTTCCGGTAGCTTGCGCTCCCGCAAACCAGGCTCACCCACGGCGCCCGCGCAAAAATCTCTTCGCCTTCCTGCTGCGCCAGACATCCCAGCACGCCAATGACCTGCGCGTCTCTTTTCCTGAAGCGGTACTCCCCCAACCGTGAAAAAATCTTCTGCGCAGCCTTTTCCCGTATCGAGCAGGTGTTATACAAAATCATCGCCGCACAATCAGGCGATTTCACCTGCCGGTATCCCCGCGCCAGTAGCACCCCAGCCACCTTCTCCGAGTCGTGCTCATTCATCTGGCACCCAAACGTCTCCAAATAAAACGTCCTTTCGCCCTGTAGCGCAGGGCGAGTCCCCGAGCCCTGCGGTCTTGCTCTTGGGTTGTCCTCGGGTGCCCCACCCTCGTTTTGTGAGGGTGGCTCTTGGGTTTCTCCGAAGCCGTTGTGGGACCCGCCTTCCGAGGCGGGCCGCACCCGTGCCACAGGCGCACTCGTCCCCACCAGCCTCTCCACGCTAATATCAAACAATTCGCCCATACCCTCTCACTCTACCACACGCCACTTTTCACTCTCGCTCCCGGCCCTTCATGCTGCCTTCTTGATCGTCAGCTTCGCCGTGTACCCCAGCGCGTACAGCACCCTCAACAACAGATCCGTCGACACATTCTTCGTATTCCGATTTAGTATCGCCGTCATCCGCGTCCTGGAAGTCTTCGCCAACCGTGCCACCGCCGCATGTGTAAGCGCCTTCCGGCGAACAATCTCCACAATCTTCGAGTTCAGCTCGCTCCGCACTTCGATCTCCGCACCGTCTGCCGGAGTCAATCCCAGAACCTCTGCCAACTCCCTCGCGTTCCTCGCAACGACTGGTTTAATCTTCCTCATCGAGCAACTCCTTTAACCTCTTCCTTCCAATCATCATTTCGTGCCCCGGCGTGTTCCGGCTTTTCTTCGCAAACGCGTGAAATACCAAAATCCCGCGCGGCGATTTCGTCACATAAAAAACCCGGTAAATCCCTGCGCGGTCTCGAATCCTCAACTCAGACGCCCCACATGCAATAGTAGGCATTGGCCTCGAAAGAGGCATCGCAAGCGTCTCTCCGCGCTGCAAATCTACTATGGCCTTCCCCAATTCCTTTCGCCCCTCAGTGGGAAACGAACGAATCGTCTCCCGCGCTGCCTGATGAAATATCGCCAACTTCACTCTCTCAATGTCTCATATATGAGACATTCGGTCAACTATCCACGGCGCTGCTCCACCTTGTTGCTCCTGACCTTTCGTCCTATAGTTCTCCTTCACCCAAATTCCCTCGGAGCCACTATGAAACCATCCGCACGAATCCTTTATCTCCCTTGCTTCCTTTACTTCCTCGCCTTCCTCCTCCTTCCTTCCTCATTCGCTCAACAACCATCGTCAACTCCTCCTCCCGCCAAAGCCATCGCCGAACGCCTTGGCTACCCCGCCAACTCCCGCCTTCTCATCATTCACGCCGACGATCTCGGCATGATGCACGACGTCAATACCGCCATCTTCGAAGCCTTCGATAAACACTGGATCACTTCCGCCAGTATCCTAGTTCCATGCCCCTGGTTTCCCGAGGTCGCCCAGTGGGCCAAGACCCATCCCGACGCCGACCTCGGCATCCACCTCGCCCTCAACGCCGATTGGACCAGCTACCGTTGGCCTTCCGTTTCTCCGCAACCCCCAGGCTCTAGCCTTCTCGACCCCGATGGCTATCTCCCGCTCCTCACCCCCTACGTAGCCGCTCGCGCCAAAATGTCGGATGTCACCACAGAAACCCATGCCCAGGTTGACAAAGCTCTAGCCTCCGGCATCCACCTCTCTCATCTCGATTCGCACATGGGCACTATCCTCAGCACCGACGATCTCATTGCCGTCTATCTCGCCACCGGCCGCGCCTACAAACTTCCCGTCCTCCTCTCTCATACCGAGGACGGCCACGAACTCGATCTCGCCAAGTTTCACCTCGCCCCCGGCACCGTCGTTCTCGATGACATCATCCAAATCATGCCCGGCGTCGCCAATGCCGAGTGGCTCGATGCCTACAAGAAAATGCTTCAAGCTCTTCCTCCCGGCACCTATCAATTAATCGTCCACCTAGCCCACAACGACGCCGAAATCCAAGGCGCCACCTTCGATCATCCCGATTGGGGCGCCGAATGGCGCCAAAACGATCTTGAAGTTGTCCAAAGCCCCGACTTCCAAAAATTCCTAAAGGACCAAGGCTTCATCCTCATCTCCTGGCGCGACCTACTAAAACTCCAACCCAACTAACCCAGATCTTCTATCCGGGGTACCGGTTTTCTTGGGTTCTACTTCTCTGCGCCTCTCTCGATTCCGTCGTTCCCGTTTGCACCACCCCACCACCCGTCATCCCGAACGGAGCGGCCCGATCTTTATTCTTCCGCGCCGCAGTATGGCGCGTCGGGCCGCGGAGAGAGGAATCTATCTTGGGTTGTCTTGGGTTGTCTTGGGTTCTCTTGCCTTACTCTTCTCTGCGACCTCTGCGCCCGCTGTGAACTCTGCGTAATTCTTCGCCTTTCTCTTTACTGAGGACAAAAAACTACCAACTCCCCCCAGTGAACTCTTCCGCCCCATCCCGCATCTATATTCTTTTGACCATGTTCCACCCGTGTGTTACGTTGCTTTTGTCCGTAAAAATCTCGCTTTCCTGAGGGGCTGACGCCATTTATCTGTTCTCCGCCATTTTCATCGGCAACATCTTCGATATTCTCGCGCAAACCGGCTGGGTCGCTCGTGTCGTCCTTGCTTTACTTCTCTTCTTCTCGCTCGTCTCCTGGGCTCTTATTTTCCAGAAGCTCGGCATCTTTGGACGCATCCGCCGCCAGAGTGACCAGTTCCTGAAAATCTTCCGCGCCACCAAAGGCGTCGCCAACCCCCAGGGCATCATCTCTGCGGGGTCACCGTTTTCAAACGTCTACGCTGCCGGTTATCGTGAACTCCAATCGCAAGTCACCGGCACTGGCAATCCCACGCCGCAACACCTGAAGAGTCTCGGGGCCGTCACCGTCGCCATGCAGCTCGCCGCCGCAGAAGAAGTCCGCCGCGTCGAAAAAGGCATGTCCTGGCTAGCCACCACTGCTGGTGTCACTCCCTTCATCGGCCTATTCGGCACAGTCTGGGGCATTATTGACGCCTTCTCTGGACTCGGCACCGCCGGTGCGGCCAGCCTCCGCGCCGTAGCTCCCGGCATCGCCGAAGCCCTCGTCACTACCGCCGCGGGACTCTTCGCCGCCATCCCCGCCCTGATCGCTTACAACCATTTCCTCCAACACATTCGCGAACTCGCGCAGCGTCTAGATTCCTTCGCTCTCGAATTCGCCGCGCAAATCGAAAAAACCTTCACCTGACATGCCCCAACTTGCCAAATCCACGCAAACGAGTCTCTCCGACATCAACATGGTACCGTTCATTGATGTCGTCCTCGTTCTCCTCATCATCTTCATGATTACCGCACCCATCCTGCAATCCGGCATAGAAGTCGATCTCCCTAAGACTCACACAGTGAAAGAATACGTTGAGCAGCACATTGTCGTCACAATTGACAAGGGCCAGCTCATCTACCTCGGCAATGATCCTGTCAATATCCATCAGCTCCCCGCCAAGATCCGCAAGCAACTCAAGCATCCAAATGATGCGGTCTTCCTCCGCTGCGACGAAACCGTTCCATTTGGCGTCTTTGCCTCGGTCGTCGATTCCCTTCGCGTCGCCGGCTTCACCAACGTAAGCATAGTCACCGAACCCATCTCCGAGCGCAGGCACTAACCCATGCCCTCTACACTTAGCCGTCATTCCGAGCGAAGTCTTCGAAGCGAGGAATCCCTCCTTTCTTTCTGTCATCTTGACCGGAGCGGCCCGATTCTCTCTTCCGCGCCGCATTCTGGCGCGTCGGGCCGCGCAGTGGAGGGACCAGGGCACCATCCCAGCGTCTTGCCTCCTCCCTCGCTTTTCGAGTTTCGTATTTCGAGTTTCGTTTTTCGCCTTACTCTCCCCGGTCGCTGGTCGCTGGTCACTGATCGCCTTTCGTCCTCAACGCAAGATTCTCCCGCGCCCCCGTTCTAACTCCATGCCGAACTCCACCTACACTCTCGACGACCTCTCCTTCAACCGCTTCCTCGGCTACTCCGCCTGGTTCCATATCTCTCTCACGGCG
This sequence comes from Candidatus Acidiferrales bacterium, assembly GCA_963780315.1. Lineage (GTDB taxonomy): Bacteria > Acidobacteriota > Terriglobia > Acidiferrales > UBA7541 > Acidiferrum. The sequence continues at coordinate 141,093 of CAWABP010000009.1, read as the reverse complement.
CTGCTCCTCATCGGCGTCTGGATCCAGCGTACTGGCACCGGCTGGGGCAGCATCGGTGGCGGCGGCGATTCCGGCATAAAGGTCAATCTCGTCACCAGCGCTGGCATTCCTATGCCCCAACCCACAATCACGTCTCCCGACAGCAGCACTGTCGACCCTACTAAAGGTCTCAACAAGGAAGAGCCCAAGCCCAAGGAACCCGAGCCCAAAAAAGACGCCATCGACATTCACAAATTCGAAAAAGAAAAGCCTCTCCCCCCATCCAGACCTTCCAAAGTTTTCGAAAGCAAAAAGCCGCCTCCCGACAATGCTGCCAACTATGGCAAAGGCGGCCAAACCAGTCTTCCCTCCGGCTTCAACGATTTCCCCGGTCCTGCCAATGGTGGTGTCGCCGTGCAAGGGCCAGGTGGCAGCGATTTCGCCAGTCGTTATGGTTGGTACGTCGCAGCTGTCAGACGCGCGATCGAACAGAACTGGATGCAGAACACCATCGACCCCTCCGTTCGCGCCGCCCGCAAAGCCAAAACCACCCTTATCTTCACCATCAATCGTGATGGCTCCGTAAAGGGCATTCGTGTCTCCGAATCCAGCGGCAATCGCTCGATGGACGATGCCGCCCAACGCGCCCTCCTCAGCATCGATCACTTTCCCCCTCTCCCTACCGATTATTCCGGCCGCTACATCGACGTAACCTTCGATTTCGACCTGGCCATGTCCAAGTAAACTCGATTCACCCATCGTGTAGCGCAGGGAGAGTCTTCGAGCCCGGCGGCTTTTTCCTGGGTTTAATGCCTTTTCCTTGATTTCTCCTGCCTTTCTCTGCGAGCCTCCGCTTTCTCTGCGCCTCCGGTTATCTCCCTCTTTTCCTTTATTTCTCTTTCTCTTGCCGTTTGTGTGACCTCTGTGTTACCGTCCCTCTTCTCTTTCTTTTTTCAACTTTTAACTCTTCAACCTCTCTCTCCCGCTTCCCGTTCAAGGATGTCCTCTCTCCGATCACCCTCCACAACTTTTCTCCGCAAAATCTTTCCATTTGTTCTAAAGTATTTGTTCCAGCCTGATCCACTCCGGGAGGCCGCGTTGCCCGCAAAGAAATCTATCCTGCTCGTTCCCTTCGTAATCCTTCTAATCTCTTTCGTTTCCCCTGCCGCTTTTGCGCAGGACTGGTTCCACACCGGCACCGGCCTCGGCAACACTCAAATGCCCCGGATTGCCGTCGCCGATTTCGCCCCGCGCTCTGACGCCGCCAATTCCCACGCTGCCCTCTTCACGCAAGTCGTTCGCGAAGATCTTTCTTTCTCCGGCATCATCGAACTTGTCTCCCCCAGCTTTTATCCTGCCCAAGTCCCTTCTCAGCCCCAGGAACTACATTTCCTTACCTGGACCGATCCTCCGCTCAACGCCAATTTCGTCGCCTTCGGCAATCTCTCGGAATCCTCCACCGAAGTCGTCATCTCCGCCTGGCTCTATGATGTTCGCAGCACCTCCACTGAAGCTGTCGTCGGCAAAGTCTATCGCGGTGAACCCACCGATCCCCAGGTCCGCAAGTTCGCCCATCAATTCGCCGATGAAATCATCAATAAACTTTCCGGCGGCCTGGCCAGCATCGCCTCCACGCAAATTGCTTTCATCAGCTCGCGCACCGGCCACAAAGAACTCTGGGTCATGGACTACGATGGTTCCAATCAGCACGCCCTCACCTCGCTGAAATCCATTTCCCTAACCCCTCGTTGGGCTCCGGATGCCTCCCGCATCGCCTTCACCTGCTTCGAGCCTGCCAACAGCGTCGTCAGCGCCCAAATCTGCATGTATTCCTTTGACACCAACCGCGTCGTCTCTTTTGCCCGCTATCGCGGCACCAACGATTCGCCCACTTGGTCTCCTGACGGTCTACAGGTCATGTTCTCGTCCTCCATGCAGGGCAGCCCCGCCCTTTACGTCTCCGATGCCAGCGGCAATCGCCCCAAGCGCCTTACTTACGTTTCCACCGGCGCCGATACCTCTCCCGCGTGGAATCCTAAAACCGGACAGTCCGTTGCCTTTGTCAGCGATCGCGGTGGTATTCCTCAGCTTTATCTAATGAATGCAGATGGCACTGACACGCAAAAGCTCGATGTCCCGGATAAAGGGTATCTAATCGACCCCGCATGGTCCCCCAATGGACAACTTCTCGCCTTCTCCTGGCGACGCCCCAGTGGCAATTACGATCTCTACATCATGGACGTTTCCTCGCGCCGCATCATCGAGATCACTCGCGACAGTGGCCGCAATGAACGCCCCTCCTGGGCTCCCGACGGCCGCCATCTAGTCTTCGAGTCCACTCGCTCCGGCACTCGCCAGATCTGGACCATGCTCGCCGATGGCTCCCAGCCGCACGAACTCACCTTCTCCGGCCACAATGAATCCCCCAACTGGTCCACCAAATGATCCACTCCCTTAGTTCAGCGTGGTCCCAATCACAACCCAGATCCCGTCATTTCGAACGGAGTCTGCGAAGTGAGAAATGCCTCTGCTCCTTCTGTCATCCCGTTTACCCTGAGCCTCGAAGGGACCGGACGCTCGCGCCGTTTGCGGACCGTCCTTTATGTCATCCCGACCGGAGCGGCCCGATTCTCTCTTCCGCGCCGAATTGTGGCGCGTCGGGCTGCGAAGTGGAGGGACCAGCGCACAGTCCCCGCCAAGCACATGCTGTCATCCCGACCGAAGGCTCACGCCTTATGCGAGCTGCAGTGGAGGGATCGCGGCACAATCCCAGCGTCTTGCCCCGCTTTTCGAATTTCCCATCCCCATCACCCGATCGCTGTTCACCGATCACTTTCCCGCTCGCTCCAATCGCGCTACAATATATCGCATTACGACATATTCCCCGAACCCAGCCCGCCGGTGGTACTATCTCTCTCGGTGGGTCGAACACGGGATATCTTTAAGTCCAGGAGGACTCGCATGACTCAGCAGTCTCGCCCGTTCTATCGCATTTTGCTCATTTCTTTTTGCTTCCTCGCTCTTTTCATCGGTGCTTGCAAGCATCCGCCCAAGGCAACTCCACCTGTCACTCCGCCTCCGCCCCCTGCCGCCAAGCCTACGGCCACCATCAGCGCCGATCGCACCTCCATCCAGAAGGGCGAATCTGTCCGCCTTTCCTGGACCACCACGGACGCAACCAACGTTTCTATTGCTCCTGAAGTCGGAGCAGTAACTGCACAAGGTTCCACCACGGTCACTCCGGCGAACACCACATCCTACTCAATCACGGCCACCGGAGCAGGCGGCTCAGCTACCGCTGCTGTAAGCATCACCGTTGCCGCTCCGCCGCCACCCCCTCCCGTCGAAGCTCCCAAGCCCTCCCTTGACGAACTCTTCCTCAAGGAAGTTCGCGACGCCTACTTCGATTACGACAAGGCCGAGATCCGTGCCGACGCCAAGGATGCTCTCGGCAAAACCGCTGAGTTCCTTCGCAACTATCCGCAGGTACGCGTGACCATCGAAGGCCACTGCGACGAACGCGGCTCAACCGAATACAACCTCGCTCTCGGGGACCGTCGCGCGAGCTCGGTCAAGCAGTATCTCGTCAGCCTGGGCATTCCTGCCGACCGCATGACCACCGTCAGCTACGGCAAGGAAAAGCCTTTCTGCATGACCTCTGACGAAGCCTGCTACCAGCAAAATCGTCGCGGGCATTTCGTCCGCGTTCCATAAACCCAGTTCAGCAACCTAATTGCAATCTCGCCCACCCCTCGCTCCAAAAGCGAAGGGTGGGCCTTTCCTCTTCCCCCCTTGGAGTGCGGCGGCTTGCTTGCCCAGAGCCTCGAAGGGCCGCCGCTTTTGCAGTTTAATCCCCGCCACCCATCTATCTGAATTCCCCGGCCGCCAAACTGCGTCTTACACTCTTGCACTCTTCTACTCTTCCACCGTCTTTTCCTAATCCTCCATCTCCTCAACCCCCTTACCTCATTCACCTCATAAATCTCCTTTCCCCACTCCCCACTTGCCCCCATTCCATTCTCCCGTTACATTGGAAGGTGATGATGCATTTGACGTTTTGTCTTGCTTTGCCCGTATTTGTGGAGGAATTGAATCATGCGGACGCGTAACATTCTTCTCTTCGCCAGCGCCATGTTCGTCAGCGCCGTTGCTGGCAGCCTAGTCGGCCCCCGCCCCGCCCTCGCCGTTGCTCGTGAAATTATCGAACTCCAGCGCGATGTCACCTCGATCCTGCAAGGTCAAAAGGATCTGCAGACCCAGATGACTCAGGACCACACTGTCCAGAAAACTCTCATCGAGCAATCTTCAGACACTGTCACCAAGCTCAACACCACCATGAGCAGCCTTCAGAAATCTGTTCAAGACGTCCAGGCGAACTCCGGCACCCGCCTGGACACGATGTCCACCCAGGTCCAGGGTCTCTCTGACAATCTCGAGGAAATCAAATCCCGCATCGGCAAACTTAATCAGCAACTCGTCGACCTGCAAAACTCCGTGCAAGCCATTGACGCGCGTCTCGCCGGTGGCACTCCCACTACTCCAGGCGCAACCTCTCCCACCGGCGCTTCTCCCTCACCCACCGGCAGCATCGCTGCTCCGTCCGGCCCTCCGCCCTCTGCCGATACCCTCTATTCCAATGGTCTCCGCGACATCACCAGCGGCAAATACGATCTTGCCCGCTCCGAATTTGAAGACTATCTCAAGTACTACGCCGATACCGATCTCGCCTCCAACGCCCAGTTCTATCTCGGCGAAATCGCCTACTCCCAGAAGCAGTACGATCAGGCTGTAACCGAATACGAAAAGGTCCTCACAAACTATCCCAAGAGCTTCAAGCTAGCTCCCGCGCACCTCAAGAAAGGCATGGCCTTGATCGAACTCAACCAAAAATCCGCCGGCGTCAAGGAACTCCGCGAAGTCGTCAAGCGCTATCCCGGCACCGAAGAAGAACGCCGCGCCCGCGCCCGCCTCAAAGATCTGGGCGTAGCCGTTGCCGCCCGCTAATCCCCACGCCTCCTGGGTTCCTTCTCTAACGCCCCATCCAAATGAACTTGAGGGTGCCCCACCCTTGGTTTGCAAGGGTGGCCTCCGACGATCAAAAGTCAAATCCCCTCTGCTCTTAAACTCTTTCACTCCTAAACTCCTTTTCTCTTCCACCGTCTTTGTCTCCTTTTCGTCCATCTCTTCCTCTATGAACTCTGCGCCTCTGCGTTATATTTTCATTTCCAGCTTTTCCCTCCTCCCAAAACCTGTCAACCCGACCGGAGCAACGGCGCCGTCTGCCGTTGCGTAGCGGAGGGATCCCTCCTCAATCCCAACAATCCCCTGATCCGTCGATAACAAGGGCGTGTGGTAGCCCGGTGGTTGGCGAAGCGCGCGTTTGAGCCAATGGATTGGCCTAAATGCCGCCACAAGCAGTAAACACCTTTGGGTAGAAATTCGCACCCGTAAGGTGCGCGATTCGCGTACGATGGCGGGCATGCGCAGAATGCCAAAGCCTTCCCCAACCGAGTCCCCGTTATTGTTCGAAGTGGATCCCAAGCCGTTGGAAGAGTCCTTGACCGCCCTGGGCGGGATTCCGCTGGTGGTGCAAGCGTTCCGTTCCTTGGGGCTGTCGGGAAGCGTGCAGCAACACGTGGCCGTCAAGGAACGTGAGCGGGGCTACGACGAAGCCACGTTCGTGGAAAGTTTCGTAATTCTGAACGCGGCTGGGGGAGAGTGCGTGGACGATTTCGCACACCTGCGCAGCGATACGGGGTTGGCGGAGCTCGTTGGACATGAGCTGCCTTCTCCGGAAGCGGCGCGGAAGTTTTTGCACGCCTTCCACGAAGAGGAAAAGATTCAGGAAGCCCAGCAGCGGCGTCTACCGGATACCACAGCCTACATTCCCGAAGAGAACCGGGCGCTCGAGGGGCTGGGGCGAGTGAACCGAGATCTGATTCAGCGGTTGGGGGAACGCTGCGTAGATCAGAAGATCGCCACGGTCGATCAAGACGCCACGATTATCGAGAGCCGCAAGCGAGAAGCCCTGTATACCTACGAAGGATCGCGCGGCTACCAACCGATGCTGGCGGTGTGGGCAGAGATGGATGTGGTGCTGGCCGACGAATTTCGCGATGGGAATGTGCCGGCGCAGATGGCTCCGTTGACGGTGGCCAAAGCGGCATTTGCCGCTTTGCCGAACACGGTGACGAGCTATTACTATCGGGGCGACTCGGCGTGTCACGAGAAGGGGTTGTTGCGCTGGCTGTTGAACGAGAAACGCGCAGACGGGCCGGCGGGATTCATTGGTTTTGCGGTCAGCGCGCGGATGAGTGATGCGTTACACGCGGCGATTCTGGAAGTGCCGGAGTCGGGATGGAAAGCTTACGGTAAGCCGGAGCCGGACGTGGATCGGGAATGCGCCGAGGTGGTATTTGTTTCCAACGAGGAGTTGGAGCCGAAAGGGACGAAACCGCTGCGTTACGTGGCCATCCGGTTGCGGAAGCGGCAGGGAGGATTATTTGCTGACGGCAGTAGCGTCTTGCACTTTGCCGTGCTCAGCAACATTTGGGACTGGGAGCCGGTGAAGCTGATCGACTGGCATCGAGAAAAAGCAGGCACCATCGAAGGAGTCCACGATGTGCTGAAGAATGAGCTGGCGACCGGGGTGTTGCCGTCGAAATACTTTGGGGCCAACGCCGCTTGGTTGCGGCTGGCGGTAATCTCCTACAACGTGCTGACGGCCCTGAAGCGTTTGGCCTTGCCCGCAGATTTATTGCGGGCCCGCCCGAAGCGACTGCGCCTGGCCAGGGAGGCGGAGGGAATGGCCCTGTGGTTGGAAGCCCTACAATTCCTACCGCTTCGAACCTAACGCGAACCAAGGTACGCGAGCTTATCGACGGATTTGCAGAGCACATTTTGGATGGCTCGTTGGAAAACTGTCCCCCTATCGTTTATCGATCGGCGCTTCCCGCTGGCCTGCCTTGCTCAAGCTCAACGAAGAAGCTCTGGCAGTGCTTGCTGGCTGCAATGAACCAGAATTCGGACCGTGTGCGCTGGTCACTGCCACCTTACGGACGGATTGGGGCAATCCATCCTCACTTCGCTTTTCCTCTCCCCTCGTGATATCTTTCCTCTCTCAGGGAGAATCACTCACATGTCCGTCACTAAAGTGACGATCCGAGAAGGATCGTCATCCCGAGGAGCATCGCGACGAGGGATCTCTCCCACATCAGATTCAACCAGGAGCGTTTACCATGTCCGTCAATAAAGTCATTCTAGTCGGTCGCCTAGGCCGCGATCCCGAAACGCGCTACACCTCCGGCGGCCAGGCTGTCGCCAATTTCTCCTTAGCCACCGATGAATCCTACAAAGACCGTAACGGCGAGCGTCAGAAGCGCACCGAATGGCACAAGATTGTTGTTTGGGGCAAGCAAGCCGAAATCGCTCAGCAATATTTGAAGAAGGGTTCTCTCGTCTTCATCGAAGGCCGCATTCAATCGCGCGAGTGGCAAGACAAAGAAGGCCAGAAACGCACCACCTTTGAAATCGTCGCCAATAATTTCCGCATGTTAGGTGGCCGCTCAGACGGCATGGCTGCAGGCGCCGGCGCATCAGCGGGTGCAGCTGCCCCCCGCACCGAAGACTTCGATCATCCCAGCCCCGCCGAAGAGCCCATGGGCCCCGGCCCAGGCCCCGAAATCTCCGACGAAGATATCCCCTTTTAACCCAGCCTGTATCTCTTCAAACTCTTTCGCCCACAATCTAACAACGAAGGGTGCCCCAGGTCCGGTTTTTTTACCTGGGTCTTGGTGTAGTCTTTTCTCTGTTGTCATCCCGTCCGCAGGCCCGCGTAGTTTGCGGGCCGGAGGGGGAGGGATCGCGGCACCACCGCAGCCCTTCCTCCACTCTCTTGTCTTTCTCTTCCTCTGCGCACTCTGCGCCTCTGCGTTATCTTTTTCCGATCTCTTCAACTTTCAACTTCAACTCTAGTCTCCCGCCAACGATCCGCATTCTTTAATCCGAAGTTCCACGGAGCCCCAGAGGGTATCCTGTTAATTCGCAGCGGCATAGGGCTAAGTTCACTTTCCGGTTACTGGGAACATCCGAACTAATTCGTAGGCTCGAGCCTGTACCGGCGTCGGCTCGGTCACCTGGCGGAAAGTCAAATTCGTCTTCTCCTCCGACTTCTCTGACTTGAGCGCGTAAGTCACTCTGGCCCGGTTGGCCAACTCCGCCAGCAGGCCCTGGAAACTGTGCACCGGAAGACCATCCACAGTTTGCTGCGAGCGTTTTTTTCGCTGAACGGAATCCGAGGGTTTCGCCGGCAGAATCGGATCGCGGCGTTTGCGCTCCTCCCATCGTTCTTCATCCTCGAACAACAGCGGCGCCCAAGCCCGGCGCAGATGCCATTCCACATAGTAGGCCAACACGCACAGAAAAATGTGCGCTGGCACGCGATCCTCAGTGCGATGTCGAATCGGTCGCACCAAGAGATCGATCCCCTTCAGACAACGAAAAGCTCGTTCCACTTCCGCCAGGCTCTTGTAGCTCCGCACCGTGTCTTCCGCGGAAAGCCGTTCCACCGGCTCGCTCGTGCGCAGCACATAAATCCCGTCCAGCTTCTCTTCCTGCTCGATCGACTGCGCACGGCGACTCCAGGCAAAGCTGCCCTCGCCGATTTTGCACGCAAAGTGTTTGCCCACTTTGTAGCGTCCCAGCACCTTCCCCACCTTCAGCCCAATCTCCGCGGCCGTGAGCGCCTTCTTCTTGCGTCGCGTCACTTCCTTGCTGATCTTCTCCAAGCTCTTCTCGGTGGCTTCCAGTAACGCCTCCCGTTTCCGCCTTCGCTCCTCCTCCAACACCGGGTTATGGCAAACCATCAGCCGCTCGCCCGGATAATCCGGTGCGGTGATCTCGGCCAGATTCTTCTGGTCCAGCAACGATAGTTGCAAGGCCCCCTGCTTCACCAATTCGCGAATCGCCGTGCTGGTCAGCGCCGTGATCCAACCAAAACCAGGATGCTGCTTGAGCTTGTCGATCTGCGGCTGGGTCAGCATCCCACGATCTCCCACCAGCACTACCCGAGACAATTTAAAGCGCTCCCGCAGCTTCTCGATTTGGTCGCCTACCGTCGTCGAGTCTCCCGTATTTCCCGGATACACCTCCACCGCCACCGGACATCCCTCGCCATTGGTCATCACGCCGTACACGATGATCGGCAGACCCTTCTTGCCATCGCGGTCGTGTCCAAATTGTGCCAGCGGGCAGGTGCGTCCCTCATAGAAACTGCTCGAAACGTCATAGAGCACCAGGCCACCCTCGCTCAGATGGCGAGCGGCCAGCTTTTTCTCGATGCGCTCCTTGCGCTCGAAAAGCCAGTCCATGGCTTCGTAGAGATCATTCTCCGTGGCCTCTGCTACTCCCAACTCTTCTGCCAGGGTGGTGGTGTGCCAGTGATGGGTGGTCGCCAGTTTCGACGCCGGGGAAATCAAGCGCTGAACGACCATGGCCACGACCAAGTCTCGTTCGCGGCAGCGCTCGGCCGAGATCAGGCGATCCAGTTCGAGCTTGCCGATCATTTCCAGGATGGCTTCCACCTGGCCGTGAGGAAGGGATTTCTGTGTAGCGAACAAATCGTGCGGAGAGACCAGCCGCTCGTCGCACAACAGGCGGCGGAAGGTTTCGATTTTTTCTGGGGGCCAAGCGGAGAGGTTGGCCAAGGTGCGCTTGCGGGTTTTGTTGCCTTCGCGCCAGGCTTCGCGGAGGAGGACGGCGGGCGGGGAGTTGCGGTTGGGGACGGTATCGATGTACATGGGGGCAATAAATCACACATACATCGCGTTGTCAAGCACAATATGCATACTTACATGGGTGCATTATAATTTGCAAACCCTAGGCTAATCCGGAGATTTTCAAGGGCTTATCCTCGAATTACGCCTCTGTTATTGGTGGAACTTCGGTTTAATCCCTGCTACCGCCTAACCCCAGCGTAGTGGACCTCTAACTCAAACCAATGATTTACCCCCACCGTCTCGCTCCCCCGATGGCCGCAGTTCTGAAAGTCTCTGCATCCCCGATCGCCGTAGCGCAAAAAGCACCGCCCATCCAACAGCCCCCAGCACACACGCGCCCACAAGCACCATCGCAAACGCCCAAACCGTCGTGAATCCCTCCGGCTGAATCGGACCGACATTCATGCTCGTGCTCGGCACCGATGCCGAAATTGCTTTAGCTTTCTCGATCGCCATCACAACGACCGCTAGTATCACCACCATCAGCCATCCAGTGGCTTTCGGAAAACGGAACTCGGATCGCATTCGAAACCTCCTGACTGGAAATTCTGTCCAAGGATGCAAGCCCGTAATAACACGAACATGTTCTTGCATTGCCCCGCGCAATAACCCCACAACTTCGCGGGCCCAAAAGACCAACCGCGCCAGCACACCCTTCGTCTGCAAGCCCGTCCAGCTCTCGCGCAGCACCTCCGCCATCTCTTCGCCAAATTCGATTCTGTGAGCCGGCGGATACAGGTACAGCAGGTAGTGGCATAACAGCAACATCCCTCACATCTCCTTTGGCGCCATGCACACACTGGCCACTCGCGTCAGTTGCTTCAACCGGCTAACTTCTTGCCGCAGCATCTGTCGCCCCCGCGCAGTAAGCCGGTACGCTTGCCGCCCTCGCGAGTTATCATCTTCCTTGAAACGCTCGATCCACGTGCCATCCAGCAGCCGCCGTATCGCGCCGTAAAGTGTGCCGGTGCTCAGCCGGACGCGCCCGTCGCTCATCTCCTCCACATTTTTCAGGATCGAGTAGCCGTGACGCGGCCGGTCCGCCAGGCTCAGCAGTATCAACAATACAGGCTCGCTAAGGGGCAACGCTTCCATAAGTCCTCGCACGACATGTCGCGCAACGACATATTCCTCCCTCGCCCCCTGCCCTGTCAACACAAATCTTCTCCCCTCCTACGGCCTCATCCGCGGTCAGAATCTGGGCTAATTCGCGCGTACCTTCGTGCAGGGATCGGTCGTCGCCCTACCTGTTGTCTCTCAAAGTTGAGGCCGTCGCGGTTGTCCTCTTGACAATCAGTAGGGGAGGCGTATCCTTCCTTCTGATCCTCAGGAGGAATGCGACGATGGCGGACAAGCCAACTGATCTCGTCCAAGGCACACTGGATATGCTCATTCTAAAAACGCTGGCGCTCGAACCCATGCACGGATATGGCATCGCCGTCAGGCTGGAACAGATGAGCAAGGGCGTTTTCCGCCCCAATGCTGGTTCGCTCTTTGTCGCCTTTCAGCGCCTGCAACGAGCGGGCCTGATCAGAAGTGAATGGAAAATCACGGAGAATAGCAGGCGCGCAAAGTATTACGTCCTGACTGACCAGGGACGAAAGAGGCTCAACAGCGAAACACGGGAGTGGGAAAGACAAGTAGCGGCCATCGCAAGGATTTTGGAGGCCTCCTAAACGAATCATGAACTTGCTGCGTAACATAGCGAGCGGACTGCGATCGCTGTTCCGAAAGGAGCAGGTCAGCCAGGAGCTGGACGAAGAACTAAACGGCTTCCTGGAGATGGCAGCCGAAGAAAAGATGAAGCAGGGCATGAGCCGCAAGGACGCGCTGCGTGCCGTGCGCTTGGAGCGGGGAAGCCTCGACGTTACCAAGGAACTCGTCCGCTCTGCCGGCTGGGAATCTTTTGTCGAGACATGTTGGCAGGACTTGCGCTTCGCCGCACGCACTCTGCGCAATTCCCCCGGTTTCACGCTTGTCGCCATACTGACGCTGGCCCTCGGTATTGGGTCAGTAACCCTCATATTCAGCGCGATCTACGGGGTAATTCTCAACACATTCCCCTTCCGCAACGCAGCTCAGGTGACAAGTTTCGCGTTCCAGGATCTGACCCGGCCCAGCAATCTCCGTGAGTTCTTGTCAGTCTCGGAATTTCTCTATTTCCGCGATCACAGCCAAGCCTTTCAAGATTTCAGCGGTGAATACGGCGGCTTTGGAAGCTCGCCAGTCCGCTATGCGACCGGCAATGCGACAGATCAATTCGATGCCGATTTCTTGAGTGTGAATTCCTTCCAATTTTTCGGCGCAAATCCGCTCCTGGGCCGGCTACCGACGCCTGACGATGTCAAGCCGGGCGCCACTCCTGTCTTCGTAAAGGGATACAAGCTATGGCATGCCCGGTCCAGCGGCGATGCGAACCTCATGGGGAAGAGTTTCACGCTGAATGGCGTTCCTACAACGCTCGTCGGGATTATGCCGCCGCGATTCCGCTGGGCGTGGGTCGACGTGTGGGTGCCTTTCAGTATTGATCCCGCGGAAGCGCTCACCAAAGCCGAGTTGAAGAACCAATTTCTTTACACCGTGGGCCGATTGAAACCTGGCGTAAGTCTGGCGGCGGCCGCGGCCGACCTCAATGTGGTCGCCCATCAGTATGCGAAAATCGCGCCGGCCGACTATCCAAAGCAATTCACGGTAACTGCCACTTCCCTTTCCGACCGGGTGACCGGAGGATTCAAACAGCTGATGTACCCATTGCTCGCCGCAGTCTTAATGCTGCTGCTGATTGCGTGCAGCAATATCGCCAATCTTCTACTCTCGCGAGCCACGGTCCGCGAGAGGGGAATCGCCATCCGGGCGTCGCTGGGTGCAAGCCGCTTACGGCTGATTAGGCAGCTTTTGGTGGAGAGCCTCTTGCTAGCGACCGCCGGTTGCTTTGTGGGATGTTTGTTAGCTTGGGTGGCCACAAAAGCCGTCGTACCGCTCGTTCCGTACAACGCATTTCCACAGGAAGCCGTCATTTCGCTGAACGTTCCGGTGCTCGGAACGGCGCTGATCATTGCTATGCTCTCTACAATCCTGCGCTTCATTCAGTGCGCACTGATATTCGTGCGCGCCTCGCCGGAGATGCGAGGGGCTCCGGCACCAGTTATCGACACGGGAACCTGCGCTCCGCGTTGGTGGTTGTCGAGGCCTCCTTAGCGATCGTCCTCCTGGTCGGCGCGGGTTTGATGATGCGTACCTTCTGGAACATCAAGAATGTCGATTTGGGATTCGATCCACGTAATACTCTCGTCGCTCAATTATCGTTCCCGCAAATCAACGGCGAGCAGCAAACGGAACAAGAAAACATGGTGTCGCGTAGGGTGCTCGAACAAGTGAAATCTTTGCCCGGCGTTGCTTCTGCGGCACTCGTGTCGAGCCCTCCTCCGTTCGGTGGATTCGGCAGCGAAATTACCATCCCCGGGAAAACCCGCACTGAACGGTGGACGGCGCTGATCAACCTCAGTAGCGAAAAGTATTTTGAAGTACTGCACCTGCGCCTGTTCGATGGGAGAGTGTTTTCGCAGGATGATGTCAGTTTAGTGCGCCCGGTCACCGTGATCCGTCGGGAGCTCGCTCGCAAGTATTTTGGCACGGACAACCCGATTGGACAGACCATCCATTTCGAGGTCCTCGATGAGATACCCAAGTTCAAGGGCACACCGTTCGAAGTCATCGGCGTCGTCGCGGATGTAAAGAATGGCAATCCAAAGAGACCGCCCGCGCCGGAAGCCTACATTACTTCCACCGTGGCCGGCGCCAATGCAAACACCCTCGTGGTCAGGTCTTTCGTACCTCCGCTCTCTCTGATTCCAACGCTTCGCAAAGAGCTCTGGCAGGTGGACAGCGACCTTGCGCTCGTCAATCCCACGACCATTGACGACATGCTCCAGCGTGACATATTCTCCTCACCTCAGTTCGAATTCGTCATCCTTTCGACCTTTGCAGCTATCGCCTTGGCGCTGCTCCTGGCGGGAATTTTCAGTGTGATGGCGTACACGGTTTCTCTGCAGACTCATGAGGTTGGAATTCGCATGGCCCTTGGTGCCAGACCCGAAAGTATTATGCGGATGGTGCTTAGGAAAGGAGCACGCCTGTCCGCAATCGGCATCGTGATCGGCGTCGGTACTTCCCTGGCGGTTACGAAATTCCTTGAAGGATTTTTGTTCGGAATTCAGCCGACGGATTCCGCGACGTTCGTAGTCGTCTCGATTTTCATCCTTGTCGTGGCGTTACTGGCCTGCTGGGTTCCAGCTCGACGGGCCATGCGCGTGGATCCCATGGTCGCCCTGCGCCATGAGTAGCCCTCGCGAAAATCCTGATATCTGATCGCTGATATCTGATATCTCTTTTCTTCACATCTCCACCACCACCCGAAACTCCGCCTTCCCGCTCGTCATCCTCTCATACGCTTCCTTCACCTTGCTCAATGGAAACTTCTCCACCATCGGCCTTACTCCCGAGTACGCCGAAAACTCCAGTGTCTCCTGCGAATCCATCGCCGTCCCCGACGGCCATCCCTGAATTGCCCTCCGCCGCATAATCAGCGACAGCGCCGAAACCTCCATCGGCTCAAACGGCGCTCCCACGATCACAAGTTTCCCTCCCACGCCGAGTCCATCCACAACTTCCGCCATCGCCTTGGCATTCGGCGCCGTAGTCAAAATCACTTTCGCTCCGCCCAGCTTTTGTAATTCCTCCGCCGCTTTCGTTGCCTTGCTATCGATGTAAGCAAACGCCCCCAACTTCTTCGCCAGCGCCGCATTTTCCGGTCCGCGACCAATCCCCACCACGCGATACCCAGCCTTCGCCGCATACTGAATCCCCAAATGTCCCAGCCCGCCAATTCCCTGCACCGCCACCAAATCTCCCAGTCGCGCTCCGCTATTCCGCAGCGCATTAAAAGTCGTAATCCCCGCGCACAGCAGCGGCCCAGCCTCCGCCCACGCAACTTCTTCCGGCACCAGCGCCACCGCCTCATGCCGTGCAATCATGTACTGCTGGTATCCTCCGTCCCGCGTTATCCCCGTAATCGGTGCCTGCTCGCAAGCCACGAAGTCCCCGCGACGGCACGATGCGCACACAAAACAATGTCCTCCATGCCATCCGACGCCCACGCGCTGGCCCTTCTTCCATCCCGTCACTCCCGCTCCCAACTCATCAATCACGCCCACCACTTCATGCCCCGGCACGCGTGGGAACTGCAACCCCGGCCACACTCCGTCTTTCACCAAATGGTCGCTAAAGCAAATCCCGCAAGCCGCCACCTTAATCCGTACTTCGCCCGCTCCCGGCGCCAAAATCTCCCGTTCTACCAGCTCAAACTCCCCTCCCGCTTTGCTCACTTGCGTCACTAGGTTTTTCGCCATCTCTGATTCTCCTTGATTATTCCGATCTCGCTCTGTCTCTCAGACAAAGGACAACCGGCCCCGCATTGGATGTGGGAAACCTGCATAGCGTTAAAATGATCCCAGCTTATCTTTGTGGAGAACTCGCTTGTGGTGTGTCGGGCGGCGTCGGCGCACCCTGGAATTTCGCTAAATCCAATTCCGTATTGCCATCAATATAGGATGTCACCGGGGTTCCCTTCGCAATCACAATGTCTTTGCCTCGCATGAACAGAAACAACGGCGCCGCCGGAAAAAACAAAATCCCCGTACCGATCATCGCCCCGGTCATCACTCCCTGGCGCCCTTTTCCTGTGTTCTCCTGCATAGCGCGCAACATCGCCCGCGATCCGTCCGCCAAGCGCACTTCATCGATCTTCACATTCAGTTTTCCCGCGCGGCCCATCCGTCTCCGCTTTTGCGCTTCCACAATCGTTCCCGTTGCCCGCGAGCCCTTTGGGATCACCATGATATCTTTCACTTTGATATCTTCCGTCACTTCAAAGTCGACTCGATTTCCCGTGGACTCTGCTCCCGAAGACAGCTCTCGCCCGAGTACCAGTGGCACTTTTGTGCCATCTTCAAGGCAAAATCCGCACGCCGCCAGTGGCTTCACGCTGCCTTTGTCCTGCGCAGTGTCTCCCGCCGCGGTCTTCGACTGTGCACCCGCAGCTTGCCCCTTCACTTCTTGCGTCGGCCCCGCAATCACACCCTCGGGCAAAATACTCATCCATAGCAACATTCCAGACATGATCACAGCCAATTGATTTCGCATTACATTTTTCCTTGCACTCCAAGCTCTGCTTTGCTCGTACAACAACCCTTACCACATTCTATAAGTATACCGGTAATACTCATCTATTTATGCAACCGGTGCTTGGTCGTATTCTGTCCTTTAGTCCAGTTGTCCAAACCTCCGCCGATGGGCCAAACTCAAGAAGCCATGCGTGCCGCCACACTCAATCTCCCGGCGTTCCTCGCCCTTCTACTAACTTCATTCCTTCTTAACGCATGCGGCGCCATCGGCTCATCCTCCAGCACTCAGCAACCTCCGCCACCACGCGCGATCTCTGTCACCGTCTCCCCGCAAACCGTCAGCGTCCGCGCCGGCAATTCCGCGAATTTTTCCGCCACGGTCTCCGGCACGCAAAACTCTGCCGTCACTTGGTACGTCAACGACACCTCCGGCGGCTCCTCCATTCTCGGCACCATCGATTCCACCGGCAAATACGCCGCCCCCACCGCTCTCCCCAATCCCGCCTCCGTTACCGTCAAAGCCGTCAGCTCAGCCGACTCCTCAAAAAACGGCACTAGCGCTGTCACTCTCTTAAATCCCACTCCTGTCCTCACCGGAATCTCTCCGGCCTCCACAAATCTCGGAAACTTCACCATCACCGCCACCGGCTCCGATTTCGTCTCTGGCGCCCAAATCCTTTTCGGCACCACCGCCCTCCCAACCACATTCGTCTCCGCCACGAAACTCACTGCCACCGGCAATGCCACTTCCTCTGGCACTTTCTCTATCACCGTGCAGAATCCCGACCCCGGCAGCAGTTCGTCTTCGCCCCAAAATTTCACCGTCAACGGCTCCCAGCAAACCTCCAACTGCTCCCAAATGTCCGTTGGCCAAGGTGCCAGCCTCAACGGCTTCATTCCGTTCCCCTCTGACAATCTCTGGAACAAAGATATCTCTGGCGCCAACGTAGACTCCAACTCCGCCAACTACATCAACTTCATCGGCTCCACCATCGGCCTCCATCCCGATTTTGGTTCCGGCGAATACAACGGTTCCTACATGGGTATTCCTTACACAGTTGTCAACTCCTCGCAGCCCCTCATTCCCATCAACTACACCGCCTATGGCGACGAGAGCGACCCCGGCCCCATGCCCATCCCTCTCTCCGCTCCCATCGAAGGCTATCCAAATCCCGGCACGGGTGATCGCCACGTCCTCGTCCTCGACAATGCCAACTGCTTCCTTTACGAGCTTTACAGCTCCTACCCGCAATCCTCCTCCTGGAATGCCGACTCCGGCGCAGTCTGGGATCTTCTCGCCGACGAGCAGCGCCCCTACACCTGGACCAGCGCCGACGCTGCCGGACTCCCCATCTTCCCCGGTCTTGTTCGCTACGACGAAGTCGCTGCGGGCACCATCAACCACGCCATCCGCTTCACCCTGCAAAATTCCAGCGCCGGTTTCACTCCTCCCGCGTCCCACTGGGCTTCCACCACCAGCAACGCCAACGCCCTCCCCATGGGCGCCCGCCTCCGCCTAAAACAGAGCTTCAACGTCTCCTCGTTCTCCGCCACAAATCAGGTCATCCTCAACGCCATGAAAAAGTACGGCCTAATCATGGCCGACAATGGCTCCTCCATGTACATCAGCGGCGCCCCCGATGATCGTTGGGATAACAACGATCTACACAATCTCGGCCAAGTCACCGCCGCCGATTTCGACGTAATCCAAATCTCCCCCCTCTACACCAACTCCAACGTCCCCTCCGGCCCCAATCCCCAAATCACCTCCTTCACCGCCAGCGCCACTTCCGTCGCCTCTAGCACTGCAGTAACTCTCTCCTGGCAAGTTTCCGGCGCTACTTACGTAATCATCTCCCCCACCGTAGGCGCCACCCGTGCCACATCCGCCACTGTCTCCCCCACCGCCACCACCACCTACACCCTGTACGCCACAAGCGCCTTCGGCCAAACCACCTCCTCGGTAACCATCACCGTCCACTAAGTGCTCTTTCTAACCCAACTTCCACGCTAGGAAGCGAAATTTCCCCCTGGTTGGCCGGTAAGGTTTTTCTTTTCAACGGACGGTTGCTAAATCGTGTAAATAGTGACGAATGATGTTAATATTCTGCTTGACTGTAGATCATCAGTTGTTATATGTAGTGTCCTGTGTACATCCGCAAAACGACCAAAACTTGGAAGGGCAAAAGCTACATCAACTACCTGCTGGTCGAATCCCTGCACACCCCCAAGGGGCCCCGCCAACGCATCATCTGCTCGCTCGGAAGTCTGGCCCCGGCACCCCGCGAGCAATGGCTCGAACTCGCTCATCGCGTGGAGAAGAGCTTGCAGGGACAGAGCGCTCTTTCCGCCGTTAACTCGCCCGTCAAGACCCTTACGGAACAGGCGCGCCGCGGACGCAGAAGCCGCTCCGGTGCGGAGAAATCAGCGATGGAGCTGGAATCTCCGATCATCGTTGATGTCGACCGTGTGGCGATGGAAAAACCCCGTGAGGCCGGAACCGTGCACGTGGGCCATCAAATGTGGCAGCAGTTGGGGCTGGGTGAAATCTTACAGCGTGCGGGACTATCCGACAGAGCCTGTCTGCTGAGTGAAGCGATGGTGCTGAATCGTCTGATCTTTCCGCTTTCCGAACATGCCATGCCGGATTGGATGGAGCGCACGGCCCTGGACGATGTGCTTGGAACGAAGCTCTCCTTACTGAGTGATGAGGCCTTGTATCGCAATCTGGACCGACTGCATCCTCACCGGGAGCAGATCGAGCGCGAATTGGCGGAAAGCGAGAAGACCCTATTCAATCTGGACGACACTTTTTTCCTTTACGATCTGACCTCGACGTACTTCGAAGGGGAAGCCGGGAACAATCCGCAGGCCAAGCGCGGCTACTCGCGAGATAAACGGCCCGATTGCAAGCAGGTGCTCATCGGCTTGGTGCTGAATCGCGATGGCTTTCCCAAGGCACATGAAGTTTTCGACGGCAACCGTCAGGACCGCACGACGGTGGAAGAGATGTTGGAAAGTTTGGAGAAACGCACGGGGCGGAAGTCGGGTTCGACGGTAGTGGTCGATCGCGGGATGGCGTACGAAGAAGACTTGCAGCAAATCCGGGCGCACGGACACCACTACTTGGTGGCCAGCCGGCAGTCGGAACGGAATGCCTGGTTGGCCGAGTTCGAACAGAGCGACAACTGGGAGGAAGTCATTCGGATTCCCTCGCCGCGCAATCCCGATCAGAAAAAATCACAGGTGCGCATTAAGCGCTGCCAGCGGGGGAGTGAGGTCTACATCCTGTGCATAAGCGAGGGACGCGAAGAGAAGGACCGAGCCATCCGTGAAACTCACGAGCAACGCTTGAAGAGAGATTTAGAGAAATTGCAAGCGCGTAGGGAGAAGGGCCAGCTGCAAGAGGAGAAGAAAATCCACCAGGCGATCGGTCGGCTCAAGGAACGCTACCCGCGGGTGGCCCGCTATTACCGGATGGACTACGACGCCGAGCGCAAAACTCTCAGGTGGGAAGAGAACAGCGAGAAGAAAGCCATCGCCGAGAAACTCGATGGCGGCTATGTGCTGAAAACCGACCGGCAGGACTTGACGGCGGAGGAAATCTGGCGGACCTACATGCTGCTCACGCGGGTGGAGGGAGCTTTTCGGGCCATGAAGAGTCCGTTGCTCGAGCGGCCCATCTTCCACCATCTCGAGCATCGCACCCAAACACACATCTTCCTCTGCGTGCTGGCTTACCATCTCCTAGTGGCCATCGAAAAAAGATTCCTGGATCGTGGCGTGCACACCTCGTGGGCGACCCTGCGCGGACAACTGCGGACGCACGAGGTAATCACGGTGGTGTTGCCAACCCGGGAGGGACGCGTGCTCAAGATTCGCAAAAGCAGTATCCCAGAACCGATTCACAAAGAGATTTACTCGACGCTCAGAATACCGGTGGAGATCATGAGGCCGGTTAAGACTTGGCATGACCTCCCGGCAAACATAGTGACGGAATAAAATGACAACTCCCTGCAAACAAAGCAGTTCGCTCAGCCGAGCGTGGAAGTTGGGCTAACTCCGATTGTCCTCTGGACGTCTCCTCACTTCTTGCGTTAAATTCGTTTCACGCTCCACAAATTCTTCCCTTAAGGATCGCCAATGAATCCTCCTTGCCTGCGCGCCTTTCTGCTCTCACTCTTTCTCCCTCTTGTTCTTCCGATCTCCCTTTTTGCCGTCGCTTCTGACGTCTCATTTTCCCCGGCGCCTCGCCTTGTGAAGAATTACGACGTCCTCGAACTTTCCGCCACTATCACGCAACCCGATGCCGCCAATCCCTTCACCGATGCTTCCCTAGATGCCACGTTCTCCCTCCTCGGCTCCGGCAAACAATGGTCCGTCTCCGGCTTCTGCGACTCTCCCGATGGCTCCGTCTTTCGCGTCCGTTTCATGCCCTCCGCCTTAGGCACCTACAAATACTCCGTCACATTCCATCAGGCTTCTTTTGCAAAATCCTCTCAGGGCGAATTCCAGGTCACATCTTCCGCTCTTCGCGGCCCTCTCCGCGTCGATCCGCAATACCCCTGGCATTTCATTTGGGAAGCTACCGGCGAGCACTACTTCTTCAACGGCACCACCGCTTACTGGCTACTCGGTTGGAAGGACGATCGCACCGTCCAGTACTCCGTCGACCGCCTCCATCGCCTGAAAGTCAATCGCCTTCGCGTTACTCTCGCTGGCCGCACCAATGTCTACTACGGCGAACCCATCATGCAATCCGATAACTTCACCATGGACCTCGCACCCTGGCCTGCGAGAGACCCGCACGACTTCCTCCACCCCGGCTTCGACTACTCGCGCTTCGACGTCTCCTACTGGCGCCGCTTCGAGTCCATGCTCCAGTTTGCGCGCGATCGCGATGTCGTCATCTCCGTCGTCCTGGACATGAACGACTCCCGCATCCATTCCGCTGCGCGCAGCGACGACGAGGTCCGTTTCTTGCGCTACGCCGTCGCTCGCTTGGCGGCCTACTCCAACATCACTTGGGATATGGGCGACGATCTCGAACGCTTCCGCGACGATCAGTGGACCCACGACACCGGCACTTTCCTCGTCCAACTCGATCCCTATCACCATCTCGCCACCAGCCACCCCGTCGACGTCGTACAGGACGGAAGATCCGTCCATCAGGATCGCGCCTCCGCTTGGTTCGGTTTCACCTCTTATCAGGAATGGTCCCGCAGTCAGCATGCCCTCATGCTCCAATCCCGCAAATTCCAGGAACAAGCTGGCCGCATCATTCCGCAAACCAACGAAGAATACGGCTACGAGGATCACTACCCCCTCTGGGCTATCCCTAACCAGGAATCCGCCGATGCGCTCCGTCGGGTCGCTTGGGACATCGTCATGGCTGGCGCCTACCAGACTGCCGGTGAATCCGCGCGTCGCGGCACCAACGTCTGGCCCGACACTGGCGGTGGTTGGATCAACGGCCGTGGCGATGATTCCATGACCATGTTCGTAGGCTACGGCCACATCGTCGAGTTCATCACCAGCTTCGATTGGTGGAAAACCAACCCGCACGACGAGCTTGTCGACCACTCCAACTACTGCCTCGCCGATCCCGGCCATATCTACGCCGTCTATCTTCCGCAAGGCGGCCGCTTCACCCTTCAACTCCAACCGGGCAACTACTCGGCCGAATGGTTCAGCCCCTTAACCG
Organism: Candidatus Acidiferrales bacterium; assembly: GCA_963780315.1. Classification (GTDB taxonomy): domain Bacteria; phylum Acidobacteriota; class Terriglobia; order Acidiferrales; family UBA7541; genus Acidiferrum. The sequence continues at coordinate 119,452 of CAWABP010000009.1, read as the reverse complement.
GCGAGAAGATTCCTGTCCCGGATGCCACTGGTCCCTCCTGGTCCTCGCCTTCTCCCCCCGACTCCAAGGAGTGGGCCATCCTGCTTCTCCGGAAATAGTCCTCGGGTTCTGTTCCACCTGCCATCTGCGGCGCACGGAGGGCGCCCCAGGTGCCGGTTTCATACCTGTGGTCTTGCGTTCTCTTGCCCCGGGGTTTAAGTCCTTCGGTTGCGGGTGCTTGGGTCACTCCTCCCGCGAAGTCTGCGTAAGTCCGTGTCCCACGTATCCTCGCGTGTAAAAATCGTCTCTGCTGTGACAAACCATTGGTCACACACCACCCAATCCCCCATCACTCTCCCGTCAGCTTCCGAACTGCTATCCTAGGCGCGTGAACGACGAATCCACACCAACCCTACAAAACTCCCCAAACGCCCTCCTCCGTGATCGCCTTTTCAGGGGCTTGACCGGATTTGTCCTCTGGAGTGTGATCCTCTTCCTCGCCGCTGGCCGTCTAACGTGGACGCGCGCGTGGCTCTACATTGCTCTACAGAACTGCACCATAGTATTAGGTGAAATCGCAGTCAGTTTGAAAAGCCCGAGCATCCTGGAAGAGCGAGTTAAGCGCCACGCCAACACCAAAACGTTTGACAAGGTCATCCTGCCCTTGATCCTTGTGACCTTCTTCCTCCTCCCTGTAGTCGCCGGGCTCGATGCTGTTCGCTTCGCCTGGTCCCATATTGGGTGGAGCGCATTCTTCGTCGGCCTCCCTCTTTACCTCATGGGAGGCGTGCTAATTCCCTGGACCATGATCGTCAATCCGCACCTCGAAACGACCGTCCGCATCCAGTTTGACCGAGGACACCAGGTCGTGACCTCCGGGCCCTATGCCGTCATCCGCCACCCCATGTACGCAGCCGTAATCTTGCAGAGTCTGGCCGCTCCTCTACTCCTGGGCTCCCTCTGGTCCTACCTGCCTGCAATGGCAACAATCTGCCTGTTCGTCGTGCGAACCGCTCTCGAAGATCGCACGCTCCGCAACGAACTTCCCGGATATACGGACTACGCCATGACCACCAGATTCCGCCTCCTACCAGGCATCTGGTAGGTCCGCCGTCTGGCTTCCTGGTCGCTGATATCTGATCGCTGATATTCCCTCCCCTTTCTATCAACCATCACCCAACCCCGATCCGTCGATAACAAGGGCGTGTGGTAGCCCGGTGGTTGGCGAAGCGCGCGTTTGAGCCAATGGATTGGCCTAAATGCCGCCACAAGCAGTAAACACCTTTGGGTAGAAATTCGCACCCGTAAGGTGCGCGATTCGCGTACGATGGCGGGCATGCGCAGAATGCCAAAGCCTTCCCCAACCGAGTCCCCGTTATTGTTCGAAGTGGATCCCAAGCCGTTGGAAGAGTCCTTGACCGCCCTGGGCGGGATTCCGCTGGTGGTGCAAGCGTGCCGTTCCTTGGGGCTGTCGGGAAGCGTGCAGCAACACGTGGCCGTCAAGGAACGTGAGCGGGGCTACGACGAAGCCACGTTCGTGGAAAGTTTCGTAATTCTGAACGCGGCTGGGGGAGAGTGCGTGGACGATTTCGCACACCTGCGCAGCGATACGGGGTTGGCGGAGCTCGTTGGACATGAGCTGCCTTCTCCGGAAGCGGCGCGGAAGTTTTTGCACGCCTTCCACGAAGAGGAAAAGATTCAGGAAGCCCAGCAGCGGCGTCTACCGGATACCACAGCCTACATTCCCGAAGAGAACCGGGCGCTCGAGGGGCTGGGGCGAGTGAACCGAGATCTGATTCAGCGGTTGGGGGAACGCTGCGTAGATCAGAAGATCGCCACGGTCGATCAAGACGCCACGATTATCGAGAGCCGCAAGCGAGAAGCCCTGTATACCTACGAAGGATCGCGCGGCTACCAACCGATGCTGGCGGTGTGGGCAGAGATGGATGTGGTGCTGGCCGACGAATTTCGCGATGGGAATGTGCCGGCGCAGATGGCTCCGTTGACGGTGGCCAAAGCGGCATTTGCCGCTTTGCCGAACACGGTGACGAGCTATTACTATCGGGGCGACTCGGCGTGTCACGAGAAGGGGTTGTTGCGCTGGCTGTTGAACGAGAAACGCGCAGACGGGCCGGCGGGATTCATTGGTTTTGCGGTCAGCGCGCGGATGAGTGATGCGTTACACGCGGCGATTCTGGAAGTGCCGGAGTCGGGATGGAAAGCTTACGGTAAGCCGGAGCCGGACGTGGATCGGGAATGCGCCGAGGTGGTATTTGTTTCCAACGAGGAGTTGGAGCCGAAAGGGACGAAACCGCTGCGTTACGTGGCCATCCGGTTGCGGAAGCGGCAGGGAGGATTATTTGCTGACGGCAGTAGCGTCTTGCACTTTGCCGTGCTCAGCAACATTTGGGACTGGGAGCCGGTGAAGCTGATCGACTGGCATCGAGAAAAAGCAGGCACCATCGAAGGAGTCCACGATGTGCTGAAGAATGAGCTGGCGACCGGGGTGTTGCCGTCGAAATACTTTGGGGCCAACGCCGCTTGGTTGCGGCTGGCGGTAATCTCCTACAACGTGCTGACGGCCCTGAAGCGTTTGGCCTTGCCCGCAGATTTATTGCGGGCCCGCCCGAAGCGACTGCGCTTTCTGATCTTCTACACGGCAGGTCGGCTGGTGCATCACGCCCGACAGATGCGACTGCGCCTGGCCAGGGAGGCGGAGGGAATGGCCCTGTGGTTGGAAGCCCTACAATTCCTACCGCTTCGAACCTAACGCGAACCAAGGTACGCGAGCTTATCGACGGATTTGCAGAGCACATTTTGGATGGCTCGTTGGAAAACTGTCCCCCTATCGTTTATCGATCGGCGCTTCCCGCTGGCCTGCCTTGCTCAAGCTCAACGAAGAAGCTCTGGCAGTGCTTGCTGGCTGCAATGAACCAGAATTCGGACCGTGTGCGCTGGTCACTGCCACCTTACGGACGGATTGGGGACCCAATATTCCCCTTGGACTTCCCCAGGACCTGTGTTATTCTAATACTGCGTTTGTTGCTCTTGTTTCGCCTTTTGATTTTGAAGGGTCGCAGGCTACAACTTGCGGCCTTTTTTTGTTTTCCGCCCGCTTTACCGCGGTGAGGAAACAACGGAAGACGCCCGGTACTCGTAAGGGTCCTGGAGAGAGAAGCATCAGATAGCTTATTTGAAAAGAGAAAATGCATTGAGTAAGGAACAAGGAACTGTAAAGTGGTTTAACGCGAGCAAAGGCTTTGGATTCATCCAGCGCCAGACCGGAGAGGACGTTTTCGTCCATTTCTCCGCGATTCAGGCCGATGGCTACCGCTCTCTCAACGAGGGCCAGGCCGTTGAATTCGAGGTTGTGCGCGGGCCGAAGGGTCTGCAAGCCTCCAACGTTCAACCCCTTTAATCTGATCCCTCATCTCCAGGCGGAGCGCCCTGCGCTCCGCCATTTTCTTGCCCAACCTACCCCAACTTCCACGCAGGGTGTCCCAGACCCACCGTAGGCGTGTGCTTGGGTCCTGATTTCTTCTGATTGTCACCCCGACCGCAGCCACGGCGCCGTCCGCCGTCTCGCCCATCTGTCATCCCGACCGGAGCGGCCCGATTTTCTTCTCCGCGCCGCAGTCTGGCGCGTCGGGCCGCGCAGTGGAGGGATCGTGGCGCAATTCCGCGCAATATCAATACTTCCTCCTTGGCCTCTCGACCGAAGACCCGCGCCGTCTGCCGCACCCCAATCTTGTCAAACGGAGTGGAGGGATCGCGGCACCATTTTTGGTCCCTAAGCGCCTTTCCCCTCTTCTCTTTACTTAAAACTTACAACTTACAACTTAAAACTAGCCCGTACTCTCTCCAACTAAACCTCGCGATGGTGTAGACTCTCCCCCATCAGTGCTTTACCAGGTTTTCAATTACCGCCGTACGTGAGGTCACCTTGCTTGCTCCTGGCAAGTTTCCTCGGATTGCCTTTGCAGCCACATTTCTGCTGGCTTTTTCCCTCTTGCTTGACCTCGAATTTGTTCGCTCTCCCAGCACCCGCCTGCTCCTATCCAATTCCCTCGACCTGGCCATGGGCCTCCTCGCCGCTCTCTCCTCTTTCCATGCTGCGCGGCGCTCCTCGGCTTACGCGCGCCAAGTCTGGTCACTGCTTGCTATCGCCTTCGCGCTCGAAACCCTGGCTCAGGCCATCAGCGCCTACTACCAGAGTTTTATTCCCAATTCCGCGCTGAGCCCCTATCCCTCCGATCCCCTCTACTTCATCTGGCCTGCTCCTGTCTTCATCATGTTCTTTCCGCGTTCCGACGCGGACTCCCCAGGCATCGATTCACTCCGCGTCCTCGACTTCATCCAGGTCAGCATCGTCGCCGCCACAACCTATCTCTACTTTTTCTACTCCCCCGTTCGCTGGCACTCTAACGCACCTGCCCTCCTTCGCCAAATTCTCGCGCTCTATATCGTCCGCGATCTCGTTCTTTCTCTTGCTTTTTTCCTTCGTTCCAGAGCTTCTCGCTCCCCATGGCTTCGTTATTTCTCTCGGATCCTGGGTCTTGTTTTCCTTACCTTTGTTTTTTCTGACGCCGCTTATCTCCTCACTTTGGGCCCCTCATCCGCTGGTGCCGGCTGGGGCGATCTCCTTTGGATGCTCCCTCACTTCCTCGTCATCCTCCTCGCCCTCTCTTGGAAGCAACCCCAACCCTCTCCCACCTCCTCTCCGTCTCGCGTCGGAAGTCTTGTCGTCACTCAGATTCTCCCGATCGCCATTCCTCTCCTCGTCATTTTCATGGGAGTGGCCATTGCGCGAGAACAGTTACCCCTTGCTTGGCTCGCCGTCACCTCTTCCGTCCTGTGCTCCTCCGTGCGGCTCAATCTCACTAGCCGCAAGCAGCGTCTGATTTCCAGCCACTTGCTCGAAACACAAAAAGCCCTGCGCAGTTCAGAGCGCATGTTCACTTCCGCGTTTCGCTCCAGTCCAGACTCCATGTCCATCAATGTCTTCCCCGACGGCCCTTACCTCGATGTCAACGATGGTTTTACACGGCTCACCGGGTATACCCGCGACGAAACTCTTGGCAAATCACCGAGCGAAATGAAGCTATGGGAAGACCCTGTGCGCCGCGCCGAGATCTTCACGGAATTCGTACAAACAGGTGAACTGCGCGAAAGTGAGTTCCGCTTCCGCAACAAATCCGGACAATTCCGCACCGGACACATGTCCGGCGCACTCCTCGATCTGGACGGCAAGCGTTGCTCCCTGGTCGTGGTCCGTGACATCACCGAGCGAAAGGCTGCGGAAGAGCTTCTGCGGTCCAGTGAAAAACGTTTCCGCTCCCTTGTCGAGCGTCTTCACGTCGGCATCGTCCTCTTTGACCCTCAAGCTCGCATGCAATTCGCCAATCAGGCCGCCCTGGATATGTTTGGACTCAAGCTTGAAGAGATCACTCTCCATACCTCACAGGAAGTTGGTATCCACCCTTTGCAGGAAGACGGCGCCTCCATCCCTGAGTCGGCCCGCCCTATCGCCACCGTCATCGCCACCGGCCTCCCTCTTTACAACCAGGTGTTCGCTTGGCGTCGTTCTTACACTAAGGAAATCCTTTGGACTCTCTCGGACGCCATCCCCGAATTCGATCCCCAAGGCAATCTCGTTCGCGTCCTCGCTTCTCTTACCAACATCACCGAGCAACGCAAAGCTCTGGATGCCCTTCGTGAAAGCGAAGAGCGCTTCCGCACATTGGTCCGCGATCTGCACGTAGCCGTTGTTCTCAATGGCCCCGACGGCAAAATCGAGTTCGCTAATCAATCTGCGCTCAACATGTTTGCTGTCTCCGAACAGGACATCCTCGGCGAAGACGTTGCCTCTCTGGGTCTTACGTCGCTCGATGACCATGGCCGAGTTCTCGCTTTGCCCGAGCGTCCTGTTGCCACCGTCCTGCGCTCAAAACGTCCTGTCCGCAGTAGCACCATGGGTTGGCGTCGCCCTGGCTCCCCGGAAATCCTCTGGATCTTCGGCAACGCCGCCCCGCAATTTAATCCGGACGGCTCTCTGCTTCGCGTCATATCCACTTTTACCGATGTCACCGAATTGAAAAACGCCGAGCAAGCCATCCATCAGCTCTCCACACAACTCCTCCAGCTCCAGGACGAAGAACGCCGCCGCATTGGCCGCGAACTCCACGATGGCCTCGCGCAAACTGTTCTCGCCGTAAACTTGAGCCTCGCCCAGGTTCGTCAATCTTCTCCTCCCCTCAGCGAACCTGCCGACCGCGCCCTGGAAAAAGCTCGCGCCCTCCTCCAGCAGGTGTCACGCGAAATTCGCAGTCTCTCCTATCTCCTTCATCCTCCCTTGCTTGATGAACTTGGCTTGGTCTCTGCTCTCAAGGAATTTGTTCAAGGCTTCAGCGAACGTAGCGGCATCAACACTCAGCTTGTGCTGCCCGAACACTTCAACCGCATGCCACAGCTGGTCGAAATCGCTCTCTTCCGCGTCGCTCAGGAAAGTCTTGCCAATGTCCAGCGTCATTCCGGCAGCGATTCCGCTACAATCCGTCTCCTCGCGACTTCATCTTCCGTAATTCTCGAAATCACTGACTTCGGCCGCGGTATGACAATCCAGTCCGATAACCAGACTTTGCCCAATGTTGCTCATCTCGGCGTCGGCATTCCCGGCATGCGCGAACGCATGGCCCAACTCGGTGGCCTCCTGGAAATTGAATCCAGTCCCGCCGGTACCACCATTCGCGCCACTATTTCCACCCCCGAAGCTCTTCCAAAGGAGGCTCGCGATGGCTCCTCTTCGCATCCTGATCGCGGATGATCATGCTGTCGTTCGCACTGGACTCCGCACCCTCCTCGAATCCCGCGCTGGCTGGCAAGTCTGCGCCGAAGCCGTCGACGGTCGCGATGCCGTCGAAAAAGCTTCCAAACTCAAGCCCGATGTCGCCGTCCTCGATATCGGTATGCCGCTCCTGAACGGCGTGGACGCCGCTCGCCAAATCCACAAGGCTTCCCCCCCCACCCAGATTCTTATCCTCACCATGCACGAGTCCGATGAACTTGTTCGCCAGGTCATCGAAGCAGGTGCCCGCGGATACATCCTCAAGGACGATGCCGACCGCGTTCTCCTCGCCGCCGTCGACGCCCTCCGCCAAAAAAAGCCTTACTTCTCCGTTCGCGTCTCCCCCTCTGTCACTACTGATCACATCTCTCACGACCCTGCCAAGACCCAACGTTCTCGCCTCACCCCTCGCGAGCGCGAAATCCTCCAGCTCCTCGCCGAAGGCAAAAGTAACAAGGAAATCGCCACCATCCTTGGCATCAGTGTAAACACCGCTGAAGCTCACCGCGCCAATATCATGCTCAAACTCGATCTGCACTCCCTCCCTGAACTCGTCGTCTACGCCATCCGCAACAAAATCATCTCCACCACCTGACATTCCTTCTCTCGAAGCGTGCCCCAGGCACGGAGTTTGTGCCTGGGTCTTGGATTATTTGTACCTTTGTAGGGCCCGTCCTTCTGAGGCGGGCCGCTCTCAAGAAAGCTCCTGTGGCACCATCACAGCACCTAGCCGCAAATTTGATTTCTCTTCCTCTGCGAACTCTGCGCCTCTGGGTTACCTTTGATTCTCCTCCTTCTAAAGTACTAGTGAATCCACCCTAGGCAATCACTCCAATTCCGCTCCCCCACTGTTTCCTTCAATATTAACAATCGTTAATGAAGTTCCTTCGGAGGTCCGATGTCCTCTGCTCACAAAATTCGCGTGCTGGTAGCTGACGACTCCCCCACTGCCCTCCGTTCCGTCTGCGATTACCTCGATTTTGCAGGTGGTTTTGAGATCGTTGCGACGGCCAGTGACGGTCAGAATGCCGTCCAACTCGCCTCAATCTATCGGCCCGATCTCATCCTTCTCGATCTCAGCATGCCTCGCACGAATGGATTGGAAGCTGCCCAGGACATCCGGCTGGCCTGCCCAGACATTCGCATTATCGTTTTCTCTGAATTGGAGGGCCTCTCCCTGGGCGAAGAATGCCTTCGGCGCGGCGCGCACAGTTTCGTCCCCAAGAGCCTCTTCCCAGAGGGGCTGTTGATGGAAATTCAGCGTCTATTTCCGTCGGGGGGCAGGAAAAAGGTAGTCGACGACATTTCCTGAGTCTGTTTTGGTGAAGCAGCCCGCATCTTTCCGCGGCAAGGTTCAACCATGACTATGCTCGGATCGCTTTGTAAGGAGAAGCAAGAAAGACCCATGCACGAATCCGTATTCCAAATCCTCTTCTTGGGCGAAAATCCCTCCTGGTTACGAGTCTCTCACGCGCTTGCGGAAGCCCCCGCCGCGCCACTTCGCATTCATCGCTCCAACTCCCCCACGGATCTACTCCGCACTCTCGCTGAGGGCAGTTGGGATGCTCTCGCTGTTGATCTCCATGCCTGGAGCTTCCAGGGACTCCGCGTCATCCACAAAATTCGCGAGGAATACCCCGCGATTCCGGTATTCGCGCTCTTTTACCCCTCCGTCAAGGATTTGGACAAAAAGGCTCAGCGGGCCGGAGCCTCACATTGCCTTCCTCTTAACGATCTTTCCGCGGACCTTTTCCACAACACCCTACTCGCCGCCCATTCCGATCACAAAACTCAAGCTCATCTCCGAGAGGCAGCTCAAATGGAACTTACGCTCGATCCCAGTGCCAACGTCTATTTCACCTCCAACCGATTGGGCGCCATCTCTCACACTCTCAATAACCTTCTCTGCGTCATCAGTGCCAATGCCGATCTCCTCGCTGACCTGCTCCCCGCTTCAGAACCCGCCAGCCATAACGTCTCTGAAATCAAAAAAGCCGCCAAAACCGCCTCCGACCTCATGCGCAACCTAAAATAACCTCTCCTCCTCCAACTGAAAGAAGGGTGCCTGGTTTTGGAGTTTCTTGGGTTTGTAGTGGCCGGTCTTTAGACCGGTTCATGGGGTTCTCCTCTCTGTGACGCAGGCACTCCCGACCGTGTTCCTGAGTTTCTCCTTCTTCCTCTGCGATCCTCCGTGAACTCTGCGCCTCTGCGTTATCCTTTCCTCTTCCGCAGTATTAGCCGAATCTCTTGCACCACAGCTTCCAGGTGAGCCGTTCTCCTTCTCTACAAAAAAATACCGGGAAAGCTCCTCCGCTTCCCCGGCTAAAATTCCGATTTAGTTCTAACCCAAGACTGAAAACTGACTACTGCCTCACCTCATCTGTTGCTTCTTCCTCTCCTCGTCCAACCGCCGCACATACGCCTCAAACTTCGGCTTCTGCTCGTCCGTCAAAAACTCTCTCATCTGCGCGCGTGCCTTCAGCCGCACAGCATCAACATCCGTCTCTGCTCTGTCATGAATCCCCTTCATTTCTTGGTGCGCCGCTGCAATGATCCCATCCACCTTCTGTGTCTGGTCCGGCGTCAACCCGACCTCTTTGCTCATCTCCGTCACCCGCTTGGCCCGCCGTTCCGCCTCGCTCGGCGCCGGATTCGTAAAAGTTCTCGCTGCATAACTCCGCTGCGCGAAGCTGTATCCGAACACTCCGCCGATCGACGCACCCAATACAAACACCACCGCGAGCCACTCCCACGCCTTCCTCCGCGTCTCTCCGTTCATGGACGCTCCCCCGTCCCACTCACCAGCACGTCGTCATTCATCGGCGTTGGAACGGATTCAAACACCGATTCCGCTGGCCGCATTTCTGGCTGCGTTGCTATATCGGCTCTCCTCAACTGCACGGCCCACGTCGTTCCCAATACCAGCACCAGCGCGCAAAGCGCCACCAGCCGCGGCGCCAATCGCCTTATCCCGAGCCACACTCCGTTCCGCCGCTCTTCCAATTCATTCTCTTGCGCACGGATCGCCGCCATCACCCGCTTCGCAAACCATGGCCCTGCCTCCGCCACAGGAGCGCTCATCGGCCGCAATGCCTTCCGCGTCTCCAACAACTCCTCGAATGACTCCCGGCAAGCTGCGCATTCCGCCGCATGTGCGCGAGCCTCGCTGGACATCGCCTCCAGCGCTGTCTCTGCTCTTCCATCGCGCCCTGCGTCCGCTGGCATCCCTTCCATCTCGTCCAGGAATCGCTGGCATTCGCTGTTTTTCACTTCTGGCTCGTTGCTCATCCTGCGCTCCCCTCTCTGCTCATAATCTTTTTAGAACATCTTTCCTTCACGCTTTCGCCTTCAACTTTCTCTTCAAACTCTCCGCAATTCTCTGTCTCGCGCGAAACAGCCTGACCTTCACTGTGTTCGCATTGATCTCCAAGATCTCCGCTATCTCGTCCACTGAAAATCCTTGTACTTCCTTCAGCACCAGCATCGACCGGTCCCGCTCCTCCAGACATCCCAGCAATTGCTCTATCCGTTCCCGCGACGCCAGTTGCTCGCTCGCGTCCGGCTTACCATCTGATAGCTGTTCCGCCGCCTGGTACTCCCGCGCTTGCTCCTCGCTCAGATCCACTTCCAATACCAGCGGCCGTACTTTCCTCTTTCGCAGCACGTCCCAACATTCGTTGACCGTAATCTTATATAGCCACGTGCTGAAGGCCGCCCTTTGGTCGAACCTCTTCAACGAAAAATAGGCCTTGAAGAATACTTGTTGGGCAATGTCTTCCACGTCTTCCCGGTTCCGCAGGATACCTCCTGCCACGGCAAACACCCGGCTTTGGTGCCTTACCACCAGCGCCTCAAACGCCTCCTTATTGCCAGTTTTGGCTTGGCGCACCAGTTCCCTGTCATCGCCGCTCCGCTTGGCTTCCGCCACAAGCCTCTCCGTCTCCGCCGGTCCGGGGAGCCCTATGGCCTCTGATTTTGGGACGCGCGCCATGCTTATTTGGTTACGCTATTCTTAGAAATCTGTCCAGCCCCGCCAACCCCATTTCAACAGCCCCTTGATGTTTCTACTTGCTACCTTGTACTAACTGTGGAATACTCAATCCATGATTATCGGTGACCGTCTTCGCGCTCTGCGCGAAGAAAAGAAACTCTCCCAGGGTGATATCGAGAAACGCACCGGTCTTTTGCGTTGTTACATTTCCCGCGTTGAAAATGGCCATACAGTTCCCGCCATTGAAACGTTGGAAAAGCTGGCGCGCGCTCTCGAATGCCCACTTTATCAACTCTTCTACGACGGCGAGGAGCCGCCTCAGCTGCCCAATCTCCCCAAGCGCAGGTCGTCTGACGACATCGCCTGGGGCAGTGCAGGCAAAGAGGCACGCTACCTCAACAAGCTTCGTCGCTTGCTGAGCAAGTCGGATGAGGAAGATCGCAAGTTGCTGCTGTATATGGCGCAAAAAATGGCCAATCGGTAGTACTGCAATCATCTCATCACTCTCGTCTAAAACTGATTGACTGGATAAGCCGCTTCCATGCGCCGGGAGCGGCTTTTCTCTTGATTCATTCCCTGCCAACTACGGCCTCCCCCACCTTCCCCAACCAACCAAAAATTGTCTTCAACTAACGAATAATTGTCATCCCCGCTAACTACGGCCTCCCGCAGCCCTCCACATCCAACAAAGAATTGTCATCCCGAGCCCTGTAGCTCAGGCCTTCAGGCCTGAGGGACCTGCTTTTCCCAGCACTCACTCCCACTCAATCGTGCTCGGTGGCTTGCTGCTGACGTCATACACCACCCGCGTCACTCCCGGCACCTCGTTCACGATCCTCGTCGAAATCCGTTCCAGCACCTCCCCCGGCAGTCTCACCCAATCCGCCGTCATCGCATCGTCAGACTGCACCACCCGCACCGCCACCGTCAGCCCGTACGTTCTCCCGTCCCCCATCACCCCAACGCTCCGCACCGGCAGCAGCACCGCAAACGCCTGCCACACCTTCTCGTATAGCCCGGCCCTCCGTATCTCCTCCGTCACGATAGCGTCAGATTCCCTCAGCTTTACCAAACTCTCATTCGTAATTTCTCCCAACAGCCGCACCGCCAGCCCTGGCCCCGGGAATGGGTGCTTCACCAATATTTCTGGCGGCAATCCGAGGTCTTTCCCAATCTTCCTCACCTCATCCTTAAACAAATCCCTCAAAGGCTCCACTAGCGCAAACGGCATCTTTTCCGGCAATCCTCCCACATTATGGTGAGTCTTGATCGTTGCCGAGGGCCCCTTCACCGACACCGATTCAATCACGTCCGGATACAGCGTCCCCTGCACCAGGAACTTGATGTCCCCCTGCGCCTCGCCCTTCTGCAACTTCTCCGCTTCTTCCGCGAACGCCGCAATGAACTCCCCTCCAATGATCTTCCGCTTCTTCTCCGGATCGCTCACGCCCCTCAACTTCGTCAGGAATCGCTCCGAAGCATCCACGCCAATCACTTTCAGCCCCAGCCGTTCCCGGTACATCTCCAGCGTGTGCTCAAACTCGTTCTTACGCAGCAACCCCGTATTCACGAAAATATTCGTCAGCCGATCACCCATCGCCCGGTGTACCAGCACCGCCGCCACTGTCGAATCCACCCCGCCGCTCAAGCCGCAAATCGCCCGGTGTTCTCCCACCTTCCGCCGTATCGCCTCCACCGACTCCCCAATAAACGCTGCTCCGCTCCACTTCGGCTCCGCCTTGCACACCTTGAACAGGAAATTCCGCAATATCTCCGTGCCATGTTCCGTGTGATTCACTTCCGGATGAAACTGCACCGCGTAGATCTTGCGCCTGGGATTTTCTGCCGCCGCAATCGCGTTCGCCGTCTTCGCCGTCAGATGAAATCCCTTCGGCAGTTCCAGCACGTTGTCCCCGTGACTCGCCCAGATCCTCATTGTTCGCGGAAAATTCACCAGAATATCGCTCTCACACTGCTCCAGGTCCAGTTGCGCGGGCCCATACTCCCGCCGTTCCACCGGCTCCACTCTTCCGTCCAGAGTCTTCGATATCCATTGCATCCCGTAGCAAATCCCCAGCACGGGTATCCCCATTGCCAGTACCGCCGGATCGCATTTCGGCGCATCCTTGTCGTACACAGAACTCGGCCCGCCCGACAAAATAATCCCCGCAGGCTCCAGCTTCTGAATCGCTTCAATCGCCGTAGTGCACGGCAATATCGCGCTAAACACCTGCTGCTCCCGCACCCGCCGCGCAATCAACTGCGTGTACTGCCCCCCGAAATCCAGCACCACAATCCCGCCCATCTCCGTCTTCATCGGCCCCGCTTGTTTTTCGGATTGCATTTGTGTGGCACCATCCATGCCTTCCACCTTGCTTCAAGCTCTTGTCATCCCGACCGGAGTGGCCCAGCCTTTTCTTTCGCGCCGTTGTCTGCCGCGCCGGGCCACGCAGCGGAGGGATCGCGGCACCACCTCCGCACGTCATAGCACAGAGCCCCGCCAAGACCAGAACGAGTTCCTTTCAACTTTTAACTTTTTACTCTTCAACCTCTTCTCTGCGCTGTCTGTGTCCTCTGTGGTGAATTCCCTCTTCACCCCACCACAATATTCAAAAGCTTATCTCCCACAAAAATCACTTTCCTCACCGTCTTCCCCGCCACATGCCCCGCAACTCCCCCATCCACCTCTGCCAGTTTCATCACTTCTTCCTGGGAAGCCCCCGCCGCCACTTTTACTCTTCCCCTAACCTTCCCATTCACTTGTACCGGGATCTCCACCTCATCATCCTTCGCCAATTCCGCATTGAACGCTGGCCATCCCGCGTTCCACAACCCATCCCCATGTCCCAGCATCTCCCACAACTCTTCCGCCAAATGCGGCGTCATCGGCGCCAGCATCAACGTCACCAGCTCCAGCACTTCCTTCCGCACTTCCGGCCGCAGATTCTCTTCCAGCGGTTCTGCCGCATAAATCGCGTTCGTCAACTCCATTATCTGTGCAATCGCAGAATTGTAGTGCCAGCGCGTCTCAAAATCCTGCGTAACCCGCCGCACAGTCTGGTGCGCCTTCCGCAGCAATCCCTTCTCCTTCTCCGTCAAATTCTGTGGCACAGTTACCCCTGCTTGTCCTGAGCTTCGAAGCGACTGTGTTCCTAGGTTTCCCAAGTTTAGCGCCCCACCCTGCCCCCCGCCCGTCATTCCGAGCGGAGTCTCCGAAGCGGGGAATCTCTCTTCCTCTTGGGTTTTCTTCTCTACTCTGTGCCCTCTGTGCTCTTCCTCTGTGCCCTCTGTGGTAAAGCCTTTCTCTTCGCTCTTGCTTCCTGAGATCTGATCGCTGATATCTGAAATCATTTTGCCATTCCCCGCGTGTTTCTCCACCAACCGATACACCCGATTCAAAAATCTCCAAGCCCCCTCAATACTCTCCTCGCTCCACTCCAAATCCTTCTCCGGCGGCGCCGCAAACAATGTATACAGCCTCCCCGTATCCGCCCCAAACTTCTCCGCCATATCAATCGCGCCCACCACGTTTCCCTTCGACTTTGACATGGCCTCTCCGCCCTTCAACACCATGCCCTGCGTGAACAGCCGCGCTGCCGGCTCGTTATGCGTAATCATTCCCAAATCCCGCATCATTTTGCACCAGAACCTCGAGTACAGCAGGTGCAAGATCGCGTGCGTGATCCCGCCGATGTACTGGTCAATCGGAAACCAATACGCCACTTTCGCCGAATCGTAAGGAGCCTTGTCATTCTTCGGATCGCAATACCGGTAGAAGTACCACGAGGAATCGACAAACGTGTCCATCGTGTCCGTCTCTCGACGCGCCGCTCCACCGCACTTCGGGCAAGTCGAAATCAAAAACTCTGGATCAGTCGCCAGCGGCGATTGACCCTCGCCCGTCAATTTGGGATTCGCGGGCAATAGCACCGGCAAGTCCTTGTCCGGCACCGCCACCATCCCATCCTTCTCGCAGTACACCACCGGAATCGGTGTGCCCCAATACCTCTGCCGCGAAATGCCCCAATCCCTCAGCCGGTAAATCGTCTCTTTCTTCCCAAATCCTCCAGCTTCCGCGTCCGCAGCCATCTTCTCAATCGCAGCCTCGGTCTCCAATCCCGAGTACCGCCCCGAATTCACGCTAACCCCATACTCCGTGTAAGCTTCTTTGGGTTCTTTCTCTGTGCTCTCTGTGTCCTCTGTGGTGAAACCCCTCTTCCTCACCACCACCGGCGCCTTCAACCCAAACTTCTTCGCGAACTCAAAATCCCTCTCATCGTGCGCCGGCACGGCCATAATCGCGCCCGTCCCATACTCCAGCAGCACAAAGTTCCCCACCCAAATCGGAATCTTCTCCCCATTAAACGGGTTAATTGCATTCCGCCCAGTGAAAAACCCATCCTTCTCTGCGGTAGCGATATCTTCCATCTTCACCGAAGATCGCTTCATCTCCCCTAATTTCGTTTCCAACAAGCCCTGATCCTTCGCGCCGGCAATCAACTTCCCCACCAAGGGATGGTTAGGCGCCAAAATAATCGCCGAAGCTCCATAAATCGTGTCAATCCGCGTAGTAAATATCTCAATCTTTTCCTGGGTTTCTCTTCTCTGTGAACTCTGCGGCCCCTCTGTGACCTCTGTGGTAAGGCTTTTTTCTCCGCTTTTTCTGTCAGCTGTCAGCTGTGAGCTGTCAACTGTTTCCACCCCAAACCAAACCTTTGCCCCCACCGACTTCCCGATCCAATTCCTCTGCATGGTGATGACCCGTTCCGGCCATCCACCCTCCAACTCCTTCAAATCATCCAGCAACTGTTCCGCATAAGCGGTAGTCCTCAAAAACCACTGCTCGATGTCCCGAGCCTCCACGCGCGTGTCTTCATGCCTCCAGCAAAACCCGCCGTTCACTACCTGCTCGTTTGCCAGCACCGTGCAACATTTAGGACACCAGTTCACCCGGCTCTTCTTCTTGTACGCAATTCCCCGCTCCAGCATCCGCAGGAAAAACCACTGGTTCCACCGGTAATATTCCGGCTCGCACGTTGAAATCTCCCGCCGCCAGTCGTAGCTGAATCCAAACCTCCGCAGCACTCTCTGAAATTCCGCAATGTTTTTATTCGTCCATTCCCGCGGGTGTGTATGGTTCTTGATCGCGGCATTCTCCGCCGGCAATCCAAACGCGTCCCATCCCATCGGATGGATCACGTTGAATCCCCGCATCCGTTTCACTCGCGCCACCACGTCCCCAATCGTGTAGTTGCGCATGTGTCCCATGTGCAGCGTCCCCGAAGGGTAAGGCAGCATCTCTAGCACATAATATTTTTGTTTTTGGGGGTCTGCTTCCGATTCAAAGACGCGATTCTCTTCCCACCGTTTCTGCCACTTCTTCTCAATCGCCTGCGGGTTATAGTCCGCCACGGGTCGTCTTTTCCTCCGCATTACTTCTTGGATTTTTTCTTCGCCGCCGCGTCCTTCTTTCCCTTCTTCTCCATCTCTTTCCGAATCTTCTTCAGCGCCGGTGTCAGCATGCTGAATCCCTTCTCCGCCTCCGGCCCTTCCACCCCCGCCAATTCCCACAACTTCGCCACATTCCGACGGTCATCTCCCGGCTCATCGATCGGCGTCTCCGCCAGAAATGCCCGTCCAGCCAATCCCTCCGGCTCCGAGGCCCCAAACCGCGGGTGCCGCAATATCCGCGTGATTGCCGCCTCGCCAATTTTCCCTTTTCCGATATGTTCGTGACGGTCCACGCGCCCGCCCAGTGGTATCTTCGAATCATTCACATGAAACACGGGCACATTATCCATCCCAATCGTCCGCTCGATCTGCCCTACCGTGTTCGCCAATCCCTCTTCAGTTTTGATGTCATATCCTGCCGCAAACAAATGCGCCGTATCCAGGCATGCCCCGGCATGCAAATCCTTCAGTCCGCGCAAAATAGCTTCCACTTCTTCCAGACGCGACCCCACCGCCGTCCCCATCCCTGCCGTATTTTCAATCAAAATCCGCATCCCGCGCATCGGCACGCGCCGTGCTGCCTGTTTCACGCTCTCAATAATCGTCGCAATCGCCTGTTCCATGGTCGCTTCCCCGCGCGCCCCAGGATGCACCACCAGAAAGTCTGCCCCCAACATCACCCCGCGCACCAACTCCTCATGAAACGCCTGGATCGACCGCGTCCGCAGCATCGGCGGCACCGCCGCCAAATTCACCAGGTAATTCGCATGAACTACCAGCGGCCCTAGCCCCATTTCCTCCCGCTTAGCGCGAAACGCCTTCGCATCCGGCTCCGCTATCCGCGCCCCCGCTCCTTGCCACATCCGCGGGCTCGCCGAAAAGATCTGCAACGCGTTGCACCCCAGCTTTTTCGCCGCTTCCAGCGCCTTCAGGTAACTCCCCGCAATGGATGTATGAATCCCAATCCGTATGTTTCCATCCATCCACCGCGGAGGCTGCGGTTCAGGCTCCGGCTCCGGCCGGTATTCGTCATCCGGCTCAAACTGTGTGTTATCAATGAGTGGAAATTCCGCCATTCCGCCACTTTCCCATCCAAATTAATTCTTTATCTTACCACACCGCCTCCACCCGCCTTTGTAGCAGCCACTTTCTGAAGTGGGCGCACCTTTCTTAGTCTTTCAGTCCCGAACCACTTTCGCGACCTGTACGTTACGCCCCCACTCCGCTCCTGTACCTCCTTTACCTCCCTCATTCCCTTCACTTTCCTGCCCCTCCTCCCCCCTACCTACTTCGCAACAATGTACTGTCGTACAGTAGTCCCCGCCTTCTTCCCCATGCTAAAAAAGGAAAGTGTAAAAGGGGCATTCTGATGAAGCGATTACTCCTGGTTCTCACGTGTGCCGTAGCGCTATCCTTGGCAGCGCCGTTCGCCTCCTTCTCCGCGCGAAAACCGCAGGGCTCCGGCTCTTCCGAACACAAACACCACTGGTACAGCATCCACTGGCCCCACAGAGATAAGCAGCACAACGATAAACACGACTCGCTACACAAATTGCCCAGGTCAGTAGGCTGGTGGCACCACTCCCCCGGCCCAGCGGGCTACGGCGCAAAATAGTCTTGCTTCGCCACTTATCCTCTGCAACTTCAACTGATCGAGTCATTCTTGAACTGACTGTGGAATAACAGCAAGGACCGCAATGAACCTGATCGATCCCCGCGCTGCAATGAAGCTCCAGCCAGAACTCTCTTCCGGCGAAACCATCTACTGGGCCGGCATGCCCAATCCCAGCGTCATCTTCCATTCCGCTGACTGGGCCGCGGTTCCTTTCAGCTTGCTCTGGGGCGGCTTTGCCATTTTCTGGGAAACGAGCGTCCTCGGTTACTGGGGTTTCGCCTCGAAATCTCCGTCCCATCCCGTTTCCTATTTCATGGCTCTCTGGGGCGTCCCCTTTGTCGTTATTGGTCAATATATGATCTGGGGCCGCTTCTTTGTCGACTCCTGGCTCAAGCGCCGCACCTACTACGCCGTAACCAATCGTCGCATTCTCATCCTTCAGGAAGGCTGGAAGCGCAGTACTCGGTTTTCTTTCTTGGAGTCGATCCCCGAACTCACATGCGAAGGAAGCGTGACTGGTACCCTCTGGCTTGGCACAAAACTCCCAATCCTCGGTTCTCGCCGTTCATCCACTCAGAGCTTCAGCCAGTTCGCGACTAGTGGACCAGTAGCCAGACTAGTTGACATCGACGGTGTCGACTCCGTCTACCGCCTTATCCTTGACCTCCGCGAACAAGCCGGCAAACAAACCAGTGCCTCTAATTGACGCCAGAGACTCCTGCCAACAAATCTCAGCTAATACCGGCGGTCTGGAGGTTTCCAACTCTCACTGGGGTTTCTGCACGGTAATCTCCGTGGTTCCTTTTGCCAGGCCATCGGCCGTCGCCACAACGTGGATCGAACCTTTCTTTCCCGCCTTCGGCCGGACAATCAGAAGCGCCAGTCCATTGAACGCTTTGCGCTGATCGGCTTGGAATGGCTCAACCGTAGCGGCATTGCCATTGTCCACAGCGGCGATCTGGCCGGAGCCCTTCACCCGGAAATGAACCAGATTGTCTGCCACCGGGCAAAGGTTCCCATCTTTGTCTTCCACCCGCACGGTGACAAACGACAAATCATCATAATCATCCTGAATCACATTCCTGTCCGGCGTGAGCCGAATCTTTGCAGGACTCCCCGCAGTCCTCATCTCTTCCGAAGCCACCTCCTTGCCTTGCCGGTATGCAACTGCCTTTAGAACCCCCGCCGCATACGGCACTTCCCAAAGCAAGCGGTACTTGGTTTTGAATTTGCGGTCTTGACTCACGTTTGGTCCCACGGGTATTTCAATGGGCTCCGAAAACCGTTTTTTGCTTCCCAACGATTTCCCGTTAAGGAACAACTCAACTTCGTCGGCATTCGTGTAGCACATCACAGGAATCTCTTTGCCTTCCCATCCGGGCCAGTTCCAATGAGGCAAGAGATGCACCATGGCTTGGTCGGTCCACACACTCTGGTAAAGGTAATAGCGGTCCTTGGGAAACCCGGCAAGATCCACCATGCCAAAATACGAGCTTCGCGCGGGCCAATCCTGCTCACTCGATTCGCGGCGTCCAAAGTAAGGTGTCGGTTCCCCAAGATAGTCGAACCCCGTCCACATGAACTCTCCAAGCACGTTCGGCAACTGATCTTGATAGGTGAATTCCACGTCTGGGCAATACGCCCACGGCGGCGAAATGATGTCGTAACTGCTGATCTGCAGTGACGGGTGTTTCTCGTATTTTTCAAGCGGCAAGTGGTAAGTGCCGCGCGAGCTGACGCACGATGCCGTCTCCGAGCCATAAATGATCCAGCCGGGATGATCCTTCAGTATCTCTTCATAATGCGTGGGCTTGTAATTGAATCCGGGAATGTCCACCTGATCCGCAAGTTTGTTCTTGATTGCGTCGGTCCAGCTGTTGAAGGCAGAAGTAGTAGGGCGGCTGGGATCTTCTTCATGGAAGAAGCCCACTAGCCGCTTGGCTTCCTGCCAGCCATCGGGTTTTCCCTGTTCGGGGATCTCATTCCCGATGCTCCACATGAAAATGCTGGGGTGGTTTCGGTCGCGTCGCACCATGTCGCGAACATCCCGCTCCGACCACTCGTCGAAATACTTGCTGTAACCGTTTGGCACTTTGGGAATGCGCCACATGTCGAAAGCCTCATCCAGCACCAGCAATCCCAGCCGATCCGCGAACTCCAGCAACTCCGGCGAAGGTGGATTGTGGCTCGTACGCACGGCGTTCACGCCAGCAGCCTTCATGATCTGCAGTTGGCGTTCGGTCGCCCGACGGCTCACAGCCGCTCCCAGCGCCCCCAAATCGTGGTGCAAGCAGACTCCGTGCAGCTTCAAGTACCGTCCATTCAGCAGGAGACCCTTTTCTTTGTCGAATTGGACGGTGCGAACTCCGAGTGGCGTGTTAGACGTATCCACCACCTGATCGCCTTGCATCACCTCACTCACGACCGTGTATAGGTACGGGTGATCCACGCCCCAGCGCTGCGGGTGCGGGATGCTTAGGATCGTGGCAACCGTTCGACTACCCCCGGCGGGAATCGTTGATTGCTCAGTGCTCTGCCCCACGCGCTTTCCATCACTGTCCACTATCGACGTTCGCAAGCCAACCTTCGCCTCGTGGTCCAGCCGATTGCGCAATTCAGTCTTCACCGCCACGCTAGCCTGATCATCCGAAACGCTGGGTGTCGTAACGTAGGTACCCCACCTCGCCACATGCACGGGGCCGGTAATATCCAGCCAAACGTTCCGGTAAATCCCCGCCCCGGGATACCAACGCGAAGAATTCTCCTCGGGAGTCAACCGGACCGCGATCACGTTCTTTTCGCCCCCGAAATGGAGTTGCGGCGTCAGGTCAAAGGCAAACCCGATATAGCCATAGGGACGTCCACCAAGCTCCTGGCCATTGAGCCAGACATGCGCATTGGACATAGCCCCATCGAATTCAATCGTGAAATAGCGTCCCTTTAGCTTTTCCGGAACGGTAAAAGTCTGCCGGTACCATCCTGTCCCAGAAATGGGCAGAGCACCCGTGTGCGGATTCAGTTTTGGATCGAAGGGTCCTGCGATCGCCCAGTCGTGCGGCAAACGCACTTCAGTCCACTTCGAGTCGTCAAACGCCGGGTTCTGCGCGCCCTCAGCTTCCGCCTTCAAAAAACGCCAGCCCTCGTTGAAGCTGGTACGCCTTTCGTTTGAAACGCGCACTTGCGTTAAGTGCTCGTGCGCGGAAAGATTGGCCGGAAACTGCGCGGCGCACAAAAGAGCCAGAGATAAGCCTAATTTAAGTGTTCGCATTGAGTCCGCTCACAGGACAACGGCTGCAGCAAAAGCATTGTAACGTCACGCATCCAGGGTTGCATCCGCCTTAAGTATGGTTGCAGGCATATTCCAAATAAGCGGTATTTCGTTTGCGGGTCCGTTCAAAATCGTTGTAAGGTTTGACGGGGTAAGCACGAAGCTAGCAGGCTGCGGAAAAAGTGGGCTGGCCCCTCATTCCGAACGAAGTGAGGAATCTCTCTTCGTCGGAAACCCAAGAAAAGAGGGATTCCTCACTCCGCGGACTCCGTTCGGAATGACGGGATGGAAGTTTTTCGGTAACCTGCTAGTTGACAGAATTTGCCTCGCGCTGCCACCGGGTCGCGCCCATGAAAGTGCTCTTGCTCTCACAATACCAGCACTTGGAGATGGCGGATTTCCCCGTCCCTACGTCCGGCTTGCACGAAGTCCTGGTGCGTGTTGCCGCCTGCGGAATCTGCGGCAGCGATGTGCACGGCTACGACGGCTCCTCGGGACGGCGCATCCCCCCCATCGTGATGGGCCACGAAGCCGCCGGAACCATCGCCGCTCTTGGCGACGGGGTTGCCAACCTCCAGCTAAACGACCGTGTCACTTTTGATTCCACCATCTCCTGCGGCAACTGCGCCTTCTGCCGTCGCGGCGAGGTCAACCTCTGCAACAGCCGCGAAGTCCTTGGAGTATCCTGCGGGGATTATCGTCGTGCAGGAGCCTTCGCCGAGTACGTCGTTGTCCCCGCGCGCATCATCTATCGTTTGCCGCAGACCGTTTCCTTTCCGGAAGCCGCGCTGCTCGAGGCGGTGTCCGTAGCGGTTCACGCAATCTCCCTGGCGGAAGGCGTCCCCAAAAACTCTGGTCTAATAATTGGCGCAGGCACGATTGGCTTGCTATGCCTCCAGGCCCTCCCCGTCGCTGGTTGTTCCCGCATCTTTATCGCGGATGTGGACGAGTCTCGCCTCGCACTCGCGAAAACCCTTGGCGCAACATCAATTCTGCCGTCTGGACCCGATCTTGCCGAAAAGGTGAAGCAAATGACAGGCGGCGAGGGCGTCGACATTGTCGTTGAAGCAGTCGGCAAAAACGAAACGGTTGCCGCCTCCATCGAAGCCGTTCGTAAGGGAGGCACCGTCATCCTCGTAGGAAACATCACCCCGGAAGTCACGCTTCCCCTTCAGAAGGTGGTGACGCGGCAAATCCGGTTGCAGGGATCATGTGCTTCGGCAGGCGAGTATCCGCGTGCGATTGAGTTGATGGCCAGCGGTGCCATCAAAGTCAAGCCACTCATCACGGCCATCGCGCCGCTCGAGGAAGGCCCTGAATGGTTCAGAAGGCTCCACGCGCATGAAGCGGGCCTGACAAAAGTAGTTCTTACACCAGGTGGAACGGCATGAGCGACCAACTATTCGATCTGACGGGGCAGACAGCAATCGTCACGGGCACGAGCCGCGGCCTTGGCCAGTACTTCGCCCGCGCACTCGCCAAGGCTGGCGCTGACCTGATTCTCAGCAGCCGCAAGCGTGAACGCCTGTTGCCCTTCGAAGCGGAAATCAAGTCGCTGGGCCGAAAAGCGGTTTCACTTGAACTAGACGTCCGCGATCAGCAAAGCATCGAGCGCATGGCGGAGGCTGCCGCAACGGCATTCGGTCATGTGGAAATTCTAGTCAACAACGCCGGTTGCAACGTGCGCAAGCCAGCCCTTGACGTCACTTGGGACGATTGGAATTTAATTCTCGACACGAATTTGCGCGGAAGTTTTTTTGTCGCCCAAGCTATCGCGCGCCTCATGATTCCGCGCGGCTATGGCCGCATTATCAACATTGGTTCCGTAACCAGCGTCGCGGGTTATGCCGGCTTGGGGCCTTACGGCGCCAGCCGCGGCGGCATTCGCCAACTGACCATGAGCCTGGCGGACGATTGGGGCAAGCACGGCATCACCGTGAACTGCCTGGCGCCCGGCTGGTTCAAGACGGATCAGAGCAAGGCGCTCTACGAAAACAAAGAATGGGTCGAGTACATCTGCGACCGTATCCCATTGAAACGCCCCGGCGAGCCGCATGATTTGGACGGTGCGGTGGTCTTCCTAGCATCCGAATCCAGCCGCTACGTCACCGGGCAAACTCTTCTCGTCGACGGCGGAATCTCCACCGGCGCAACCCGCGCATTAGTCAATTCCTCGAAGCCCGAAAATGCCCTGAAGCCGTAATCGGATTAGCCGCGCTTTCTCTCAGCTATCAATCTATCCGCGCCTCGATCTCTTCAAAGCACTGTCATCCTGAGGCGACTCGACTTGATCTGAGCAAGGGAAGGATGAGCATCGCCGAAGGATCTCAACTTTGGAACCACGCAAAGCGTTGCCATTCGCAAGGAATCCCATGAGAAGCGCTAGGGTTATAGAAGCCATCTCATAAATGGCAACTCGGGGGTCGGAGCTTCAGCTCCGACATTAAAGGGCCACAAAAAGTGAGCTTTAGCCCCCGAGGAGAAGCCTTTCCCCCTTCCGCACCCACTTATGAGACAAGTTCTAGTTGTGTTCACGAGGGCTCCGGAATCGTCTCGATCCGCCCCAGCAAGAAAATATATCCACCCACGCCGATCGCCAGAAAAGCTGCCGCCGCGCCAAACGCCCAGAAATATGAGTGCGTAGTCTGCACTACGTAACCGGTAGCAATTGGCGCGGCAATTGCCGAAAGTTGATTGCCGAAATTCAAGATTCCTCCTAGAGTTCCTACGCTTTCCCTTGGCGCTATCAGCGAGGGCACCGACCAACCCACCGGCGATGCCGCCGACAATCCCGAAATCGCCACAGTGATCCACACCAGTGCGCCCAAAGTGCTCTGCGCATACGCTGCACCCAGCATTCCCAAACCGAGCGTCGTACCTCCGATAAGGACTGCTTGTCGTACGAACGACGCATCGCGGCCACGCTTCACCAATTTATCCACCAGCCAGCCGCCTATCACGATGGCCGCAAAGGTCGCGACCAGCCACGGCACGCTGGTGTACATGGCGGAATGCAGCAAATCAATGTGATGCTCTGAAGACAGATACGATGGCAGCCAGGTCAGCAACAAATAAAAAGTATAGTTGTAAGACGCAAATCCCAGCACCAATCCCCAAACTTTTCGTTGCCGCAATAAATATCCCAGCGGCGCGCCCTGGGCGGCCTTTGCACGGTCCTCTGGCTGCGCTCCCTTTTCCAGAATGAAATTGCGCTCCGCCCTGGAGAGCTTTCTATCTTCGCTGGGATTCCGATATAGCCCGTAAAAAAGAAGAAAATAGACGAAGCTGATCAAACCGGTCGCCGCGAAACTCCATCGCCACCCGAATCGCCAAAGCAAGACCCCGAGCAGTGGAACGCCAATGGCCGAAGCGAGCTTTGCCGCCGAATCGAACATCGCCGTCGCCAGGCTGCGTTCTTCTTTCGGGAACCAATACCCGATCGCCTTTGCATTCGCGGGAAAGGTAGGAGCCTCGCCCACGCCCAGCAACAGCCGCGCGCTGAAGAATCCCACCAGTCCAGTCGAAATCGCCGCAGCGAACGAGGCGATGCTCCAAAGAAGCGCGCTAATCCGCCCAACTAGCTTCACTCCGAAGCGGTCCAGAAGGAGTCCCGAGGGAAGTTGCAGCGCCGCATAAGTCCA
The DNA here is from genome assembly GCA_963780315.1 of Candidatus Acidiferrales bacterium. Classification (GTDB taxonomy): domain Bacteria; phylum Acidobacteriota; class Terriglobia; order Acidiferrales; family UBA7541; genus Acidiferrum. Next base: position 94,663 of record CAWABP010000009.1, on the reverse strand, counting down.
GCTATAGGCACTAGACAGGTATCCAAACATCACCGCGGAAATACCGAACGTCTCGTGAAGAGCGCCCTGCGAAACAGAAAGATTCACGCGGTCGAAATAATTCACCAGGACACCGAATCCCAGCAAAAGTGCGATCCCCCAGCGGCGCCGTGGCACCATGGACGTTGACGAACTCGCCGCCATGCTCATCCCTGAATCCTCGAATTCATTTGCCTTCTTGCGACAACATTCTTCGTTTCGAAGCAACCAGAATGCTTTTTGATTGTGACCGCCCAGAGTCTACCGGAGAATCCGTCGCCCAGGTAAGGACAATTCGTTTTAAACACACCCCTCCCCTAAGAGAAATCTTTTCTTCCAGACTGTTGTTGAATTCCCTTCGGCCTACGCTTTACTTTTCTCGCCGTCTCCTGCCAGGCATTCGTTGCAAATGCCTCCCACTTCCGTCCGCGACACCGTCACCTGCATCTGAAAATCCCGCGCGATCTGTTCCTTCAACTGCTCGTACAACCGGCTCTCGAACTCCCGTACTTTCCCGCACCGCAAACATGCCACATGAATATGGTCCCGCGGCCCATGCGTCTCGTAGTAGTGACGGTCTCCCCGCAAATGCAGCAAATCCAGTTCGTCAATCAGCCCATGCTTCTTCAATAAATCAATCGTCCGGTACACGGTAACCAGGTGCACTCCCGAATTGAGCTTCTGCGCCCGTTCCAGAATCTGATCTACATCCAGGTGCTGCTCCGCGGCGTCCATCACCTGCAGGATCACCCGCCGCTGCCGCGTCACCCGTATCCCCTTCTTCCGCAGCAATTGCTGCAACGGTCCCGTCGTCTCGGCCGTATTCAGCCGTTCCCCAGACGACACGCGATGACTTGGAGCAACCGCCATGAACCAATCCCTGAGACTCCCCGTCATTTCGAACGGAGTCTGCGCAGTGAGAAACCCCTCTGCCTCTTCGTGCATCTATCGCGCGATCAAGACACCCTACGAGTGGCTAGGCAGCAATCGAACCACGTCATTGTACATAACGTAAGCAAACAGCACCAAAAGAAACACCAATCCCACTTGTATAAACCTTTCCTTAAACGCCAAACTAAAATCCCGCCGCCGTATCCCTTCCAGCGACAGCAACAGAATATGCCCTCCATCCAATATCGGTATCGGCAGCAGATTCAATATCCCCAAATTCACACTGATCAGCGCCATGAACAGAATCACTGCGGCCGCCCCTTCGGAAACCGCCTCTCCGGCCACGCGCGATATCCCCACCACACTCTGCAGTTGCTTCACACTCACACGCCCGGTGAACAATTTCCCCACCACGCTAAATGTTCCTGTCACGTAATCCTTGGTTCGCGCGGTTGCCTCGAGCACCGCTCCCTTCGGTCCCACTTTCTCGTATGCAAAATCAAAATGCGGCGCCACCCCAATCTGGAAATTTCTGTCAGTCGCTTCTCCCAACCCCTGCTTTGGCGTGATCGCCAGGCTCAACTTCTCTCCCTTACGTTCCACCTCTAATTGCAACGTTTTCCCGCCCGAGCCGCGAACCTGGTCTACAAACTCGTCCCAATACACAATCTTCTGTCCATCCACCAGGCGAATCACGTCTCCAGGCCGCAATCCCGCGTGGCTCGCCGGCGTTCCCGGACCCACCTGGCCTATCGCCGGCAATATTGGCAAATACCCGAAAACATGAGCTTTCGGATCATTCGTTACCGGCAAGGTAAGTTGCCGCACCTCTCTGCCGTTTGCCACTTCAACGCTTGCCGTCGTGCCGGGATTCACGCCGCTCAAAAACTTTGCCGCCTGGTCCCAGTCTGGATTCTTCATCCCGTTCAGCGAAAGCACCACATCCCCCGCTTGCAGCCCATTCACCGCTTCACTGCGTGCCGGCGACAACTCATTCACCACCACTGGTTGCCGCTCGAACTTTACATACGGTACTCCCGCGATCAGGAAATACCCGCCCATCAGCACGATCGGGAAAACCAGATTCACTGCCGGTCCCGCAAACGAAATCACCGCCCGCTGCCAGCGCTTCTTGCTCATCAACTCATCCGGCAATCCTTTCGGCGCCTCTTCGCCGGAATCGATGTCACTGATATCCTGTCCCGCCATCCGCACGTATCCGCCCAGCGGCAGCGCGCTAACCCGCCAGTCGGTCGCTCCCCGCTTCATTCCAAATAGCCGTGGTCCGAATCCAATCGAAAACACATCCACGCGCACGCCAAAAATTCGCGCAACAATAAAATGTCCCCACTCGTGAACCAGAATAATCACGCCCAGGACCAACACCATGCCGATAATCGTATTCATTCCGCCCAATAACCTCGTCTGTCTAGTCTACTCTACCCCCAACTCCCAGCCCACTCCCGCAACCCTCAAGTTCCCATCCGCAATCCCACGCAACCAAAACCCACTGTCATCCCGACCGAAGGACCGCGCCTCATGCGGTCCGCAGTGGAGGGATCGGGGCACAACCTCTCCCCCTCGCCCAGATTCGTCGCTTTTGCACTTTTATACTCTTACAGTCTTTTACTCTTCTACTTCTTCTTGTCTAGACCGAACCTCGGCTGTTGCGATCAATAGCCGAGGCCCCTTTTCTCTTCTCTGCGGACTCGGTGCTCTCTGTGACCTCTGCGTAATCTTTGTCTTACGCCTTTATCCCCAGCTTCTCCACCTCTTCCCCAGCAATCCTTCTAGCCTCGATGTCCGCACCCAGCACATCCTCCATCCTCTCAAACTTAATCTTTGGGATCCTTCCCAGCACCCTCTCCACAACTTCCGCTATCCCCAAAAATCCCAACCGCCCTCCCAAAAACGCCGCCACCGCCACCTCATCCGCCGCATTCAGAGCGCAAGGCATCGCCCCGCCCTTCTTCAACGCCTCCCGAGCCAGCCGCAAGCAAGGAAACCGCCTCGTCGAAGCCTTCTCAAAATCCAGCCGTTTCAACTTCTTCCAGTCCAGCGCCACCTGATTAGATGCCACCCTCCGGGGGTACGTTAGCGCGTACTGTATCGGCATCCTCATATCCGGCGGCGCCATCTGTGCCAGCACTGCCCCATCCACATACTCCACCATCGAATGAATCGTGGACTGCGGGTGCACCAACACTTCAATCTGCTCCGCCTTCACTCCAAACAGCCACCGCGCCTCGATCACCTCAAATCCCTTATTCATCATGGTCGCCGAATCAATCGTGATCCGGCTCCCCATCTTCCAGTTCGGGTGATTCAGTGCCTGCTCAGGCGTCACGCTCCCCAAATCCTTCAACGGCGTCTTCCGGAACGGCCCGCCCGACGCCGTCAGCACAATCCTTCGCACCTCTCCATGTGTCCCCACGCGCAAACACTGGTGCACCGCATTGTGCTCGCTATCCACCGGCAGCAACGCGTTCCCAGATTTCTCTACCGCCGCCATTACCAACTCTCCCGCCGCCACCAGCACTTCCTTGTTCGATAGCGCTATCACCTTCCCGCGCTTGATGGCCTCGTACGTCGCTTCCAGCCCCACCACTCCCACTGCCGCGGACACCACCATATCTGCCTGCCCGTGCGTTCCCACCATCAACATACCTTCGCGCCCGTGCAATATCTCCGGCAGCGGCTCAAATTTTTTCTCCCTCAACTGCCGCGCCAGTTCATCCACCAATTCCGCCCCGCCCACCGACACCACTTCCGGCTGGTGCCGCTCGATCTGTCCTGCCAACTCCTCCAGATTCTTACCCGCCGCCAACGCTACAATCTGAAACTCGCCCGGCAACGACTCCACCACTGCCAGTGTCTGCCGCCCAATCGACCCCGTAGATCCCAATATCGATAGTTTCCTCATACCCTAACCACATCCCCTCTTCTCCGCGCCACTCTTTCACTCTTCCACTTTTTCACTCTTTCACTTCTTCGCTTTTCTCACCGTCCCACGGCGACCCAAGAAGTGTCATCCCGACCGGAGCGACCCAATTTTCTCTTACGCGCCGCATTCTGGCGCGTCGGGCCGCGTAGTGGATGGATCTGCTTTTTCTTCTCTCCTCTTCTCCTCGATTCCTGCTCGCTAATATCTGATCTCTGCTAACCGTTTACTCCGTCCCGCTCATCCCATAATCCGTGGATCCACCACCACCACCAGGTAATACCAAATCACCGGTATACACAATATCAACGCATCAATCCGATCCAGTATCCCTCCATGCCCCGGCAGCAATCCCCCCGAATCCTTCACCCCCGCCGACCGCTTGTACGCCGACTCCAGCAAATCCCCCATCTGCCCCGCCACATTTCCAATCGCCCCCATCGCCAGCAAATGCCCCACGGGAATCCGAATCCAGTAGCTGAACGCCCACGCCACTACCAGCGACCCCACCATCCCCCCAACCGATCCCTCCCAAGTCTTCTTCGGCGACAAATGCGGCGCCAGCAAATGCTTCCCAATCCCCCGCCCCACAAAATAGGCCACCGTATCCGCCGCCCAGGTAATACAGCAGGCAAACAGAAGAAGCCTCGGCCCTTCCACTCCCAGCCCATGCAGCGGCACCGCGTACGACAACGGAAACGCCACCAGCAGCAACCCGCTCGAACTAATCCCTGCAGCAGGCAGCGCCTCCACCAGTGCCCGCTTTCCCCACAACGTAATCACCGTCAACCCCAGCACGAACGCGAAGAACACCGTGTCCACGCTCGGTACTATCCGCAGCTCTCCCCTAAAAATCTCCTCCAAACCAATCCCATACGGGTGCCTTACCGTTTGCAGTTGCGCAAAAACCAGCACCGCCGCGCACGCCACCGTCCACAACCTGTAAGCCCGGTGCCCAATCGCCTCCCCCAACCCGAAATACTCCCACAACGCCACCGCCGTCAGCACTGCCACTGCCAACGCCACCACCATCGTCGACCCCCACACCACCAACCCAATCACCACCGGCATCAACACCGCCGCGGTCGCCACCCGTTTCCACGTCATCGAAAATTATCCTTTAGACCTGCCTGAACCACTCGCGGGCAAACACAAACTCCTCCAAGTATACAGCCAACCCGTGCATACTCTCCTCCAAGGGATCCGCCCTTATTTCTTCCTCGCCCCAGCGCCGGAGGCGCGACAGAAATTAGCCCAGCCTGTAAGGGCTGGGACTCGCACCAGTTCAAAACAAGAGCGCCGTAGGCGCGGCACATCAAGGTCCACGATTACCTTCACCAGCTTTTCCGATGGAATCTTTCAACCTACCGTGCTGCCCGGGCCGCCCCGCGCTCCGAATCAATCCCGCCGTACCGCCGCTCTCTCTTCTGAAAATCCACGAGCGCTTCCAGCAGTCGCGCCCGGTTAAAATCCGGCCACAATGTCTCCGTCACCAGAATCTCCGCGTACGCAATCTGCCACAGTAGAAAATTACTGACCCGCATCTCCCCGCTCGTCCGTATCAACAAATCCGGGTCCGGCAAATCCGCCGTATACAAATGCCGCGCCAACGACTCTTCCGTCACACGCTCCACTCCCGCATGACCGTTCCGCTCCGCCAAAATCGCGTTCATCGCGTCCACAATCTCTGCCCGGCCCCCATAATTCAGCGCGATCGAAAGCACCATCCCCGTGTTTCCGGCCGTCGCTTCCATCGCCTCCCGCGTATCCTTCTGCACGCCCGCGGGCAATTCCTCCGGCCTCCCCAAAAATCGCGTGCGGATATTGTTTTTCTGAAGCAGCGGCATCTCCTTGCGCAAATATTCCCGCAAGAGTTGCATTAAAAACTCAATCTCCGCCTTCGGCCGCCGCCAGTTCTCCACCGAAAACGCGTACAGCGTCAGCGCCTCCACCTTCAACCGCGCGCAAGTCTCGATTGTTGTCCGAGCCGATTGAGTTCCCGCCCGATGCCCCGCCACCCTCGGCAAGTGCCGCTTCTGCGCCCAGCGCCCGTTTCCATCCATAATGACGGCAATGTGCCGCGGCAATCGTGCCAGGTCCAACTTCTTCAACAGCCCAGCCTCTTCCGCCGTAAGCGGCCCCAAGGCCTCTGGAATCAGCTTTTCATCATGTGTTTGGGTATGTGCCACGGTAGTTTCGCCGAATCTTCTTTACGCCGCAAAGTTAGCACACCCCAAGTTACCCGCGCAATCGTCCCCACCGCCCCGGTTTCTCTTCGCGCTAATTGGGCCGCCACGCGACCCGTCATTCCGAGCAGAGTCCGCGGAGCGAGGAATCTCTCTTGCTCTCCAACACTTCTTTTCCCGCTCATCCATGTCGAAGGGTGCCCCAAGCACGATGTTTTTGCCTGGGTCCTGGTTCTCCGGTCCCGTGCGCTCAACTCCACTCCCTCATCAATTTGCAGAGGGTGCCCCAGGCACGGACTCTGTGCCTGAGTCTTGGGTCTCCGGTTTCTGGTTCTGTCATCCCGACTGGAGCAACGGCGCCATCTGCCGGTGCGCAGTGGAGGGATCGCTACACACTCGACCCGTCTTGGCGCTCCGTTCGTTTCTCGATTTTCGGGTTTCGCTTTTCGAACTCTTCAGTTCCTGATCGCTGATATCCTTCAGGCCCACGCCAGTACGCTCACCCCGAATTCCCATGCACCCACTGCGCCACCCCCTGCCACATCAGCACCACCGTCAAAATAATCATCGCCACTGCGGTAACCCAAGCCACGATGTTGAACGTGACCGTGTTCGTATGCTCTCCCATCAAATCTTTCCGGTTCACCAGCAGCAAAATAAAAATCACCACAATCGGCAACCACACCCCGTTCCCAACCTGCGAAAAGATAAATATCTTCCACAACGGTACGTTCGGTATCAGCACAATCCCCGCACCCACCACAATCAGGATCGTGTACAGCCAGTAAAAGGCCGGCGCTTCCTTGAACTTGTGATCCAATCCCGCCTCAAATCCCATCCCTTCGCAGATCACATGCGCGGTTGAAAGCGGCAATATCGTCGCGGAAAAAATAGACGCATTCAGCAGCCCGATCGCGAACAAATACCCGGCCCACCTCCCGGCCAGCGGCACCAGTGCCTTGGCTGCCTCCGCCGCATCCGTAATGTTTGTCAATCCCGTCCGGTTCAAGGTCGCCGCCGTGCACACGATGATGAAGAACACGATCACCATGCAACTTATGCTTCCAAACAACACATCCAGCCGGGCCTGTGGGTACTGCCGGGGCCCCACTTTTTTTTCCACGAAACTGGCCTGCAGATAAAAAAATTGCCACGGCGCAATCGTTGTTCCTACCAGCGCGGTCAGCGTCACCAGGTAGCTGACGTCAAAATGGATGCTCGGAATCGCCGTCATTCGGGCCGCCAGCATCCAATCGGGTTTCGCCAGCAGCGCAGAAAACAGGTAAGAAAGATAGAACACGCACAAAACCAGAAAAATAACTTCCACCTGGCGGTACGTCCCCTTCAGCACCAAAATCCACACCAACAACGCCGCAATCGGCACCGCAATGTACTTGCTGATTCCAAACAGCTGCATCGAAGCGGCCACGCCCGCAAATTCTGCCACCACGTTCCCCAAATCCACAAAAAATCCTGTCACCATCACGAAAAACGTAGACCGAAACCCAAACTCCTCGCGAATCAAATCGGAGAGCCCCTTGCCAGTAACCACGCCCATCCGCGCGCACATCTCTTCCGTCACATACAGCGCAATCGTCATCGGGATCAGCGACCACAGCAGCGTGTACCCCAGCGAACTTCCCGCCTGCGTGTAAACCGCGATTCCGCCAGCATCATTGTCGACGTTGGACGTGATAATCCCCGGCCCGACCACCGCCAGAAACAAGGCAATCCGTCGGCGCCACGACCTCCCGCGCGAGAAGAAATCCATGGTCCTCCCGCGCATCCCGTCAATCGTCTTGTTGATTACTCCCAGCTTCATCGTCGCACAATCCCTCTTTCCTAACGTTTCATCAACGCACTACCACCCTGCACTGTCATCCCGCCCGGAACGGCCCAATTCTTTTCTTCCGCGCAGCATTTTGGCGTGACGGGCCGCGTAGTGGGGGGATCCCTCCCCGATTTATGCCATTTCTTCCTTCCTCTCTTTACTCAAAACTGAAAACTTAAAACTGACAACCGCGCCCCCTCACGCCTTAACCAATCTCGACACCACGTCATCCACCGTCACCGTCCCGATCGGCCTCTTCTCTTCATCCACCACGCTCAACATCCGCAAATTGTATTTATCAAACAACTCAAACACGTCCTTCTCTCCCGCATCCGCAGTTACGCTCAACAGCGGCTCCGTCTTCAGCTCTCCCATCTTCTGTTCCGGCGAAGCCAGCAGCATCCGCGCCACTGGCACCGTCCCCGAATACTGCGCCACCTTGTCAATCAGCACAATCGTGTCCAACTGTTCCAGGTTTAGCTCCTGCGTCTTCATCCACTCCAGCACTTCATTCCGCGTGGACGCCTCGCTCACAAACACAAACTCCGTGTTCATCATCCCGCCTGCCGTGGAAGCGTCGAACGCCAGCAGTTCCCTTACCTCTGCTGCTTCCTGGTTCGGCATCTCCTCCAGCACTTCTTCCGAGGTCTCCTTCGGCAGATCCGCCAGCAAATCCGCCGCTGCGTCCGGCGCCATCTCCTCGATGATGTCCGCCGCCTTCTCCGGATCCAGTTTTTCCACGATCTGTGCAGTCAACCGCTCATCTAATTCGGCCAGCACCGCTGCCGCCGTCTCCTCATCCAGCGAAGCAATAATCCCCTGCCGCTCCGCCGCCGAAAGTTCCTCCATCATCTCCGCCAAATCCGCGGGGTGCAGGTCCTCCAGCTTTTCGTGAGTAATCCGCAATTTCACGCGCCGCAGCGGGTCCGGCTCGATCAAATTCACAAACTCCCAGCGAATCGACCGTTGAGGAAGCTTGCTCTGCAGTCTCCGGACCATCGCCGCGGGAGCCATGCCTTGCAGCAGACGCCGCACTGCGCCCGGCAAACCCACATCCACCTGTGCGATTCGCAGCTCCACATTCCCGTTCGTCCGTTGCTCCGCCAGGTCCACGTCGTTCACGCGCACCACTTTGCGTCCCGCGGTATCAATGATCTGCTGGTCCAGCAAATCTTTGCGCACCGCCAGCCACGCCTCATTCGGTTCATACGCCGCCAGCGCCCGCTCGCTGACGTTTAATTGAACCCGCCCCGGCTCCACCGCGGACACCTGGTCATACCGCGCCACCAGTGGTGAAAATCGCCCCCGCGATATCAGGAAGTGCGATATGCGATTCGGCTGGTCGGCCGGCTCCACAAAGAACTCGCGCACGCGGCCCACATAGTTCCCCTGCACATCTATCGCCTGCGCTCCCATAATCTCCGTCGCATATACCATCGCCCCTCCGTTCGCCAAGTTCTCCGAACTCTTTCACTCTTATATTTTTTGCTTCTTCGCTTTTCTCTTCCTCTTATCTCTGTGCCTATGTGCTCTGATCTCTGTGAACTCTGTGTTGCCGTCCCTCTTCTTTCCGCCCAAAAAAAAATCGCCGCAAGTCATAACGACCGGCGGCGGATCTTCTCCACGCTGCAATAGTGCAACCCTTAGCCGGCGGCGAATCCTCCTTTGGCTACAAACCGCGCGAGACCTTCGCGGTGCTCGCCCCATTGGCCATACCACTCCAGGGCCGACCCCGAAAGACTCGCTGGCCTAGCGGTCAAGTGTCTGAGACTCCCCCTAACGCATCTAGGGTGAGGTTCGAGTTCGCTGGACGCGCTCATTGCAGAGAATTCACTCCGAACTCAGTGATAAACCTGCCCTTTCTCATTGTCAACATGAAATCACCATAAAAAATCACTTTTCTGCAAAATTCTCGTCTTTTTTTCGAGTGCGGCTTGCCCTGAGTTCTTTCTGAGGGCGCCTTGCTTGCCCAGAGCAGCGAAGGGCCGCCGCTTTTGCAAACCCTACCTCTCCACCCAACCGCGCCGGTCCGTCCCCACTAATGTTATCCCGACCGAATTGCCGACCAGTATGCGTCACGCCTCCCTCTGTCATCCCGCCCGTAGTGCCGCGCAGTATGCGGCACGGAGTAGAGGGATCGCGGCACAAGCTAGGGCGCCCCACACCCCTTTTCCCGAACTCTTCTACTCTTTCACTTCTTAACTCATTCGCTCTTAGACTTCCCCCTCGCCTCCGCTGCGAAAAGCATCTCCCCCGCCTCCACCCCTCTCTTCCGGCAATCTTCCACGTACAGCATCAGATAATTCTTCAGCACATAATCCTTCACCCCATACCCCAACTCCTTCGCCGCCCGGTCAATCGCTTCTCCTGGCCCTTCCAACTCCAGAAACGTCCCCACGGGCGTCTCATCCAACTCCAGCAGCAGTCCTTGCGCCCATTTCATTCGTCCCGGCAATCGGTACGTCGTACGGTACTTTTCATAGCGAAACCATCCCCGCAGCCCCAACCCCTCGAAGATTTTCTGCAGCCCCGCCGCGTCCGTCAGCACCACCTCAATTTCCTGTCGCACCTTGTGCCGGCGATCCTTTACCACCGGACTGGCCTCCCCCATCGCCAACTCCTCCGGTGGGCTCTTGAACGTCAAGATCACCCGTGGTGCGGCGCCCTTCCCCGCCTTGCCGCGCTTCCCGCCCTCTGGCGTCTCCGTACGAATCCGCAGCAATTGTCCATGCTTTGCCAATCCGCCCTCCGGCGTATCAAAAATCAAATTCATCTCGTGTACGCGACCGCTCCCCGCCGCCACCAACACCGCCCCCATCTTCTTCAACGTCCTCCGCAGCCCCTTCTCATTCGCAATCCGCAGCTTAATCTCAGTCTCGTATCCCATATCGAGTCCCATCCCTCCCTAGCCCGAGTTTACCGCGCTCGAGCGATTTGACGTAGTTCCCGCAGCAGCCCAGATCCTCTGCGCCGCATTTGGAGCGGTCCGCTGGCCCACCTCGCCTCAGTTCATATAGCAGAATTTGGTATGACCTAACTTTTGTAGATCCGATTCCTTGGCGGTAGATTCCTTTGTTGTGCAATTGTCCTGTTAATATAATCATTATGTTGGGTATTTTTGCTCTTGACATACTACCTGTAGGGTGTAGTATGACCTAACAATATGCCAAGCCTCACCAAAAAGGTCATTCGCGGCAAACCCTACTACTACTTGCGCGAATGCCAGCGCGTCAACGGCCACCCCAAGATTGTTTCGACCATCTACCTCGGCCCTCCGCAAAGTATCCTCGATCGCCTGTTGCGCCCCGAACCGCTCCGGGTCGCCATCCATGAATTCGGCGCCTCCGCAGCCGTGTGGGATATGGCTCAGGCCATCGATCTCCTCGCCACCATCGATCGGCACGTGTCCAAACGGGGTTCCCAGGGACCCTCCGTCGGTCACTACCTCCTGATCGCGGCCCTTAACCGCTGCATCGCCCCTTGTAGCAAAGCCCAGATCGCGGATTGGTACCAAAAGACCGCTCTGCACCGCCTCCTGCCCCTGTCTTCCGGACAACTCACCAGTCAGCGGTTTTGGGACAACATGGAACGCGTCGATGGAAAGCAAATCGCGGCCATCGAACGAGATCTTGCCGGCGCCGCGGTTTCGCGTTTCGGTCTGGATTTGCATTGCCTGCTCTTTGACGCCACCAACTTTTTCACCTTCTTGGACAGTTTCAATGCAGCTGCCAAGCTACCGCAGCGAGGTCACAGCAAAGAGGGACGAGATAACCTTCGGATTCTGGGCCTGGCCCTCCTGGTTACCTCCGATGGCGAGGTTCCCTTGTTTCATCACACCTATGCGGGGAATCAGCACGACTCCGTAACCTTCCACAGTGTCGCCGAGGAACTGTTCGAACGCTGCCGTTCTCTGACCCACGGGGCTTACGACATTACTTTGGTTTTCGACAAAGGCAACAACTCCAAGGAAAACCTGGAGCAGGTCGGGGACAGCCCCTTTCACTTCGTGGGCTCCTTAGTTCCCACCCAGCACAAGGATCTACTGAGCATCTCACGCAAAGTGATGCACAGACTCGAACCCACCCAACTCCCTGCCGTCTGGTCCTACCGGACCCGTAAAGTGGTCTTCGGAATCGAGCGCACCATCCTGTGCACCTTCAACCAAGAGCTCTTTGACTCCCAGACGCAAACCCTTTCGCGCGAGATCGCCAAGCGCAAGCGGGAATTGCAGAAACTCAGGGACCGGCTCGCAAATCGCCACAAAGGTTCCCGGGGGAAAGCGCCAACCGTCGATGGGGTGCAGAAGAAGGTGAAGGAGATTTTGCGAGGTCGCCACCTGGCGGATCTCTTTGCCGTTCAGGTGCGCAAGAAGCGCGCGGGCCTGCCGCGACTCTCCTGCCGCTTTCGAGATAAGGCTTATCAGCAGCTCCGCTCGACCCTGCTGGGCAAGACTTTGCTCTTCACCGACCGCACCGACTGGTCCGATGAGCAGATCGTTCTCGCCTACCGTGCCCAACACCACATCGAAGCCGACTTTCGACGTTTAAAGGATCCCCACTATCTAACCTTCCGACCCACCTTCCACTGGACGGACCAGAAGCTCAGGGTGCACGCCTTCTACTGCGTGCTCGCCCTGTTGCTGCTCAACCTGTTGCGGCGCAAGCTCGCCAAGGCCGGCATCCCCTTAAGCGTTGTGAAGATGATGGACACACTCACCGATATTCACGAGGTGACGCTCCTCTACCCCGCCGGATCCGGCTCCAAGAAGCCCTTCGTGCGAACCGTCCTCGCGGACATGGACCCGGTGCAGCGCAAAATCGTCGAGACCCTCGGCCTCGAGCGCTATCGCCGCGCGTAGGTCATACAACCCCCCATCAGGTTCGACCGCGCCAGTAGCGGCTTGGAGTCGTCTTCGCTCTCTGGGGGCGGTAAACTGAGGCTAGCTCTCATACTAATTCACCAGTTCTCTTCCTCACCCCAATCGAAGGCTGCCCCAAGCACGGAGTCTGTGCCTGGGTCTTGGGTCATTCCTCTCTTTGTACTTTGCGTGCCCCAGATTCGCTTTTTTACCTGCGTCTTGGGTTTCCCTAATCCTGCAGTCTTGACCACACAGCCGGTTTCGGCCACAACCACCCCCGCAGTCATCCCGACGGCAGTGCCGTGCCTTTTGCGACGGGCCCCCTCTGTCATCCCGACCGCAGCAACGGCGCCTTCTGCCGTTGCGTAGTGGAGGGATCGGGGCCCCCTCATCACGCATTGATCCTTCGTTTTTCGAATTTCGCTTTTCGAGTTTTGAGCCTCTCTCCCCCCTTTGCCTCAATCCCATCTTCAGTTACGATAACCCTCTCAACTTACCCATGTCACAAGACTCTCCATCTCTGGCTCCCCCTCCCCAAAACGCTCCTCTTGCGTCCATGCAACCCCCCGTAGCCCCTCGCGAACCCATCGAGCACGTCATTCACGGTGATCGTCGCATTGACGACTACGCCTGGCTCCGCAACAAAAAGGATCCCCGCGTTCTCACCTATCTCGAAGCGGAAAATGCCTACGCCGACGCCTACCTAAAGCCCCATCAGGCCTTTCAGGAAGCCCTCTACCAGGAGATGCTCGCCCGCATCCAGCAGACCGATCTCAGTGTCCCCTACCTTCTCCGCGGCTATTCCTATTACACTCGCACCGAAGAAGGCAAGCAGTACCCCATCTATTGCCGCAAACAGGAACCTCCCTCTCCCGCATCCCCCGGCGCCGATCCCGCTGGTGAAGAGGTTCTTCTCGACCTGAATCTCTTAGCCGAAGGCCACCCCTTCCTCGGACTGGGCTCCTTCGACGTCTCCGATAACAATCGCCTCCTGGCCTACTCGATTGACAATACCGGCTTCCGCCAGTTCACCCTGCAGGTCAAGCATCTTCAAACCAACGAGGTCCTCCCTCTCCACATCGAGCGCGTCACCAGCGTCGCTTGGGCCGCCGACAGTCTCACTCTCTTCTACGTCCTCGAGGACGAAGTTTCCAAACGCTCCCACCGCCTCTATCGTCGTATCCTCGGGGCCGACTCCCCTGATGTTCTACTCTACGAGGAAAAAGACGAGCGCTTTCGCATTGATATCGAGCGCACCCGCAGCGGCGCCTATCTCCTCCTCGTCTCCAATAGCCACACCACCAGCGAGATCCGCATCCTCCCTGCCGATCAACCCTCCGGCGAACTCCGCCTCATCTCTCCTCGTGAAGATGACCACGAATACTACGTCGATCATCATCCTGGCAGCTCTGCCGACCCCTATGGCGGCGTCTTCTTTATCCGCACCAACTCCGGCGGCCGCACCTATCGCCTGATGACCGCCCCCGCCTCCGACCCCTCACCATCCAATTGGCACGAAGCCATCCCCAATCGCCCCGGCGTTATGCTCTCAGGCGCCGAAGCTTTCCGCACCCATCTCGTCCTCTTCGAACGCGAAGACGGACTCCCCTATCTTCGTATTGTTGATCTCACACGCCCCGCTGCGTCCGCCCTCGAGGCCTCCAGCCGCATCGCCTTCTCCGAGCCCGCCTACAATGCCACTCTCGGTTCCAATCCAGAGTTCGACACTTCTCACGTCCGCTTCCACTACGAATCTTTCATCACTCCGCGCTCCGTTTACGATTACGATATCCGCTCCAGCGAGCGTATGCTCCGCAAACAGCAACCCGTACTCGGCGGCTACGACCCTGCTCTCTACGTCAGCGAACGCCTCCACGCCAAGGCTCCCGACGGCACTTCCATCCCTCTTTCCGTCGTCTATCGCCGCGACACTCCCCGCGATGTAAGCACCCCTCTCCTCCTCTATGGCTACGGTAGTTACGGCCTTTCCATGCCCGTCTCGTTCAGCTCCAACCGCATCAGCCTTCTCGATCGCGGACTCGTCTTTGCCATCGCTCACATTCGCGGCGGCGGTGAACTTGGCAAGCCCTGGCACGATGCCGGCCGCATGCATCATAAACTGAGCACCTTCACCGATTTCATCGCTTGCGCCAATCATCTCATCGCCGAAAAATTCACCTCTGCCGCAAACCTCGTCGCTGAAGGTGGCAGCGCCGGCGGCCTTCTCATGGGTGCAATCACCAACATGCGCCCTGATCTTTTCCGCATCATCATCAGCCACGTTCCCTTCGTTGACGTCCTCAACACCATGCTCGACGCCTCTCTCCCTCTTACGGTCGGCGAGTACGAAGAATGGGGCAATCCACTGAACGAAGACGACTACTTCTACATGAAGTCTTATTGCCCCTACACCAATCTCACGCGCAAAAACTATCCCATCATGCTCGTCAAAACCGCCCTCAACGATTCGCAAGTGATGTACTGGGAACCCGCCAAATACGTTGCCAAGCTCCGCACCGTCAAAACCGATTCCAATCCCCTGCTCCTCAAAACCAATATGGGCGCAGGACACGGCGGCGCCAGCGGCCGCTACGACTACCTCCGCGAAATCGCCTTCGACTACGCCTTCCTCCTCTCCGAACTAAACATCATCTCCTGACCAGCCACCCAATCACTCCATTTGTCCAACCTCTCCTCACCTTCAACCAAGGAGAAGGGTGCCCCAGGTTTGGTTTTTTACCTGGGTCTTAGGGTTGATGGTCCTAACCCTGTCATCCCGACCGCAGTGCCGCGCCCCATGCGGCAAGCAGTGGAGGGATCGTGACACTATCGCAGCCTTCCTCCACTCTCTTGCCTTTCTCTTCTCTGCGAAGCCCGCGCTCTCTGTGACCTCTGTGTAAGCCTTTTCCTTTTTCCTGACCATTCCTAATTTGAGCATCAAGAGTTAGTGTAAAATCCATCTCAATACATCCCATGCTCCTCTCTCGCACTTGGCAAAAAATCACCGCCACCGATCTCCGCCTCTTGCTTCTCCTGGCCTTCCTAAACCTCCTTCTCCATTCCCTGACCAACTCCCACTACGGCTTCCATCGCGACGAATTAGCAACCATCGAAGACGCCCGCTACCTCGCCTGGGGCTACGTAGTCTACCCACCCATAACTCCTTTAATCGCTCGTCTGTCTCTGGTGCTCTTTGGCCCCTCGCTAGTCGCCTTGCGTTTCTTCGCAGTCCTCGCTCAAGCAATCGCCATGGTGTTGACCGGTCTGATGGCCCGCGAAATGGGAGCCCACCGCCCCGCGCAAATCACCGCCTCCATCGCCGCTGCCATTGCACCCGTCGCTTTTGCCTCTGGCACCATGTTCCAGTATGTTTCCTTCGACCATCTCTTCTGGGTCCTCACCGCCTACTTCATCGTTCGTCTCCTCAAATCCGACGATCCTCGTTGGTGCCTCGCCATAGGCGCCTTCATCGGCGCTGGCATGATGACCAAATACACCATGGCATTCCTCGTCGTTGGAATTGTCGCCGGCGTCCTCCTCACCCCTGCTCGCCGTTACCTGAGCAGCCCCTGGCTTTGGTGCGGAGTAGCTCTCTCCCTTCTAATCTTTCTCCCAAATCTCCTTTGGCAGTTTCACCACAACTTCATCTCGCTCGATTTCTTGAAGTTCATACACGCGCGCGATGTTCGCCTTGGTCGCACCGATGGTTTCCTCCTCGGGCAGCTTTGGAAATGTAGCGGAGTCATCGCTATTCCACTCTTGTTCGCGGGACTGTATTACCTCTTCGCCGCTCCGGCCGGAAAACGCTTCCGCCTTATTGGCTGGATGTATATCATTTCCCTCGCCCTGTTTTTCCTCGCGAAAGGACGCGATTATTATCTTGCCCCAGCCTATCCTGCCCTTTTCGCAGCCGGCGCCGTTTTCGCCGAACAGTGGCTTGCAACAATTACTCTTGCTCGCGCCCGCCGCTTCCGCCGCGCCTACTGGTGGGCTCTGGCAGTCAGCGCCACGGTGCTCGCGCTCATGGTCCTGCCCATTGCACCCTTGGGGTCTCGCTGGTGGTTCGTCGCAGACAAGCTGAACGGCAATTTCAATGAAGAAATCGGCTGGCCAGAAATGGCCGCAACCGTAGCCCGAGTCCGCGACTCTCTGCCGCTTGAAGATCGCGCCAACCTTGCCATTCTCGCGGGCGACGCAGGCGAAGCCGGAGCAATCAATCTCTTCGGCCGCCCCTACAATTTGCCCAATGTCATCAGCGGCTCAAACTCCAATTGGCTACGCGGTTACGGCGATCCTCCTCCGCAAACCGTAATCACCCTGGGCTTTCTTCGCGAAGACGCCGACCGCATCTTTGTTTCCTGCAAACCAGCCGCTTATCTGGAAAATCCCTTCGCGATCGAAAACTCCGCCGTAGGCGACCACACCGACCTCTTCGTCTGCACCCAACCTCGCCCACCCTGGCCCGTCCTCTGGCCCCATTTCCACTGGTTCGGCTAAGCCGGCACCGCACGTTTCAAACTCTTTCACTCTTACGCTTCTTCTCCTTGTCTCTGTGCCCTCTGTATTCCGATCTCTGTGAACTCTGTGTTACCGTCCCTCTTCTTCTGTTCATCTAGTTGCGCAGATTCACATATGTCATCCCGACCGGAGCGGCCCGACTCTCTTGCGCGCTGCCTTTCGGCGCGTCGGGCCGCGTAGTGGAGGGATCGCGGCACCATTATCGGGAATGGGACTCTATTGGTTTTTTTGAATTTCATCTTTCGAGTTTCGTCTTTCTTTTCTCTGCGCACTCTGTGCCTCTGCGTTAAGTTTCCCTTTTATTTAAGCTCTTCCACAACTATTTCACTTTTGTACTACTACACTTCTTCTCCTCTCCTGCTCGCCGATATCTGATAACCGATCATTGCTGTCCAGATTAGCTAAGAATACGGGGCGGCAACCGCAAAAACTAAGCATAATTCATGCTCTGGCCCCTTGCGTCGCGGGCAGGTTGGCCCATTCCCAAGCGCGGCTTTTAATCGATGCTGTCTAAGTTCGCTCTCCCAAAATGTCGTAATGGTGCTGCTTTTGAAAGTTGAGATTAGTTCTGCTGTCCAACTCTTTTGTCCAATTAGCGAAGCTGCAAGTGCAACTGCTCTGGCAACTCTGCCGGTATCGACGGAGGCTGGAAGGGATCGTTCAACCAGATCCACAAGTCGCGATAGACGAACAATTGCTGACGTAACAATGCCACCAAATTCGACAGTGACCAGCCGAAGGTAGCCCTGAGTTGCAGATACTTGATCAGCAGCATGGCAATGAGTGCCGTCCAGATCTGGATTTTAAGGGCGTTCGCAGAAGTTCCGACGAAGGTCTTCACTCTCAGATTCTGTTTGAGCGCCTTGAAAAATAGTTCGATTTGCCAGCGTTGCTTGTACAGCGCCGCGATGGTGGCCGGGGACCACACCAGGTTGTTCGTCAAGAACACCAGCACCCGCTCTTGCTCCTCGTCGTAAAACTCAATGCGACGGAAAAAGCATTCCACGCCAGCTTGTTCTAGCTTGAAGAAAAAGATTACTTCGTCGCGCAGTACCCCGCGGCGGTTGGGGAGTTGGAACTTCTCCACAACACCGTAGTCGGCGTTTTCCTTCATACGAGTCACGAAGTGCACCTTTCGCTTGGTCAGGTCCACGAACCACTGATAATCCGTGTAGCCGCGATCGATCACCAGGGTTGTCCCGGGGGTAAAATCCATCTCGCGAGCGACTTGGATCTCATGCTTTTTGCCTTCGGTGATAACTCCAAAAGCCGGCAGATGGCCATTGTGGTCCAACAACAGATGAAGCTTCACAGCTCCTTTCGTCCGGCGGAACTGGGCCCAGTCGAATACGGAAGCGCACAAATCGATCACCGTTGCATCCAGGCTCATCAGTTTGTTCTTGAAGCGGAATCTTCGATTCCGGTCGGTGCGGCTGGTAGCCAGGGTCTGGCACTTCTCCAGCAGTTGATGAAACACCGTTTGGTACATCTGCCAAGGACGATGCATATTGGCGTAGGCCAGGGTGGAACGCGCGGGCGCTCCGGGTAATCCCAAATGACGCAGTTTCCCTTCCGAAGCCGCCAAACCTCCGCAAATCTCCCGCAACGACTTGGCGTGCCCCAGTTGGCAAAAAAGCATGGCCACGAACTGGCCCCAACAGGTGAACCCACGCGCGTGCCGTTCCGCATTGTGCTTGCGGGTGGCAAATTCGAATTCCAGACGAGGAAATAACTGCAAGATTTGTGAGAAAATACTACAGACTCGAGTCATGACTGGGCCTCCTTAGTTTTACGATTGGTTCTTGCCGAACCCAATCCAAAGCTATCAGAGGCTCAGTTTTTTTCGCTTAACTTCTCGCCTCGTCTGGGGAATTTGTGGGTAACTGGTGGGCTCAGCGCTGGGATTGACTGAGGAATCGGTGGAGTTTGCGGCAGGTTGAGTCGAAGGAGCGTTGTTCTTCTTCCGAGCCGTTGTGGATCAGCGGGCCGCCGTCCTCGTGGATCACCTTGCGTAGAAGTCGCTCCGCAGCGACTTTTCTCAAAGAAGGGGTGTAGTTCAGGTCGCGGATGATTTCTCCGCCCAGCAGCCAGAGATTGTCCACGTGTCGGCGAATGGTCTTTGGTGTAAGACTCGATGATGCCAGATGCTCGATGAAGGGCCGGAAGCAAGCCACCAGTTCTTCACCGGGCGGCAGGTCTTTTTCCAATCCCATCCACGAGCGCGGCCAATGATCCAGATCGCGGCAATAGGCGGAAACATCGCAGGACGCCAGCGCGGTAGCGGTGCGGTTTACTCTGGAAGTCTTCGCCTTCGCAATCATCCGCGCCATGGAACTGATCACGATTCTAAACCACTGCCATCATCATCGGGGATTCGTCTACCAGCACGCCCGCTTCGGCCCCGATAAGAAAAGCATCGAAGTGGACGTCCGGCCGCGGGCGGGCTCGGCGGCGGTCTGCTCGGGGTGCCACCAGCCGGCGCCGGGTTACGATCATCTTCCCGAGCGGCGCTTTGAGTTCATTCCTTTCTGGGGATTTCTGGTTTTCTTTCTGTACCGCATGCGGCGCGTCGACTGCCGTATTTGCGGCGTGGTGGTCGAGGAGGTTCCTTGGAGCGATGGGAAGCATCAGTCCACCAAAGCCCACATGCTCTTTCTGGCCCGCTGGGCGCGCAAGCTCTCCTGGAAGGAAACCGCCGAGTCGTTCCACACTTCCTGGGATAAGGTGTGCGACGCCGTCGAGTATGTGGTCGGCTGGGGCCTGGAGCATCGCACGCTGGAGTCGATCCGCGCCATCGGCGTGGATGAAATCCAGTACGCCAAAGGCCACAAATACCTGACGCTGGTCTACCAGATCGACCAGGGTCTCACCCGCCTGCTCTGGGTCGGCAAGGAACGCACCATCGAGAGCTTCCAAGGCTTCTTCACCGTCATCGGAGAGCAACTCGCTGCGCAGATCGAGTTCGTCTGCTCGGATATGTGGCAGCCCTACCTGGACGTGATCCGCGAGAAATGCTCCCAGGCGCTGCACATCCTCGACCGCTTCCACATCGTCGCCAAGATGAACAAAGCCTTGGACGAGGTCCGCGCCGCCGAATCGCGCAAGATGGCCCAGGAGGGCCATGAGCCGCTGCTGAAGAAATCCCGCTGGTGCGTGCTCAAGCGCAAAGAGAATCTCACCTCTCAGCAGAAGTTCCGCCTGCGCGATCTGCTCCGCTACAATCTGCAAACCGTCCGCGCCTATCTGCTCAAGGAAGACTTCCAGCAGTTCTGGGAATACAACTCGCCCACCTGGGCCGGCATGTTCCTGGATTTCTGGTGCTATCAAACCATGCGCTCCCGCATCGAGCCGATGAAGAAAATCGCCCGGACGCTGCGCGCTCATCGCGAGCTGCTGCTCAACTATTTCAAGGCCAAAAAGGAGTTTTCCAGCGGTGTGGTCGAGGGCCTGAACAACAAAGCCAAAGTAACCATGAGAAGATCCTATGGCTTTCGCACCTTCCGCATCCTGGAACTCGCTCTCTATCACTCACTTGGCAAACTGCCCGAGCCAGAGCTTACCCATGAATTCTTCTGACGATTCAACTTCTCAGATTCTTAATTTGGACAAGAATGATAACCGATATCCCTCACCCTCAGCGCACCACAATCCCATGGACAAGTGCGCTAAACTACTCCCATGAGCCTTTTCTCCCCCATCAACGACCCCGACACCCCCTCCTCCCTCCAGCCCCTCGCCGAACGCATGCGTCCCCGTACCCTCGACGAATTCATCGGCCAGGAAAAACTCCTAGGCCCCGGCAAACCTCTTCGCCTTCAGATCGAATCCGATAACCTTAGCTCCATGCTCTTGTGGGGTCCTCCGGGCTGCGGCAAAACCACACTCGCCCGAATCATTGCCCGTCTCACCAGCAGCGAATTCATCTCTTTCAGCGCCGTCCTCAGCGGCATCAAGGAAATCAAGGACGTCATGGCCCAGGCCGAGCGCAAAGCCCACTCTGGTCAGCGCACCATCGTTTTCGTTGATGAAGTCCATCGCTTCAACAAAGCTCAGCAAGACGCCTTCCTCCCTTATGTAGAAGCCGGCCACATCCTGTTCATTGGCGCTACCACCGAAAATCCTTCGTTTGAGGTCATCTCCCCGCTTCTCTCTCGCACCAAGGTCTACGTCCTCGAATCTCTCACCACTCCGCAAATCGTCGATCTCCTGCGCCGCGCACTCTCGGACTCCGAACATGGCCTCGCCAGCATGCAGCTCGATGCCTCCAACGACGTCCTTTTCCGCATCGCCTCCTACTCCAATGGCGACGCCCGCACTGCTTACAACACTCTCGAACTCTGTGCCCGCAGTGCCAAATCCCCCGCACCCTCAGTCCCCAACGAAGCTCCTTCCCCCAGAAAAATCACTCGTGAACTACTGGAAGATCTCCTCCAGCGCAAACTCCTTCGTTACGATAAAGCCGGTGAAGAGCATTACAACCTCATCTCCGCGCTTCACAAATCCGTGCGCAACTCCGATCCCGATGCCGCTCTCTATTGGCTGATCCGAATGATTGAAAGTGGCGAAGACGCTCTCTACCTCGCCCGCCGCATCGTCCGCATGGCCAGCGAAGATATCGGCCTGGCCGAACCCGGCGCCCTCGCTTTCACCCTCGCCGCTCGCGATGCATTCGATTTTCTGGGCGCTCCCGAAGGACACCTCGCCCTGGCGCAAGCCGTCGTCTATCTTTCCCTCGCCCCCAAGTCCAACGCGGTCTATACCGCCTATGGTCAGGTCGTTGACGACGTCCACAAGACCGAAGCCGACCCCGTCCCGCTCCATCTCCGCAACGCCGTCACTGGCCTTATGAAAAACGTCGGCTATGGCGAAGGTTACAAGTACTCCCACGATTTCGACGATAAGCTGACGGACATGACGTGCCTGCCAGACAACCTTTCCGGCCGCGTTTACTACAAACCTACAGACCAGGGTTTCGAGTTAAGATTGCGTCAGCGTCTGGATGAGATCCGCAAGTTGAAATCTCGCGCCACCGCTCAATCCTGAGGACCTACTATGAACCGCTTCTTGCTCGGCTCCATCGCGTTACTTGTGACTGTTCCCACTCTCGCTGCTCAGGACAGATTCGCTCGCCCTCCCATCACCGGCATCCACCATATCCGCTTCTACTCCTCAAACCTCGATAAATCCCGCGCCTTCTACGCCAAGAACCTTGGTTTGACTTCTGCTGACTCCCGCTGCAGCTACGTGGCGTACCTCTGCTTCGCGGTAAATTCTGGGCCACACCCTCAACACATCGAACTCCAGCAAGCGCCCGCAACCGCTCCCAAGGATTGGCTCGCGGAACTGGCCTTCTCTACAGACGACGTTCTCAAACTCCGCCTCTATCTCATGACTCATGGCGTGGAACCCGGCAGAGTTGTTCAGGCTCCTGACGGCAGCCAGCATTTTGTAGTTCGCGATCCGGAAGGTAATCTCATCACCTTCGTTGGACCCGCATCTTCTCCCGCCAGTCCAATTTCTGAACCCCACGCCATCAGCTCCCGCATCATCCACGCCGGATTTGTCGTCAAAAACCGCGAGGTGATGGACCGCTTCTACAAAGGCATCCTCGGCTTTCGCCTCTATTGGCATGGCGGCATGAAAGACACCGATACCGACTGGGTCGCCATGCAGGTTCCCGACGGCACCGATTGGCTCGAGTACATGCTGAATGTCAGCCCCACCGCCGACAAACAGACCCTCGGCGTCATGAATCACGTCTCTCTTGGCGTGAAAGATATAAAAGTCGCAGAAGCCTCGCTGCATGCTTCCCGCGCAAAAATGCGCGCCGACGATTCCCCCAAAATCGGCCGCGATGGCAAATGGCAATACAACCTCTACGATCCTGATGACACTCGCGTCGAACTCATGGAATTCGCTCCGGTCCAGAAACCCTGCTGCTCCGAGATTTCTGGTCCTAACCCTCAACCATGATCGCTTCGTCGCTCCTAGCCATCTCACCTTCTCGCTCTGCGCCAGCTCACACTGTGGTGCCGTCCCTCACGGGGAGGCTTTCTTCCGACAGGGGGTCGGAGCTTCAGCTCCGACATCAGATCTCTAGCAATCAGGGGGCTTTAGCCCCTGAAGAAACTCCGCCAAATATTGCCACGACAAAAGAAGTAGTTGTCATCCCGAGCGAAGCGAGGGATCTGCTTTTCCCTAACCACGAAGCCAAATTCCCCCTCTCACGCCTTCTCCATCAACTCCTCTGCCTCCTAACCCTCCTTTACCTCCTCCCGCCTCCCACCCGCGCCCAAAATCTCGACAAGCCCCTCGTCAATGTGGATGAGGAAGTCACTGCCTTCGCTTACGCCCCCGACGGCCGTATCGCATTCTCCGTCCGCCGCATGTACAAATCCAAAAAGTACGATTACCAGCGCGACGATATCTTCCTGCTCGAAACCAATGGCAAGCGCCGCCGTCTCTTCACCGGTGAAAAATTCACGCTTGGCGATAAACCTTTCACCTATCTCGTCGAATCCTTTTCCTGGTCTCCCAATGGCCGCATCGTCGCCGTCCAGCTCTTTACCATCACTGTCGACCCCGATGACGGCCACACCGACGAAGCTCGCGCCCTCCTTCTCCTCGACGATTCCGGCCACGAAATCCGTCCCGGCGGCAAAGAGCCTCTTGTCATGAACGCCGAAAATCCCCTTTGGCTCCGCGACAACTCCACCCTCGTCTACATGACCGAAGAAGTCGCCCCACGCGCCCTCTTCTCCATGCACTACCTCAACATCTCCACCGGTCCCGCCGGCAAAGCTTTCGAAGGCCGCACCTTTGTTGATGCCGCCCGTCTCTCCGGCAGCAATTCCGCCGTCGCCATCGAACGCAATCGCAGCCTCGATGGCCCTCCGCGCCTCCAGCGCCTCGAACTCCTCTCCCAGGACACGCAGGAAATCGCCACACTCGATTCCTACGCCGGTGGACTCTCCCTTTCCCCCTCCGGCACCAAGGTCGCCTATTACCTCGATAATGAAGTTCTCGAAATCCGCGATCTTTCCAATCCAAAAAAAATCGCTCGCGTTCGCACCGGCCTCGGCATTCTCCAGTGGTCCGGCGACGAAACCCGTATCTACCTCAAGCGCACTCTCGAAAAAAAATCCGCCGACCTGGCCGAATTTCCTATCCCACCTCTCGTCGCCTACTCCGGCCGCCAGTCCGTCCCCATCTCCGAACCAACTCCCCGCATGCTTCTACACGGCCTCACCGTGCGCGAATTCGGCCTCTCCCAGGACGGGCGTTTCCTCGCCATAGTCCTCCCCGGCCGCCGCAACCTCCAAATCTTCCCCTTCTAACTTCTTTCTCAGGATTCTGGGCACCAACAAGGCCCGTCATTTGGAACGGAATCCGCGAAGTGAGAAATCCCTCTTCGTTTCTGTGCCACAGTCACTCCTGTCTGTGCTTTTGTTTTTCCCGTCCCAGGTCTCCCCTCACCTGAACTTGAGGGTGCCCCACCCTTCGCCCGCCTCTGGCGGGAAGGGTGGGTTCTTACGATCGAACGCCTAAGCCGCACTCAACTCTTCTCTCTGATAGTTGTGCCCTCTGCATAGCTATAGCTGCCCTTCCTTCTTTCTTCCTCTGTGCTCCTCTGCGAACTCCGCGCCTCTGCGTTATCTTTGCTCTTGCTTTTTCTTTCGTCCGATCACCCTCGATCCTTCAGTCTCAATCCCACCCAATTCCAACCCTCTTTCTTTACTTAAAACTTAAAACTAACTACTGAAAACTAAAACGGCGCGATCCAAGTCGCGCCAAAATCTCCAGGTCTCCCAATTCTTTCACTCTTACACTCTTATACCTCTTCTTCTTCTCTTGTCTTCCACCAGCATGCACGCATCTTCAATCACAATCAATCCCTTCCCACTTGCCTTCTCCGCCGCCACTGCCTCCTCAATCCCCAACTGCATCCACACCACCTTCGCTCCAATCCCGATTGCGCTCTCCACCACGGAACCCACCTCTTCCGCCCGCCGGAAAATATCCACGATATCCACCTTCTCCGGCAAATCCTCCAACCGCGCGTACGCTTTCTCTCCCAGCACTTCTGTCTCTCGCGGATTCACCGGAATAATCCGGTACCCCACGTGCTGCAAATATTCAGCCACCTCATGGCTAGGCCGCCGAGGGTTCGCCGACAGCCCCACCACCGCAATCGTCTTCGCTGTGCGCAGAATCTCCGCAACAGGATCGCCCCCATCCTTCATCCCATCAGGCAAATGAATCTTCATGTTTTCTTGGATGCCCCAAGCTACGACTCGGGTAATTAATTGGATTTGGTATTCCCTGCTTCTCAAACATCACAAATAACTGTCATCCTGAGGAGCGCGCAGTTTGCGCTCTGAAGGATCTCAACTGACACACACTTCGCGATCCACTACGTCGTTCAGCCTACGCCACCGGCACAGGCCCGCGCCGCGCCATTACCTTCGCCACCGCCGCCAGTAATTCGCTATTCTCTCCCGGATTCCCCACGGATATCCGTATCGCGTCCGGGAATCCCATCCACGCCATCGGCCGCACGATCACGCCCTCTTTCAACAATTCGTCGCACAGGGCCTTGGCGTTCATCCCGCCAACCGGCACAAATAGAAAATTCGTCTCGCTCGCCACCGGCCGCAGCCCGCTCTTTGTCAACTCTTCCAGCAGCCGCGCGCGCTCCGCCCGGTTCATCGTCACGGACCGCCGCACGTGTTCCGCATCATCCAAAGCCGCCAGCGCCGCCGCCTGCCCCACGCTAGTCACATTGAACGGCGTCCGCAGTTTGTTCATCTCCGCCACCAACGTTGGGTGTCCAATCCCATATCCAATCCGCAATCCCGCCAGCCCGTACACTTTTGAAAAAGTTTTCAGCGTAAGCAGATTGTTGTACACCTTGAAAATTTCCATCGCCTTCGGCAAGTCTCGCCGTTCCGCGTATTCCGTGTACGCCTCGTCCAGCACCACCAGCACGTCCCCCGGCACCTTCTTCATAAATACGTTGAACTCCGCTGCGCCAAACGCCGTGCCCGTAGGATTGTTCGGATTTGCGATGTAGATGATCCGCGTCTCTGGAGTCACCGCCGCCGCAATCACCTCCAGGTCAAACGTGTAATTCCGCATCGGCGTTTGCACCAGCTTCCCGCCGCTCGCCCGGATTGCAATCGGATACAACGCAAACGTTCCTTCGCTCGTAATTCCCGTCAGCCCCGGCCTCAGCAACACACGCGACGCCAAATCAATAATCTCGCTCGACCCCAACCCTACAAACACTTCTTCCGGCCTCACTCCAAATCGCGCCGCGAGCACTTCGCGCAGCCTCTTGCTTCCCCCGTCCGGATACCAGTTCGCCTCGCCCAGCGCCTGCCGCGCTGCTGCCATCGCTTTTGGCGAAGGTCCCAGCGGGTTCTCATTTGAAGCCAGCTTCACCGCGTGAATCTTCAGTTCCTGCTCGACTTCTTCAACAGGTCTCCCCGGCACGTAAGCCGGCAGTCCCTGGATGTAATCCGGTATGAGTTCTTCTAGTGTGTGCGTCATAACTCCAGATTATGCTCCCCATCAGCCAAACCAGACAGTGCCCCGCATCACCATTGTTCCTCATCATCACCTGCCATTATGGCCTGCCACCCTTGGGAGCGCGGCGGCCCGACGCCGCTTTTACGGGATAATTAATCTTCCCAAAGTGTTCTTATGCAGATGTAGTGGCCAACCTTTAGGTCGGTGACTGCTCTAAGCCCTGTGAAGGGCTCCGCTGCGTCTAACTGTCAACCCAACCGGAGCAACGGCGTCATTTGCCGTTGCGGAGTGGAGGGATCGCCGCACAATCGATCCGATTCCCAGCCCTTCCACGTCTGCAATCTCTCTCCGCTCCCTCTGCGGCCACTCTGCTATCTCTGTGGTAAGTTCCCCCTTGCTTTGCTCTGTGCTCTCAGTGTCCTCTGTGGTGGACACTCCTTGATTCAACCTAGCCTTTCCCACCTCACCGTAATCCCTTCAATCCTCTCCCTCTTTACCTCAAACCCAATCCCCGCTCTCCCCGGCACCCGAATGGTCCCCTGCGGACTCACCGTCACTTCTGGCTCAATCACGTCCTCCACCCAATATCTCTTGCTAGCGCTAACATCCCCCGGCAATGAAAAATTCTCTAATGTCGACAACGCAATGTTGTGCGCTCGTCCAATTCCGGATTCCAGCATCCCTCCGCACCACACCGGCACTCCCTTCGCCACGCACAAATCGTGTATCCGCTTCGCCTCGTGGAATCCACCTACGCGCCCCAATTTAATATTGATGATCTTGCATGCCCCCAAGGCAATCGCCGCCTCCGCCTGCTCGTATGTGTGGATGCATTCATCCAGGCAAATCGGCGTCTGCAATCCCTTCTGTACTTCTACATGCCCGTACAAATCGTCCCAGCCCAATGGCTGCTCAATCATCATCAGGTAAAATCCATCCAACACTTTCAGCAGCGGCCAATCTTTTTTCCGGTAAGCCGAATTCGCATCCACCATCAACTTGATCCGCGGAAACTCCTGCCGCAGCCGTTGCACCGGCTCCAAATCTTTTCCTGGCTTAATCTTGATCTTGATCCGCTGGTACCCAGCCGCCAGTTCCGTTTTCACCGTTGCAACCAGCTCGTCCAGCGTCTCCTTCACTCCAATCGACACCCCGCAAGGAATCTCTTCCCTCACGCCGCCCACCAACTTCCACAACGGCGTATCGATCAACTTCGCCTCCGCATCCCAAATCGCCGTCTCCAGCGCCCCCTTCGCCATCGAGTGCCCGCGCACCGCTTCCAGCAATCCCCAAACCTCCGATGCAGCGCCAAACTCTTTCCCTTGCATCAGCGGCCACAAATAATTCTTTAATATGTGCCAGGCCGTCTCCGTGTCTTCCGGCGAATAATAGGGATCCTCCCCCGCCGTGCATTCTCCCCACCCAATCACTCCACCCACATCCGCTTCCACCAGAATAATCCGCCGTTCAAACACGCGGTCCATGCTGGTAACAAACGGCGCCACCAACGTCATTCGAATCTCTCGCAGCGTAATTCCCCGCACCCGCATCCCGCCTCCGACTCTTCCTTCCTTTTCTTCTCTGCGAACTCTGCGCCTATGCGTTAAGTTTTCTTTCCTCGAACTCTTTAACTCCTATACTTTTTCACTCCCACACTTCTACTCTTCCTCTGTGTCCTCTGTGTTCCTATCTCTGGGAACTCTGTGTTAGCGTCCCTCTTCTTCTCAAAAATCACTCCAAGGCACTAACCCATACTCCGCCCGGCCGCCCGTAAACTTCACTCCCGTAGCCGCGTAACCCTTCGCAAACCATCCCAAGAATTCTTTCCGAATCCGCATCTGTACTTCCCCCAATCGCGCATCCCCATTCTTCTTCCACTCCTCCAGCTCTCCCGGCAGACAAATCCGAGCCGGCGCCTCCCCCGTATCCCGCACCAGCTCCTGAATCGCTCCCACCACCCGCTTCGAATCCAATTCCCATTCCACCAGCAACCGGTCCGTTGGCAATCCTCGGTGCAGCGGACTGGTCGTCACTCCATAGAAATTCACGATTAATTTTCGAGCGAACGCTCCCAACCGGTTGAAGTTGAAATGAGCGTTCCGCGTCTCCAACGGATCAAACGTCCACTCGATCCGCCGTATCCCACGTCCCAGCGCCTCTTCTCTCTGATGCAGTTTCAACATCCGCCCAACGCCGCGGTCTCGATAAGCCTCCACCACTCCTGTCATGTGCGAGTGCAGGTACGGCCTCCCGTCCCGTAGGCCGACCATTGCCATCGCGAACCCCACCATCCGCTCCCCGTCGAATGCACCCAGCACCTGTCCGCCCGTCTGCCGCGCCACAACAAATGTCACGTACGGTTCCGTCTCCAATTCGCTCTCGCCCCACACCTCGCGCTCGATCTCCACGCACCGTCGGTATTCCTCCACCGTCTCGCATTTCCGTATCTCAATTCCCACGTTTGCGCTCTCTCCCCAGATTTTCTTCGCTGTGGCACAGTCACTCCTGACTGTGTCTTGGGTATCTCTTCAATGTGCCTACTAAACTGTCATCCCGACCGGAGCAGCCCGACTTTCTCCTTCGCGCCGCATTCCGGCGCGTGGGGCTGCGCAGTGGAGGGATCGTGGCACAATCTCACCCTCCTGTACCTTTCAACCTTTAGAAGCTTCCACTCTTATGCTCTTACACTTCTTCTCTTCCCTCTGTGAACTCCGCGTCTCTGCGTTAGGTTTTCTCCTTCTTTCTCTTCTCCGAAACTGTCGACTGAAAACTGTGAACCGTAACCTCCCTCTTCTTAGCCTCCTCCCACATCTCCTCCATCCTTCCTCTTTCCATTTCTCCTAGTGTCTTCCCTTCCTTCCTCGCCACTCGTTCCATCTCCCGGAATCGCGACGCAAATTTCCCGCTAGCCTTCTTCATCGCAATTTCCGGATCAATTTTCAAGAACCGCGCCAGATTCATCGCCGCAAACAAAATATCTCCCACTTCTCCCTCAATCTCTTTACTCCCGCGCTTCTCCAGCACCTGCTGCAACTCTTCCGTTTCTTCACGCAATTTTTCAAAAATCCCATCCACATTCTCCCAATCAAATCCGATCCGCGCCGCCTTCCGCGTCAACTGGTATCCCTCCAGCAGCGCTGGTAAACTTCGCGGCACGCCATCCAGCGCCGATTCCGTTTTCTCTTCTTCCACCGCTCCCTTCGCCACTCGTTCTGCTTTCTTGATGATCTCCCAATTCCGCAAAACTTCCGCCGCGTCCTTCGCCTGCTTCTCCCCGAACACATGCGGGTGCCGCCGGATCATCTTTTCGTAAATCTCCCGGATCACATCAACGATATTGAACCGCCCCGCTTCCTCCGCCATCTCCGCGTGAAATACAATCTGTAGCAGCAAATCTCCCAACTCTTCCGCGAACTTCACCTCGTCCGCGCCGTCCAACGCATCCAAAACTTCGTACGCCTCTTCAATCAAATAAGTCCGCAGGGTCTCATGCGTTTGCTCGCGATCCCAAGGACATCCTCCCGGCCCTCTCAGCCGCGCCATCACTCCCACCAATTTCTCAAACCAATCCCCAGCCCCGGCCCCGCGCGCTATCTTTTGCGCTTTCTTAGTTCGGCCTTTCCCTGTTATTTTGTTTCCTGTTTTGCGCAGGTTCTTAGTCAGTTTATTTTTTTTGGCAGCCATCAAAAGTTCCGATCATCAAATTCGTCAGTCGCTCCACTCTAAGTCCCCCTCATCCTCTTTGACAAGCACTCCTCCCCGCACTCACATCTATCCAATGTGGAGGGTGGCCCAGGCACGAAGTGTTTGCCTGAGTCTTGGGTTTCACTCTCCTGTGGCACAGTCACTCCTAACTCTGCTCCTGGGTTCCCTTTCTTCCTCTGCGCTCCTCTGCAAACTCTGCGCCTCTGCGTTATCCTTATTCTTCGCTCTTCTCTTTTTTCTGAGACTGTAAACTGTCAACTATAGACTGTGAACCATTCCCCAACCTGTCATCCGTTTACGCTGAGCCGAGAATGAACCGCACCGCCGCGTGTAATGCGGCATCAACCCAATTGCCATCCCGACCGCAGTGCCGCGCCTGCTTCGGCATCGCCCGACTTGTCATCCCGACCGTAGAGCCGCGCTTTATGCGGCACGTAGTGGAGGGATCGCAGCACCATCGCAGCGTCTTGCCACTCTGTCCGTTTTTCGAATTTCCATTTTCGAATTTCGCCTTTTCCCTCTTCCTCTGTGATCTCTGTGTAATCTTTTCTTGTTCGATTTTACATAGTCGTCCTCCCGCTCTTCGCCGGCCACACCACTACCTCTCGCGCAGGCACCTTCTCTCAATTTTCGTTGGATCACACCTGAGGCAGGACCAATCTCACTTCTGACTCTTCACCATTCCAACGCCGCACGCGACCCTAGCCGGCAACCGAATCTGCGTCCCAACCTGCAGTTGTTCCGGCACCCCCAACTCCGGGTTGGCCTCCGCCAGGCACTTCCACGCCGTCCCGTATCCCAAATGTTCCCGTGCCACGGACCACAGCGAGTCCCCCGGCTTCACCGTCACACTCTTCGCCGCCACCGCTTTGTGCACCACAACCCCGGACGGCACCATCACCGTGCTACCCAGCACCAACAATTCCGGCGCACGCGCGTTCTTCGCCGACGCATTCATCTCCTGCAGTTCCTTCCAACGTGCCCCGCTTCCCAAATAATTTTCCGCCAACTTCCACCACGAATCGCCACGCTCCACTCGACGTGCCACCAGTCCCGTCACCGCCGCAACCGCTTCCGGTTTAACAACAAGCGCATCTACCTTCGGCGCAAGTGGTATGCTCAAGATTTTCGGAGCACTCGGCACAATGCTCAGCCTTGGCCTCACTGCTTCGCGCGGAACAACTACTGTCTCTGTCCCTCGTGGCACAACCGTCTCTCTAGGCGTCACCCGCAATGGCCGCGGTTCAAAAGGAGACACGCGCCTCACTCCTGGTCTGTTCCGCAAATTCTCCATCGGCCGCGCTTCCTCTTTCGGCTGCACCAACGGCTTCGGCGCCGCCATAGTCGTTTCCGGCAGCTTCATCGGGAATTGCGAACGCTTCCCCTGCTCCGCCAGACGCGCCGCTTCCCGCTCCAATTTTTCTCTCCGGTAGCGCCGCGCCACTTCCCCAAGCGACTCCTCCGCCGGCGCGCTTCCGCCACCGGTCTTGGCCCGCTCTTCTTTCTTTTCTCCTGGATTATTCTTCCGGGCGGCAACTTTCGTCTGATCTTCCTGCGTCAGGATCTGCGCGCGCTTCAAATCATCTTCCGTGTAAACGTGCCGCGGCTTCTTTACTTTAGCGGCCTTCCGCGCCTGCTCCGCTCTTGCCGCTTCCGCTGCGTCCTGGGTGTCCTGCGCCCGTGCCCCGCCCGCGCACACCATTCCCGCCAGCAAGATAGCTGCAACGCCGAATAGCAGCGTTCTTCCGCCTATTTTCATTGAATCCGGAGCAGTTGTGTTCAGCGTCATCGACTCCCACTTACGTCAATCGCGCTTTCACATTCACCGGGGGGACAGGGCCGATCTACGTACTCAGATTCTGCCCCCATTTACCTGCTTTTGGCAACAGGACTTTCTCCAACCAAACCGTCCCGCACCCTCCCCTCCGTCCTCCACCCTAACCGATACGGAGGGTGCCCCAAACACGGAGTGTGTGCCTGGGTCTTGGGTTTCTCTTCTCTCTGCGATCCTTCGCGTCCTCACCGCCTCGCACAAATGTCATCCCGACCGTAGGCCCTCGCCGTGTGCGGGCCGGAGGGGAGGGATCGCGGCAACAAT
This sequence comes from Candidatus Acidiferrales bacterium, assembly GCA_963780315.1. Lineage (GTDB taxonomy): Bacteria > Acidobacteriota > Terriglobia > Acidiferrales > UBA7541 > Acidiferrum. The sequence goes on along the minus strand of CAWABP010000009.1, from coordinate 62,086 downwards.
CCCTCCGCCGCAGCGCTATCCCTCGTTTTTCGAATTTCGCTCTTCGATCTCTCCCCCCTCACCATATCCTGCAATACTTCGTCCGAACCATCTTCTGCCCTTCCTTGCATCCAAACGCTTCCCAAAACTCCGGAAAATTCGACACCACATTATTCACCCTGTATTTCGGATACGTGTGCGGATTCGTCAGCACCAGGGTCCGTATCATCTCCTGCCGGTACTGCTCGCACCAACCAAATGCATACGCCAGAAAAAATCGTTGCAGTGTTGTGAACCCGTCCGCTCCCTTGTCGTTCAAACTTTTTCCTTCTCTCCCCAATTCCATCTGCAGCGCCAGCAGCGCCAGGTGCAGCCCACCGTTGTCCGCCGTATCCTCCCCTTGCGTCATCAATCCATTCTGTTTCACATCCGGTCCCGCTTCCGGTATTGGTTGCGTGTATTCGTCCGAAATGCATTTCCCGCGCGCCTCGTATTCCTTCGCGTCATTCGGGGTCCACCAGTCCCGTAAATCTCCCTTCGCGTCAAACTTCCTTCCTTCATCATCGAACCCGTGAATCGTCTCGTGCCCGATCACCGCTCCGATCGCTCCATAGTTCACCGCCGCATCCTGGCTCACCTCGAAAAAAGGCGGCTGCAAAATCCCCGCCGGGAAATTAATTGTGTTGTTCTGCGGATCCTCGTACGCATTGATCGTCGGCGGAGTCATCGTCCATTCCGTCCGGTCCAGTGGTTGCCCGATCTTTTTCACCCATCGCTCAAACTCAAACCCCGCTATGCTCTGCCGGTTCTGCAAATAACTTTCCCGCCCAATCGTCACCGACGAATAATCTCTCCATTTGTCCGGATACCCGATCTTGTTAAGCACCGCATTTAGTTTCTGCTCCGCCTGCTTCTTTGTTTCCGGCGCCATCCAATCCGCCGCCTTGATATCTTTTCCCAGCGCCGCCTCGATATCCTTCACCATCCGCACCACCCTCTCCTTGTTCTCCGGCGGGAACGCTCGTTTCACGTACACTTCCCCCAGCGCCTCTCCCAGATTTCCGTCCACCGCGCGCACGCACCGCCGCCACCTTGGCTCCAGTTCTTTCGCTCCATAAAGCGTCCGCCCGTAAAAATCGAAACTCTCGTTCACAAACGCTTCGCTCAGCCCATTCGCGTTTCCCTGCACCATTTGCCATCGCAGGTACGTCTTCCACTCCTCCAGCGTGTGCTTCTTCAACATTGTTTCCAGGTTCTTGAAAAACTCCGGCGCGCTCACAATGTATTTCTTCGTTTCTGGAGATTTCACTTCCTGCAAGTACTTGTCCCAGTCAAACGACGGCGTTAACGCCTTTACCTCCGCCAGCGTCATTGGGTTGTTGATCCTGTTGGGATCCCGTCGCGACACCGGGTCCATCGCCGCTTTCGCCAGTTCCGTTTCAATCGCCATCACCGTGGCCGCATCGCTCTTCGCTTGCTCCGGTTTTTCTCCAGCCAACACCAGCATGTTGGTCACGTGCTTCACATACTTCTCCCGAATCTCCTTTGACTTGTCGTCCTGGTCCAGATAAAAACTCCGTCCCGTCAGCCCCATTCCTCCTTGGTCAATCCCCGCCACATTGTGGGAAGCGTCGGCAAAATCCGGCGTTCCCGAATAGCCCAGCAGCGCTGCATTCGTCTGGTTGTCCCCGGCCTCCTCTGCTCCCGGGATTGTCTTGTGCAGGTGCGCCACTTCCTCCGCGATCTCCTTCTTGGACTTCATCCCCGCAATTCTCTGCAGCTCAGCCTTCAGCCATTCCGTCGCATGGGCTTCAATGTTCTTCGTGTCCATGCACGCAAAATAATAGTCCCCCACCTTCTGCTCGTTCGGCGTGCGCTTCGCATCCGGCACGGACGTCTGCTCCAGCGTCTTTGCCAGCAAAGTCTCGTTCCATAACTCCAGCGGACTCTCTACCCCCCACATCACCTGGTCCACCGGGATCGGGTGCGCCGCAATCCATTTCCCATCCGCGTAAGCATAAAAATCTTCGCAAGGATTCGCAGTCCTATCCACGTTCGCCGTGTTGAACGACTCCAACTTCGGCAATTCTTTCGGCGGCGCGTCCGGAGATTTCTCCTGCCCAAATGCACCCGCTCCTGCAACACACATCGCCAGCATCATCGCAAAGTAGCGCATAACACTCCTCATCAGTGAAATATGACTGCAACCCCAGGACCCCAGAACACCGCCCCGATTCTACAGCGCTTTCTGCAATCAGTACTGCACACCCTTTCTCCCTTTGACGCTCCATCCCCAATTCCGTCTCGCCCCCAACCCCCACGCAGGGTTTCACAGGCCCCCCCGTAAGCGGATGCCTGCGACTTAGGGTCTCCTCCCCCGTTTGTCATCCCAACCGGAGCGGCTCGATTTTCTCTTCCGCGCCGCATTCTGGCGCGTCGGGCCGCGCAGTGGAGGGATCGTGGCACCACCGCAGCGTCTTGCTACTGAGTTCGTTTTTCAAATTTCTATTTTCAAATTTCTATTTTCGTCTCTTACCCCGGTGCCCTCTGCGCAATCTTCTCTCTTCGTTCCTGTCGCTCAGAAGCTATGAACTCTTCCCACTCATCAATACTCCCTCGTCAAGTCCCCGCAGCGTCACTCTATTTCTTTCGTCACAGTACCATCCCCCTACGCTGTTTTTATGTTGTCATATGTGTATGCACGAAGTTAAACAGCAGGAGCGCCGACGCAGCCGCCGCATTCGCATCGGCCAGCCCCTCAAGGTGCGCCCCTCCGATCCTCGCGACCCCAACTTCGAGGAGACTTCCACCACCAAAAACGTATCCAAGGATGGTATCTACTTCATCTCCAAAAGTTCGGTCTTCCGCGAAGGTATGCGCCTCTTCATCTCTCTCCCCTATCATTTCCCCAGGGATCCCCTGGATAACGAGTACATCGGCCAGGTGGCGCGCATCGAAAACCTCCCCGATGGTAAGCGCGGTATCGCGGTCCAACTCCTGACCACCATCGGCGTCAAGCCTTCCTAATCCTCTGCGCCGGCCTGTGGCGCGTCGGGCCGCCCAGTGGAGGGATCGGGGCAACATTCATCTCCGCTCACGGCGCCTAACCCATGCCCTCTTTTACACTTCCAGTCTTACACTTCTTCTCTTCGTTCTTCTCCCTACCTCCTTTGCTTCCTTTACTTCCTTTACGTCCTTTACTTCCTTTACGTCCTTTACTTCCTTTACGTCCTCTACCTCTTCCCCCTTGCAACTTTCCCCCATCTCCTGCGTAATACTGGTTAGGATACCCCTGCATGCTCCGCGGCTTTCCTCTTCGCGAACCGATTGGTGTGGCGCTCGAAACTATCCGCGCCCACAAACTTCGTTCCTTCCTCATGCTCCTCGGCATCATTATCTCGGTCTCCACCCTCATCCTGGTCATCTCACTTATCTCCGGTGTCAACGGCTACATCGCCGATCGCGTCGCCAATCTCGGCGCCAACGTTTTCCTGGTTACTCGCTTTCCCCTCCTTACCGACGTCGACGAGTACATCAAAGCCGCCCGCCGCAACAAACTCGTTACCTGGGACGATTTCCAATCACTCCACGACAATTTGAAGCTCCCCCGTCGCGTCGGCGCACAGATCGGCACCTCCAGTAAAGTTCGTGTCGGTTCACAAAGCATTGAAGACACCAGCGTACGCGGCGTCACTTCCAACATCGGTGAAATGGATATCGAGGAGCCTAACGAGGGCCGCTACGTCTCCGATGGCGACGACCAGAACCGCGCCATGGTTACCATGATCGGCAACGATCTCGCCACCAAGCTTTTCCCTTACGTTGATCCCATCGGTCGCGATGTCTGGATTGATGGCCGACCCTTCACCGTCGTCGGCGTCGCCAAGCCTCTCGGCACCGCTTTCGGACAATCCCAGGACAACTTCGCCTACATCCCCATCCAGACCTTCATCAAGATCTACGGCGCCTATCAGGGCCTTGACATCAACATCCAGGCCCGCGGCGCCGAGCTGATGGAGGAAACTCAGGATGAAGCCCGCGTCCTCATGCGCGCCCGCCGCCATCTCGGCCCCAAGGAAACCGACTCCTTCGGCATCCTCGATTCCGCCACTCTCATGAACCTCTGGCATCAGCTCACCGGAGTCATCGCTACCGCCATGATCGGTGTCGTCTCCGTCTTCCTGGTCATCGGCGGCGTCGTCATCATGAACGTTATGCTTGCCGCCGTCACCGAGCGCACTCGCGAAATCGGCATTCGCAAAGCCCTCGGCGCCCGTCGCCGCGATATCAGTCTTCAATTTCTCATCGAAGCCGCTTTCATGGCCGCTGTCGGTGGCGCCATGGGTGTCTTTTTCGCCTACGCCGTCGCGGCCCTCGTCAAGAATTTCACTTCCGTCCCCATGCACGTTCCCATTTCTGCTGTTGTCATCTCCGAAATTCTCTCAACAGTTGTTGGCCTATTCTTCGGCGTATATCCTTCGCGCAAGGCCGCTGCTTTGCCTCCTATTGAAGCTTTGCGCCAGGAAGTCTAGGATACGGGGACCCGAATGCGCACCAGCCTCAATCTCGCCGAAAACGCTCAGATGGCTCTCACCACTCTGCGCGAAAACAAAATGCGTTCTTTCCTCACCGTCCTCGGAGTCGTTATCGGCATTACCGCCCTGCTCTCCGTCGTCTCCATCCTCGTCGGCGTGTATGGCGATGTGAACGCCTATCTCAGCGATTACGGCCCTAGCACCTTTTTTATCTTTCGTTTCAATGCAGGCATTCACACCGGCGGACTCTCCCCCGAAGAACGCACCCGCCGCCCGCTTGCCTTTGAAGACGCCGATGCCATCCTTCAACAATGTCCCGCCGTCCGCTCCGTCACTGTCAACCTCTATCCGCGCTTCGATCAGTTTGGCCCCTCCCGCGGTCCGGTCACTGCCCGCTATCTCGGTAAGGAGGTTTCCGGCGTCGACTACAGCGGCACTCTCTCCAGCAACGAGGAGGTCTTCAACTCACGCCCGCGTGAAGGTCGCTTCTTCAGCGAAGCCGAAAATCAGCATCGCGCCGATGTCGCGGTCATCGGTCCGGACGTCGCCAAAACTCTCTACCCTGATAACCAACCCCTTGGCAAACCGATCCTCATTGACACCGTTTCCTATACCGTCATCGGCGTCCTGGAACCCCGCAAAGGCCAGCTCATGAAAGATCAATCCGCCGATAAAGCCGTCATGGTTCCCTATCGCACCTACAAGAAACACAATCCCGAAGACGACGAGATCATGATTGGCGCCGTCGCCTATGAAGGCCACATGGCCGAAGCAGAGGATCAAATGCGCGGCGTACTTCGCCGTCGCCGCAATGTTCCTTTCAACGGGCCCGACAGTTTTGGCATTTCCACCGCCCAGCAGATTGCCGATCAATTCCGCCAAATCACCGCTTCCGTCGCCCTTCTGATCACCACGATCAGTGCCATCGGCCTTCTCGTTGGCGGCGTTGGCGTCATGAACATCATGCTCATGTCCGTCACTCAGCGCACTCGCGAGATCGGTGTTCGCCGCGCCATTGGCGCTCGCAAGCGCGACGTTATCTGGCAATTCTTGATCGAAGCCATGGTCCTCACCGGCTCCGGCGGCTTCATCGGCGTCATCCTCGGCGGCACCATTAGTCTTCTCATCAACCTCGCCATTCCCACTCTTCCCTCCGCCGTCCCTCTCTGGTCCATCCTCCTGGCCGTCTCCGTCTCCATGGCCGTAGGCTTGATCTTCGGCATGTACCCCGCCATAAAGGCCGCCCGCCTGGACCCCGTCGAAGCCCTCCGCTACGAGTAATCCATCGCAGCAATGTCCGCCCCTGTAGCGCAGGGAGAGTCCGCGAGCCCTGCGGCTTCTCTCTTGGGTCGAATCTTCCGATTACGCCTGGTTTAGCTCTTGGTTTTGTTCTTAAGTTTGCTCTTTGATTCGCTCTTGAGTTTGCTCATGTAGGGCCCGTCCTTCTGAGGCGGGCCGCCACAAGTACTTGGGGGTACCCCATCCTTCGCGCCTTTCGCGGAGGGTGGGCTCCGACGATCAAACACCTCCGCCCCTCTCCTCTTCTCGGCATCTCCTCTGTGTTCTCTCTGTTCCTCTCTCTGTGAACTCTGTGTTACGGTCCCTCTTCTCCTTCTCTCCTCTCCTCCTTCGCGCCCCTCTCCCGAAAACTGTCATCCCGACAGGAGCAACGGCGCCTTCTGCCGGTGCGCAGTGGAGGGATCGTGGCAATCCCGCTGTAAATAGGGCCGTTTTTCGGCTTTCGCTCTTCGAGTTTCGATTTTCTCCCTTCCCCCATCACCCGTGCTAAACTACTCAAGCACTTTTCACCTGTGAGGCTCATTCATCGTGGCGGATCAAAATCCCGAAGGCACTTTCCGCGTCATCGATCGCCGTCCCTTCACCTCCGAAGGCGAACTTCGCCCCGACGTAGTCCAGGAGCAAGAGCGCGAAGCCAAAGTCGAAGCCGCCAAAGAAAAGTCCGCCACCCCTTCTCCATCTGAATCCTCAGCTGGTCCTGCTAAGGAAACTCCCAAGAAAAATCCCGCCTTCGAAAATCTCGTCCGTATGATTGGCAGCAACGCCGCCATGGTCCTGGGAGCCTACGCCGATCCCCGCACCGGCCAGCCCGTCATCGATCCCGACGCCGCCCATGAACTCATCGACATGCTCGACGCCCTCCGCGAAAAAACCTCAGGCAATCTGGCCCCCGAAGAAGATTCCATGCTCCTCGATCTTCTCGGCAAATTAAAAATGACCTACCTCGAAATCAATCAAGCCCTGGCCGCCCAAATGGCCCAAGCCCCACCCCAACCCCACCCCAAATCCAAAAAATAATTCCGCCAGCTTTTTCGCCGTGCTCTCGGGTTCCCAGTGTCACGCCTCTGCCCAAATGAACTTGAAGGTGCCCCAACCTTGGTTTCTAAGGGTGGGCTCGGACGATCGAACGCTTCCTTCTTCTTTTCCCTCCGGACTCTGTGCTCTCTGTGTCCTCTGTGGTGAAAACTCTTTCCTTGCTCCACTCACACATTGCCATCCCGACCGGAGCAACGGCACCTTCTGCCGCTGCGCAGTGGAGGGATCGCGCCACAATCAAGCCGTTCCCCTCCCGCTCAACCGTCAACGCCTTACACTCTTTCACTCCTACACTTCTCCTCTTCTCTTTTACTTCTTTGCTTCCCCACTCCTCCCCCAGATAAAATGTTCCCATGTCCTCGTCCCCTCTCCGTCTCACCGTCCTTGGCTCCGGCACTTCCATGGGCGTTCCCACGGTCGGCTGCCACTGTGCCGTCTGTGATTCCCCTGATCCCCACGACAAACGCCTCCGCCCCTCCATCCTCCTCTCCCGCAATTCCCAAAATGTTGTTATCGACACCACCCCCGATTTCCGCGCGCAGGCCTTGACCGCCCGCTTGGACCGTCTCGAAGCCGTTCTCCTCACCCACGGCCACGCCGATCACATCCTCGGCTTCGACGATCTTCGCCCGTTCAACATCCGCCAGCGCGCCCCAATGCCCGTCTATGGCACAGCCGAAACTTTCCGTGTTATCCGCCAGGCCTTCTCCTACGTCTTTGACAACAAGCCCACTCTCAGCACCATCCCCAGCGTCCTCCTTCACGAGGTAAAAGGCCCTTTCGAACTTCTCGGCATTCCCTTCATCCCCGTTCCACTCCTTCACGGTGAACTGGATGTCCTCGGCTTCCGCTTTGGCCGCGCCGCCTATCTCACTGACTTCAGCCGCCTCCCCGATTCCTCTGTCCCGCTCCTAGAAGATCTGGACGAACTCATCATTGACGCTCTCCGCGATGTTCCGCATCCCATGCATCAAACCGTCGAACAGGCTCTCGCTCTAATTGATAAACTAAAACCCCGCCGCGCCTGGTTCACTCACATCGCACACGATCTTCCCCACGACGCTACAAACCTGCGTCTCCGCAATGCCGGTTGTCCCCACGTGCAACTCGCCTATGACGGACTCCAGTTCGAAGTCCAAACTGATTCACCCGCTGTGCAGCGCGCCGTCCATGCCTCCGCGATACACGTCCACACTCCTACAGGTCGCCTCACCGTTTTCTATTCCGCCGCGGATTGGGCCGCGCGTTTCGCGTCTTCCAAGCGCGGCAGCGTCATCGCCATCGGCAATTACGACGGCATCCATCTCGGTCACCAGCGCGTTCTTGAATTTGCCATGATGCGCTCCAAGGATTCCGGCGGCGTCTCCACTGCGCTAACTTTCGAGCCGCCTCCGCTCAAGGTTCTCCGCCCCGAATCCGCGCCCCTCCGCATTTCCACTAATCAGCAGCGTATTGAATGGTTCGGCGCGCTAGGCATGGAAGCCGCCGTCGTGCTCCCTTTCACGCCGGAGCTTTCCCAACTTTCTCCTGAAGATTTTGTCGATGAAATCCTGGTTCGCCAGCTACACGTCCGCGCCGTCGTCGTCGGCGAAAATTTTCATTTCGGACATCGCCAGGTCGGCGATGTCAAACTCCTGCGCGAACTCGGCATGCACTACGGCTTCGAAGTCGTCGTGCACACGCCCGTCACCCTCGACGGCCAAATCGTCTCCAGCACCCTGATCCGCAAACAAATTTCCGCTGGCGACGTCACTCACGCCGCGCGCCTTCTCGGCCGTCCATTCGCCCTAACCGGCGAAGTTGTTCGCGGCTCCGGCACCGGCCGCAAATTCCTTTTCCCCACTCTCAATCTCAAACCCGACCAGGAATTGCTTCCCGCCAAGGGCGTCTATATCACTCGTACTGTCCTCGAAGGCGAAACCTCAAGCCATCGTAGCGTCACCAACGTCGGCATTCGTCCCACCTTCGACGGCAGCAGCCTGACCATCGAAACGCATTTGCTCGATTATTCCGGTAACTTTGCTCCCAAGCACATCGAAATCCGTTTCTGGAAGCGTCTCCGCAGCGAAATGAAATTCGCCTCCCCGGATGATCTCCGCCTCCAGATCGCCCAGGACATTTCCATCTCCAACAAATTTTTCGCCCGCCTCCGCCGCCTCCGCTCCCAACGCGCCTTCCACTCCCCCCTCTAACCCTCTCCCACAAGTTCACCATTCTCAGTTACCCGGAGGGTGCCTGGGTCTTGGGTTCTTCTTACTCTTGGTTTTTCATGCTAACGTCTCGGCCTGAATGAACTTGAGGGTGCCCCACCCTCGTCTTATGAGGGTGGGCTCTTACGCTCCGGCACCGCGAATCTTCTTCTCTTCTCTGCGAACTCTGCGCTCTCGGTGACCTCTGTGTAAGCTTTTCCCTCTTCGCATTCTTCAACTCTTAACTTTTGACTTTCAACTCTTCTTCCCTCTCTTCCATCCACCATCCAATCTTCCGCACCATCCCCAGCAGCACCTCCGCATCCATCTCGCTCATCGCTATCCGCCGCAGCATCCGCCGCAATTTCTCCTCCGCCAATTCCTTCTTCCTTGCCCCCGTATACCCGCTCTGCACCAGCACAGGCAGCAGCGCCTCCCCAATCCGTTCCACAGTCTCCATCCGAGCCGCCAAGCTCTTCTCTTCCGTCTTCTTCTTCCCCGCCACCAATTTTCCCCGCGCGATCTCATACAAACAAACCGCCGCGGCCTGCCCCAAGTTCATCGACCGGTGTTCCTCTCGAGTCGGAATCCGCAACAGCCAGTGGCAATGGCTCAAACTCTCATTCGATAGTCCCCATTTCTCCGATCCAAACAGCAGCGCCACTTTCCCTTTCGCCATCCCTCGACGCAGCACCGCTCCCGCCACTTCCAAACTCCGCAACGGATGTTGAATTTCACGATTCCCCACCGCCGTGGTTCCCACCACCATCCAGCAGTCCCCCACGGCCTCCGCCACCGTCGCAAACTCCTCCGCCTCCTGCAGCACCGCCGAAGCCCCCACCGCCGACACCGCGCTCCGGTACGCCTTCTCGTACGGCTTCACCACTCGCAAATGCATCGCCCCAAAATTACTCATCGCCCGCGCCACCGCTCCCAAATTCAACGGATTCCGCGTCGCCACCAATACTACCCGCAAATTCTCCATCTCTCTCCCCATTTCCGTCCGTTTTCTACTCATCTCCAGCGCCGGAGGCGGGCCAGAAATTAGCCCAGTCCGAAAGGGCTGGGAATCAGCGTGGCGAGAAGAACGAGCGCCGTAGGTGCGGCCCCTCTCAAGTTCTGCCCGCCACCTCGTTTGTCATCCCGACCGGAGGCACGGCGTCTTTCGCCGCACCAAATCTGTCATCCCGACCGGAGCGGCCCGATTTTCTCTTCCGCGCCGAATTCCGGCGCGTCGGACCGCGTTGTGCAGGGACCGTGGCACAATCTAATCCTCCAATAGGGTTCACTCTTTTCACTCTTACACTCCTTCTCTCTAGGTTTCCCGCGACTTTCCCTCTTCTCTTATCTCTGTGCCCTCTGTGTTAACGTCCCTCCTTCTTTCCTCTTTCCCCCGAACTCTTAACCTTCAAACTTACAACTGAAAACTGTAAACTCTTCCCCCGGAGGCCACAATGCATCCACTCCGCTTTGCCGCAGTCATTATGCTTCTCCTTGCCGCCTTCTCTACTCCCGCCCAACAACCTCGCGTCCTAGACCTCACTTCACCCGACGGCACCACTCTCAAAGCTACTCTCTTCCCCTCCGCCAAGCCCGGCCCCGGCCTCTTGCTTCTTCATCAGTGCAATCGTCAGCGCAAAGTTTGGGACGACCTCGCCCAGAAATTCGCCGCCTCCGGCACCAACGTCCTCACTTTCGATTTCCACGGCTTCGGTGAAAGCGCCGGCACCCCGCTGGACAAACTCACCACCGACCAGATTCAGGAACTCTTCGACAAGACATTTCCCATCGACGTGGACACCGCCTACAAATTCCTCTCTTCCCAACCCAACGTCACTTCCTCCATCATGGCCGCGGGCGGCGCCAGTTGTGGCGTCAATCAAGCCATCCTCCTCGCAAGCCGCCATCCCGAAGTCAAAGCTCTCATTCTCCTTTCTGAAGCCACAGGCCGCCCCGGCCGCGATTTCCTCCGCAAGAATCCCGATCTCCCGCTCTTCGCTGCCGTTGCCGATGACGATCCCGATCCGGGCGTGGTCGAATTCATGGAATGGATTTACAGTTTCTCCACCAACCCCATCAACAAATTCGAGCATTTCCCCAAAGGAGGCCACGGCGTAGAACTCTTCGCCCTCCACAAAGATCTCCCCACCGAGATCGTCAGTTGGCTCAACAACGCCCTAAGCCCGCATCCCACGGTCCCGGCCACTCGCGCTCCCGTTCTGGCCGAACACCAATCTCATTTCCTCGATCTTCTCGACGATCCCGCCAACGTTTCCAAAGCCCCGCAACTTTTCGCCGAAGCTCACCAACGTTATCCCAAAGAAGTCATCTTCACCGAACCCATCATGAATCGCCTGGGCTACGAATATCTTCAATCCGGCAACAACCAGGTCGCCATCGCTCTCTTTAAACTCAACGTCTCCGCCTATCCCGATTCTCCCAACGTCTACGACAGCCTGGCCGACGCCTACATCGCCGATGGCCAAAAAGATCTAGCCCGCCAAAACGAACAGAAAACTCTCGACCTTCTGACCACTTACACCAAGTACCCCGAAGATTTCGCTAGAACCTTACGCGAAGCCGCCCACAAAAAACTGTCCCAACTCTCTTCCCCCGGCCATTAACTCACCTCTACCCATCATTCCGACCGGAGTACCGCGCTTTATGCGGTACGCAAAATCTGTCATCCCGACCGGAGCGGCCCGATTCTCTCTTACGCACCGCACTTTGGTGCGTCGGGCCGGGCAGTGGAGGAACCGGAGCACCATCCCAGACAATCGCCGACTCTCTTGTCTTTCTTTTCGTTGTGAACTCTGTGTAATCCTTTTCCGAATCACCGATATCCCTCGCCTCGCATATACCCTTACACTCTTTCACTCTTATATTTCTTCTCATTGCTGTCCAGATTAGCTAAGAATACGGGGCGGCAACCGCAAAAACTAAGCATAATTCATGCTCTGGCCCCTTGCGTCGCGGGCAGGTTGGCCCATTCCCAAGCGCGGCTTTTAATCGATGCTGTCTAAGTTCGCTCTCCCAAAATGTCGTAATGGTGCTGCTTTTGAAAGTTGAGATTAGTTCTGCTGTCCAACTCTTTTGTCCAATTAGCGAAGCTGCAAGTGCAACTGCTCTGGCAACTCTGCCGGTATCGACGGAGGCTGGAAGGGATCGTTCAACCAGATCCACAAGTCGCGATAGACGAACAATTGCTGACGTAACAATGCCACCAAATTCGACAGTGACCAGCCGAAGGTAGCCCTGAGTTGCAGATACTTGATCAGCAGCATGGCAATGAGTGCCGTCCAGATCTGGATTTTAAGGGCGTTCGCAGAAGTTCCGACGAAGGTCTTCACTCTCAGATTCTGTTTGAGCGCCTTGAAAAATAGTTCGATTTGCCAGCGTTGCTTGTACAGCGCCGCGATGGTGGCCGGGGACCACACCAGGTTGTTCGTCAAGAACACCAGCACCCGCTCTTGCTCCTCGTCGTAAAACTCAATGCGACGGAAAAAGCATTCCACGCCAGCTTGTTCTAGCTTGAAGAAAAAGATTACTTCGTCGCGCAGTACCCCGCGGCGGTTGGGGAGTTGGAACTTCTCCACAACACCGTAGTCGGCGTTTTCCTTCATACGAGTCACGAAGTGCACCTTTCGCTTGGTCAGGTCCACGAACCACTGATAATCCGTGTAGCCGCGATCGATCACCAGGGTTGTCCCGGGGGTAAAATCCATCTCGCGAGCGACTTGGATCTCATGCTTTTTGCCTTCGGTGATAACTCCAAAAGCCGGCAGATGGCCATTGTGGTCCAACAACAGATGAAGCTTCACAGCTCCTTTCGTCCGGCGGAACTGGGCCCAGTCGAATACGGAAGCGCACAAATCGATCACCGTTGCATCCAGGCTCATCAGTTTGTTCTTGAAGCGGAATCTTCGATTCCGGTCGGTGCGGCTGGTAGCCAGGGTCTGGCACTTCTCCAGCAGTTGATGAAACACCGTTTGGTACATCTGCCAAGGACGATGCATATTGGCGTAGGCCAGGGTGGAACGCGCGGGCGCTCCGGGTAATCCCAAATGACGCAGTTTCCCTTCCGAAGCCGCCAAACCTCCGCAAATCTCCCGCAACGACTTGGCGTGCCCCAGTTGGCAAAAAAGCATGGCCACGAACTGGCCCCAACAGGTGAACCCACGCGCGTGCCGTTCCGCATTGTGCTTGCGGGTGGCAAATTCGAATTCCAGACGAGGAAATAACTGCAAGATTTGTGAGAAAATACTACAGACTCGAGTCATGACTGGGCCTCCTTAGTTTTACGATTGGTTCTTGCCGAACCCAATCCAAAGCTATCAGAGGCTCAGTTTTTTTCGCTTAACTTCTCAGATTCTTAATTTGGACAAGAATGATTTCTTCTCTTTGCCTTTTGCGCAACCCCTCATTTCTGCGATACGCTCTATTCCAAGGAAAACGAAACCGCCGGTCTAACTGAAAACTTATTACTTAAAACTTTCTCCATGTCCGAACCCACCACCCCACTAATGCAGCAGTACAACAGCGTGAAATCCCGCTACCCTCACGCCCTTCTCCTCTTCCGCCTGGGCGATTTCTACGAACTCTTCTACGAGGACGCCATCATCGCCGCTCGCGAACTCCAGATCACGCTCACCTCTCGCAATCGTGAAAAAGGCCAGCCCATTCCCATGTGTGGTGTCCCCTACCACGCCGCCGATGGTTACATCGCCAAGCTGATCCGCGCCGGCTTCAAAGTCGCCATCTGCGAACAAATGGAGCAGCCCGGCCCCGGCAAAAAGCTGGTTCGCCGTGAAGTTTCCCGCGTCATCACTCCCGGTACCGCCACGGACATCTCTGTCCTCGATGCTCGCGAAAATAATTTCCTCGCCGCCGCTGCTTACAATCCCACGCTCTCGGTCATTGGCCTCGCCCTTGTGGATCTTTCCACCGGTGAATTCCTCGCCACCGAATTCGTCGGCAACCACGCCGAAGAATCTCTTCGCGATGAACTCCAACTCCTCCGTCCTCGCGAAACTCTTCTTCCACGCCCCCAACAACTCTTCGAGACCGCCAAAGTCTCTCTCCTCGACGGCGCCGGCGGCGTCGAATCCCGCCTCGAAGACTGGATCTTCCAGCGCGATTACGCTGAACGCATCCTCCGCGAACAGTTCGGCGTCGCCGAATTAACCGGCTTCGGCCTCGACGACCATCCCCAAGCCCAATGCGCTGCCGGGGCCATCATCCACTACCTCCGCGAAAACGCTGCCCGCGGCGACGATGCTCCCAGCGTCGAAGCCCTCCGCCACCTCGATCGCATCCGTTATTACGAACAGCACGACACTCTTGTCCTCGATCCCGTCTCCGTCCGCAATCTCGAACTTCTCTCTCCACTCTTCACCGAGGAATCTAAATCCTCCGGCCCCACCACTCTCATCGCCGCTCTTGATTCCACCGTTACCGGCATGGGTGCACGCCTCCTCCGTTCCTGGATTCTCCGCCCACTCATCGATCCAGACGCCATCGCCGCCCGCCTCGGTGCCGTCGAGCACCTCCTCAAGCAAACCGTCGTCCGCGGCGAAATTCGCAAAGAGCTTCGCGGCATTCAGGACCTCGAGCGCCTCACCAGCCGCATCACGCTCGGCCTCGCCTCCCCTCGTGAACTTCTCGCTCTTCGCAAATCCCTCGCGCAACTCCCAGTCCTCAAGAATTTTCTTACCCCTCCACCGTTTGGCGACAGCGATCTCATCCATATTCTCCACGATGACATTGACGAACTAACTGACGTCCGCGAGCGTCTCGAAAAAGCTCTCTCCGACGAGCCGCCCGCCGTCGCCACCGAACCCGGCATCATCCGTTCCGGCTTTCACGCCGAACTCGACGAGCTCCGCAACCTCAGTCAGAACAGCAAAACCATCATCGCCTCCATGGAGGATCGCGAGCGCAAACGCACTGGCATCAACTCCCTCAAGATTCGCTTCAACCAGGTCTTCGGCTACTACATCGAAATTTCCAAGCCCAATCTCCCCAACGCTCCCGCCGATTACGAACGCAAGCAAACTCTTGTCAACGCCGAGCGCTTCACTTTCGCCGAACTCAAGGAATACGAACGCAAAATCCTTGCCGCTGATGAAAGCATCCTCGAAATCGAGCGCCAGCTTTTCATCGATCTCCGTTCCTCCATCGCTGCCAAGGCTTCGCGCCTTCGCAAAACCGCCGCCGCCATCGCGCAACTCGATGCCCTCGCCAACTTCGCCAAACTTGCTGCCGACCGTGGCTACACCCGTCCCGAATTCAATTCCACCGGCGAACTCCTCATCGTCGCCGGTCGCCATCCCGTCATTGAAGAATTGTTGAAACAAAAAGGTGAGCGCTTCGTTCCCAACGATCTCTGCTTCGAACCCGGCCGACAGCAGCTTCTCCTAATCACCGGCCCCAACATGGGTGGCAAGTCCACTTATCTTCGTCAGGCCGCTCTAATTGTCCTCATGGCCCAAATAGGCTCCTACGTTCCCGCGCGCCAGGCCAAGCTTCCTATCACCGACCGCATCTTCACCCGCATCGGCGCCAGCGATAATCTCGCTCGCGGCCGCTCCACTTTCCTAGTCGAAATGAGCGAAGTCGCCGTCATCCTTCACCACGCTACTCCCTCCAGCCTCGTTCTTCTCGATGAAGTCGGCCGCGGCACCGCCACCTTCGATGGACTTGCCATTGCCTGGGCTGTCGTCGAGC
Source organism: Candidatus Acidiferrales bacterium (assembly GCA_963780315.1). GTDB lineage: Bacteria > Acidobacteriota > Terriglobia > Acidiferrales > UBA7541 > Acidiferrum. Next base: position 46,323 of record CAWABP010000009.1, on the reverse strand, counting down.
ATCTCCAGAAGAACACTCGCGCGCGCACCCTTTTCGCCACGCATTATCACGAACTCACCGAATTGGCCGACCTCCTCCCCACGGTGAAAAATGTCCACGTCTCCGTAAAAGAAACTCCCAACGAAATCATTTTCCTCCGCCGCGTCGAACCCGGAAGCGCCGACAAAAGTTATGGCATCGAGGTCGCCCGCCTAGCCGGACTCCCTCGCGCCGTAATCGAACGCGCCCGCGAAGTCCTCAAGCGCCACGAACAAAGCGAGCACGAACTCAGCGAAACCCTCTCCCCCGGCGCCTCCGAACCCGGCCACTCCAACGGTAACCAATCCGTAATGTTCACCCCGCTCGATCGCGCCGTCCTCGAACGCCTCCGCTCCGCCAATCTAGACGACCTAAAGCCCCTCGACGCCCTGAATCTCCTCGCCGATCTGAAAAAACAAATCACATGACCGCTCCTCGCGAAGACCACGAAGAGCAACTCATTCGTGCCTTTATCCTCCCGCAGCGCCAGTCCCGTTACTTGGAACTGCTTCCAAACCCACGTCGCCGTCGCGACGTCCTCAAAGAGCTAGCTCATTTTAAGCATCTCGATCTTCGATGGGCTCTAGCTATACCGCCAAATTCCACCAGGCCAATTACGATAATGAAACTTCTACAATCGAAGGGTGCGCCCGCGCGCTGTTGGGTTACTTCCGAATCCAGCAAACTCGACACTAAGGAGATGGATCTTCTGGAAGCGCTGAAAGAGGTCGTTGGTTACGGCATGGGCACTTTCCCCTCCTGCCTACCCGGCCAGCTAGCCTATTTCGAAGACGAAGAAGACCGCTGGATTCTGCAGCGCCCCACTGCCTCATAATCTCCCCATTCGGGTTCCCCAGCCACGGAGTGTGCGCCTGGCTCTCGGACTTTCGGCTCTTGGCGTTCCCCGTTTTTGGCATGTCATCCCGACCGCAGTGCGCGCAGTATGCGGCATCGCCATAATTGTCATCCCGACCGGAGCAACGGCGCCTCATGCCGTTGCGCAGTGGAGGGATCGCGGCAACATCCCAGCCCATCGCCGACTCTGTTGTCTTTCTCTTCCCTGCGAACTCTGCGTCTCCTATCTTCCCTCTGCGTTATTCTTCTGATTTCCTCTTTCTTGCTCTGTGACCTCTGTGTTACCGTCCCTCTTTCCCCTTCCCCTTTCTCTCTCCATCTATGCTAAAAATTAGTTCACATGCCCAACAAACCCCTTCTCCTCCTTGGCCTGATGTCCGGTACCTCCGCCGACGCCATCGAGGTAGCCCTTGCCGCCGTAAGCCCAAGCTCTCCCCCCAAACTCCAGTCCCACACAACGCGTCCTCTTCCCCCCGCAATCCGGGCCGAAATCCTTCGCATCGCCGAAGGCGCCCCTGCCACTGCCGCCCAAATCTCTCAACTTAATTTCCGCCTCGGTCACGTCTTCGCCGAAGCCGCTCTGGCCGCCCTCCGCCAATTTAAACTCTCTCCATCGCGCGTCTCCCTGATCGGCAGCCACGGCCAAACCATCTTCCACCAAGGCCGTCCCGTTCCCTTCCTCGGCCTTCCCACCGCTTCCACTCTCCAAATCGGGGAACCGGCCATCATCGCCGCTCGCACCGGCATCACCACCATCGCCGATTTTCGCCCCGCCGACATCGCCGTAGGCGGCCAGGGCGCGCCCCTCGTCCCCTTCGTCGACTACGTCCTCTACCGCCATCTTAAACTCGGCCGCGTCTCCCTCAATCTAGGCGGGATTGCCAACATCACCGTAATTCCCGCGGACGCCACTCCCACCCAAGTCTTCGCGTTCGACACTGGCCCAGCCAACATGCTCATCGATGCTCTTGTCTCGCATTTCTCCCGCGGCCGCAAGCATTTCGACAAAGACGCCTGCCTGGCCCGCAAAGGCAAATCCATCCCCTACATCATCAACTCACTTCTCCGCGATCCTTATCTTCGCCAGCTTCCTCCCAAGTCCACTGGCCGCGAATATTACGGCCCTGCCTACATCAAAAATCTTCTCTCCCTAGCCAAAAAACATCGCGCTCGTCCCAACGACCTGCTCCACAACGTCACTCTTTTCACCGCTCTCTCCGTAGTTGACGCTCTCCACCGCTTCGTTCTGCCCACAGGCAATATCCACCAACTCATAGTCTCCGGTGGTGGCGCTCACAATCCGTTAATCATGGCTCAACTCACCGCCGCCCTCTCTCCCATCGAAGTCCTCCCCTCCTCCCAATTCGGTATCCCCGAAGACGCCAAGGAGGCCTTCGCCTTCGCTCTTCTCGCCTACGAAAACTGGCAACTCCGCCCGGGCAATCTCCCGACCGCCACCGGAGCCCGCCGTCCCGCCATCCTTGGTAAAATCTCCTATGCCCCTCCCCGCTAACCTTGGGCCAGCTCCATGCCTCGCGAATTTCCCCAACAATGTCATCCCGACCGGAGGCCCGTGCCGTTTGCGGGCCGGAATGGAGGGATCGCGCCATAATCTAAGCCGTTCCACTCTTCCTCCGCCCCAACATCGCAATCCGTCTTTTCAAATGGAGTCTGCGAAGTGAGAAATCCCTCTTTCTTCTCTTCTCTGCGTCCTCTGCGGCCCCTCTGTTACCTCTGTGGTGATCTTTTGATCTTCGCCTCCCTCCTCTTCTCCGCTCTTTTCCTCTCCTCCTGTTCCAACCGCACCCCCGATCCCTCCACGGTCGTCTTCGTAATCGAATCCAACCCCGCCAATCTTGATCCCCGCTTCGGCTCCGACGCGCAATCCCAGCGCCTCTCCTCTCTGATCTTCGATGGCCTGGTCCAACGCGACGCCGAAATGAATCTCCACCCCGACCTGGCCGAATCCTGGGACACCCCGAATCCTCTCACCTACATCTTCCATCTCCGCAAAGGTGTCCTCTTCCACGACGGCTGACCGGTCTCTTCCGCCGATGTCAAGTCCACCATCGATTTCATGCGTAATCCCGCCAACCGCTCCCCCAAACGCGGCGCCTTTCGCATGATCGCCTCCATCGACGCCCCCGATCCCCAAACCGTAATCTTTCATCTCAACGAGCCCTCCGCCTCTTTCCTCTGGAATCTAGAACGTTCCGCGGTAGGTATCGCCCCCGCCAACGCTTCCGCTGATTTCTCCCGTCATCCCATTCGCAGCGGCCCTTTCCGTTTCGTCAGCCAAACCCAGGACGATGCCGTAATCCTCGAAAGCAATCCCAACTATTTCCGCGGGGGCCCCAAAATTCACAAAGTCATCTTCCGCATCGTTCCAGACACCATCGTCCGCGCCCTGGAACTCCGCAAAGGCAGCGCCGATCTCGAACTCACCTCGCTCTCTCCAGACATGATTCCAGTCCTAGCTCGCTGCCCCGATCTGCAAATCTCTCAGCGACCCGGCACAAACTTCGCCTATCTCGGCATCAACATGGAAAATTCCGTTCTCTCCAAACGAGAAGTTCGCCAAGCCCTAGCCTACGCCACCGACCGCGATTCCCTGATCCACTACATCCTCCGCGATGAAGCCCGAAAAGCCAGCGGCCTTCTCCCTCCCAATCATTGGGCCTACGATCCCTCCACACCCCAATACGATTACGATCCCGCGCAAGCAGAAAAGCTCCTCGACGCCGTGGGCTATCCCCGCCAGCGCGATGGCACTCGTCTTAATGTTTCCTTGAAAGTTTCCACCGAAGAGCAAGCGCGCTTGATCGGCGCCGCCCTTCAGGATCAATAGAAGAAGGTAGGTGTTTCTCTGGAAGTTCGCCCTCTGGAAATCGCCACGCTCTTTGCCGATCTCGCCAAAGGCAATTTTCAAATCTCGTATCTAAAGTGGGTAGGAGCCAACAACGATCCCGATGTCTTTGAACTAGTCTTCAACTCCAAACGCATTCCGCCCGATGGACCAAACCGTGGCCGTTATCGCAGCGCTGATATGGACGCGCTCACCGATCATATCCGCGTTGAAATGGATCTCGCGAAACGCAAACAACTCTGCCACCAGGCCCAAGAGTTTGCCGCCCACGATCTACCCTACATCCCCCTCTGGTACACCGACGTCCTTTCCGTCCACAACAAACGCCTGGGCGATCTTCCCCTCTCCCCCACCGGCGACTACCAATTGCTCTCCGTTCCCTAATCTCTCGCGTATGCAACACCCGTCATTCCGAACGCAGTCCGCGAAGTGAGGAATCCCTCTTCGATTTTTCCTCCGCGAACTGTCATCCCGACCGGAGGCCTGCGCAGTCTGCGGGCCGCAGCGGAGGGATCGAGGCACGATCAAAGCGCCCATTTGGAATTTCGTTTTTCGAATTTCGCTCTTCGAGTTTCGGTTCTCTCACTCCTCACGCCAAAACTCCCTCATCCCCATCCAGCGCTTCCCGTATATCATCACTCGAAAGCGCTCCTTCTCTTCCGATGCACCAGTGATCCCCACGCAATTCCACAATGGTGCTCGGCATAATCCCTTCCGTATCCCCTGAATCCAATATCAACGGAATCCGGTCTCCCAATTGCCGGAACACCTCGTCCCCGCTAGCGCAAGTCGGCGACCCCGACATATTCGCGCTAGTCCCCGTCAACGGCACACCCAACTCTTTGATCAACTGTGCCACAACCTCATTCTTCGGCCATCGCAACGCCACACGCCGGGTATTCGCCGTCACTTTCAATGGCAACCGGTTCGACGCATCCACCACGATCGTCAGCGGCCCCGGCCAGCAAGCTTCCGCCAACTTATAAAAATTGTCTGGCAACTCCCGCGCCAGTATCGCCGCATGCTCCAGAGAATTGATCAGAATCGGCAGCGCCCTGGTTTCTGGCCGTCCCTTCACGCGAAATATCTCGTCAATCGCCGCCAGATTCACGGGATCGGCCGCGAGCGCATACAATGTGTCGGTGGGAATAGCAATCACAGAGCCGCGATTCAACCATCCCGCGGCATAGCGGATCATCCGCGGGTCTGGATGCTCCGCGCTAATTTGCAATACTTCAGCAGACAAGGACCGTACCTGACCTATTTTCTGTAAGCGGCCACACTCTCCCCCAGCGCCACTCTGCCACGCAACGTATCACACGCCTCCACCATTCCGCAATGGAACACTCTCCCCAATGCTCCATCCATTCACTTGTTTACGTTTGACGAAGGCTGTCCCAAGCACGGAGTCTGTGCCTGGGTCTTGGGTTCATCTTTCCTGTTTTGTCATCCCGACTGGAGGACCGCGCCGTTTGCGATCTCACCCACTCTGTCATCCCGACCGTAGTGCCGCGCAGTATGCGGCACACAGTGGAGGGATCGCAGCACCATCAATTGTGCGAGAATGAATGCAAGCACAGCTATCCAGGCCGGCATCAGCATACATGCCCGCGGGAAGAAAGCACCAGCATGCCAAACGCCACGCGCCAAGGCTCCATTCACCTCTTCCGCCTCGCCGGAGTCGATCTCTACTTGCACTGGTCCTGGTTCTTCGTTGCAGCCTATGAAATAGGCGCCAGTTCGAAAAGATATTCTTCGCCAGTTTGGAATGTCCTGGAATACCTCGCGCTCTTCCTCATCGTTGGCATTCATGAATTTGGCCACGCGCTGGCCTGCCGTCAGGTGGGCGGAGTCGCAAACCAAATCGTGCTATGGCCCCTGGGTGGTGTAGCGTACGTGAACCCGCCTCCGCGCCCAGGCGCAACCCTCTGGAGCATCGCCGCCGGGCCTCTCGTGAATGTCGTACTCATTCCGATTTTGGGGCTGCTTTATTTTGCGAGTGGATCAACGGAGCTGGCGCGCTCCATGCCGGATGTCCACGCCCTTCTGTGGGCGGTCCTGTGGATCAATATCGGCTTGCTGGTCTTCAACATGCTCCCCATCTATCCGCTGGATGGCGGCCAGATTCTCCGTTCCTTGCTCTGGTTTCCCCTGGGCCGTGCCCGCAGTCTCATGGTTGCCACCATCATTGGTTTCATCGGCGTCGCTGGACTGCTCGCCCTGGCTCTCTGGATTCACTCCGTGTGGTTTGTCATTCTTTCTGTCTTCATCCTGCTGAATTGCTGGAGCGGCCTGCAACATGCCCGCGCATTATTGCGTCTGGCAAAGTCCCCTCGCCGCCAGGGATTCGCTTGCCCATCCTGTAAGACAGCCCCGCCCGTAGGCGAGTATTGGGTCTGCGCCAAGTGCAAGAATCCATTCGACACCTTTCAATCGCAAGCCGTCTGCCCATACTGTGCCGCTCAATATCCGGTTACGGCGTGCTTGGATTGCGCCGCGCGTCATCCCATGACGCAGTGGATTGCTTCTCCTCCTGCTCCCCCATTCTCTTAGTCCACTCCAGCGCCGCAGCCGTCACTCTCCCCACGTTTGTCTTCCCGACCGCAGCGGAGGGATCGCGGCGCGATCAAAGGGCCTATTCGGATTTTCGTTTTTCGAGTTTCGCTTTTCGATTCTCGAAGGGTTCCCCACCCGTCCCCTTCGCCCCTCGTTTCGCCTGATACAACGCCCGGTCCGCCGCCGACAGCAGCTCATCGATCGTCCCGCCATCTTGCGGAAATATCGCGGCTCCAGTGCTCACGGAAATAACCGGCTCTTCCTGATCGTTTCTCACGCACTCCGAAATACGTTGTGCCACATGCACCGCCGCCTCACGCTCCGTCTCCGGCAGGACGACCATAAACTCATCTCCCCCGTATCGCCCAGCCGTATCGGTTTCGCGGCAGTGATCTCGCAAAATGTTTGCCACCCGCTCCAGCGCGCGGCTTCCCGCCAAATGACCTCGAGTGTCATTGATCGCCTTCAGCCCATCCAGATCGATCAATAAAAGAGAAAGGGACCGTCCCGTGCGGCCGTATCTCTTGATTTCCGCATCCAGCACGTCCAGCAGCCGCCGGTAGTTCGCAATTCCGGTCAGCGGGTCCGTCAAGGCCAGCTTGCGGATCTGTTCTTCGGCTCGATTGCGGTCCGTAATATCCAGCTTGATGGCGATGAAATGAGTGATTTCTCCAGCAGCATTTTTCACCGGTGTGATAGTCATCTCCTCCCAATACAGACTCCCATCCTTCCGCCGGTTGATCAGCTCTCCCCGCCATTCTTGCTGGCCCAGGACCGTATCCCACATTTTTCTGTAGAATGCTGCGGGGTGCTTCCCAGACTTCATCAAATTCGTATTTCGCCCAAGCGCCTCTTCCCTGGTGTAACCGGAAAGCTGCTCGAAAGCTCGATTGACCCAGATGATGGTGCCGTCGCGCCTGGTGATGACGATGGGGTTAGCAGCGGCTTCCAGCGCGGCCGCCTGCAGTTGCAGAAGGTCCTCTGTCCCAGCCGTCTCTTGGTTGGCTGGTTGTTCTGGTCGATCGTCTCGCATGCCGGCTTTCTTGAAGCGAATCCTGGATCGCTTCGCAAACGGGTATGGGGACCGGTTTTCAGCGACCGTTCGCCACATATGGCTCGACCGTCGCAGTTTTGTCATTCTACAGAAACAGCACGCAAATAACTCTAATTGTCCTCACTTAGTCACTACAGACGGCCTTATGCCTGAAGTTCTGCACTGGGTTCTACAGTGTCAGGTTAACAATCGATCCGCTACCCACCGCTCGCTCTATCTCCACCATGTATCCCACACTGCCATCTTCCAACTTATGCTCAGACACAACCCGCCCCATGCTGCGCACTTCCGAAAACGGGCTACCGGAAATCTCTATTGGTACCCGCAACCTCAAGTCCAGCACGGTCCCCTTCCTCAGCTCTTTCCGGCTCCGCATCAGGAACCCGTATAGCCATATCTTCACTGTCTCGGTCGCGTACTCGATCTCTTCGCAACCCCGCTCTAAACATCGAAAGTGCAATGGCACTCGTTCCATCTGAGCACTTGTTATTTCACTTCGGGCAATCACGATACTCACCTCGTAGGAATCGCACGCCACCTTCGCGAGTAGGCTCTTGGGACCACGAAAAGTTTCGCAGGCGACGCTGCCCTGCGTTGCAGCAAGAGCCTTTTCTTTCCGCAGAGTCTATGGTCGCCTAACCTCGCCTTCAGTGATATACATCACGCCTCTCGCTCAAACCCAATCTGCGTATTTCCCCAGCTCTCCATACTCCTATTTACTCTCTAACGAGGGTGCCCCAGCCACGGATTCTGTGTCTGGGTCTTGGGTTCCTCCTGCCTTTGTAGGGCCCGTCCTTCTGAGGCGGGCCGCTCTAGGGTTCGCTCCTGTGGCACAATCACCCCCATCTGCCCTGCTGGCCCTGAACTGCGAAGGGAACCCCGAAGGGACTGTGCTCTTGGGTTCCTCTTCTCTGCGAACTCTGCGCTCTCTGTGGTCTCTGCGTAAGAATCTTCTATATTTTCATCCCGACCGGAGGCCCGCGCAGTTGGCGGGCCGGAGCGGAGGGATCGCGGCACAATCCCTGCCTTTTGTGTCTCACCACGAATTTCGTTTTTCGCCTTTCCATCCTCGTCCAGCGACATCCCTCCACTCCAATAGCATTCCCGCCCAGAAATTTGCTAACCTTCCGCCAATGCCCTCTTCTCCGAATCCCGCGGCCTCTCCCGACCTCCTCACCAGCCGCGACAACCGCTGGCTCAAACAATTCCGCATCGCCCTCCGCGGCGGTCTTCCGACCGACGATGGCTCCGTCGGCGTCGAAGGCCCTCACCTCGTCGAAGAAGCTCTTCGTTCCACCTGCCGCATCGAAGCCATCCTCTTCAGCGAATCCGGCGAGCGCCATCGCGAACGCCTCGCTCCCTTCATTGGCCGTCCCGACATCGGTTTCCCCGTCCTTCGCACCACCGACCGCCTCTTTGAAGGCATCGCAGATACGGAGCATCCCCAAGGCGTAGCTGCTCTAATCCAGCCTCGCAAATTTGACCTCGAAGATCTCTTCGCCGCTCCGCCCGGCGCCTGCGCCCCGCTTCTCGTCGTCCTCGCCGGCGTGCAAGATCCTGGCAACGTTGGCACCATCGTTCGCACCGCCGCGGCCTTCGGAGCAACTGCCGCTGTCACTTCCGCTACAGGACAAAGCGGCACCGCCAATCCCTATTCCCCCAAATCACTCCGCGCCTCCGCCGGAGCCGCCCTCCATCTCCCCATCGTCGTCGGAATGTCTCTCGCTATTCTCCTTACTCAACTCAAACTCAACGGCATCCATTCCCTCGCCTCCTGTGCCCATGATGATTCCGCTGACTCCTTCCCCCCGTGGCAAGTGAACTGGTGCCAACCTATCGCTCTCCTAGTCGGCAATGAAGGAGCAGGCCTCCCCGAAGACATCGTCCGTTCCGCCGACGCCCGCATCCACATCCCCATGGCCACGCACATCGAAAGCCTCAATGCCGCCGCCGCTGCCGCCGTCCTCTTCTATGAAGCCTTCCGCCAGCGCCAAAAACAAAAATAGCCGACCCCGCCATCAGGTTCGGCCACTCACAAGTTCACCATTCCAACATTTGACGGCGGGTGCCCCAGGTTCGATTTTTTTTGCCTGGGTCTTGGGGTTCGGATTTTCAGGTTTGTCATCTCGACCGCAGTGCCGCGCAGTGTGCGGCACGCAGTGGCGGGACCGCGGCACCACTTCAGCCCATCCCCCACTTTCCTGCCTTTCTCTTCCTCCGCGATCCTCTGCGCCTCTGCGGTATCTTTATTCTGGCTGTTCTCTGTGACCTCTGTGTTAAAGTCCCCGATCTTTCGGTCCTTCTCTCTCTCACCGCGTTTAACCAGCCGCCGCAGCCTTAACCATCGGTTTCCTCTCGGCACTTTCGTTTGGATGAGGCACCGCACCCACCTCCAGCGGGCATTCCCCCGCCAACCACCCCATCTTCTTCCTAACAATCTCCCCCGAGTACTTCGCCATATAATGCACAATCGTCTCCACGCGAATCTTGATGCTCCCGCTCGGCTTCGTCGAATCCAAATCCCCAAACTTAAAGAACAAAGTCCCTGTCGCCTCAACAATCTTCTGCGTAGGCGTATACGTCGGCTGGTCCATCCCGCATTCATAGCTCGATAGCCGCACCACGCAAGTCACCCACGGGCATCGCGCAGCGAATTTCGCTCCCCACATAATCTCGTTCGTGTTGCTGCTGTACGACGACATCCACACATCCCCAATATCAAATGGATTTTTGATCCGTCCCTCACGCAAATCCGCCTCAAACAACCAGTTCATCAAGTCCGCATCATCCGGCAAATATTGCAGCCAAAGCACCGGATACCCGTGCGCCTGCAACTCTCCCTCGATCTCATGCCCAATTCCCGTATCCATGTGATAAGGCCGCGCCAGCACCAGAATGCACGGCTTCTCATTCTTCGCGCACCACTCCAAGATCTCCCGGCTATGCTTCCGAGCCTTCGCCGTGAAATTGTCCAGCGCCGCAAAGCCCGCCTGCACCGCGTGCTCCGTCTCTTCTCGGTCCAATTCAAAAATGTCCTTCAACGCACTGAACATCTGCTCGGTCACCATGTGCCGGTCCCCAAGGCTCACAAACGGCGACGCATAGACAATTCCATTGTCGGCGAACACGTCCCGCTCCTTCATGAACCCCGCCTTGATGTTTTCCGGCCCTGCCATCACCCGCGTGCACGTCACCGTATCCACCACGTGCCCGTACAGAATCGAAGGCAGCGAGTGAATCATCGGGCTAAGCAAAATGTTGATCTTTTTCTTCTGGCCAAAAATCAATTCCCCATAATGCCCGCTGATGCATTTCACCGGGTAGCAGCAATCCACTGTTCCGCGTCCTTTCCCGAATTCCCGCCCCTGCTCCTCGGAAGTGTCCGAGCTGAAAATAATATTCTCAGACTGAACTCCGAGTGCTTTCAGGAACCCCACCCAGAATTGGTGGGTCGTCCAGATGTTCAGCACCTTGGGAATCCCCACGCGAAGTTGCGAGCGGTCTTTACGCGCCGGCGCGGCGGAACGCTTCTTTGCGAACCAGGTCGGCAACATTCGGATAGGCATCTTTCGTCCTTTCAATCTCCGCCTTGATCACTTTCATCTCGTTCAAATCTTCCACCAATCCCTTGGGGCACGAATTATTCACGATCACGCGCTCCCATCCAATTCCCAGCGGCACCTTGCTCCACTCCCGCCCTTTCCCTCCATCCAACTCCACATCAATAAAACTTCGCTGGCAATTCACCGGGCACCAGTGGCACACCGTCTCCACCGCCGTCACCGTTTTATAAGCCAGCCTCTCGATCGCATCGAATCCTCGAAAACTCGTTTGCCCACCGCGTTCCCACCATTCCAGCGCCACCAACCCCGCGCCAATCGCTCCCGCTTCTCCCGAATAGGGATGCACCACCACCTCCGCTTCCGGAATCTTCGACAAAATAAAATCCACCTGCGTTTTCACTACCGCCAGGTTCTTGTGCGTCCCGCCCTGCAAAATGTACTTCCGTCCCACTTGCTTCAAGTTGTTTAGCCCGCCAGCATAAATCCACACATTCAGCGGCAGAATCGCGCACAATCCTGCCAGAATTTCATCCGCTTGCCAGCCTTTTCGCTGCTGGTTCACAATGTCGCTCTGCAAAAATACGCCGCATCCCATGGAAAGTTGCGGCATCGCTTCCGCCAGGAACGCCCGATCCGCCATCTCGTTCATGGGAATATCGAACCGCTCCGCCACGCCCTGCAAAAACGCGCCATTCCCGGATGAACATTGCGAATTCAGCCGGAAATCCGTCACGGCCCCGTTATTCAAAATCATGATCTTTACGTCAACGCCGCCCACGTCGCAGATGCAGTCCGCGTCCGGGAAATAGTGCAAACCCGCGCTGGCGTGCGCAATCGTTTCCACAACCGGGCAATCCGCTCCCAAAATTCCCTTCAACAAATCTTTGCCGTACCCGGTAATCGCCAGCCCTACAATTTCGCCTTCGCCAATCGCCTCGCGTATCTGACGAAACAGCACCTTCGCATCTTCAATCGGATTTCCCCGGCTCAACGCGTAACACGAGTACAACAACTCCTTCGCCGGCGACAAACAAACCGCCTTCGCCGTCGTCGATCCAAAATCGCATCCCACCACCACGCGTCCCAGCTTTCCAATCTTAGGAGCCGTCTCTACGCGTCCCGCTGCAGCCTGCCCGTTACCGTTCCCGTGCCCATTCCCATTGCTCTTCCCGTTCCCATTTCCCCCCGCATACCGCGCCTTAAACGACTCCAGCTCCGCCGGATCTCTCCACAATCCTCCCCGCCCCATCTTTTTCTTTTCTTGGTGCTGTCCCTGTTCAATCCACCACCGTAGTTTCTCAATCCCCAGATACACGCCAGAAGTTCGCGGCTCCCCGCGCGCCACCTCCACGCATCCTTGCGCCGCATAATAAAGTGCGTCCTCCGGCACTTTAATCATCGATGCCGGATCAATCCCTTTCGCGACCTCCACCTTCCGCTCTTTCCACACTTTCGTCAGGTGATGCCGCCAAGCCTCCTGCAATCCCGTGAAGAAAAGATTCGGCCCTCCCAGCAGCAGAATCTCTGGCGTCGGTGTGTTCCCGCGCGTCAAAGTCGCCAAATTTTGATACACCACCGCCTCAAACAGCGAAGCGATAATCTCCTCCACCGGCACTCCCGCCTTCAGCAGCGTATTCGCGTCCGCTTCCGCAAAGATCCCGCACTTGCTGCTCACCTTGTGCAGCGTGTACCCCGTGTACCGCATCTTCGCCAGTCGTTCCGGCGCAATCTCAAGCTTTCGCGCCGTCTTTTCAATGAACGTCCCCGTCCCTCCCGAACAAGCCGCCTGCATCAGCACCTGCTTACTCTTGTTGTTGCTGTCTCCATTAAAGAAGATCGTCTTCATGTCTTCGCCGCCGATTTCGCTGACGAAGCGCACCGATGGATGTACTTTCTCCACTGCCGCCGCCACCGCCACAACTTCCTGGATAATCTTTCCTCCCACCAGCGGCGCAATCAGTCCCGACCCCGACCCCGTAAAAAACACGCGGTCCTGCTCCGGCGTCAATCTGTATTCCTTTTCCAGCCGCGAAAGAAAATCCAAAACCTTCTCCGCCTGCTTCGTGTTGTGCCGCTCGTAAGACTGCGCCAGCAGTTCCCCATCCTCTGACACGAGCACAAACTTGCAAGTCGTACTCCCCACATCAATCCCGCAAATCTTTCCCGCGCCCAAAGTAGCAACCGCCGCGCGCACCGGCGCACTTCTGGCAGCTAACGTCCCCGCCAGCGGCCGTATCTGCACCAACGCTTCAGTGGCCATATCCACCTAGCCTCCCTCACTCCCCGCCGGTTGCCCCAGGCACGGAGTCTGTGCCTGGGTCTTGGGTTCCTCTTCTCTGCGAACTCACTGTTCTTTGTGACCTTTATGGTAAATCTTTTTTCTTCGCCTTCTTTTTCAACTCGTAAATTTCAACTCCTCCTCCCTCAAACCGCCACTCCTCTATCCTTCGCCAAATGCATCAAGTAATTCGCCGCCATCCCAGCATTCCCCCGATGCGGCACGCGATAAGTAGCCTTCCGCACCTCTGGATGCTTCTCCTCAAACTTCCTAACCGCCTCCACCGTCAGCCCCGTCTCCTTCATCGCTAGTTCAAACTCCGCCGCCGCCCGTTTCTTCGCTTCCGTCAGAATCATTTGGCACCGCGAAAGAGCGTGCACTTCCGAATCGCCTTTCACCTCAATCGGTGCATACAACAAATCTGGATATTTCCCCAGCACGTTTGCCATCGATCCCACAGACATCGTGTTCGGCATGCACGAATACGGCGAAAGCTCGCAAGTCATATGCGCTTTCTTGTGGTGATACGTGTGCAGCGCCTTGCCAATCAGCATGTGCCCTTCTCCGCCGCGCAATTCAAAGTGGTAGAACGGCTCCGCCAGCTTCCGCAGCTCTTCCTGGTCCGGCAATTCGTAAGGCAAATAGCCCAGCGCCTTTCGGAACCGGTTGTACGTCCCGCGATAAATCCGCTCCAGCGCGTGCAGCGCCAATTCCTCCAGCCGCGCGTTCTTCCCCGTCGAGTGCCTGTGCTCGAGCTTGCGTATCGTCGGGTGCAACAAGTAGTGCAGCCACACCGCCACCGGCGGCGGCACCACTTCCCCATCTTCCTGCTCCAGCCACCGCTTGATGTTGTAGTTGCCTTCTCCCTCGTGCGTCTGCAGCCAGAATTCTCCGGTAATCTTTACCTTCGCCTTCACCCGCAGCCGGTCCACCTCAATCGTCTCCCACTTCCTCCGCACTTCCCGCAGCGCCTTCGTGAAGTAGTCGCTAGTCAGATGCCACGCCAGCGTCTTGTACTTTTTCCCCTTGTCCGGCCGTTCCAGGAATACGTTGTACATATATTCCACGCATTCCTTCAGCACTTTGTCTGTCTGACCCAGATTCACTTCGTACGGCCGCGTCATGTACTCCAAATCCATCAACTGGTCCGCGCACAAGATTCCCCAAATCAATCCCAGGCTCAGCGGCATGTTGATTTCCAGCCCGCCTCCGTCCGCAGCTCCCTGGTCCAATTCATCCTGCGCGAACAGAAACAGCCGGAAATCTCGCAGACCCAGCCCATCCAGCGCCATCGCGTACGATTCGTGGTACTGCCCAAACCGGCACGGCCCGCAAGCCCCCGCGGTCAGAAACAAATAGTTGTCTCTTGCTGCGTCCTTGCCCTCGGTCGCCACCTTTTTTTTCAGCAAATTCACCAGGCTTCCGGTGGTAAAAATCGTAGGGCAGCAAGCCCCCACATCAATCAATTCCTTCCCCGCATCCAGGTCTTCCCTGTTGATGTTCGGCAGCGGCTCTGCTTTGTATTTCAAGTTATGCAGCGCCCCTTGAATCAGCCGCTCATGCTTCCACGTCAGCCCTCCATACAAAATCGTCACCTTGTCCCGTTCTTCTCTCTTGAATGGCCTCGGCTTGTAGGCCTGGTAGTGTTTCACCGGTTTCGGCGTGCTACTAATCGTCGTCAGCTGTACCGTCGCCATGATTTTCCCTCCTTAATCAGCACTATTGGGGGTCGGAGCTTTGGCTCCGACATCAAATACTCGGAAATCATTGGGCTCTAGCCCCTGAAGAATGTCACTGAAGTACAACATGGCCGAGCTCTCCTCGGGGCGAACCGCCCATTCGCGCTGCACGTGGACTCCGTCATCCGGTGCAACGTGGCGAACGCGCTCTTTCGAGAAGTAGCTGGAAGTAGAGTGGCGCCGCATGCTCGAGCGCAAGCAAGCAGCACCGTAATCTGAAACAACCTGTAGAATCCGCCCTAAGTTCCCTTGCTAACTCATGTGAACGAGAACCGCAGCCCCAAGCAACAAACGTCGAGCCGCAAGGCGAAAGTTTCGCCGAGTCTAGTACACAACCAAATCACAAAGCAAGCCGTTTACACCCCGCCCTGGGAATGCCGCCCGTAGGGGCGCAGTAAGCTGCGCCCCATGTCCGCAAATTTTCCTCCGTTGTAGCGCAGTGAGAGTCCGCGAGCCTTGCGGCTTTTCTTCCCCGCGTGGCCCCAGGCTCGATTTTCACCCGGGTCCGGAATTTCCGTTCCTCTCGTCACCCAACACAAAAACTTGAGGGTGCCCCATCCTTTGCGGTTTGTGCAAAGGATGGGCTCTTACGATCAGAGGCCCCGGCTCTCTTTTCTTTTCTCTGCGCGGGGGGACCCCCAGCCCGATTTTTGCCCGGGTCTTGGGGTTCGCCTTTTCTTTCTTGTCATCCCGACCGAAGTGGCCCGATTTTCTCCTTCGCGCCGTTTTGTGACGCCTCGGGCCGCGCAGTGGAGGGATCGTGGCAGAACCGTCCCCGGGTGCCCCTCGATTTTTTATCTAAGTTTTGAATTCCGACTGCCAGCCGCAACTACCCGATTCATCCCGCCGTCATTGCCATTCCTCCACCCAAAGCCTTCAACAAGCCTGCTCCGTTCGGACTCCCCAATCCCGTGCAGGCATCCCAACCCTTCCCCGCCTTATAGTGACCATTACTTCCCGTCGTAACGTCGTGAAACGCCCCTGGTTCATTCGCCGAATACAGCAACGGATTCACAAATCCAACATTCTTTCCCAGCGACTGATTGATCCGCGCCAGCAACCCCGCCCACAGTGGAGCGACCGCGCTAGTCCCTCCAATCACCGTCGATTGCCCATCCACGACCACGTTGTATCCCGTAGTCGGATCGGCATCTCCCGCCACGTCCGGCACTCCGCGTCCCACAAACCCGTTCGGTGCTTTTGGCACCTTGGCATTATTCTGATAACTCGGCAGCGCGAATACCTCGCTGACCCCGCCTCCCGTCGCTCCTTCATTCGATGCAAGCTCGTTCCACGCCTGCTCGCTACCAATCGCCCCTCCAGATATGGTCAACTTGGTACCCCCGCAGGCCACCACGAACGGGCTGGCCGCAGGGAAATCCACTGTAGGAGTTCCGCCCTGGGTTCCGTCCGAAGCTCCGTTGTCTCCCGAAGCCACAAGCACCGTCACCCCCATCGTCGCCGCATCCTCACAAGCTGAGTTCAGCGCGTCCCGCGATTGCGCTGTCCACGAACTCTCCGGTCCTCCCCAACTAATCGAGATAATGGACGGCTTCAACTTCGCGTCGTTCGCCGCCGTGCTCACCGCATCAATAAACCCCCGGTCCGTGTTTGGCGCAAAGTACACGGCAATCTCCGCGCCGGGCGCAATTGCTCCCGCCACTTCAATGTCCAACTCTACCTCTCCATCCGGCCCGTTTGGATCGCCCGTGGGAGTATTGTTCGCGCCATCCACCGCAATCGCCGTCACTTTCGGAGTCGTAATTCCCAAATTTCCAAAAAATGCAGACAGGTCGCCAGTCCGAAATCCGCCGCCCAACTCGATAATTGCGATGCACTGTCCCGCGCCCGTAGTCCCCGCGGGAAATTCGTACGCTTGTCCTACCTGAACCGGCGAGAAAGAAGCAGCCGCCGCCCTCTTGCGTTCGTCCGTGCTCTCTTTGTGCACCCGGAAATGCGGCTTGCTTTGCGGACGATTGTCCAATCCAAATACGCCTTGGACGATCGGTTCCAGTTCCCCGGGAATCGTCAAACTTCCAGTCCGCCCGCGGTAGCTTCCCGTTTCATGCTCGTATCGCCGCAAGTCCACTCCAAACGCTTCGTTAAACGCCGCCACTGTCCCGCCGAGTTTCATCACCCGCCGCGCAGGCTCTTCGCTCACCACCCGCAACCCGTGTTCCGCCGCAAAGTCGCTGACTTTCTTCAAGTCATCCGCCGTTGCCCCGTGTTTTCGCGCAAACTCTTCGCGGCTCAAATATGTGCGCTCCGCCGGAAGTTGTGCCCCCATTTCTTCCACCGCCGGAAATGTCCCCTTTTCTGATCCTCGCCGCAACAAAACACTCACTTCAATCTGCTCGTTCGCGTCCGCCGGTCCTATATCCCGTGCTCCCGACAACGCCACTTTTGTACTGCCCTTCAATTCCACTCGATTCTGATTGTTCGCCATGTTTCTCCCCCCAAATTAAGTTTCCATCAAACCAAAACTGAGTGCCCGAGAGTATACTCCTATCCGCCCTTTTTGTACGTCCTCCACCTCCTATACTTCCTTTACTTCCGTCACCTCCTTCCCGACTACCACCCCTTCGGACCTATCTCAATATTGTCATCCCGACCGGAGCGGCCCGATTTTCTCTTACGCACGCACTTTGTTGCGTCGGGCCGCGCAGTGGGGGGACCGGGGCACCACCGTCGCGTCTTGGCTCTTCCCCTGATTTTCGTTTTTCGAGTTTCGCTCTTTTCACTCTCCTTCCCGCCTCCGTGCTACCCTATTCCTCCTCAAAGGAATCCCGATGTCCTACTTCGCCCTTTTCTACGAAGTCGTTGACGATTTCGTTGCCCGTCGCGCTCCCTTCCGCGACGCTCACCTCTCCTACGCTCAAGCCGCCCACCTCCGCGGCGACCTGGTCCTTGCCGGAGCCCTAGCCGATCCAGCTGACACCGCCCTGCTCATCTTCCAGGGCGCCTCCCCTGATTCCGCCACCTCGTTCGCAAAAAACGATCCATACGTCCTCCAGGGTCTTGTCAAGCACTGGAAAGTTCGCCCTTGGTCCGTGGTCATTGGCAACAATCCGCTGGCCTCGCAATCCTCCAAAGGAGACGCCTGACATGGTTGTCCGTTTCTGGTCCGCACGCACGACGGCGGTTCGTTTTCCCGATTACCTCCGCCACTTTCGCGAACACGTCCTCACGCATCTCCGCGCCGTCGAAGGCTTCCGCGAAGCCCGCGTCATCACGCAATCCGATGGCGTCGTCGTCCATTTCATAGTTGAAACCGTCTGGTCCTCCTTCGAAGCCGTAGATCGCTTCGCTGGGCCCGATCGCGGCGCGGCAGTAATCGCCGAAGAAGCCCTCGAGCTCCTGACCTCCTACGACCATCGCGTCCAGCACTATTCGGTCGACCTCTACGAATCTCAATCCTCCCAAGCCTCCTCCACTTCCGCTTCCTAATCCCCGAACGACGATCTCCCGATCGGCGGCTTTCCCCATTGTTGCCCGCTGCCCCATGCCCGCCGTAGGCGGGTGCCTGAGTCTTGGGGGCTCCGGCCCCTGTCATCCCGACGGCAGTGCCGCGCCTTTTGCGGAGTCTCAAAGTCTGTCATCCCGACCGCAGCAACGGCGCCTTATGCCGTTGCGGAGTGGAGGGATCGTGGCACAATCATCGCGACTTGGCTTTCCCCCCGATTTTCGTTTTTCGAGTTTCGATTTTCCGTTCCTCCCTACCCACTCCCAAGTGCTAAAATATCCTTCCATGACTCCCACAACCCTCTACGAAAAAATCTGGCAATCCCATGTAGTCCACGAAGACCCGAACCATCCCTCCCTCATCTACATCGATCGCCACTTAGTCCACGAAGGCACCTCTCCCCAAGCCTTCTCCGGCCTCAAAGCCGAAAGCCGCAAAGTCCGCCGCCCGGATCTAACCTTCGCCGTCATGGACCATTCCGTCTCCACTACCGATCGCACTCTCCCCATCCTCGACAACGACGCCAAGCTGCAATTTGAGGCCCTCGAGCGCAACTGCCGCGAATTTGGTGTTCGCCTTTTCGACATGAACAGTAAGCAGCAAGGCATCGTCCACATCATCGGCCCGGAACTCGGCATCACCCAGCCCGGCCAGACCATCGTCTGCGGCGATTCCCACACCTCCACCCACGGCGCTTTCGGCACTCTCGCTTTCGGCATCGGCACCAGCGAGGTCGAACACGTTCTCGCCACGCAATGTTTAGTGCAGTCCAAATCGAAAACGCTTCACATCATCGTCAACGGAAAGCGTCCCAGAGGAGTCACTGCGAAAGACATCATCCTCGCCATCATCGGTAAAATCGGCATCAGTGGCGGCAACGCCCAGGTCGCCGAATACGGCGGCGAAGCCATCCGCGCCCTCTCCATGGATGGCCGCATGACCGTCTGCAACATGACCATCGAAGGCGGCGCGCGTGCCGGAATGATTGCCCCCGATGACACGACGTTCGCCTATCTGGAAGGCCGCCCCTTCGCCCCGCGCGGCAAGGAATTCCAAGCCGCCGTGGACCAGTGGAAGCAACTCAAGTCCGACGAAGGCGCAAAGTTCGACTCCACCGTCGAACTCCACGCTGACCAGCTAGCTCCTCAAGTAACCTGGGGCACCAATCCCGGCATGGTCACCAGCGTCAATGGCCACGTCCCCGATCCCCACGATTTCCGCGACCTCAACGATCAGAAAGCCACCGAAAGCGCCCTGAAATACATGGGTCTAAAACCCGGCACTCCCATCGTGGATATCCCCGTCGATCGCGTTTTCATCGGCTCTTGCACAAATTCCCGCCTGGACGATCTCCGCGCCGCCGCTCACTTAGTCGCCGGAAAACACATCGCCAAAAATATCAAGCAAGCCCTGATCGTCCCTGGCTCCCGTGGCATCAAAGCCCAAGCCGAAAAAGAAGGTCTCGACAAACTCTTCACGGCCGCCGGCTTCGAGTGGCGCGACGCAGGCTGCAGCATGTGCATTGGCATGAACGCCGACGTCCTCCCTCCGCACGAACGCAGCGCCAGCACCTCCAACCGCAATTTCGAAGGCCGCCAAGGCAAAGACTCCCGCACCCACTTAGTCAGCCCAGTAATGGCCGCAGCCGCAGCCCTGGCCGGCCACTTCGTAGACGTCCGCGACCTCGACGTCTCCTCCGTCGAGTAATCAGTGCTTCTGTGATCATGTAGCGCAGGGAGAGTCTTCGAGCCCTGCGGTTTTTCTCTAGGGTTTTCAATCCAGCTCCACCTTCCACATAAACTTGTTGTCTTTCTTTTTGTCTTTTCCTCTACTTCCTTTATTTCCTTTACCTCCTCTGTCGCCCCAACCTGGCCTTCCTCGCTCCGCCTCCTGATATCCGCTCGCTGATATCTGATATCCTTAAACCGTAATCTCAAACCGAGGATATTCATCGCCCATGCAACCCTTCACCCATCACCAAGGCCTAGTCATACCCCTGGACAAAGTCAACGTTGACACCGATCAAATGGTTCCCAAGCAATTCCTCAAGCTCCTCACCCGCGAAGGTTTCGGCCGCATTCTCTTCTACGACTGGCGCTACCTCCCCGGCGAAAAACCCAATCCCGATTTCGTCCTGAATTTCCCGCGCTACAAAGGAGCCTCCATCCTCCTGGCCCGCACCAATTTCGGTTGCGGCTCCAGCCGCGAGCACGCTCCCTGGGGCGTCAAAGACTACGGCTTCCGCGCCATCATCGCTCCCAGCTATGCCGACATTTTTTATAACAACTGCTTCAAAAACGGCATCCTCCCCGCCATCCTCTCCGAATCCGATGTAGATCAACTCTTCCAGCAAACCGAATCCGAAGTCGGCTATTCCCTCTCCGTAGATCTCCCCAGCCAAACCATCAAGGATAACCAAGGCCGCACCTACAAATTCGAAATTGCCCCCTCCCGCAAAGAAGTTCTCCTGAACGGCCTGGACGACATAGCCCAATCTCTCCAGCACTCCGCCGAAATCACAACCTACGAACACGCGCACACTGGCACCGCCACAATGTACGACCCGCTTGACATCAAAAACTACCGCTAACCTCTAGCTCACGCCTTCAGGGTTGAGGCATTCCACAACCCAACCACAATCCTCACCTCTGCGAAGGGTACCCCAGGCACGGAGTCTGTGCCTGGGTCTTGGGTTTCTCTTCCGCCCTTCTCTGCGCCCTCCGTGTCCTCTGTGGTGAAATCTCTTCTCTGCCATCTCCGTTCCCTCTGTGGCGCCTCTGTTACCTCCGTGGTCAGCATTTCTCCTTTTTCAACTCTTAACTTTCAACTCTTCAACCTATCGCTTCGTTGTCCCCCTTGACTTCCTCGCCACTTCCCGCTACAATAATCTCGTGACCTTTTCTCAGTTCTCCCGTTTCTCGCTCTTTCTATTCATTCCTTGTCTCCTCCTCCCCGCCACCCTCTCCTCCGCCGACCATTTTGATAATTGGATCGAGGTCCGTTCCACAAACTTCATCGTTGTCAGCAACTCTGGCGAACGCGAAGCCCGCCGCATCGCCTCCCAATTTGAACAGATCCGCGAAGTCTTCCACTCTGCCTTCCCCAAACTTCGCACAGACCTCGGCAAACCCGTTCTCGTCTACGCCCTGAAAAACGAAGACTCACTTAAATCACTCCTCCCCAGTTTTTGGGAAACTAAGGGCCACATGCACCCCGCCGGCCTATATCTTTCCCGCGAAGAGTGCGATCTAGTCGTCGTTCGCACCGACACCCAGGGCGAAAATCCCTACGAAGTCATCTATCACGAATACACGCACGCCCTGGTGCGGCTAAATTTTCGCGATCTTCCTGTTTGGATGAACGAAGGGTTCGCAGAATACCTAGGCAACACCGAAATCGGCGAAAAAGAAGTGCTGGTCGGCGCGATTCCGCGCGCAAATCTGGAAGTCCTGCGCACCCACAAACTCATCCCCATCGAAACCCTTCTTCAGGTCGACCAGAATTCTCCTTATTACAACGAGCAGAACCGGACTTCCATCTTCTATGCGGAATCCTGGGCCTTGATCCACTACCTCATGCTCGATCCCGACGCAAGGAACGGCAAACTCCTCGACAACTTCCTGACGGCCTGGGGCTCTTCCAACGATCAAACCGCATCCGCCCAAAAAGCTTTCGGCGATCTCAAGAAGTTCTCGCAAACCATGGAAGCCTACGCGCGCCAGGATAGCTTCTATGTCAGGCACATCAAGCTCGCGGTCCACGATGACTCGAAGTCCTACCCCAGCCGCTCCTTACCATTCGCCGAAACGCAAGCCCTCCGCGGCATATTCTTCGTCTATAGCCAGCGCCCCTCTGAAGCCAAAGCTGCCCTCGACGAAGCCCTCGCCGCCGATCCTCATTCTCCCGTCGTACGCCAGGGACTCGGCGTATTCGCCTGGTATGCCAAACAGGATTCCGAAACCGCCCTCGATGAATTCGCTAAAGCCGTTCCGCAAACTCCGCCCAACTATCTTCCCTACTACATGGGCGCCATGATTCGCTCCCGCTCCCTCTCACGCGGGCCCGAAGTCGCAGACTCTCTCGCCGATCTCGATAAAGTTATTCAGATGAACCCGCGCTTTGCCCCAGCGTATGCCGTCGCCTCCAATCTCTATTCACGCGATCCCAAGCAGTACGATAACGCCATCAAAATGGGCAAGCAGGCCGTCGAACTCGATCCCGCCAACCTCACCTACGCCATCAGCTACGGCTACGTCCTCGTCAACATCGGCAAAGCCGCCGCCGCCCGGCAACTTGCCGTCAGCATCGAAAAAGCCGTCAAATCTTCCCACGACAAAGCCAATCTCGAGGATCTGAAGACCGCCATCACCAGCCGCGAGTCCTACGACGCGCAAGTCGCTGCCTACTCCGGGCGAACTTCCGCGAACACCCCCGTCATCGTCACCGCCTCTCCCGACGACTCCTCCAATCCAGTAACCACCACGAATCCCACAAGTGCGCAGCCCCCGGTTCCTCCCACTCACGAACACACTGTGGATTATTTCCTCGAAGGCACCATCCAAAAAGTGGATTGCACCCGTGGTGACGCCAGCCGTCTCACTTTACTTTGGGAAAAGACTCCGCTGAAATTCCGTGTGGGGGATCCTGCGAAACTAAAACTCACCTCGCTCGCCCCAACCAACAATTCCGCCGTTCCCGCCTGCTCTGATTGGAAAGGCCATCACGTAAAGATCTCCTTCCGCCAACAAGACGGCGAAGATTTTGTAGGCGACCTCCTCTCCATCCAATTCCTCTAATCTGTCTACCCTTCTCTGTGCTCTCCGTGTCCTCTGTGGTGAAGCTTATTGCTTTTTAAACTTTCAACTTTTAACTCTTCAACCTCTTCTCCTCTTCTCCTCCTCATCCTTTACTTCCTCAATTTCCTTAACTTCATTCTCCCTTCCACACCACCTTCCCTCCCACCACCGTCTCCTCCACCTTCGTCTTCAAAATCTCTTTCGCCGGCACCTTCGTAATGTCCGCCGACAAAATCACAAAGTCCGCATACTCCCCCACCTTCAACTCACCCTTCTTCCCCTCTTCAAACTCCGCGTACGCCGACCCGCTCGTATACCCGCGTATGCAATCATCCAGCGAAATCTTCTCCTGAGGCTCCCAGCCTCCCGCCGGCCCGCCTTCCGCCGATTCCCGTGTTACGCACGCATACAATCCCCGCAACGGATTGATCGGCTCCACGGGATAGTCCGTACCAAACGCCAGCCTCGCTCCTGATTTC
Organism: Candidatus Acidiferrales bacterium; assembly: GCA_963780315.1. Classification (GTDB taxonomy): domain Bacteria; phylum Acidobacteriota; class Terriglobia; order Acidiferrales; family UBA7541; genus Acidiferrum. The sequence continues at coordinate 22,656 of CAWABP010000009.1, read as the reverse complement.
TCTAGCGTATTCCACGCATACGCGCCCTTAGACCGTTCCGGCCCCAGCCGCTGCTCCGCCCATCGCAAATCGTTCATTTCATGCGCCGGCTGCATCGAAGCAATCACCTTCAGCTGCGCAAACCGTGGCAAATCTTCCGGTGACACCACCTGCGCGTGCTCGATCCTGTCCCGCCGGTCGCGCGCCCCATTCACGCGTTCCACGTTTTCAAACACATTCAGCGCCACGCGATTCGCCTTATCCCCAATCGCATGAAACGCAATCTGAAATCCCAGCTTGTCACGCTGCACCGCCATGGCGCGCAGTTTCTCTTCATCCATCGCCATGATCCCACTGGTGGATGGATCGTCCGAGTACGGCGCCAACATCGCCGCCGTCCGCGAACCCAACGCTCCATCGCTCACAAATTTCAGCGCTCCTGTCTTCAGCCACGGGTCCTTCGTCCCTCCTTGCGCCCTGCGGTCCTGCAATTCGTTCAATAATGCCGTGAACGGCAGCCATTCCGTGATCCGCACCGTCAACTTCTTTTCCTCCTTCAAATCCCCGTACACCAGGAAATCCGCCCACTCCGAATTATCTTGCACGGAAGTCACTCCATTCCGCGCCAACTCCTCCAGCACCATCTCAAGTCCCTTGCGCCGGTCTTCCGGCGATGGGTCCGGTATCCGCTGTGTCACCATCTCCATCGCGCTCTCTTTCAACAATCCCGTCGCTTCGCCATCTTCAAATCGCTCGATCTGCCCGCCCTGCGGGTCTTTTGTTTCCGGACTGATCTCCGCATGCTTCAACGCCTGCGAATTCGCCACGGCAATGTGTCCCGAAATGTGCGTCAAAAACACCGGGTTGTCTGGAGACACTTCATCCAATATCAACCGTGTCGGAAATTTCTGGTCCGGCCAGAGTGACTGATCCCACCCGCTTCCCACGATCCATTCTCCCGGCCCGTGCTTGGCGATCGTGTCCTTCACCCTTTGCTGCAGCTCGGCAATCGATGTCACGCCCTTCAACGACAGCGTCATCTTTTCGCGTCCCGCCGCTCCCATGTGCACGTGCGCGTCATTGAACCCCGGCATCAGCAGTCGCCCCTTCAACTGCACCGTATCGCCGGTGTTGTCCGCTCCACCACAATCCAGCAAAATATGTTCCAGCGTCCCCACGCAATAAATCTTCCCGTCTCGCACAGCCAGCCCGGCCGCCCACGGCGCCTTAGGATCATTCGTATAAATCCGCCCGTGCAAATAATAAGTAGTCGGGTGCATCCCCTCCGGACTCTGCCCCAACACCACTTCCGCCGCGCCCGCCCATACCAATACCAACGCCACTCCAATCCCCATCCTCATAGCGCCCCGTCCAATCCTCATGTTCCTCGAATTCCCTATCTTCCTAAAATTGTCATCCCGTCCGGAGTAAAGCGCCTTTCGCGGCATCGCAAAATCTGTCATCAGGACCGGAGCGGCCCGATTTTCTCTTCCGCGCCGCTTCGTGGCGCGTCGGGCCGCGCAGTGGAGGGACCGTGGCACAATCCCGAATCTCCCCACATGATCGTCCCCGCAACTCCACTCATACACCCTTTTCTTCTTTTAGCCCTCTGTGTTCCTACCTCTGTGAACTCTGTCTTACCTCCCCGCTTTTTTTTGTTTGCTTGAACGGTTGGCTATAAACTGTGAACTGTAAACTTTCCCGTCACCTCTTCTCCACTCCACTAACCCCCACCACCGTCAGCAAAACCCTCTGCAATCCCATCTCCCGCCCCGCCGGTTCATACCATTCCTCCAACGAATGGGCTCCCCCGCCATTTCCTCCCGCTCCAATCGCAATCGCATCAATCCCCTGCGACAGCGGCACATTCGCATCCGTGCTCGATCGTTCGATCCGAGACTCGTTTCCCACCGCCGCATCCGCCGCGCGCAACGCCGTCAGTAACGCCGAATCCCCCGCCAGTTCGCCTCCTGGCCGGCTTCCAATCAATTCCACTGTCCATTCCAACTTGCCTTTGCTCCGGTCGCGTGCATTTTCATTTTCATCGCGCACGCCCGCCGCCACGCACTCCCGCAACGCCGCCTCCAATTTCGCAATCTCCTCTTCCGCCTCCGACCGCATATCCACCTTCAATTTCGCCTCGTGTGGAATCGAGTTCACCGACGTCCCGCCCTCTATCTGCCCCAGATTAAAACTCGTCCGTGGCGTCGCCGGCACTTTCGTATTGATAAACCGCACCGCCGCCCGTGCCAGCGCATTAATCGGATTCACCATCCCGAAGTCCGACCAGCTATGCCCTCCCGGCCCCGTCACCGTAACTTCCAGCCTCCGCGAAGCCAACGCTTTCGTAGTCACATGATCCGTTCCCGACCCATCCAGCACCACCACTGCCTTCACCTTGGCCCTGTACGCGTCAATCAGCGCGCGCATCCCCCGCAAATTCCCTTCACCCTCTTCCCCGACGTTTGCCGCGAACAGAATCGTCCTTTGCGGTTGCAGTTTCGCCACACGCATCGCGCGAGCCAGCGCCACCAACGCGGCCAATCCCGTTCCATTATCCGAAATCCCTGGCGCAGACATGCGCTCCCCTTCGCGCTTCACGTGAATTTCCGTCCCCGCCGGAAACACCGTGTCCAGGTGCGCCGTCACCAGCACAATTTCCTTCTCATTCGCCCCCGCCATTTCTCCAATCACGTTTCCAATCTTGTCGCTGCGAACTTTCAGACCTTCCTCTGCTAGCAACTCCTTCACCACTGCCGCCCGCTTCTCTTCTTGGAACGACGGCGCAGGAATCTCCGTCAATCTCGCCTGTTCATCGTTTATCCATGTCAGGTTTTTTCCAAACCATTCCATCGCGGCTCGCACAGCAGGTTGTTCCGTCAGGGGTACCGTGGAGTCAGGTTGGGTCACTTGTGCATATACCGTGGAGCGATTCGGCATGCTCAGAAGAATAGCGCAAACCGCCACTCGTTTCACCGTTCCTCTGTCCACTCACTCTCCTCTTCTACACTTCCCGTCCGCAGTTCCTAACGAACTTTATTTGCCCAACGAAATTCGCGAGCTTCCACTCTTATACTCTTTCACTCTTATACTTCTTCCCTCTTCTCCCATCCATCGGCCATCCAATCCTGTCATCCCGACCGTAGTGCCGCGCTTTATGCGGCACGGAGTGGAGGGATCGGGGCACCGCCGCTGCGCCTTGTCGCGCCGGCCCGCGCAGTGAGGAATCTCTCTTTGACTTTTGCACGATTTCACTCTTTTACCTCTTAATTCTTCTCTGTGAACTCTGCGCCCTTTGCGTACTCTGTGTAATCTTATTTCTTTCCGCTCCCGCTAGCACAAATCCCCCGAATCTCCTCCTCCGTCAGCATCCTCGCAGAACCCTTCGCCGCCTCATAAATCCGATTCACCAACCCATCCTCCGCCGGTATATTGTGCCGCGCCAGCCAATACTCCACATTCGATTTCCCGCTCATCGGCCCTACCTCCACGATCTGCTCCAACCCAAACAGATGCGCCGGCACTCCGCTGTACACCGCATCGGCCAATTCCCGGTCATGCTTCTTCAACGCCTTGATAATCGCCGCCGCATGAACTCCCGTGCCCGTACGGAACGCGTCTCTCCCCACCACCGGATAATTCGGCGGAATCACCGTATGCGTAGCCTTCGCCACCTGCTCGCAGTACGCCTTCAGGTACGTCAAATCGTTTTCAATCAATCCCATCAGCTTCAAATTCACCAGCAGCAACTCGATCGGCGTGTTCCCCACCCGCTCTCCCAGCGACAGCGCCACTCCATGCACCTGATTCGCTCCCGCCGCCACTGCCGCCAGCGAATTCGCCACTGCCAGCCCGCGGTCCCGGTGCCCATGCCAATCCACGCGAATCTTTTCTCCGGATGGTTTCACCACCTTCTCCATCGCAAACTTCACCAGGTTAAACGCGCCCTGCGGCGTTGCATGTCCCACCGTGTCGCACAATACAATCGCCCGCGCTCCGCTCCGTATCGCCGTCGAGTACAGCCGTTGCACCGTATCCGGGTCCGTCCTGACCGTATCTTCGGTCACGTACATTGTCGGCAGCCCGTGCGACACTGCAAACTTCACCGCCTTCTCCGTCGTCCTCTCCAAATGCTGAACCGACCAGTCCTCCACCAATCGCCGTATCGGGCTCGACCCCAAAAACGTCGCCGCCTCAATCGCAATCCCGGTCTTCTGCGAAATATCTACAATCGGCTGGATGTCCGCTTCCACGGTCCGCGCCGCGCAATTCGGCCGTATCTTCATCCGGTTCGTCGCAATCTCCCGCGCCAGCCGCTCGACTGTCTCTGCCACGCGCGGTCCCGCTCCCGGTAAACCAAGGTTCACCGAATCAATGTGCAGCGCTTCCATGAAATGCAAAATTTCGATTTTTTCTTCAATGGTAGGATCAGTGACCGACGGCGTCTGCAGCCCATCCCGCAGCGTCTCGTCGTTCACCATAACGCGCGTTCCCAGCGGTATCGTCATCGCCCCGCCGGCATTCCAATCGTAAATCCACTCGCTCCGCCCCACGCCCCATCCCCCCAGCCCACATCCAACTAACCCACAATTCCCAACGATGCGGCAGAATCATTCCTGTTTACTCTAGTTTCCGCTAACCCCAAAATTATCATTCCGACCGGAGCGGCCCGATTTTCTCTTCCGCGCCGTCTTTTGGCGCGTCGGGCCGCGTAGTGGAGGGATCGTGGCACGATCACCGCGTCTTGCCTCTCTCCACGTTTTTGGATTTTCGTTTTTCGAGTTTCGCCTATCGAATCCCCGTTTCCTGTTCGCTGATATCCCGTTCCGTCCCGCAAATAACTGTCCTTCAATATCGAACCGTATAACTATTCGGCTTCTGCCCCGGGTCCGGCCGATACAAAGTCTTACAAAACTCGCAGCGGTAAATCTCCGCACCTTTCCCCACCAATTTCTCAATCTCCACCGGGTACTCAAACCATCGCTTCAAATGTCCCGCGCAAACTTTCCCCTTCGCGTCCTTCTCATCGCAAGCCCTCTGCTTCAACTTTCGAGTCTTCACCTTAGGCACAACAACCTCCGCCGCCTTCTCCGCCCCGGTTCCTTCCCCCGCCTTTCCAACCACTCCCGTGTCCTCCGCCACATTCCCTCCTGTATCTCACTTTGTGCAAAACCCCCGCCCGTCATTCCGAACGGAGTCTGCGAAGTGAGGAATCTCTCTTGCCTTATTCCGCTCTTTCTCTGCGAACTCTGCGTCTCTGCGTTACGTTTGTCTTTTCCGTGTCTTTCAACTTTTAACTCTTCAACTTCCCCCCGTCACCAATGCCTCCGCATCATAGTCCTCATCGCCGCTCGCGCATTCCTCAATCGCGCCCCCATCCCCCCAAACTCAAACGCCAGAAACGCCTCCGCTGCCTTCTCCAACTCCGCTCCATACCGGTACCACCACGGCTTCTCCACCCCCTTCAACCAATCCACATCCACGTACTTCACATTCATCATCTCCAGCAATCCCGCCTTCCCGTGCGCGCGTCCCCATCCGCTCAATCGGCAACCGCCATGCGGCGCTTCCGCAATCGCAAACCCGCTCATCACGTCGTTCACCATCACCGTCCCGGCCTTCAACCGCCGCGCCATGGCCTTTCCGCGATCAGAGTCCAGCGTCCACACGCTCGCCGCCAGCGCAAATTCCGAATCGTTCGCGCGAGCCAGCGCCTCTTCCGCGTCCTTCACCACCTGTATCGCCATGATCGGCCCAAACGTCTCGTCCTGGAACAATTGCATCGTCCCATCTACCCCCGTAATCACCGTTGGCTCGAAAAAGTTCCCTCCCAAATCCGGCCGCGCCCTTCCTCCCCACACTACCTTCGCGCCTTTCCCCACCGCTTCCGCAATCAAATCGTTCATTCTCTCCACATGCTGCGGCCGTATCAGCGGCCCAACTTCTGTTCCCGGCTCATTCCCCGGCCCTATCCGCAATTTCTGCGTCTTCTCCACGCATCGCCGTATAAACTCTTCGCTGATGATCTCCTCCACAAACAGCCGCTCCACCGAAAGGCACACCTGCCCGCAGTTCGAATAGCTTCCCCACACCGCCGCGCTCGACGCCACATCCAGATCCGCATCCGCCAGCACCAGCATCGCGTCTTTCCCGCCCAACTCCAGCACGCTCGGCAGCAAATGACGCGCGCAAGCCTCCGCTACATGCTTCCCCGTGAACACGCTCCCCGTGAAAAACACCTTGTCTGGATGCGCTTCAATCAGCGCCTGCCCCACTTCCCCGCCGCCCTGCACAATCATCACCAGGTCCGCCGGAAATCCTGCCTCGCGAAACAGTTTCCCAATCAACTCCCCGCATTCCGGCGTGAAGTCGCTCGTCTTGCACACCACTCCATTCCCCGCAGCCAGCGCCGGTATAATCTGGCTCATCGGTATCGCCAGCGGATAATTCCACGAACTGATAATCGCCACCACTCCCAGCGGCTCATACAGCAGAGTTCCCGTCTTCGCCTTTGCCGCCGTGCTGTGGTGTTTCACCTTCTCCCCGCGCAATAATTTCTTCCCCTGCCTCGCAAAGTATTCCGCCGTATCCAGCGACACGAACACATCCGCAAACAGCGCCTCCACCCGCGGCTTCCCGGACTCCCCCACCACTGCTTCCGCCAGCGTGTCTCTCCACTCCAACATTGTATTTTTCAATTGACCGATTAGCTTGCATCTCTCCGCCACCGGCCGTTTCGCCCATTCCGCCTGAGCCGCCCGCGCCTTCGCTACCAGCCCCGCTACCGCTGTCGGGGCCGTCCTCTCAAACTGTGCCCGCACTGCTCCCGTAGCCGGATCAATCGACGGAAGCGTATCCCTCACCATCTGTGTAGCCACCATACCCGGCATTCTAGCACTCCTGTTTACCCTGAGCTTCGAAAGGACAATGCAGTTCGGTTTTCACCCGTCACGCCTCCGCCCCAATGAACTTGAGGTTGCCCCACCCTGGCCTTCTAAGGGTGGGCTCCTACGATCCAACGCCACAAATCCTCCGCTCTTCTTCTCGCTTGGGTTCGACTTTCCCGATTGTCATCCTGACCGGAGGTGCGCGCCGTCTGCGGGCCGTAGTGGAGGGATCGCCGCACCACCACCGCGTCTTGCCTCTCTAAGTGATTTTTGACTTTCCCTTTTCGAATTTCGTTACCCCCCCCCCGCCCCTTAGTCCAGCTTCTACCCTGTCCTCCCGTCCCATTGCGCAAGGTATTTTCCCGCGCAACTCTTTCCTCTCCCCTGGGTTTGCCAGTGTATTCGGGCTGGCCAAATCCTCACCGGCCCGCGGTGGTAAAACCAAGGTAGTTTCGGCTCTAATCTCAAAATTTTCGGAGGCTCGTCCCCTCCGCAGGAGAATAAAAATGAAGTCCTCGTTACTCCGTCCGACGCTCGGCCTCTCCTTGGCCGCACTGGTGCTCTTTTCCGTAGGCTGTGGTACTAGCTCCATGTCTTCCAATACAAATCCCCCTCCGCAATCCCAAAACGGAACAGTAAACCTGTTCATTAGTGACGCCTCCACGGGAGATTGGGCTACCATCGGCGTGAAGGTCTTATCCGTCAGTCTCACCCCGCAAGGCGGTGGCAACGATGTCACCATCTACACCGCTCCCAATCCCGCGCCCGTCACCAACCTCTTGCAACTCGATCAACTTGCTGAACTTATTGGCACACCCACGGTCCCCGTGGGCACCTATACCAAAGCCACCATCACCGTCTCCGCGAATTCCGGTGATGTGCTCCTCACTACCTCCAACGACCCGGAAACAGGTTTTGCCGCCGCTGCCAGTACCACAATTCCTACCAGCCAGATTCAGATCAAAAATACGCAAGGCAGCTCCGGCAGCCTCACCGTTCCCATCAAGGTCACTCTCGATTCACCGCTTGTAATCGCCAACAGCCAGACCGCGCCTCTCGATCTCGAGTTTGATCTCTCCCATCCCGCTTTCATCGTCGCCCACGTTCCTCCAACGACTGGCACCACCATGTGGGCCGTCAACTTTAATGCTCCATGCCGCCATCGACCCATCCACAACCTCGCGCGCCTGGTCCTGCGCGACTCTTACGGCACCGTCACCGGCGTCTCAACGGACAACACCACCCTCACCTTCAACAAAGATTTTCCTGTCTATCCTCCGACCAACCCCGAAACGGAGATCACCTCTTCGCACGCCCTTTCCGTTCTCGCCGATAAGACCAACGGCACGCTCTATTACGATGTTGACGCCAAAACCCGCTCCACCATCGACGATTTCAGCACCATCGCCTCCACCATCGTTGGCAAATTCATTCGCGTCACCGCTCGCTACCAGGTTGACGGCTCCCTCACTGCCGTCCGCCTCTATGCCAGCAGCTCCTTCAACAGCGTCTGGATCAGCCCTGAAGGCCACGTCCTTCACGTAAACACCAATTCCAACACCCTAGTTGTTGAAAACGAACTCGGCCTCCCCGTTCCTGTCTCGATTGACGCCAATACTCTCTTTTATTTCCGTACTCCGGCTAACGCCCAATCCGATTCCAACTCCATCGGTCAGGGTCCGGCCTTCCTCTCCAACTTGGTGCGTGGTTTCAAGGTGCATGTCAACGTCCACGACGCGTTGGCCAGCCCATTCGTGGCTGATTCGGTTGACATCCAAATCGCGCGCTACGATGGCACCATCGGCTCCATGCAAGCGAATCCTCTCAATGGCATCACCTACACCCACCACTTCCACAATATCAACGACGACTACGTCGTCACACTTCCCTACATCAATCAAGCCACACCCAATGGCAGCGATCCTATCTCTGGCGCGGCCATTACCGGGTTCAAGTGGTGGAACTTCACCTTCCCCACCATCGTTGACAGCGGCACCAATGCCATCAGCGATTTCGCCACCGCCACGGGAGGCGCAGTAGATTTCGGCGGCACCGTCGGTCCGTTCAAAGCCGCTGGCGAATCTTACGCCACGTGGAATGACACGAACGCTCCCAACGCTTGGGCTGCTCCCTGGGCCATTCTGTCACCCACGGAAGTTCCCATCGGCCTCGCCGCCACCGCTTATTCCAGCACCACCAATAGCTTCATGATTGGAGTCCTCGGCGGTAATAACAACATCACCGTCGACCTGAACGCCACCACGGGCTCCGCCACCCTCGTCTATCAGGTGGATTTCACGAGCGGCATCATCACCATCAGCCCCGTGGACATCACCACCACAGCTGGCCAGAACACACTCTCCACCAATCTCGCGGTCAACACTCCCGTCAAGGTTTACGGCACCCCGCAAGCCGACGGCACTATCAAGGACTATGTCCTCTTCTATTTCACCGGCATAGCTCCCTCTGCTACCGCCATGGTGAACTAACACCCGTGGCGGAAGCGCCTTCCCTTCGCACTTCCGCCACATCACACTTCCCCTGAAGCACCAGCGCCGCCAGCAATCCAAAATTCGCTGGCGGCGCACTTTTTCTGCCTAGTTATCCCAACCGAGTTTTGTCATCCCGTTTACCTTGAGCCTCGAAGGGGCCGGAGGCTCGCGCCGATTGCGAGCCGCAGTAGAGGAATCCCCGCACGCCCCCCAAATTGTCATTCCGACCGGAACGGCTCGATTTTCTTTTATGCGCCGAATTTTGGCGCGTCGGGCCGTGTAGTGGAGGGACGGTTGCACAATCCATTCCCACTCGCCGGGTTCCTCTTCCTCTGCGAGTCTCTGTTCACTCTGCGCCTCTGCGTTATCTTTTCTCTTTCTTAAACTCTTTGCTTTTACACTTCTTATTCTTGCCTTACTGAAAACTTAAAACTGAGGACTTACAACTCCACTCGATACGCCTCCTCACACTCCACCCTCACCATCCACAATCCCTGCGCCGGCACGGTCGGCCCCGATTTCGACCGGTCCCTCACCTCATACAATCTCTCGATATCTCCCACCGTCATTCTCCCTCGTCCCACTTCCAGCAACGTCCCCACCATCTTCCTGACCATGTACCGCAGAAACGATCTCCCGTGCACGGTAAACCACAACTCTTCCCCATCCTCGGTCCGATTCAACTCCGTCGCATAAATCTCCCGCACCATATTCCGCTCTCTATCATCGTCCTCCGACCCCGTCGAAGCCGCGAACGAGGCAAAATCGTGCACTCCCACAAACCGCCCCGCCGCCTCTTTCATCGCCTCCTCATCCAGCGGAAACGGATAATGCAGCACATATCTCCACAAACTCGGCGGCACCACTTTCCCTCGATAAATCCTGTATCGATAAACTTTCCCTCGCGCCGACCACCTCGCATTGAAATCCGGTCCCGTCTCTTCCACTCCCACAATCCGTATGGTCGGCGGCAACAGCGCATTCATTGCTCGTTGAAACTCTTCCGCCGATAGCGTCGATTGCGTCCGAAAACTCCCCACCTGCCCCAGCGCATGCACACCCGCATCCGTCCGCCCGGCCCCGTGGAGTTGCACACTCTCCTGCGTCAGCCGCCGCAACACGCTCACTAACTCGCCTTGTACTGTCGGTTTATTCGCCTGGATTTGCCAACCGTGGAAATCCGTCCCGTCGTAAGCAATCACCAGCTTAAAATGTCTCACCGTCTCCTGCTCTTCCCCTCGTCACACTTCTTTCCCGATTCTGCGCTCTAGGGTTTCCCTTCCAACGCCACTAATCCCAAAACTTGAGGGTGCCCCACCCTTGGTTTGTAAGGGTGGGCTCTTACGATCGAACGCTGGAAGCTCTCTGCCCTTGTTCTTTTTCCCTTTTTCTTTTTACCCTTCCTGGGCGAGCCCCGTCTTTTGCGCCTATGCACCAAACCTAAACTTGTCCTCCCAATCGGAGGCCCGCGCCATCTGCGGGCCGCAGTGGAGGAATCGCAGCACCACCATCGCGTCTTGCTCTTCGCCTTACTCAAAAATTAAAACTAAAAACTATCCACTTCTCTCACCCCGCGCTCCGAACAAACCGGCTCCCCGGCTTCACCGCCAAACTCCCTTGCTTGCACATCGGGCAATCCTCTTCCTCATAACTCTCTATCTTCAATTCCACCAGCGCCTGCGTCTCCACCTCGAAATCCATGGTCCCGCCGCTACGGTCAATCACCGCGCCCGCCGCCACCACTCGTGCTCCCGCTTCTTCCACCACGCGAATCGCCTCTCGAGTCGATCCACCTGTAGTCCACACATCTTCCACCACCAGGACATGCATCTCCGGCTTCAGCACAAATCCTCTCCGCAGCGTCAACAATCCGCTCGCATCCCGTTCAACAAACATCGCCGGCACTCCTCCGCCAACCGTATCCTTCGGAGCAGGCAGCGCCCGCGCCACTTCCTGCCCAATCACCACTCCGCCCAGCGCGGGAGACACCACTGCATCAATCCGCGCATCCGAAAACAATGCCGCCAGCGCCGCTCCCAATTTCTCCGCAAAACGAGGGTATTGCAGCACCAAAGCGCACTGTACATAAGTCCCGCTGTGCCGCCCGCTCGACAGCTCATAATGCCCGTGCCGGATCGCTCCCGCAGTCTCAAACATCCTCAACAACTCTTCCCGCGTCATCATTGTTTGGGTCCCTAACCTCTGGCCTTTCTTGAACCTCAAATCGTTTGCAGCCTAGCCGCCCCCGCACGCAGTTGTCAAGGAATCCGCCCCAGCTCCAGCTTCCTAATCTGGCATGACTCAGAGGCAGAAACATACGAGGTTCGCATCCTCATCTCGGCCGTGGCACCGCGCTGTCTTTGTAGGGCCCGTCCTTCTGAGACGGGCCGCTCTTGGGTTTGCCGGTTGCCCCAGGCACGGACTGTGTGCCTGGGTCTTGGGTTATTCGTCTCTGTGACCTCTGTGCTCTCTGCGGCCTCTGTGTAGGCTTTTTCTTTCCCTGTCTTTTGTCACTCCCACCTTCTCGCTACCCCACCCGTTTTTCGAATTTCGATTTTCGCTTCCCCCCACCACTCCCGCCTAATTCCCCTCTGAATAGCACTCCGACGAGAGCGCCGATTTCTTCGCCACATCCATCCAGCATTGCCTTTCTCTCTCAAACCGCTTTTGTTGGCCGGCAGGCCGCAATTCCGTAGTCTCGAAAACCCCGACTCCATGCTCCGGTTTGCGAGACTCCACCACTTTGCGGAGCACTCCTTCCGGCGAAGTCAGAAAGTAGGTTCTTACTGTGGCCGTTTCGCGAAAGATGACGATGTCGTTGTGGTTCTTCACCGTAACATTGAACCCAATCATATCCGTCCCTTTGATTTTGGCGGCAATCTGCTTCACCGCCACGGCCTCCGGGTTTTCAACAAGCCCCAACAGGTTGCTCAGCACGGGCGGCATCTGCGCATCCTTGCCCATTTCGCTGAGCGTCCGCTGAACCATCGGCGCCAGCAACTTCTCCGGCTTCTTCGTCTTCTTCGCTTCTTGGGCTATGGCACACACCCCGACCAGCACTGCCAAACTCAAAACTATCACTCGTCGCACGCCGTACCTCCGCAGGTAGATGAACTGCCCACCCTGCCTTTTGATCGGGAAATCTCCCGCAGTATACACCGGCTAGTGAGACCAGCGGACAACGGAGCAGACATGCGAGATTTGAGTCAAAATCCGGCGTTAAGTTTAGTTCACCCTCGCCCGTTGTGTTAAACTTCACAATTCCGGCTTTGGGGCTGGGCCCCTGCGGCGTGGTCCCTTTCTGCCCGGTGAACTGTGAAACAAATTGTGTCCCGCGTACGTTTTACATAGTGAAGCACCCCGATTCGCGGGTACACGTACCTTGTTCCAACTTTTTTCGTGAGGACCAAATGAACACTCCGTTCCGTAGACCGCTGCTTGCCTCCATCCTAGCCGCCATTTTGGCCGCAGCGCCCCTTACCCCCACCATGGCCCAGGAGTCCGCTCCCGCTCCCAAGACCAACACCGTTGCCCAGGGCCAGGTTCCTATCTCTCTGGGGGCCTCTAAATTCAACTTTACCCGCTCCCCCAAGCCTTTCCCCAATCTCTTTGCTCCCTACGTCGCCCAGTACGTGGATCCCGGCGACCTGACCAACTCTCCCCGCCTCGAACAGCTCATCCACGACGGTAAGCTCAATCTTAGCCTCCAGGACGCCATCTCTCTCGCTCTCGAGAACAGCATGGACATCGTCGTCTCCCGCTATAACCCGTGGATCGCCGACGTCAGCCTCCTCAAGACTCGCGCGGGCGGCTTTGGCTATGGCACGCCCGGAAGCATCTCTGTCGGCTCCACCGCCAGCCTCCCCGAGCTTTTCTACGACCCCATTATTACCCAGCTCTTCAGCACTGCCGACGTCACTACTCCCATCAGCAACCCGTTCATCTCCGGTTTGGGCAGTTCCAGTAGCACCAACTCTGCTCAGCCTCTGTTCTCCCACTCCGCTCAGTTCAACACGCAATATCAGGAGAGCTTCCTCACGGGCACAGCCTTAAACGTGAACTGGAACAATACTCGCGCCTCTTCCACCGCGGCAAACTTCTTCAACCCCTATGTGCAATCCACCCTCTCCATTAGTCTCTCCCAGCCTCTTCTCGCCGGGGCCGGTCGCTTCATCAATAGTCGCAACATCATCATCGCCCAAAACAACCGCAAGATCGCCGACCTCGCTTTCGCGCAACAGGCCATCACCACTGTCACCAACACCATCACCGCCTATTGGGAACTCGTTTACGCCCGCGAGAACGTCAGCGTTCAGCAGCAAGCCGTTACCGTCTCCGAAAAACTCTTTAGCGATAACAAAAAACAACTCGACATCGGCACCATGGCACCCCTCGACGTCACCCGCGCTGAATCCGAACTTGCCACTGACAATCAGAACCTCATCGTAGCCAGAACCACCCAGCTTCAGGATGAACTCGTCCTCAAAAACTACATCTCCAAGGATCCTCTCGCTTCCAATCTCATCTCCGTCGAGATCATTCCCACCGATAAACCTGTGCCTCCCGAAGCCATCCAGACCGCCACCTTCGAGGATGCCGTCAAGGAAGCCTACGCCAAGCGCCCCGATCTCCAGGAGCAGTATTACAACCTGAAAAACGCCGACATTGACGTTCGCGCCACCAGGAACGCTCTCCTTCCCAGCGCCACGCTCTCTGGCTATTACGCTTCCCAGGGTCTCGCCGGTAATTCTTCCATCCTCGGCACTTCTACCACCATCGCCGGTGCACCGATTGTCGATGCCAACGGTGTTGTCATCCCCGGTTACTACATTCCAGAGACTGTCAATCCCATCACGGGCGCCTCCCATCAGGGTTTCACCACGTCGCAATCCCAGGTTTTCCATAATGACTTCCCGACTTATGCTGGCCAACTGACTCTCACTCTTCCCCTCCGCAACCGCGCTGCTCAGGCAGACAACGTCCACGCGCAACTCGTCAAGCGTCAGTTTGAGGCGCAGACCCTGCAGATCAAGAACACCGCCCTCCTCGACGTCCGCAACACCACCATCGCTGTCGAACAGGGCCGCGCCCAGGTGCAAGCCGCCAGCAAGGCTCGTGAACTCCAGCAGCAAACCTTCGACGCCGAACAGAAAAAGTACCAACTGGGCGCTTCCACCGTGTACAACGTCATCCTCACCCAGCGCGACCTTATCACCGCTCAGGGCACCGAACTCCGCGCCTTGGCCAACCTCGCCGAAGCCAAAGCCAACTACGAGCGCGCACTCGGCCGTACCCTGGAAGTCAACAGCGTCACTATCGCCGGCGCCGAAAAAGGCGTCATCGAAAAGGACACCCTAATCCCCGGCACCCTGAACGGCCAGGTAGTTGGCACCGACAAGCTCCTGAAAGCCCTGGACGAAGCCAACTCCCGCGGCCAGCGCTAACGTTCGCGTCCGGCCATCCTTGTCATCCCGACCGGAGCGACCCGATTTTATCTTCGCGCCGCATTCTGGCGCGTCGGGCCGCGTAGTGGAGGGATCCAGGCACAACCTCAACCGGATGCCCCACATTTGTCTTCTTATCCGTGTCTTGGGGTTCTCCGTCACGCCACCGCCCAACTAAACTTGAGGGTGCCCCACCCTTGGTTTTAAAGGGTGGGCTCTTACGATCGTATGCCAAAAACTTCCGCTTCTCCGTGAACTCTGCGTCTCTGCGTTACTTTTTCTCTACTCTTGAACTGCAAACTGTAAACTGTAAACTGTTCACTCCATGTCCGACCGCCCCCCCCAATTCACCACTGTCTCCGGCTATCCCATTCGCCGTCTCTACACCGACGCCGACCTCCCTCCCACCCGCGATCTCAGCAACCCCGGCGAACCTCCCTACACTCGTGGCATTCATCCCAATATGTACCGCACCCGCCTCTGGACCATGCGCCAGTTCGCCGGCTTTGGCACCGCCGAAGACACCAACCAGCGCTTCCGTTATCTCCTGGCTCACGGCCAGACCGGCCTCTCCACCGCTTTCGATCTCCCCACCCTGATGGGTTACGACTCCGACCACGCCTTAGCCGAAGGCGAAGTAGGCAAGTGCGGCGTAGCCATCTCCTCCCTGGCCGACATGGAAGCCCTCTTCGACCAAATCCCCCTGGCCGATGTCACCACCAGCATGACCATCAATTCCCCCGCCGCCGTCATCTGGGCCATGTATCTGGCCGTAGCCGAAAAGCAAGGCGCCGACTGGAAGAAAATCTCCGGCACTTTGCAAAACGACATTCTCAAGGAATACATCGCCCAAAAGGAATACATCTACCCGCCCGAACCCTCCATGCGCCTGGTGATCGACACGTTCGAGTTCGGCATGAAGCACACGCCCAAGTTCAACGTAATTTCCATCAGCGGCTATCACATCCGCGAAGCAGGCTCGACTGCCATTCAGGAACTAGCCTTCACCCTCCGCGATGGCATGGAGTACGTCGAATGGGGCATCCGTCGCGGCCTCCCGATTGACGAGTTCGTTCCCCAGCTTTCTTTCTTCTTCAACGCCCACAATGATTTCTTCGAGGAAATCGCCAAGTACCGCGCCGCTCGCCGCATCTGGTACAAAGCCATGTCCGAGCGCTACAAATCCACCAACCCCCGCTGCCTGGCTCTTCGTTTCCACACGCAAACCGCCGGCTGCTCTCTAACCGCCCAGCAACCGATGAACAACGTAGTCCGTACCGCCATCCAAGCCTTAGCCGGGGTCCTGGGCGGCACGCAATCCCTCCACACCAATTCCCTGGACGAAGCTTGGGCTCTCCCCACCGAATTCGCTGCCACACTAGCCCTCCGCACACAACAAATCATCGCCCACGAAACCGGCGTCACCAACACGGTCGATCCCCTTGGCGGCTCCTATTTCGTTGAAACTCTAACCAACGAAATCGAGCAAGCCGCCTGGGACTATATCCGCCGCATCGACGCCATGGGCGGAATGGTAGCCGCCATCGAAAAAAGCTACCCTCAGCGCGAAATCGCCGAAGCCAGTTACCGCTACCAAATGTCCGTGGATAAAAAAGAAAAAATAATTGTAGGCGTGAACGACTACGTAACTGAAGAAAAGCCCATCGAAATCCTGCAAATCGACGAGACGGTAGCCCACCGCCAATCCGCCCGCCTAAAAAAACTCCGCAACGACCGCTCCCAGGCCGAAGTAGATCGCCGCTTGTCCGGCCTGAAAAAAACCGCCGAAGGCACCTCCAACCTGATGCCTTTCATCTACGACGCCGTAAAATCCTACGCCACCCTGGGCGAAATCTGCGACTCCCTCCGCGCCGTCTTCGGCCCCTACGAAGAAGTCCCGATCACCTAACCAAGTCTCTTATTTACTCACAAATATCAATATCTAAAGTATACTCTTCTCAGGATCCTGGGTTTCTCTGTGCTCTCTGTGTCCTCTGTGGTGAAACTTTCGATGCCGACAATGAAATAACCCATCAAATCATAGGTGCAGCAATCGAGGTCCTTCGTCTCCTGGGTCCAGGTCTTCTCGAGTCCACCTCCGAAGAATGCATTTGCCATGAACTTAGCAACGAGGTATCCCCTTTGAGAGACAAAAAGCTGTACCTGTTATATATAAGGGGGTGAAACTGGATTGTGGCTACAGGCTTGATCTTCTAGTGGCTGGCCGCATCATTCTTGAGCTAAAGTCAGTCGAAGCGCTTGCCCCCATCCACGATTCGGTGCTTATAACCTATCTCAAGCTTTCCGGTCACAGAATCGGGCTGTTGGTCAATTTCAATACCCAGGTGCTCAAAAAAGGTATCAGGCGTTTGATCGTTTAGAAAAACCATTCACCACAGAGAACACGGAGAGCACAGAGAAATGCCTGAAAAGAAAATCCGCGTCCTAATCGCCAAGCCCGGCCTCGATGGCCACGACCGTGGCGCCAAGATCATTGCCCGCGCCCTTCGCGACGCCGGCATGGAAGTAATCTACACCGGCCTCCGTCAAACCCCCGAGATGATCGCCTCCGCCGCCCTCCAGGAAGATGTGGACGTAATTGGTCTCTCCATCCTCTCCGGCGCTCACAACACCATCTGCCCCCAGCTAATGAAGCTCCTCCACGAAAAAGGCATGACCGATGTCTCCGTCCTGGTCGGCGGCATCATCCCCGAAGCCGACATTCCCGCCCTGAAACAATCCGGCATAGCCGCCGTCTTCCCCCCCGGCACCTCCACCCAAGACATCATCAACTTCATCCACCAGCTCCCAGTCCGCGCCTAGCTTGCAACTCGGACCGCTTCTGCAAACTCTCCGTTCCCTCCGCGACCCCTCTGTTACCTCTGTGGTAAGTCTTTTTCTTTTCTTTCCTCCTCTACTTCCCCATCTCCCTCTCAAACTTCACCCGTGTGTACAAAACCCGAAACCCCTGCCTCATAATATTCCTTTGCGACACGCTCCCCGGTTGCGCCAGACTCACCGCCTTCTCGCATCCCGCCTCTGCCGCCCTCCGCAATCGCGCCTGTAGCAGCGCCGTCTGGACGCCTCTCCCCCGGAAATCCGGCAACGTGCTGGCCCCAAACAACCCCGCCACTTTCTCCCTCAGAGTCAGCGTAGCCCCGCCAGCCACATGCCCATCCACCGTCGCCAGATAGCACTCCGAATTCTTCCCCATCGCAAACAATTTCATTACACTCAGCAATTCCTGTGTCACCGGAAAATGTTCCGCGAACCCTTGCGCCACTGTCAGCGTCCACAAATCTATCTCCCCCGGCCCCGCCTGACGCACCTCCACTCCATCCACCGCTTTCCACCGCTCGTCCTTTTCAATTCCTCGCACCATCACATTCGAAAACTCGCTGACGTGGTACCCGCGTTCCTTGTAATGTTCCAGCAGCGTCGCATCCGCCATCGGGCAAGTCTCCACCCGCACCGTCTCATTCCTGGAAAAGTAAAACTCTTCCAGCCGGTCAAACTCCGCTCGACTCACCGGCCCGTTCAATCCCAGTCCCACTGCCTGCGTCACCGGCGAATTCGCCCCGCAATACACCGCATATCCGCCCGCAATCTGTTCCACCGCGCTGGCAGACTCCGCCTGCGCCGCCTTCATCATCCGTGCGCAAGCCACTGCCGCTTCGCCTTCCGCCAGCTCAATCTCACGTGCCAGCGCCATACCCAATAAAGGAGCATCCATCCTATGAGTGTACCGCACCCGCTTTTTCCCGCGTTCCCGAGCAACTATCAACTCTCTCCTCCGTCATCTTTCTCTGCTTCTTGCTGTTCTTCTGTTTTCCTGCTCCTCGCTTCTTCCTCTATTTCCTTCACTTCCTTTGCTTTCTTCATTTCCTGCACGTTCCTATCTTCCTTTCCTTCCGCCCCCATATCTGTGACCCCCGCTCCCCTACCCTGTGTCGCCCGTCCCCCAAACGCCATAGGCGTGACAGAATTTAGCCCAGCCCGTATGGGCTGGGTACGCCAGCGCCTGGAAAAGAGCGCCGTAGGCGCGCCACATCCGCCGCCGTAGTCACCGAAGTCCCACATTCTTCCTCGCACTCTCCGCTTTCTCTGCGGTCATTCTGCTGCCTCTGTGGTAAGCCTTTTTCTGCCTTTTGTTCGCTTGTCACCCTTCTTCTCTGCGAACTCTGCGCCCCCTGTGGTCTCTGTGAAAGCTTTTCTCCGCCTCTTTGCCTCTTTGCTTCTCTCCCTCTTTGCTTCGTATACTAAATCGTCTCCAATCTCCACCCGAGGTTCCCCGTGCCCGTTCTGAAATCCTCCATCAACACCAAATCCCCCGACTTCCAAAAAAACTCTCAACGCCTCGTCGAACTCCTCACCACCTACAAAAACGAAGAGCAGCAAATCCTGCAAGGCGGCGGCACAAAAGCCATAGATTCCCAGCACAAGAAATCCCGCTTAACCGCCCGTGAGCGCATCGCCGCCCTGATCGATCCCGGCACGCACTTCTTCGAACTCGGCATCTACGCCGCCTACGAAATGTACGAAGAATGGGGTGGAGCCCCCGCCGCAGGCACCGTCACCGGCCTCGGCCGCGTCTCCGGCCGCATGTTCATGCTCATCGTCAACGACGCCACCGTCAAGGCCGGCGCTTTCTTCCCCATGACCGCCAAAAAGGTCATCCGCGCGCAAAATATCGCCATTGATAATCGCATCCCCACCATCTATCTAGTCGATTCTGCCGGCGTTTTTCTCCCTCTCCAGGAAGACGTATTTCCCGACACCGACGATTTCGGCCGTGTCTTCCGAAACAACGCTGTAATGAGCGCCCTCGGCATCCCTCAACTAACCGCCATCATGGGCATGTGCGTAGCAGGGGGCGCCTATCTCCCCGTAATGTGCGATCACATTCTCATGACCGAAGGCTCCGGCCTTTTCCTGGCCGGCCCTGCATTAGTTCAAGCCGCCATCGGCCAAAAATCCACCGCCGAAGAACTAGGTGGCGCGAAAATGCATTCCCAAATCAGCGGCACGGTGGATTTCCGCGAGCCCGACGACGAGTCCTGCATCAAACGCATCCGCGCCTTAGCCGACAAATTGGGCGCGCCCAATCCTCCCATCTTCAGCCACTCCCGTCCCCACGAGCCGCTCTATTCTCCCGATGAAGTCTACGGCGTCTTCTCCGATCAACCGGGCAAGCAATACGACATGCGCGAAATCATCGCCCGCCTCGTCGACGCCAGCGAGTTCGACGAGTACCGCGCCGAATATGGCGAAACGCTAATCTGTGGCTATGCCCGCATGGGCGGCTGGGCCGTCGGCATCGTCGCCAACCAGAAAAAACACATCACCACCCACGCGCCCCATTCCGATCAGAAGCGCATCGAATTCGGCGGCGTCATTTACACCGAATCCGCCGAAAAAGCCGCGCGCTTCATCCTCAATTGCAATCAGAACCGCATCCCGCTGATTTTTCTTCACGACGTGAACGGCTTCATGGTCGGCAAAGATGCCGAATGGAGCGGCATCATCCGCGCCGGAGCAAAAATGGTCAACGCCGTTGCCAACAGCGTCGTCCCCAAAATCACAGTCATCCTCGGCGGCAGCTTCGGCGCAGGCAATTACGCCATGTGTGGCAAAGCCTACGACCCTCGTTTCATGTTCGCCTGGCCCACCGCCAAATTCGCGGTCATGAGCGGTGACGCTGCCGCCAACACCCTGGCCGAAATCAAATTCAAGCAACTAGAACGCGAAGGCAAAAAATTAGACGAATCCAGCAAAAAAGACTTACTCGACTCCATCAAAGCCACCTACGAACACCAAACCGACCCTCGTTACGCCGCCGCTCGCCTCTGGCTAGACGCCATAATCGACCCCGCCCAAACCCGCGACGCCCTGATCTGGGCCCTAAACGCCGCCTCCCTAAACTCCGACCTCCCCGGATTCAAAACCGGCGTCCTCCAAACGTAGGTGTAGCGCAGGGAGAGTCCTCGATCCCTGCGGTTTTTCTCCTGGGTCTCTCTTAGCAGTTCTCTGTGAACTCTGTGTTCCGATCTCTGTGACCTCTGTGTTAAAAACCTCTCCTGTTCAGTTCTTACTCTTCTCCAAAACTGTAAACTGTCGACTGTAAGCTGTACACTCACTCTTGTACACCCATGTCCTCTGCCTCCCGCCTAACCTTCATCGCCATGGGCACGTCCTTCGCCATCTGCATCCTGGGCCTGATCGCAGGCATGCTCTATTCCCTCTTCGAATCTTTCCACCGCCATAAAACCTTGGAATCCATCCTCAGCCATACCATCCCCTACTACAAATTCCTCGGCATTCTCGGCATCCTCGGCCTGCTCCTATTCTTCGTCCTCCTACTCCTCCAAATCTCCACCCAGAACCGCAAATCCCCCAAATAACTCTCCCTCCGCCGTTGCGCCACGAGAACTTCCCCGCAATCAATTAGTTCTCCGCCCCTCTTTTTATCCTAGTCTATTGTCATAAGAACCAACGGGCTTCTTCGATTCGTCCGGAGGTGGAATCCATGAAAAGACTCATCCTGGCAATCGGTATATTGATCGCAACCGTTGCCCCGGCCGCGGCCCAACAGACCACTCTCAGCCGGGATGCCGGCTGGATCCTCGGACTCGAAAAAGCCTGGAATCAAGCCCTCGAACAAAAGGACTCCAAGGCCCTCGAAATGCTCCTCGCGGACTCATTCGTCTCCATTGATATCGACGGCAGCGTTTCCACTAAATCTGAATTTCTCGCCAGCGTCGCCGCTCCGGATTACCACGCCTTCCAGGCCGTCACTGAGCAGAGCAGCGTGCAAGTTTATGGCAACGCCGCCGTAGTAGTCGGCATCTTTCGCGTGAAGGGCACTGAAAAAGGAAAGTCTTATACGCATCGCGAGCGTTTCGTGGATACCTGGATCAAATCCAACGACAAGTGGCAGTGCGTAGCCACCACCAGCACCCTGATTACAACCACTCCTCCCGCAAACTAATTCCGCACCTTTGCGCCCAGTCTGTCTCACCATCTCAAGAAGGGTGCCCCAGGCACGGAGTGTGTGCCTGGGTCTTGGGTTAATCTCTCTTTTGTACTTGGGTTGTTCTCTGTCTTGCGGATGCTCAAGGTTCGTCTCTTTATCTGGTTCTTGGGTTATTCTTCCCCTGCGTACTTCGCCCCCCAAGCGACAATTTAGGAATTGTCACTCCGACCGGAGCGGCCCGATCTTCTCTTCCGCGACGCTTTCCGGCGCGTCGGGCCGAGTAGTGGAGGAATCGCGGCACAATCTCAAGCTCTCAGCCCTTAACCTCGCGCACTTCTTCCCTGAACTCGGCGTCCTCCGTGCCTCTGCGTTAAGTTCTCTCCCCTTCGTTCAGTTCGTCCTCCCCGCCTGTGCGTAGCCTCCAAACGACCAGCGCACCCCCACCGTCGCATACAATCCGTACGGCCCGGTGGTCTTCAAATCTGCCGGACCCAGATACCCCGCGTACCGTCCCAGGTAATCCACCTGATGCTGCGTCACGCGCAGTTCCAATCCATGCTTTATCTGAAATCCCGCGCCGATCGCACGGTCATAAGCAATCGGCTCCATCGAAATCTGATAGCTCACCTGCGGTATGTTGTTTCCAAACGACATCTTCGGCTCAAAAAATAAAAAGATTCGCCGCCCAAAGGTTCGCCCGAGCGGCTGGAATTCGATGTATCCGCTTATCAGATAGCGCGCGTACGCCGTGCAACTCGTGCTCGCCCCACCGGCGCTCGCTGGCTGCGGATAGGCGCAACGTCCCAGGTCCGGCTCGTTGTGGCTCGGTGCCACTTCAAAATCCGTGTAGCCCCGCACCCAATTGTGCGGACCAATGCGTC
>CAWABP010000008.1:0-386464 GCA_963780315.1 Candidatus Acidiferrales bacterium | reverse complement strand
CCATAAATAAGGCTTTTCTTCGCAATACGTTTCCCAAGTCCGCATGGGGGTCCAGCATCGCTGGACCCCATCTCGCCAACCTACCTAATTTCACCGTCATTCCGAACGGAGTCCGCGGAGTGAGGAATCCCTCTGCTCTTTCCATCGCGAAGCCGCACCTTCTCTCCATCATTGCAGCCCCGCATCCTGATCTCTGATATCTGATATCTCCCTCACGCCTGTGCTATCTTCAACCGAGCCCTCTATGCCCTCCGCCTTAGTCACATCCCAACTATTCCGCCAGGTCATGGGTCACTTCGCCACCGGCATCACCGTGATCACCGTCGAGCGCGAGCCAGGCCAGGTCCATGGCATGACCGCCAACTCTTTTACTTCAGTTTCTCTCGAGCCTCCGCTTATCTCTGTCTGCGTGGACGAAGAAAGCCGCTTGCTCTCCTTCCTGAAAACCCAGCGTCGCTTCGGTGTCAGCATCCTTAAGAATTCGCAGCAAGCCCTCTCCGGTTATTTTGCAACAGGCGAACAGAGTCCCGAGGCTGATGCCCAACTCGGCATTCGCTATCGTTGGACCGCTTCGGGCATTCCTCTAATCGAGGACGCCCTCGCGCATCTTACGTGCAATGTCGTTTCGGAATACCTGGCGGGAGATCACACTATCTTTTTGGGCGAAGTTGAATCCGCCGATATCAGTGGAGGCGAGCCACTCCTCTTTTTCCGCGGCCAGTATCGTGTGCTGCAGCCCTGACGCACCCGCACCCAAACCCACGCGTCCCCGCACACCCACGCATCCACACACCCTCACACGTCCACGCACACCCACACGCTGTCATCCTGAGGGACGCGGGGTATGCGTCCCGAAGGATCTCAACCACTACGACAAGCAACTACTGTGTGAATGGAAAATCGCTTACCGTTCCGTATTTCCCGAGGGCCGCGCCGATTCCGCCGAGTCCCCCATCTCTTTCCGGTGACTCTTCACTTCCCGCAGCGCATAAATCGCTTTATTCTGCGATTCGTAATACGTTCGTGAACTGATCTCTCCCAGCAGCCCCAGGGAGATAAATTGTATTCCGCTGACAAACAGCGCAATCGCCAGCAGCAGCAACGGCCCGTGCTGTGTCATCAGGGCTTCGTTGAAGAATATCTTTTTCAGCACCAGAACGGATCCGATCGCAAACCCCGCCCCGGTCCCAGCCAACCCCAACATCCCGAAAAACTGCAGCGGACGCGTCGAATAATCCAGCAGGAACTTCACCATAATCAGGTCGAAAAACACGCGGATGCTTCGCCCTATCCCGTAATTCGACCGCCCACTTTTCCGCTGTGGGTTGGATATCGGCACTTCCGCAATGCGAGCGCCAGTCGAACTTGCCAGCGCCGGGATGAATCGATGAAGTTCGCCGTAGAGCTGGATTTCCTGCAGTATTTCCCGTCGGTACGCCTTGAACGTCGTCCCAAAATCGTGCAACTCGAGCCCGGAAAGTTTGGCCATCAACCAGTTCGCTACGCGGCTAGGCAATTGCCTCGTCAGCCAGTGGTCGTTCCGCGACCGCCTCCAACCGCTCACCAGGTCGTAGCCTTCTTCTATTTTTTCCAGGAAGCGCGGGATCTCTTCGGGATCGTGTTGCTGGTCTCCGTCCATCGAGATCACGATGTCTCCGCGCGCAAAATCGAATCCCGCTTTCAGCGCCGGTGTCTGTCCAAAATTACGCCGCAGCCTCACCACGTTCACACGCCGGTCATGCTCATAAATGTCCGAAAGCACTTTGTACGAGTTATCCTTGCTCCCGTCGTCCACAAACACCATTTCGTACGGCTCGCCCACCGAATTCATCACATCCGTCAGCTTCATGTACAGATCCGGAATGTTTTCCTGTTCGTTGTAGAACGGAACCACAATCGAATACCGGATCGCTGACTCAATTGCCATAAACTCTACCCGTACCTCTCTTCAATCGCCTGCGCTCCCTCGGCCTTTTTCTATCCCATCGAACCAATAATCCCATAGTTTATCAGGCGTATCCCACGGCTGACGACTATTTTTATGATGCCTCCATCGGTCAAAATGTCCAACTCGTCTTTCCTCGATTCCTGCAGCCGCGTCGGCGTCTTCCTCAGGTCCTCGTCCACATAGCCCGGGTGGCACATCAGTTCCGTCGTGCCTTCTGGCAGCTTTTCCAGGAACTCTACCAGCCCTTCCCGTGTCAGTCCGCCCGTCTGTGTGATCCCGCAGAAGTAGTCGCTCGTCGCAATCCCTTCGCGCTCCGCCATCTCCCGCGCATCTCTCGCCAGCAAGTTCAGCCCGCGTGCCTGCGCTCCTTGTTTCAGTGCCACGACCGCGCTTCGTACCGCTCCCGCCGATAGCGCTGAACGCAAACTCGATTCCTCATTCGCTACCCGAATGGCCTTGATTCCGTGCTTCTTCGCCAGTCGCAGCGCTACTTCAAACAGTCCCGGCAACATATGCACGTGTTTATGTCCGTCCAGGTGGGTAGGAGCAATCCCCGAGTCTCGTATCTTTCGGATCTGCGCGTCCCATTCCTGCTCCACTTCTTCCATTCGCAAGTGCCGGCTCGCAATTCGCAGCAGCAATCCTTCCGTCCCGCCTTCCATCTCCTCTGCATCATTCAATAGTCCAGGCACTTGATCGGCGGGCGCCACCGGCCTCCCATCGCCCAGGTTCAGGTGAACACCGATTCCCAGTTCCGGGTTCTGCCGCGCCGCTTCCAACGCAGAATCGTACGCGCGCCCATTGGCCAACAGCGTGGTGCTTGTCACCAAGCCCCGCCGGTGCACCTCCACAATCCCTCGGTTTACTCCGTCCGTCCACCCCAGGTCATCCGCATTGACGATCAGATTCCGCACTGTTGCCTTTCACTTGTCCTGCTTGCCCCGAACCTCAACGAACGTCCCAACTGCCTGTCCTCCACAGCAAACTCCCTGTCCCTCCGGACAGCTACTCTTACAGCTACTCCTACGTCTCCGTACCATTGACCCTTCTTTCTTCTAACTCTAGCATGATCAACAAGACAGTTTGGGGAACGGCGCTGTTCTCGGTTGCGCTGCGGTTTACGTTTGCCGCCACCTGCGCGCGTTCCTTGCGGCTCTTGCCGAGTTCGGCCAGCGCGCTCTGCTTCTCCGTTGGCTCCAGAGGCTACGATGCATGTCAAGCTGCATGAATTGAAGCAGGCGGGAATTCGTTACGGCGAAAAGCGTCGTGGGCGCCGCATGAATTCTCGCGTCCCTATCCGCATGGAATGGGATGTTTCTGCCGGTAACCGTCACAGTGTTGAAGCCTTCACCCGGGTTGTGAATCCTTATGGTTGCATGGTTGTACTTACAGATTCTCTGGAACTGGATCATCGCTTGGCTCTTACCAATTTAGCTTCCGGTACCAGCAACGCCGCCGTGATTGTCTGGAAAGGGAACGAGCAGCCCGACGGATGGGAATACGGCATCGAGCTGGTCGCGCCGGATATGGATTTCTGGGGGTTGGAACTGTGACGCCTCTACAAAAACCCACTTCGCCCGCAGCAGCCACAGCCACTGGCCCGAACGTCAAGCGCAGCGCCACCACTGCTCGTCCGCAAACCAATGAGGAGCGCCGCCGCGCCCAGCGCGTCCTCCTCAGGATGCCCGTGATCGTCCACGTCGAGGGTAAAGCCAATCCTATTCATGGAACCACGCACACCGTCAGCGCCAGCGGCGCCATGATCATTTTGCCCATGGGCTTGCCCACCGGCACCAAATTGTCCATCGAGAATCCCAAAACCCAGAAAACGGTCGAGGCTCACGTAGTCCGTCCGCCCGTGATGAACGCCGAGGGCTCCCTCGTCCCCATCGAATTCACCACGCCTTCTCCCCAATTCTGGAATATCTTCTTCCCCCCAACCCCACCAATTAGAGCATTTCCATAAATGATGTAGCTTTACGGAGGCGAGGTATCTGTGGCAGAGTGGGGCTATGACGCCCATCCCTGTCCCGATACGTCAGCGGATACTGCAACTCTACGAGCGGGGCAAGAGCACTCGCGAGATTGCCCAAGTTTTCGGTTTTTGCGTGGCCGCGGTGCGCCGCGTGCGCCAGCAGTTTGGGCAGCGGGGCACGCTGGAGCCACGGACACATCGCAGTGGATGCGGCACACTCCTGACCGAGGAGCGTAAGCAGCGCTTGGAAAAACTGCTGTCCGAGCAACCCGACGCCACGCTGGCCGAGTTAGGCGCACGCCTGGACCGGCGTTTTCGGACTTCCACGGTGGATTTATGGCTGCGGCGACTGGGCTGGAGGTATAAAAAAAACTCTGGCCGCCGCCGAGCAGGACCGGCCAGACGTGGCCGAAAAAAGAACCCACTGGCATGAGCAATTGGCCAACCAGCCGGTGCAGCGGCTGCTGTTCGTGGATGAAAGCGGGGCGAACACCAAGATGAAGCGTCTGCGTGGCCGAGCGATGAGAGGGCAAAGGCTCGTGGATCGCATCCCGCACGGAAACTATCAGACCAGCACGTTGATCTCCGGCATACGCCTGGAGGGTCCTTGCGCTCCGTGGCTTTTCGAAGGCCCCATGAACGGTGAAATGTTTTTGGCTTGGGTGCAGCAGGGCTTAGCTCCCACGTTGCGCGCGGGCGAGGTGGTAATCATGGACAACCTGGCCACCCACAAAATCCGCGGCGTGCAGGAAGCCATCCACTCGCGGGGCGCGCGGCTTCTCTATCTGCCGCCCTACTCTCCGGATTTCAACCCCATCGAGCCAATGTGGAGCGAGATCAAACAAATCCTCCGCAGCCGCGCTCCTCGCACGGACAGCGAACTGCTCGAAGCGGCTAAAGGGGAATTCCAAGCCATCTCCACCGCCGACTGCCAAGGCTTCCTTTTTTAACGCCAAATACGCTACATCATTTATGGAAATGCTCTAGTGCTCGAGGACAGCAGGGTCCTACTGCAGCGTGACTGCAAGGCTCGCTTCATGGGATAGTGTGCCTTTTTGTCCCCTTATGGTTCTCGGGTGGTTCCAGTAAAAACCTCGTTTACGACGGTCACAGTCTGGGAGGCTTGGTTGTCTGTATCTCCGTTTGATATTCAGTTCAATTTATAGTTACGTTGATGTTTCCGCTAGCGCCCGTCGTCGCAGATGTCCCCGTGATGGCCAAGGATGTTGTCCCTGTAACCGCAACGCTCAGGTTCCCGGATTGCGATGCGAGTGTTGTCGTGCTGCCGAGGTAGCGTGCACTGAGAGAGTGCGTTCCCACAATAGGCAGGAACGCCGGCGCACTGGCTGCCGTTACCGTTACGCTGCCGGTCGTTCCGTTGGTCACTGGAGCCAAACTCCCGATTCCGAGCCCATCGACAAGGAACTGGACGCTTCCGTTGGGTGTTCCTCCTGTCACTGAGGCACTGACTGTAATTGATCCGTTTGCAGCCACCTTTGTGCTCGAAACCGTAAGCTGAGTAGTGGTCGAGACTGGGGGTGGTGTGCCACCACCACTTCCTCCGCCACCACCACCACCACCTCCTCCACCACAACTTACCGCGAAGCTCAGCGCCCAAATCAGACAAAGGGCGACAGCGGAGCGGACCCTCTGACGCGGAACAAATAGCACTAGCAGCAGTGCAATCGCTGTTGCCCCTAACCAAGGCCACAATGACTTACTCTGTAGCCGAAATACTTGAGCTGCATAGATCCGTTGCACAGACCCGACTGACGCTGTTGTGGTTGGGGAGGGTGCAGCAACATTGATCGTGAGTGACCCACTCGCGGGGGAGTTGGCGCTGGTTTCGTTGATGGTTAGCGGCGAGCAAGTAACTCCCGGAGGCAACGACGCGCAGGTCACAGCTACGCTCCCAGTAAAGCCAGTGGGTGTAACAGTGATGGTCGAAGTGCCTGCACCGCCCGCAATCACGGTTGCACTGGAACCCGCGATCGTGAAACTGGGTTGCACCACGAGAACCGAAGTATTTGCGGTATTTAGTTGCGTGTAGTTTGCGTCACCACTGTAGGTCCCCCATACAATGTCTGTGGTTGACGGGCTGAAGCTAACGCTGGCTTGGCAGGCCTCGTATCCAAACGGATCTGTCGTGGCAGTGCAGTTCATCGGGTTCCCGATCTGGCCGGCAAAGACGCCACTAAATTGCACCGTGCCGGTGGGACTCGCGGTAGGCGCAATACTCGAGGTATCCACCAAAGCTGTCAAGGTTGTGCTTTGTCCTTGCGCGACTTGCCTTGGGTTCGCTGTTACTGTCACATTGCCCGCCAGTTTTACGGTGACGGAGAGAGGGCTTGAAGTGGACGCGGTGTAATAGGTGTCCCCCGGATAGGAAGCCGTGTATGTATGAATTCCTGGCGTGGTGGCTGTAA
This sequence comes from Candidatus Acidiferrales bacterium, assembly GCA_963780315.1. GTDB lineage: Bacteria > Acidobacteriota > Terriglobia > Acidiferrales > UBA7541 > Acidiferrum. The sequence goes on along the minus strand of CAWABP010000008.1, from coordinate 380,115 downwards.
AGCTTCCTAAAAATATGACTTCATTGATGCCGCCGACACCGCCAACACAATCACCGCCCGAGTACACTATTGTAGATCCGTCCTTAAAAACTATCGCCGTGCAGACGGGAGCCACGCCACTGCTCTGTGCTATTACTGTCGAAGTGAAAGGTATTTCGCCGCCGACTGCATAAACACCCGCTGGGATGACTAAAGAGGTTGTGGTTGCCGCTTTCCCGACTGTCAGATTCAGCGTCATTGGTCCGCTGCCCTTGTAGCTGTTATCGCCGGAATAGCTTGCGACAAGCGGGTGCGTTCCAGGGACGAGTTGGATCGGCTGGTCCTCACCGTGGCCCTCACTATTGACCGGGAACGTCCCCAGGTCGAGAGGCGCGCCATTGTCAGTGATAGTCACAGTTCCCGTTGCATCTAGGGCACAACCAGTTGTCGTACCTCCACTGGCGAGCGGTTGGCAAGGATTATTCGAGCTATTCAGGATGTCGAACCGCAGAACATAAGGAGATCCATAAGCAAAGGTGGTCGCATCCGTGCTAGTGACAGCGCCTGTAGTCGGATCAAAAGTCACGATGCCAAGCTGTAATCCGCTGTTCTCCTGAGCGACGACTACCGGAACGGTGTTTGAGTCGCTGGGGGCAAAGGTTCCATCTCCCGCATAGTGCGCGGTGACGTTGTAACTCCCGCCGGGGAGCATGGTGGTGGCAAACGTCGCCGCACCGTTGCTGAGGGCGGTGCCGGTTCCCCCTTCATTGGACCCCACGGAGGATGGAGTCAAGAGCGATACGTCTCCCGTTGGTGTGCCCGAACCGGGGTTCGGCGCGACCGTAACTCCCGCCGTGACCGCGGTACCGTGGGTGATACTAATTTGACTTGTGCCGCCGTTGAGCTTCAGATTTGTAGTGGTGGCCTTGAAGGTACCCACAGCGCTGCCCCATTTAGAGACGAGGTTTGCCACGTTTATTGAACCGAGCCCGGTGGGATAATCATATTGCGTTGAAGTCGTCCAAGCCAGGTTGGTGGGGTGGGCAGGGTCGACGAGCACGCCAGTGGTGCTGCTCGCAGCACTGCTGCAGTTTTGGGACCCTCCGACGCAGGGAACAGAGTTGTTTCCCTTGGTCACGTCGTAAAAAACACATGACGTAGGCGGACTCAAGGGTTGCGTCGTCGAATTGCAGAAATTGCCGATGGTACCTGCCAATTTGTAGAGAACGAAATTTGCGTTACCTTGGCGCCCGGTTGAACCGGGAACTCGGTTCCTTTCTGATTGTTCGATTAGGGCCAGAATTCCCGCAAAGCTAGGAGCGGAGGCCGAAGTGCCGCCCACTCCCAGGAAGCTGAATCCGGACGCGCCCGGCTCACACGAGGGCGGACTACTTGGTGCTATCTGATCGGCCTGGCATACCACGTAGAAGCTTTTGCTTGCAGGGCCGTCACTGGCAAACAGACTTATATCCGGGATATCTCTGGCGCCGTCCACTGGTGTTACGCCGTTCTGGAAAGACGGCTTTGGATAGCCGGAAAACGCCCCTGCATTAATGCCGCTCGGCCCGCCACTGCCCGCGGGGATCCCATTGGGGCTGGCACAAACAGTGGTCAGGTTACTGGCCAGCGCGGGCGCGGCGCAGGAGTCATTCCAAGAGGTTTCAGGAATGTAGCCTAAGGCGGATTCACGGCTGCCGGTAGCATTCGTAGTACTCCAAAAGCTAGCCTGCCTCCCGTTATCGTCAAAATCCGTTCCGCCTACGGCAATGTTGAATGGTGTGGAAGCAAATCCACTCACTGCCAGACCGGCCGTGGCTGCAGCTTCCGTTTGGAAATCGTCGCAGCCTGCCGAACCAGCATCGCCGGCTGAGACCGTCACTGTAATACCCTGCGCCGCAGCCTGCTCCCAGAGTCGCTGAAATAGTGCGTTGCCCCCTGTCCCCTCACTCTTTTCGCAACTGCCAAAGCTCACGCTCAGGACGTCGTCCAAATTGCGGTCAACCACGTAGAGCGAAGAAAGCACCACCGGGTCTGCCGTGAGCGTCCCCTCCGAAACTATATAATCGATGTGGGCGCTCGGTGCTACTGCGCTTGCCCATTCCACATCGAGATCGGCCTCTCCTTCTGCTCCGGTAACACCCGGATTCGGCCCGTTGTAAATAATATTTGGGACGTTGGCCGGCAAGCCGAACAGACTCCTGAAATCGCTGAAGTCTTGCACGTTAATGTCAGACACCCCAACAATTGCAATCTTTGAGCCCGTGCCACTAAGTGACGAAGGAATGTTATAAATCCTTGCAAAGTCCGCCGGACCAAGCGCGTAGAATTGGCCGTTCGCACCTGTAAATTGTGGAATTACAAGGCCATCTTTTGTCTCTGTGAACGAGCCCACTTCCTGGCGCATCGATTTGCTTGAAAAATTGTTCAGCGAAGCAATCCCCGCCACCACCGGTGCCAAACCCGCCGGTATCTGCGGATCATTGGCATTGGCAGAATAAAGTTTCCCTTCGACCTGGTACTGGTGAATTTCCGCTCCAAACGCCGCCCGCACCTGTGCAACAGTCCCCGAAAACTCAATCACTGTTTTCCCGCTGTAAACCTGGTTGATCTGGAATCCCTGCTGCCCCAGCCAGTCCGTCACCGCCTGAATATCCGCGTCCGCCGGCCCGAACTGCGTCCCAAATTCCTGCGGTGTTAACCACCGGTGAAAATTCGGCGAACTCTTATCCTGTTGTTGTCCCAGGTAATCCTGCAGCGCCGTTTCCTGCGCGTCGCTACGTTTCAGCAGCAGCAACATCCGCGTCATAGGCAGGGAATCCCCCGCCGCTCCGCGGTCGAATTCCGCCCGTGCCAGCGGGTGAACATTCCCCTTCAACGTCACGCGTTTCGCGTTATCCACTGCCTCCAAAACGCGCGGCGGCGCCTGCCCGTGTGCGTCCGTCGGATTCAATAAGAGAAGGGAACTGCCACATAGAAGCAGAGGAATAAGCGAACGCAGATGATGAGTCATATATCGCCTCAACGGAGTACCACTTGGCTGCCGTGGGCCCGCCGTACCAATTTGGCACGTAGCCTGTTGATACCTTATGCCCCCGTCGAGTTAATGACATACGTCCATCGTCACACCGACCCCCTTTCCCCGTCACGCCCCAAGGGTTCCCTGAACACACTAACGCAAAAAAAAAGGCGCGCCTCCAATGGCGCGCCCTTACCTCTCTCCGGTTATTGCTGTCAGTCTTGCTTAATTCACTGTGATCGTCGTGCTACCACTCGACGGTGAGTAGTTCGTGTCGCCCGGATAGTTCGCGGTGATCGTCCGTGTACTTCCTCCGCCGCCTCCCCCGCCTCCGCCGCTGCTACCACATCCCGCGATTCCCACAGCCAGCAGAGCAAACGCCATCAGCCCGGCATAAACATAAGCGCGCTGACGACGCCCTGCCGGCATCCAGCGGAGCCCCAGCACAAACAGCAGCAGGCTAGCCAGCGCCACCACCAGCGGCCCGACTGGCAAGCTCGGTGGATTCGGAGGCACCGTCCCTGGCGGGTACAACCCGGAAACCGCGGCTGTAAGCGTAGCCGTACAAAACGCGGCAGCGGTCGCAGTTGAGCTAGTCGGCCGGCACGTCGCAGAACCCAGGCTGGCGCCGCCGTTCGTGAATGAAACCGAGCCCGTCGGCCCTGCGCCATTGCTTTGCGTGGCAATCGTGGCTGTCAGCGTCACCATCGTTCCCGCTGTAGTCGATGACGGGCCGCTTACCGTCGTCTGCGTCACCGCCTTTGAGACAGTCACGGTGTCCACAACCGCTGTGGTGATCGGACTATAGCTGATGTCGCCCGAATAGGTTGCCGATAGCGTGTGCGTACCGCCCGAAAGCTGAATCGGCTGGTCCTCTCCGCTCCCAGAGCTGTTGACCGGGAATGGGCTGGCATCGAGAGGGCTTCCGTTGTCAGTAATCGTCACCGCTCCAGTTGCGTCGAACGCACAACCAGCGGTCGTTCCCGCCCCCCGGTTTGCCACCGCCACGGCCTGGCAAGCACTGCCAGAACTGTTCAGGATGTCAATCCGCAGGATATAAGGTGACCCATACGCAACCGACGTCGCGTTCGTGCTCAGAATATTGTTATTTGCATCAAACGTGACAACGCCGTATTGCAGCCGACTGTTCTCCTTCCCAACCACAACAGGCACGCCGGTCGTCGAGGTGCTAGCCGCAAACGTATCGTCGCCCGCGTATCGAGCATTTAAACTGTAACTTCCCCCCGGCAGAATCACGCCAGTTGTGCTTACTGATCCTCCGGAAAGCGTCAACTGGCCGACACCACCATTTACCGCAGTGGGCGCGATGAGAGCGACATCGCCGGTGGGTGTACCGGATCCCGAGGTCACCGTCACTTTTGTTGTTACTGCCGTTCCGTGCGTAATGTTGACCGTTGATGTTCCGCCATTCACAGTAAGGCTCGTGGTCGTAGCCTTGAACGTGCCCACTGCAGCACCCCATTCCTTAGCCAGGTTAGCAACATTCACAGAGCCCAATCCGGTCGCCAAGTCATATCCCGTTGCCGTATTCCATCCTGGCGTCGTTGAACTGCCCGTGCTGACAAGAACTCCATTTGTACCGGTGGTCTGGCTGCTGCAGTTTGTCGATTTCCCAGCGCACGGAACGGAGATGTTTCCCTTCGTCACATCGTTGAACGCGCACGTCGAACCACTCAACCCCGTGGTCGATGAATTGCAACTCTGTCCTGCGGTTGCAGCAATCTTATACAGAGTGGGATTGGGGTTCCCTTGGCGGCCGTTGTTCTGGTTGATCAATGCCATGATCCCCGCGAAAGCAGGAGACGAAGCCGAGGTTCCGCCTATGCCTTGAAAACTGAAGGAGCCGGTACTCGCGCACGACGGCGGATTGCCAGCGGGCACCGCATCCGCCTGGCAAATCAGGTAAAAGCTATCGGTCTGGCTGCCAACGCTGGCAAACAGGGATACATCAGGGACATAACGATGGTTGTCTCCCGCCGCAATCCCATTCGGAATAATCCCGCTTTGCCATGCGGGCTTGGGATAAACGGAACTCGGCCCTCCGCTGGCCGCAGTAATGCCATTCGCCAGCGTGCCTGCGCAAACTGGACTGAGGTTTGCGCTCGTCGCGGTTGCCGCGCAGGAATCGTTCCAGGTGGTCTCGTGGATATACCCCATCGCAGACTCGCGTTTCCCGTCTGTGGAATCGGTGGGATTCCAGAAAGTGCTTTGTGTTCCAACCTGATCAAAATCCGTTCCGCCAACGGCCACGTTAAATGGTGTAGAAGAAATTCCGCTGATCGCCAACCCACCTGTCGCCACCGTCTCAGTCGTGAAATCGTCGCAACCTGCGGATCCGCTGTCCCCCGTCGATGCCGTCACAGTAATGCCTTGCGCCGCGGCTTGTTCCCATAGCGCGTTATAAAACGCATTGCCCGCGGTTCCCAGGTTAGATTCGCACAGGCCGATGCTAAGGCTCATCACATCCGCCATATTATCGTCAATGATGTAGAACGAATTGAGGTCGACCCCCGCTGCGCTTAGAGTGTCTTCCGCGACTACCAGTTTGACGATGGCATTCGGCGCAACCATCCCGGCAATCTGCGTGTCCAGGTCAGCTTCGTCTTCCCCGCCGAGCACGCCAGGATCCGGTCCGTTCAAGACAACGTTTGATGACGAAAAGTTAGCGGGCAGTCCGAAAAGGTTACGAAAATCGATGACGTCCTGCACATTGATGTTGGAAACGCCAACGATGGCGATGGTCACGCTGCTTCCAGTAAGCGTCGATGGAACGTTGTAGATTTTCGCGAAATCCGCTGGCCCTACAACGTAGCACGGGCCCAATCCGCTCGTTCCACATCCTAAAGACGTCGTCAAAAGTGGTTTCACAACGCCTTCGGCCGTCCGCGTGTAAGTTCCCCGCTTGTGCAGCATCGATTTCCGGGGAAAATTGTGCAGCGTCACAATCCCTGCCACTACCGGCGTCAGCGCTGCCGGAATCTGCGGGTCCGTCGCATTGGCCTGTCGGTTTTCCCCATTCACCAGATAGCGGTGAATCTGCGTCTGGAAAGCGTCCTGGACTTGTCCCACATTCCCCGAAAACTCAATCGCTGTACGACCAACTCCCACCTTAATGTCATGAAATCCACGCGTCTGCAACCAGTCCGTCAATGTTTGGATGTCCGCGTCGGCAGGCCCAAACTGTGCGCCGAATTGCACCGGCGTCAGCCAGTTGTGAAAATTGGGCGAACCCTTGGTCTGCTGATCCGCCATCAATTGTTGCAACGCCGATTCCTGCTCTGGACTCCTTTGCAACAGCAACATCATGCGATTCATGGGTGTCGCATAGCCGACCGCGCCCTGATCAAACTGCGGCCTCGCCAAAGGGTGCACGTTCCCCTTCAACGTCACCATTTGCGTCTCATCCACGGCCCCAACAATCCTCGCCGGCACGCTCGCGTTTTGTGCCCTCACCGCCTGCCCTGCCAACAACATCACAACCGTGCACAAAACCATCCAGCTAATTCTATCCGCAATGCTCATGGTTTCCTCGGCTCCACACAAAACTTTGTCGCAATCACCCGGGGTTCTTTAGGCAGGAATGGCGCGTCTCCGCCCCTTTTCGTAGACACCTTCCATGCTGTACTTTTCAGATGCGCCGGGTCAGGGAACGGTTTGCTTCCCCCAAGCACCCCAAAAGTCATTCTTTTGTAACATACCTCAGGCGAATTAAGTTGTCCTCGAAAGTCGGGCCGCTCCCGGACTCCTCCCTAGCGAGTCCCACCGCTGTTCACGGTATTAGGCAATCCCGTCATTCCGAACGGAGTCTGCGAAGTGAGGGACGGTTTTGCATCGCACACCCTTCGTGCGATGAATCCCTCTTTGTCCTGCCGCTACTCTGTTTGCAATTCTTGATCACCGCCTTCTATTGATCCCCTTTCAACCCATCTCCACGTTTCCCCCAGACAGAATCAGCCCAATCCGCGGTCGCATCCCCGCCATCCCGTTTGGCAACTTCATCCCTGCAACAACGCCGTTGCGTAGCAGTGGCGCCAGCGCCACCGCACTCGATGGCTCAATCACAATCTTCATTCGTTGCCACACTAACCGCATCGTCGTCCGTATTTCCTCCTCGCTAACCAGCAGAATCCCCTCCACGTGTTGCCTCAGGATCGCAAAAGTTCGCGGTGCCAACGAAGCCCGCAATCCATCTGCAATCGTGTCGCTCGATTCCTGCGACTGCAGCACGCCCGTCTTCAGCGATCGGTAAGCGTCGTCTGCCCGCTCCGGCTCGCATCCATACACCCGCACCGTGGCGCGTACTCCCTTCGCCCCCAGGCACGTACCGCTCAGCAGCCCCCCGCCGCTCACTGGCGCCAGCACGGCATCCAACTCCGCCACTTCCTCCATCAACTCCTTAGCCGCCGTGGCTTGCCCCGCGATAATCCGGTCATCATCGTAAGGATGAATCAGCACCGCCCCTGTCTCCGTCTGAATCTTAGCCGCCGCCTCGGCCCGCGCCGATACCTTCGGTTCGCAAAATGTAATCTTCCCGCCGTAAGCTTCCACTGCCCGGCATTTCACTGCCGGAGCGTTCTTCGGCATCACGATCCACGCCGGTATACCTCTCCACGCCGCCGCCCGCGCCACCGCCGCCGCGTGGTTTCCGCTCGAATGCGTCACCACGCCCTTCTTTGCCTCTTCCTCACTCAATGAAAATATCGCGTTGCTCGCCCCGCGTATCTTGAACGACCCTGTCTTTTGTAGGTTTTCGCACTTGAAAAACACCATCGTTCCCGTCAACTCATTCAAAGACGTGCTGGTCAGCACCGGTGTGCGATGGATGAGCGGCCGGACACGTTCGTGAGCCTCCACAATCGTCTTCCAGCCAATGGATGCTGCGGTTTTGGGTATGTTGCCAATGGAACTAGTCATTCTTTCAGTCTAGTCCAGCCAGTACTCCCAGCGCGAGAGATTCCCCCGAATGAACCCCTCTCCCTCTTGACCTGCTCTATCTCTCTGTTAACCTTAGTATCTAAGTTACTGCGCTGCCGCGATTCACCCACCCTTCGCACAGCGTGGAGTCTTTATGGCTTCGTCTGAACGCCGACAACTCGAGCGATTCTCCTTCCGCGTTCCCCTGCGTTTCCGGTCGCTGGGCCTCGCTTCAGACAAAACTGAGCATTTCACCGAAGCCATCAACCTCTCTCGCGGAGGTTTCTTCTTCGTTACTTCCGCCCCGCTGCAAGTCGGCATGCCCATTGAAGCTACTTTCAAGATGCCCGCGGAAGTTACCGGAAACCAGCCCGATGAGACTCGCTGCCGCGCCCGCCTAGTGCACGCGCGTCCCGGTGCTTATAGTGATGGCCGTATGGGTTTTGGTGCGGAAATTGAATCGTTCCTGGATTCGGACAAGCCCCTGCCCGCAAATCCCCAGCAGTCCAAAGCAAAGCCCTAGCCCTGATTTACTGCAACCTGCTCTTGGCTGGCCTTAGGGAGTTTTCTGTTAATAATCATTCTCTCTGTGAATGGCCAAGTCTGCGGCGGGGAATAAATGTTTAGGGGGTCGGAGCTTCAGCTCCGGCATTAGATGCTTGGCAATCACTGGGCTTTAGCCCCTGAGGCATCGGCTTGCTGGTCGAGGGGTGAAGTTTCCTACTTCGCCACCATAATCACGGTCTTTCCCGCTCCCAGGTTTTCATATTTATCGTAAGCGCGCACTGCGATGGTGTGCTCGCCAGCGGAAAGCCCCTGCACCGTGAACTCGTACGATTCCGCCTTGTTGTCGTTGATCCCTGCCACCGGCGCCAGTAACACCCAATCGCCGCCATCCACACTGTATTGCGCTTTCTCAATGCTGCTCGTCGGGTCCGTCGCTGAGAACTTTACGACGACGGATTGCACGGAAGGAGGGGTGCCGCTGAATGTCTTCGCATTCACCGCCTCCAGGAGCTCAATACTTGGCGGCGTATTGTCCACCTCAAATCGTTCGCTCTCCCTCTCTGTCTTGAGCGTCGCGGCGGGTGGATTAGACGGCGCATCACTGGCCACGATCTTAAGGTAGTACGCCCCGTCCGGCATCGTTGTCGTGTCCCAAGAATAAAACTTCTGGTCCAGGTTATCCTTCAAAAGCTTCCAGTCGTGCTCTTCCTCGCCACGGAAATACACGGCAAATCGCAGGTCGTCGTCATTATCGTCGTGCGCGCTCCACACCACCGATTCGTACCCCTTCTGCTGCATCGCTATGGGCGGCTGGTCAAACTTCGGTGGATTTGTCATCGTTACCATCCCGCTGGCGAGAGTCGACCCTTGCGGTTGTTTCAGCATTACGTTGACCGGCTGCATCGGAACGCCCTGTTGCAACTGCGCCCGCACTCCCGGATCCTGTATCACAATCCCATCAATCACCGGCGCAACATTTTTCGGCTGGTACGCCACGCTCACCCAATCAATCCCATCCCCCGGCCGTCCGTCGTGAATCACTGCCTTCCATTGCAGAAATCGTGCCGCGGGCGCTTCCACTGGCGTCGCCGGTGCGGTATACGGCCCAAACCATCGCGACCATTCTTTCCCCGGGTCTTCCGTGTTTCCGCTCCGTACAAAAAATTCCAGCCGCGGCTCTCCCTCTTTCTTTCCGCCCTTGTTCCCTCCGCCCGTGCCCACTTTATTCCCCGCGCCAATAATTTCCGGCGGTCCCCACCACTCAATCCGTCCCCATTGCGAAAAAAGCTTTGCGTCAAACGATTGCGATTCGAACGTGCCCTCGGCCTCGTATTCGGGCCCCAGCGAATACACCTTGCCCGGATTTGCTGTGCATAGAAAAACCTTTCCGCCGGATGCCCGGGATATCCCTGTAATCTGCGCTGAACCCGATTTGGCCAGTTGCGCGTACACTCCCCGCCCGTCAATCACCAGCAGCGATCCCGTATTCCCCGTGCCTGCAAGCAATCGCCCGTCGGAATTCAATCCCAGCGCATACACCACATCGTCTCGCGAGCTCCAGATCTCTTCCGGTGCCCCGTCCGCCGAAATCCTGTAAATGCTGCTGGAAATAGCCTGCGGAAACGCCAGAAAGGGAACTCCCCCCTGCACGCCTGCTGCGGGAACCACATTCGACACGGTCGTCGTTCCCTGCGCCGTCGTGATTACAGTCGTAGCAGCCTGTGTGCCAGCACGTTGCTTCTCGCCGATTGCCGCCACGTAAACAGCCCCGTCCGGCGCAACCGTCAGCGAAGTTATCTCTCGCTTCGCAGTCTCATAAATCACGAATCCTTCAGCCGCTGCCTCTTCCGGCGATTTCTTCTTTGCAGCTTTCTCGGTGCTCCGTGAAATCCGCAGCACGCGCCCATTTGGCTCGGTCCCGGCCAGCAAGTTGTTCTTTGCATCAAACGCCAGCACCTTGATATGTGCTTCATCGCTTGCGTAGAACAGTTCGCCCTTGCCCTCCGGCGTCACCGCGAAAATCTGTCCCTTGTCGCCGGTTGCCACGTACAGCCTCCCATCGCTCCCAAACTCCAGGTCCCAGATGTATTTCGTTTTCGGGTCAAAAAATACACTCTTTTCCCCAGCCGGAGTCACCCGATAAACTTTTCCATCTGGCGAAGTGGCTACATACAAGTTTCCCTTGGCATCAAACGTAACCGCCTGAACCAGCAAGTCCGTGGACTCGAAGACTGTCTTCGGCTTTCCGCTTCCCTCAAATCGGAATACCTTCGCCGGAGATCCCCCGCCCGCATACAAAACGCCCGCCGAATCCGCCCGCAGCGACCACAGGTACGAAGCGTCCGCATCCGATATCAACGTGAATTTCGGCGCGAGTTCCAGGTGCCCGTCGCTTCGCACCGCTACGCCCTTCGCCGTCCCTTTTTGAAATTCTTCATACGTGGATTGCCGCCAACGGTGCGTGTGATCCGCCGCCGCGGATGCGGTCACGATGCCTGCCAGCACTATTGAAACGCTAAGGCGCTCCGCAATTCTCAGCTTTGAATTGGACATTTCCATGGTCACCGAATTTGTAGATTCAACGAAATCAGCCCTGCTACTGGCCCGCCAAGCCCTATGGAAGATTCGCTGGACAAGGATTCCCGCAACACTTGCACCGTTCCAGGCGCCGGACGCCCATCGATCATATTGATCTGCGACAACGGCACGTTCGGCAATTCTTTGTCGTCCCATACCAGCGTAGGCGCCGGCACAAACAGCCCCACATACAGCCGGTCATTCCTACGCTCGCGATTCATCAACGTAATCAGTTGATCCAAACCCTGCGGCCCCGCGGCTCCCGGCATTCCCGGAAAACTGAATCCGCGCGAAGCACGATTCATCCAATCCGCATCGCTCACCAGCACTCGCAGCATCGATCCGCGCGCAATCTGGTCCGGCACATGCACCGTGAGCTCTTCAACCCGTGCTGGCCCGCGATAAGGCTCTAGAAGCACGCGCACCTTCAAATCGTCCCCCGGCGCCGCTTCGCCTTTTTCCAACCAAGCGCTGTCAATGGTGTACGACTTCCGCCCCGGTTGGCTTTCCACGCGCAGCGCGATGTGCTCCACCGTGGGAACCTCGTAACTATTGTTGAACACCCTCCCGAACATGCTCTGCACCACCATCGCAATCGGCATACTGTCTTGCATCATGGAGTCGCCCGGCGCAAATGTGTGTTCCACCTGCACCGGCACGTGTCCCTGCAGCCGGATTTCGCCCGTCAAATGCAGCGTTGTTCCCTCACCGTACAGCGAATTCTGTCCGATTCCACTAAGCGTGGTTATCGCCACCAGCAGCGGCGTCAGCTTCGGATGATTCACCATCTCAAAGTGCATCTTTCTTTCCGCATTGCCCAGCACGAACGTCAGATCCAGCGGCACCATCACCGGCGGTGCCCCTAGTTTTCCAATCACTGCCGTTTGGTGGTCTTCCGTGATCGTTCCGATTGGCCCGCCCACATTCACGATCTTTGTGGACGCCAGTGCCGAAGACAGCGTCGTCACCACGCGGCTCCGCGCCATCGGCATTTGAATGTCGCCAAGGTTCAAGAACGGGTGCCCGCACAAAAATACCTTGTCGCCCTGCACCGCCGTCACCGTACAAGCCGAGTTAATCGAAGCATCGCCTTGCACCAGCACTATTCCCGCCATATCTCCGGGCACCAGGTGTCCATCTTCCGGCCGCGCCTCTGCCGTGCCGCCTTGCGCGGCTACAAATCCATAGCTCTGCAATTGCGGCGCAAATTGCTGCAATGCCGCTGGCTGAAATCCCGAAAATATCAGCGGAGTTTCAATGGGTTCCAGCGACGATCCGCTCGGCAGCGTATTGCGGGCCAGCGCGTCGCTCGGCAAAGCGAATTGCTGTGGGTTCGCCCGCGCCGAATCCCCCTCCGTCGGCGGCCGCAGCACATCCTCGATCGGCGTCACACCGGCAATCGCTTCCTTCGTAAAAATTCCCAGCTTCAACGAAAGCGCCCCCGCCAGCTTCCCCTCGATATAAACAGGGCTCCCGCTCATTCCCGCCACAACGCCCGTATGTTCTACTTTCGGTCCCTTCAGTTGCACCAGGATGATGGACTGCTTCGGCCCCAGAAAATTCGGCAACACCCCGATTACTTCCAGGTCAAACTTCTCGATCGCGTCGCCAGCAAATATCGTGTACGCGTAACCCTGCATCCCCGCCCGCACCTGCGACACCGGCATGGTTTCCGTGGAATCCGGGGGAGTAGCCCCATCGGCAAAGCCACCAAAAAGTATGGCCGACACCACCAGCCCTGCTAACCGTCGGGAGAAGAGTGTCATAGAAAAGATAGACGTAACCCCCATTGTGAAGGATGCATGATACTGGCTCAGGAGGGCAGTACGCAATTGGACCGCCAGAGTGGCCCGGCTAGTCACAAAGCCTTGTACGTCCTAGGACCCGGCCCACCCTCCTTGCGATTCTTCACCTCATCGCGATATTGTAAATCTACCCAACACAGGAGGAATCATGACTGAACCTACCAAGGAAGAACTACTCGCGCGCATCGCGGAACTCGAAAAACAAACCGCAGGCCGCAAGAAGGGCACCCTCGAATTCCGCGTCGGCGAAAAAGGCGGCGTCAGCGTCTACGGGCTCGGTCGTTTCCCCGTCACACTTTACTACGAACAGTGGATTCGCCTGCTAGACGCCTCGAAGGACCTGCGCGCCTTCCTCGAGGAAAACAAGCCCCGCCTCAAGCTCAAGGATCAACAATAAGCGCGATTCGTGGAGTTTGCGAAGTGAGGGGAGTCTAGGCCTTGCACCCAGCCCCGATGGCGGCGGTCACAGTCTTTCTGGCCTTCTGTCTATTCTGGCTTGCCCGGTTTCTTGCTGCCAGGCTGCCTTCACCGCCCGGAAAGTCTCTTCTCTTCTTCGTAGCAGTTCTTTTCAGCATTCCTGGCTTTCTTTACGTCTTCTATTACACGCACCTCATGGACGGCGCGGTGTGGTTTTACAGTCTTCGCATTCACCGCAACACGGAACTCCTCGCCAGCGGTCTTGGATTTCTTGCTGGGATTCTCTACGACTATTGGCAACCTGAAACCCGGGCTGAAAAAGCGACGATTTCCATCATCACCCTGGTCGCTCTCTCGATTCCATTTCTAAAACCCCTTCTCGATCCCGTCAACTATGCGGCTCTCAAAACTAGTTGCACGGGAGAGGTTTGTCTGCAATCCACTCCTTCCACCTGCGGCCCATCCAGCGCCGCAACAATCCTGAAAATGTTTGGAGATTCTGCTTCGGAGCGGGAACTCGCCGAAAGTTCCTTCACATCACGTGGCGGCACGGAAATCTGGTATCTGGCGCGTGCCTTGCAACTTCGCGGGTATGCTACCCAAGTGTTAGTGCAATCCTCTGTGAGCCCACTGCCAAGACTCCCCGCGATAGCCGGAGTTATTCTGCCCGGGGGTGCCGGTCATTTCGTTGCTGTGCTCGGCGAAAAGAATGGCCAGGTGACCCTTGCTGACCCACTCTCGGGCAAATTCCAGTTTCCCGCCTCAGAATTGCAGAAGGCTTATCATTTCACGGGGTTCTTTTTGACCATCCGTCGCAGGTAGGGAATCCACTCAGTCGTGATTAGTGGTAGCGCTCGACTTCGGCATCGTCGCCTGCCTGTGCGCTACATCTTGCACGGCATTGTTCTCTTGTAATTTCTTCTCATCCACACTCGTCACGGGCGCAGCCGCCGGAGCCGTCCTCACGGGCGTGCGATGATTTGGAATTGCAGCCAGCAACACGCCAACCAGAAATAGCGCCCCCAGGGTAATGGCGAGTTTAGTTGTCAACTGCAGCAATGTACGGCGGCTAATCATACCTTCTCCAGGAACAAGCGCACTGCGCACTTTGTTCTACTCCATGATACGGACGCCGCTGGCGAAAAGTTTCCGCCATTTCTCCCAGCGTTCCCACATGAGACTGTCCCCCGGTACAGTCAGTCTGTGCCCTTCCTTCTTCCTCTGCGCTCCTCCGCGAACTCTGCGCCTCTGCGTTATCTTTACGTCTTGTCTTTTCCTTCGTTTCCCCTCTGCCCTCGCAACCCCCAATTCCTCTCGTGTTAAACTTTCTCCAGGCCACTCCACCGTGAAAAACGCCACCATCCAGCCCGTCCGAGCCCTCTCCGGAACGCTAGAACTCCCCGGTGACAAATCCATCTCCCATCGTTACGCCATGCTAGCAGCCCTTGCGGATGGCACCAGCGAACTCCGCCATTTCGCAGCCGCCCGCGATTGTCACAGCACTCTCGGCTGCATGAAATCGCTTGGCGCAGATGTTAAAGTCGATGGCCCCACCGTCAAGATCACCGGTCGCGGCCTCCGCGGTCTGAAAAGCAGTTGGCGCACCCTCGACGCGGAAAATTCCGGCACCACTATCCGCCTCCTTTCTGGAATCCTCAGTGGCCAGGACTTTACCACCCGGATTACCGGCGATGCCTCCCTCCAAAAACGCCCCATGAAGCGTGTTGTCACCCCGCTCCTTCAAATGGGCGCGGAAATTCAAGCTCGCGAAGGCAATTTCCCTCCGCTGGAAATTCGCGGCGGCCGTCTTCAAGCCATTCATTACGAAATGCCCGTGGCCAGTGCCCAGGTAAAATCCGCTGTCCTGTTCGCCGGTCTCTATGCCAAGGGTGAAACTCAGGTCACCGAGCCCGCTGCAACGCGCGATCACACTGAACTCGCCCTCGAACTGTTCGGCGCACACGTCGCCAAACGTGGCCGCACCGTCGCAATCCAAGGCTTGGCAGACAGCACCAGCAAAGTCGCTTTGCAGGCCAAGTCTCTCGATGTCCCCGGCGATCTTTCCTCTGCCGTTTTCTTCATCGCCGCCGCATCACTTCTCCCCGAATCCAATCTCTTCATCGCGAACGTCGGCCTGAATCCCACGCGCTCTGCCATTCTCGATTTCTTCCAATCCATGGGCGCTTCTATCACCGTGCTGAATCTGCAAAGCTCGCAAGGTGAACTTGTAGGGGATTTGATTGTCAAAGGCGCGACGCTCAAAGGTGGCCGCGTTTCCGGCGAACACGTTCCTCTTTTGATTGACGAATTGCCCATGCTCGCAGCTCTTGGCCCATTCACGGAAGAAGGCATCGAGATTCGCGAGGCCGCGGAACTGCGCATCAAGGAAAGCGACCGCATCGCCGCCCTCGCCGAGAACCTTCGCAAGATGGGCGCAAAAGTGGAAGAACTTCCCGATGGTTTGCGCGTCGAAGGCCGCCACTCTGGCAAAATCCACGGTGCGGAGATCGAACCCCACGGCGATCATCGCATCGCCATGGCCTTCGCAGTAGCTGGCCTCGCCGCCCAAGGCGAAACTGTAATCCGCGACGCCGATTGCGCTGCCGTCTCCTACCCTATTTTTTTCGAAGAATTGCGCCGCCTCGGCTCGTCCTGATCTCTGATATCCGAAACGTCCTGTTCGCCGATCGCCCCTTACTGTTCCTCTGCCGGCGCTATCGGCGTCGCAGGAGGCGCTGGCAATACCACCGTTGGAGGCTTCGGCGGCACCGGAATCCCCATCGCCGTCCGCCGCAGCGAGATATTTCCATAACTTGTCTTCAATATGATCTTCGGATGGCGCCCGTTACCATACGTTGCGGAAACGCTCGCGTCGCCCCCCGGGCTTTTCACGACTCCCAATCCCGGAAATTCCGAACTGATATCGCAATTCCGGCATTCCGCTTGCACTTCAAAGCTAGAGTTGCCCGGCAGCGAAAGCGAAATCTCTCCCGACGAATTCGTAATGTTTACTTCATCTTTCGGCGCCGTAAGGAATCGCACACTAATCGCCGCATTTCGATTTTCGACGCTTACCTTCCCGCCGGGATTTTCGATGCTGATTTCATTATCTCGCGTCCGCAGGCTCAGGTTTCCGGGCACGTCCACTATATCCAGGTTTCCCGATGCCGCTTCCATGTGTCCCGCCAGCGCGCTCAACGTCAAATCCGCCTTCGCAGAGATCAGCCGCACTCCCAGCGTCACTTTGTCTGCTCGCACCGGCCCGTAAAAATCGCCGTCAACCGTCAAGCTTCCGCTCGCATTCACTACATCAATTTCACCGCCCCTGCCAGACACCTTCACATTTCCTTTAGTGTCGTTCACCTTCACGTCGCCCTTGTGCATCTCAATCGAAACATCACCCGTCGTATTGCGGATCTCCACATCTCCGTTCTGGTCCGCTACGCTAACATCCGTCGCCATGTCCGATATCGTGACGTCGCCTTTATCCGTCTTCACTGTCAGCGCCGATTTCTTTGGCACAGACACTTCCAAGTCCACGCTGATCCGCGAATCCGATGTGTCGTAACCGCTGGGCCGCACTTCGTAGGTGTCGCCGTTTTTCACGATCTCAGCGGACACCGGCTTGCCGATCCGGTCTGCTTCCGATTCGTCCCAAGCCCGCACGCCTGTCTTTCCCGATACCCGGATCACCGCATCGTCTGATGACCGCACATTAATATCGCCGCGTCCATTGTGCACAACCACCACCGCATTCGCGGGAACCGCTTTCTGGGGCACCTCTATGTCGTAGCTGAAGCTGTCCCCGACATCGCCCATAATTCCTTCGCCAATTTTCTGTTTTCCGTACTGCACTCCCGCCACGATACCCAGCAGCGCCAGCATGCCCACCACCAGCAACACCTCTCCACCAGTGATTCCCACGCCGCCCGCCGTGCCCCCCAAGCGAGGCCCAACCGTCCGTTCGTACAGCTTCACCACTCCCCAGAAAATGATGATCAGCGGCCACCAGTGACCAAAGAAATGTCCCAGATCCAGGTGCCCATACAGGGTGAACAGCAAAATCACTCCCGCCGAAATCAGGACCAGTCCCGAAAATAAACCGCTGCTACGCGTCTGGGTGCGTACCATATGCGATTATTGCCTCTCCAAGGGAGACGCCGGTGGCGGCGTGCCCGCCGGCGGCGATGGTGGTACTCCCGGCATCGCTGGACTCATTTGCGTTTCAATGTGGCCATCCCGTGGTGCGAACGCCGACGCCAGTTGCAACAACCCAATCACGACCAGGATTACTGGCCACGTATACTCAAAATCAAAATGACCGCCACCCAATTGGTGCAGCAGGAAGAGCACTCCCAGCGTAATCACCACTACTGGGCCCATCAGGCCGCGGATCATGCAATGTTGGCATTTGCACCGCACTTGATTACCCATGACCTCGCTCCTCTCCCTCGCCTCTACTGCTTATTCTGCCCGCTCATGCGCTTCCTCAACATCACAACGCCTATTCCGATCAGCACGCCCGGCCAGAAAAAGTGCCAAATCCGAAAGCGCTCAAAAAATCCAAAATTGTTCAGCAGAATTAAAGCTCCCACACCAATCAGTATGATCGGGCCCAACGGCTGCTTCGCGCTCCACAACTCGATCGGATCCTTAAGGGGTTCTCCAGTCTGCCGTGCCTTTGCCGTGCGCAGCGCGTCGATGGGCATATAGAATATGAACGCCACTAGCGCCGCGATCCAAAAGCCTTCCAGTCCTTCACCGAAAGTCCCCGCGACCCCCATGATCAAGCCAGCAAAGATCACAATGTGAATAATCGCCTTGTTGTATTCCCCGTTATAAATCGCTCCAAGCCCCGGAACAAATCCCAGTATGAATGCAAGGGCGGGACTCGCTGACCCGGGCTTGCCGCTGATATGGCCCTGTGCCGGTGTTCCCGAAACATCCGTCGTTCCTCCGGTTGCACTCGAACCCGCGGCCTGCGGCGGCGTGAAGCCCATCACCTGCGCCAGGCAATCTTCGCAATACAGCACGTCCCGCACCGGACGCACGCACGCCGCGCACATCGGCTTGCCGCAGTTCCGGCAATAACCGGAAACATCCTCTTCTGGATGCACGGCACATTTCATCGAAAGCTCCTCTCCAGCATCACGGGACACTCTGCCGCCAGCATCTCCATCTGGCGAGCCAGATCATTCGCGCGATTCTGTTGCCGCGGCTGTGATGGCTGCTTGTCTGTCTGCCCCGGTTCTTTCTCCGGATTCGACTTCGGCAGCGATTCGTCCGGCGTCACCTGCAGATTGTTCTGCTCTTCACGCAACCGCGATTGTATCTCGTACACCACCCGCAAATCGCTCACGTACTTTACGCTCCGCGCGTACCCCATGTGCAATCCCCGGTCCACATTCTGGTACACCGTCGCAGGACGCAGGTCTGCCAGCTTCGGCCGGCGGAATGAAAATCCCGTTGCGCTCACCAGCACCACAAATGTCGCCAACACGCTCGCAACGCCGTATGCAAACTTCGGTGAACCCAAACCCCGCAGAAAATTCCGAAATGCCTGCCACGCGGAAACCGTTTCTCGCGGCCCAAGTGTCTTGTCCAGGATCGTGTACACCAGCCGTGGCGGCACTTCCAACTGTTCCATCGCGTGCATTCCGCCAACGAGCCCTCGCACGTTTGCCAGCAGCGGCGCGCACTCCGCGCAACTCGCCACGTGCGCATCAAACGCTGCGCGCTCCGGACCCACCAGCAGCCCGTCAAGGTAATCGCTCAATCGTGCTTCAATCTGTTCACATGTCCAGGTCATAGCTTGACCCCCAGCGGCAGAGTCGCCTCAGCCGTTACTTCCACTGCCAATCCCGTTGGCTCGCACTTCTTCATGCCGGTCGTACTCCCATCTGCTGCAAAATCCTTGCCAATTCAATCCTTCCGCGATTGATTCGCGACTTCACCGTTCCTTCCGGTACTTCCAGCACATGCTGTATCTCCGCATACTCCAGTTGTTGCAGGTCCCGCAAGATTACCGCTTCCCGCAACTCCGGCGAAAGCCGCGTCAACGCACCCTGCACCTGCCCGCTCAACTCTCCTAACAGCGCCAATTCGTCCGGCCGCCTCGCCGACGACGCCTTGTTCTCCACCACCGGCATCGAGTCATCCAGCGAATCCGTAATTCGGTCCCTCTTCGTGCGCCGGTAATGGTCAATCAGCAGGTTCCGCGTCACGCTCGTCATCCAGGTTGCAAATCCCCCGTGTGCCGAGCGGTAACTCGCCAACGTCCGGTACACGCGAAGGAAAACCTCCTGCGTCAGATCCTCGGCTTCCGTGCGATTCCCTACAAATCTATAGCAGATATTGTAGATACGCCGTGTGTGCCGACGCACAAGTTCCTCCCAGGCCGAGCCATCGCCCCGGAGGCATTGCTGGACCAGTTGGGCATCCTGCTCCAAGCTTTCCTTAGCCCCATTTTCCCGATTCCTGCACTCGCAACTACCGCAGGTAACTTCACTCGGCCTGCCATATAGTGGAACGTAAATTGCCTTGGAAATGTTCCCCTGCTAACAGCGGGTAAAGTCCACCGGATGAGGGCATCTTACCCACTCCCACCACCCCTGACAAGACTTTCTAATTCAATTGGTTATGCGCCCTTGACGCCACCCTCCCCCCACCAGTACTCTTCAGGCTAATGCGCCCCTCGTCGAGGAAATGGTGGGTTCTGGGTCTCCTCGCCCTTTTGGCTGGGTACCTTCTATTCCACTTCCGCCACCTGCTCTCAGACAGCCGCTTCAGTGGCAAGGCCTTCTGGCACTCCATCAAGGGTGCCGAGCCTATCCACTTGCTCGTCGCCGTAGTCCTTGTCTATCTCTGCTACCTCCTCCGCTCAATTCGCTGGCGCAACTTCCAGAAGTATGTTGGCGACTCGCGGCTCTGGCCTATCATGGCTATGACTTTGGCCGGCTTTTCCGCGGTCTTCCTTCTTGGGCGTGTCGGCGAACCTGTCCGTCCACTCCTCATCTCGCGCACAGAAAAGATCCCTCTCGCGGACACCTTCGGCATTTACGCCCTCGAACGCTTCGTGGACATATTCTTCGCTGTCGCCTTGCTTGGATCCTGGTTCCTGATTACTACCGTCCAGAAATTCCTGCATCCTACTCAGCTCTCTCCTATCCTCGAAAGCGCGCGTAGAACTGCCGGAACCATTCTGGTCCTCGGTATTGTCGGTCTGATCGTAGTGGCCGTTTATGTCCGGACTCACGGCGCCAACATGATTGAAGGCCGCATGCAGCTCTGGTTGGCAGCTCACGGCTGGCGCGCCAGCTTGGCCCGAATCGTCCTTGGCATTGCTCGTGGACTGAAAACTATTCGTACCTGGCGCGATCTGGCCTTTGCCATTGCTGCCTCTACCGCACATTGGCTTTTGGTGGTAATGGTCTATTATCTGATAGTGTTGGCCTTCGGAGGGCAACTGGCCACTCTGCGATTTCAAGATTGCATGCTGATTCTCGCTATGACCTTGGTCGGCTCTCTCATCCAACTCCCGGGAATTGGCGGTGGACCTCAAGCGGTGATGAGTGGCGCATGCACTTTGCTCTTTGGCGTTCCTCGGGAAGCAGCCCTTGCTGCCGCTATGGTTGCCTACGTGATTTCGTTTGCTTCGTGCACTCTTGCTGGCGTCCCCATTCTTTTCCGGGAAGGCTGGTCGCTCGGCGATTTGCGCCGCATGAGCCAGCACGAAGACGAACAGATTGACGCCGAGATCGCCACCCGCTCCTGAGACTGTAGGCTGCGGCTGTAGGCGCCGGACTTTAGTCCGGCTCTTGGGTTTGCCTTTGTGGCACAGTCATTCTTGACTGTGCTCTTGGGTTTTTCTTCGTTCCGTGTCCTTGGCTCCGCAACAAGACAAGGAGATTCTTCCAAGTGAAATGTCCTTTCTGCGCCAGTATTGAAGACAAGGTTATCGACTCCCGTGAAGGCCGCACCGGCGACACCATCCGCCGCCGCCGTGAATGCCTGAAATGTTCCCGCCGCTTTACCACCTACGAACGCATTGACGAAATTCCCTACATGGTGATCAAAAAGGATGGCCGCCGCGAACGTTTCGAGCGCCAGAAAATCCTTCAAGGTCTGCTAAAAGCTTGTGAAAAACGCCCCGTTCCTACTCCCAAACTCGAATCCATCGTCGATGAAATCGAAGGCGTGGTCCACGAAGCCACCGAAAGGGAATTGACCACCACCGAAATCGGCGAAATGATCATGCATCGCCTCAAAAAACTCGACAAGGTCGCCTACGTCCGTTTCGCCAGCGTCTACATGGATTTCAAGGACGTTCAGGAATTCATGTCCGAATTGAAAAACCTTCTCAAAGACCGCGCCCTCCCCAAGAAGTAATCTCAGCGGCGCACTTCTCCCTCACGTAGGGGTTCAGCGTTGCTGGACCCCATCGTTCGCAAGGTCGCTCAGTTTTTCCGCCACGGAACGGAACTCGCATTTTAATATTTCGAGGGAATCGTTCAGAAAGCAGGGTGTGATGCAGTATGCTGTGTTCCCGCGTATACGCTTGGCGTCACTCCCATGATCTTCTTGAAGTGCCGCGTGAAATGGCTTTGATCGGCGAAGCCCGACAGGGGGGCCACCTCCACGCACTGCATCCCATTGCGCAGCAAATGGCAGGCGCGCTTGATCCGCACATGAATCTGATACGCGTGTGGCGGAAGCCCAAATTGCCGAGTAAATAATCGCACCAGGTGAAATCGACTCAGCGCCGCGGCATGCGCCAGTTCGTCGAGCTTTATCAATTCATTGGGTCGTTGCTCCAGAATATCTCTGACGCGTTCCAACGAGCGCCTCAACACCACGCCCACCGCCGCTACGTCTGGAGGCTGGCACTCCGCATATTGCAGCGCCTCATGCATAAGGACCGCGAGGCGCGATTCCAGTTGCAGCGGATCGTTCTCTTCTTCCATCACATCGGACAGCCGCGTGATCTCGCTCAGCAGGCTCGCGCTTCTGACGTCCGCAACACGAAAATGCGGCTCACCATGGATTCCCGCTTCCTCGGCGAGTTTCACGAATGTCTTTCGCTCGATAAAAACCGCCGCGAAGTTCGACGCTCGATGCTTGGCCACCACGCGGTGAGTTTCTCCCGGCTCCATGAACGCCGTTGTCCCGTCACCAATCACTTGTGTTTTGCGGCGATACACCCACGTGGTCGCCACCGAGATGCAACCGCAAAGCAGATACCGTTCATGGAACATATGCCAATTGTCAAAAGAAGGATTTGCAATCAGGAGTTCAACGCCGGGGATTGCTGGGTGACGCACATACCTGAGGTGACTGAGAGGGTGGGCCTGGGACATTTCAATAGCACCTAAGGACTGTTGCCTATCAGAGAACACGAAAAAGAAGAGAGCAAGAACGTTCTATAGCTACTAGTACCACGTCCCTACCCTCTAGATTAGCAGCAACTATCGGCTTTTAACCTGGCCGGTGACTGCCTCTTTTATAACAACTTTCAATGAGGATATCGATGCGAAACCTGGCTCTCTGTTTCCTTCTCGGCACCCTGCTGGCAATCTCCGCCTGCAATAGCGGTCCGAAAGCAATTGTCGTAAGCGTCTCGTCGCCCACTGGCGCTCAAGCCCTGGACATCGGGCAATCTTTCAGCATCACGGCTTCCATCGCCAACGATACTCTCAACAAGGGAATTACATGGACCCTGACAGGTGTCGGAGCTTTGTCGAACCAGTCCGCCACTGGGGCTACATACACCGCGCCTGCCAATGGCACAGGTGGCACCGCCACGGTAACAGCCACGTCCGTCGCTGATCCAAGTAAGTCTTCCTCGGTAACCATTGTTGTAACTGCTATGCCCAGCATCACGACCACTTCTCTCGCATCGGCTGTCATAGGAACTGCGTACAGCGGCCCCATCACCGTAACGGGTGGTGCAGGGGCACTGGCCTACTCTTTGTCAGCGGGCTCTCTCCCGCCGGGATTGAGCTTGAACGCTTCCACGGGCGCTATCACCGGTACGCCGACTGGCCCAACTGGCACCGTGAATTTCACTGTGCAAGTGAAAGACGGAAGCACGGTCAGTCCGCAATCCACCACCAAAGCACTTAGCATCCTCGTGAATCAACCTCCGGCAATCACCAGCCTAAGCAACGCCTCGTTTACAGCGGGAGTCGCAGGATCCTTCACGGTGACAACAACGGGCACTGCCCCGATTACCATTACGGAAACTGGCGCGCTTCCGACTGGCGTCACCTTCAAGGACAATGGCGACGGCACCGCAACACTCAGTGGTTCTGCCGCTACGCCGGGCGCGTACCCAATTACATTCACTGCCAGCAATGGATTCGGCACCAACGCAACCCAGAATTTCACTCTCAACATTCAGCAAGCCGCAGCCATCACCAGCGCCAACGCCTCCACCTTTACGGTAGGCACGGCTGGAACATTTACTGTCGCCGCTTCCGGCTTCCCAGCTCCAACTCTGACAGAAACAGGCGCACTACCCAGCGGCGTCACTTTCACTTCTGCCACAGGCGTACTTGCCGGTACTCCTGCAGCCGGCACGGGCGGAACGTACCCACTCACTTTCAAAGCGCACAACGGCGTCGGCGCGGATGCTACGCAAACTTTTACGTTAACTGTCAACCAAGGCCCCGCCATCACTAGCCTCGCCAGCGCCACGTTCACCTTAGGCGCCGCCGGATCGTTCAGCGTCACTACATCGGGTCTCCCAACTCCAACTCTCTCGGAGACAGGCGCACTGCCTGGCAACGTAACCTTCACAGACAACGGAAACGGCACCGCCACTCTGGCCGGCACCCCGACAGGGACCGCAGGGAACTACCCACTCACCATCAAAGCACATAATGGCGTTGGCACGGACGCCACGCAAAGTTTCACGTTGACGGTCGGTCAGGCTCCCTCTTTCACCAGCGCCAACGCCTCTACCTTCACCGTGGGTACGGCTGGAACATTCACTGTGACGGCTTCAGGCTTCCCAGTTCCGACTCTGACTGAAACGGGTGCACTGCCCACCGGTGTCACTTTCACTGCTGCCACAGGCACACTGGCTGGTACACCTGCAGCCGGCACGGGCGGAACGTACACTCTCACCTTCACCGCGCACAACGGCACTGTCCCCGATGCAACGCAAACTTTCACGCTCACCGTGAACCAGGCCCCGGCGATCACAAGTGCCGCTAGCACGGCATTCTGGCTTGGCAACTTTACATCCTTTGCGGTGACAACCACGGGCTTGCCAGCTCCAGCTCTGACTGAGACAGGTGCCTTGCCCAACGGTGTGACCTTCGTTGACAATCATAACGGCACCGCCACGCTGGCCGGCGTCCCCGCGGCGGGAACTTACGGCAATTACCCGCTTACTCTGAAGGCCACCAATAGCGTCAACACTGCCACGCAATCCTTCACATTATCCGTGGTCGCGCCTGCAACCATCACCAGCGCCAACAATGCCACCTTCACCGTGGGGACGTTGGGAACCTTCTCCGTAACAACGAACGGCTCCCCATCTCCATCCCTTACCGAGACGGGCGCGCTGCCCTCTGGTGTTAGTTTCGTGGACAACGGAAACGGCACCGCCACTCTGTCCGGTACACCAGCGGCGGGCACGGGTGGGCCACATTCGCTCACCTTCACGGCGCACAACGGCATTAGCACCGACTACATTCAGACCTTTACGCTCAACGTGAACGAGGCCCCCACGATCACCAGCGCCAACCATGCCACATTTACACTTGGCGCAGCAGGGACGTTCAATGTTACTACCACCGGCACTCCCGTACCGTCCCTCACAGAGACCGGCGCGCTCCCAGGCAACGTAACCTTCACCGACAATGGTAACGGCACTGCCACTCTAGCCGGCACGCCGTCAACGAGCGGGACCTTCACTCTTACGCTGAAAGCCACCAATGTCGTCAGCTCTGCGAATCAGACTTTCACCCTAACCGTGAACACCGCTCCCGTTATCACCAGCGCCAACAACGCCACATTTACTGTGGGCTCCCTAGGATCCTTTACCGTGACCACCACTGGCACTCCCGCACCCTCCATCACGGAAACAGGCTCGCTCCCGAACGGTGTCACCTTCACGGACAACCTAAACGGCACCGCCACGCTCGGCGGAACTCCGGCGTCGGGAACAGGCGGCAGATACAATCTCACCTTCACAGCCCACAACGGCGCGGGCACGGATGCTACGCAGACCTTCACTCTCACTGTGAATCAGGCCCCGTTAATCTTCAGCACCAATAACACCACATTTACGCTTGGCACGCTGGGCACATTCACGGTAACCACAACAGGCTACCCAGCACCAGTTCTAACTTATTCGGGCGCGCTGCCCAGCGGTGTGAGCTTCACCGACGTCGGAAACGGCACCGCAACACTTGCCGGCACACCGACTGCTGGCGGGACTTTCACTCTAACGTTGACGGCAAACAACGGCGTCGGCACTGCGGCAACACAAACCTTTACTCTGACGGTCTCTGTTCCGGCTTTGATCCTGCCCGCGCCCAACTCTTCTACTCCTGGCTCGGCAACCCTCAACCAGCCCTATACCGGCTTTATCAACGCTTCAGGCGGTGCGCCTGGCTATACCTGGACAGTGAACGGCACCGTGCTCAACACGAATGGCACCCCCGTCCCTCTACAAGACGGATTGTCTGTCAGCAACACGGGCGGCAACACATTGACCATCAGCGGAACGCCCACTGCGGCCCAGCAGGTTTCGTTCACGGTCTCGGTGAAGGACAGCGCAAACACTTCCGTTGGTCCGTTCACTTACACCGTCACGGTCAACAACCCGACGCCCTTGTCGCTGCCAACCCCTAATTCCAATACTCCCGGTCCTGCGACCACCAACCAAGCATACTCGGGGGCGATCAACGCCTCCGGCGGCGTGGGTCCTTTCACATTTACGATTAACGGCACTGCTGTCGCCACCAATGGGACCCCCTTTGGTCTGCAGGATGGCTTGAGCGTCACCAACACCGGCGGCAACACCCTGTCGATCGGCGGCACGCCAACCACGGCCCAGACTGTTTCGTTCACAGTCTCGGTGAAGGACAGCACGAATGCTTCCGTCGGCCCCTTTACCTATTCCATCGTAGTCAGCCCCCCGACGCCTTTGTCTCTGCCTGCGCCGAGCTCCAATACTCCTGGGCCTGCAACCACCAACCAATCCTACGCGGGCTTTATCAACGCCTCCGGTGGGGTGCCCAATTACGCATGGACGGTGAACGGCACCCCTGTGCCGACCGACGGCTCCACCATTACCATTACTTCGGGTGACGGTCTCACAGCCCTCAACACAGGCGGCAACACACTCTCCATCATCGGAACGCCCACCACAGCCCAGGCAGTAACTTTGAATATCTCGGTCAAAGACAGCACGAACACTACCGTTAGTCAGACCTATACTATCCTAGTCAGCAATCCGACGCCTTTGTCTCTGCCCACTCCTAGTCAGGCCAATCTAGGCTCTGCGCTCGTTAACTACCCATACACGGAAGGTTTCAGCGCTTCGGGCGGCATCGGTCCTTACACATGGACTGTCAACAGCAACATACTTCCCAGCAACGGTTCGCCCGTGCTTATCTCTGACGGCATCAGTGTCTCCAACGGCGGTGGGAATAGTCTTAGCATTAGCGGAACGCCAACGACTGGCCCCCAGACCATCAACCTGGTCGTTTCGGTAACGGACAGCGCCAGCGGCAGCGCCGGACCTGTCACATATCCCATTACTGTCAGCAATGGGCCAAACGGCCTCCACAACAGCTATCTCTCCGGAACCTACTCCTGTCTGCTCGAAGGCTTCAGCGACGGTGATGGCTCTCGTTGGGCG
This sequence comes from Candidatus Acidiferrales bacterium, assembly GCA_963780315.1. Taxonomy (GTDB): domain Bacteria; phylum Acidobacteriota; class Terriglobia; order Acidiferrales; family UBA7541; genus Acidiferrum. The sequence goes on along the minus strand of CAWABP010000008.1, from coordinate 353,003 downwards.
TCGCTCATCAGCATCGTGGCCAATGGCAGCGGCACCTTCTCCAGCGGCGTGTTCGACACCAATGGCCGTGGCTTCACCGCTGCAATGACCGGCACACTGACCGGCACATACAGCATCGACTCCGTCTCCAACCAAGGCATTATCACCGTCATTGCCACTCCGACCTCCGGCACTCCACATACCTCGAAGTTTGCGGTGGCCCTTACAACCCTCGGTGGACCACCGGCTCTGCAAGGTCGCATGGTTGAAATCGACGACGTTGGCTCAACGCCTTCTGGCCAACACGGCTCAGGCAATTGCTACCGGGATACTACGAGCGCTTTTGCCTCCACCACCCTCAGCAACAGCAGCTTCGCCTTTGTCGAGCGGGGCGAGAACAGCACCGGCAGTCCGAGAACCAGTGCAGGCCGCTTCACCGCTCTCAACGGAAACCTCTCTGCTGGTGATACCGACGAAATAAAGAGTTCCGGAGTTCAGAATCTCACCTTCACCGGCAACTACACGACTCCAAACGCAACCACCGGACGCCTCACCGCGAACTTCATTTCTTCCCAAGGTACGCTCGGGTTCGCTCTCTACATCATCGATGCCAACCGCATGTTTCTTCTCAATACCGATACCAGCAACGGCCTTCATGCCGGTGACGTGCGCAAGCAACTGCAAACTCCCTACTCCGTGGCCAGCATCAACGGACCGTTTGTCCTCCACAGTCAGGGCTCCGAAACCGACACCAACGGCAACGTCACCGGTTACTGGGCCCAGATCTTTCAAGGCAGCGGCGACGGTACCGGTAAGATGAACATTAACAAGTCTTTCGAGGACGAAGCATCCACCGGTGCCAATACGGGTAACTACTCAGTTGACACCTCCGCCGGCCAGGTCACCGTTACTTTCGATGGCGCCGCTCCTGGTCGCGCCACCATCCCAACAGGCCCCACAAGCTTCGCCTATCTCTACATGTACGGCACCAACAGCTCATTCGAGGTGTCGGATGGCGTGGAATGGGGCCAGACCGAACCGCAGACGATATCCACCTTTACCGATGCCGCTATCGCCGGCAATTACGTGATTGGCCAAGTGCCAATTCTGGAGCCAGACAATGGCAGCGGCGTGGGCGTCATTACGCTCGATAGCAGTGGCAATATCACTGGTTCGAGCACCAACGGCGGTCCGGGCAATTTCTCTTGGGAATCCCCGATCGCGGTCACCTACACTTGGAGTTCCACCACCTTCGGCACCTTCTTGCCCGACGCTAGCGGGAAAGGTTTGAGCTGCGTGGCGGTCAGTACGACCGAATCCGTCTGCATCGAAAATACAACCTCTAATCCAGACATCATGATCTTCCAGCAGTAATCACAAACTCTAACCGGAGGCCCTGTCGAAAGATGGGGCCTCTTTTTTGTGCCCGGGTGAAGATGTCCTATGTTCAATTCTTTACCTAGCGGCAGTTTACTGCGAGTGCTCTCCCGAAACTCTGCGCATTCCCACTAAATTGTTCCATCCGTAGAACTTAGGCAGGTTTCTCCATTTTGGAATATGTATTACCCCCTATATTATGATTTTCCTGTGAGTATTGTCGCACTTTGTGCTTGACAAGTATCAATATCTCGTTTATGTATTACCCTTGATGGCCAGCCTGGTCAAAAAGAAAAAAGGGAATCGCCTCTACTATTACCTCGTCGAAAGCGCCCGCGTCGACGGCAAACCTCGCATCGTCCATCAGGCCTATCTCGGCACCGCCGAAAAACTCGCTGAACTCGTCCAGCAAAACGCTGCCCCCGTTCCCCTCTCCGCCACCTTGCGTAACTTCGGTCTTCCCGGCGCCTTGTGGCTGGCTGCAAAACAGTCCGGCTTGTGGCCCTTGCTGGAATCCCTGTGGCCCCCTCCACGTTCCGGACCCGGTCCCGCTCACTATCTCCTGCTCGCCGCCATTCACCGCATCTGTGATCCCGGTCCGAAGACCGAAGTCAGCAACTGGTACGAGCGGACCATCCTCGCTTCCGAGTGGAGTTTTCCTGCTGAGCGCTTTACTTCGCAAGCCTTCTGGGACGCCTTCGAACAGATTCTGCCGGAGACCAGTGAGACCCTCGCTCCCGAGGAAGATCCTCTCGATCAAGCGCAGTTACGTTTACTCGGTCTGTGGAAGGAAAAGGATCTGGTTGGTCGTCGGCTGCTGGCCTACGATACCACCAACTTCTACACCTACATTGCCAGCACCAACACGCGGAACCAACTGGCGCAGCGCGGACACAACAAGCAAGGTCGGCACAACTTGCGTCAAGTGGGACTGAGCTATGTTCTGGACGGAGAGAGTGGGTTGAGCCTATGCCACCACGTGTACCCGGGCAACGTAGCCGATGTCGAAGAGTTCTCCGTCGCCTTGGCACGTATCGTGCGCCTGCTGGATCAAAACCAGATTGCTCGTGACACGGTCACGTTGGTCTTCGACAAGGGCACGGCCGCACTGGACAACACCGTGCAGTTGCAAGAGGCAGGGGTGGGCTGGATTTCCGCGCTGCCGTGGAATCAAGCGCCGGCGGGGTTGCGCGAGCGAGCCAGCGAAGAGCTGCCGCCGTGCAGCGCCGAACAACCGGGCGTGCGGGCCGTGGCCGAGAAGCTGTTGGTGCACGGCCAGGAATATCTCGCGGTGCTGAAGTACTCGGCGCCTTTTGCCGCCGAGCAACTGCACAGCCTGACCACCAGCATCAGCCGCACGCTGCAGTCCCTGCGACGCTTTTCGAGGGAATTGAATAAACCGCGGTCGCGTTGGACCGAGGAAGGGATCAGGCGCAAGATCGCGAACTGGTTGTCCGGGCAGTTCCTCTCCGATGTAATTCGCTACCAATTGGAATCTCGCGACGGCCAATGGCAGCTACAGTTTGATTTCGATCAGGCTGCGTTTGAACGCCTCCTCGGTGGTCGTTTAGGCCGAACCGTGCTGCTCACCAGCCGCATGGACTGGACGGCGGAACAAGTGGTGGCTGGTTATGCCGGCCAGCAACAGGTCGAGCGTGTTTTCCGCGGCCTGAAAGACGGAGAGTGGCTGGCTTGGGGACCGATGCATCACTGGACCGACCGCAAGATCCGCATCCATGCGTTCTACTGCATGCTGGGCATCTCTCTGTTGCAGTATGTGCATCGCCAGGCCAGAGCCGCCTGGAGCGATCTTTCCATGGAACAACTCCTCGAAGAGTTGCAGCAGATTCAGCAGTTCGTTCTGCTCTACCCGCGGCAAGGCGAGAAAGGTACCCCTCGTGCGACCTATGTGCTTTCGAAGCAAACTTTGGCGCAGCAGGCTTTGGCCAAGGCCCTGAAGCTGGACGAGCTGCAGACTACCCACCGTGGGTAATACCAACCGGACGACTTAAACTACACAAAAAAGAGTTCTTAGAAATCTGTTGACCGAACTCGCAGTAAACTGCCGCTAGGTCTTGGGTCACGCGTCCCCCGACGTCATCCCACCCGCCCGCCGCAGGAGGGAGCAACGCGAGAAACCTGCTTTTTCCCATCTTTTGTAGTGGCCGACCTTCAGGTCGGTTCTTGGGTTCCCCGTCTCTTAGCTTCCTGAACGCTGATAACCTTCCGATTCCCCACCAGTACCAATTTCGAAACTAGTACCACTAAATAATAGTAGACAACAGGTAAATATCGTGCTATTCTACCCCCGCTATGCTGAGGGGACGCTGCTCCTGTGTCATTTCGGAACGGCCCACCTCTTCACCCGCACCGCAAAATCCCGTAAGTTCAATCATTCCTGCACATCCAGGAAATCCACCCGTAAGTCCAATCATTCCCGTACATACGCAAAAACAGGGGGGGGTGGGGGTCAGTTTTTGCGCGACGCCTTCTCTGCTAACTCCTTTGTTTTCTCCCGCCGTAGTAACCATATAACAATCTATATGACTAATAATATTGTCGGCGCGCCGACATATTGCACATGGCTTACATCTGGCGCAGGCACCTTCCAGAGCGGCCCGCCTCAGAAGGACGGGCCCTACACAAACTGTAAACTGTCGACTGTAAACCGCGAACAAGACTGGCTAAAACGTGCGTTTTACAGGGGAATAATCAAACATGTCGGCGCGCCGACATTCCTGTTTCCGATCGTTTTCCCGCCTCGCTGCGTGCCAAGCTTCACCACACAAACGGCAATAGCCGGAAGCGGGTCTTCTGGCAGTATTCGGAATAACCGGGGAGTTCCTGGTGCAGGATCTTTTCTTCGTTCAGCAGGCGCAACACGTAGAAGGGAACCAACAGGGCGAAGAGAGGCACCGCAACGAACGAGCCAAGCACCAGCGGGGTGGAAACCCACATCACGATGCTGCCCGAATATAGCGGGTGGCGGACGAGGCGATATGGCCCGCTGGAAATCACTTTCTGGCCAGGTTCGACTTGAATGGTGCGCGAAGCGTAGCTATTCACGTTCATGGTCCAAAACACAATTGCGAAACCGCACAGAAACAAAATCTGGGCCAACACCATGAGCCACAGAGGGACAGGGTGGAAATGCATGCGCGACCAGCCGAAGCGGTAATCGAGGCTGGGCAAAAGAAAAATCAAAAAGAATAGCGGCCTGGAAAGCCGAATCAGCAGTTTCTGCTGGCTGACTATTTCTTTGGTCTCCAACCGCCGCGCAATCAATTGCGGATCGCGTTTGTACAAATAGAAGAACGCAAATCCGGTAGGAATAAAACCGAGCGCCATGAGAACCCAGCCTTGCCAAAACCTTAGCGTGCCTGCCGGAATAAACAAGAGCGCGGAGACAAGGATAAGCCCGGTGAAAAGGCGGAATATTAGTTTTGAAATAAGAGTCATCGCAAATTGGCTGAGCTACTTTGCGAGGCCTCAAGCCGGATCGCTTACCAGGCCCGTTGTAGACACGGTATCGCAATCCGTGGGAAGTGCACAACGAACAACATGAGACAGAGTTCTGTAAGCGCGCAAGTTTTGGAGTGGACAGCAGCGCGACCTGTTGTACAATTCTGCAATTCCCAGCTCAAAGAGGATAGATCCAATGACACTCCGGGGAGGTGTGTGCGTGTGCGTCGCTGGAATCGTTGCAGTGGTTTTAGCGACAGGCCCCTGCAGTTTTGGCCAGACCAAATCTGCTCCCGTAGACCCGGGCGTGCGTGGTGGGGCGCCAAGTGCTGGCGGTCCGCTGACGGGTCTGACAGCGGATGAAACCGCGTTTTTCAAGGATGGACTGGCAAGATTCGCGGAGATCGAGTCCGTGACGAACGGCACGAATAATGGCCTCGGTCCACGATTCAACTCGAACCAGTGTTTGTCTTGCCACGCACAGCCGCAAGCTGGCGGAACAAGCCCGGGACAAAACCCGCAGATCGCCGTGGCCACTTTGAATGGGGCAAAAAACACTGTGCCCTGGTTTATTGCGCAGAATGGTCCGGTACGCGAAGCGCGGTTCAAGAAGAGCAATGGAGTCGCTGATGGCTCAGTGCACGACGTCTTCGTGATTACCGGGCGAACGGATGCTCCCGGTTGCACAATTGCGCAACCGGACTTCCTGCCCGCGGGGAATCCACTGACAGGGCAAGGCGGGAATCCAAATATAATTTTCCGAATTCCAACTCCGGTGTTTGGCGCGGGGCTGATTGAAGCGATACCCGATTCGGCCATTCTGGCAAACATGAAATCCAACGCCACAGAAAAGTCGGCGATGGGAATTTCCGGGCACGCGAACTCTCATTTGAGCGGAAACATAAACCAGAGCGCAAACGATGGGACGATTACGCGATTTGGATGGAAAGCGCAGAACAAATCGCTTCTGATGTTCGCGGGCGAAGCCTATAACGTCGAGATGGGAATTACGAACGAACTGTTCCCGCAAGAGCGAGACGAAACGCCGGGATGTTTGTTCAACGCGACGCCCGAAGACACGCTCAACTTCACGCCTGCCACCGCGAGCGGTGGCAATTCCAACACCGCGGTTATCTCTGACATCGAAGCATTTGCTGATTTCATGCGCATGCTGGCTCCGCCAACTCCGGCAGCGCCCACGGAGTCCAGCGAAAAGGGACGCGCTACCTTTGCAAAGATAGGCTGTGTTCATTGCCATACGCCGTCGTTCACTGCGGGCGCAAAGATTGCGAGCGGCTCATCGACCAGCCCGAGCGTTGCGCTTTCTAATCAGACCGCGAATCTTTTCTCTGACCTTCTGGTCCACCACATGGGCAGAGGACTTGCCGACGGCATCACGCAAGGTGGCGCGGGGCCAGACGAGTTTCGCACCGCTCCGCTTTGGGGCGTCGGCCAACGCATATTTTTCCTTCACGATGGACGAACGACTAGCTTGGTGGAAGCGATCAAGGATCACCAAAGCCCCGGCAGCGAGGCAAATAAAGTGATCGAACACTTCAAGAGGTTGACGACGCAGGAGCAGCAGGAAGTGATCGATTTCCTGCGGTCGCTTTAGAGCGCCGACCGGGGACTGATAAAAGGAAACCGAAATAGAACGTGTGAGCGCAGGCTTTTTCCCTGATTTTTCGCGCAGTCTACAAGTGCGGCTCCCAGCCTTTTTCGTAATCGCGGCGCCACAATTTCATCGCTTCTGGGTCGCCGAGGATGCGTCCGTCTTTTGTGTCCAGCTGCAATTCGCGATTGACTTCCCACGCGATGTTGGAAAGGTGCAGCATCGTAACCGAAATGTTGCCGACAGAAACAGGAGCGTTTAGCTTTTCGCCCTTGCGGATTCCCGCGATGAAGTTCGCGAAGTGCGCATCGGTCATGGAATCGCGGCCAACGAGGTCCGAAGTGTCGGTTTCCCCGCGAACCTTGAATTCACTGGTCTTTTTCCCGGCAAGGTCGTAGATTTCGTAGCCATCGCGATCCACGACCACCGTGCCTTCGGTTCCCATGATTGCTGAACCACGTTCGCGGCCGTAGACCTTCATGCCCTGGCAACTGCGTCCTTCCCAGGAAATCATCTTGTCGCCGTAGTCGAAGCTTGTGACCAGCGTGTCGTAAAACTCCCAATCATCCTTGAAGTGGTATCGCCCGCCAGACGCCGTGACTCGCTTCGGATAATCCACGCCAAGCGCCCAGCGGCAGACGTCCACTTCATGCGTTCCGTTATTCAACGATTCGCCGGTGCCATAATTCCGGAACCAGTGCCAGTTGTATGGATGCACATTGTTTCGATAAGGACGCCGCGGTGCAGGACCTTGCCATAGATCCCAATCCAGTTGCGCCGGCACAGGTACTTCCTTTCCAGTTCCAATGGATTTGCGGAGATTGCAATACCAGGCTTTCGCGAAGTAGGGTTTGCCGATCAGGCCGCCGTGAATCCTCTGGACGATCTCTGTTGTAGACGGAGAAGAGCGCTGCTGCGTGCCCATTTGCACTAGCTTTCCGTACTTCAGCTGCGCCTGGACCAGCAATTCGCCCTCGGCGGGATTGTGGCTGCAGGGCTTCTCTACGTAGACGTGCTTTCCCGCTTGCAGTCCAGCGATGGCCATCGGCGCGTGCCAATGGTCGGTAGTGGCGATGGTGATGGCGTCCACATCTTTACTCTCGAGGATTCTGCGAAAGTCTTTCCCCCCGATCGGCACTTCACCCATTTCCTTAGTCGCACTGTCGGCGAATTTACGCAAGATATCCCCGTCAACATCGCAGACATGCGTGATGCGAGCGGCGGGTTTATTCGCCTTCAGCGACGAGAGATGCGCATAGCCGCGGCTATTCAAGCCGATGACCGCAAAGTTTAGGCGATCGTTGGAACCCATGATCTGGCCGTAGCTTTTTGCCGAAGTTCCCACGGCGAGGCCCGCTGCGCCAACTGCAAGCGCATCGAGAAATTCACGTCTTGTAATCATGAATCACCTCCTAGCGGGCAACCGCGGCCGCTGGATTCATAACAAACAGGATAGCTCCTGGTCAGCGAAAGTTACCAGATGAAAGCGTGAAATGCGGCGAATGCATCGAGGCCGAACTCATTGAGCGAGGAATTCAACCAGCGAGGCAATCAGGAAGAGCGGGACAATCAACGCGTAAATTCGGCCGACGTCGCGCACACCTTCCGCCGGAAGACCAAGCCAGCGTTTTGATTCTGAATAACCCCATTTCCCTTTGGGGAAGAGAAATGCAAGGCCGAGCCGCACGCCGGTTCCGCCTGCCAGCGAATACGGAATCAATTGCAGAAGCAGCACGCCGAGATAATAGCTGCGCTCGCGCCAATGCTTCAGGCGGCTGTGATGCTCGCCATCCACGGATACAACTCCGCCGATCCAGCCACGAAAGGCCGCGAGTGGGAAAGGCATTACGATCGCAAGGCCCATGACCGTGGAAGGAACCGCGCCGCGACCGAGATTTCCTGCGAAGTCCAGAAGCGCTGCACGGGCTGGAAAGCCGTGATTGGCGGCAGCGAGAACGGGATCGCTGGCCATAGCGCGTCCGACAAGATTGTCTCGATACGTTAGAGCGAAATGATTGTTCGTATGCACCATGATGGCGCCGGCAATTGCGCCGAGCGCATAGGTAAGGGCCATCCAGAGGATGGGAAAGCGGGCGCGCCAGAGCGCTTTTCGTAGTGAGAGAAAGAAAGTGGACAAACGATGCGATCCTTCGGCAAGTCAAAGCGACGCGAAAATAGTTTAGTTAATAGACTAATCCATTCAGGCTCTGCGTAACCAGCTGTGCTGTGACCACAAATTCTAAGTGCTCAAGCAGTGGCTGCCCGGGCGATCTCGACTTCCTTTTCTGGCAATCCAGCTTTGTGCAGTGTGATTTCCAGCAGGCCTTCGCGCACAGTTGTTTTCATGCTATCAGGCTCGATTTCGGATGGCAGATCAACGACGCGGAAAATACGTTTGCATTTGCGCTGGAATGCAGCGGCCGCTTCTCCTGATGCTTCTTCGCGTTTACCCAGAATGCAGAGGCAGCTCGGCGCGGCTTCTATCTTTAGTTCGTTTTCGGCGAACCCAGGAACGCTGGCGTGGACAACAAGATCGCTCTCACCATTCGAGATTTCCAGCGGCACATCAAACAGTATTTCGGATTCGGCTCGTATCCAATCCTCGTGGTCGTGGCCGTGCGCAAAACCCCTGGCCTCAAACAGCTCATAGGCACGGCGCCCAATTGCGTCCTTGATCTCCGCCGCAAATTCAAGGAGGAAATCACCAGAGTCCATAGAAGTCGCTGGGAGAGCTGGAGCGGCGTGAGCAGAACTCGTTTCGATGGTCGTTTGGCGCACGAGGGAATCGACCCTCAGGTTTGCTAAAGCTTCGCGCGCGATCTCGCCGGTGATGGTGAGACTCTTTCTGGCTTCGCCAAGAGTCAATGCATCGAAGCAGAGGTTATTGATTTCTCTCGGAATGCCTTGAGTTCGTTGGTGAATCAGCGCCAAAGCTTCCGGTTCAAATAATCTGCTGCCAGAATAGCCGGCAACCTTTAGACGATAACTGATATAAAAAGAGGTCTCTTCGGCGTTCAAGGGTTCCAGACGGCGAACGACAGCGATGCGCTGCTTCAACTGAGAAAGAGAGGGCTTCGCCAATTTCTCCGCCAACGCCGGCTGGCCAGAGAGGACGATACCCAACAGTTTTGCGTGGGGAGTTTCAAAATCGGAGAGCAGCCGGATTGTTTCGAGCACCGGTTCTTCAAGGTTTTGCGCTTCGTCTACGACCAGCACAAAGCGCCTTCCCGCCAGCATTTCGGTGAACAGAACCTCGTTCAATTTGTTGTGCATGGCGACGAGGTTCATTCGCGGGGTGGTGATGCCGAGTTCGCTCAGGATGTAACGGAAGAATTCGCGCGAGTCGCACTGCGTCTGAAAGAGAAACACGCTGCGCGCAGTATTGCGAAGTTCCTCGAGGAGGCGGTAGAGAAGCGTGGTCTTTCCCAAGCCGGGTTCAGCGATGAGCGCCATGAATCCACGGTCGGCCTTGATACCATCCTGGAGCGCGCGCAGAGCCTCGCCGTGAGTCCGGCTCAGATAAAGGTAGTTGGGATCAGGAGTAACGCCGAAAGGTTGTTCGCGGAGACCGTAAAAGTCCAGGAACATTTCGATGGCCTCCCATCTTTGTTTCTTAGCCGCCAATCATCGCTGGAGAGCCGGACTTCGCTGTAGCGAAATTTCCGAATGCAAAATCATCTCAAAGCAAACCATACGTCCACGGCACTTATGCGTCAACCAGTATTCGACGTGGCGGAATTTAAGAAGCGAAAACACGTCTGCCCGGAGTACAGCCAGGGGATCCCGAGAGTAGCAGGTGAACGTAAATCGGGACTTGGCCGTCCTGTGGTATCTTTTCACGCTGCAATTCGGATTCATTGGTAGCTCAACAGGGAGATTTCAGATGGGTGCCTCTGGAAGAATCAAGTGGGTACGTGCTTTGGCTGGCGGGTTTCTGGCGGAACTCTCTGTTTTTGTGGTGGTCATTCCTATCCTATTGTTATGGGGCCAGCATCCGATACTTTACGTCGCGCCAGTTGCGTCTCTGGCGGCCTGTTTTCTGTTTGCAATTTGGGTCGGGCGAAAGGTCGATTCGCAATTCGTCTTGCATGGAATTCTGGTTGGAGTGGTTGCCACGCTGCTGTATGTCGGATTGACGCGAGGCCAGCCGGAACCCATGGCATACATCTTCGCGCATATATTGAAGATATTGGGTGGTGCGGCAGGCGGTTTTGTCGCTGCCGGACGACGAAAGCCGATTAGCGCGAGTGCGGTAGAAGTCAGGTGGGGGCGCGGACTTCAGTTATTAGCAACGTTGCTTGCAGTGAATTTGTTATACACGGGGCTTTCAGTAAGCCCAGTATGGTCCCATGCCCGCCGGTGTGTTCCGTCCCTCGATGGACGTGTACACAGTGCGGCCGAAGAAGAAGGGAAGCCCCCAGTCAAAGGCGCCGGAGTTTGACCCGGCCAATCCGTTGATGGCAGCGTCGTTCGGATTGGCGGTAAGTGTGTCAGCGTTGCCAACGACAAAATTAACCGTGCCGGTTGCTCCATTGGTTCCCTTGTTGGCTGCAGAGAGATTCTGAGTAGTGGAAGGGCAATAGAAGGAATTCATGTCGGTGCAAGTTGCGATTCCCGTGGTGTGAGAGTCTAGGAAATAGAGACCGTTGGAGCCGCTGTCAAGAAAGCTTGCATTCGCATAGGTGATGCCATTGAAGACGGTAGTGAAATTTCCAGTCGAGGGATCGATGGTGTAAACCGTGGAGCTTCCAAGCGCGTTATCCGATTGCGTGCCGATGCCAAAGGTAAGAGAGCCGGTGACGCTCGTTTCCGCTCCGGAAACTGAGGGCAACTGAATGATGACGCCATTATTATCGGTGGCAAAAAGTGTCACGGGATTGGGAACCTGGCTGGAGAGACTTTCCGTGGTCACTTCGCAACCGGAAGAGGGGCAGGCGTAATACAAGCCTGGGTTGGAGCCGCCACTTGTAGCGCAACCAGAGCCGCAATCCTGGGCAAAACTTCCCACTCCCAAAATGCCGTTCGCGCCCAAGCTTGCAAGATCATCTTCGGGCACTCCAAAACTCCGGCAGCCATTTGGAATTGCAGAAAAACTGGAACTGCCGATGACCTGAATGGGGAGCGATTTGGCTTGCTCACCCGCGATGGTCATGTCCGCGGTTACAACCGGCCCCCACGTGATGCCGTCCTCAAAGGCATAGCACTCGACAATCGGATTGCCGTTCGAGCCGGTCTGTTGGGGAAGCGAAATCGAAAGGGCCGAGGACAAGATCCGGAGTCCGGAGGAGCCGGTATCCACCAGAATGCCATCGATCGTCTGGCAGCTTGTGGTGCTGCCGGGAACGCAGAGGGTGAGACTCGTGAATGCGCCGTCAACGTAGGGACTGTTAAAGGGAGCAGCCGCGGTCGGCCCAGTATTCACCGAAATGGATTGCGTGTTGGAAACCGGAGAGCCTGGACCAGTGCCGCCACCCCCGCTACCAGTTGTGGTACTGCTGCTGCTGCCTCCGCCACATCCCATTGTCGCAGCCAAGGCTCCGGCCAAGCATATGGTAAGGAATCCGTGAAGATGAGCGCGTGTCATGGCAGGTCCTCCGCGCGGACGCCTGCCGGCAGCATTTGAGGAACGTACGCTCTACCTTGGAAGGACCTAGGATGTCCCGCTGATTGGACTACCAAGCCGGGCAATTGAATCAGCAACGGGCCGTGGCCGCGGCGATGGGCGCGCTGAGCCTGAACGGCTTGCGAATACTGATCAAAGTAAACGCCAAGGAGTTGCTGCAGGTCAGGATGGGCGGGGCCTTGCCAGGTAACGGCAAAAACCTTTCCGACAGACGAGACGTATTCTTTCACGGCAACGCCGGTTGAGGCTTGAATTTCATGAACTGTGTAGGAATCACCAGTGGTCGTCCGGCGCGTGCCTTGCATTTTTGCTTGATCTGATTCCACTGAAGTTGTGTCACCTCCCAAGGAGGCGAACAGGGAGAAGGGAAGAGCCAGAATCACAAATAGGACGCGTAATATTCTCGAATTCATAGTGTTTGCTCGAGCTTTGTTACAAATTAATTCAGAGTCCAATTTCGGCCCTACAGAAGCGATCCGGAATCCCCGAATTCTATTTCGATCGCGGATCGCCGCTGCTTGTGGTGGGAGGGCCAGGACCCTTCGTTGCACGATACGAAATAGTCGCCGGGTGGGGGTGTCCTCACCGCATATTGAGCTGCATGAATAAGGATGAGGTATGGAGGATGAAGGTTGCTCGGAAAGAATCCACGCCGGGAATGGTTGGCGCTATAACCGGCGGCGAATCATTTCTGTCGCGTTAAACTCCGATGTCCACCCATGTCCACATCATGTCCACATTTCGATGCTACCTCAAGATTCCGCTTGGCAAACGCCGAGCCACTGAAGTTCATAATAGGAGCAAGATGCCCAGGCTATCCAGGCGGCCACTGTATCAATCCAGCCCAAACGATTATTCTGAGATGTGGCTGAAAATCCAGACAAGCACACCAAGACCCCGGTTCGCGGAGGAGCGTTCCGCTCCTTCGTTCTATGGTTTCTGTTGGGAGTGGTGCTTCTTTGGTCGCTTGCTGCCCTGATCCTTGTGGCTGCCCGATGGGTTGACCCACCCACCACCGCGGTGCACATGGAGCGCCGCTTGCAGGCTTGGATACACCAAAAGCCTTATCACGAACGGTACGAATTCGTCCCGCTGAGCCGAATCTCGCCCGATTTCCAGCATGCTGTGATCGCCGCGGAAGACGCGCGCTTCTACGAGCATCACGGATTCGATTGGCAAGCGATAGAAATCGCAGCGGAGAACGATCTGGAAGGCGGCCGCATTCACGGTGGGTCCACCCTCACGCAGCAACTGGTAAAAAACCTGTTCTTCGGAACCGGCCGCTCGTTCCTCCGCAAGGGCGCCGAGTTCACGCTTGTTCCGGTGGCCGAACTGGTCCTCGGCAAGAAGCGCATTCTGGAACTTTACCTCAACGTGGTCGAATGGGGCCCCGGTGTCTATGGTGCGGAATCGGCGTGCCGTTACTACTACCGAACCTCGGCCCGGAATATCGGCCGGGAACAGTCGGCGCGACTTGCCGCAATACTGCCGTTGCCTCTGAGACGACGGCCCGATCACATGAATCAGTACAGCGCGCTCATCCTGGGGACAATGCGTCAAAGGGGTTGGTAATCGCGCGCGGCATCAGCGGGTGCGCCATTTTCAATGCAACCCGCGTGGCTTGAGTTCAGCGCAGCACTGGCTTGGCGCGGCAGGCTTGGCAGACGTAGGTATTGTTGTGGCTTACCTTGGCCCATTCGAGGCGGCAGACCGCGCAAAGTTCCACGGATTGGAATTCGCACTCCGCGCAGATTTCATCGGCGGGTAGAGGCAATTCCTTCGCGTATTCGCGGGGAGCGACTAAGGCGCCGCAACGGGAACAGCGGAGCGTGCTTGCGTCAGTTGAAATCGTGGTGGCGGCGCCAAGTTTTTTGTCCAGGAGATCCAGGACACGCTTGGCAAGGTGCTCGGCGGTGAGGCCGAAATGCTGGACGAGTTCCCAGGGATTTCCGGATATGCCGAAACGATCTGTGACGCCGACCATGGTGAGCTGCAGCGGCAAATGAAAATGCTTGCGCTGCTGGAGAATGGCACCGGCAACGATATTGCCGAAACCGCCGACCTGATGTTCTTCAGCGGTGACGACCACGCGAGTTTCTTCGGCGGCGCGGACGAGCGTGGTGACATCCAGCGGCTTCACGGTGTGGACATTCACGATGCGCGTTTCGACTGCGTACTCTTCTTTCAATAACCATGCGGCGCGCATCGCTTCAGGAACCATGGGACCGCAGGCGATTATGGTGACGTTTTCCTTTTCGTTTTGGTAGTCGGGGCCCAAGGTGGTTTCAAAGGCATCGAGGAATTTGGGACGAGCGCCACGGTAGCGAATCACATTAGCGACGCCGAATTGATAGGGCGTATTGGGTTTGGTGACTATAGGAGTGGCTTCGCGAGCGAAGCGCAGATAGCACGGCCCCTTTAGAGTGAGAAGCGCATACTCGGTGGCTTTTTGCGTCTCGACGGAATCACACGGAACGACTACGTGCATGTTCGGCAAAATATTGGTGAGCGTGATTTCTTCGAGAGCCTGGTGCGTTGCGCCATCCGGGCCGACAGAGATGCCGCCATGCGCTCCAGCAATCTTCACGTTGAGATTGGAGTAGCAGATGGTGGTGCGAATCTGGTCCCAGGCGCGGCCGGAAGCAAACACGCCGTAGGTGCCGGTGACGGGAATGAAACCTTCGCGAGCCAGGCCGGCGGCGACGCTCATCATGTTTTGTTCCGCGATTCCGACGCTGAAGACGCGATTGTTCCGCTCGGGATGCTTGCTTTCAAAATCGGTGATACGGATAGAGCCGGAAATATCCGCATGCAACGTGACGACGCGAGGATCTTCACCGGCGCGTTCCAGTCCATGGCCAAAACCCATGCGCGTGGGGTCCATGTCAGCTTTCATGGTGTCGCGGGAATTCCACCAATATTCGAGTGCAAACTTTGGAATACCATCCTTCGCTTTGTGGGCGACTTCGGCGGCGTTGGTGGAAGCGCGCTTTAGAAGGGCATCTACGCGTGTGCGCGGGAAATCGGCAGTGAGCAATTCGGGCAGGGCTTTTTCAAATTGTTCTTTTTTCGGCGGAGTACCGTGCCAACTAGCTTCATTCTCCATGAAGGAAACGCCCTTGCCCTTGATGGTGCGCGCCAGGATTACGGTGGGGCGGCCGGAGACTTCGCGAGCGCGCGAGAAGGCGTCAAGAATCTGCTGCATGTCGTGACCATCAATGGAGGTGACGTTCCAACCGAACGCGGAATATTTTTCGGAGAGGGGCTCGACGTTCATCACATCCTTGACCCAACCATCAATCTGCAGGCGGTTGACGTCAATGATGGCGCAAAGATTGTCAAGGTTATGGTGCGCGGCGGCCATGGCGGCTTCCCACACGCTGCCTTCCTGCTGTTCACCGTCGCCCATAATCACGTAAACGCGGTTAGTGGCGCCACGAAGTTTTGCGGCAAGGGCACTGCCGACTGCTGCGCCAAGTCCCTGGCCAAGGGAACCACTGGAAATTTCTACGCCGGGAACCTTCAACCAGTTGGGATGTCCTTCAAATCCGGAACCGAGTTGGCGCAGGAGAACAACATCGTCGAGTGGAAAGTAGCCGGCTCTGCCGAGCGCGGCGTATAAAGCGGGCGCTTTGTGTCCTGCGGACCAGAAGACACGATCACGATCGGGCCAGTTGGGATTCGCGGGATCGTGGTTGAGGACGTTCAGATAGAGCGCGGCGGCAATATCCATCACGGAGAGTGTGCCGCCCGGGTGTCCAGAGGCCGCAGCATAAATACTGACGATGTTCATGGCACGCATTTCAGCGGCGGCGGCCTGCAATTTGGGGATGTCCAGCTGAGGGCCGCGACGATTTGTGGTGGCGTTCATGAGAGAAGCTCCTGTGCGCCGGTTAAACCGGCGAGGTGTAGTGAATGCAAAAGTCATACGGTAGTAGTGGATTAGCGACCCACAACGGCCCTGAGTCATGCGGAGTTGCTCGCAAGGGCGGCGTCGAAGCGTTGACAGGGGAACGTGCGGGCCGGGTATTCAGCCGCGTAAGTAACTCACTCCGGGACGCCGACGCTGTAGGAGTATGCGGAAGGCTCCATCGGGTGCGCCGATATCGCGAGGTGCACCAGAGTCCCGCGCGGTCAGAGACCCCGTGCACGTACGCAAACACCTCGTATGGGAACCGGGAGATCCCAAGTCCGCCCAGGGCAGCAGTAGCCTTGGGACGCATCGAGAAGTCTAAGGACGTACGCCGATGACGAACGGGCTTGGGAAGTCGGACAGACCCACTGTACCTGGGAAGTCCCCGAACAAAGCCGGGCAACCGGTTGCGGAGGGGACGGAGGGAAGGGGTTTGGCCAAAGGGAACCTGCCACAGCAAAACGCGTCCCGGACACCGAGCCGGACGGACGCGCCGAGTGCGCTGGAGCGGGTACGTCAGGCAGCAGGAAAGGATAAGAAGTTGCGGTTTACGGCGCTTCTGCACCACATCTATAACTTGGAAACGCTGCGCATGGCCTACTTCTCTTTGAAGAAGGAAGCCGCGCCGGGCGTGGACGGGGAGACGTGGCGGCACTACGGCGAGGAGCTGGAGAGGAATCTCCAGGACCTTTCCGAAAGGCTGAAGCGAGGAGCGTACCGAGCGAAGCCGGTGCGAAGAGTGTTTATCCCGAAGGCCGACGGGTGCAGCTAGCAAAACTCTGTGACTAGCAGGGGCGGATCCTGCTCCGGTAATTGGTCGATTCAACCGGATAACTGGCTCGACTTGGGAGGAGGAAACGAATTCCAAGCAAGCTCGAGCGACAAAGCCCTCGCCGCGCGTAACTGCGTGGGAGCGACCAGGAGGGCAAGTGAACGAGAGGGTCGTAATCGAAGAGAATGCCTGCAACGCCGAAATTTGGGTCCCGCGGGAAGTCGCTTGCGGGGGGACTGGGAGCGCGCCGAGCCATCCGTCGGTGGCGAAGGCCGATGTCGCTTGGGAAGAGAACGACCGTATCCACCGAGCGAGCACCCGGCGTACTGGGCACGACACTTTCGGACGAAGCCACACAGTCAAAGCTAGGACGGTCCAGTGGACCAGCCGTGGATGGCATAAGCGGCGAAGACCAGCGCCTACGAGACTAAGGTCGAAGGGGCATGGAGGCCACAGGACATGCGCATGGGCCCGTAGTAGCAAGGATGGAGGGTAATGCCTTCGGAGCAAAGGGGCCCTGGGTAGTAGCGGGCGTACAACGCACACCAGTCGGCACACTGTGGCCGGCGCTTGATGGTGCAAACGAGTGCGTCGAGCCTTGGAGCAAACCTGATGGTCGCCAAAGGATGCGAGCCATCGCTTAACGTGGCTGGTCATCATGGGAAGGCTCCAAGGGGAAAGCTGCTGTCCCCAACCGGACCGGGGAAATCCCGCCGTCCGGGATGAAACGGGGGGACGTAGGAAACTGATCGAGGCGCGGAATGAGGCACCGGCGTAATCCGATGAGGAGCCGGTTACGGCAACTCCCCGCTGCCCACCGACACAGCGCCTGCGTTCTATCCCGACGCGGCAAAGACCGCTTGGAGTGACGGCGCTGGAAGACAAGATCGTCCAGCGCGCGACGGTCGAGGTGCTGAACGCCATTTACGAAACGGATTTTCTCGGCTTCTCGTACGGGTTCCGGCCAGGGCGAAGCCAGCACCAAGCGCTGGATGCACTGTACACGGGACTGCTGACGAGAAAGGTGAACTGGGTGCTCGACCTTGACATTAGAAGTTTTTTCGATGGGCTGTCCCACGAATGGCTGGTCAAGTTCGTCGAGCATCGGGTGGCCGATCGGCGCGTCGTGCGGCTGATCCAGAAATGGCTGAACGCCGGCGTGCTGGAGGATGGGAAACGAATACGGGTGGGGGAAGGAACGCCTCAGGGCGGAAGTGCTTCGCCGCTTTTGGCAAACGTCTATCTCCATTACGTGTTCGACCTGTGGGTCCGGGTGTGGCGTCAGAAGCGTGCGCACGGCGACATGATCGTGGTGCGATTCGCTGATGATATCGTGCTGGGCTTTCAGGAGAAGTCGGATGCCGAGCAGTTTCGTGTGGAACTCACCGAAAGAATGCGGAAATTCCATCTGGAGCTGCATCCCGAGAAAACGCGACTTTTGGAATTCGGTCCGTATGCGATCGATAGCCGGGAGTGGCGTGGAGAAGGGAAACCGGAGACGTTCAATTTCCTTGGCTTTACGCATATCTGCATAAAGAAGAGGAGCAATGGACGGTACACGGTGTTGCGGCAGACGATACGCAAGAAACTGCAGACGAAGCTGAACGAGGTGAAAGCCGAGCTTCAGCGACGGATGCACGAACCCATCCCCGAACAGGGCAAGTGGTTGCAAGCGGTGGTGCGTGGGCACCTCCGGTATTACGGAGTGCCCATGAACGACCCGGCGCTGGCTCTCTTTCGATTCCGAGTGGGACGGCTCTGGCATCGCTCGCTGTCGCGGCGTAGCCAGAACGGACGCGTCCTTTGGGATCGCATGCGGCGCCTCATCACTCGCTGGCTGCCTCTGCCTACCGTCTGTCATCCCTATCCCCTGCGCCGCATGGGCGTTATTACCTGAGGCAAGAGCCGGATGCGGGAAATCCGCCTGTCCGGATCCGTGGAGGGGGTTGTGAGTAATCATGATCCCTACTCCGACTGGACTTGCAGTGAGCCAGAAGACTCAGCGGTTGTGGGGATTCCCCCGGCCGGCCTCGGTGGTCAACCTTAGCCAGAGGGAAAGCGCCTGAGAGTACTCCTAGCTCTGTCCGCGTAACATTAAGTGAATCAACAGGTTAAGCGGAAAGCCGGAAACAGTTCTGCGGGAACTGCCCGTTCTGGGACCCGGAATCTGCACGCAACCGGTAGGTAAAGGAGCAAGAGGGAGGCCAGAGCGGGTGCATACCGGGTACCACACAGTAAGTGCGATCGATGTGCGACCGGGAACGGTGGTTTTGAGGAGCGGAGACAAGCTTGCCGCGATCCCTCCACTCTGTGCCGCATACCGCGCGGCACTACGGTCGGGATAACAGACAGGGCGGCGCCGCTGTTGCAGTCGGGACTACGATGGGGAGAAGAAAGGTAGCAGGGAATTACTTTTTGGAGAGGGCGCGGACGTAGTTCACAACGTTCCAGATTTGCGTGGGTTTCATGCGGCCCGCTTCGCCGGTCATCTGGCCCTTGCCGTCGGCGATGATGGAGTAGATTTCTCCGTCGGTCGTTCCCTTCAGGGAAGCAGGGTCGCGGTAATCGCGCAAATTCAGTTTCATCGTGACAGCAAGTTCGCCACCGCCGGCGCCGTCTTTTCCGTGGCACATCGCACAATCGGAAGTGAAGACCTTTTTCCCCAGGGCCAGGGAATTGGGTGTGGGCTTAACGGGATTTGGTTTGTTTGCGACCGACGCAGGAGCTGGGGAAGCGGCAGCAGGTGTCGTTTCGACAGGCTTGCTGGGTTCCTGCGTTGAGGCTTGCAAAGGCAGTAGCAGAAGGGCGCACACCAGAATTCGCATCATGACCTGCTTTCTTTATACGACAGGTCTTTTTAGCCGAGGATCAGGCCTGATGGCGCTGAGTATAGTCCGTTGGGTGCGTGGATTGTGTTCACTATTGGACATGGAGCGGAGGGCACATATTATCGAGGCTCATCTCGCGGCAATTCTTTGTTACAGTTTGTCTTCGTGTAGCGTATTGCTTGGGAGCGACCAATGAAGAGGATTCTTAGTTTTGCCGCTGTGGCGATTCTCTGTACTGGGATTTTGTTGGCCGCGAAATCGCACGCGCCGAAGATTTCGGCGGAGAAAATCCGGCAGCATGTGAAGTATCTCTCGAGCAATGCGCTGGAAGGGCGCGGGACGGGGCAGAAGGGAGGCGACCTTGCGGCGGATTATATTGCTGCGCAATTCAAGGGCTACGGGCTGAAGCCTGCCGGAGAAAATGGAACGTACTTTCAGAGCGTGCCCATGGTAGGCGTGAAGACTTTGCCGGAGACGAGCTTTGCGCTGGTGCCTGCCAATGGTGAGCCGCTGCTTCTGAAGAATCTGGAAGATTATGTGACTAGCAACGAATCGCAGAGGGAGATTGCGGATATTGATGCGCCCATCGTGTTCGTAGGCTACGGGATCAATGCGCCGGAAGAAAAGTGGGACGATTACAAGGGTTACGACTTGAAGGGAAAAGTGGCGCTGCTGTTTGTGAACGAGCCAATTTCGGATGATCCGAATTTTTTCAAAGGGAAAGCGCTGACTTACAACGGGAGATGGACCTATAAGTATGAAGAAACGGCGCGGCGCGGGGCGCTGGCTACGCTGATTATTCATCGCACGGACCTGGCGAGTTATGGGTGGGAGGTGGTGCGCAATTCGTGGGGCGGGGAACGGTCGTTCCTGAAATTGGATGGCGCGCCGAAATTGGAAGCGGCTTCATGGATTCAGCAGGATGTGGCGAAGAAGCTTGTGGGGATGGCAGGACTCGATTTGGACAAATTGTTTCTGCAATCGCAATCACGGGAATTCAAGCCGATAGAGTTGCCCGTGCATTTGAAGGCGCATGTGGTGAGCGCGTTGCGGCCGTTTAATTCGCGGAACGTGTTGGGGATGGTGGAGGGATCGCTGGAAGAGAACAAGCGGACAGAGGCGGTTCTATACACCGCGCATTACGATCATTTCGGGATTGATAAGAGCAAGCCGGGCGACAACATTTATCACGGGGCGATTGATAATGCGACGGGGTGCGGAATATTGCTGGAGATTGCGCGCGCCTGGGGAGCGACGAAGCCTGCGCCGCCACGTTCGATCCTGTTTGCTTCGGTGACGGCGGAAGAGCAAGGACTGTTGGGGTCGGAGTTTCTCGGCAAACATGCTTCGATGTTGCCGGCCGAGCCCATACTGGATTTGAACTACGACGCGCTTGCGCCGATTGGTATTCCTGAAGAGGTGGGAGTTGGTGGAGCAGAGCGCACGGCGTTCTACCCGACTGTTGAGAAAATCGCGGGGGAGTTTGGTTTGACGATCCGGCCCGATGCGCATCCGGAGGCGGGGCACTATTACCGCTCCGACCATTTCAGCCTTTCGCGCGTTGGGATTCCATCGTTTTCGATTGGGCAGGGCCTAAAGTTCCAGGACCATGACCTGGCCTGGGGCGAGGCACAGGCCAAAGATTATGTGGACAATCATTACCACACGCCCGCAGATGCGTTTCGCGAAGATTGGAACTTTGCGGGGCTGGCGAAGATGGCGAGTTTTGGGTATGCGTTGGGACAGGCGGCGGGGCAAGGCGGAGATATTCGTTGGTTGCCGGGGGATGAGTTTGAGAAGGCGTGGCAGAAGTACCAATCGGGGGCGATTGACACGGATGCGCTGTTTGCGGGGCATCCCGAACTTCGACCCGTTACCATTACGTCGGTGCTTTATCCGCCTCTCGCAAGACAAACACGAATATTCGACACAGTTGTGGCTCGAATTGCGGTTGGACAGGATGGCACAGTGAAGCAAATCGATGTGTTGAAGGGTCATCCCTTACTGGATCAGTCCGTTAAAGACGGCCTGCGCGGATGGAAATTTGGAGCTCAGGCTGGACCAGAAAGAAGTTTTGAGGTCACTTTCGATTTCAGTTTTCCGCCTGGATGGGTTTGCGGACATCCCAGTGCAACTGCTGTATTGGGACCTTTCCATCTCGCGGTGTGGGGTGGACCCGGTTGTATATCGACCAATAGCGCGAACTCTTCTAAATAAGCTATGCCCGATACGCCCAGCGCGCGACGATGCGGCGCCGAAGGGAAGGACGGGCCTATACGCTCGGGATGACGAACGGGCCTAGACCTTGCCGAGATGGGGTGGAGCGATGCTCGACCCCTACACAGACGGAAAAGGCAGCAGGAACCGAAGAGCGGCCCGCCTTAGAAGGCGGCCCCTACAACAGCAGGAGAAACCCAAGAATAGTCACCGACCTCAAGGTCGGCCACTACAAAAACAACCCAGGAGCACAGTCCTTTCGAGACTCACGGCAAGCAGGAGTGACTGTGCCACGTGGCTGGTCCCCGATATCTCAAAACTGACTACTTACTATTGGTTCTCTCATCGGGGCCAGACGCCCGCGGTGAAAGACTTTACCGTGGTGAAGCCGAGGCGTTCGTAGAGATGGACAGCGGTGTGATTTTCGGAAGTGACGGTTAGAGTTAATTCCTTGAACTTCATGGCACGCAGGGCGTCTGCGGCAGTCAGCATCAGCAGGCGGCCGAGGCCGTGTCCTTGGAATCCGGGCATGACGCAGATTTGCGTGGTGTGAGCGACCGAAGGGGAAACTTCACTGGTCAGGACTGCGGCGGCAAGGTCTTCGCTTCCGGGTTGGCGGAGGACGAAAGAAGCGCTGGGGACGAACTGGCCGCATCCGGGCAGCAGGATGATGTTCTTCAGGAATTTCAAGGCGCCGTGGCGGGAGCGGTACTGATCGTTGATGTCGCCGTCCACATGATTGGCGTAGGCGAGATAGATGAGCTTGGCGCACGCTTCGAAGTATCGGTCATTCCAGCGTTCCAATCGCAAACCGGAGTTGATGCTGGGGGCAGCTTCGCTCTTTTTCAAGAGGTCGAAGAGCATGAATTGCCGGGTATAGAGGCGGAAACCCTGATCTTGAAGCGCGTTTTCCACGGGGCCACCGAAGGGCATGAGTTGCGCTTCGATGCGGTGCAATTGGGGCAGGGCACGCATGGTGAAAAGCACTTCGTCCAGAAGGCGGCGGCCGATGGGTTCCTGGTCGTACTTGGGGGAAACATAAAGGCCACCGATCAGTCCTTTGTGATCCTCGAGGACGTAAAATGCGTAGCCGGCAGCGATGCCATGTTCAAAGGCGACGCAGCCTGAGAGTGCGTGAGCTTCGAGGAAGCGCTTAATCAGGTCCAGCGCGCCGCGATAGTCCCAATGGAGTTCGTCGCGCCAATGGCCGGCCTCCTCCAGAAGAAGTGGCTCGAGCTGGCGCACGGTTGTCTGGCGAAGATCAACAATGTTCATGAGGTGGATGACAGGGCGCCCCCCGCCCAATTGCCATGATATCCGATTCGGTGCCTGCGCCGCCAAATACGAGAATGCTGTCCGATACGAATCGGGCACATGGGGGATAGATGAAAAAGAGGGGTGCGGGAAGCGCATGTTAGGATGAAATAGAAACGTGAAGATGTTTCAGTAACGGGGAATGAGGAGGCCGTCCGGCGGGTCGGTCCAAGAGCCCAAAGCCCATGTCGATCCTGTACGAGTTGCGGTACCCAACACATTGGTACATGAAGTTGCTGACGGTGATCCTGGCGCTGGTGTTTTTTGCGTTAATCGCGACGGTGGTGATTTCCGGCGTGCTGATTTATTGGATTGTGAAGCCACAACGCACGAGTTCCGAAATCAACATGGACAGTTTTCCGGGGCGGCCGGATGAGGTGGATTTCAGCGTGGCCGGCCTGGGTACCCGAAAGGGATGGTTCTTCCCCGGGTTGCGTGGCGCGCCGACAGTCATACTGCTGCATGGCTATCAGTCGAGCCGGGGTGAGCTGCTGACGCTGGTTTCAGCGCTGCAGGACCACCAGTACAACGCGTTTGTATTCGATTTTGCGGCGCACGGTGCCAACGACGGATTGACGACGTTCGGCTACAAAGAATCCGACGAAGTGCACGCCGCAATTGATACTTTGGCCACGCGGAATGACGTGGATCCGACGCGGTTTGGATTGTGGGGTTACAACCTGGGAGCGTATTCCGGGTTACGCGAGGCGGAAAAGGACAACCGCGTGCGGGCGATGGTGTTGGATTCCGTGTACGACGTCCCGAAACAGATGGTGAAGATTGGCGTGGAAAAAACGGGAGTGGGCGGATTTCCGATGATGGTACGCTCCGCGCAAACGAGTTTCGAATGGTTGAACTACGCTTACAAGGGTGATCCGCCACTTTCCAAGAATCTGAAGAAACTTTCCGGTGTGCCGATCCTGTTTATTGGAGCGGCGGATGACCCGGAACTCTCCTCAATAACGCGGGAAATGTTTTTGAAGGCGGGCGAACCGCGTGAGATGGCAGTCGTGGCGCACGGGAACTTTGTGAATTTGTCGGATGTAGAGAAGCGAACGTATGAGAATCGCGTGGTATCGTTTTTCCTGGCGCGGTTGCCGATAACCAACATCGAGCCAGAGCCCGTGAAGCCTGCTCCCAAGGTTGTGGTCCCCAAGAGCACTCCAGTATTACCGATGGCTCATTAAATCTTCGCGCTGAACCTCGTATACGAACCAACCGCTTTGCTGGAGTTGCACAGGGTCGGGCGAGCAGCTCCAAGGCGATTTCACGCGGTACCTGCACGTCCTTGAGGGTAAAAGCAGGAAACCTTCCCTGGGCTGGTCTTGATCCCACATCTGAATTTCCCGATGCAGGTAGAAGCTGAGGCTGAATTGTTGTCCGCGAGGCATGGCGGCGACATAAATTTGCTCAGGTGGGATTTGGGACGCACGAAGCTCCTGGGAGAGCGTCTTTCCGGAAGGGTCATAGCGCAGAAATGACGGTGCCAGATGGTTGAAAAGAAGGAGAAGAGCAAGAATTGGAACTACGCAGAGCGAGGCGAGGGCGAAGGGACTACGTGTGGCCGTTTTTCTGGAGGCAAGAAGGAAGTTTGCGATGCCGAATAATAACAAAACCCATCCGGCTCCGGTGGCAGCTCTGGCATTAACTTGAGAAGCCCTAAACGGCAACGACCAGGCCACAGCCGCAACAAGAATCGAACCGAATACCCCGCACAACATCAGAAAACGAAATGGCCACTCTTTTCGCGGGACCAGGCTCACATAGGCTCTGGAGAGGAGGAGGCCGATGGCGGGGATGGCGGGAAGTATGTAACCGGGAAGCTTGGATTTGGAGATGGAGAAAAATACGAGGCAGAAGATGGCCCAGGACAACGCAAGAAGCGTGGCGTCGGAGAAGCGGCGTTGAGGCCAGGCGCGGAATGCTCCAGAGAGGGCGGACCAGATGAGCGCCAGAGTCCAGGGAGCAAAGGCGAGCAGCAGGATGGGGATGTAAAACCAGAAGGGCTGGATGTGCTGGAATTCGGGAGTTAGGTAGCGTTTGAAATTGTGTTCGATGATGAAGATGCGGAAGAAATCGGGATTGCGACGGGAGCAGAGGATGTACCAAGGGAGCGCAGTGAGGCAGAAGCTGGCGATTGCGACGGGGTGAAGGCAGCGGAAGGCATCGCGCCAGCGCTTGGTAAACGCCGCCCAGAGCAATAAGCCACCGCCGGAAAGAACCATGGCTGCGGGGCCTTTCGCTAATGCGGCGAGGCCTAGGAAGAAGCCAAAGAAAATCAGAGCGAGCCATGGCGTTCGTTTGCTATGGGGTGATTGCTGATCGCGGGTGAGGCCGAGAATCACGGCGGCAAAGACCATCGCGATAGTAAGCGTGGCGGCGAAAGGCATGTCTGCAGCGGCAGCGTGGGAAAAGCCGATCATGCCGACAGTTGTGGGAAGAAGAGGGAGCAGCCATCGCGCGGTCCACGCGCCGTAAATTCGCCAAGCTAGCCAGGCCATGGCCAAGGTTGCCAGAAGGGACGCGAAGGCGCTGGGTAAGCGTGCAGCGGCATCGCTCACGCCGAAAAGTTTGAAGCTAACAGCTGCGCTCCAGTAATAGAGGACTGGCTTTTCAAACCACGGCTTGCCGTAAAGACGCGGCGTGACCCAATCGCCCGATTCGGCCATGTCGCGGGCAATCCATGCGTAGCGAGGCTCGTCTGGCCCTACCAACCCGATGGCGCCTAGATTGTGGAAGTAGCAGAGATAGAGTGTGGCGAGGATAAGGACAATCCAGAAAAGGCGTGCCGTCGTTGAAAGGGGCCCGCTCTGAGGATCAGGGTTGTCTGTTTGAGTCACGGAACGTTGGCTCGACGATTCTAAGTGTATCTTGGAATGGCGGAGTTCGGTCATACTGGCGCGAAAGGAATGGCCTACATTCAGAGCTGATGAAGGAATGGCTGCAATATGCGGCGGCATGGGTCTTGCTGAAAATGCTGGGCATCCTGCCGCGACCGATTGCACGAGGCGTTGCCGGAGCGGTGGCGCGATTGCTACTGCTGGCTTTGCTGAAGCTGCGCAAAACGGCGGAGTTCAACCTGAAGCTGGCGTTTCCGGAATGGACGGATGCGCAGCGGCACAAGGTGACGCGCAAGATGGCGCGCAATCTGGGGTGGATGGCCGCGGAGTTTGCGCGCTTCCCGAAATACACGAGAGAGAATATCGAGCGGGTGGTGATCCTCGATGGGCATGAAAATTTCCTGGCGGGACAAAGCCGCGGGAAGGGCGTGCTGTATTTGACGGGGCACATGGGGGCCTGGGAGCTTTCTTCATTTGCACACGGGCTGTATGGATTCCCGCTCCAGTATATGGCGCGGCCTTTGGACAACCAGAGGCTGGACCGCATGGTGAACTATTACCGTGGACTCTCGGGGAACCTGCCGATTTTCAAGAATGAATCGGCGCGCGTGATGCTTCGTGTGCTGAAAGAATCAGGAACGATCGGAATTTTGGCGGACCAGAACACCATGCCGGAAGAAGGTGTCTACGTAGATTTTTTTGGCACACCGGCTTGCACGACGACAGGGATTGCGCGCGTGGCACTGCACACAGATGCGGCAGTGGTGCCCGGTTACGCCTACTGGGATGAGAACATACGCAAATACCGGTTGCGATTCGAGCCTCCGATGGAGTTGGTGCGAACCGGAGATACCGAGCAGGATGTTCTGGAGAATACGCGGCGGTTTACCAAGGTGATCGAGGATGTTATCCGGAAACATCCGGAGCAGTGGGTGTGGGTGCACGCAAGGTGGAAGAACCGGCCGAAGGGAGAGCCGCCGCTTTACGATTTCCTGTGAGAAATCTAACGAGTGCCAATGGGATTGAGAAGTAGAGGAGAAATGCGAGATGAACAGTACAGCGAAAGATGTGGCGCAAGCCATTGGGGCGAAGGTGGAGGGCGACGGCACGTTGCAATTAAGCGGAGTGGCCGCGCCGGAACGCGCCGGGTCGCACGATTTGATTTACATTGAGGCGGCGAAACACTCGGAGCGTGCAGTCGCTTCGCAGGCGGCGTGCGTTGTAGCCGGGGAGGGAATTCCGTTGCCGGGAAAGACGGTGCTGCGCAGCGCGCAACCCAAAGTGGCATTCGCGAAGGCTGCGACGATTCTTTTGGAGCAGCGGCCTATTGCGAGCGGGGTTCATCCGACGGCAATTGTTGCGCCGCTGGCACGCGTGGCAGCGAATGTGGGCATTGGGCCGTACGCGGTGATTGGAGAAGATACACACATTGGAGGAGGCACACAGATCGGAGCGCACTGCGTGATTGGCACAGGATGCTGGATTGGCGAGAATTGCCGGTTGCACCCGCGCGTGACGTTGTATTCCGGAGTGCGATTGGGAAGCCAGGTGGAGATTCACGCGGGAGCGGTGGTGGGCGCAGATGGTTTCGGATATGCGTTCGATGGAGAGCGTTATTGGAAATTTCCGCAGGCGGGGCTGGTGGAGATCGGGGATGACGTGGAAATTGGAGCGAATGCCACCGTGGATCGCGGTTCGCTGGACGACACACGGATTGGCGCGGGCGTGAAACTGGACAATTTGGTGCATGTGGGACACAACGTGCAAATCGGCGTGCATTCCGTGGTTGCGGCGCAGACGGGAATTTCGGGTTCCAGCAAGCTGGGGCACCATGTCGTGTGCGGGGGGCAAGTAGGCATCGCGGATCACTGCACACTGGAGGATTGCTCGATTGCCGGTGCGCAGGCGGGGATTCCCACAGGAAAGACCATTCGGAGCGGGCAGACAGTTTGGGGGACGCCAGCGCGGCCGCTGGAGAAATTTAAAGCACAGTATGCGTGGTTTGCGAGGTTGCCGGAGTTGGCGGAGCGCGTGAAGAAGCTGGAGGCGGAGCGAAAGGGATAGAGACGACGGCTTCGTTTTCAGATTCTGTGGTCGGGCTGTGAGGTAGAAGTGGATCCCTCCACTGCGGACCGGAAACGGCTCGGTCCTCCGGTCGGGATGACAGTTTTTGCTCATGATCCGGTTGGGGTCGCAATTTTGGAGATGAAGATGGCGATGGCAACTGGGGGAAAGTTTACCCAAACCTTTGATGGGGCTGGCACATCGAATCCAGGAGTTGGCGCCGGGCGTGGAAGTGCGGCTTGAGGCGACAACTTGAGATTTGGGGGCGGCATCTTATTCGTTGACCCTTCTTGTTGGGGCAGGGATAATAGGCAGAGCAGATACTCAGGTATTATTGTTAACCAGTTGCTATTTGGAAGTGCAAGGCAATAGGGGAGTTAGCCGGATAACTGGAAGTGGCTCGCAGCAATTGCGGGGATTCTGCTCTAGGGGGAGCCGAGATGGGCTCGTATGTTCGATTGGGGGAGGAGTTACCGGTCGCACCGGCGCCATCACCGTGGCGTCAGGAAAGTTGGGCGGAACAAGTAGAAAAAGCCGTAGCAAGCGGCACGGAGTACCTCCTATCTATTCAGGCTGAAGAAGGGTATTGGCACGGGGAATTGGAAGCCGATACTTCCCTGGAATCCGATTACATCTATTATTTACATGTGCTTGGTAAGGCCGACCCGGAGCGGATCGCCAAGCTGGCCAACTATGTGCGGCGGAAGCAGATGCCTGACGGCGGCTGGTCTATCTATCCGGGCGGGCCCTCGGAACTTAATGTCACATCCAAAGCATACTTTGCGCTGAAGTTGGCAGGGGATTCTTCAGACGACCCGCACATGGTGAAGGCGCGAGCCATGGTGCACGGCCTGGGCGGGCTGGAGCACACGAACTCCTACGTAAGGTTCTATCTGGCGCTGGTGGGAGCGGTTGGCTGGGAACTTGTGCCGGCGATTCCACCGGAACTGATGCTGCTGCCGAGCTGGTTCTATTTCAATATTTACGAGATGTCTTCCTGGACGCGGGGGATTGTGATCCCGATGGCCATATTGTCCACGTTGCGACCGGAATTCCGTTTGCCGGAGCACGCGCGCGTGGATGAGCTGTTTACGGACCCCACGCAAAAGACAGCGGCGTTTAATTGGAGCAAGCAACTGCTTTCCTGGAAGAACGTGTTTCTGGCGCTGGATCGTGGGCTTAAGCTCTATGAGAAGTTTCCATGGAAACCGTTGCGGCAGAAGGCCATCAAGGAAGCCAAGGAATGGATGCTGGAGCACATGGAGCGGACAGATGGATTGGCGGCGATCTATCCCTCGATGATGAACTCGATTTTTGCGCTGATGGCGTTGGGTCACGGGCCGGAAGATCCACTGGTTTGGCGCGAGATTAAGGAACTTTCACGATTTGAGATTGAGGAAGGCGACACGATCCGGCTGCAACCTTGCGTATCTCCGATTTGGGACACGTGCATAGCGATGGTGGCGCTGGAGGAAGCGGGTTTGCCTCCAGATCATCCCGCGCTGGTGAAGGCGGCGGAATGGACGCTGACGAAGCAGGTGTTGGGCAAAGGGGATTGGCAGATCAAGAACAAAGATGCCGAGCCCGGCGGGTGGGCTTTTGAGTTCCGCAACGATTTCTATCCCGATGTGGATGACACCGCGTTTGTATTGATGGCGCTGCAGCGCGTGAAATTCCCCGACCAAGAACGGATGCAAGGAGCTATGCGCCGGGGGATTCAGTGGTTGTTGAGCATGCAGAACCGCGATGGGGGGTGGGGCGCGTTTGACCGCGACAACAACCGTCAGATCCTGTGCAATATTCCATTCGCCGATCACAACGCGATGATTGATCCATCAACGGCGGATGTGACCGCGCGCGTCGTGGAGTGTTTAGGGCGGTTTGGTTGGCCAGGCGATCACCCGGTGATTCAGAAGGCCGTGGAGTTCTTGATGAAGGATCAGAGTGCGGATGGGTCCTGGTTCGGGCGCTGGGGTGTGAATTACGTGTACGGCACAAGCGGCGTCTTGCGGGCGATGGAAACGGTATCGCTGACGGCGCAGGATTATTGCGTGCGCGCGGTTTCCTGGTTACGGCAAGTGCAGAAAGTAGATGGTAGTTTTGGCGAATCGCTGCGCAGCTATGAAATGGTTTCCAAAAAGGGGCAGGGGAACAGCACGCCTTCACAAACGGCCTGGGGATTAATCGGGCTGCTGGCGGGTGCCGATCCCAACGATCCGGCGATTACGCGGGCGGCCGATTATCTGGTGAAGCAGCAGAATGACAATGGATCGTGGAGTGAAGAGGATTTCACCGGGACAGGCTTCCCGGGCGTTTTTTATCTGAAGTACCACCTCTACAAAAACTCATTCCCGGTTTATGCGCTGGCAAGATACCGGAATCAAGCCAGCCGGGCTCAGGAATATTGCGCTGTTACATTTGATCCGAATGATTTTCGTTTGCGCAGCGGGATATATTCTGCCCGGGCGCGCAGCGCTTCCTAAGCAAACCGATGCGGTTCCCCTTCCGCCTGCTGTTTGATTCGGCTAAAAATCTGGCAACGCATAAACTGCGCGGCGAACGGAAATTCGCGATGGTGCTGAGCCTGGATCCGCTAGGGGGCTGTTCGGACATTTGCGGCAGCGGAAATGGCGGCGGTTGCGACGTTGCCGCGCCGCGCCAGGAGCCTCTTAGCGTTGCGCAATGCGTGGCCGCGATGGAGGAATGCGATACGCCGGTGGTGGCGATCTGCGGCGATGAACCGCTGGAGTATGAGGAAATTGCGGCGCTAACGCGGGCGATTTTGGATCGCGGCAAGCATCTTTTCCTTTGCACGGACGGCACGCGGATACGGAGCCGTTTGCATATGATCCCGCCAGTTACGAATTTCTTCTGGAACGTGAAATTGGATGGCACGGAAGCCGTGCATGACGCACGCGCGCGAAAACCGGGGCAATTTGCGGAAGCTCTGGACGGAGTGAAAGCCGCGAAAAATGCGGGTTTTTTTGTGGTGGTTACCTCTACGGTTTACCCGGACAGCGACGTGCAAGATCTGGCTGCACTGTATGCGAAGCTGCATGGCTTGCATGTGGATGGCTATTTGCTCGATCCGGTGTACCTGCCAGGAAAGATTTGCAAGGATGGCAGCGCGAAGTTTCACGCGGCGATGCGGCAGCGATTCGCGGAAATCGCCCTTGCATTGGGCGGCTACAACTTGCTGGTCTCGCCGGTGTATCTGGAATATTTGCGTGGCGAGCGCGAACTGAATTGCAGCGTGTGGGGAAGCCCGGTGTACGGGCCGGCAGGCTGGTCGGGCCCTTGCTACCATCTGAACTATAAATTCGAGAAGAACTACAAGGCGCTTCTGGAAAACACGCTGTGGGAAAATTTTGGACGGGGGATGAACCCGCGCTGCGAGGTATGTTCGTGCCACGGCGGTTTTGAAACGGCGGCGCTACTGGGAATGAACCGCAAGGCGGGAGACACCTGGAAAATGCTGGCTTGGCAGCTGAGCGGCGGATTGGGCGAAAAGCGGGAAAGCGGGCGAAAGCCATGACAACACTTGTGACGGGCGCTGCGGGGTTCTTGGGCAGTCATGTGACGCGACAACTGGTTGCGCGGGGTGAAGAAGTGCGCGTGCTAATGCGTACTTCGAGCAGCAACCGGGCGATAAGCGATCTCTCGCTGGAATATGTGACCGGGGATTTGCGCGATGCGGCTTCGCTTGAGCGAGCGATGACCGGCGTGCAGCGCGTATTTCACGTCGCGGCGGATTACCGGCTGTGGGCGAAACGTTCGCAGGACATCTACGATTCCAATGTGGGCGGTACGAAGAATCTGCTGGCGGCTGCGAAGAAAGCGGGAATCGAACGGCTGGTTTACACCAGCACAGTGGCGACGATTGCCGTGGACCGTCCGGAATTGCCGAATGAATCGACGGACGCGAAGCTGGAGGAAATGATCGGGCATTACAAAAGATCAAAGTGGATGGCGGAGCAGGAGGTTTTGAGCGCTGCGAAGGAGGGGCTACCAGTTGTAGTGGCGATGCCGACCACGCCGGTGGGGCCGTGGGACTGGAAGCCGACGCCGACGGGAAAGATTATTCTGGATTATCTGAATGGCAAGATGCCGGGGTACGTGGAGACAGGACTGAATTTCGTGGGCGTGGAGGAATGCGCGGCAGGGCACCTGCTGGTTTCAGAGAAGGGGATGATTGGAGAGCGATATTTGCTGGGTGCGGAGAATCTGATGTTGAAGGAAGTGCTGGACATGCTCGCACGAATTACAGGATTGCCCGCGCCGGGGATAAAAATCCCGCACGGCCTGGCGCTGGGTGTAGCCTACGTGGAGAGCGCGCTTTCGCGACTGGTGGGAAAAGAGCCCGGAATTCCAGTAGAAGGTGTGAAGATTGCTCGGCACAAGATGTTTGTGGATGCTTCACGAACGCGGCGCGAATTGGGATTTCAGCCGGGATCAGTGGCGGCGGCGCTGGAGCGGGCCGTGCGGTGGTACCAAGCGAACGGGTATGTGAGGGCGGGGAGAGTGAAGAAGATGAGGTTGGCGGCGGCGTGAAATCGATGCATTGAGAGTGCGGTTGATTGAGATAGGGATATCGGATATCAGGAACCGAACAGGAGCATCGCAATCTGAATTGGTTGCGGACATGGGGTCCGGCATTGCTGGACCCCTACAAGGGCGAAGATGAGAGTATTGGTTACATTTGCGGTGGAAGCGGAGTTTGCGGCCTGGCGGCGGCGCCATGCCTTCAGAATCAAGGAGAGCCTGCACGAGAGCTACCGTGGAGGCTCGGATGCGTGGTACAGAAGCCGTATTGACGACATGACGCTTGACGTATTTCTGACTGGTGTTGGTTGGAAGGGAACAAAGGAGTTTCCATCATCCTTGCTTAAAGAAAAGCCGGACTTGTGGATTAGTTCGGGATTGGCGGGTGGGTTGAAGCCGGAACTGAAAAGCGGGGAGATTGTCGTGGCGCGTGAAACATTATTGGTGGATGGAGGGAAGAGATTCCGGAGCCGTCCCTTGCTTGTTCAATTGGCGGAGGCGGCGGGGGCGACTCCCGTCAATTTCTTCCTTACGAACACGCATGTGGTCTTCCGGGCACATGCGAAGAATTCCATGGCTGAGTTAGGCGAAGTGGTAGAGATGGAAAGCTTTCATGTTTTGACGAAGGCATGGGAGCAGAATGTGCCTGCCGTTGCAATTCGAGCAATCAGCGACACCGCGCAGGAGGATATTCCATTGGATTTCGGCTGGGCCATTGGCGGAGATGGACATCTGAGCTACGGCAGGCTATTGCTGCAAGTTGGAAGGCGTCCCCACAAGATTCCCGCGCTAATCGGTTTTGGGAAACGGAGTGAGAAAGCTGCCCAGAACCTGGCTGATTTTCTGGACAAATACATTGCCGCCGTTCGACAGCGCTTTCTGAACTGGGGCTTGGGGACGGAAGAAGAGGCGGCGGCGCGATGAACGGGGCGGGGACAGTGGTGGAACAGGTGAGGACTTTGGGTCCGACTCCCAAGACGATGCGGGCAGGGGTGTTCCGTGGGAAGGGAGTGGTGCGGGTGGAAGAAGTGCCGGTGCCGGAAGTGCGGGATGGCGAGGTATTGATCAAGGTGGCGGCATGCGGCGTTTGCGGGACGGACATCAAGAAGATTTTCCATGGATATGTAGAGCCGCCGCAGATTCTGGGGCATGAGTTGGCGGGAATGGTTGTGGCGATGGGGCGCGGGGTGACGAAATGGAAGCTGGGCGACCGGGTAATGAGTTTCCATCACGTTCCGTGCGGCGGCTGTTTTTATTGCAAGAACCGGCTTTTCTCGCAATGCAAGCAGTACAAGACGACTGGTTTGACGGGAGGATTCACGCCAAATGGCGGCGGGTTTGGCGAGTATGTGAAAGCGATGCCTTGGGTGGCGGAGCGGGGGATTGTGGCGCTGCCGAATGATGTAACGTATGAGGAGGCTACGTTCATCGAACCTATTAACACCATTGTGAAGGCGGTGCAGAAGGCGCGCATTACGAGGGGTGAAACGGTCCTGATCGCAGGGTGCGGCCCTATTGGGCTGCAACTACTGATGGTTGCGAAATATGAGGGAGCACGTATCTACACAAGTGACCCAATGGGTACGCGTAGAGAGAAGAGCATAAAGTTGGGAGCGCTTGAGTCTTTTAACCCTATAAGTGGTAAGCTTGTCGAAGAGTTGCAAGCCCGTACCGAAGGACGGGGGGCAGACGCGGTTCTCGTGGCAGTAGCGCACCCGGCCGTGGTTGTCGATGCGCTGGCGGCGGCGCGACCCGGTGGTAGGGTACTCCTGTTTGCCGCAAACGACCCTGTTACGAAGATTGAGTTTCCCGCCGCGGCAGTGGGGATTGACGAAAAAGAAATACTGGGCAGCTATAGCGCGGCCATGGACATCCAAGAAACTGCAGCAGCACTGGTGTTGGAGAAGAAATTGCCGGTGATGGAAATCGTCACGCACCGGTTTCCGCTGGGTGGAATCCAAGAGGGCTTGGAACTGGCGGCAAGGCCAACGGAAAAGTCGCTGAAGGTCCTGATCACGCACCAATGAGAGCAGCGTCCACAAGAAAAAGCGAGCTGGGGATCGAGGAAGCGCTGGCCCCTACAAAGATACTCGTGCCATCAAAGATGACAGCAGCGGTGCTGTATGGAAGTGAAGATTTGCGCATTGAGCAGATCGATGTCCCGACACTTTCCGCCGAAGAAGTGCTTCTGCGCGTGCGGTTGGCATTGACCGATGGCACTGACTTGAAAGTATGGAAGCGCGGCTACCACGCGAAAATGATTCAACCGCCTGCGGTGTTTGGCCATGAAGTGGTGGGCGAGATTGTAGCCATGGGCAAGCGCGTGGACGCTAAGTGGCGCTTGGGTATGCGCGTGATTGCCGCAAACTCCGCGCCGTGTTTCCGCTGCTACCACTGCCGGCGTGGGCAGGAAAACCTCTGCGACGATCTGCTGTTCAATAATGGTGCTTACGCGGAATACATGCGCATTCCGGCGCGCATTGTGCGAGAAAACATGCTGGAAGTGCCGCACTCCGTGGACGATCACAGTGCGGCCTTGGTGGAGCCGCTGGCCTGCGTACTGCGCGGGATCCATGAGATGGAAGTGCGCACAGGCGACACCGGAGTGGTGATTGGGTGCGGCCCGATCGGATTGAAGTTCGTGCGCATGCTGTCGCGGCGGGGCGTACACGTGATAGCGCTGGCGCGGCGCGAAGCTCCGCTGGAAGTAGCGCGGAAACTGGGAGCGGCCGTGACCATTAACGTCACGGAGGTACCTGACGTGGTTGCCGCCGTGAAGGCGCAAACGGACGAACAGCGCGGGCCGGATTGTGTTGTGGAAGCTGCCGGAAACCCCGCGACCTGGCGGCAGGCGCTGGCGATGGTGCGGCGGGGCGGTGTGGTGAATTTCTTCAGCGGATTGCCGACAGACACACGCGTGGAAATCGCGCCGGCCGCGATCCATTATTCAGAGATTAAAATCATCTCACCATTCCATCACACGCCGCGGTTTATCCGGGAAGCGATGGAAGCAATTCGGCGCGGAGATATTTCGGCGCAGGATTTTGTCACGGAAGAGATCAGCCTGGGAGACTTGCCGCAGGCGTTCGAGCGGATGAAGGCGCGCAGCGGAGAGATCAAGCTGGCTGTGAGGCCGTAGCTGCGTGACCTGTGATTCGTGACTAGTGACTCGTGAAACCCAGACCTTCGAATCGTTTAGCCCACTCCGATTCAATGAATGAGGAAGTTCTTCGCTAATGCTGCGTCCAGGCGAACTTTTGCTGATGGAGAAATTGCCGGCGAACGGGTGTAGCCCCCAAGCAGCGCAACAATACACGCGCTGGCTGGCAACGCACCACTACGAAAACTTCAACGTGGCTTCGTGGCTTCTGCCCAAGGAACTGCACCAGCATTTCTATAATTTGTATGCGTATTGTCGCTGGGCAGACGACCTTGGCGATGAAATCCCGGGAAAAGAACGCGCTCTGGAATTGCTGGATTGGTGGGAGCGGGAACTGGATGCATGCTACGAAGGCAAGCCTGGCCAGCCGGTATTTGTTGCGCTGCGCGAAACGGTGGTGGCAAAGGATGTTCCGAAGCAGCCGTTCGCAGATCTGCTAAAGGCTTTTCGCCAGGACCAGGTGGTGAAGCGATACGCAACTTGGGAAGCCATGCTCGATTATTGCGTGTATTCGGCAAACCCTGTGGGGAAACTGGTTCTGTATTTGTGCGGCTATCGCGATGAACAGCGGCAGAAGCTTTCCGATGCGACCTGCACTGCGCTGCAGCTGGCAAATTTTTGGCAGGACGTTTCGCGGGATTTGGAGAAGGGGCGAATCTACATTCCCTTGGACCTGGCGGCGGCGCATGGGGTGAGCGAAAGCGACATAGTTGGGAAAAAGTTTAATGCGCTGTATGCGGCGCTGATGAAGGAACTGATTGCCCGGACGCGGGAACTGTTTGAAGAAGGGATGCCGCTCTCAAAAAAGGTGCAAGGGAAATTGAGCGTGGATTTGGAGATGTTCAGCAGGGGTGGGCTGGCTGTGCTGGATGCAATTGAGGCGATGGGGTACGACACGCTGAACCGGCGGCCCAAAGTGAGTAAGGGAAAGCAGGTGCGGTTGTTGGGGCGGGCGATTGTGGCGCAGGTTGTGGACGGGAAATCTCCTGTGCAAGGAAAGAAGACGGTGGCGATGCCGAGCGCACAACGAAGTTCATCGGCGCCTCTGGATGTTCGATCGTCCTACGAGCGGTGCCATGCGATTGCCCGAGCGGCGCACAGCAACTTCTATCCGGCATTCTTTCTGCTGCCGAAGTCGAAACGCGACGGGATAGTGGCACTGTATGCGTTCATGAGATTGATCGATGACGTTTCGGATGAGAGGGCAAACCTAGCGGAGAAGCAGCGCGGACTTGCAAGCTGGAGATCCGCGTTGGACGAGGCCGTCACAGGTAACTCTCAATTATTTGATGGGAATGCAGTGAAGCCTTTGCCCGGAGAACTTTTGCGCGGCGAAGGGGAGATATTGCCCGCCTTGGCGGACACCGTTGACAGGTACAAAATACCCACCCGCTATTTACATGACCTGATTTCAGGCGCGGAAATGGATTTGACGATTCAGCCGTATCCTTCGTTCGAGCGACTGAAGGAATATTGCTATCGCGTGGCGGGAACCGTGGGCCTGACCTGCACTCACATTTTTGGATTTCGCGATCCGAATGCGCTCGAACTCTCTGAGAAACTCGGGCTGGCATTTCAGTTCACGAATATTATTCGCGACGTGCGGGAGGATTACGTCCTGGGCCGCGTTTACCTGCCGGACGAGGATCTGGCACGTTATGGCGTGGCGAAGGCGGATTTTGGACGGAACGAAGCGACGCTGGGGGTGCATGAACTGTTACGGTTTGAAGCGGAACGCGCGTGGAAGTTGTATGCGGAAGGCGCGGGGCTGCTCAGTTTGATTGAAGAGGACAGCCGGGGGACGTTGTGGCTGCTGGTGCATACCTACAGTGCGCTGCTGGCGCGGATTGAAGCGGCAGATTTTGCAGTGTTTGGGGAACGCGTCCGGCTCTCCAAACCTGAAAAATTGAAGTTGATGGCCAAGGCGCGATTCGGGCGCCACACGGAAGAGAACATACTTGCAAAGCGTGATCGTGATCGGCGGGGGATTGGCAGGGCTGTCGGCGGGCATCGCGCTGGCTGAAGCCGGCTGGCGTGTGCGGCTGTTCGAGCAGCGGCCATTTCTGGGCGGCCGGGCAACCTCTTACGTGTTGCCCGATGGCGAGCATGTGGACAATTGCCAGCACGTGACGCTGGGATGCTGCACGAATCTGGAAGATTTTTATCGGCGCGTGGGTTCCGCAGACAAGATCAAGTTTTTCGACAGGTTGTTGTTTCAGGACCCACAAGGCCGCACTGGCGAAATGCAGGCTGGTTTGTTGCCCGCGCCGTTTCACATGCTGGGGTCGTTTGCCACGTTCGCGCCGCTGACGCTGAAGGACAAATATTCCATCGGCCGCGCGATGATAGATATTCTGCGGAGCAAGGGAAAGCCGGCAGATATTGAGGAAGCGGGCGGCATCTCGATGCTGGAATGGCTGCGCAGACGCAAGCAAACGCCCGGCGCGATTGAGCGATTCTGGCGTGTTGTTCTGGTAAGCGCGCTGGACGAGGAACTGGACCGCACGGATGCGCGCTATGGCGTGGACGTTTTCTGGAAGGGATTCCTCAGCAACCGCACGGGATATCGAATGGGGGTTCCGGGAGTGCCGCTGGCGATACTGTACGACGGCTGCAAAGCGGAAATTGAGCGGCGGGGAGGGGAAGTGAACCTTCGTGCCCCATTGCGCATCATTAAAGTAGCAGCCGGTGCTATAAGCAATGTGGAATTCGATGGCGGACGCCAGGAACGTGCCGACGCGTATGTGTTTGCATTGCCCCATGAGGCCCTTAGCGAACTTTTGCCGCAAGAGATTAAACAAC
Organism: Candidatus Acidiferrales bacterium; assembly: GCA_963780315.1. GTDB lineage: Bacteria > Acidobacteriota > Terriglobia > Acidiferrales > UBA7541 > Acidiferrum. The sequence goes on along the minus strand of CAWABP010000008.1, from coordinate 314,498 downwards.
TGGAACCGATGCTCGCGAACTTGGGCAATATTCGCCTTGCGCCTATCACAGGAGTGCATTTCTGGTTTGATCGCGAAGTGATGCGCGAGCCGTTCGTTACGCTTATGAAGACAACGACGCAGTGGATCTTCAACAAGACGGCACTTTACGGCGAGGCGAATGGCGAGGCAAAGGGAGGGGGGCAGTACCTGCAGTTGGTGATTAGCGCCTCCTATGACCTGTTACAGAAACCGCGGCAGGAGATCATTGACCTTTGCCTGGCGGAGGTGCGGCAGGCGTTGCCGGCCGCCCGTGAGGCGGTGCTGACAAAGGCGACGGTGATCAAGGAGGCCGCGGCTACATTTTCTCCGCAACCTGGCGTGGACAAATGGCGTCCAAAGCAAGAGACCTCGATCCGCGGAATGTATCTGGCTGGAGATTGGACGGCTACGGGCTGGCCCGCAACGATGGAGGGAGCGGTGCGCAGCGGATACTTGGCCGCCGAAGCGGTCCTGCGGAAAACCGGCACGCCGAGGAGTTTTGTTCAGGCAGATTTGGCACCGGATGGGTTGGTGAAGTTGTTCACCTAGGGCGAGGGAATTGCCGTGTCACTCTGCAGGAACGCACCGATGAAGCGCTCGCGAAGAGTGAGGCCCTCGGAAGATTGATCCAGCGCATCGTAGCTTTCGCGATTTGCGCTTATAAAGTTTTCATAGGCCCCTTCGGAGTCCCAAAGATCCATGGTGAAGTAGAATCGCGGGCGGGAGGTGTCCTTTAGGAGATAGGTCATGCGGTAGTGGGGGTCGCGCTGAAAGAGCCGTACCCAGTCGCCTTGGGGGCCATTGGTGCCTGCAAAGGCGCGGTCGCTTCCCGGCTTGACTTCGAACTCCCATAGGATTACAAACATAGATGTCCCATCTTCTGCCCTCGCTGTGTGGCATCCCAGGATAACTTCAATCGGGGAAGACAGGTGTGCTGGGCTAGGTAGCAATCCGATCGGATACATACCGGTATTAGTAACGTTTTTGACCAGAGGTGTAAGCAGTGGAAGTGACAGTCCGTCGAGGCTGACGGATGGAGGAATTTGTGGACCGTAAGTATGGCCATCGCGGCTATCGGGAATCAGAAAAGCAGGACAAGCACGACAAGAAGGACCGCCACGACCGCAAACCGCCGCAGGGCGGCCCACGCGGTGCGACTGATCATCTAGGCCCTCGTACACCGCGCATGGTAGGCACGGTTACGCGCGCACGGTGTTCCAACTGTGGCGCAGTGCTCGTGGCAGGTTTTGACGCCACCGGGAAATGTCCGAAGTGCAATGCGGAACTGCATTGCTGCAAGCAGTGTCGTTTCTTTGATTCGGGAGCGCAGTTTGAATGCACGCAGACTATTCCGGCGCGCATTTCTCCCAAGGACGCCAAAAACGAGTGCAAGCTGTATGAGTTCCGCACGACGGTGGAGAAGGACACTGCGCCTACTTCTTACGCGCAGCCCGCCCAAGTGCCCACAGAGGCGCCCTCCCCGGCGCGTCCGCTGGATGCACGACAGGCTTTTGAGAATCTCTTCAAGAAGTAGTTCTCCTTGATTTCTTCTCCGGTAGCACGCCGAGCGGGAATAGCGTGGGTGATTCGGGCATCTCGCTGGCAATCTTCTCCAGTTCCGGATAGTGCTGTCGCAGCGGTTCCGGCACCTTCACTTTGTCTCCCTTTAAAATGCTGATCAGTTGCAGAGCGTTGACAACAGCCTTGCCCTGAAAGTGATTATTGGTGACGACAAACGTATTGCGAGTGTGTTGCTTCACGCTGCGGATGCGCGACACCCAGGGATCAAGTTCTTCCTTGGAATAGAGGTAGTTGTAGCGCTCGTGGGTTGGAGTTGCGGGATTGTCGCTGAACCAGGTGTCATAGCGCCGCCCGTGGAAGCGAACGTAACCGACAGGGGAAGTGCTGGCGGCGGAAGGCTCCAGGGAACGGCCAATGATGGGCTGATCGATATTGCAGAATCCGGCGTTGCGTTCACGCAACAGAGCGAGCGTTTCGTCGGTCTGCCAGGAGCCATGGCGCAGCTCGACAACAAGAGGGTAATCGGCAAAGCGATTGAGGACGGCGGAGAGATAGCCCACGGTTTCCTTTGTGCAATGAAAGGAAAACGGGAATTGCAGGAGAACCGCGCCAAGTTTTTCCGCCTGGCGCAGAACGTCGAAGCCCGCGCGTACTGCTCGTTCATCTCCAAGAGTTGCGGAAGGATCGTGGGTGAACTTCTGCCACAGTTTTGCAGTGAAGAGGAAGGCTGGATTGGCGGCAACGCGCTCGACCCAAAGTGCTGCGTGGTCCGGGCGCAAAGGCTGGTAAAAGGATGTGTTGATCTCGATGGTGTCAAAGAATTCGGCTAGATAAGAGGCCTCGTGAAAGCCTTTGGAGCGGCGTACCGGGTAGACATAGCCTGACCAATCCGCATAAGACCAGCCTGCTGGCCCGACGCGGACTCGCCCTTGTTCCTTCGCTTCAGTTTTGTCCGTCTTTTTCATTGAAGCTGCACCGCCAGCCGCGGCCGTGCGTTTTCTGCTGCTTGGTTAGCCTAGAAATATCCGAGGTAACTGTCAACGCGCAGGTTTTCGGGCGGGATTGCGCGGGGGTGTGGCGCCTGCTATGCTGAAAATGTCAAGCGGTGCAGAATCTTGACTGCGTCGCGATCCTGCCAGATTCCGCTTTATCACCTACAGGTGCAACCATGAACGTTTCGATCAGCTACAAGCACGTTGATGCACAACAAGCTGTTGCCACTGAACTCATGCGTCGTCTGGATAAGTTGGGCAAACTCCTGAAAAGTTACGAGCCGGATCTAATCCAATTGCACGGGGTTTTTACGAGGAACCAGAGAACCGAGGAACAGTCCTGCTCACTGACGCTTTCTCTTCCGTCGGGGACGTTGCACGCCACCGGCAATGGGAAGAACGTGCTGGCAGGTTGCAAGAATGCGTTCAGCGATATCGAATCGCAGATCAAAAGACACCAGTCGCTGCTGCGGCGAGAGCACGAGTGGAAACGCAGGAGCCGTAAACGCGGCTAACCGGGGCGGGTGCGTTATAGAGATTCACTTAAGCAAGTGATTGCGCTCCGTTTGCCTCTCACACGCATGAACTTCTAGAAGTGAGCGGCGGTTCTTCTCAATGATCGAGAAGGAGAGGCATTTCGCGCCGGAGGCGAGTACAACGCCGCGCGGAGCATGTTAAACTAAATAGAACATTTGCTAGCTACTCCGAGAGCGAAGAATGAGCCGCAATTGCTGGTTATTTGAGTGATGCCGCGCTCGGGGCGCCGCGCATCCCGCAGTGGACGGGAGCGAGGGTCGAGCGCCAAGCGAATGGAAAATGAAAGTTTAGGGGCGTAGCTCAGTGGTAGAGCAGCGGCCTTTTAAGCCGAAGGTCGTGGGTTCGATCCCCACCGCCCCTACCAACCATCCCATTTGCTGAGAATGACTTAGCCGTTTCGCGAGGCGGCAATAAGAAATAAAATGAGCCTCTTGGGTGGCACCCATGGCTTTCGCGAACGAGAAATTAGTTCCACCGCGCAAAACCGCACCAGCTTTCTTGTCTCCACTCGGCCTAACGGATGGAATTCACCAATGGCGCTTTCGGGCGTTTCTGACTAACCCGTAATCCGTCCGGGATCGATGCCAAGCGCGGCGATCACAGCCTACAAGCCGACTTGAACTAACCCCCGCTGCTCTAATTGACCTGCTGTTCTCCCCGACATAAGATTCCGCAGAAATGATCGGGCATACTATCTCGCACTACCGCATCCTCGAAAAACTGGGCGCTGGTGGCATGGGAGTGGTGTACAAGGCCGAGGACATCGAGTTGGGTCGCTTCGTGGCGCTCAAATTCCTGCCAGAGGATCTGGCTCGCGACCCGCAAACAATCGAACGCTTCCGCCGCGAGGCGCGTGCGGCTTCCGTTCTAAACCATCCCAACATCTGCACTATCCACGAAATAGGGCAGCAAGACGGCCAGCTATTCATCGTCATGGAGTTTCTGGATGGCATCACGCTAAACCAACTTATCCTGGATCACCCGCTGGAATTGGAGGTCATGCTGGCGTTGACTGTCGAAATCGCGGACGCCCTCGTCGCGGCGCACGCAGCAGGCATTGTTCACCGTGACATTAAACCTGCTAATGTCTTCGTAACCAAGCGCGGGCAGGCTAAGCTGCTCGACTTTGGGCTTGCCAAGCTGCTACCGACGGTTTTGAGTACGACTGCGGCGACGAGCGCTGGGTGGCCCGGACTTTCTACACCTGGCGTGCCGATGGGGACAGTTCAGTACATGTCTCCCGAGCAGGCGCAGGGCGAAGAGTTGGACTCACGCACCGATCTCTTCTCGTTCGGGATTCTGCTCTTTGAGGCTGCAACCCGGGTACTCCCGTTTCAGGGCGCAACCTTGGCGGCGCTCTTTGACAACATCCTGCACCACACTCCCCCGCCCCTAACGCAACTGCGTCCCGACATCCCGCCGGAATTCGGTCGCGTCGTCTCCAAACTGCTGGAGCAGGATCGTCAACGCCGATACCAAACCGCCGCCGAAGTTGTAGCTGACATCAAGCCTCTGTTGCGGACGTCTAAGCCGCCCGTCGCGGCACCGGTTGCCCCAGCGCCGGGTGGTTCCGACCTGCGGTCGCGGTGGATAGCCTTGCTCGGCGTGGTATTGGTGGTGGGTGTGCTTGCTGCAGTTTGGTTCGCCCATTTCCGAAGCGTTCCTCAAGGGATCGCTGCGCCGCAGACCACCGTGGCTGTGCTTCCATTCCAGAATGTCAGTGACGATAAATCGCACGACTATTTGCGGCTGGCAATCCCCGATGAGATCACAACCGCTTTAAGTTACTCACCCTCTCTAGCGATTCGGCCTGCGAGTCTCACACAACGCTTCACTACCGACCCTGCGGTTCCAGAATCGGCAGGTAAGGAACTGCGCGTCAGCAAGCTCGTAACTGGACAATACTTGCAAGAAGGTGACCGCTGGCACATCACTTTGGAACTCGTCGATGTAGCTCAAAATCGGGTCACGTGGCGCGAGTCTTTGGACGTGCTGGTCGGCACGCCCATTCAGATGCAGGAGCGCCTGTCGGAAACTGTTCGGGAACGGTTGCTGCCAGCATTGGGCAGTGTGACCTCTACCCGACCGGCTTCGACGGCACATAGTTCCGAGGCGTATGAGTTATTCCTGCGCACTTTGGCTATTCCGCGTGGTGACCCGAAATTCGGCAAACAGGCAATTCGCCTGCTCGAAGAGGTAACACGACTCGATCCCAACTTCGCAGCAGGCTGGTACCAGCTTGGCGTGCGTTATTACGATGACGTCGCTTACGGCAACGGGGACGATGCTGAGTATCAGCGCGCCATCGAGTACCACGAGCGCGCCGTTGCACTCGACCCCGAGTTCCGTCAAGCTCAACGCGGTTTAGTTATTATGAAGGTCGAATCGCACCAGCCCGCGGCGGCGTGGGAACAGGCTCGGCTCCTGCTGCAAAAATGGCCCGACGACTCCGATGCCCATTTTGCCATGTCATACGTGCTGCGCTATGTGGGGGTATCCGAAGAGGCTGCAAGCGAATGCGAATCTGCCATGCGCCTCGACCCGGCTAATCTTTTCCTTCGCACCTGCGGTATACCTTATGTGCAACTGGGAAATTGGAAAAGGGCTTCCGATCTCTTTCAGCAATTCGACACGGGCACACCTGCTTCCTCTCAACTTATGGGTGATCTCTTCCTCCGGCAGGGACAAGCAGGGGAGGCACTCCAGAAATACCGTAATCTCCCGCAGGGGCCGATGCGCGACGTCTTGGTCGCGTGTGCGCTTGCAAAACCCTTATCCCCACAAAACCCTAGCCTCAATGCTTTGTATGACCAGAGCATGCAAAACCACGATCCTGAGCAGAAATTCTGGAATGCTTCTCGGCTATCGGGATGCGGCCGGCCCGAACTTGCTCTCCGGCTGCTGCGTGCTGCGGTCGACCACAACTACTGCGCACCCCAGGCTATGCAGAAGGACCCTCTCCTTGACAGCGCCCGCCATTTGCCCGAATACCCCGCCGTTCTTCAAGCCGCAGTCGACTGTCAGCAGAAGTTTCTAACCTACCGTCGCGGCCACTAGCCCTTCCCAAGCAAGACAGCCCGCGATGCTATTTGAACTTTCAGCGACGCTTGTCGTCGATTGCCGTCGGGTCACGGGCAAACGGGAAGTTATCGATTCGTCCGTCGGATTAGTACCGACAAACGCATTATAAAAGGGCGCCCGCTTGAAGTAGATTTTGATCGTTCGCATCAACGTCTACAACAAGGAGCACCCTCATGAATGACGCCAAGTATATTGGTATGGATGTCCATCAGGCAACGATCTCGGTGGCAGTTCGGGATTCGCGCGGAAATCTGATGATGGAGGCCATTCTCGAAACGAAAGCCGAGACGATTCTCCAGTTCATTCGTGGCCTGCGTGGCGGTTTGTACGTGGCCTTTGAAGAAGGAACCTGGGCGGCCTGGTTGCACGATCTGCTCCAGCCTCACGTCGCGCGAGTGTTGGCCAGCGATCCGCGCAAGAATGCCCTGTTGAAAGCCGGGAACAAGAGTGACCGCATCGATGCGCGCAAGCTGTCCGAGCTGTTGTATCTGAACAAGCTCAGCCCGGTGTACCACGGCGAACAGGGTATCCGCACCTTGAAGGAACTGGCACGCAGCTACATCACGATCACTCGCGATTTGACGCGAGTGATGAGCCGGCTGAAGGCGATTTACCGAGGCTGGGGGATTCCTTGTGCCGGCCAGCAGGTATACGCACCGCGCTACCGTGCGGAATGGCTCGCAAAGATTTCGGAAGCCGGGGTACGCCGTCGTGCCGAACTCTATTACCAACAGTTCGACGCCTTGGCGGCCTTGCGCCAGGGGACGCGACGAGAACTGCTAGCGGAAGCACGGAAACATCCGGCCATGAGATTACTGCGGCAGATTCCTACTTTAGTTCAGTTCAGGGCTCATCGCGGCCTCCAACGAAGTCATATTGGAGGTCATATTGTTTATTTCTATAACGTTTAGGCGGTCGAACGTGAGTTCGCCCGCGGTGACGTTTGGGAGGACGGCGATGAGGAGATGGGATCGGTTACAGGATGCATATGTCGAAGAGTACCGGGCAAGAGGACTCAGTGCGCAGTCGGTGGCGTGCACGCAGGCACGGCTAGACCGCTGGGGACGCTGGCTGAAGGGGCGTCGCCCACGCATTGGCATCGAGCGCATCGATGCCGAGCTGATCACCCGTTACGTGGCAAGTTGCTCGAGCTTCCGTGCCAAGGCGACCGTTTCGGGAACGCTGAGCTCGATGCGCGGCTTCGGTGACTACCTGGTGCGCCAGGGACTGTGGAAGATCAACCCGTTGCGTTGGATGAAGGGGCCGAAGGTCACTCCCTACAGCCGCTTGCCGAAACGGATTGATCACGCGCACATGGAAGCGATGTGGCGCGAAGCGGCGAACCGTCACGGTAAATACAGTTCGTATTTGTGGATTGCGGTGCTGGCGTTGCTCTACGGCACAGGCCTGCGTCGCGGCGAGTTGGAGCGGCTGAACCTCGATGCCTTGGATCGCGGCGAAGGAACCTTGCGCATCGATGGCCGCAAGACCGGACGCGAGCGCTGTGTGCCGTTGCCGGAGATGGTGCTGCGGTGCCTGGATGCGTATCTGCCGCTTCGCCACAACCAACTCGAAGAGACGAGATGCTGTGGCGAGTGCGCTCTTTTGGTGAGCCGCACCGGCAAGCGTCTCAGCGGCCAAGCGATCAGCAACGGGATTCACTCCATCGCACGTCATGCGCAAGTGCCGATTCACAGCGTGCATCAGTTTCGGCATAGCTGCGCCTCCGATCTGCTGGAGGCCGGCGTGCATTTGGCGGAAGTGCAGCGCATTTTGGGGCATTGCGTTATCCAGACCACGGTGCGCTATGTGCACATTGCTGATCCGCAGCGCCGCGCGGCGATGGCTCTCCATCCGCTCAACGATTGGCTGGTACCGGCGCAACAGGGGGTAAGCGCATGAAAAGCACGAACACCGTGAAGATGGATCCGTGGATCGAAGGTTACTTGAGCTATCTCGATAAAGTGGGACGCAAGACGCCGCGCACGGTCATCGATGTGCGTTGCACGCTGCGCCGTGCCATCCGCCGATTTGAGACCGTGCGTCCCGGTGTCGCGCTGTGGCATCTGCAGCTGGAAGATTACTTGCATTGGCTGGAAGCCGAGCGTCAGGGCGGATGCACCGAGAGCACCTTGGCGAAATACCTCAGCCACGTGCGCGGATTACTCGAGTACGCCTGGCGCAGCGGCCGCACCGAGCGCAACGTGCTCGATGGATTTAGTCTGCAGCATTCGCTGCCACGCACGGCGCCGAAGTCACTCAACCTGGAAGAAGCGGAGAGGCTAGTCGAAGCCACCACTGCTCCTGGGCCTACCGCCCGACGCGATCGCCTGATCATCTTGCTGCTGTATGGTTGCGGGTTGCGCACGAGCGAACTATGTGCGCTCGATGTCGCACATGTGAACCGCGAACGCCAGGAACTGCTGATCCTCAGGGCCAAAGGGGATCGCCCACGCGCCATTCCCATCCCCGAGGCGCTGTACACCGAGTTGCTGGCCTATCTGCTGGAGCACGGGAAACGCGGGCCGCTGTTTCGCACCTGCATTCATAAGCGCCGTCTGCGAAGCCACGATGTTTGCGAGATTGTCACGGCCGCTGCAGCGCGTGCAGGACTGCGAGACGACGTTACCCCACGCACCCTACGGCACAGTTTTGCCACGCACTTGATGGATCGCGGCGTCGATCTGGCCATCATCGCCTCGCTGATGGGGCATCGCAGTCCTCAGGAAACCGGCGTCTACCTACATGTTTTGCCGGGGCGACAACAAGCTGCCGTGCGCAAGCTAGCGATCGGAAATCAGTAAATGAGGACATACCGGAAGTCTGTGAGGTTGGCGATCGTCGTTTCCAGGCCATGCCAACGCGAGATTTTTTATCGAAACCATGGAATCGGAGGCTGCTCATGAAATGGTCGTTCTGGATCGAGCTTTACATCCGCACCCACTGCGTCGCGAGGGGCTTGCGTCCGCTGACCCTCGTCGCTTATGAAGATGCCCTGCAGCAGTTCCGCGAATGGGTGCGTGTCGTGCTGTCGGATCGCGCACCGGATCAGATTACGGCGCGCGATGTGCTCGCTTATCTGCAGTATCTGCGTGAGGTGCGTGGGAACGGAGATTCTGCTGTGAACCGTGCCGTGGTGGTGCTGCGGCGTTTTTATCGTGCCATGGTGGCCATGAGCTATCTCGATCACGCGGCGAATCCCCTGGTCGGTTTCCCATCGATCAAGGCCGTACCACGCAAGCTACCGGTCACGCTCTCCACAGACGAAATTCGTCGTTTGTTGGACGGACCCAAACCTGACACAGTGATTGGCCTGCGAGATCGTGCGATGCTGGCTCTGTTTTATGGTACCGGCATCCGCGCTTCCGAGTGTGCTTCGCTACGCAACGGCGGAGTCGATCTGACGCAGTTGACCATCACCGTGCAAGGCAAGGGTGGCCACGAGCGCGCCATCGCGATCAGTCCGGAACTCGCCGCGGTGCTGCGTAACTACGTGCAGGTCCGTGGTCCTGCGATCCCCGCTGCGCCATTCTTTCGCTCGCGCTTCGGGCGGACGCTGTCGCGTGGCAGCGTCTACGAACGCGTACGCACATGGGGCCAGCGCAGCCGCGTCGGTTTCCCACTCTCACCACATCGGCTGAGGCACACCTGCGCAACCCACTTGGCCCGCGCCGGCGTTGCCTTGGTGACCATTCGTGATCTGCTCGGCCATCGGCTGATCACCAGCACGCAGATCTACTTGCATGTCACTGCTGATGATCTTCGCGTTGCCGCAGCGCGTCATCCCATCAGCACACTGCTCAACACCGTCAAGCATTTGCTTGCGCCCGGACCACTGCCATTCCAGAAAGCCCGCGCGTTTTCCTGCAGCGGATAGCGCGGTGTGTCGCTGCTTTCTTGGTGCCTTCTGATCGGTCTGCAGAATCGCTTCGATGAAAGTCGCCGCTGCTTCCAATTTCGGCTTCGGTCGAGTGTTGATCTTTCGCTCCCTCGGAACCGCGTCAGCCAATGCTTCCCGCACCATGCGCCGATGAATTCCAAGCTTCCTCGCCACCCCTTGGATGGTCCCCACGCCGTGGTTGTACTCCCGCCGAATCTGCTCAAATAGTTCCACTTTGGCTCTCCTGTTCAACCGGGTCTCCTTGGGGGCTCGCCAGCCCGTAACGAGATCCACGGTATATGGTTTTCAGTAGGTGGGCCAATTTAGATGATCGTTGGTGGGCCGGATTAGAGTATCGAAATCAACACATTGAAGTGAGGAAGGTGGGAGCTTTTGCGCAAATGCGGCCAAGCTGAAAGAAGAAGGCGGCGCTGCCGGTAAGCAGAAGAGGACTCTTGTTCATGCAACTCGTTTGATGCTCGCCTGATATTTGGCTCCAAAAGGCTCCAATTGGACTAGGGCGATGGCGCTACGCCGTTTCTGCTGAAGGACTTAGAAGTTAGGGATGCAATTTCGATCCCCACCGCCCCTACCAGCTTTCTCGTTCACTCCGAGGGACTTGCAAAATCCGCGAGGCAGCAAAAGGCAGCAATAAGAGCGAGGAACGTCGGCAGGTAGCACCTGAAACTCGCGGCACGGATGGCAAGCCGACGAATTTCCCTCGCACTGGCACTTTAGATGGCCCATTGCTCGCAAAGAATTGGAGTGAATCACTAGGCTGGGCCAGTTTTGTTTGGGCTTCTCCATTCATGAATCTAGTATTCCGCATTTCTTACTCAAGCCCAGTTATTCAGATAACGAATTACTCTAGGAAACTGCGCGCGGCTGGGGGGATCCTTCACTGCTTGCTAGACCAATCCCTCATTCCACAACGCGCGGGGTTCTCTCTGAACACCGGCGATGGCCCCGGTCAGTGGCATTTCGAGCATTGGAAAGTCTTGCTGGGTTAGTATTGTCTGCTGCGACGGAACTCGCAGGTCCAAAGGACCTTTTCGACCGGAATCGTGGGTGTGCTCCTATGAAATTGAGGCCCGTGATTCTTCTCTTTTCAATCCTTCTGTTTGTTCCTTGTCTTTCTAACAATTCAAGTGCGCAAACAACGACCTCTGGCGGATTGACCGGGGTAGTGAGCGATCCTAGCCATGCGGTGGTGCCCGATACTGTTGTGGAACTTGGAGACAACACCAAAGGCGCGGTCCAAACCGTCAGAACTGACCGTGACGGTATGTACCGATTCTTTTTTCTGGCGCCGGGAAGATACACATTGAGTGTTTCGCATACTGGCTTTCGAGAGGAGAGGCACGATGTAAGTGTGCTACTCGGGCCCCCGGGCACACTGAACATCACCCTCGAAATTGCAGGAGAAAGCGCGACGGTCAAAGTGACGGGTGAGGCTCCCCTGCTTCAAGCGGAGAATGGCGACTTCTCTTCAACAATGAGAGAGAAGCAAATATCGGAACTACCGAACCCGGGTAACGACCTCACCTACATCGCTCAGACTACGGCAGGCTTAGTGATGGACACCGATCTTCAGGGCGGGGCCAATTTCTCAATTCTCGGCATGCCGGGTACATCCACCCTTTTCACCGTGAATGGGATGAATGACAACGACAACGGTTTTAATTTCAACAACGTGGGCTCACTCAACTTGCTTTTGGGGCAGAACCAGATCCAAGAAGCAACGGTAGTGAGTCTTGGCTATTCGGGGCAGTTTGGCGGCGCGGCAGGCGCGAACGTAAATTACATCACCAAGTCGGGCAGCAATGAATTTCACGGCAACGCGCAGTATTACTGGAACGGCTCCATTTTGAATGCGAATGACTGGATCAATAACACCACAGGTGTCGCGCGTCCTCACGATAATGCGAATCAATGGGCGGGTTCCTTTGGAGGCCCAATAAAAAAGGACAAGCTATTCTTCTATTTTGATAGCGAAGGAATCCGAGTGCTGCTCCCCACGACTTTCTTTGTCACGATTCCGAGTCCCCAATTCAAAACCGCGACAATGGCAAACATTGAGTCACGGTTTGGTGCCACTTCCGCCTCAGCGGCGTTTTACGAAAGAATTTTTGCTCTCTACAACGCTGCCCCGGGAGCAAGTTCCGCGCAGGCTGGTGGCTGGAGCCCTGATACCGATCCGACCGGTTGCACCGGATTTCCCGGTCTGCCCGCGGGAGTTCCTTGCGCCTCGCACTACGCCACAAGTCGCGGCGTCCCCAGCGCAGATACCCTCACATCTGTGAGAGTAGATTGGAATCTGGGGCCCAAGGACCGCGCTTTTCTCCAAGTCCAGTACGACACGGGTCATGTGACGTTTCTCGACCCCATCAATTCTGTATTTGATGGGTACCATCTGCAGCCCTGGTGGCAAGGACAGCTCAACGAGACGCACACCTTCAGTCCCTCTGCGGCAAGCCAATTTCTGCTGGCAGGAAGTTACATTGGTTGGTGGAACGGACTTGCTCATCCGTCGCAGGCCTTGGCTACCTTTCCCACGAGTTTGAACTTTTTCGCCACTGGTACATACAGCTCACTAGCGCCGTTCAATAGCGGACTCGGTGTGCCGGAGGGAAGGCCCACTTCTCAATTCCAAGTTTCTGAAGACATCCTTAAGACCCGTGGCAATCAGAACTTGGGATTCGGAATACATTTCGACCGAATCTACTGGACGAACCGCTCCTATGCACCCAACGCACTGGGATCGTTGGTTCCCGAGACACTCGATGCGTTCTATCAAGGTGGCGTGGATCCGACCTCCCCAATTGTCAACACGACACAATTGACTCAATCGTTTGCTGCACAGTTCTCGCAACGCATCCTTTTCTACAATGCGAGCTTTTACGGCCAGGATGAGTGGCATGCGCGGCCCAACTTGACTCTGACGCTGGCGTTTCGCGGTGAACATTATTCCAACCCGACGTGCCAGAATCGGTGCTTCGCGAGGCTTGCGGGACCATTTGCGTCCGTCAGCCATGACCCTGCTCAGCCGTACAATCAGGCGATTCTGACCAATCAGAAACAAGCCCTCGCGGGCACGGATGCTCTTGTTTGGTCACCCCGATCTAGTTTTGCCTGGCAGCCGTTTGGTGTTTCTCGAAACACGGTCATTCGTGGCGGCATCGGAATCTTTTACGACCCACTACCCGGTAACGTTGCGGTCTTTCTCTCTAGCAATCCTCCTCTGCTCAACTCCTTTACGGTTTCCGGCGACAATCTCACTCCAGGCGAAAAGACGAACCTTTTCAGCGATGCGGCCGCGTCAAACTCCGCTTTTGTGAATGGCTTCTACGCAGGCCAAACACTAGCGCAAGTTCAAGCGCAAATCTCAAGGTTCTATCCAACGGGCTTTACGCCGCCATCTCTGACAGACCCGCAAGCGACAACTCATGCGCCGCAGTATCAGAGATGGAGCCTGGAGTGGCAGCAAGCGTTTGGCGCTGAGAAATCATTGAAAGTGATGTATACGGGGCATCACGGTATACACGAGTTCTTGCTGGACCCAGATGCAAACGCCTACGGTTTTGGATCGCTTCCCGTCGCGTTGTGCAGCAGTCCGCCGGTTCCACAGTGCGCCGACCCGCGATTTAGGGGCGTGACAAATCTCGATTCGGTTGCAGTGTCCAACTACAACGGCATGGTTGTGTCATTTTTGCAGCGAATCAACCGTTTGGGCTCCGGTATGTTTCAGGCCAACTACACATACGGCCACGCCCTCGATGAAGTGTCCAACGGTGGGCAGACCACGTTTACCACCGCAGGGCTGCTGAGCCCACAGGACCCCAACAAACTGCGAGGCGCGTACGCCTCGGCGGAATACGATGTCCGCCACTCCTTCAACGCGAGCTATGTGTGGGAACTCCCATTGAAAGCGATCCTCCGGGGATATGGTTCGGATTCTTGGGTGAAAGGTTGGCAGGTCGCCGGAACGATTTTTGCACGCACAGGATTTCCGTACACCGTGATAGACGTGGGTGAATCTTTCAGTCTTGGGGGCAACAACTATTTCGGGTTGCTCTATGGGGTACCCATCGGCACACTTGCATCAGGGGCGTCCTGCGGAAAAGCAGCGGCTAGTCCAACCGATCCGCAACCCTGCTTGCCGCCACAAATTCTGCCGAATGGAAATCCCAATCCAAACGCACTTTTTGTGCAAACCGGTTGTGAATCAGGATTCAACACAGGAAATCTGGGGCCCTCCGGAATTTGTAGAGGTGCAGCGGTGACACTCGCTCAAGGGCGAAATCGTTTTCGAGGACCCGGCTATATCAATACAGACATGACGATCCTCAAGAATACGAAGATACCGCGTTGGGAGTCTGCGCAATTGGGATTTGGGTTCGAGTTCTTCAATCTTTTCAATCATCCGAATTTCGGGCTACCGAATAGCGACATGTCGAACCCGAGTTTCGGACAAATTCTATATACTTCGCAACCTGCAACCACCATCCTGGGCGCCGGGCGTGGGGGCGATGCTTCGGCTCGCATGATCCGGCTGAAGCTCGAACTCAAATTTTGAAGCGGTAGAAGCCGCAAGTACTAACCGCGTCCAGAAATCAAGCTTCTCAGAAGTTCTCCAGCATCCACATGTTGCCGTTTGTCACCCAGTTATCCAGCGTCAAGTAACGTCCATCTGGCGACGGGTGGGCAAGTGTTTCGAAACTACCCCCGGTATCCTCCCACAAAGCGTGTGCATTGCCGCGAAGATCGACATTCAGGATTTCCCGTCCATTCCGAATTCCTGCCGTCACGAACAAACTCTTCCCATCCGCGGCCCAGATCAAAGAAAGCAGGTTGTTCCAGCCTTTTACCTGGACTTTCTGAAGGGTTTGCCCCTTCAGCGAGAGAATATAGATAGGGCCCGACTGGGTTTGCGTTAAGGCGACACGAGTCCCGTCGGGAGACAAGTCCATCGACCAGCTATCGTCATTCGCCACCAGATCAAACCGCAACAGAATAGGACCGCGTCCCTTCAAAAGATCGATGGCGCTGACAATCAGTTGCTTGCCGTCTTCAGACGGTTCGCCAATCACGCAGGGACTCAGAGGAGTTCTCGGGCAAGAGAGCAGGCTCCATCGCTTCGCAATAAATAGTTCCTGCGATGCTCCTCCCTCGATGGAAATCCGCATGACCGGTTCCGGTGCTCTACCGACTGGCGCTCCATCCAGCGTCTTTCCCAGGTAAACAATACTCTTGCCGTCCGGAGTCACACGAGGGTTGCGGCCGAACCCTTCCGTCAAGATGGGCTCCGCAACTTCTTTGTTCAGGTACTGTTTGTAAATTCCATGGTGTCCCGATCGATTGGAGACCAAAACAATGGCCTGGCTATCCGGGGTCCAATCCACCGCGCCATCCGAACTGTCACTCAATGGAAAATGTCTTGGGTGGAGAATGCGTGTCCCACCCTCCGTCAGATCGGCCAAGTACGCGGTTTGTTTTCCAGCCCATTTTAGAAAAGCGAGTCTCTTGCCGTCTGCCGTTTCGCTCATGCCACTCATACAGAATCCAGACCAATTCGTGAGCCGTTTTGGTTCCCGAGCGGCATTGCCCTTGCGCCGGTCGAGTTGCATCTCCCAGAAATTGCAAGTGCCACCAAAAGAGGATTCCGGTTCCTCTCGGGAAAAAAGGAGCTGCCCGTCGGCCAGCCACAAAAGATCGTTCAATTGCCTCATTTCATTAGTGCCAAATATGGTGATGGCAGGCCCGTCGTTCAGATCCCGGCTCAGGAGAGTGTCCCCGGACTGGTCGGTAGTTCCGTAGAGGACTTGTTTCCCATCCGGCGACCAAGCCAACCCGAAAATAGAGCTGTCCTCATTGGAGTCGAAAAGCTTTCGAACTTGGTCGCCGTTCGGTCCCATCTGCCAAATTTCGTGTTCGCCAAACTTGCCTTTGTTCGTTCCGAACGAGATTAGTGAGCCGTTTGGAGACACGGACCAGGCAATAGCGTTTTCCCTAATTTTGCGCGGTGCTCCGCCCAGCACCGATGCAATCCAAATACTGCTTTCGGCTGAATCCCAGTGGGTAGGATCCGGGCCGGACCGATGGGCGTTGGTGACGAAGCCAGTACTGTCCGGGAACCAAGCGACCCATTGCCATGCCACACTTTGATTATTGAATTCCTCTGGCGGAAGAACGGGCCGGGTCTCGCCCCTTTCAATGAGCCTAACGTACAGACCAGTCGTGTCCCCGTATGCCAAGTACTTGCCATCTGGGGAAATTCCTCCACTCGTGACACGATTCTCGAAGGAGTTGGTGGTGAGTTGGCGGAGTTTCGGCTCGGGAGAAGATCGCTGGGAATTCCTCCCGAATCCGCCGTACCAATACGTTGCGCTTAGGATAAGCAGGCCGGCACAGAGACTGCCGGCTATGGCCCAGTTGCTTGACCAAATCCTCGGCTGGTTCCCTCGTAGCAGCCTCATGAGGTCGGAACGGATTTCCGCTGCGGACTGATAACGCGCTTCACGATCCGATTCGAGCGCTCGATCAATGATCTTCCCCAGCTCAACAGGGAGTGTCGGATTCAATTTCATCGCGGAGCTTGGCAACTGGTTGGGTAGGAGGTCATCTGGCGTGGATTCTGCGTCACATGGGAACGCGCGCTGCCCGGTCGCCAATTCGTAGAGCACCAGACCGAACGAAAACAGATCCGTCCGCGAATCCACTTTTTCGCCTCGCGCCTGCTCCGGCGACATATATCCCGCCGTCCCTATGTCCACTCCTGTTCGACTAAGATCAGGCTGGGTGTTCTTGAGCACTGCTGGCGTGTGCGCCTTCTCGTGCGGGCCGCTGTCTGCTGAATGTTCCAAAAGCTCTTCATCTTCAGACAGGCCGTACTTCACGACTTTGGCGAGTCCGAAGTCCAGTATCTTGGCCCGGCCCTGAGTCGTGAGGAAGATATTTGCGGGCTTGATATCGCGGTGGACAATCCCCAGACGGTGCGCCGCATCCACACCTTCACTGATTTGAACTCCTAGCTCGAGCAACTTCCGAAGCTCAAGGGGAAATCTCCCTGGCATAGATCGAGAGATAACCTCCCGCAGCGTTTCGCCTTCGAGCAGCTCCATGACGATGAAGGGTTTTCCATCGTGCTCTTCAATCTCATGGATCGTGCAGATATTGGGGTGATTCAGGACCGATGCAGCACGGGCTTCGCGCCCGAATCGAGCGAGCGCAGCAGGATCGCTGGCCAATTCATCGGGCAGGAACTTCAATGCGACCTGGCGTCCCAGTTTCAGGTCTTCGGCTTTATAAACCACTCCCATCCCGCCGCCGCCGAGGATTCCCAGAACCCGATAGTGCGAGACCTTCTTCCCCACCAGGCTTTGATCGAACGGGATTGGAGTCGCAGTTTCGGATTTGGCTGGCACCGCCCCAGGTTCTCGCGGTCTTTCCATCCATTCCACGCGGACCTTGCAGCGATAACCACGCCGGGCGAGCGTTTCAATGTAGCGGGGTTGCTCGGCGGAATCACCGAGTAGCTGGCGCAACCGGTTTATGGCGGCACTGATGCTGTGCTCGAACTCGACGATGGTCCCGTTCGGCCAGAGGCCCTCTCGAATTTGTTCGCGGGTGACGAGATCCCCTGGGCGCTCGAGAAGCATAACGAGAATTCGAAAGGGCTGTTCGGCCAGGCTGACAGGCTTATCTCCATTGTGGCGCAGTTCGCCCGCACGAAGGTCAAGCTCGAAGCCTTCGAAACGCGCTATTCGGTGAGGGCCATCCTGGTTCCCCAAAAAACACCTCGGGAGTTAGGGGATTCTATCACGTGAGTCTCCGGCTGGTGCGCGGAGTCGCGCAGGCAAAGGCCTCTTAAATTCCGAATGACATTAGGCCTAATCCAGGCCAACCCCATCCACAAGTTTCTGTGGATAAACCAGATCCTGGGTGTGACCGCGATATGACCTCGTTTTGACTCCCCTTGCATTGAGAGATTTTGGCGGTCCGTGGATGCTGGCGTCCGACAAAGCCGGGCGAGGCCTGGCAGTCCATTCGTAGTTACGAAAACTGAGGAAGAGGCCGTGCTGGCTAGCGGCGCGAGCAGACTGAAGGGGACAACATGAAGACGTCAATCTTTCTTTTAGTTTCTCTTTGTGGATTTTGGCTCCTTGCCGGGTGCACTGGGGGGAGTACCACGCCTCCGGCGACGATCGCTGTGCAGATGAGTCCTGGCGCAGCCCAAGCTATAGACGTGGGTCAAAGCGTTTCGATCACCGCCGATGTCATCGGTGATTCCAGCAATCAGGGCGTCGATTGGACAATTACGTGTCCAGTTGGCGTCAACGCTTGCGGGTCGATGGCGCAAAACAAAACGGCCAGCGGCGCGCCCAATACATTCACTGCGCCGACCAATGCCAGCACCGCGCTGACGGCCAACGTGACAGCGACGTCCCTCAGCGCTCCCACGCAATCAAAGTCGTTAGCTGTCACCGTGAATCCTGCCCTCTCGGTGGTAAATCCGCCCCCAGTCCAGCCGCAGTCTGCGGTCGCGGGGCAGCCTTATTCGCTCAACCTCATGAAGTTCGTGCAGGGTGGAACGCCGCCTTTCACCTGGTCTGTCACCTCTGGAGCGCTTCCTGCAGGCTTGAGTCTCAACGCGAGTACGGGAATGATCTCGGGGACTCCGTCGACGCCCGGCGCGGGGACCACTTTCTCGGTAAATTGCACGGACTCTGGAAATCCTCCAACTTCTCTCAGCGGGAGCCTGGAATTCTCCGTCGCGACCAACCCACAGGGTTTGCTGACTATCACTTCCGGTACGCCGCCAGGAGGGGCGGTCGGCGTCCCTTATGGCGGAACCCATATCATTAGCGGGCACAGCTTTACGGGCTTCCCCATGACCGCCATTGGCGGTACTCCAACCTATACCTGGAGTTGGGCGGCAGCTCAAGGCTCCACCCTACCACCAGGCCTAACTCTCAGCTCTTTTTACGTTTCCGGCGGGAGCACCCGCTGCTGCGTTTATGTTATTGCCATCGCGGGCAATCCGACCACCGCCGGGACCTACAATGTGATTGTGACTCTCACCGATTCGGCGTCACCGGCAGCAAAGGTCTCCGCAAACTACACCATCGGCATCCGCGCTGCACCGGCCAATGCACTCGCTATTAATTCCGGGACTCCGCCGAACGGCACCATTGGGTTGTCTTATGATCAAAAAATTACCGGCTACTGTCAGCCCATCGGTCAAGGGTGCTACACGTGTTTTCTCGGCGGTTCCACTCGCATCTGCGACGGAGGGTATCGGACATTATATTCCGATGGATTCGTGCTTTCGGCTACCGGAGGAGTGCCACCCTACACCTGGACTTGGGCCGCAGCAACAAATTCGTCACTGCCGGCAGGCTTGAATTTGTCCCCTACCGGTACAATCACGGGCAAGCCGACCTCGTTGGGCTCCTTCGGAGTAATTGTGATGGTAACGGATTCAGGAGCGCGGGCGGCAGTGGCGACCGAGAGCTACACGATCAACATCGGCAACCAATCAGCAAGTGCGGCGATCGCCAAAGGCGCTGTTGCAAGCGTCAAAGGGCATGTTCGTTTCAAATTAGTAGACGTGGGCACGATCGGTGGCTCCAATAGTAATACCGCGCTGCCATTCATCGAAGGTCTCGGGGCGCCGTCCCTCAGCCAAACAGGCGTTTTTGCCGGGCAAGCGGAGACCTCCACTCCTGACCCTTTCGCTCCCAATTGCTTCAGTCCCGATTGCTTTGTTACTCATGCAATTAAATGGGACCGGGGTGTTATCACCGACCTTGGCGCGCTGGCCGGGCCGGCGGGTTTAAGTTCGACCGCTACGTGGATCAGCAACAGCGGGCTGATTTCTGGAATCTCCTTGAATGGAGTCATAGACCCGTTCACGGGCACGCCGGCAACGCACGGAGTGGTTTGGAATCGTAAGGGAATCATTGATCTCGGTGTGTTGAAAGGTGGCTATGAAAGTGTGGCGATCGAAATCAATGGCTATGGCGAAATTGCGGGATTTGCGAACAATGACGTACCTGATCCGAATTCCCTCGCCGGACTAGGAACACAAACACGGGCAGTCATCTGGCGGAATGGCAATATCCGCGATTTGGGTACTCTTGGCGGTTCTGACGCCGTGGCGCTGTATGTGAACGAACTCGGGCAAGTGGTAGGGGAGTCCTACACTGCGGACTCCGTTCCACCTCCAAGTCCTTCCTGCACCGATTCTCCCTTAACCCAGCACGGATTCTTCTGGGAGAACGGGAAAATGACGGATCTTGACACGCTTGGGGGAAGCTGCACTTTTGTCTACGCTCTAAATAATCGAGGGCAGATCGTCGGACAATCTACCCTCGCGGGGGACAATACGTCGCATCCCTTCGTGTGGCAGAAGGGAACGATGAAAGATCTCGGAGCGCTGGGCGGCAATTATGGTTACGCCGGCTGGCTGAACGATGCTGGCGAGGTTGTCGGCAGCGCATCGAATCAAGGGGAACAAGCACTGCTCGCGTTTCTCTGGAAAGACGGAGCGATGGCAAACCTGGGAGTGCTGAACGGGAATTCATGCAGCGTCGCGAATGCCATCAATTCGAACGGGCAGGTGGTCGGCGGTTCGGGCGTTTATCTTGCGCCGATTTTTCCTACATGCACCGACGCGGTCGAACATGCGGTCCTTTGGGAAAACGGTCAAGCTCTTGATCTGAACTTGCTGGTAACCTCCACAGTCGATCTGACTCTGAACGAAGCGACTTCCCTTAACGATCGCGGTGAGATAAGCGGCTTCGGGACGCTCGCCAACGGCGACACGCATGCCTTCGTACTAATTCCGTGCGACCCGAATCATCCAAGCGTCGAGGGCTGCGATTACAGCCTGGTGGATAATTCACCAGCTTCGTCGCTAGAAGCCCCGAGGGCGGAGGCTCCAACTACATTGCGGCCCGCCAATGCGAACGCTAGCATTCGCGCGCTGCTGATGGACCGAATGCGGCGATTCGGCCTGAGGTCACCCCAACCATAACCGTGAAAACTTGCCTTCGTGTCGGCTGAGGCTAGAAAACGATTGGAGGTTGAGACGTGAAACAGCAGTGTCGGATGGCGAACGCTGTGCTTACAGCCATTCTTGGTATATCTCTTGGTCTTGCCGCATGCGGCGGCGGTGGCTCTGGGTCTCCGCCGCCTCCGGCTCAGGACTTCAGCATTTCCGTCTCCCCATCTTCTGTTTCCACGCAGGTCGGTTCATCGACCGCTCCCCTGATTGTCTCCCTGACTGGGGAGAATGGATTCGCGGGCACGGTGAATGTAAAGGTGAGTGGATTTCCGAACGGAATCAATTCTTCTCCCGCGTCGTCATTTATGCTGACGCCGGGAACGCCGCAGCAAGTAACATTTTCCGCACCGGCAGCGGCCGGAACATTCGCGGTGCAATTTCAAGGCGTCAGCGGAACGCTTTCGCACAGCGCGGATGCAACCTTGACCGTCACGCCGCCGCAAAGTCCGTATTTGGTGTCTGCCAGCTACTATCCCTGGTACAACGCGAGCGCCTGGGAATACGCCGAGTGTTACAACGGGACATTACGTGGCGAGCTGGTCCCCGCGCAGTTGCCGATCCTCGGCAAATACGATTCGGGGCAAGAGGACGTGGTGACCCAACAGATCGCGTGGTCGGCAGCGGCTGGAATTAACGTGTGGGATCTGGAATGGGTGATGCCCAACGATCTGCTGGACACTAATCTTCAGAAAACAGTTTTGACCAACCCACACATTGGCGACATTCATTTAGCGATGTTTTACGACTACGCAATCCGCTTCAACAACGATAACAATCTGACGCCAGACAAGGTCACAACCATTCTTTCGGATTTTCAATACCTGGCCACGCGGTACTTTTCGCACCCGAGCTACCTGAAGGTCGGCCAGGGGAGGCCTGCAGTTTTCTTCTATGACGCTTTGAACCTGCAGCCTGTCTCTGCGGTTCAGCAAATGGTCGCGCAGATTCGTCAATCGATGTCTGCCACCGGTTTCAATATTTATCTGATCGGGGATGAATACTATCCGTTGCGTTCACCCGATCCTGCTCGCATAGGAAACTGGGATGCCATCTTTGGGTACAACACTTACGCGGGCTATGCTGGTTATTCGGATGACAACGGTTTTCTCGCGTTTCAATCAACGATGTACAGCCAATACCAGGCTGTCGCTCAGCAGCTGGGCGTCGATTTCGTTCCATCCCTCACGCCCGGATTCAACGACCGAGCTGTTCGCCGAACCTGTGCAGACAACCCGGCTTTGGCCCGCAGGACCAGCGCGAGCGCACCTGAGGGCTCCATGTTCATGGATTTCCTGGGAACATTGGCCCTGCCCTACGCTAACAACAGCAAGTTGAAGATGATTCACATAACCAGCTTCAACGAATGGCACGAGGATACTCAACTTGAGCCGTCGGTTCTTACTGCTCCGACTTCTACTGATACCTCTCCGACAGGGTCTCAGTACACCCAAGGTCTCGTCTATCAAGGTTATGGCACTACCTATCTCGATATCCTACGAACCCAGATTGCGGCGGCCAAACCCTGAGCTTCTCGCGATTGCACGCCGTTGCTTCGTTCGCCGTTGGCGTGTTCTCGAAGGGATGCATGCCGAGTTTCTGGCCTTTTTCGACGGTATTTCCCTCGAAATCGGCAGCCGCGGCGGCCATCGAGCCTATCAACTCAAGGACGAGTCGTCGCGGTTTTCGGAAGCTCTGCGCGATCGCTTTCATATCGTCCTGTCCAGGCTCGATCACCCCGCAATTACCTGTATTGCTGGGTTCCAGGGCCATTGCGGTCGGCCTTGAGCTGCTCCTTCCAACGCAGAGATAGAAGAGAGCTGAACTCCAAGGATGTTTTACTGGGGCTTTGCTCTCGATTTGCTTCCGCCTTCGACACGCTTTGCCGAATCTATGGGGCCCCGTAAGCGCTCCCCACGCCTTACTTCTGTGCTCTCTCTTCCTACAACTCTCAGAGAAATGTACTCTGGATTTCCTCGGCTTCACGCACATCTGCACGCGCAGTCGAAAAGGGAAGTTCACCGTGCACATACGAACGATGAAGAAGCGGTTCCGAAGGGGACTGACGGCAATCGCCGAATGGTGCCAGGAGAACCGACACGTGCCGGTGGACGAGCAGCAGAAAACCCTGAACGCCAAGCTCCGGGGCCACTACCAGTATTACGGACGCCCGACGAACTACCGCAGCATTCTGCAGTTTTATCGGGAGGTCCGCCATATCTGGAGGAAGTGGCTTAGCCGTCGCACTCGTGGAACCGGGATGCCGTGGGAGAAATTCAACGCGATCCTGCGGAAACACCCGCTGTTGCAACCCCGGATTCTACATGCTTGGAAAGGAGCAGCGAGCCACGCTTGAGGAACCCGCTGCGGTAATCCTGCACGGTGGGGTCTGAGAGGGGGGAGAGCCGATGACGTCATGGTGAGCCTAAACGGGCACGAAGCTGGAAACGGCGGATACAGCCAAGGCCTCACCTACAGCCCGTCGCGCTTTCCTCTACTCGGAGATTCATTACTCTCTGGTTCACTATCTCTGAAGCATGACAGGTCACACCCATTCCCCGCCCGCCTATCGATTTGGGCTCTTTGAAGCGTTCCCAGAGTCTTGCGAACTGTTCAAACAAGGTCGCCGCATACGCTTGCAGGAACAGCCCTTTCGCATCCTGATTGCCCTGTTGGAACGGCCCGGCGAGATTGTTGCGCGAGAGACCATCCGCCAGCGCTTGTGGCCCGAAAATACCTTCGTCGAGTTTGATCAAAGTCTGGGCACGGCCATCACCAAACTCCGGCAAGGCCTGGGGGACGACGCGGACAACCCGCGTTTTATTGAAACCGTTCCTCGCCGTGGCTACCGATTCCTCGCGCCGGTCACTCGCGTCCTGCCGCAGGTAGTAACAACGGCGTCAACAAACTCAGAGGTTCAGCCTTCCACTAAGCTCACCCCGGCGAGTGTGGGCATCAGAGGCGTCTCGCGGAATCGTGCCTGGATTGCATTGGTGACAGTCTCCTTGTTTGTGGGCGCAGCAGTTTTTGCCTATCGGCTACGGGAAGCGCATCCACTCCTTTCAAGTAGCGATGCGGTGGTCCTTGCGGGTTTCAGGAACACCACGGGAGACATCTTCTTTGACGGCACGTTGTATCGCGTCGTGCGCGTGAAGTTGGAGGAATCTCCCTTTCTGAACGTCGTTCCAGAAAAACTGACGCGCGCAGCGATCGAAAAAAGCGAAGGAAAAGTGCCGAATGAGATATCACTTGAGGATGCGCGCGCTGCCTGCTCAGATCTGTCGGCAAAGGCCGTTATTTACGGCGAGATATCGCGAGCAGGCCAGGAATTACAAGTGCGCCTATTGGCCTCGCCTTGCTTGCAAGGCCGTCCCTGGGTCATGGAAGAGGTAACGGGGGCGACGCCAGAACAAATTGTTTCCCAGGTCAGCTTGGCCACAGACCGTTTGCGCTGGAGGTTGGGTGAACCGCAAGCTTCGATCGACCGTTTCAAAACGCCGATTGCTCAGGCGACGACATATTCTTTGGCGGCACTGAAGGCCTTTTCCGTCGGTGAAGAGAAGCGCAGCCGTGGACTCGACTTTGAAACACTCTCTGACTACAAGCTTGCCACGGATCTGGACCAGAATTTTGCACTGGCTTATGCGCGCATGGGCACGATCAATTCGAACATTCAGGAGTTCGCACGGGGCGCACTCAATTATCAAAAAGCCTTCGAGTTGCGCGAGCACACCACGGAGCGTGAGCGCCTGTACATAACCTCGCATTACTACTCTACAGTCTTCGGCGATCTGGAAAAAACCGCGGAAGTTTATTCACTCTGGCGTCAGATGTACCCACGTGATCTTATTCCACCTAATAATCTCGCGGATACGTACACAATATTGGGTCAGCCGGAAAAGGCTTTCGAGATGGGGGTCGAAGCGTTGCGCCTCGGGCCCAGCAACGGCTTTCCCTACATTGTGTATTGCCAGGCAGCTCAGCGGCTCGGAAAGTATGGTGAGGCGAAAACAGCCGCACGGGATGCAATTGCAAAGAAATTGGATGGGTTGAATCTACACATGGTCTTGTTTCGCATTGCGTTTGCGGAAAAGGACGATGCCGCGATGCAGCATGAGCTCGATTGGGCGCATGGCAATCCGCGCGAAGGCGAATCGTTGGATCTAGTGGGCTGGGCCAATACCGCGCGGGGTCGGCTCCACGAAGCGCGCAATAATTTTCATCGTGCCGAAGAAGTGGCGCTAAGAAACGACTTGAAGGAGTTCGCTGCAGACGTAGCCGAAGACGAAGCGCAATTCGAAGCTGATTTGGGTTTTCCTGCGCAGGCCCGTCAGGAGACCAAATGGGCATTGAAAATAGCTCCCGATGAGCTCAACGTGAAAGCCTTTGCGGCGCTCATTCTCGCGGAAGTAGGAGATTCGGACCGTTTCCGAACGCTCGCGGCAGAAGTGCAGCGGAAGGCTCCGCAGAATACGATTTACATCAAAATGGTTTTGCCCACGGCGCGCGCTCAGGAGGACCTCCACGTCAATGATCCTCAGGGTGCGCTGGAGAATCTAAAGGCTGTTGCTCCCTATGATCTAAGCCGCCCCATGGAGATGTCCCCGATCTATTATCGCGCCGAGGCACTGCTCGCCGTTCACCGGAACGACGATGCCGTTGCCGAATTCCAGCGCCTTCTGGATCACAGCCCGGTGTGCCCGATTTCGCCTTATATTGCCCTTGCCCATTTGGGAATCGCGCGCGCCCGCCGCAATGCCGGAAGTCTCGCCGCCGCGCGCGAAGAGTACAAGACGTTTCTTGATCTCTGGAAGGACGCCGACCCTGATATCCCCATTTTCCGCCAAGCCCGCGCGGAGTATGCCCAACTCAACAACGGGAAAACCTCGTGACTTGGAATTGAACGGCCCTGCACGGTCTTGATTAGTCTCTTCTTGATGGCGCCGCGGTGGGCGCTCCGAGGGTCGTCCCGCCCGGTTTTTTTCAAGCATATTCCCAGCTGGCGGTCTCTAACGATTGGTCTGGCTGGAGACCAGAGCGATGACGGCATCCCGCGTTTTTGGATCGTTGGCGAAGCGCGAACGCGCTTCCGCTATCCATTGATTTTTCTGCGCCGCAATCTGTTGGGCGGATTTTCCTGCAAGAGCGCCGTTCAATTTCTGTTGGAAATTCGCGCGGTAGCTGCCCAGCGAACCTTGAATTGTTTTTGCCTGGGTGCGCAAGTTCTTAAATTGATTGAGTCCGCTGACGAGTTCCTGAGCACTTTGTTTGCGTACGCTTACGGCTCTGGCGCGGCTGCTCGAGAGTTTTTGCATCACGTCGCTGAAGCCCGACCTGCTGTTCGAATCCGTCAGCGAGTGGACGGCTCCGGGCTGCACGGTCCGCTGGAAACGTGGGTCTTGAGGCAAAAGCTGCTCGAGTGCTTCCAGCGCTGGCTGCGTGCGGACGTTTTCGAGATTTTGCATGGCCGCCGCGATCTTTGCGGCTGAGGCGGACTGTGCCTGTAGGTCGTCGCCTTCGGACTGGCTGGCGTTGAGCAAATAGGTAGGACCGGAAGAAGTTGTGCCGGTGACGTCGTCGCTCAGTTGCGACAAGGTGACATCAAGATTGGTGACGATGGAATTGATCACCCGATCCACGTCCTCGCTCGGATTAAATATGTTCTCCGGGTGGGCCAGCACGTCCAGCAGTGTAACGAGGACGCTGTCCAAAGGATCGTCGACTGTGGACTTGGCCACTTGCTGTGCCTTGGTTACACCCTGAGCCACCAGGCCTGTGGCTGACTGCAGGTTGGCCTGGACATTTTGCGCATCCTTCTGGCCCGCGGCTGCATTCGCGTTCACTTCCTTCAGGGCAGTATGCATGATAGCGGCAAAAACACCGGCCGGCTGGGGATTCTGAATCTGTTGAAGCTGCGTCGCGGACGTGCCGCTGGCAACGGGATTGCTCGTCGCGGCATCGAGGGCGGCTCGGCTGTTGGCAGACACCGAAGTAGAAGACGACGCGCTGCCCGTTGTGCCTGGGGGGCGGGGCGAATTGACCGAGGCACTCTTTGACGAAGAGGCGGAGTTGGTGCTGGAGGTGGCCGCTTGCTTCATGTTGGGAACATTGGAGGAAAGGGTAGCCGGGGCGTTTGTGCTTGGCCGCAGCAGAGAAGATGCGGCAGCTGTGCCCGCCTCGAGTTGTGCGATCTTGGCTGCTAAGGTGGCGGCGTTGTTCAGCTTGTTCAGTTCCGTGGACGTTTGTGTCTGAAGCTGGCTGATGGCATTGGTCATGTCTTGCTGGGCGCCATTGATGGTGTCCTGTGTGGCACCGGAGACGCTATCGAGCGTTTTCCGGACCAACTGGACCAGCGCCGTGACAATGGTGATCAGCGTCTGAGCGACACAGCTTAGCCCGGCAGTTGCGACAGTCGCTGCGCAAGACCAGAAATCACTGCAGCAATCCGCCTTGGCGGGCGCTGCGCCTCCCACTAAAAGCAGAACTGCGAGAACGACGGCGAGACTCTTTCGCATAGAAGTTTCCTCTTCCTCCCTACAGGGCAGAGCCACGGCACAACGTCGGGCCTCGAGTGGACTGTGCCTTGCCTCATCGGCCCGACATAGCGCAAGAATCCATGAAACGCAAGATGGGTCAAGCGATCTGAGGATGAATCCTGATTGAACTGTTAAACTGTTGAGGAAGAATTATCTTACCTATCCCCTTGAATCATCTTCGTGGCGCTTGGAAGTCCGGCTCTGGCTTTTCCTAGGCCGGCTTTTCTTGGATATGCTGGGCTTCGGAAGGCGCCTTACCAAGAATCTAGAATGCGACCTCCCTCCACTCTCGGCACACTCTTGGCCTTGCCAACCGGTATCCGAGGTTCGGTGTTTGGGAAGATAGGGATGCAGTTTTCCGCGTTTGGCCCAACGAGGTATGCCCTTATGACTATGAAATCATCCTTAAAGTGTGCGCCTTCGGTATCCAGTACGACCGAATGCCCCCAAACCTAATTGGTCAAGCTTAGAGTTCTGGGCGTGCATCCTGAATACCCGAGCGAGACCTGTTCTCGAAAATGAAATCCGGTCAGATTTGAGGCAGATCCCTAGGGCGACGACGAGTGCACACACAACCACTGCCGTAGTAGCAAGACGGACCTGGGCCGACCGTGTCACACCTGCCTCACATGCACACTTTCAACCAATCTTAAGGCATTGAATCTGGGAAGTTTAGGCTTGTTGCCACCAAGCCTCTGTGTCGGTAATCCCACGAAGAGCGTGTCACTACGTACCCAATCTCGCCTGAAGGCTACGGACCGGCAGACCGAAGACCATGACTCTGAACATTGCGGAAATCCGCCACGCTGTGGTGCTTCTCGGAGAAATCTCGAGCGTGGTTAGAGAGGGGGAAGCCGCAAGGTTCGAAGGCGACGATCGAGCAGGCGTTGGTCGATATAAACGTGTGGGCTGCAATTCGCGAAACACGCGCGAAGGTCACACTGAGCTGCCTTTAGACGATTTTGTCGGCATGATTCTTGCGAATCCATTCTTCGACCTCTTTTCGGACTCGGATAGCCATCTTGCCACAGTGATCTGCTTCGCTTTGGGATACCAACCCGTAATCATCATACGAACCGATATTTCGTTTTCTGCGCAGCTTATCCAGTGCTGGAACCAATTTCCTCTGGGGATCAATCGAAAACTCGAGGGCCTCGATCGTTCGGTAGTGTTCGCTACCGCCTCGTACGACCCGGTATCCTGCTGCGCGCAATGCCGCCGTGGCCGAAATTCGAATTGCGTCGTAGGCTAAACCCAGTTGCACACCGGCAGATAACTTGGCCGCGACGGCCCGACGATAATCCTCGAGACGACCATCTCCGAGTGCCAGCAGCCGACTTATTTCCGCGGCATCAGAGGCGCGCTGTTCTAGCCAACTATTTTTGACCCAGTTCTCTAAGGACATTCTCGTCCCCGACGATGAACAACTTCTTATCGGACAGCACGGTCTTCAGGAAATTTTCGCGTACCTTTTCCCGGAACTCCTTCACGGTATATACCGTCGGATTGACTTCTCGATTCAGAGTTTTCTGCGCTTCAGCGAGTTTTTCCACCACGTTGCCGAAATCCACATTGCCGACGACCATCAGATCAACGTCGCTCCGTTCTGTCTCACCAGACCGAGCCACGGAGCCATAGACGAATGCGAGATTGATTTTCTTTCGCAATGGACTGAGCGCGGCGAACAGAACGTCATGCATTCCAACCGTTTTCGTGACCAAGCTCTTGATCTCGGGAAACACTGGGCTCTCTTGGTTCGCGCTGTAGAGCGTCTGTGCGCCAACAGTCTTCCTTCTGACGAGGCCGGCCTCCACGAGCTGTCGTATCTCGCGTTGCACAGGCCCGAGGGCGACATCCGTAAGACGGGCAAGTTGCCGAAGATAGAATGCCTCGCCGACGTGACCGTATAGGACCGAGAGGACAGCCCCTCGCGTATGCCCGAAAAGCGTTTCCGATAAGATGCTGCTTGTACCCATTCTGGGGTCAAGCGTACCCTAAAAGGGTACAGGAGGCAAGTCCACTCGTATCCCTGTCCTCTCCCGGTTGCGCAGATCCTGGGGAGGCACAAATAGGTCAAAACAGCCAATTTTAGTGAGAATAACAAGCGGAGACGAATCGGATACGACGGTCACGCTTTGAGACGATCCACGGACTGACGTTCTTCTTCCAGGTCTTCAAGGCTGTATCGTAGCGGAGGGACACCGTGCTTTGCAGCGAAATCCACGAAAGCCGCCAATGGCGTGTGCCACAACTCTGCGGCACGTCCGAGCGAGACCTTGTCCTCCCGATAAAGTTCTAGCGCCAGCAGGCGAGCAGCCTCTTCGGAGAGACTGCCTTCCTCGAAATTCGCGGCCCGCACGAGTGCCGACGGCAGCTTCACATCCACGGTCTCCATGACTCCAAACTTAGCGTACAAGCGGCAGTTTGTCATGCCTGATTCGTCCCCAGCGTCCTCAGTTCCGTGTACCCCGCGTGTACCTCGGTTAGGCGAATCCGGTGTTTTTGGCGTTTTTGCGTTTTAGTCGAATCAATAACTTACGCGCCTTCAATCTCGCTTTTAGTTCGATCCCCACCGCCCCTACCAACCATCTTCCTGATGGATGGATACTTAGCAAATTCACGCGGGGGCAAAAAGGGGCAGATTAGGCCAATGATCCGGTTCTGTGTTTCTTTTCGGCGGCACGGGTGACAGCCGGATTCGCAGGTTTAGAAATTCAACAGGCATTTCCTAGAATGACGTTTCTAGCCCGCAACTGGCAGTCGTGCGGCAGCCCTACTAATCAAGAGTTGGCCCGCCGTCAGGCCGGATAACTGGTGATATGCGGATTTACAAACTCCTATCTCAGAGTGCGAAGATCCCGGATTGCTAGTGATAAGGAGATTCACAGGACGGGGGCTATTTGTATCCGCGGACGTCGCAGATAACCACTCACAAGGAGGCCTGGACTCATTCACCGCGGTCAGGTCAACATGTTGTTTCTCATTCGCATTGCAGCGGCAATCTCATAGGGCGCAACTGATCGTGTCATGGTGGGAGCAGTATTCGTATTGGCCGACATTGAAAAGTTTGCGGGCTCGCCAACTCAGGCGCGTTCTGGCTGCTCAAGGCCGTCAACGCGGTGCGTGCTGAGCC
Organism: Candidatus Acidiferrales bacterium; assembly: GCA_963780315.1. Taxonomy (GTDB): domain Bacteria; phylum Acidobacteriota; class Terriglobia; order Acidiferrales; family UBA7541; genus Acidiferrum. The sequence goes on along the minus strand of CAWABP010000008.1, from coordinate 283,733 downwards.
GGATCGCGGCCGGTTCAGGACAGTAGACCGTGCTCGCGAAGTTTCCGGTAAAGATTCCGCTCGCTGATACCGAGGATTCTGGCCGCGTTTCCACGGTGACCATTGCTCGCTTCGAGGGCCAGCCGGATAAGCTCCCGCTCCGCTTGTTCCAGAGTCGGCAACGAAGCACCGTCCGACGAAAACCTTGGTACTACGGCGACGCGCGAATTGCGAAAAGTAGCGGGAAGGTGCTCAGGGAGAATGCGGGATCCTTCGCATAACACCATCGCCGCTTCAACTACGTGAAGAAGTTCGCGCACGTTTCCCGGCCAGTTGTGGCCCCGCATTAGCTGCAAGGCCTCCTCACTGATCCGTTTGCTGGAGCCGAACCGCTCGTTGAGCGTGGCCACAAACTGTTGCGCCAGCAGTTGCACGTCGGTGCCTCTGGCCCGCAGCGGAGGAACTTCCACGGTAATTGTGCTAAGGCGATAAAACAGATCCTCGCGAAAGAGGCACTGGCGGACCATGGAGGAAACATCGCGGTTGGTCGCGGTTAGAACTCTTACATCCACGCAAATTTCACCGGTTCCACCGACATGCCGGAAAGTGGATGTGTCCAGGACGCGCAGCAACTTGGTCTGTGTGGCCGGGCTGACCTCGCCGATCTCGTCCAGAAAAATCGTGCCGCCATTGGCGACTTCGAATAATCCTGGTTTCGCGCGGTCCGCACCGGTGAACGCGCCGCGCTCGTGCCCGAACAGTTCGCTCTCGAGCAGATTTTCCTGCAAAGTGGCACACTCCACCACCACGAACGGCCGGAATCTGCGGGGGCTGCGGGCATGAATCAGCTTGGCGACGCGTTCTTTCCCCGCGCCGGTCTCTCCCGTAATGAGCACCGTGCCATCGCTGGGGGCCACCAGCTCGATCAGTTTGAGCAGCCGCCGGAATTCCGGGCTTTCGCCGATGAAGGAACTCCCAAGATCGGGAGGGGTCAAGCCGCGCTCGAGAAGATTCGCCCGTTGCTGCAGCGAACGTCGTTCGACTGCCCTTTGAATACGAAGGTGAAGCTCATCGAGCGGGCAAGGCTTCACAACGTAATCGAAAGCGCCAATGCGGATCGATTCAATTGCCGTATCGATGGAGCCGTGGCCGGTCAACATGACGACTTCAATTGCCGGCGCGCTGACGTGCATGGATTTCAGAACATCGAGGCCGTTCATGCCTGGCAAGCGTAGGTCAAGCAAGACAACATCGGGTTCAAACGTGGCAATCTGACGAATGGCCGCCTCGCCAGTTCCTACCGCCTCGATTTGATAGCCGATACGCTTCAATTCGTTGGCCATCACCTGCCGGAAGGTTGCATCGTCATCGACAAGCAGGACGGAAACCGGCTTCATTGTCTGGCCTCTTGCTGCAGAACAGTTTGGATAGCCGGGAGCACGACTTCGAAGGTGGACCCAATTCCGGGAGTGCTCTCGACGCGGATGTCACCGCCCCAACTGCGGACGGCGTTCATCGACAGGAAGAGGCCGAGTCCGGTGCCACCGGAGCGGAGGCTGAAGAAGGGCTCAAAAACCTTTTTCTGGAATTCCGGAGGAATCCCACACCCCTGGTCAGAAATGCGCATGCACACGGTGTCGCCCCCCGTGGCCTCGACGACAACTTTGCTACCTGGCTTCGAGGCCTGAATGGCGTTGAGAATCAGATTGACCAAGAGGTTTTGCAATTCTGCTTCGTCCGCGCGGACGCGCAATGCCGGCGGGAACGGATGCACCTCGACGTTCACCGAGTGAGCGGAAGCCGTGGGATCGATGAGACCCTGTACCGCTGCGATCGCTACATCGAGTTCCACCATATCCCCGGAGGAACGCTGGCCCCGAGACAATCTCAAGAAGTGTTGCGTGATGCCCCTGCAACGCAAGATCTGTTCCCGGGCGATGGTGGCACTGTCCCGGATTTTAGCGGGGTCTACCTCCGCGTTCCCGTTCTCGCCAACGGGAGTTTCGCGGAGGATTCCCTCGACACACATCAACACGGTTGCCAGCGGCGTATTCAACTCGTGCGAAAACCCGGACGCCAGCACTCCCAGCGAGGCTAAGCGATGCGACTCGGCAAGGTTTGCTTCTGCCGCCCTGCGCTCAGAAATGTCACGCCAGACCTCCACTACCTGGGCCAGATGGCCTGACGCGTCGAGAATCGGAGAAGTGTGAATCTCTTCCCAGGCCGGGGTGCCGTTGCTGGTCCTGCGTTCGCACATGCGCACCTGGCGCGCACCTGATTTCAAACAAGCGAGCGTGGGGCAATCGCCGACGTTGCACGGGCCGGAGCCGACTTCCAGACAGCAGCAACCCAGCACTTGATCGCGACTGCTACCCGTGCGCTGCAGGAAAGCATCGTTGGCCGCTATGATTCTTCGCTCGACGTCAAGCACGACGATTCCGTCATCGATGCTGTTGATGACGGTCTCGAGGCGCTCCCGCTGTGTGCGAACTTCGCCCACCAAGCCAGCCACAGAGTCAGCCATGGTGTTGAACTCGCGGCCCAGCCAAGCCAGTGTATCCGAACCTTCCGATGGAACGCGGCGTTCCAGGTCGCCTTGGGAAATCAGGCGCGCAGTGGTTTCGAAACGGTTTAGGCGACGCAGGACAGAGAACTGGATAAGTAGCAAGATAGTTCCTGCGATTACGAAGGTCAACGCACCAGCACCGGCCACCATCCAGCGTAGGTCCCGGGTCATTGCGGCTCGGACTTCTCCGGCGTTGTAATCCAGAATGAGGATGCCGTTAATTTTATGCTGGGGGTCGTGGCATCTGTGGCACTCTTCGCGGTTGCGGATCGGCACCACGGTTCTAAGTATCTCCCCGCCTCGAGTCTCGATCACGCGGCTGGAGCCCCGGCGGTCCGGCGGATCACGATGGCAAACCTGACAAGTGGGAGAGTCGATCCGAAAACTGTCCCCAGACGTTCCGGGCTTGCTGGAATACCGGACTACGCCATTACGGTCCAACAGAATGAGTTGCTCGACACGTTCTTGCTTTCCAAAACTTTCGATCATCTTAGCAATCAGCGTGCGGTCGTTTTCCAACATCTGATGCTCGAGCGCGACGCGGATCAGGTCGCCTTCAGTGAGTGCCGTGTTACGCGCGGCTTCCAGAAGGCTCTGGAAGTGGTGCACGGAATAAATGTAAGACGCCGCGGTGCAGGCAATGACCACAGCCACCGTAATTCCGAGGGCGAGGACGACCGTCATGCTGGCAGAACGCAGCTTCATGCTGTGGGGTAACGAATAGCCGCAAGCATGGCATACGGCGCTTTGGCGCGTCAATGACTGACGAATTGTCAGACGTGTCCTGACAACCTGTCAGTTCGCATGCCATCGCGCTCCTACTTCATCTGAAATTAAAGAACTTAGAGTTGTACCAATCTGGCAAAAAACGTGCCTATGAACTGCAAAGGGAGGTACTCGACCATGGAAATGCTCTTGACAGTATTGTGCATGAGTATGCTGGGGCTGGCCGTTACAGCCATCGCGTTTGGTGCGGCGACGCGTCCAGAAAAGTCGTCTTCGCAGGTTCAACCTGAGTTGCGGCCTGTTAAGGCGGTGGGTCCAGGTCGATTTTTTGCTGACAAAGTCGTGCCTCCCGATAGTCCGGGATCCTATGTGCCTACAGAGGTCCTCCTCGCGCAGATAGAAAATCACGTCCGCTTGGAGCAGGCTGCCGCCCAGTCGTTCCTCGAGTCCCCTACGCATGCCCAGTTGCACACTAAGACGACCTCGGTATTCGTAAACTGAGAGTCCCTTCATGGCTCCCGACCGATCGGAACTGCTAAAGGATCTCACCGCCGACGAAGCTCAACGGATTCTGGCGTTCGGCAGCAGACTCACAGTGCCCAGCGGGGCTTCCTTGTTCCAGTTGGGAGACCCAGCCGAGCGTCTTTTTCTGATTGAGCGCGGACGAGTCAGGCTCACGCTTCCCATGCAGCTCCGAGGGAGAGAAGAAGATGTGGTCGTCGAAGAGCGAACCTCAGGTCAGACGGTGGGCTGGTCAGCCCTGATTCCGCCCCACAAGTTCACTCTTGCCGCCACAGCTCCGCTTGAAACGGAAGTCATTGCTCTGCCCCGGGAGGAGTTGCGCAAGCATTTCGCCGCCAACCCGACCGTTGGGTACAAAATCACTTTGAACTTAGCGGTTGTCATTGGCCATCGCCTGCAACTGTTCCAGGCCATGTGGTTGAGGGAAATGCAGCGCACGGTGGAAAAGCATTCCGCATGAATAATGAAGAGAGTGTTCCATGAAAACGGTAACGTTGGTCGTCCAGACCTCTGCAGCCTCTGTTGCATGGAGTTCAGCTCGTGGCTGCTGACCTAAGTCCCCAGCCCAAACCGGCCCGCCGGCGAATGATCGAAATCCTTCTTGGCGGCGGCCTGCTCGGTTCTTTCGCGTCTTTCATTTATCCCGTGCTTCGCTACCTTGTTCCCCCGCCCGTAGCGGAACTCGGAGGCGATCAGGTAACCGCCGGTAAGATCGGCGAACTGAAGCCGAACTCTGCCAAGATTTTTCGCTTCGGCAGCCGTCCGGGCCTGCTGATCAGAAACAGCGACGGGAGTTATCGCGCACTTTCTGCCACATGCACGCATTTGGGTTGCATTGTGCAGTACCGCGGCGACCTGCAAGAGATCTGGTGTGCCTGCCATAACGGACTATACGATCTGAATGGCCGCAACGTCTCGGGTCCCCCGCCTCGGCCGCTCGACGTCTATGAGGTCCACTTGCGGGGAGACGATGTGGTGGTCTCACTGAAGCGGGAGGCATAGCCTTGTTTGCCGCGCTGCGCGACTGGATCGATGAACGGTTTGACTGGGCCGATCTCACAGCTCCCTTGCGAAAGAAATCCGTCCCCGCCCACGACTTGTCTTACTGGTATTTCCTCGGCGGCATCACGCTCTTTCTCTTTGGCATCCAGGTCTGCACCGGCATTCTCCTACTCCTTTATTATCGGCCCAGTGCCACCGAGGCTTTCGAGAGCGTCCAGTACATCATGACCCGAGTGCAGTTCGGTTGGTTGGTGCGTTCCGTCCATTCCTGGGCCGCCAACCTCATGATCTTTACCGCCTTCTGTCACATGTTCAGCGTGTTGTTCCTGGGGGCTTACCGTAAGCCACGGGAGCTGACTTGGATAACCGGTATGTTGTTGCTGTTCTTGGCAATGGGATTCGGTTTCAGCGGCTACCTGCTCCCGTGGAATACGCTGGCATTTTTCGCCACCAAGGTCGGGACGGAAATCACCGGTCAGGTACCCCTCATTGGCCACGGCCTGAAGGTCTTCCTGCGCGGCGGTGAAGACGTAAGCGGTGCCACCTTAACTCGTTTCTTCGGGTTTCATGTCGCACTCTTGCCCGGATTGACAATGCTCTTGTTGCTCACCCACATCGCTTTGGTTCAATACTTTGGCATGAGCGTCCCGCCGGTCGTGGAGGCACGCTGGAAGACCTCGCCCAGTGAAGCGCGGCAGATGAAGTTCTTCCCAAATTTCTTTTTACGCGAATTGATGGCCTGGTACATCGCGTTGGGAGTGCTCGGCGCGCTCGCGGCGATTCTTCCTTGGGAACTTGGATCGAAGGCTGATCCGTTCGCCCCAGCGCCGGCTGGCATCCGGCCTGAATGGTATTTCATGTTCATGTTCCAGACGCTCAAGAAAATTCCGGCAAAGGTGTGGTTTGTCGACGGAGATGTCCTAGGCATCTTGGTGTTTGGTGTGGCAGGAGTCATGTGGCTGCTGCTGCCGTTCTTCGATCAATCAGGCGGCAGGCGCGGACGAAGGCTCGTGCTCGGCGGAGGAATATTTGCTCTGAGCTATATCATCGCGATGACAATCTATGCATACATGGCCAAATGACGGTTTTCCACGGTCGCTAATCCTGTTGTTGACGATTGTCTGCGTCTATGCCGCTGGGGTCCGCGCACAGGCGCCGAGTACATGCCTGGATTGCCACGCTGCCTTGGATCCGCCGCTGCAGGTAACGCAAGCCCAGTTCTCTCAAGACATCCATGCTCAACAAGGGTTGACCTGCGCCAGTTGTCACGGCGGCGACCCTACCAAGGCAGACATGGACGCCATGAGCAAGGCCGCCGGTTTTCGTGGCAAGATCAAGCGCAGCCAGATTCCGGAACTCTGCGGCCATTGCCACTCCGACGGCGCGTTCATGCGCAAATACAACCCGTCGTTACGTACCGACCAGTTGACCCAGTATAAGACCAGCGTGCATGGCAAGCGGCTGCTACAGGGAGATACCAAGGTTGCCGTCTGCATCGACTGCCATGGCGTTCACGAGTTGAGACCCGCGAGCGACCCGCGCTCCAAAATCAGCCCAATGAACGTGGCGCAAACCTGTTCCCGGTGTCACTCCGACGTCAAATACATGCAAGGATATGGCATCCCTACGGACCAATACGCCAACTACAACCTGAGCGTGCACCACGAAGCAATGACCGTTCGTGGAGATCTAAGCGCGCCGACGTGCCCAACCTGTCACGGAAATCACGGCGCCGCGCCACCAGGAATAGACTCAGTAAAGAATGTATGCGCGAACTGCCACGTATTTCAGGCGCAGATGTACGACAAAAGCACCCACAAGGTGGCGTTCCAATCCGCCGGTCTTCCCGGATGTGTTGTGTGTCACAGCAATCATGGCGTAAGCCTTCCCACAGATGCGAAACTCGGCACGGGCCCGGAAGCTGTCTGCATGCGCTGCCATAAATCGGGTGACATCTGCGATCAGGCCAGAGCGAAAATGCAGCAGGACTTGACGCAATTGGATGGTGCTGTCAAAGCGGCAGATCGAGTATTGGGTGTTGCCGAATCCTCAGGTATGGAGGTCAGTGAGGCTCGGACGGAGCAGGATCAGGCCCGAGATTCTCTTACCAAGGCTCGTGTCACCATCCATAGTTTTAAAACCGACCTCGTCGAGCAGGACATTCGGGCAGGTCTCGAGATTGCCGCAAAAACGCAAGCCGAGGGCCAAGCGGCGCTGGCTGAGCGAGATCGTCGCCGAAGAGGTCTGGGCTTTTCCTTGGTAATTATCCTTGCTGTTTTGCTTGGTCTGCGCTTCTACATTCGACAAATTGAAAATAATGCGAGCAAAGTGGAGACGGCGGAGTTGCGCCACTAGATCTGTTTAGGGTGCGATTCAGGTTTTGAAATACGGGGGGAAGCGGGAACGTTCCTCCCGAAATTCAGTCAGGGAGAGAAAAATGCAGACAACAATGAAGAACCTCGGAGCGATGACGCTAGCCGCGACGTTGCTGGCAAGTTCCTGCCTGTTCAGCTTGCCCGCGAATGGCGATGTCGCCGACGCAGGGGCAACGTACAAGGCCAAGTGTGCGATGTGTCATGGAGCGGATGGCAAGGGCAAAGAATCAATGAAGACTCCTGACTTCACCTCCGCCGATGTCCAGAAGAAGAGCGACGCCGATCTGGGCGGCATCATCACGAATGGTAAACCGCCGAAGATGCCCCCCTACAAGACCATGACACCGGATCAGGTGAAGGACATGGTTGCGTTCATTCGTTCGCTGAAGAAGTAGCCGGCATAGGCCGCGTCTGATTTCGTGAGCAGGCCCGCGCTTCTGAGCGAAGCGTTTCGCGACATACCCGCTGCCAGGCAAGAGAAAAATTGTCAGATTGTAGGTTGCGTTAATGTCGTCGGCAGGGCAGCCGACCTTCCTGGGGTGCTGGATGCCCTCTTTGCTAGAACCAGGCAGGATTCTGGGTCTCAAGAATTCTCGCCAGTCGTGGATGCTCCCATGACGAACTAGTCCGGCGGTATTAAGCGTTCGCCTTTCACACCTTTAGGATATGCAGATTCATCTGCTTGCCAAAGTACAGGAAACTGGCCTCCTTCCAGAAGACCGCTAGTGCCGGATAGACGCGGTTTTTGGACAACCAGCTATTGTGCCGAATTGCGCCAACTGACACAGCATCCTTCAGCTCAGCACTGCGAAACTCTAGCCAATTCTTCTTTTTCGCTTGCCTCAAAAACCGGCGTACGGCGCCCGAGTCCCTCACACCTCAACTCTTCCAAACCGTGTTAACCGCGGCAATAAAATCAAAATCAGTCCGTAAAACAGCAGCGACACCATCAGCGTCCCCGCATTTCCAAATCGCAAATCCTCCACAACCAGCTTCAATGCTCCCAATCCAATCGCTCCGTACGCCACCCATCCCAATTCCACGCGATTCCATCGTGACCCCGCGTATCCCAGCGCCAGCCCCATCACGCACGTCACCATCGTCCGCACCATCGACAATCTCGACGCGCTTAACTCCCCTGCGCCGAGCCCCGCAATTCCCGCCACCACCAGTGCTGCCAAAGTGCTCCCCACCACGGCCGCAGGCACCACCCACAGCATCCGTGCCCTCCATCCTTCTCCCGGTCCCCGTGATCCCAGCGCATAACTGACCAACCCGGCCACCGCCACCACCCAGAGGCTCCACTTTGGCCACGTCGGCACTGTCCCCGCGAGCGCAGCCCAGGCGTAGCCGAAAAGTCCGCACTGCATTCCCGCCGCCAACAAATAAAATGTCCCGTGAATCCCCGGGCTCAGGTATTTCGTCCGTGTTAACACTGCTATCCCTGCCATCGTGGCCAGGCTCAACGCCACCACTCGCAAATCTCCGTTGAGCAACAGCGAGCTACCCGCCAGCACCAGTCCTGCTGCATAGTTCGCACTCACTCGCCGGTTTCGTTGCAGCTCTATTCCCGCAAATCTCCTCAGCGCGCCCCAGTAACACCCCACAGCCAGCACCAGGAACACCGCTCCCAAGGCCTCGGCCGAACCTCCATGCGTCACTCTCAGACTCACCCACGTCCCCAACGCAAACGCCACTGCCGCTTGCACCGATTCTGCGAACGTCAATTCCCACTCCATCACAAATGCGCGCACCGCCACGCCTCCGCCGTAGATCAGCATTAGCGCAAAGCAAAACATGTTTATCTCTCCCGCGCTCATGGCCCGGTAGCTCGCTGGCACACCATCTGCCGAAGCCATCACCAGTCCCAGGAGACTCAACGCAAAATCTGCCGCCAGCGCCGTCATCACTCGTAGGCTCAGCCATCTTCCAGAACACGCCGCCACTTCCGTCACTAGTGTACTGCGTCACACAGATGGACTGTTATTGAGCTTAGCTTTGGCGCGTTTGACCTTTTCGAGAATGTCGGTGGCCTTTGCGGTCCAGATAAAGGGTTTGGGTTGGCGATTATGTTCTTCGATATAAGCGAGGATGCATTCTCTTAGAGCTTCGACGCTGGTAAAGACGCCGCGCCGGAGCTGATTCTCGGTCAGGTCGCGGAAGAATCGTTCGACCATGTTGAGCCAACTGCCGCTGGTGGGCGTGTAGTGAAAATGAAAGCGCTTATGACGCGCCGCCCAGCGCTGAACCACCGGGTGTTTGTGGGTGGCATAGTTGTCGACGATAAGGTGGAGTTCATTGTCGGCGGGCGTTTGGTGATCGATGAGACGCAGGAACTTCAGCCACTCTTGATGGTGATGATGCTCCATGCAAGTCGCTATCACACTGCCATCGAGCGTGTTGAGAGCGGCAAACAATGTGGTGGTTCCATGGCGCTTGTAATCGTGGGTCATCGTATGGGCACGGCCCTTTTTCATGGGCAAGCCGGGCTGGGTGCGGTCAAGAGCTTGTATCTGGCTTTTTTCGTCCAATGACAGCACGAGTGCATGCTCGGGCGGATTCAGATACAGGCCGACGATGTCCTCTAGTTTCTCTGCGAAACGAGGATCGTTGCTCAGTTTGAAGGTTTCCACGCGGTGTGGCTTCAGACCGTGACTGTGCCAGATGCGCCGTACACTGGCTTCGCTGATACCGGCCACGGCGGCCATAGTGCGAGTGCTCCAGTGGGTCGCATGAGCAGGTCTTTCCCGGGTGGTCTTGGCAATCACCATACGCACGAGTTCTGGTGAGATGGAAGGCGTGCGGCCAGGCCGCGGAGCGTCGTGCTCCAGCCCGGCGATACCGTCGCGCAGAAAACGCGAGCGCCAGCGAGCAGCAGTGCGCGGCACGATCGAAAGCAGGTGGGCAATCTTCAGGTCCTGCTTGCCTTCGGTGGCCAGCAATACAATCCGGGCGCGCAGCACAAACCGCGCCGGAGTACTGCGCCCGCGCGCATAGACCTCTAGCTTTGCTCTTTGCTCCCTGGTCAGAACTACTCGGGGTGCGATTCGCATCAGCCGTGTCCTCCTATTTTGTAAGAACACAGCAAAATAATAAATGTTTCTATTTATGACGCATTATAATAATGCTCAGCCATGAGCAAACCGCAATCGATGGGGAAGTGTAATCTTTGCGGGGAGATGGCCGGCAAAGCTTCCATGACTCGGCACCTAAGTGCGTGCCGTCAACCGAAAGCTTCCGGGCTATCGCCGGCTTCTGAAAAACGACCGCCTGTCTCAAATTTCCATTTGGCCATCGAAGGACGTGACTCCAAGGCGTACTGGATGCATGTTTCAGTGCCGCTGACCGCCCCGGTGAGTAAGCTCGACGATTTTCTCCGCCATACCTGGCTTGAATGCTGCGGCCACTTGAGCGCCTTTGAGATTGCCGGCAAGCGTTATGCTTCCGAGCCCATGGATGAAGAAATGAGTATGAGCGCGCGGTGGAACGAAGTGCTCGAAGTAGGGATGAAGTTCTTTTATGAGTATGACTACGGTTCTCCAACGGCTCTTGTGCTAAAGGTTGTTGCCCTTCGTGAGCAAGGCTTGCCGAAGGGCGCTGTCCAACTATTGGCCAGAAACGAGGCACCGCAGGTAAGCTGCCAGCGGTGTAGCATCCAGCCTGCCACCCAAATCTGCACCAAATGCGCGTGGAATGGGGAGGGCTGGCTTTGTGAAGCGTGCGCCGTCGCACATGAGTGCGGCGACGAGATGTGCCTACCGGTAGTTAACTCTCCTCGCGTTGGAGTGTGCGGGTATACGGGTTAGTCGCGCTTCTTCCATAGATGCTCGGAATTTCGTCGCACTGCACTAGGCGATGTAGGATAGGAAAGATATTCTTGCTGCCAGACATATGTGCCTGCTAATTGGAATATAATGATTGTCCTGATAGCCGATACTGTACACATCAGTCGTTTAGAGAGAATATGATATCATCTTAGATGAAGGCCAACACGTGGACATCGCGAGCCGAATTGCTAAGTACGAAGAGAAGGGCTTCACCCGCGAAAGGGCGGAAATCAACGTCCTAATGGAGGCCGCCGCCTTTGCTATTTTCAAAGATTTTCCGGACGCCTTTGTGCTGTTTGGAGGAGCGACTTTGGTTCTGTATCACGATAGCGTCCGGCATTCCGCCGACTTAGACCTACTGTCGCGTGGCTTGGAAACGCCGGCCCACCAAGAGATAGTTTCTTCGCTAGAGCATGATCTCGCGCCGCTCAGCGCAATCATGGAGATGGGGAAGCTACGGTTTGGGAGCGACAGTTCGCGGAGTCTCGAAGGAAGGATTTTCATAACAACCGATTCAGGAAGAAGGCTATTTCGCGTCGATTTGAGTCGGCTTGGCTCGGCAATCGAGAGCGAGATTGAGGACCATCACGTCGAAGGGGAAACCGGCATTTCGGCCGTTGTAATGTCGGCCACGAAAGAGCTTCTTCTGCTTCAGAAGGCAGAGGCGTTCTTGTTGCGGCGAGCGGTGAAGGCGAGAGATGCCTATGACGCCCATCTGTTACAAAACCTCGGGGCAAGGCTCGATGCAAACTTGCAAGCTCATCTGCAGGACACATTGCTTGCGAATGAGGTCGATTCGGATGCGATTTCCGACCGAATTGATCGAGTTGACAAAAACCTCTCTCGACTGGAACTGAAGCCGATATTGCCACCGCACGTATACGCGGCGCTCGAAAATGCAGAGTTCGAGCCGCTGAGGGAGGCACTGAGAGAGTTGTACGGAGAATGGCTATGAACAAAATAGGAAAGCCTTTGGATTGGACCAAGGTTCTCTCGAGCGAAGCGCGATTGACAGATGTTGTGCAGGTCGATGCGGTCGCCGCGAAGTACAAGCTTTCGGTTCCCTCGGTTTGGAAGGCATTATCACGCTTGGCGGAACGGGGCTTGTTGAGTCGTGTGGCCAAGGGAATCTACGTCAACAGGTTGGTGCGCGACAGTTCTCCGGAAGACTTCATCAATCTCCTTAGGCCAAACTCGTACGTTTCTCTCGAATCGGCTCTCAGCCATTGGGGGCTGAGTACGCAGAGTCCAGTAGCACTGACGTGCGCAACGACAGGTAAGCCCAAGGAGTTTCGAACACCAGAATTCACAATCAGCTTCCGAACGATTTCGAAACGATTGTACTGGGGGTTTATCGAAAAGCAGACGCGGTATTCGAAATACGCCATTGCAGAACCAGAGAAGGCGCTGCTCGATTGGATCTACCTGACCTTACAGGCGGGTTCGAGGCCTAGTCTTGACGAGATCGAAATCAAGCCTATCGACAAGCAGAAGCTGGTCAAGTATGCGAGCAAATATCCCGGAACGGTGCGAAGCGCACTGGTGCACTCACTTGCGTTTGAACATTTCGCTGCATGACGGGGACCGGAATTAAAATTGCCAGCACTCATTGATGTGTTCGAGGTGGACACCTGCTTCCTCCAAGATGGCATAGGCCGGGCCGACGGTGTTCCAAGCTAACGCCCGAAACGACAACTTCGTGATGAACTTCGGAGGAGATGTGGACCCACAGAAAGAGCCGATTGAGCAGGTCAAAAAAGCGAAGCTTAGTGAGGATAGCAAGCGGCGACGAATCGGATGCGACGGTCACGCGTTGAGACGATCCACGGACTGACGTTCTTCTTTCAGGTCCTCAAAGCTGTATCGTAGCGGAGGGACACCGTGCTTTGCAGCGAAATCCATGAAAGCTGCCAGTGGCGTGTCGCAAAGCTCAGCACCTCGTCCGAGTGAGATCCTATCCTCGCGATAAAGTTCTAACGCCAGCAATCGAGCGGCTTCTTCGGAGAAACTGCCTTCCTCCAAATTCGCGGCCCGTAGCAGTGCCGACGGCAGCCTTACATTCACGGTTTCCATGACTTCAAAATTACCGCACAAGGGGCAGTTTGTCATGCATCAACGCTGGGAATTGCTCTTCGCCGAACACACGGCTTGTTCCTCTTGCTTATGGCCAAGCGACGCGCGACGACGGGGCTAGCCGTGCCGCATGGAAGGTCAGAGGCGCAAGGCTATTGTCTCAAAGTGACAAACCCACTCGCCGCTTCGCGTTTATGATTCACTTCAAGCGAAGCAACGCGCGATTCGTGACGTGTGGAACGCGGCGCGTCCGAGCCATCGCCCCGTTGGTGTTGGTTTCTGACGACGTCGGCGTCGCCCAGTTTGAGTGCCGCACAGTTGGCATTACCTCTTCCGTCTGCGTTGCGGCACGGACATACGGGAGAGGCGCGGGCTCCAGAACAGAGCTCAAGTCGACGACTGCTATAGCGTTGCCGCTTGTGCCCGTGATCGCAATCAAAATATTGTCTTTGCCGTCGGACACCAGGGCGTCGTAATTCGTGGAAAGAGGCATGGGAAAGGAAATGCGCGAGCGCAGTATTCCCAGACGGCCATCGAACACGTCCAGGCCTTGAACACTCGGTTGGAATAAGAGGCTTCCGTCAGGGCTGAACTTTACACCGTATACGTAGACAGCGTCCTGAATTTCGCGGTCATTCAATGTAAAAGCCGCAGTACCGTTTAGGTTCGAATCGTAGAGATAGCTGGTGGCTTCGACTTGAGTCTGGTTTGGCGCTATGGCCAGATCGTAGTCGCCGTAACAACAACCCACATCCACAGAAGCCGAGACTATCTCGTCGGTTTGTGTATCAATGTAGAAAACATAGCCGTCGTCGTTAAAGAAAACCCGGCTGTTATCGGAACTCATTGTAGTCCGCAGATACTGGTCTGCTGTCAGCCCTGAGCTGCCAATTCCATAGTCCTTGATGGCCCCGGTGTTTGTATCGAGTTTAAGAATCTCGTTCGCTCCAAAGATCCCCTGCCAGAAAACTGCATAGTAAACAACTCCTGCATCGCTGACGGCTACACCGCAGGGGAACACGAGCCCGACATTGCCGGTGCTGACAGCATACGTTCGTACCGATGCCGGGCTGGTTGGGTTGAGCACGTAAATCACACCGGCCATTGCGTCGGCCACTGCCAACAGGGACCCGTTGGGGGAAAGGGCGATGCCCCACAACCTCTGTTGCGTGGCGCCTTGCGGAAGAGGAATCGTGATCGGGGTCAGCCACGCACCTTGGATCGAGGAAAAGACCTGAATTTTGTTTGAGTCCGTGAAGTAGTACACGTCTCGGAACGGATCGTAGACACCTTGGGCCAGGGACGCACCAGACAGCGGATACTGTTTGGACTCCGGCAAGTAGTTCATCGCGCCTTTTGTGGTGGTGCTGGCCGAACTGCTTGTTACAGACACATCGGCCGTGCTCCCAGCTTTTCCCGCTGGAATTGTGTAGTAGATCGACTGCAACTGGAACGGGTATGGCTCCACGTTATACGCGTTGGAGTTGAAGCCCGTGATTCTAGCCGTTTGGCCGCCGATACGGACGGATAAGCCTGTCGGCAACGTGGTGGCACCTGCGGGACCAAGGCCGTAGCCGTAAATCACTCCTGTGCCCCCACCTTCCGCAGTCGAGTAATTCGGGCTGACCTCCAAAATCGTGGGCCCATAGCTGAAGCCGTCAGCGATAAGTTGCATTCCGTGGTCGTGACTGAACACGTACACATTCACGGGACCGGGGCTACCCGGCGGAGTTGTCGCCGTGAGATTTCCGCTGACAGCGGAAACAGAGGAGGCCAGACTGTTGCCGAAGTAGACTGCCGTCGAGCCGTTGACCGTTGCGGACTCCTGCCATTGCACTACAGTACCGCCTGACACCGGACCTGTAGCTGGGCTTAAGAAAGCGTTGGTAAACTGTGTACCCACAGGACCGGTCTGCAATTGCGTGGTGTCCAGGCATCCAAAACCTTCTTCCAGCGGGCCGCAGAAGAGTCCGGTGCCATCATTCGCTTCATAGATGGGATTGGTGGCTGGACCGAGGGCCATGCCACCACCCGTATATTCCACCACGATATTGGGGACCCAGCCGATTTGCTGCTGCGACGCCACGCTATACCCATATACAATCGATTCGCCTGGAACGAAGAGGATGCTGGAATCCGCACTGAACACGAAGTCGTTCGCAGTAGACACATCCCCATTCACCGCAAGGGTTGCGACCAGATACAGGGTTTGCGCGTCATACAGCCGGACCGTATTCACGCCATTCGCACCACTCGGAAACGCCAGATACCGGCCGTCCGGCGAGGTGATGATTTTCATGGTCGTGAACCCGCCGACTCCCAACGACATCAGCTGTCCCGTGCTTGCATTGATCTTGCACACTGTGCCGTCGCTGTCTACGCTACCGACAAACACTGCGCTTCGGTCCGCACTGCGCGTGAAACCGCCGATATTCCCCATTGGACATAATGCCTGTGTGGGCGCACCTGCGGGTCCGGCCCCGTAAATAGTGATCGAGTTGTCCGTTGGGTTCCAAATCGCAATGCTGGTTGATCCGTCCACGCTGGGAATACCGCCTTGAGCCCCCAGCAGTGCCATGCGTCCATCCGAGAGGACCTGTACGGAATAGGCTTGGTATCCGTAGGGACCTATTTCTGAAGAGATGTAGCGGTGTTTAACTTGCATGGCCACCGGATCAATCGAATAAACGTCGCCGAGCAAGGTTCCAGCATAAAGCGTCGCATGGTCGGGAGTGTCGTCGATTCCGAACGCTCCAGGAACGAGAATGTGCGCTATTACCTTCTGAGAACTCGCATCTAGCACAAAAATTTGATTTGAGAATGGATCGGTGACAAAAAATCGAGCCGTCGACTGATGATAGACGATCCAATGGGTATTCAGCCATTGATAGTACTCGGTGACCGCGTCCGTGCGCACATACCGCGTACGCGTGCTCAAAGTCTGCGCCACTCCGGTCACCGCGATGCTTAATGCGTATTCCGGGGCATCGTGATCAGTGATTCCGGGCGATCGTGATCACGATTCCGGGATGATCGTGATCAGTGTTCCGAACTGATCGTGATCACCGATTCCGATGTGATCGTGATCAGTTTTTCGTGATCTCTGGAATGGTGATCACGATCAACTTGGAATGTTTTCCACAGGGCGAGGTGGCGCTGGACATCACACCAGGCAAACTGTTTCTCCTATGTACCTTACGGGAGAGACCGAGTGCCAACCAGGAGAATGTCCATGCGTAAGATCAAGGAAGTCCTGCGCCTCCGCTTCGAACTGCAGCTGGGCCAGCGAGAGATCGCCCGCGCTTGTTCGATTAGCCAGGGTGCAGTCCATAACTATCTGAAGAAAGCCGCAGCGGCCGGGATTGGCTGGCCGCCGCCGGAAGACTGGGATGAAAAACGCATCGAAAAAACACTTTTCGGTGATCGCCATCCCATCGAACGGCGGCAACGCACCCTTCCCGACTTTCCCGCACTCCACGAGCAGTTCCAGCAACATCGTCATCTGACTCTGCAGTTGGCTTGGGAAGAGTATCGGCAAGTCCATCTGGACGGATACGGCTACAGCCGCTTCTGCGAACTGTACGGGCGGTGGCTCCAGAAGCAGGACGTGGTTCTACGCCAGAACCACACCCCTGGAGAGAAGGGTTTCGTCGATTGGGCCGGAAGAACCATCCCCCTCCAGAATCCTCAGACGGGCGAAATCCGTGGAGCTGCGCTGTTTCTGATGGTGTTGGGCGCGAGCAGCTACACCTATGCCGAAGCCACCTTGGATCAGCAGATGGCCGCCTGGCTCCGTTGCCACATTCACGCTTTTGAATATTTTGGAGGCGTGCCGAGGCTGCTGGTTCCCGATAATACACGAACCGGTGTGAGCCGCGCGTGCCGCTATGATCCGGATCTCAACCCAACGTACCAGGAAATGGCGATGCATTACAGCGTCGGAGTTGTTCCGGCACGTCCGTATCGTCCAAGGGACAAGGCCAAAGTAGAGTCAGGGGTGCTCGTAGCCGAACGTTGGATCATCGCCGCTCTGCGTCATCGCACCTTCTTCCGGCTCGAGGATTTGAACCACGCGATCCGGGAACTGCTGGAAAAGCTGAATCATCGACGCTTCAAAAAACGTGACGGATCGCGCGCGAGTGTATTCGAAAACGTCGAGCGTGCCGCCATGCGGCCCCTCCCGGCTGAGCCGTTCGACATGAGTCAGTGGTCGCACGCACGGGTGAACATCGATTATCACATCGCCTTCGACCACAACTTCTACAGCGTGCCGTACCGCCTTAGTGAGGAACCGGTGGAAGTTCGATCGACACCGACCACGGTAGAGATCTTCCACAAGGGGAAGCGCGTGGCATCGCATCCCCGTGGCCGCGGGAAAGATCAAGCGATCACGCAGAATGAGCACCGACCAAGGAGCCACCAGGCACATCTGGAGTGGACTCCCACACGCATGGCGCACTGGGCGGAACAGATCGGACCGCACACTGCTCAACTCATCGAGCGCATTCTGTCGGAGAAGCCGCATCCGGAGATGGGTTATCGCTCGTGCCTGGGCATCATCCGGCTCGCCGAACGCTACTCGGCAACGCGCATGGAAGCAGCCGCCCAGCGCGCCTTGGAAAGCAATGCCTGTCGCTACCAGAGCGTGAAATCGATCCTGAAGAACTCGCTCGACCAGCAACCATTCACACAACTCCCTGCGTTGCCGCCACCGCCGCCACACGACAACATTCGTGGCGGCGAGTACTTCGAGTAAGGAGGGGAGCGTCATGCTACAGCAACCGATGATGGAAAAACTCCAATCTCTCAGGCTGCAAGGGATGATCGAAGGACTCGAACAACAAGAACAAGACGTCGCCTCGCGGGAGCTGAGCTTTCTGGATCGCTTGGCGTTGCTGGTCGATCAGCAGTGGACCTGGCGGCAGAACCAAGTGTTGGCCCGGCGGCTGAAGACCTCTCGCCTGAAGGGCTCTGCTTGCGTGGAAAACATTGATTACCGCGCCGAACGCGGGTTGAATCGCAGTGTAATCCGTGCACTCGCTCAAGACTCTGCTTGGGTGAAGAACCACGAACACATCTTCGTTCTCGGTCCAACCGGCGTAGGCAAAAGCTATGTGGCTTCGGCCCTGGCGCAGAAAGCCTGCCGGGACGGCTACTCGGTCTACTACACCCGGACGGCCGCGCTGTTCCGGGATCTGAACCTGGCGCGGGCCGATGGCAGTCTACGGCAACTCCTGAGGCGGCTGAATCGCATCGACGTGCTCGCGGTGGACGACTGGGCGATGGCCCCGATGGCAGAATCGGAACGGCGGGATTTCTGGGAGATCGCGGAAGATCGTTACCAGGCCCGCTCGATGATCCTGACCTCGCAACTGCCAGTGTCCCGCTGGCACGAACAGATCGGAGATCCCACGCTGGCGGACGCCATCCTGGATCGCTTGGTGCACAACGCCCATCGCATCGAGCTGCGCGGCGACTCGATGCGCAAGCAGGGAAACGACAAAAAGATATAAAGAGGCGGGAGGAGGACAAACAGCACATGCTGTGGGCCGATCGAGCCGGCGATCGTCGTTTCTAGACGATCCTGACGCGAAGATTTTTGCAAAAAAATCGTCCGGCGCCAAAGCTGTGGAAAAGCCGCTCCGTGGAAACCCCAAAAAGCGGGGTTCCCACTCCGCTTGGAAATCCCGCAAACGGCGCGGGATTTCCACTTTTCGCACAGCTTCAACAACAACAACCTTGACGATCGTGATCACTTTCTGCAAAATGCAACCGCCAGCGTCGCTTCGCTCCGAGGACTGATCACATCAATCCCGGAACGCTGATCACGATCAGTTCGGAATCCTGATCACCTTCATCGGAATACGCACTTAAACTTGCGCGGTGACTCAAGGAGCCCGACGTGCCCGCGAACGTCGCGGTCGCCGAGACAGTACCCGCACCAAATCCAGCGGACAGTGTCACTTGCTGTGCTGTGCCGGGTGTTACCGAAAAGCTGGTAGGCGATGCGGTCACTCCAATCGGCAATCCGCTGACCTGTACCGAGACTTGCGACGAAAATCCATTCCGAGACGTGGCCGATACGGAAACAGTTGCCGAACCGCCAGCAGGAACCGAAATCGAGGCAGGGTTAACGGCAAGCGAAAAGTCTCCAACGTTTTGGCCTCCCCCGCCTCCTCCCCCTCCGTTTCCACCCCCTCCACAGCCGCAAAGTGAGATAACGGAAAGCAGTCCGGCGCAAACCCACTTATGACGCAGCAATGCTGCAAACAGTAGGGAAGAGTCCATGGTTGAGCTCAGTGCTGTTCTGTTTGACCTAGTATCGGACAGGCTACATTATTACGCGAAGGGTATAGCGAGTCAATACTTTCCCGGATTCAGCAATAACATATAGAGAACGTAAAGGGTAATCTGTGCTATATTCAATTTGTCTCCGACAAAGTCCCCTTCGCCAGGTCACACATGCGAACGCACCAGTTCTGTGCCCTCTCTCGCGGCATCCTGTTTATCGTTCTGCTTTTTGTGGCGCCAGTCCAAGCAATTACCTTCAAAAGTCCTCCAGTCATTCCCACTGCAACGGACGTCGTGGACTTCGTGGCTGCCGACATCAACAACGACGGCAAGCCGGACATCGTGTACGTCGATGGACAGGCCTATGGCCAGCGGGCAGTCCATGTTCTGCTGAACAACGGCAATGGAACATTCATCCACACGGTGGACATTGCGCTGCCCGCGGGCATCTGTTGCGACCTTACTGTCGCAGACGTAACCGGCAATGGAAAACCAGATTTAGTTTTCGCGGGATACAGCAGCACTGCAGTCCTGATCGCAGTATTGGCGGGGAATGGGGACGGCACTTTCCAGACGCCTGTTCTATCCTCATTCGTGCCCAATGGCTTTGCGGGCCACCCTAGACTTGTCGGTCTCGCTGTCGGCGACTTAAATGGCGATAGCAAGGCGGATGTGGCTCTCTTCACCGGGTCAGATGTCTATATTCTGCTAGGCAATGGCTCCGGAAGTTTCACTTTTAGCGGTGACCTCCTGGCCTATCAAAATGGGGCGGATGTCGATTCTATTTCCCTTTTTGACCTGAATGGCGACGGTCATCTCGACATCTTCAGTACTGATGCCCTCGGCGCTGATTTCGAGATTTTCCTCGGCAACGGGAACGGCACTTTCTCGAACTACGTGCGCTACAGCGTGAACCACGCCGGAGGCCCGTTTCTCTTGGCGGATGTGGACGGAGATGGCCATCCAGATGTGCTAACGGCCTACTATCCTTCGATTGACGTTACTCCCGGCGTGTTGTTTCAGCTCGGCTATTTCAAGGGCAACCCTGACGGAACTTTTTCCCAATTGATCAACATCGGGAACTCTCCTTCTCAAGGTAACCCGCTGGTGGCCGCCGTCGATCTGACTGCTGACGGCATTCCCGATTTGATCTTCCTGACGCCGAGTGGCCTCGCGGTTTCGCCTGGCGCAACAGGCCCGACCTTTGGCTCGACGGTCACAACGATTTCCGGCGGTTCTATGGGCCCGTACTCAACCTTGCCCACGAAGCCCGTGATTGCCGATTTCAACGGCGATGGACACGTCGACATTGCCATGGCTGTCGAAGGTGGGATCGAGCTGCTTTTTGGAAACGGGAACGGGATGTTCGTCAGCGACCAGTTCTACGATATGGGCCAGTCGGTTGGCTCAGCTGCGGTTGGGAAGTTCAGCGGCAGCGGCCATATGGACGTCGCCGTGACCCTGTCAGCTACGTTTCCGCGGCTGCTCTTGGGCGACGGCAAGGGGAACTTCACGCTCGGTCCCGATCCGAATCCGAGTTACGGCTCGCAAACACCCTTCATGACCATCTTGGCGGCGGACTTCAACGGCGATGGTAAGCCCGACGTGAACGTCGGCAACATGACTCCCAACCAGAGCTCCGTTGGTAGCACCCAATCCGTTGAGTTCAACCATGGCAATGGTGTCTTCTCCACACCGATTGCCGTTCCCAACAGTTCGCCCATCATGGCCGATTTCAATCACGACGGCCGAATGGACATTGTCAATGTCTCTGGACAACAGATCGCCGTGTCCTTGGGCCAAGTCAACAATTCGTTCACCACTGTGACGACAGCTCTGCACAATCCGTTCGATACGGGTTTGTTGAACACAGGCGACGTTAATAATGACGGGAAGCCTGATCTCATCATCAACTACTACGACCACTTGGAAGTATGGCTGGGAAACGGCGATGGTACTTTCACTTACTCGAGTGCGATTAGCCTGCCGAATGGCGTTAGCAGCGCGGTAGCTGCGGTTGCGGATGTTGATGGGGACGGCAATGCGGACATTGTTCTGGCTCCCACCTACAACGGCAGCACCCCGATAGCCATTCTGTACGGCAATGGAAATGGAACATTCTTAGCACCAGTCTTCCTGCCTACTTCTCGCGCCTACCAGTATGTCGTTGTAGCTGATGTCAACCGCGACAACCTGCCGGATTTGGTCCTGACCGACGGCGCTACGGTCGCCGTCATCTTGAATCTGGGGAACCGCAAGTTCGATTCCGAGGTGAATTACGTTGCCGGCCGCTCAATCGCCGGTCTGAACGTGGTTGACGTTAATGGGGACGGCTACCCGGATATTATCGTTGCCAATGGCGACGGGTACGCTGGGTTTTCGGGACCCAACTACTGGGGAACGACGGTCACCGTTTTGCTGAATGAGCCGAATGGCACTCCTCCTGGCGGCGCTTCCGTGAGCGGAACCGTCTCCATCACACCGGAACCATCGATCGCCGGAAAGCCGTTCACAATTACGCTGAGCGTCGCTTCGCAAACCACCGGCGGGCCTGTGCCAACCGGGATGGTGGGTTTTAGCGTGGATGGCGTGTTCATCGCCGATGCGCAGGTGGTCAACGGTTCGGCCAGTTACACGGACAGCAGCCCTTTGATTCCGATCCAGCACACCATCACGGCGACGTATAACGGGGACAGTAACTATGCACCGCGGAGTCTCTCAGCGATCCACGTGGTGCAAGCGCCTACCTATGTGACGAGCACGGTGCTCAAGGCTGCGCCTTCAGCGGTGTTGGCGAGTCAAACAGTGCGGCTCACCGTCACTGTCACTAGCTCCGTGGCTGTGCCGGGCGGCGTGGTGACCTTTCTGGACGCAGGCAACTCGATCGGCTCCGCGCAGCTTATCTCGGGCGTGGTGTCCTTCGATACCGGGCTGCTGGCACCCGGTGCACACTCCTTATCCGCCACGTTCGACGGCTACACCCAATATGGATTTAACGGAAATTTAGTTCAGTTCGTGGTTCATCGCAGCCTCCAAGGGAGTCATATTGGAGGTCATATTGTTTATTTCTATAACGATCAGGCGGGCGATCGTGGGGGCGCTGTCGCTAACGTTTGCGAGGGCAGCGATGAGGAGTTGGGACCGGTTACTGGACTCGTATATCGCGGAGTATCGGGTGGCTCGGCCACAAAAGTCTTTGACGATTTTGGGTGCCCCACTCCCGTTTTTTGAGGGTGGGCTCTTGGGTACCGGGGACTCCCACAACCCTTGCTTTCATTCGCAGGAGAAGGTCTTTTTAGGCGCCGTTTGCCGCAATTGAATCGGTTGACGCTCGATTTGTCAATCATTGACAATTAATGCCAACGGCGATATTCTCTCGATGACCAGACTTTCGAGGTTTCCTGCCATGCCCATAAACATCAGCCTGACCCCTCACCTTGAGGACATGATCCGCGAGAAGATCGCCTCCGGGTCGTACAACTCCGCCAGCGAGGTCGTCCGCGAAGCACTGCGCCTCTTGGAGCAAGCGGATCAATTTCGCGCCCTGAAAATGCAAAAGCTGCGCGAGGATGTACGAGAAGGCTTGGACAGCGGACCTTCTCTGGTTTTCGATCCGCAAGAAATCAAACGTGCCGCCCGCGAGAAGAAGTCGGCAAAGAGCACGAAATAAGTGTCCCCGCTCCGTATCAGCCCGCGCGCGAAAACAGACTAAGTCGAGATTTGGAGTTACATTGCGGACGATAGTGAGGCGCAAGCCGATGCGTTTATCGACAGACTTTACGAGACGCTTCAAGTGCTAGGCCGCCAACCCGGCTCGGGGCGCCGGCGCGAGGAGTTAGCCCCGCGGATGCAAAGCTTTCCCTATGGACGTTACGTCATCTTCTACCGTGCCTTAATGGACGGGATCGAAATTGCGCGTATTTTGCATGGCGCTCGCGACATCGAGAGTATCTTTGAGGGACACGCAAAGGATTTCAACCCGAGCACGTGAGCTTGAGGTCTTGAGAATTCGGACCCGGCGTCCCTCGGCGATTTCCAATAGTTATGAATTACATCGTGCCGGCCATGACTGCGGATTGCAATCCATCCTACTACCGCGCCAGATACTACGATTCGACCGCAGGAAGGTTTATTGGCGTGGACCCGCTCTGATTTGATGGTGGTGATATCAACTTTTTCGGTTTTGTGCGGAATAGGCCAACGGTCTTTGCCGACCCCTTTGGTCTACTGGTTATCGACCCTAGCTTCAATTCGAATTGCCTACCGGCTCTTAACCCAACTTCCACGCTCGGCTGAGCGAACTGCTTTGTTTGCAGGGAGTTGTCATTTTATTCCGTCACTATGTTTGCCGGGAGGTCATGCCAAGTCTTAACCGGCCTCATGATCTCCACCGGTATTCTGAGCGTCGAGTAAATCTCTTTGTGAATCGGTTCTGGGATACTGCTTTTGCGAATCTTGAGCACGCGTCCCTCCCGGGTTGGCAACACCACCGTGATTACCTCGTGCGTCCGCAGTTGTCCGCGCAGGGTCGCCCACGAGGTGTGCACGCCACGATCCAGGAATCTTTTTTCGATGGCCACTAGGAGATGGTAAGCCAGCACGCAGAGGAAGATGTGTGTTTGGGTGCGATGCTCGAGATGGTGGAAGATGGGCCGCTCGAGCAACGGACTCTTCATGGCCCGAAAAGCTCCCTCCACCCGCGTGAGCAGCATGTAGGTCCGCCAGATTTCCTCCGCCGTCAAGTCCTGCCGGTCGGTTTTCAGCACATAGCCGCCATCGAGTTTCTCGGCGATGGCTTTCTTCTCGCTGTTCTCTTCCCACCTGAGAGTTTTGCGCTCGGCGTCGTAGTCCATCCGGTAATAGCGGGCCACCCGCGGGTAGCGTTCCTTGAGCCGACCGATCGCCTGGTGGATTTTCTTCTCCTCTTGCAGCTGGCCCTTCTCCCTACGCGCTTGCAATTTCTCTAAATCTCTCTTCAAGCGTTGCTCGTGAGTTTCACGGATGGCTCGGTCCTTCTCTTCGCGTCCCTCGCTTATGCACAGGATGTAGACCTCACTCCCCCGCTGGCAGCGCTTAATGCGCACCTGTGATTTTTTCTGATCGGGATTGCGCGGCGAGGGAATCCGAATGACTTCCTCCCAGTTGTCGCTCTGTTCGAACTCGGCCAACCAGGCATTCCGTTCCGACTGCCGGCTGGCCACCAAGTAGTGGTGTCCGTGCGCCCGGATTTGCTGCAAGTCTTCTTCGTACGCCATCCCGCGATCGACCACTACCGTCGAACCCGACTTCCGCCCCGTGCGTTTCTCCAAACTTTCCAACATCTCTTCCACCGTCGTGCGGTCCTGACGGTTGCCGTCGAAAACTTCATGTGCCTTGGGAAAGCCATCGCGATTCAGCACCAAGCCGATGAGCACCTGCTTGCAATCGGGCCGTTTATCTCGCGAGTAGCCGCGCTTGGCCTGCGGATTGTTCCCGGCTTCCCCTTCGAAGTACGTCGAGGTCAGATCGTAAAGGAAAAAAGTGTCGTCCAGATTGAATAGGGTCTTCTCGCTTTCCGCCAATTCGCGCTCGATCTGCTCCCGGTGAGGATGCAGTCGGTCCAGATTGCGATACAAGGCCTCATCACTCAGTAAGGAGAGCTTCGTTCCAAGCACATCGTCCAGGGCCGTGCGCTCCATCCAATCCGGCATGGCATGTTCGGAAAGCGGAAAGATCAGACGATTCAGCACCATCGCTTCACTCAGCAGACAGGCTCTGTCGGATAGTCCCGCACGCTGTAAGATTTCACCCAGCCCCAACTGCTGCCACATTTGATGGCCCACGTGCACGGTTCCGGCCTCACGGGGTTTTTCCATCGCCACACGGTCGACATCAACGATGATCGGAGATTCCAGCTCCATCGCTGATTTCTCCGCACCGGAGCGGCTTCTGCGTCCGCGGCGCGCCTGTTCCGTAAGGGTCTTGACGGGCGAGTCAACGGCGGAAAGAGCGCTCTGTCCCTGCAAGCTCTTCTCCACGCGATGAGCGAGTTCGAGCCATTGCTCGCGGGGTGCCGGGGCCAGACTTCCGAGCGAGCAGATGATGCGTTGGCGGGGCCCCTTGGGGGTGTGCAGGGATTCGACCAGCAGGTAGTTGGTGTAGCTTTTGCCCTTCCAAGTTTTGGTCGTTTTGCGGATGTACACAGGACACTACATATAACAACTGATGATCTACAGTCAAGCAGAATATTAACATCATTCGTCACTATTTACACGATTTAGCAACCGTCCGTTGAAAAGAAAAACCTTACCGGCCAACCAGGGGGAAATTTCGCTTCCTAGCGTGGAAGTTGGGTTAAGCAGGCGCTGGATATTGTTCGCAAGATAGCGCAAGAGAATGATTTCGATACTCTATTTCGGCCCACCAACGATCATCTAAATTGGCCCACCTACTGAAAACCATATACCGTGGATCTCGTTACGGGCTGGCGAGCCCCCAAGGAGACCCGGTTGAACAGGAGAGCCAAAGTGGAACTATTTGAGCAGATTCGGCGGGAGTACAACCACGGCGTGGGGACTATCCAAGGGGTGGCGAGGAAGCTTGGAATTCACCGGCGCATGGTGCGGGAAGCATTGGCTGACGCGGTTCCGAGGGAGCGAAAGATCAACACTCGACCGAAGCCGAAATTGGAAGCAGCGGCGACTTTCATCGAAGCGATTCTGCAGACCGATCAGAAGGCACCAAGAAAGCAGCGACACACCGCACATCGGATCTGGTGCCGGATCCGCAAGGAACTTCCGGAAGTCAGCATCGCCGAGTCATCAATTCGTCGCTATGTGCGCGAGCGGAAGATTCAGTTACAACTCATCGGGCACGAGACGTTCATTCCCCAGTCTTATTCGTGGGGCACAGAAGCGCAGGTGGACTGGTATGAAGCTTACGCAGATATTTGCGGAGAGCGGGAGCTGGCCTATGTATTTTGCATGCGCAGCATGGCCAGTGGAGGAGCGTTTCATTGCGCCTTCCCGCACGCCAGCCAGCAAGCGTTTCTGGAAGCGCATGAACAAGCGTTTCTCTATTTCGGTGGGGTATTTGCCGTCTTAAGGTATGACAACCTTAAGAGTGCGGTGAGGAAGATTTTGCGAGGGCATCAGCGAGAGGAGACCATGCGGTTCATAGCCTTCCGATCGCATTGGGGTTTCCAGTCGGAGTTCTGCACCCCGGCGGAAGGTCACGAGAAGGGTGGCGTGGAAGGAGAAGGAGGATACTTTCGCCGAAACCACATGGTGCCGGTTCCGCAGGTTGCCAGCTGGGAAGCGCTGAATCTTTTCTTGCTGGAAGCATCCCGGAACGATGAGCAGCGTTTGATCGGCGAGCGGGCACAGACGGTTGGTGCCGGAATGAGTCTGGAGCGAGAACACCTGCAGGCACTGGCGAAAGAAGGTTTTGATTTGGCAGCGATTCACTTTCCACATGTGAACACCAGCGGTTGCGTGAAGGTGCTGACCAACTTCTACTCCGTTCCTCTGCCCGTCGGCGTGGAAGTGCAAGCCAGGGTGCATTCTTCCTACGTGGAGCTTTGGCACCAGGGAGAGTGCGTGGCGCGACACGATCGCTGCTTCAACCGTCAACAGAAAGTACTCAACCTGGAGCATTACCTGGAAGCGCTGACGAAGAAGCCCGGAGCGTTCGCTGGTTCGACACCGCTCGAGCAGTGGCGAGCGCAAGGACGTTGGCCGGCCAGTTTCGATCGCTACTGGGAGATGCTGAAGCAACGAAGGGGCCAGCAGCCGGGAACACGCGCCATGATCGAGGTGCTTTTGCTGGGCCGGCAGCACGGCTACCCGCAACTGCAAGTGTCGATCGAAAAGGCTCTGGAGATGAGTTGTTTCGATGTGGAAGCCGTGCGCCTGCTCCTGGAGGCGGAACGAAACGGGAAACGAGAGCCGCGTGAAGCGGTCGAGGTCGGGGCCTTGCGAGTGTATGACCGGCCACAACCGACCACCAGGAACTACGACCAGTTGCTGGAGAACTATTCCGGGAACGGGGTGATTCAATGAGCGTCGCGACGGTTCCCGTGCAACAGGCGACGATTCGGCAGTATGCCAAAGACCTGAGGCTGGCGACGGTGGGAGGGCAGTTTCTGTCGATGGCCGAAGAAGCAGCCAAGCAGAAGCAGGGGCACTTGAGTTATCTGGAAGCGCTGCTCGGAGCGGAAGTGGAAGATCGCTATCAGCATGGGGTAGCACGGCGGATAACCGATGCCCATTTCCCCAAGGT
Source organism: Candidatus Acidiferrales bacterium (assembly GCA_963780315.1). Classification (GTDB taxonomy): domain Bacteria; phylum Acidobacteriota; class Terriglobia; order Acidiferrales; family UBA7541; genus Acidiferrum. The sequence goes on along the minus strand of CAWABP010000008.1, from coordinate 256,113 downwards.
AAAAACACTGGAGGACTTTGCGTTCGCTGATGCGCCGCACCTTCCTGTGGCCCAGATCCGGAACCTGGCCGAAGGCGGGTACTTGAGCCGCAGCGAGCCAGTTATTTTTCTCGGGGAGACCGGCACGGGTAAAACGCACCTGGCAACGGGGCTAGCGATAGCTGCTTGTCGTCAGAGGAAACGGGTGCGATTCACGACGGCGGCGCAGTTGGTAAACGAACTGACGGAGGCCAAGAACAGGAGCGAACTAAATCGTGTGACCAACCGGTGGATGCGCTATGAGTTAATCGTGATCGACGAAATGGCATATGTAGCGATGCCGGAAGCAGCTGCCGAGCTGTTGTTCCAGATCATCGCTGGCCGGGCCGAGAGAGCGGCGGTGATCGTGACAACGAATCTGCCGTTTTCGGAGTGGACCACGATGTTCCCGAACGCCAGGTTGTGCAAGGCCATGCTCGACCGGTTGACTGATCAGGCGCACATCATCGAGACCGGCACGGAGTCGTATCGTTTCCGCAGAACTCTGAATAAGAAGAAAGGCGGCAAGGGATGAGGCAACGGGTAGCGAGCTCCTCGGAAAACGGGGATGCTACGGGTCGACCGAGTTGGAGATCGTCGTTCCTGGGAGACGCTGACGCCACGCTTCTAGAACTTTTCCCGCATCCCGGTCTACGCTACGCCCTAAACGCGCCGCCCTACGGGCGCCGCAGGGCTTCGCTCCGACCGGGATGCGGGAGTTGATTCACCCAGGGGGTGGCCAGATAGGTGATCGAAGTGGGCCAAATTAGGTTGACGGAATCAAGAATAAGCCCTGCAATTGCGCTTATAAGCAAATCGGCTCGGGACGCTCGTTGCAGGACCTTCTCGACGACCCAAGCATCGCGATTACCTACGCGCCTGGAGATGTCTACACAAGAGGTCCGGACGGAAAGGTTAAAAGCGTTGAGGGCGCGTACACCTTTCCCACCGACACTCACCATCTTTTCATAAGACCCTACTCTTGCCGAGTGGGACGTTGGCTGTTGGCCGCAGATTTAGTTCACGAACTCGTGCACATCTCGAAAGGTGCCATCCCAGGTGACGACGAGGAACTTCCCAGGGAATTTGAATACCTCTGCGGAACAACTAAACCGCCAACGAGCTTTACGAGGTGATCGTTATGCGAGGATTTCGTTCTCTGATCTGTTGCACCGTCTTGATTTTGATTGTCGTCTTTGGCCGGCTCAGCAGTCAGGCTAAGGACGCTCTGCAGTTGAAGTTTACCGCAAAACCGGTCAAGGCAGCCTTCCATGTCAGAGAAAAAGTCATGTTTCGATTTACAATCCAAAATCAGTCCGAAACGGACGTGATTGTCAGCCAAGCTCTCCTTTTAAATTATGACATACATCTCGAAATCAAGAACGACGCCGGAACTGTGCTCTCGTGGTGCGGGGTCATTGTGAACCGCATATTCCTCGACAACGAATATCTAGCGCTTCACCCTGGAAAGTCGCTCAGTGTGGATCGACAAGTCTCATGTGATGATTCTCACGACTCTGGCTATTCCTTCCCTGGGCCAGGAGAATATTTCGTCACGGCAACGTACCGATTCCCAGTTTCGCCCAAGAAGCTGCGTGACAACCCTGGGCCCGTGCCTGTTCCTTCGGGAACCTACAAAGCAGAACTGGCACGCTTCACTATAGTAGACAATACACGCTGAGACCTCACGGATGATCTCGCTGGGCGGGTAGCCCGGTCAAAAAAATCCTAGACGATTTTGGGTGGCGAGTGACGCAGAAGACCAATAGAGGAAATATCTTGTGTGGCGCACCTTTGGTTTCTGGTTCTTTCATCGTGCAAATCTAAATTCCCCCTCACCCGAGCCACCCAGTATTTTTCAGAGCGGTTTTTACTCACGGATGCGATAATCGGGATGCGGGCAGGAGGATCGCCATGGCCACTCACTCTGAAAGCGTAATTATCCAAGACCCTGAAATCCATAGCGGAGAGCCCGTCTTCCGTGGCACGCGCGTTCCTTTCCAGACCCTCCTCGACTACCTGGAAGGTGGCGACACGCTGGATGAGTTCCTGGAACAATACCCGGGTGTCAGCCGTGAGCAGGCCATCGCCGCATTAGAAGAAGCCAAGGCGCTGGTGCTGGCACGTTTCGGAAAATGAGAATCCTGATTGATGAGTGCCTCCCCGCAGCTTTGAAGGAGACTCTCACGGCGCTCGGTCATGAATGCGAAACAGTGCGACGAGCAGGCTAGGGCGCAGTTCAATCTTCTCAGGCAACCCATGAGTGCGGCAAATACTACTCTTGTGTAGCTACATTTGTGGAGTTATGCTATTGGCCCATGATCCGGTTCGAATGGGACGAGACCAAAGCTAAGGCGAACGCACGAAAGCACGGCGTGCGTTTTGAAGATGCCATGCTGGTTTTTGCTGACCCATACGCCTTGGTCGAGCAGGATCGCTTGGAGGGTGGCGAGCTCCGATGGCAGACCCTCGGTTTGGTCGGGGGCGTCGTGCTGCTCCTCGTTGCCCACACAGTTCGCAGTGTGCAAGAGGACGAGATCATTCGGATTATCTCAGCTCGAAAAGCAGTCCGTAAGGAGCGCAAACGGTATGACGAACATCGTAAAGAAGAATCTCTCGGATAGCCGCCTTTCGGCTAGACAAAAACACCGCCTGGAGAACCTTGCTCGGCAGACGGATGAGCAGGTCAATACTTCCGATATCCCTGAACTGACAGAAAGGTTCTGGCAAAATGCGGTACGCAATCCCTTCTATCGACCGTTGAAGAAACAACTGACTCTTCGCCTTGACGCCGATGTAATCGCTTGGCTTCGGCGACAGGGCAAAGGCTATCAAACCCGGGCGAATGCTCTTCTGCGAGATGCCATGCTGGCGGATCTAATCCCGAAACGAAGGAAGGGGCGTGATTGGGCTCAACTTAAGAATTCGCGTCCTGACGGCCTTGCTCAAAAGCGCCGGGCCAGTTGAGGCGTTGACCTTCACCCATGGATACGAGCGCGTCTTACCCCAAAGCCGAAGCGACTGCTCCCACTGAAGCTGGAAGCCAACGATTCCATAGCTCCGAGCACGAATTCGACCCCGAAACCTCCCTATACTACTACCGTGCCAGATACTACGACCCGTTCGGCGGTAGGTTCGTTTTAGAAGATCCCGCACGTTTCCCAGGTGGGATTAATTTTTACACCTATGTCGAGAATGATCCGGTCGGCCTAATTGACCCGTTTGGGTTCTGCCCGTGGCAGGTGCACAGTCGGCCTCTAAAGGGTCCGCTTGCCAAGCAGTTTGGGCTAGATCATTTATATTTTTATAACAGTCAGACCGGCCAATCGATTGGCCTGGGTCCGGCGGGGGTACAACAAGGGGAACGTAGCAGCTCTTGCACTGGGTAATCCGGTTCCGGGAGATTGGGAGAGGAATGAAAAACCGGGGCACATCGTTGATCCTGTTCCCGATTGGGCCTGCAATTGCGTTGAAAAGAAGGCGAAGAACCCGGGTAATCCCCCAAACTACTGTACACATCACGTAAACGGAAACAGGGACCCGCACCCATCCTGTCCGAACTGTTGGGGTTGGATCATGGGGATTCTCCAGGATCGCTACAACCAAGCATACGCAGGTAAACAATGAGACGACTAAACAAGAATTACTGGCGACTCGGCTGGGTCATGCTCACGAATGGCGCAGTGAGTCTTTTGCTACTAATCGGTCCTATTCGGACGTATCACGAGGAGCAACTGCTCCATCAGGTCATGAGAACGACCGCCCCGGCGTTCTCTTACTGGAAGGAACTCTTTTCCGCGCCGTGGGGCCTGCTAGTGATATTAGTGCTTTTGGCCGGGGTGTTCGCCGAGGCGCGACGAACCGTTCTCAGTCCAATCATTAACTTCAGATCTCCTGACATACCACCAAAAAGCGGCCAAAATTGGGGTTTTGCGAGAGTAGGGTGCGGACCTTAAACTGTCCGCTTTTTCTAAATCGACGGCTGGAAATCGCACGATTTTGGTTGCGCATTTTTTCCACTGGAAGTGCTCGACACCCTCCTGCAAATCTCCGGAAGCCACGACTGGCTTGGTTTTTCCTTTAGTGGGGTGCGGACCTTAAACTGTCCGCTTTTCGAATCCGTGGAGATAGAACATGCTAAGGAAGCATGAGCCCGGCCTCACCTCAAAAGGAGCTTTTTAACCACCCTGTTCCTACCCCCGGTACCATCTTCGTAAACGATCGCGTTTGCGCTGAGACCGAGCAAGGCCAACGAGTGCTCTTCGTCCATGGCATCGTTTTCTCCCATTACTCGATTCAAGATCGCTCGGCCGAAGCCTACGCCATGGTTCAGCTTTTCGAGTCAGGATACGCGGATCAGAACGATATCGCACGCTGCTTCGGTTACTCGGCGCGAACACTTCGCCGCTATCAAGAGCGCTTGAAAGCCGGTGGATTGAGCGCGCTCGCGCGCCCGAGGGGACGGCCGGTAGTCCATTCTCCCGTAAACAAGAAACTCCAGGAACGAGACCGCATCATTCTCCGCCTCAAGGCCAAGGAGATGAGCAATCGTTGGATTGCCGGCCGGCTCGGCCTTAGCGAAAAAGCCGTGCGCAAGAGTCTCCGTCGGCTGGGCTGGAAACCTGGCCCTGAACCAAGTCTCTCCTTCCTGCCAGAAGCAGGTTCGCAAGTACAGCTGGCCGTGGTTTCCGCAAGCACGGTGCTCGAGATTCCGCCCCCCGTTACGGAACAGCCTCCAGATAAGAAACCGCAACTGCCAAGCGATTCGGCTGCAAAAAGTCTCGACATCAACCCTCTCGATCGGTCCATGGATCGTCTTCTTGCTGCCATGGGGCTTCTCGACGATGCCCTTCCGGTGTTTGCTCCCACACGAAGTCTACCGAGAGCAGGTGTTTTGTTGGCCATTCCTGCGCTCGTTGCGAGTGGTCTGCTCTCGACGGCCGAGAAAATGTACGGCAGCCTCGGCCCAGCCTTCTACGGTTTGCGCACAACTCTGGTTGCTTATGTTTTGTTGGCGCTTCTGAGAATCCCACGGCCCGAGACTCTCAAAGAGTATCCGCCTGGGGAACTGGGCCGCATTGTCGGCCTGGATCGCATGCCCGAAGTGAAGACGCTTCGCCGCAAACTTTCTCGACTCGCTTCTCTGAAGGACAGTTACCAACTGGGCCGTGAGGTCGCCCGGCAACGCATCATCGAGCGCGGGAAGGTGCTCGGGTTCCTCTATATAGACGGCCACGTTCGGGCCTACCACGGCAAACGTAAGGTTCCGAAAGCCTATGTGACACGCATGCATCTCGCCGCACCCGCAACCACCGATTATTGGGTCAACGATCAGCGCGGCGACCCATTATTTGTTGTCACTGCCGATGCCAACGCCGGCATGACCCGAATGCTCATCCCGGTGTTGAGTGAGGTGCGCGAACTCCTGGGGCCGCGCCGGCATTCCACTGTTGTTTTTGATCGAGCTGGTTGGAGCCCAGAAGTGTTTCAGAAGCTGCTGGCTATGGGTTTTGACATCTTGACCTATCGTAAGGGACGCATCCGCCACATCGCCGAAAAGAGATTCACTCTGCACAAGGCCAAGTTGGATGGTCGGCCGGTCGAATATCTGCTCAATGACCAACCCGTTCGATTTCTAAAAGGAAAGCTGCGGCTACGGCAGGTGACTCGCCTGACAGAGACCGGCCATCAGACGCCGATCGTGACGAGCCGCTGGGAGCTACGCGCCATTGATGTTGCTCATCGCATGTTCGAGCGCTGGCGCCAGGAAAATTTCTTTAAGTACCTGCGGGAGGAGTATCTGATCGACGCTCTCGCGGATTATCAGGTCGAACCCGACGACCCCAGCCGTTCCGTTCCCAACCCAGCACGAAAAGCCGCCGTGAAAGAAGTTTACGCTGCACGTGTTCATCTCAGGAAACTACGGGAAAGCTATGGGACAACGGCAATCGATCACATCAATAGGCCCACATCCGCGGACTCTAGTTTTGAGATTACGGAAGAGAAAATTCGCATGGAGATTGCTAAGGTCATAAAACGTATCAAGAAACTCCAGGCTCGGCGTGACTCTCTCCCTGCTCGCGTGACAGTTGCGGATGCCTCAGAGGGCCAGGAGATGGTGAAACTTTCTACCGAACGAAAACACCTAACCAACGTTTTGAAAATGGTTGCGTACCAGACCGAGAGCGATCTGGTTGAGCTAATTCGCCCCCACTACAGCCGCATTGAAGAGGAAGGGCGTACTTTCATTCAGATGGCGCTGCAGGATACAGCGGACATTGAGCCGACCGGTGAGCAACTTCGGGTAAGGCTAGCCCCGCTCAGTTCGCCACATCGGTCGCGTGTCCTCGAATCCCTTTGTGATGCCCTCAACAAAACAAAAACGTCGTTCCCGGGCACCCGACTTCAAATGTATTATGAGGTCGCACCCTCCTGTCTTGGACCAAAAAGCGGACAGATTTTCGACCAACCAGGTCAGGAGGTCTGAACTTAGCTCCGTATGTGGTGTGGCTCATCGCGGCTTTGTGGGAAAGGGCAAAAGTCGTTGATGATCCCATGCATGAGCTCTTTCTGGTTAAAGTCCTGTTTATCTATCCACTCGTAGCGGTCATAACGGTGGATGCCATCTTTTACGCCGCGGCGTTCTGGCGAACGCAAGCAAAAGAAGGGGATGTCGGCGTTCCGAGTGACATTTAGCGGTCTTTGTCGTCGGTTATCGCGGAGCGGCGGGTGGCCGATAGGCTGAGGTTTAGAACTACGGGCGCCGCACCGGGAGTGTGCTGAACCTTCGCCCCAAGCTGGGACAGCGGAGGATTCCGCTCCCAACTTCTGGCTGGTACACTCTAGGTGACGAGGTTATGGAAATGGCCGGGATCATCATCAAAGATCGCGACATTCTCGGCGGGGAGCCCGTCTTCCGCGGCACCCGCGTTCCCTTCAAAGTTCTGATCGACTATCTGGAGGGTGGCGACACCCTGGATCAGTTTCTCGAGCAGTACCCCAGCGTCAGCCGCGAACTCGCCATTGCCGCCATCGAGGAAGCAAGGCTGAGCCTTGTCGCCCAGCTCAAATGAAAGTTTTGATCGATGAGTGCGCGCCAAGAGCGCTCAAGAAACTCTTCCTGGATCGCGGCCACGAGTGTTGCACTGTCCAGGAAGCGGGCTGGGCTGGAAAACAGAACGGTGACCTTTTGAGCCTTGCGGAGGCTAGCTTTGACGCACTCGTCACCGTGGACACAAACCTCCGTTCGATGATCCGACTGGCAGGAAAGCTCCCTGAAATGCGCAAGGAGCATGGAAATTGAGGGAGATTGATGCGGTGAGGAAGGGATTCAGGCATGGGGACATAGCTGCGGGGGGAATGAGCCGGCGTAAGCTGCTCTCGCTCTTTGGCGGGTCGCTCGCATCGTCCTGGCTTTTGCCCGCATTCGGAATTTCCGGAGACACTCGCACAACTTCTCAGATTGAATTTGCCCTGAAAAGACTGCCCTTCCGCATTGAAACGGACGAGACACCCGAATTTCCCCACGCGCCAGCAACCATGGCCGGTGGAGTCGGCGTGTTTGACTACAACAAGGATGAGCGGCCCGATATCTTCTTTGCCAACGGGGCCAAGATTGACACGCTGAAGAAAGACGATGTGAAATTTTCGAACCGTCTTTTCCGGAATGAGGGAAACGGCGTTTTCACCGACGTCACAAAAGAAGCCGGCCTGGCGGGCACGGGCTATGACATGGGCGTGGCGATCGGTGATTACGACAATGACGGATTCCCGGACCTGTTTGTTGCCGGGGTGCACGGCCATGCGCTGTATCACAACAATGGTGATGGCACGTTCACGAATGTGACCGCACGCGCCGGACTCGATCGTTGCAATGACCCCAAGTACGGCCCCCTGTGGGCGAATGCGGCCGCCTGGGTGGATGTGAATTGCGATGGGTTATTGGATTTGTTCATTGTGAATTACCTGCAGTGGGACATCAAAACAGAGCCTCTGTGTGGCCCTTCAAACGCTTACGATTATTGCAGTCCAAAAAGGTATGAAGGCCAGCCCAATCAATTGTTCCTCAATCGCGGCGATGGAACCTTTGAAGATGTTTCCGAGAAATGGGGGCTGCGGGGTTTGGTCGGCAAGGGCATGGGAGTCGGAGTTGCCGATTACGATCTGGATGGCCGGCCCGATCTGTTTGTCACGAACGACACCTACTACAACTACCTGCTGCACAACACGGGAGAAAAATTTGAGGAGGTGGCATTTTCGCAGGGTGTGGATCTGGTGGCCGACGGCGAGTTTATCTCCGGCATGGGACTGGATTTCCGCGATTACAACAATGACGGTTACCCGGACATTGTATTCGTCGCCTTGAATAACCAGACCTTTCCTATTTATCGAAACAAGGGCGGCAAGGGTTTCGAGGAAGTCACCTATGCCAGTGGAATGCGGCAGCTAAGCCGATCCATGGGGGGATATGGCGCGGGATTTTATGACCTTGATAACGATGGATGGAAGGATCTGTTCGTTTCAAGAGCGCACGTCGAGCGAGTTCCGAAGCCCAACATGGAAATCGAGCAACACAACACTGTGTTTCGGAACCTGGGCGCAAGCGGCAATTGGCAGGCCCTAACCGCCGAGGCTGGTTTGGACGCGGCGCCACCGGCCAGGCATCGGGGTGTCGCTTTCGGGGACTTTGACGGGGACGGCCGCGTCGATGTGGTGGTCACTGCGCTTGGCAGCGAGGCGGAGATCTGGATGAATCAAACGGAGGGCTCAGGACACTGGCTGGATATTGCGCTGGAGGGCACGAAGAGCAATCGCGACGGAATTGGAGCGATGGTGAAAGTTGTAACCTCGGCGGGCGCGCAATACAACCATATGACTACTAGCGTCGGGTACGCCTCCTCGAGTCATGGCCCGGTGCATTTTGGTCTCGCCAACGATACAAAGGCCAAAGTCGTGGAGATCCGATGGCCATCAGGCACTGTTCAAACGCTGCATGATGTGGAAGGCGACCACGTTCTGAAGGTCAAAGAGTCTGCCGGAAAATAAGGGCGATTCCCGTCAGCAAAGCAGCAGCCTGGCAATGTCGAATAACCCGAGAGGCCCGGGCAGAACTTGCAACATTTCAAGGCTTGGGGGATAGCCGGTCGTTGTGCGCTATTGACCTGCCTCCAGGAATTTTTGGACTTCTGCCCGGGTGGGCATGGAAGGCTGCGCACCGTGCCGGGTGGCGGAGATGGCCGCGACGGCGCATGCCCATCGCGCGCTATCTACCGGGTTGTGCCCTTGCAGAAGAGATGAAGCAAAAGCGCCGTTAAAAGCATCACCCGCCGCGGTTGTGTCGATGGCATTCACCTTGTATGCAGGCACGAGCGCCCGCGTCCCATCGGCGAGGGCGAGATAACAGCCACGATGACCAAGCTTGAGGATCACATTCCGGCAGCCACGTCGCACCAGCATCCCAGCAGTTTCTTCCAGTTTGTTCAGCGGCAATTCCTTTGCGGGCAGGCCCAAAAGAGCGCAAGTCTCGGACTCATTCGGAGTGAGCCACTCGACTGAACTGAGAAGAGATGGCGGCAGCGGTTGAGCGGGGGCCGGATCGAGAACCAGGGGAATGCCTTCCCGCTTCGCGAGTGCTGCCAAAGCGACGACCGTTTCCAGAGGAATCTCGAGTTGCGTCAAGATGATCGAGGAACTGCGAATCAGGTCCAGGTATCTCTCGAGATCAGCGGAAACAACATGACCGTTGGCCCCTGGAACAACGACGATAACATTCTCGCCATTGGCTGCCGTGGTGATTTGAGCGATTCCTGAAGAGGTCGGGACCACATCCACGGCGCTGGTATCAACGCCGACAGATTGCAGGTTTGTCCGGAGTTCGGTGCCAAAAGCGTCATTCCCGAGTTTCCCAATCATACTCACCGGTGTTCCGAGGCGAGCGGCGGCGCAGGCCTGGTTAGCGCCTTTTCCGCCGGGAAAGGTATTGAAGCTCGTACCGGAGATAGTTTCACCGGCAAGAGGAATCTTAGGGGCAACGGCGACAAGATCCAGATTGATGCTGCCAACGACCAAGAGGCGTTTCATCGTGGAGCCTTCGATTCCCAGGTTGAGGCAGTAAAACGGGACATGAATTGTGGAAGAGTATTCATAGTCATCTAGGAATCACTGGCGCGTGAGGAACAGCAGCGCCACCAACAACCAAGAACCGAAACATCAAGGGTATACGCCGGCGTACGCTGGCTGGGTCTCCGAGGAGAAGACTCTCCCGATGGCGAGAATCAGGATCGCGCCTGTCCGACGGGAAGGGAAATGGCCGGGCCGATGGTGCGCGCATGGGAAGTGCCGGCGCCCAGAGCTGCGCCGGTGCAGCCAATAATGCCACAGGAAAAACTGCTTGACAAACGATTTGAAACGTTTTAAGTTTTCGGCCAAATTGTTGGGCGGTTATTTCCGGGTTGTGGCCTGCTGTGCCGGCCTTGGATTTAATCGCTTCAAGGGGTCGAGGGCGCTGGGGCCTTTGCCCCAGGGGTGGATAGTGGCCATGGCATTTGCAGTGGCTCGGTCTCGTCCGGATTCTTGTGCATTGGACCAACTGCGTAAAGTGGTCCTGGTCCGTAGTGCGCAAGCTTTCCTGATCCTGCTCTTGATAGCCGCCTGCGTGGAAAATGTGCGATCGCAATCTCCTTCCGTGAGCGCCGCGAAGGTCAAGCCGGAAGGACAAACTTACTATTCCGAGGGAATGCAACTTGTGCGTCAGGGACATATCGACGACGCCATTCGTGTGTTTCAGAAGGGACTCACGCACGACTCACAGGACGCAGTAATGCTCGACGCGACAGGCGCAGCATATATGTTAAAAGGCGACCTGCCGCAGGCCCAGAAGTATCTGCTTGCGAGTCTCCAAGTGAACCCCGGTTTTGTTCCCGCCCGCAAGAATTTAGCCATCGCGTATTTCAATGAGGGCCAATACGATCCAGCCACCACGGAGTTTCAAAGACTGGCAAGGGTCCCCGGCACCACCGAGCAAATCGCGAACCTTTTTCTGGGCATGATCAACGAAAAAAAGAGCGAGTACGCGCGGGCCGTTTCATTCTTTGCACGATCCGGCACCCTCATGAAGGAATACCCGGAAGCATTGTTATCGTTCGCGAATGCGGAATGGCAACTCAAAGGAGAGGCTAAGGCGGAGGCGGCCCTCAAGACGTTGGTCGAGGCTCCCGGTTTAACGGCTGAGGAACATTTGAAGGCGAGTCAACTCGCCTCGCAAATGGGACAAGACGACTTGGCTTTGGCAGAGGTGGAAAAGGCAAAGAAGCAGGGTGGCGATCTCGAAGGGCTGGAATATCAGTATGCACTGGCTCTTGATCGCGCGGGGAGATCCAAAGAGTCACTAGAGATCTTGAAAGAGATGGCCAGTGGCAAGGCCGACGCCGACGCGCTGAATCTGCTGTCGCACGTCGCGAGAGAGAACAACGAGTTTGCTTTGGCCCTCGACTCCCTGCGACAGGCCGCGAAGCTGGCTCCCGAGAAAGAAGAGAACTATCTGGATTTCAGCACATTCTGCGCGGACTACGGAAATTATCAGCTTGCGCTGGAAGCCGCAGAAGTCGGCCTGGAACACATCCCGAACTCTTACCGATTGCTGGTGCAGAGGGCAGTAGTCCTCGAGAATCTGGGGCGCTTGAGCGAAGCGGAAGACGTCTTAGGCAAAGCCGGCGAACAACAAAAAGACAACAGTCTGGCATTGTTGTGCCTGGCGATTGTGCAAACTCACGCGGGGAAGTTGCAGGAAGCCGAAAGAACTCTGACCGCGGCGATTCACGGTTTTCCCAGCAACTACTATATGCATTACCACCTCGGCATCGTCCTCGTGGAGATGCAAGGTGGAAAGCCACGCAATCCTGAGACTCAGGCGAAGGCAAAGCATGCTTTTCAGGAAGCAATCCGGCTGAATCCCGGATTTGCGGACTCCTATTACCAACTAGCGAAGCTGTATTCAGAGAATTCCCCGAAACTCGAGGAACAAAACCTGGTTGCCTGTCTGCGGGCGGATCCCAATCATGCGTCAGCGGAACACATGCTCGCCCGATTGTACCTGAGCGCGGGAAGGAAGGCGGAAGCGCAGGAACTGATTGACCGCTTTGAGGGCCTGCGGCAGGCCGCGAAGTCGAAGGAGATGCAACAGCCAAGAATTGAGTCAATCCCAAGGTAAAGGTAAATGTCTGAGTCAAAGGAGGTAGTGATGACTGTTTTCTCTCGAATAAAGGCCACAATAGTAATCACGCTGTTCCTGCTGGTTGTATTCGGCGGCTTTGCCACTCCTGGCTATGCGCAATTCAACAGCGGGTTCACGGGGATAATCGCAGAACAGTCCGGGGCAGTGGTTCCAGGTGCAAAAGTCACTGCCACAAACCAAGCTACCCACGTAAGTCAGTTTGCGGTCAGCTCAGACAGTGGCAGCTTCCGGATCCCGTCCCTGCCGGAAGGTTTCTACACGATCGAAATCGAAGCCAAGGGATTCAAGCTCTGGACCCAGAAGGACGTCCACCTGGAAGCCGATCAAGTGCAAACGCTATATCCCACGCTGGTTTTGCCGACACAAACCGAAACGGTTGAAGTGAGCGGAACCATCGCCTCTGTCGAGACCGACAAGAGCGATACGTCACGCGAAATCGAGGAAAGTACGATCGCGACGGCGCCTTTGCTGGGAAGAAATGTCTATACCAGTATGATTCAATTGGCTCCTGGAGTTACCGGTTCGGGGCTGCCAAGTGGTGGCGCGACCGGCTCCGGATCGAACAACAACGACAGCTTCGAGCAGGAACAAGCCTACGAGATCAACGCAGCGGGGCAGCGCCAGGACAGCAACGAGTACGACGTTGATGGAACGTCGATGAACAGCGCATCGCGCGACGGCGTGGTCAATCTGGCGCCAGAACCGGACACCATCGAATCGATACGCGTCTCGGGAGCTTCTTTTGACGCTTCCAAGGGCCGCTACAGCGGTGCCTGGGTTCAGGTTTTCACCAAGCCGGGATCAAACGAATTTCACGGCACGGCATCGGAATATCACACGGACAACGTCTTGAGCGCGCGCACGATCTTCGAATACTGCCCGCCGGGACAGAGCGGTTGCCGTGCGATTCCCGTGTTCCGGCGCAATGAATTTGGCGGCACGTTTGGTGGGCCGATTCTGAAGAACAAGTTGTTCTTCTTCGTAAGTGCCTTTGGCTTGATTTCTTCATCAGCCGCCACTACCGTCACAACGGTTGAGACCCCGCAGTTCGTCCAGTATGTGGAGCAAAACTTCCCCAACAACCTTTCGACGTCTTTCTTCAAAGCTGCACCCGTGGGAAGCACTCCGCCGCTGACCGATATCCTCACCGTCGCCCAGGTGGAAGCGCAAAATCCCGGCTTCTATCCCAGCAGTTCATTTCCGGCAGATTTGCCAGCAGTTGGAACAGGCTACTTTTCGCAGAGCCCGGCTCACAATGCTTACCAGTGGCATTTCCGTGTAGACTACAACCTCACCGGGAAGGATCGTTTGTTCTTCAGCTTGTTCCGAACCTTCTCGGACTCACAAACCGTAGATCCGCGTCCAATTTATCAGGTCCTGATTCCAAACTATGGCTTTTACGCCAAAATCGATTGGACGCATACGTTTGCTCCTAACCTGCTGAATGAGGCAGGATTCACGGTGCACAGGGCGATCGGCAGCAATCCTTCCGCAGTCGGCCATCAAGAGCTTCCCAACGCCTACATTACGGGAGCCGGTTATTACTCGCAGTGGGGTCCCGCTGGCTGGGTTCACGAGAACTTCAACTGGCACGATGTGCTGACCTGGACGCACGGGAAGCACAGCATCTCAGGGGGTTTCGACTTCGACAGGCACCACGACGACGACAACTTCACATCGCCCATCCTGCGACCTTCGTTCAACTTTGCCAACCTGGTCGACTTTGCGCAAGACGGGGTGTATTCGCAGTCTGGACCGACAGTGAATGTGGCGACTGGCGCACTGGCGGACAACCTGTATCAAGTTCTTCGCTGGGTCTACATGGGAATGTATGCGCAAGACGACTGGAAAGTAACGCGGCGGTTTACCTTGAACCTCGGACTCCGTTACGACTATTTCGGTCACTGGGGCAACTACCACAACTCCACCACTCCCTTCCCGTTCTTTACTCCTGGAACCGGCAGCGATTTCGCTGAACAGGTCACGAATGGGGTAATGCAGGTTCATGGCGGCAGTAGTGCGTACGTGACAGAGAACCGCCCGCAAGGCTTTTCCCCGAGGATTGGTTTCGGTTGGGACGTCTTCGGGAACGGTAAAATGTCGGTGCGAGGTGGATACGGTCTTTATTATAACAACGTCGCGGACGGCTCCTGGTCGTTTCCAAACCGCGCCAATCCGCCCGTCTGGGCTACGCCATCCTTTGGCCTGAACAACAGTTCTCATCCGTTCACGTACGGCCTAGGCGATTCCCAAGGGCTTGGCTGGGCTATTCCTCCAATCTCGTTCCAAACCACACCCTCTGGAGGAATCGCCGGTATTCCCGTGGTGGCTTCCGGGGTGCAGCCAAATGTGGATCAGCCGCGGACGCACGTCTGGATGCTTTCCGTTCAAAGGGACTTGGGACATAACGTCACGGTCGAGGCGGACTACAACGGTTCACACAGCGACCACTTGTACGTGCAAACAGATGTCAACCGGTTCCCCGGGGATCTGGTCATGAACAATGGAGTTCAGACCCGGCTCAATCCTGACTTCGGTCCGATACTGTTTGGGCGGACGATCGGTATTGCGGATGGCAACTATGGAAGCTTGATGGTCACCAAACGCATGAGCCATTCGTGGCAGCTCCGCGCTATTTACACGTTCGGGAAAGCGACGGACGACATGAGCAGCAACGACAACGGTTCGTACTCGAATACAAGCGAGGCGGTATTCAATCCGCTCGATATTCCGCTGCAGCATGGCCTTTCCGACTACGATGTGTCCAAGAGATTTACCTTGGACAGCCTGGTGATGCTGCCGTCACCCTTCAAGGAGGGAGTGGGGAATGCCATTCTGGGCGGGTGGCGATTCTCGACCATCCTGGTACTGCAAAGTGGACTGCCTTTCACCGTCTACTCGGGCGCAGCTTTCTCGCCAGTCTGCGCCGGAAATCCAGCGGTGCCACCCCTGCCGGCAGGTGATTGTTACGACGCCAATAACAATTTCATCCCCGGCAGCATAATCACCAGCAACGCCGGGGGTGACTACAACGCGGACGGCTACGACTACGACACGCCGAATCGACCAGCGGCCGGGGCGGTGAAGACCGGAAATCGGAGCAACTTCATCAACGGGTTCGCCTCAGCATCCGCGTTTCCTGTGCCCGCGCTGGGGACTCAGGGGAACTTGGGTCGAAACACCTACATCGGGCCTGGAATGGCCAACGTCAACATACAATTCGCCAAGGAGTTCAAGTGGGAACGTTACTCACTGGAGTTCCGGGCTGACATTTTCAACATCTTTAACCGCGTGAATCTGACAAACCCGGTGAGCGACCTCTCGAGCTCGCAATTCGGACTCTCGACTTCACAGAACCTGCCGCGCGCGGCCCAGTTCGGGCTGCACTTTACGTTCTAACCCCGGGAAGCTGACCATCCCATCAGCCAGCGCGAGCTGGTTCGATGGGATGGTCCCTTTCTTTTCGATCCGCATTTGCAGTATTCATACATCGTAGACGGGTGAGACCAACGCGCAAGGTAGCCGCAGATTGGTGTGTTTTGGTTGCCGCCTGCCAACAAAATGTGGACTTTGGAGGATGATGTGAAATCGAACTTGCTCCGCCTTATGGTTTTTCTCCTGGTGTGCGCCATCCCTCTTTTCGCACAAGACACAGCGTACGTCCCGGGCGCAGCCACGGCGTGGGACCCGGAATGGCAACAGATACCCGGACCCAAGTGTCTCGAGATGAGAGGAGCCTGGGAAGGTGGATCAGACGAATGTACACCACAGCAGCACGAACAATGGCTCGGCGACTTGATTCACTGGCGCGCCGAACGCCGCATCCGGATCGGTTACAACGGATCCCGCTACGTGGTGCCGGAGTTGAGATGGGCGCAGTCGAGTTTCATGCAGCCGCAAATGATGGTGCAGGACCGGTATTTCTACGATCCGGTGGCGGGCAAATACACGGTAGATCGCTATCTGGATGATCTGCAGAAGCGTTACGGGGGAATCGACGCCGTCCTGATCTGGCCGACTTATCCGAACATGGGGATCGACAACCGCAACCAGCACGACATGATTCGTTGTATGCCGGGCGGTGTTGCCGGTGTGAGGCAAATGATCGCCGATTTTCACAAACGGGGAGTGCGGGTCCTATTTCCAATGATGATGTGGGATCAGGGCACGCGAAAACCCGACAAAGACTGGCCGGAAGAAATAGCTCAGCTCATGAAGGAAATTGACGCGGACGGGATCAACGGAGACACACAAGACGGAGTACCGCGGGCATTCGCGGAAGCCGCAGAAGGTATCGGGCATCCTCTGGCATTTCAGCCCGAAGGCGGGCCGCACGATGAAGCGGTGTCATATGACGTGATGACGTGGGGTCAGTACAAGTTTCCACTTGTGCCCCGGGTGGACCGCTACAAGTGGCTGGAGACGCGGCACATGGTGAACATTTCCGACCGCTGGAACCGTGGGAAGACGGATGATCTGCAATTTGCCTTCTTCAACGGTATTGGCTGGGAGACTTGGGAGAATATCTGGGGGATCTGGAACGGGATAACGCCGCACGACAGCGAAGCGACCCGGCGGGTTGCAACAATCGAGCGCGCCATCGCGCCATTTCTGATCTCTGAGGACTGGGAGCCATTTTTCCCCATGCTGCACTTTGGGGTGTATGCCAGCCGGTGGCCAGTTGGTGACGAAACCGTGTGGACCATCATCAATCGGAACGAATACGACATTGCAGGCTCACAAATGGAAGTGCCTTTTCAAGAGGGCATGCACTACTTCGATTTGTACCACGGCGTAGAACTTGCACCAGAACGCCGGGGCCATACAGCCGTGCTGGCCTTCAGCCTGGACGCAAAAGACTATGGAGCGGTGTTAGCGACAAAGCAGCCGCTCTCGGCCCCGAACAAAAGCCTCATGGTGCAGATGAAGGCGTTTACGGCGACGCCACTGGCCAGCCTGGCAGATAAATGGACGGTTCTACCTCAACAACTGAAGTCAATCGCTCCCACAAAGCCGGCATCAGCGGCGCCTTCCGGAATGGTCAAAGTGCCCGCGGGCGAATTCCAGTTCCAGGTGAAGGGTGTTGAGATTGAGGGCTTCAACGATATCGGCGTCGACGTTCAATACCCTTGGGAAGATTCGCCTCGGCGCTATCATGATCATGCAATACAGGTAAAATCTTTCTGGATCGATAAATTCCCCGTGACGAACGCGCAATTCAAGAAATTTCTGGAGGTTACCCTCTATCACCCGCAGGATGACTTGAACTTCCTGCGCGATTGGAAAGACGGCACCTACCCCGACGGTTGGGGTAACAAGCCGGTCACTTGGGTCTCGCTGGAAGACGCGCGCGCCTATGCGGCATGGGCAGGGAAGCGGCTGCCCCACGAATGGGAATGGCAGTATGCTGCACAAGGAACCGATGGGCGGCAGTACCCCTGGGGCAACGAGTGGGACGCTTCGGCGGTTCCGGTTGCGGACAAGTCGCGGACGATGCGCGGTCCGGATGCCGTGGAAGCCCATCCGAATGGGGCCAGCCCGTTCGGTGTAATGGATCTCGTCGGAAATGTGTGGCAATGGACGGAAGAATTCACCGACGAACATACGCGAGGAGGAATCCTGCGTGGGGGCAGTTACTACAAGCCGCAGGGTTCGATCTGGTATTTTCCGCAAGCTTACAAATTGACGGAGCACGGAAAACTATTGCTGATGGCCCCGAGCATGGATCGTTCCGGGGCACTGGGTTTCCGTCTGGCGATGGACACACAATAAGCGAAAAAGAACCCGCCGTCGAACGACTGGAAACAATGCATGTGAAGAGGCGTCCCTAAACGACACTGAAGACCAATCCAAGATGGGTGCGAACGTCACAATGCGGCAGATTGCGGAGCGGGCCCAGGTCTCCATTGGCACTGTCTCTCACGTAGTGAACAGCACGGCGCGGGTCCGACCCAAGCTCAGGCTTCGTGTGCTGGAAGCGATCCGGAGTTTCGGATATCAACCCAGCGCTCTTGCTCAAGGGCTGCGGCTTAATCGCACCAAAATATTGGGGATGATCATCCCTGATGTCACGAACCCGTTCTTCCCTGGCGTGGTGCGTGGAGCAGAAGATGTCGCCTTCAAACACTCCTATCGATTGATGCTCTGTAACACGGACAACAATCCCGCCAAGGAAGCTTCTTATCTGTTGGAGCTTCGCTCTTTCCGCGCCGCGGGCCTCTTGATTATTCCGGCAGCGCGAAGTGACCTCAATTCGGAACTCCCTCCGGGCACGCCCGGAAGCCCCCCGGTCGTCTGTCTGGATCGCTGCCCGGAGGGTTGGACGGGCGATGCGGTTGTTGTAGCGAATGAGATGGGCGCCTATTATGCGACAAAGCATCTGATCGGAGCGGGTCACCGCCATCTGGCCGTTATCACGGGACCTGCACAACTCGCCAACGCGGTCGAACGCCTGAATGGTTTCAAGAAAGCCATGCGGGAAGCACGCTTGCCGCTTGCACCGGAGTTTATTCAAACGGCGGCGTTCGATACGCGAAGCGGTTTTCAAGCTGCCAAGCGGTTGCTGCGCATGTTGCCGCGGCCGACGGCAATCTTCGCCTGCAATGACCTGATGGCGCTTGGAGTGCTCCATGCGGCGCATGAACTCAGTCTGCGGTGCCCGGAGGATCTTTCGCTAGTGGGCTTCGACAACCTGGAGTTTTGCGAGTACACCAGCCCGGCACTCACTTCCGTCTACCAACCGGGCTATCAGTTGGGGGCCACTGCTGCAGGATTACTGCTGGAGCGAATCAGGGGGCTCGAGGACGCCCCGAAACGCATGCTGCTGGAAACAGAACTCAAGATCCGACATTCCGTGTTGCCGGTACCTGGAGTGGCCGCATCCACTACCAGAAATCCGCGCGGCCCGAGGAATAGATCCAGGACAGCGGCTCCAAAACGCTAATTTTGCTGTGGCATTCGCGGGGTGGAGGGCTGGGTGGTGTCGCGGAACGGAGTTTCGCCCTCGTAGAGCACCATCCTGGATTTCAGCCCCACCACCAAAGCCTGATTGTTCTGCTGGGTTGCAAGAACCAGAGCACGACGCGCAGTCTTCACAGCCGAAGTGAACCGGCCCGCTTCGGCATAAGCCGCAGCGAGGGTATCGAGAATTTCCGGTTTTTCCCCGCCTGGCAAACCAACAGCGCGCTCGGCGAAAGCCACAGCTTCCACTCCATTGCGGACGGAGCTATCAGGGCTGGTCGCCAGCACCCAGGCCGCCCGGTTCAAAGTCGGCAAAGACTTTGAGCCGATGCTGATTGCTTTCCGCCAATGCGCAACTGCTTCCGGGATCATGCCCATCTGAAAGTAAACGTTGCCCATACTATCGTGGGCCTTTGCGTAATCCGGCGTAACCTCCACAGCCTTTTGCCACTCGGCAATCGCCTCGCCAGGTCTTCCCATTTGGGCCAGAAGTTCTCCCCAATTGAAGTAAGCATCCACGAATTTGGGGTTTAGCTCCGTGGCTTTCTGAAAGCTGGTCAGTGCCTCTTCATAAAGTCCATTCTTAGCCTGGCAGAGGGCCAGGCCGTTTCGGGCTCCCTCGTCTTCCGGATCTGTTTGCATCGCCCTCTTCCACTCTGTGAGGGCTTCGGTAAGCTGACCCTTCCGCTCGAGTTCACTGGCGTGGTCGCAGATCTGGAAAGACTCGGCGGCAGGCGCGTCGATCTTAAGCAAACCACCCTCGCCGATGTTCACGAATTCAGGAATATTAACGGCGCGGTTCGCCGCGGTAGCATTCTCGATCAGAACGGCCGGACTGTCGTTGCCGTTCGCATCGATGTGGGTGAGAAACATCTGCGTATAGGGCGATCGACTTTTCGAGGAGAAAACGAGCCAGCGCCCATTGGGTGAAAAGCTGTGCCATGAATTCATGAGTCGCATATTGCAGCGCATGCGGCGCGCCACGCCGCCTTTTGCCGGAACGATGAAGAGCTGGCTGTCGGGCCGCATCAACTGACCGTTGCGACATTGAACAAAGACGATCCAGCGGCCATCGGGCGAGACCTTAGGGAAGTTGTTGCTCATCCCATTCCCTGACGCACCGGCAATCGGCACAGGATGACCGCCCTTGCCCCCATTGAATGGAATGCGATACAGGTCGTACTTGATCTGGGTCTCGTTTGGATCATTTGCATACTTTGCCGGAATCTGGACCATGCCATAGGGTTCCTTCTCTTTGGCCCGGGCAAAAACGATGTAATTGCCGTCGGGGCTCCACACCCCGTCGGTCTGTACATAATCAAGATCATCGGCGCCCGGCAGAGGCTGTCGTTCTCCTTTGGCCCGGCTGTACCAACTTAGAATCCCCCGGGTTGGAAAAAACACCTGGAGAAAGCGGTAGTCCTTGAAATTGGAGAGGTAGTAGGAACCTTGCACGTCCAGTCCCGGCCCGGTGAAAGTTGTCAGGACATACTCACCATCGGGCGAAACTTGTGACATGAAGCCGACCCTGGTAAGCCCCAACTGCCAGTCGCCGTTCCAGGAGATCAAGTCTTTGCGCCGGATGGTCATCCGCGGCTGAACGGAAGCCAGTGCGTACAAACCCTTATCGTTTCCCGGGCCGTCCATATCCATGCCGAGCGTCTTGCCGTCATTTGAAAAAGAATGGCAGTTGGCGCAACTGTGCATGCCGGTAAGCAGCAAGTGGCTGCGAGTCTCGCCCACATATCGGAGGCGCCAGGCGATCAATGGCACTGCATCAGGGTCCAAAGGCTTAATTGCATTCTTATCCCCTTCTGACGGCATGAGTGGTACATCGCGATAGAAGATGGGCGCGGCGACCGGATCTTTGGATACTTGTAGAGTGACTCTGCCGGTGGAAACCGGCTGGTTCTCTCGAAAACCGGTGAAGGTGATGGTTGCCGGAAGCTCCAGCGCATGTTTCTTAAGCGAAGCCCAGGTGTCGACGTCCGGGGTCCAAGTTCTGGTGACAGCCAACTGTGGGGTGCGCCCCGGCAGTTCATTTGAGGGAGCAACACAGCGTTGGTCGATTTCGCCGACCTGGAAGAGCTCCCCGCGGGAGGAAATGTGCATGTCCGGCGAGGCATCGGCAAGAGCGATGTCAATCTTCCACGTCGTCGCTTCTTCCGCGGCATCGCGCCACAGAAAAGTGGGCGCGGCCATATCGGGCGGGAAGATCGATCCGGCCTCGGGGTAGTCCACTGTGATCAACTGGAGCGCCGTGCTGGACGGTGGGGTACCTTTTCCGGGAGCACTCGTTTGTGCGGCCGCCAGCAACGCTGTGTATGGGTTAAGGAGCACGGAGCTCAAATCAGCCAGCAGCAATGCTGCAAACAGTAACTTGCAAGCATCCTGCCAGCCCCGCCTGATGCGGTCCTTGAAGAACACCTTCTCCCACCTCGGGGGAAAAGGATAAACACCGCTTGCGACCCCGTCAAGAACTGTGACGGGCCATGACCATTGGCGGGGCCAAATGTTCCACTGATCGGCACAGGCTATCCATAGCCAGTAAAGGTCGAGAATACGCCCGTTTCAGGCCAAAGGAATCGCGGCCAAACACAATTGTCTTGGCGAAGCCTTGCGGAGAGTTTTCACCTAGGACTTTGCAAGGGAGGCACTCACGATGAGGCGTTCAAGAAGCTTCGACCTTGGCGAGCGCGTCTTCCAATGAAAGAAGAGAATGTACGTGCAGGCATCCACAGCTCATGCTGCTGTGGAACGGTTCTACAGCTGCACGGGAAAACTCAGCGGATTCGCGCTTCCTGAACAGAAGTGTGAACGATGATTTTGAGATCTTGTTGACGAACAAGGCGATCCATTGCGGCCATCACTCCTTCTAACGACACGGAGCCAGTCACGAGGGGCATGACATCGATCTGGCCCGTGGCGATAAGTTCCACAGCTTTTCGAAAGTCGTCAGGTGCGAAGCCGAACGACCCGGTAAGCCGTACTTCGTCGTAATGGATCCGATTCATATCGACGGCAAAACTGGAGCTTGCCGGCATGCCGGCAAACAGGTTGATCGCACCTCCCTTGCGGACAGCCGCCAAGGCAGTCTGTGCCGCACTGACATTGGCCACCGATACGATCACTTTGTCAGCTCCTTCACCATCGGTGGCGCGGCGAACTGCGCTTACGACATCCTCCCGCCCGGCATCGATGACTACCTCTGCAATGCCGGCGGCCAGTTTCAGTCTTTCAGGCGTGATTCCGCTCAGAATAACCCGTTCTGAGCCGATCCATCGACCGAGCTTGGCCTGCAGCAAGCCCATAACTCCATCTCCGATGATAAACAGCGATTCGCCGGGCTGGACAGTTATGCTGGAGAAGGCATGGAGACAGCAAGCCACAGGTTCCGCAAAACAGAACGCATCCGGGGATGATGATTCCGGCACGGCAATCATCCCCTGTGAAACCAAGCGAGGGGGAACTTTGACAAACTCGCTGAAGCCTCCTGGATCGAGGGTTTCCTCGAATAGCCGTGGGCATAGACTGTACCGTCCGCGCATACACTGAGCGCAAGAACCACACGGTACATAAGGTGCAACGACAACTCGTGTTCCTTCTTGCCACTGGTTAGAGCCTGAAGCACTGATCACCACACCCGAAATCTCGTGGCCTAACCCTGATCCAGGTTTGATCTTGGGATGACCGCGCACAAAGGTCTTTATGTCCGTTGCGCAGATGCCGCAGGACTCCACTGCCAGCAAGACCTCGCCATTCATTGCTACCGGCCTCGGAACTTCCTCAACACGTATATTGCCCGGTCCGTAGTATTTGAGTGCTTTCAAGTCACCCTCTGATCTTTCTGGAAGCGAACTCCCCGGATGGCATCCACATTGACGGAGATGACGACGCGGTCTGACGGACCTAATTCGCGCACTGGATTTCCATCGACGCACAAAAAGGAACCCTCCTGGACCTTTTCGACCATGACGGTAATGTCTTTGGAGAGTGAGACGAAGCTGGAGACAATCGGGAACGTTTGCGCCAGAGTTCCGGCGCCGATTTCGACTTGCACAAGCGGCAGATTGGAAACAAGACATCCTGCCGGAAGACCAGTCAGGGCTGTAAGGCAGACACCACCGCAAACAGCCTTTCCGAAGAAAGCAGGCTCCGCGAAACCGGCAACGACTGTGCCCACAGATTCCGCCTGCGCAACTATGGTCGCACGATTCCCGGCGTTTCTTGTTACGCATGATTGTGGAGTGGCAATCGAGCGAGGTGTGCCTGCCACAAGCCTGCCACGGGACCGTTCCGCGGCGTCGAGATCACGAAGTTCTCCAGCAATGGTTCCGACTACCGTACAACCAAGCACCACGTCGTTGAATGCACGTCCCAACAATTCGCCGTTGACGTGCGCGGTCAGACAATCCACGTTCCAGGTCTCGAGTTTAGCAGGGTCCAATTGGCAGGACTCACTAGCGCGGCAGGTGATCAAGCGGCCCACGTTCGTGGAACCTGACCCGATGCCCAGGATTGGAACGAGACAATGTTGCTCGATAAAGACCTGCGCCACGTCAGCAAGGGTCCCATCACCGCCGACAACAATCAGCGCATGATGAGCCTGTCCGGCTACCCACTTCGCCAGGGATTGGGTGCGTTCTCGACCGACCGCAGCGCCAACTTCATGTATCTCGATCCCGCCATTCCAGTGGGCAACAGCAGCTTGACCAAGATCCCCGGGGCCAGTCAGCACTTCTTGTGCCCCAAAACCGCAGAGAGCATCCCGTGCGGCACGAAAGGCCAGCTCAGCACCTTTGCCGGCCGAAGAGTTCACGATCAAGCCGAACCTACGCCATCCCTCCACCATGGGCTCCCTCCATCAACGCTCGTGTGACGCCACGCGGCCCCTTGGACTGCCAGATGTTCCGTCCGACCGCCACACCCGTGGCACCGGTTTTGACGGCTTCACAGGTCCAACTAACAAGTTGTTCTGACCTTTGTTACGACCCACTGAGAACCACCACCGGACAATAACAGCTATTTGCAATAGTCTGAATGCTCTCATCGCCGTCGCTATACCGGCTCCAAAACATGTCCATTGCCATTTCCGCCCCTACGCATGAGGCGATTGCCGCCGGATTTACGGCGACTTTGGATTTAGCTAATTCACCGGGCAGCGGGTTGGTGAACGTAACCAGCCCTTGCGCCATGCTCTTCAACCGTACCTACGCTTCAGCAAAAGTGCAAAAGAATTTCCCGGCATTACTCCCAGAGGAAAGAAGTTATTCTAGGACGACATCTATCCTGCCTGAGCAGACTGCAGCCCGTTGCCTACAGCGGCTTGCAATCCAAGAGTTTGGTCCATGAGAAGAATTGGAGGGAGCTCATACACATGTATCAGCCGGAAACGTATTGGATAGCATTGCTCTTCATGGTGGCTTCTATGTTGTGCTGGGGATCTTGGGCGAGCACGATGAAGCTGACACCACGATATCCATTCCAGCTTTTTTATTGGGATTACGTGGTTGGTGCACTGGCGACCAGCTTGATCTGGGGTTTTACGCTGGGGAACATCCATACTGGCGGCAATTCATTCGCGAATGATCTCCGTCAGGCGGATGCAATACACACAGCCTACGCGTTGCTGGGCGGTTTCCTCTTTAACGTCGCGAACCTTCTGCTCGTTGCCGCGATTGATCTGGCCGGACTCGCGGTTGCTTTTCCTGTCGGCATCGGCCTAGCGCTGGTGGTTGGAGTTCTGTTCAATTATCTGATCACTCCAAAGGGGAATCCGATTTTGCTGTTTGGAGGCGTGGCTTTGGTGGTGCTTGCGATCGTCCTGAACGCCATAGCCTACCGGCGGCGTGAAGTTCTAAAAAAAGTCCTCAGCATGCGTGGAATCCAGATCAGTGTGGCTTGCGGCATTCTTATGGGGATTTCTTATCCGTTTATTGTGAAAGCCATCAACGGTGTCCGTTCTTATGGGCCGTACGCCGTTTCATTCATCTTTGTTGTGGGAATTGCTCTATGCGCAGTCCCCGTAAACTACTTCATCATGCGGCGGCCGCTGACGGGCGGCGCGCCGGTGGATGGCAGTATGTATTTCAAGTTTCCCCGCCACTATCATCTGTGGGGAATCCTCGGAGGCGCGATCTGGTGCACGGGAACGGTACTGAACTTCACGGCGTCGCACGCACAGATCATTGGGCCGGCGATTTCCTACGCCATTGGTCAAGGGGCGACCATGGTTTCCGCAGTGTGGGGTGTATTCGTGTGGAAAGAATTTGCGGATGCTCCGGCCTCCGCGCGCAAGCTTATCTTGCCGATGTTTCTTTCGTTCATCGTTGGACTGCTTGCTGTGGCCGTTGCGCCCATTCTGGTGAAGTGAGCGATGGACGCGGTGTATTTCTTAATCGACATACCAGTGTCCCTTCAAGAGTGAATGGCTGTCAGGAGACCTTTGCTTACGCGACCCGAGGCGATGAATCGAAGGAAGCGTATCACCCTCGGCAGCAAATTAACGTGGGAGGTCTCGATCCTGCGTCCCTTAACCTTGAGCGGAGTACCTCTCGAGAGCCGGGCGCACCGCAGGTCATCACGGGCGCTGGTCATTAAGTTGATACTCGCGGAGGAGATCAGCAAGAATCCATGCTGTTCCGGCAATCGCGAATGTCTCGGCGGTCTCGCTCCAATTCGTATGATTGTGGGGATCCGAAAGAAGCAATGGCACCCAAACGAGCAGACCAAAGATCACGAGCATCAGTGTGAGTAGGCGAGTTGCGAGAAGCGCCTTTCGATTCGTGAGAAGAGCTACTGTCGCGAGGGCGAAGAAAACAGTCGTTGTTGCCGCCCAAAACATCTGAGTTAGCGGAAGCCAGTTCGGAACAAGATGGGCGGTAGCGTCAAGATAAATCGCTTGCTCGAGGGTGAAGGAAGCGGCACAGATGCCAAAAGGGATGCGGCCGATCCGATTAAGCAATTCGCCTGACCATGCCGATGACAAGCGCGCGTGAACGATCGCCGCTCCGGTCACCAGAGAGAACTGCTCGAAGAAATTGCCCCAGCTAATGTAGATCTGGGGTGCGGTGACGATTCCGGGCACGCACAGTAAGGCGAAGAAAAAATATACCGCACAAAGAACGATCGCGCCCGTTTTCGCGGTCCGACGTAATTGAATCGCAGAGCCCCCGAAGACCTGGACGGCGGAGGCGGCGTAGACCGCGTAACGCAGTTGATGCCAGTCGTTGTAGTCGTGCCAAGCCAGTGTGATGAGGCCAAAGGCCAAAGCCGCCGCTCCAAACAAATGGCGGCCGAGGTTCGAACTAGGAGTTGATACGGTCATTTTTGCAAGAGCCTGACGAAGCGGCGCAAGTGCGAATCGCACCGCCGACGTTTTGTCCAACCCAACTTCCACGCTCGGCTGAGCGAACTGCTTTGTTTGCAGGGAGTTGTCATTTTATTCCGTCACTATGTTTGCCGGGAGGTCATGCCAAGTCTTAACCGGCCTCATGATCTCCACCGGTATTCTGAGCGTCGAGTAAATCTCTTTGTGAATCGGTTCTGGGATACTGCTTTTGCGAATCTTGAGCACGCGTCCCTCCCGGGTTGGCAACACCACCGTGATTACCTCGTGCGTCCGCAGTTGTCCGCGCAGGGTCGCCCACGAGGTGTGCACGCCACGATCCAGGAATCTTTTTTCGATGGCCACTAGGAGATGGTAAGCCAGCACGCAGAGGAAGATGTGTGTTTGGGTGCGATGCTCGAGATGGTGGAAGATGGGCCGCTCGAGCAACGGACTCTTCATGGCCCGAAAAGCTCCCTCCACCCGCGTGAGCAGCATGTAGGTCCGCCAGATTTCCTCCGCCGTCAAGTCCTGCCGGTCGGTTTTCAGCACATAGCCGCCATCGAGTTTCTCGGCGATGGCTTTCTTCTCGCTGTTCTCTTCCCACCTGAGAGTTTTGCGCTCGGCGTCGTAGTCCATCCGGTAATAGCGGGCCACCCGCGGGTAGCGTTCCTTGAGCCGACCGATCGCCTGGTGGATTTTCTTCTCCTCTTGCAGCTGGCCCTTCTCCCTACGCGCTTGCAATTTCTCTAAATCTCTCTTCAAGCGTTGCTCGTGAGTTTCACGGATGGCTCGGTCCTTCTCTTCGCGTCCCTCGCTTATGCACAGGATGTAGACCTCACTCCCCCGCTGGCAGCGCTTAATGCGCACCTGTGATTTTTTCTGATCGGGATTGCGCGGCGAGGGAATCCGAATGACTTCCTCCCAGTTGTCGCTCTGTTCGAACTCGGCCAACCAGGCATTCCGTTCCGACTGCCGGCTGGCCACCAAGTAGTGGTGTCCGTGCGCCCGGATTTGCTGCAAGTCTTCTTCGTACGCCATCCCGCGATCGACCACTACCGTCGAACCCGACTTCCGCCCCGTGCGTTTCTCCAAACTTTCCAACATCTCTTCCACCGTCGTGCGGTCCTGACGGTTGCCGTCGAAAACTTCATGTGCCTTGGGAAAGCCATCGCGATTCAGCACCAAGCCGATGAGCACCTGCTTGCAATCGGGCCGTTTATCTCGCGAGTAGCCGCGCTTGGCCTGCGGATTGTTCCCGGCTTCCCCTTCGAAGTACGTCGAGGTCAGATCGTAAAGGAAAAAAGTGTCGTCCAGATTGAATAGGGTCTTCTCGCTTTCCGCCAATTCGCGCTCGATCTGCTCCCGGTGAGGATGCAGTCGGTCCAGATTGCGATACAAGGCCTCATCACTCAGTAAGGAGAGCTTCGTTCCAAGCACATCGTCCAGGGCCGTGCGCTCCATCCAATCCGGCATGGCATGTTCGGAAAGCGGAAAGATCAGACGATTCAGCACCATCGCTTCACTCAGCAGACAGGCTCTGTCGGATAGTCCCGCACGCTGTAAGATTTCACCCAGCCCCAACTGCTGCCACATTTGATGGCCCACGTGCACGGTTCCGGCCTCACGGGGTTTTTCCATCGCCACACGGTCGACATCAACGATGATCGGAGATTCCAGCTCCATCGCTGATTTCTCCGCACCGGAGCGGCTTCTGCGTCCGCGGCGCGCCTGTTCCGTAAGGGTCTTGACGGGCGAGTCAACGGCGGAAAGAGCGCTCTGTCCCTGCAAGCTCTTCTCCACGCGATGAGCGAGTTCGAGCCATTGCTCGCGGGGTGCCGGGGCCAGACTTCCGAGCGAGCAGATGATGCGTTGGCGGGGCCCCTTGGGGGTGTGCAGGGATTCGACCAGCAGGTAGTTGGTGTAGCTTTTGCCCTTCCAAGTTTTGGTCGTTTTGCGGATGTACACAGGACACTACATATAACAACTGATGATCTACAGTCAAGCAGAATATTAACATCATTCGTCACTATTTACACGATTTAGCAACCGTCCGTTGAAAAGAAAAACCTTACCGGCCAACCAGGGGGAAATTTCGCTTCCTAGCGTGGAAGTTGGGCCAACATCCAGAGGTAACCAATTGTAATTTCAGGGCGCCGTTACAGGCCGACCTCGGGATTGCCGCCCAAGCGCCGCCCAGAATGTAGGTGGAACGAATGGCATTTGCACGGCTGTTTCCATCAGCCATTCGTGGAGGTGGTCTCCGTCGAGGTAATCTGATACTTGAAGTTGTCTGGATCCAGACTGTCGAGTCGGCCGTCGTTCGTTTCTGCCTGCGGATACATGAGGAAGCCGACCGGCGCGCCGTTGGATCCGGGCAGAGGGACATCATGCGCAAAGTTGTACGCCATCCAGTTCATCTCCCAAGAACCGAACAGACGTGCGCGAGCATTTTTCACCATGCTGTCTTCCAGGGAGCGATTTCCAGGAGGTTCCTCGAGCACGACCTTCCGCACGTCCGCGGGATCAACGGGAACCCAGCCGAAGTCACTAAGGTAGACCTCAGCACGGCAATGCTGCGCTTTCGTCACGTTTTCTGACGACGGACCAAGGCTTTTGTAACCCATTTCTGACTTGGCGACGCGTATGCCATAAACGTCGCGCGCTGGGAGGCCTGCCGCGCGGGCAAGGCCAACGTAGAGAGAATTAAGATCCGCGCACTTGCCGCCCAAATCGTTCGATTCGAGCATGAAGCGAATGTCGCCGGCGCCGCAGCCACGCGTTTTGGGATTCCGAAAGGTGTTGTCAACGATCCACTCGTAGATCGCACGCGCCTTCTCAACATCCGTTTTCGCGCCCCTAGTGATTTCGGTCGCCGTGGCTTTCACGATGCCCGAAGTCGGAAGGAGTTTGGTCGGCCGCAAAAAGTGCTGCAATTCCGCACGATCCTCTTTTGGTGGTTTGCTGGGCGCGGAAAGATCAATGGCATAGTTTTTAGTGGCAATTCTGCTTGTGAGCGTGAGGATCGGCCGCACTCCGGATGGAAACTCTGCAACGATGATGCCGAGCGAATCGATCTCGCTCTCGACCATTTTTGCGGTGCCGCCGTCGCAGTTGAAAGTGTTTTCGAGCGTCTTCTGGAACGGCGTTTGACGCCTGAGCGCTGTGGGCAGCCATATTCGAGTTGTCCCCGAAGTTTTCAGTACTTCGGCACGCGTGGTCAATTGAAATGTGCGCCAACGGTCAACCGTTGTGGCCTGCGCAAACAGCCGCTCAGCCTTCGCGAACGCGAGGCTTACTGATACGATGCTTCCTGATTGCAGAAAATCGCGACGGTTCATTGCCCCCACCTTTGCGCCATAGATTCTTATTCAACAGTCCATTGCCTGAAAGTCTTGCGACAAGCGCGCCGAACAGGCTATCACTTTTGAACGAGAACTGCGCGGTGGAGTTATTTCTTGTCTCCGCTTCGCTTCCATGATTCACTTTTCCGTTGATGATTGGCGATTCCGAGGCGGGTCTCTCCGGCGCTTCCAGCACGTCAAGGATCTCCTCAGCGCCAACTCGAGTTGCACGGGAGCGCAGCGAAATCGATGAGGGGCGTATCGCTGCCGCATGGCATGGCCGCTGATGCGCCGGAGGAATGATGACGTATCTACTGGTTCTGAACGATTCACCTTATGGAAGTCAGCGTACTTACAACGCAGTGCGCCTGGCGGGCGTGCTGGCAAAAAGCACAACTAGCAGCGATGTCGCCATATTCTTGTTGGGCGACGGGGTAGTCAGCGGGATACGGCGGGAGTCCCCAGCAGATGCAAGCTATAACGCTCAGGAGATGCTGCGAGTTTTAGCGGCGCAAGGGATGTCCATCGGCGCGTGCCGCACTTGTTTGGAAGCACGCGGGATTGATGATTCCTCGCTTGTCGCTGGCATCAAACGTCGCACCTTGGACGACCTTCGCAATTTGACGGAAGAAGCCACGAAGGTCCTCATATTCTGAAAGGGATGACGTATCACGACAATGTGGAGAGAGTCTGACATTCGCTGGGCTGCGGTTGATCTTTTGAATCACGCACCGATTCTCGCCAGCGACTGGATCGGCGAACGAATTCGCCGGAGTCTTGCATGCAGATGACCGCCAAACCGGACAGCGATCGTTTTCAAACCGGCGCAGACAAGTACGCCGCCTACCTGGAAACACCCGGGGGCCGCTTGCGGTCCGACCTGGCTTTTGCCAACCTGCAAGACTTTCTGCCACAGACCGCGGGGTCATTGCGCGCTCTGGATATCGGGTGTGGCACGGGAGCGTTCGCCACCCCGCTGGCGCGTCTTGGCACACACGTCACGCTGCTGGATTCCTCTCCAGCGATGTTGGATATCGCGAAACGCGCGACACAGAAGGCTGGCGTCGACGGAAGGATCGCACTGAAACTCGGCGAAGCCACCCAGGTGGCAAACTTGTTTCCCGCGGGATCGTTCGACATAGTCCTTTGCCACAACGTGCTGGAATACGTCGATGATTCAGATGCTGTCCTCTCCGCCGCTGCCCGGGTGATGCGAGATGATCCGAAAGAGATCGGGATTCTGTCACTCCTGGTGCGCAACCGGGCCGGGGAGGTGCTTAAAGCTGGCATCAATGCGGGTGATCTGGAAACCGCGGAACGCAACCTTACAGTCGAGTGGGGACACGAATCACTTTTTGGCGGCCGCGTGCGGTTATTTACGACAAACAGCTTGGAAATCGTGCTTAAAGCGGCGTCGCTAGCAGTGACTGCTGCGCGCGGCGTGCGCGTCATTTCGGATTACTTGCCGCAGCAGGTCTCCCGCATCGAGGAGTACCGGCGGATCTTTGAATTGGAGCGAAAGCTGGGTATTCGACCTGAGTTTGCTGCTGTGGCGCGCTACATACAGATAATCGCTCGCCATTCCGATGCATCATCGAGCAAGGAGACGGGACCATGACACACGCCGACAGCCAGTCTGCTTCACACTCTGCGTTGATGCGACCTGCTGCCACCGACGGGTTTGCACTCGGGCTCGGACTAACTAATGAGTGCAACCTGGCTTGTTCCTTCTGCTACCGCGATCCGGCGCGGACAGACCGGCTTAGCCTCGAGCAGGTGCGCTCTGTGATGGGAAGTCTTCCCATCCGCTCCGTAAATCTGGGCACCGGTGAGAATGGGATGCACCCACAGTTTCGCGAGATTTTAGCTTACCTCCGCACTCTGCGGGTGAAGCTCACCATCACCTCGAATGGTCACAGCGCGGCTGTGCTCACGGATGACGAGTTGCGTGCCTTCCACGACATCGAGTTCTCCCTGGATTATCCTACCGAGCGCGAGCAGGACGCCCAGCGCGGCCTAGGTAACTGGGAATTGATTCATCAGCAGGCCGAGCGTTGTGTGTGCCTGGGTGTACCCGTGACGATTATCGCGGTCATGATGAAGTCAAATTACTTCCGGCTGGCGGATGTCACACGGGTAGCGAAACGGTTTGGCGCTCCCTTGCGTGTGAACGTCTATCAGGCAGTGCGCTCCGATCTCTACGCACTCACGTACGAAGAGTATTGGCAAGGATTCCGTAAGCTTTTCGAGAGTACCGATGTAATCGCCATCGGCGAGCCCTTGGTGCGGGCGATGGCCGGCCTACCGCCATTCGAAGGAGGATGTGCGGTAAGCACGGTGCGAGTAACGCCCCGCGCCACAACGCAGCCTTGCGTTTACTGGCCCGGCTCCGGAGAGCCGCTGTCAGAGTTGATCCTGTCCGGCTCCAAGATTCTGAACTCTGCGCCTTTTGAGCAGGCTCGTACACTTCCGGAAGCCTGCCGGTCTTGCGAGTTTCGAGATGCGTGTCATGGAGGATGCGCAGGCCGACGGCGCCTGCAGGGGGCGCTCCCGCAGCCGGATTTTTATTGTCCAATTATTCGGGGGGAGCGACAACGGATCGACATCCGCATGGCTTCTGATCGCGATCTGCCCAAACTCGGAAGCTCCTGCACCACCGTTGTAATTGCCCGAGACTCTGATTCGTGAACATCGACGCCAATTGGACTCAATCCACCGCCCCTTTTCTATTTCGCGTCCACCCAAGTGTCCGACCCCGCCAGCTTGACGGCCACATTCGTAAAGAAAATTCGCGCTGGCTTGCCGTCCGCTGTTCCGCGGTGGTCCGTTGAGACAAGGAGAGGTCCAGCCTTCTTGTAGCCCGCCCAAGTGGTTGTGACGTTGCTAGGCTTTTTGGGTCCGCCGCGATGATAGACGAACTGCTCGACTCGGCCATCCGACCCGAGGTAAAGATCCCAGGTGTCTCCCGGCGTATAGCCACCAACCTCCATGGGATATTTCACCGACATAAGCTTCGCGGTACCCTTTCCGAGCGGCAATTTTTGGTTGTCCTTCACTTGCACGTTTGCGCTGGTGTCCCAGTAAACATGGAAGGGGAAGATAAACCAATAATTGTCGTTGACGAAGGCCGGCTCAATTTCATCTTTCACGTTGGCAGGCGCGCTGTTGATCTGAGACCGGATATAGGCAACCTTGACCGGCTTGCCGTCCTTATCTTTTGCTTCATAGGTCACTTGTCCCGTCTTGGGTTCCCATACCCATGTACGAGAAAGATCCACTTTCAAGGCCGGAAGCTGGAGGTTGAACGTATAGCGGACCGCTTCGATTTGCCCATACGAATCAAGGCCATAGGTCTTGGCAAGCTGTTCGACAACGGGTGGACGCGTCTGTGCCCGGGAAGTGCCAGCAAGGAGCAGCACCCCAAAAAATAGGCAGCGAATCGTCATGGAACGGCGCAACTTTCTCATGGAGTTCCTCCTCAGTGAAATCAAACGAACGCAGTCTTCGACGATTTACAAAGATACTCGCCCATGTCAATTGCACGCGATGCAATTGCGTTCACTCTACCTGGTCCGCCATGCAGTGGAGGGCGGCTGATCGTGTGATCCGACGCAAAGCTATAACGGCAGCAGCTGCCACGGATCCGTATTCCAGTAACATAATCCAGCCCGGAACTACCCACGGCCGTCCGACTGCGCGCAAATGCCAGACATAATACGTAGGAATAATGCTCAAAGTCCAGATCAAAATTGGCATCGTTGAGATCGATCTTATGAACGGCAGAAGCCACAGCATGTACCATGGATACACAACCGGCGAACACAAAAGCGATGCTGCCATAGGCCACGCGAACGCGTCGGAAGACCCTTCCACGGACTTTCTTCTCTTCCAGATCGCGGTAAGAAAGCCGGCGAGCACTGCTAGCCCAGCCACAACCTGTGGAGCTGTCACTCGCTCGAGCGTTGCAAAAACAGGATCATTAAAGCGGAACCTCTGCACGAAGGTGCCGAGCGAGCCGAACGGAATCCGGCCGTGGTTGAGAAATGGTACGTAGAGAAGTCCGACCACGACTGCCGCCAGTGCGCCGTCGCGTATCCGAACCCGCTTCCAGTAGAGTGGCAGCAATACGATCGGGAGAAATTTCACTGCAACAGCCAGCCCGAATGAAATGGCTGCAACGGCACGCCAGCGTCTCAAAAGCGCACCTGCGGACACCAAGAGCAGCAGCACGCCGACAATATCGATGTGACCACTGCCTGCCACCTCAATCGCCAGCAGTGGGTGCCAGGCATAAGCCAGAACCCAGTGCGCTGCTTGCTTGGAACGACGCAAGATATCGAGCAAGACAAATACAATCGCAAAATCGCAAACTACAAATGCTACTTTCAGCGCGAATGTAGATTCGCGAATCGATGTTACAGCGCGGAAGAACAGCTGCGCCCCTGGTGGATATGGGCTCGGCACCTCTGGATTATTCAGCGTACGCGTTTCGGGTGTGTGCAAGGTGGCAAGTGCAGGATCGTTCGGAACGACGAAGTAAGGGTTATAGCCGAGCCGCTGAATGCGGCCATCCCAGACATAACGGTGAATATCGTCGTCTAAACCCGGCGGCAGTCGTAGGAATTGAAAATGCCACAAAGCAGCCAACACGAGCCCGAAGACGATGACGCGCCGCGGGAATTCTGGTGTGGAGAGAAGTTCGCGGATGGCGAGTAGGTACGCGACGGCAGCAACAGCCAAAGGAATGAAAAATGACGGTTCACCCACACTGCTGAGCTTGCGTGAGCAGAACGTCAGCGCAACAAGCAAGATGGCGCCGAGTCCGTACAGCCTGCGGGATGGTGTGAGCTTCACGGGCCTTCCGTATGACGAAGTTGCGCGACAGCTTGCTGCCATTCCTCGAACCAGCCTGCAGTCCTTGGGGCCCTCGCTGGCGCGAGCCGCAATTCCCGAGCCAGCAGAATCAAATCCTTTGCGACGTCGATGTCATAAAAGGGTTCCGTGAAGCCGGTTGAAAGTTCAAGAGCCTTCGTGCGCGTCAACAATCTGTCCAGCGCGCTCCCTGTTCCCATACCATCGCTTTCGAAGAGCGCCGGGTGAGCGGCCTTGGCGCCAACCAGGTAGTAGCCGCCATCGTGGGTTGGCCCGACAACGACGTCACGCGTGGTGAGTATTTCAAACGCGCTGTCCAAAAGCGACGCAGGGAGGTGTGGACTGTCGCTATTGAAGGCGATGACGCGCTGGCGGCCGGTAGCAGTGAAGTGTCGAAAAACACTGGTGAGTCCTGCTGCGAGACCTGCGCCATTTTGTGCTACGACCTGTACTTTATTTCCTAATAAGTGCGCCAATTCGTACTGATCTGGCTCAGGGCACATCACCGCGACCTCCACGCTAGTCAATGAGCCTGCCAGCGCGAGGGTGTCCTCTAAAAGGCAGCGATACAACGCCGTCACTGCGGGAGAAGGCAGGCTCTCCGTGAGACGGGTCTTGACCTTGCCGGGCTTGGGGGCTTTCGCCATAATGACCAACGTGCGGTTTGGATGAGAAGAACGCACAACGGTCTGGCTAGAGGATTCCATGAGAGATTGGTCCATCGGGACTTACGCCGGTCGCGGCGTTCCCGGACTTCGACGTCGAAAAGAATAGAGCACGATCCGGCTCAGGATGAACCATGCTGCTCCTACCGTGCCCTTCACCGTACCACTAATCTTGGACTTTCCAATGCGCGGGTAGTAGCTCACCGAGACTTCCACGATGCGAAATCCGGCGATGGCCCCTTTCACGATCATTTCCACCGCCCAGCCGTAGGTGGCCTCTTCGAGGGCGAGCGCGCGAAGCACATCCGCGCGGCCGGCGCGAAACGGACCTAGGTCAGTGATCTTCACACCGTACAAAAACCTGATCAGGCCGGCGGCGAGATGATTGCCGAATGACTGGTGCCACGGCAGCGCACCGGGCTTGCTTTTGCCGCCGAAGCGCGAGCCGAGTGAAATGTCAGCGCGTCCCTCGATGATGGGAGCCAAGATGATCGGCAACTCCGAAGGACGGTCGCTGTAGTCTCCGTCGAGGAAAACGACCACATCAGGATTTTGCGTATTCGCAAGCCCGGTCAAACAAGCGCGCCCGTATCCTCGACGAGGCTCCTGGATAACTTTTACCCCCATCTTTCGGGCCAGATCGGGCGTTCCGTCAGTCGAATTGCTGTCGACAACGATGACCTCCGTGACGAGATTGGAAGGCAGATCGCCAAGCACGTGGCCGATGGCCTGTGCTTCGTTATGAGTAGGAATGATGACGGATACTCGCACGCAGATTCGCTCATCACCACCAAGGGGACGAGGGGCGCCGCCGAGCCAGCAACGCATCGAGTCCCCAGGCTCGCCCTGCGCGTCCCACCGCGAGTCCGAGCGATGCGAGCACCGGAACCAGTAGTTCCCAAATCCATGACGTGCCCAATTCCGAGACCCAAAGGCTGCCCAGGTACAGGAATGCAAGCAAGGCCACAGGGCGCGTGAGCAGGCCGATGACCAGCAGGATCCCCAGCGAAATCTCCCCCACTGCTTGCAGGGGAGCTGCCATGGCCGCGTGGCTGACCATGATTCCCATCACCCACTTCCATATCGCCGGGGAGTGGCTGTTTTTGATGTAGTAGTTGATCACCCCCGCATAGCCCGCGGTGGTGTACGTGCCCTTCCCCAGATTCTCAAAGAAGACCCACACGAGCATCGCCCCGACTGTCACGCGAACCAGTGCCAAGCCGTTTGCCGCATGAGGCTGGCCGTCGAAGCTGGCACTCCCATTTTCTACCTGAGTTACGTTCGTCGTCATTTTGAACCCCCGGGCAAGAGATTCCATCCGCGACTGAGGGCGCAATCTTAAACTATCCGACACGTCCGTGCCATATCGATGTGCGCGGGATAGGTGAGTTAAAGCCAGGCTCAGCCGTGGAACGGTTATGGAAACCCACCCGTTTCAGGTGCGCACTGCACAAACGGGGCTCCAGGAAACTGAAGTGCCCGCGGCATCCGGCTGCGCCACATTCCCTTCAACGGGAATTCTGGGTGGTTCGGTGAGATTCAGCGTATACGTGCAACGAAATCAGACCCAGATGGCCGATCTCATCTCAAACACAATTCTGAATGTGGCGATGCTGATTCGCGCCAGGAAAATTGCCTGCACAAATGCAATTAGTGGTTTTCACAATCTCAGACTGAAAACACATTGCATAACATATCGTGTCACGATATACTGCGCGGCCTATGGTCTGAGGGTCTCAAAAAGTGCTGCGATAACTCCCCCCCTAGAATTAACACGCGGATACTTTTGGCAGCCCGCGACGCGAGGAGACCAACATGAATGAGCCGGGAAAGCGCGGCTTGCTGATCTCGAACGGCTGGATCCAGGCGATTGTGATCGTGGTCCTATGCGGCTTCCTTATTCTGGGAATGCTTGCCTATCGAACCTACACCGATGAGCCGCCAATCCCTTCGCAGGTCGTCGACCCGCGTGGGCAAGTCCTTTTCACGGGAGCCGATGTAATTGCCGGGCAGGAAGTCTTTCTTCGCAACGGACTCATGGAATATGGTTCGATCTTCGGGCATGGCGCCTATCTCGGCCCCGATTTCACGGCGGATTATCTCCATCGCGCCGCGCTTATCGCGATTGACCACTACGGCGGTGCGTCTTCGGAAGCCGCCAAACAGCAAACCATTGCCGACTTCAAGTCGAATCGCTGCGACGCCGGTACTGGCGTGCTCGCGTACTCAGCCGCGCAGACGGAAGCGTTCACAAAACTGACCGCCTATTATGCCGATTTCTTTGGCACTCCCACTACAAAGTATGGCTTGCGCCCCTCGGCCATCACCGATCCACAACAGATCAAGCAACTGACGGCCTTCTTCAGTTGGTCCGCGTGGGCGGGTTCCACCCTGCGCCCCAATCTTGCGTTCTCCTATACGAACAATTGGCCTCCCGAGCCGCTGGTCGCAAATCATCCTACTGCGGATGCCATTGTGTGGAGTGTTCTCTCCTTGATCGCCCTGCTTGGCGGCATCGGTCTCCTGCTCGCGGCCTTCGGCCGGTGGAATTTCTTGGGTTGGCATGGCCGCGAAGATCAGCGCGTCTCATTTCGTCCCCCCGACGAGGTGGCCTTGACGCCGGCACAACAATCCTGCGCCTGGTTCTTTCTGGTTATGGCACTCCTGTTTTTCCTCCAAGTGCTGTTGGGAGGCGCCGCGCAGCATTACCGCGCTGAAATTGCCAACTTTTTCGGTTTTGACTTGGCACGCATCTTGCCCTTCAACATCGCGCGCACCTGGCATCTTCAGCTTGCAATCTTCTGGGTATCCACGTCGTTTCTTGCTGCCGGCATTTTCCTGGCACCAATGATTACGGGACGCGAACCGCGGCGCCAGCATTGGCTCTCCTACGCTTTGTTGGCGGCCCTGGCAATCGTCGTGTTTGGCAGTCTAGCCGGTGAATACGCCGGGATACGCGGCTGGATTCAGCACGGCTGGTCCTGGTTCGGTAACCAGGGCTTCGAGTATCTGGACCTTGGCCGCTTCTGGCAAATCCTGCTCACCGTTGGCCTCGTCTTCTGGGTCATCATTCTCTTCCGCGGTCTGCGAGGCCGCCTGGGCACAGATCACGTTGGAAACATGCCGTGGCTCTTCTTCTTCTCAGCCCTTTCGATTCCGGCATTCTATGCCGTCGGTTTGCTGGCCCGCACAGATTCACACTTCACGACCACCGATTTTTGGCGTTTCTGGGTGGTCCATTTGTGGGTGGAAGATTTCCTCGAACTGTTCACCACCATCATGGTCGCCTATATTTTTGTGCTACTTGGCGTCGTACATGAACGTGTGGCCTTGAAAGTGATCTATCTGGACATCCTGCTGTATTCGGCCGGCGGAGTGGTCGGCACGATGCATCACGTTTATTTTTCCGGCGAACCCTCGATTCACATGGCGCTCGGCGCTTTCTTCTCGGCCGCAGAGGTGATTCCCTTGACGTTCCTCACACTGGAAGCATGGAGCTTTCTCCAGCTTGGCGCGCAACAGGGTTCGGACTCGCGCACGCGGTTTCCGCACTTCTGGGCGGTGATGTTTCTTGCCGCCGTGGGCTTCTGGAACTTTCTTGGCGCCGGCATATTTGGTTTTCTGATCAATCTTCCTATCGTGTCTTACTACGAGATTGGCACCGCACTCACACCCAATCACGGTCATGCCGCCATGATGGGCGTTTACGGGATGCTGGCCGTGGGGCTAGCTCTTTTCTGTTTGCGCTACATGATTCCAGAAAACCGTTGGAGCGACCGCCCCGCCAAGATCAGCTTCTGGTTCCTGAACATCGGCCTCGCCTGGATGGTCTTTGCGGCGTTATTCCCCCTTGGGGTTCTGCAGCTTTACCACTCCGTCAGCGTCGGCTATTTCGACGCGCGTTCGCTGAAGTTCCTCTCCAATCACACCAACGCTTTGCTGGAGTGGCTGCGTCTTCCCGGCGATATGCTGTTCATCCTTGGCACACTTCCCGTTCTTTATCTGTCCTCGTTAGGAGTCAGCCGCATGAAGCCTCGCACCACGCCTGATGAACCACGCGGCGAGTTGTTCACGGAAATTGTGGAAACGAAAAGATTCAAGTGATGATCTCCGGGGTTCATCTCGAGGTTGTTCTGGCCGGGAGTTACGCCATCTTTCTCGTTGCGGTAGCGTTTGCGCTGGAGATGGTCGCGCGCCATTCGCATAAACGTTCGGAACGTTATCGCAACTCCGGATTCGTCTACTTTCAAAAGATGGATCTCTGGGAATGCCCCGCCGGCCGGCAATTACTGCGGAGCGGAACGGATCACCAACGCCGTATCGTTCACTATCGTGCTCCCCCCGAGGCCTGCAATGCCTGCTCGCTCAAAAAAAACTGCACGGATTCCGAAGAAGGACGCCTCCTGGAAACTCGTCTCGATTCCTGGCTGGAATCCGAACTCCGTCGCTTCCATCGGGGCATTTCTCTCGTGCTGTTGCTTCTTGCGACGATCATCCTTGTCGCGGTGACGGTCCGGCATGCTGAACCTCGCGAGTTGTTTATCCTCGCTGGTTTGCTGATTCCCCTTGCGATCGCCGAGACGAAACTCCTTAGTCTGTTCTTCACCAGGCAAGGATCATACGTTAAATAGGCCGCGTAGTCCTGTTCAATACACGGAATGGGGCAACTCTGACGACAGCAGCGAGATCGAAGTGGGCCGCTAGACACCGCCAGGGAATTCAACGATCATTTTAGGCAGATTCCATTGGGAATTATTGATCCGTGAGATTTCATTTTGCGGAGCAATTTTCAAAGATAATCAGAGGAATATGCCCGGATCCGTTCGCAGGCGAATTGCCATAGTTGTTTTGCTATTTGCAACGGTGGCCTTGGCGTCGCGTGCGCAAGACAATCTGCAGAAATTACTGGTCCAAGGCTCACAGGCCCTGCTAACCGGCGACAACGCCGCCGCCGAGAAGTCTTTTCGCCGTGCCCTCGTACTTCAGCCATCTTCCGTGGAGATTTTGAATGATCTGGCGATTTCGCTGGCCCGTCAGGGTAAGACAGCGGAAGCCATTGGTTTCTACGAACGCGCGCTGAAGCTTAAACCGGGCGATACGCCGACAGAGCGGAACCTGGCCGTGGCCTACTATCGGGCAGGGAAGTACCAGCAAGCGCGGCCGCTGCTGCGACGCTTGACGGCAACAGGCACAGGAACCACTGACTTCCAACTTCTGGAAATGGCAGGCCTGACGTCGTTTGCGCTCGACCGCTATCCTGAATCCGCAGCTTACTTGGAAAGAGCCAGCCAGTTACAGCCCGCCGATATTGCCACGCTGGACATGCTGGGCAAAGCCTACATGCGGGCGAAGGACTATAAAAGCGTCACCAGCGTTTTTGCCCGAATTATGCACATTAATCCGGATTCAGCTTCGGCACACATCATGATGGGCACTGCCTATGACGCGATGGCCAAAGAAGTAGAAGCGCGAAGCGAGTTTGAAGCAGCGTTGGCAGCCAACCCGAAGTACATGGGCGTCCATTCGGGGCTCGGGGTGATTTATTTGAAGACCGGAGACAACGAGCGCGCAGCCGCGGAGTTTCAGGCTGAGCTGGCGAACTATCCGGCTGATCCGGTGTCGAACTGCTTGTTGGGTGAGATTCTGGCGAAAGCGGGTAAGCCCGGCGAGGCGGCGAAGTACCTGCAAGCCGCTCTGGCTGCCAACCCCAAATACAAGGAAGCGCTGTATGAGCTGGGACAGACAGAGATAGCGCTGGGTAATCCGAAAGAAGCCGTGACACCTTTGCGCAAAGTTATCTCGCTCGACCCGAACTACTACAAAGCACGATTCGTCTTGGGGACGGCACTGCGGCAACTCGGACAGGAAGCAGAAGGACTGCGCGAACAAAAACTTTCGGCAGAAATGCAGAAGCGTGCGGACGAAAACTCAGCCAAGAAAGAAAATCCAGAAGCAAACCAACCCTAACTTGTGGAATCGATAGGCCGAGTACATCTGCGAGAGGCGATTGTGCAAGCGAGGTTCCCGATGCGCACGGGCCAGCCTTAACCTTTGCTTGCCGAGCCGGCGGATGTGAGGGCTCGATAGGCAGCGCCAAGAACCGGGGCATCTTCGTTGAGGATGACGGAAATGGGAATGCGCGAGAGAATCTCCGTCATCGGTCCTTTATTAGCGAAGGAACGACAAAAGCTGCTCGCTTGCAGTTTGGGAAGAATCTTCACCGCAATCCCGCCCGCCAGAAAAACTCCGCCATAGGCAAGAACGCGCAATGCCAAATTTCCTGCTTCAGCGCCAAAGGCATCCATCCACCAATCGAGAACTTCAACACACACGGGGCAATTGCCATCGATGGCATTGCGCGTGATTTCGCTGGCCGAAACCGCCGCTGGTTCGCCAAACGTGGAATGGCTAACAGCGGGATCGAGGAATTCGTGCAATTTTCGGAAGCCACGCCCGGAAAAAATGTCCTCGCAGGAAACGCGGGGGAGATTCTGCTTGAGGAATAATAGAAGGCGGGTTTCCCGTTCGTCGCGCGGAGCGAAATCCGCCGAGCCGCCTTCCGATGGCGCGGGACGATGGCCCTGTCCGTCCCAGTAGAGGACCGCTTCACCAAGTCCGGTTCCCGCGGCGATGATGGCTTTGTTTCCTTGCGGGTCGGGGATCCCTAGTTTAAGAGGAAGGAAATCGCCGGGCGAAAGTTTGTCCACGCCACAGGCGGTGGCGACAAGATCGTTCAGTAGAACGACGTCCTCCGCATGAAGACTAAGAGCGGCAGCGATGGAGGCTGACTCCACGGCCCACGCCAGATTGAAGGAGTACAGTCGCCCATCTACCACTGTTCCGGGGACGCCAAATCCGGCAGCACGAATCTGCGTGGCGTCCGGCGCCTGCTTGCGCAGATCCTCGCGAAACTGCAAAAGCATTCCTTCAAAGCGTGGATAATTCCCGGTGGCATAGCGCTGTCTGGCAACCAGGCGGAGTTCCTTGCCATGTTCTTCAAAAGCCGCCAGGTTGCATTTAGTGCCGCCAACGTCTCCCGCAACGATCATTCATCCCCCTGCAGACGGCTCAGATCGAAAATGGAAAGGAAGGAAGGGGAAAAAACCCGAGCGCAGATGTTCCCACCAGACGAGGTTTGAAGCATCCTGCTTTCGATCATAGCAACCCCAAGTGAAGGCGACAAACCGTCGAGCGAACTAGCGGAAGCGCCGGATAACAAGGTTATGGCGGTCGGAACGATACAGGCCGAGCACATACAGGATCACAACGCCTTTGGTGGAATAGATAACCTGCCGAATGCGCAGGAGCGGTTCGCGCTTTGGCACGCCAAGCAACTCCGAGGTTCGGGGATCAGAAGCAGTGGCGTCGACCTCCTCGTCCGCGTATCCCAGTTCGACGTTGTAGTCGCGCTCCAATGTGGCGAAGAGCGATTCACGATGCAGTGGGGCGGTAAGCAAACCGGAGAACTCCGCGGCGGAGAGGTAGCACGTCTCGAGGGCGAAGGGTTCGCCGGCTACGTGACGCAAGCGTTCGATTTTGACAACCCTGCTATTGGGCGAAAGAGCCAGACGCGCGTTCACTTCATGCTCATCGTTGACTGTCCTGGCAAAAATGATCTTCGAGCCGGGAGTCAGACTGCGACTGCCCATCTGCTCGGTGTAACTCATCAATTTATTGAAATGAATTTTCGGAGCGGAAACAAAAGTGCCAACGCCAGGGCGGCGCTCGACGGCTCCTTGTTTTTCCAGAGAAGCCAACGCATGACGCGCGGTCATCAAGCTGACGTCATGAACCTTGGCAAGTTCCCGCTCCGAAGGTACTGCGTCACCCGGACGCAATTCTCCCGCTTCGATTACCTTGCGGATTTTGGCCTGAATCCGCTGATAAGCGGGGACACCGTTTCGGCTCTTAACAGGCATTCCGTCCCCCTCGACGCTTTCCTGGCGTATCACAAGTGCAAGAACCCGCGCCGGGGACGGGTGCACCCCCGTCCCCTGTGGTCTATAGCGATATAGAGCGCAATTTCATTTCTGCTATAGTGCGCAATTTCAAATCCTTTATAAAACAATATTTTTCGCTTGACAAGCAAAAAACTGTGCTATATAGCTATCCACAACGCAGCACTATAGCTCATTGGGGTGGTCGGCTCTGCTAAGAAGACCGCAACAAGACGATTGGATGGATGGGCGGCCGGCAGCCTCTCTGGGTGGACGTTTGCGCGGAAGATTCCGGCGTTTTCTGGGGGATGCCGGAGCAGCCCTGCTTCTGATTTCAAGCGGCGCTCGCGCGTACATCCATGATCAAGGTTCACGAAGTTACCCCCTTGCTGCAAAGACAGGGCAGGGAAATGAACAAGGATTCGGTCTGTTCCTCGGCTTGAACTTTTAATAAAGGAGTCTAAGGAAGTCCTATGAAGAAAACCTTTTCGTGGGGGCTGCTGATTCTGGCAATCCTCGCGTTGGCGTCTTTCGGCCACGCACAAGAGTTAAACGGAACAATCAGCGGCGTCGTTAGCGATGCCTCCAACGCCGTGGTTCCCAACGCCACGGTGGTGGTTCACAACAACGCCACGAATCTCGATATTCGAACCGTGACCACCAGTAGCAACGGCGAATACGTGGCCACGAATCTTCCGGCGGGCACCTATACAGTGACGGTGCAAGGCGCAGGGTTCCAGACGTGGACTTCTAGGAACGTGATTCTGAACGTTGCCGAGAAGCGCAGCCTGGACGTGCAACTGACCGTTGGTAAAGTGGCGGAGACGGTTGAGGTGTCTTCAAGCACCCAGCCCGTGGAAACTACGTCCGCGGAACAATCGCAGACGATTACCGGAACGCAGGTACGCGAACTCGAGCTGAACAACCGCAACTTTCAACAGTTGGTGGCCTTGCAGCCCGGAGTGTCCGCCAATTGGGGGGACGAACCGGGTTTTGGCATCAACACGACGACAACGGTGACGGTTAACGGCGCGCGAACCACAGCCAATAACTGGACCGTGGATGGAGCGGATATCAACGACAGCGGTTCCAATGCAACGCTGTTGAACGTACCCAGCATTGACGCGATCCAGGAGTTCACTCTTCAGAGAAGCAACTATGACGCATCGTCTGGACGCAGCGGTGGTGGGCAGGTCCTGGTGGCCACAAAGTCCGGCACCAGCGACTATCACGGCAGCGTCTACGAGTTTTTCCGCAATGACTACTTGAACGCGAACTCTTACTTTGGTAACGCCACCGATAGCGCAAGGCCTATTGAACGGTATAACGACTATGGCTTCACGGTAGGCGGCCCGGTTTGGATACCGAAGCTAATGGATAGGAAGAAGTCTAAGACCTTCTTCTTCTGGTCCGAGGAATGGCGCAAAGTCAGCTCTCCTGGCTCGAATACATTTACCAACCTTCCGACGCCCGCAGAGTTGGGCGGCACGTTCACCGGGCTTGCCGCGGATCCTACGCCCTTTTTGAATAATCCCGCCTGCGGTACTGTCACCCCGGTCGGTACGGGG
Organism: Candidatus Acidiferrales bacterium; assembly: GCA_963780315.1. Lineage (GTDB taxonomy): Bacteria > Acidobacteriota > Terriglobia > Acidiferrales > UBA7541 > Acidiferrum. Next base: position 211,190 of record CAWABP010000008.1, on the reverse strand, counting down.
GCTGCAACCACTTATAACCTGCAACTCAATCTCTCCACTTCTGGTTGCTACAGCCAGAATGCCAAAGCGTATGTCAACAGCATTTTCAGCAAATATCCAGCCAACCTGAATGGCACAGACTATTACTACGCCTACAGCGCCCAGAATAACTTCCACCAGGACATCATCCGCGTAGACCAAGTAATTAACGATAAGATCCGGTTCTACGGGCGCTACATGCACGATGATGCTCCCGAGAATAAGCCGCTAGGTCTCTGGGGTTCGTACACGAACTTCCCGGGCGTAGCGTCGGATACCCTTGATGCACCGGGCAAGAATGTGGTCGGGGATCTTACTTGGACGATCACCCCACGTTTCACCAACGAAGTGGAATACGTGTACACCTGGGGCGGAATCAATATCACGGAGGCCGGAATTCTTGATAGTTCCGCTTTCACCAGTCAGCTAACGAACAACTGGTCCTTTAAGGATCCCTATGGGCGCGGCCCGAATCTGGGCATTGAGGGCGCCGGATATGCCGCCGGCCCTGGAAATGCGCCTTATAGTGAACGAAACGTAGACCAGAGCATAATTGACAACGCTTCTTATGTAGTTGGCCCTCATGCGCTGCGTTTTGGCTTCAGCTTGCAAGCCATGGAGAAGACAGAGAATGCCACCTCAGGAGATGCTGCTTTCAATTTCTCGAACGCCTATGCAACCGTGGGCACGAGCCAGGTTGTCGCGCTACCCGGCTTGGCGCAGTTCCTATTGGGGCAGAATGGAGGGTATTCGCAGGCGAGCAAGGACACTATTCCCGACCTGCACTACAAGAACATCGAATTCTACGTGCAGGATGACTGGAAAGTAACGCGTCGCCTAACACTGAATTTAGGACTGCGATACAGCTACTTCCCAACGCCTATCGATTTGGGTAATACCTTGGTTAACTTTAGCCCACTGGTGTTCCAATCATCGCTTGCACCGATGATCGATCCGAACACCGGCAGCATGATCGCCGGGCAGGGCATAAACGCTTCCAATTACGCTAATGGATTAATTTTCCCGGTCGGCGCCACGTGCACGGCCGCAAAAGCCATCGCATCGAACGCCACGTGCTCACCTTATGGAGCAACGATTAATCCGGGTACCAACGGGAACGTTGCACCACGATTTGGATTCGCCTGGGATCCCTTTGGAAGAGGCAAGACGGCCGTCCGCGGCGGGTATGGCCTGTTCTATGACCGCACGCTCAATGGCATCTTTGAACAGAACGCCTTTGGCGATCCTCCGCTCGTGCAATTCAGCAACATTCCGGCAGGTCCTTTCGACAACATTCTCGCGGGCACGGCGGCAGGCCCCTCTCTCGGCACGTCGGGGCTCACTGCCAGTGGTTCCCCCGCGTGGCATACACCCTACTACTCGGCTTTCAACCTCTCCGTGCAGCAGGAAATTCTGCCCAACACCAAACTGGAAGTGGCATACGTAGGTGGTTTGGGAACCCATCTTCTCGGCGATGTGGACTTGAACCAGCCCCTTCTTGCGACTCGTTTGGAAGCCGCCAATCAGACTGGTGCGGTGAACATCAATGCACTTCGCCCCTATCCCGGGTTCGGCAGGATCACTTCGCGAGATCCTGAGTTTACCAGCAATTACAACTCCCTGCAGATTACCTTGAATCGCCAGGTAAGCAGGGGCCTGAACGTTGGAGTTGCCTACACCTGGTCCAAGAACCTGACCACCAATACGGACGACCGGGGCGCCCTGGCGAACAACACATACGACCTGAAGATGGACTACGGTCCGTCGGGCTACAGCACGCCGCAGATCCTCGTCTTCAACTACGTCTACGACTTGCCATGGTATAAGGGACAGCAGGGGTTTGTGGGCCATGTACTGGGCGGATGGGAAGTATCCGGCATTACCACCATCCAGTCCGGACAGCCACTCACGATATACCAATACAACGATCCGTTCAGCCTTAACAATGCGGTCCTTGGCGCTGGCGATGGTGGATTGGGGATTGCCAACCCCCGTGCGGACAGGACCTCAACGGCCATCAGCTATCCGAAAACAGTTAGCGAATGGTTCAACCCTGCCGCTTTCACGAATGCGTCTGGCCACTTCGGGAGCTCAACGAATGGTCAACTCCTTGGACCGGGACAGCAGGTTTGGGATATCGGCTTCATCAAGAATACAAACTTTACTGAACGTTTCCGGCTGCAGTTCCGCGGCGAAATGTTCAACACCTTCAACCACGCTAATTTTTCAAGCGTCGATAACTACGTCGGTGACGGCTCTTTTGGCGCGCTGACTAACACGCGCTCTCCGCGTCTCGTCCAACTTGGCTTGAAGCTGTACTTCTAGCCAAACCTTAACCGGGGGCACATCCGTTCGCGGGTGTGCCCCTTTTTTATGATGGGCTGCAAGCTCTGGCAATGTTTTTGTCACTGAAGATATTTCGCTGCGTTTCGCCTCACCTCTGAAATTGATATGTTTCAAGCTCTGTTAGTGATAGCGTCTCTCCTTGGAGCACGACGCTGCAGTCTTTGCGCGGTTTAAAACGGAGGGCTCGCCTTGAAAAAGATTCCGTTCATTTTTGGCTTACTTATCTTTCTCGGGCTCAGCGCCATTGCTCAGGCGCCGCCACAGGGCGGTTGGGTTTCCTTGTTCAACGGAACGGATTTGTCCGGATGGAAAAAGAATGGTGACGAGAAGTGGGCTGTTGAAGATAAAACCATCTTGTGCGAGAGCACGGCCAACAAGTACGGCTACCTGACCACGGAAAAAACTTTTCGCGATTTCGAGCTGCGCCTGAAGTTCAAAAGCGAAGCGGCAGGCAACAGCGGCGTCTTTTTCCACGCGCGGATACTCGGCATCGACCCGGAACATGGTCCGGACATTGAAGGCATGCAGGTGGAGGTAGATCCCAGCGTCGGCAAGCACACCGGCGGGCTATATGAAAGCGGTGGCCGCGGATGGGTTATGATGCCCACAGCACAAGGCGAGCACGCGTTGAAGCCCGGCGAGTGGAACGACCTGGAAGCTTCCGTGCACGGCAACCATATTGTGACTCGCCTCAATGGCATAAAGATTTCCGACTACACCGACCCGACGCCCAAATTCACCGATGGCGTGATTGGTCTTCAGATCCACACGGGCGGCGGAGTGCGGATGAGATGGAAGGACGTATATATAAAGGAGAAGTAGGGGCTCGTTATTTCGCTCTTCTGGCACAACGCAAGATTCCTCAACCGGATCGACATCATGAATAAACATAACCGGCGTATTTTTCTGCAAGCTTCAGCAAGCGCATTGGCAGTCAGCCTGAACCCCTTGAAACTTTCCTCTGTTGGCGCGGCTACTGCGACACTTAGGTCAGGGGCGACAGCAGAGCCAACACAGAAGGCTCCATCTGTCCCGTCCAACGCGGGAAAGAAACCGTTACGCCTTGGCTTGATCCTTGGTATCGGCAAGGACCCGGACGCGGCCATCGCCAAGGTCCATGATCTTGGCTTTCCCTCCTGCCAGGCATACGTGGACGAATTCGAGCCAGAGCAAGTTGGCCGACTGCGACAAGCCTTAGACAAGTACGGCATTGAAGCGACGTCTCTGGTGGTCGGCGGACCGGGAAGGGAAGTGTGGGATTTTTATCAGGGACCGCTGACAATTGGCCTGGTCCCGCGCGAGACTCGTGCGGCGCGCATCGTCCACATCAAGAAAGCTTCGGACTTCGCCAAGCAGTGCGGCATTCCCGCCGTTCAGACACACTGCGGATTCATTCCTGAAAATCCCAACGACCCGGTCTATACGGAAACGGTGAACGCACTGCGAGAAGTGGTGAGCTACTGCAAGCGCAACAACCAGAATTTCCGGTACGAAGCTGGACAGGAGACTCCCATCACGTTGGTGCGCGCCATGCAGGACGTGGGAATGGACAATCAGGGCGTTAATTTCGACCTGGCGAATCTGATTCTTTATGGCAAGGCGAATCCGGTGGATGCCATCGAGATTCTTGGCCCTTATGTGCAGGGGATACACGCGAAGGACGGGCTTTGGCCGACGAATCCGAAAGATCTCGGTGAAGAAGTTTCCATTGGAAAAGGTAAAGTGGATTTCCCCCGCATCATCGCTCGTTTGAAGGAACTGGACTATCGCGGAGCGGTCACCATCGAGCGAGAGATTTCCGGCCCGCAACAGATGGAAGACGTGCGCGCCTCGAAGATTTATCTGGAAAAACTAATCGGTTAATTATCTGCGCAAAATCAGGAGGGAACATGCCAGGCGATTCCAAACAGCAAGCGAATACCTCGGACAAGATGGACCGCCGGAAATTTATTGGGGCAGCGGCGGTTTCCGCGGGCATTATGTTCATCAAGCCATCCTTGCTACGCGGCACGGCTGCCAACTCCGCCGTTCGCGTCGGACTGCTTGGCTGCGGCGGGCGCGGCACGGAGGACGCGACGAATCTTGTGGACACTGGCGGGGCTCGCGTTGTGGCGCTGGCAGATTTATTTCCAGACCAGCTCGCCACGGCTCGCGCGCACTTTGATCAGATCCAGCAACCCAAAGGCTACGCAACCCTGGACGCAAAACAGTTGTTTGTTGGCCCCAATGCCTACCAGCAAATTGCAGCTTCCAAGGAAGTGGACGCCATCGTAGTCGCCACTCCGCCTTACTATCATCTCAGCCACCTGGAAGCCGTGGTTGCTGCGGGCAAACACATATATCTGGAGAAGCCCGTGGCGGTTGATGTGCCCGGCGCGCTAAAAGTGATTGAAATTGGCAAGCGTGCTGAAGGAAAACTCAGCCTCGATGTGGGATTCCAGATTCGCGATTGTCCGCCGTTTGTGGAACTGGTGCGGCGGATTCACGCCGGAGCGCTTGGCACGATTGTTTGCGGTGAAGCGCACTATTTTGCCGGTTACATCGACCGGCCCGCCTGGCCGGATGCTACGCCCGTTGAGCGCCGGCTACGCAACTGGATTTATGATCGCGCACTTTCGGGCGACATTCTTGTAGAACAAAACATTCACGCCATCGACATCTGCAATTGGGTCCTGAAGGCGCATCCCTTCAAAGCTTCAGCAACCGGCGGACGCCTCGGAAGACCAGTAGATGGAGATGTCTATGGGAATTACAACGTGCTATTCCAGTATCCCGAGGGCGTTGACGTCACGTTCAGCTCGACGCAATTTGCCAAGGGTTTCTGGGATGTCACAGAAAGATTCTTTGGCACCAAGGGAACGTCGCAATCGCCGTACACGGGTCCGCTGGGCATTTGGGGCGATGAGCCGTGGCAGGCGCCGCTGGTGCCCGATCAGGGTAAGCCTGAGGACCAGAAATTCTCGGCCACTGGGAGTTTCCACTCCAATCTGGAATTCGCCGATGCCGAAAAGAAGAAAGCTTTCGTAGAAAGCATCACGAGTGGGAAGTACCACAATCAGGCCGCGAAGGGCGCCGAGTCTGCACTGTCCTGCATGATGGCTCGCTCTGCCGCCTACCAACAACGCGAAGTTACCTGGGATGAAATGATGAAGTCCACCGAGGTGTGGGATCCCAAGATTGACCTGAACAAGCTGCGCTGAAGTTGCCCCTACCGGTCCAGGTCCGTTGAATCGAGACATATCCATGAGCCAAAAATCACGCCGTGCGTTCCTGAAAACTTCCATGACTGCAGCTTGTGCAGCTGGGTTGGGCGGAAGTCTCGCAAAGTCTCTCGTCGCCGCAGCTGGAACGTCAGCACTGGGTGCGGCGAGTTTGCAACCGTTTCCCGGAGCCCTTTCGATTAAGAAGGGACTTGTCTACGACATGCTGCCGGAGAAACTCAGCCACGCTGACCGCTTCAAAATGGCGCGAGACGTTGGCTTTGACGTGGTGCAAGCGCCTACTACGCCTGACCAGCACATTGCCGAGGAGATGAAGAACGCGGCTTCGGGTGCGGGCATTCGTATTGACTCAGTGATGAATATGGATCACTGGGACTTTCCGTTGTCGTCGGCCGACCCTCAAGTGGTTGAGAAGAGCCTGGCGGGCATGCGGACGTCGCTACGGAATGCCAAGCTCTGGGGTTCAGACGCCGTGCTCCTTGTTCCAGCAGTAGTGAATGCGCAAACCTCGTACCGCGATGCCTGGACGCGTTCCCAGAAACAAATCCGCACACTGATTCCGCTCGCAGAGGAGTTAAAGATCGTCATTGCGATCGAAGAAGTGTGGAACAAATTCTTGTTGAGCCCGCTTGAGATGGCCAGGTACGTCCGCGAGTTCCAGAGTCCGTGGATAAAAGCCTGGTTTGACGTTGGCAACGTGGTGCTTTACGGCTACCCGCAGGATTGGATTCGGACGCTCGGCAAGGAGATCGTTAAGGTCCACCTGAAAGACTTTAAGCGCAAGGAAGACGGTTATGCCTGGGTGAATTTGGGCGACGGCGATGTGGACTGGCCGACCGTGCGCCAAGCTTTCGCCGAAATAGGCTACTCCGGCAGTGCCATCGCAGAACTCGAAGGGGGCGACGAAGCTTACTTGCGTGATGTGAGCCGCCGTATTGACAAGTTAGTCCTCGCGCGCTGAGCCTGAGAATAACGGCGCTTCTTCGGCCAACGCTTCGCGTTTTCGCTTTACATGAGTTCCGGGAGGAAAGAGATGACGGGATTTGCTCGCTGCATCGGTACGGCCTTGTTGACCTGCGCCTTCACATGCGGTGGCGTCGTGGCACAGGGCTGGCAGCACATCGGGAACGTACAAAGTGTTGAAAAGCTGAAGGACGGAGTGGAATTGACGGCTGGCGCCGCGAAGGTTCGCATTGCCGTCTTTCGTGAGGGCGTGATTCGCGTGCGCGTCGCTCCGAATGGAACTTTCCCGAAGGATTTCTCCTGGGCCGTGATTGCAGCCCCCGAAACGCCCGCCTTTACCATCGTCGAAGACGAGAAGGAACTGCGCCTGACGGCAGGAAATACGATCGCGACGGTACAAAAATTGCCCTTGTTAATCAGTTTTTCCGATGCGGCAGGGAATATCCTGCTGGCCGACGAACCTAGCCTTCCGATGGCGTGGAACGGGCAGCAGGTGCGTGTCTGGAAAAGGATGCCGCTGGAAGAAAACTATTACGGGCTCGGAGACAAGGCCGGGCCGATGAACCGCCGGAATCGCGCATTCACAAACTGGAACACGGATGCATTCGGCTGGCAGGAATCCACCGATCCGCTTTACAAGACGATTCCTTTTTTTGTCGGCTTATGCAAGGGCCGGGCTTATGGCGTTTTCTTTGACAACACTCACTGGAGCAGCTTCGATTTCGGAAAAGAATCGCGTAATTATTTTTCGTTTGGTGCGGAAGGCGGCGAACTGAACTACTACTTTATCGCTGGGCCGGAGCCGAAGAAAATCATTGAGCGGTATACGGATCTTACCGGGCGTTCACCTTTGCCACCGCTGTGGACGCTTGGGTACCAGCAGTGCCGCTATAGCTATTATCCCGAAGCTCGCGTGCGAGAGATTGCCCGGCTACTGCGGGAAAAGAAGATTCCCGCCGACACCATTTATCTGGACATTGATTATCAGGATGGCAACGCGCCTTTCACCATCAATCGGCAGACTTTCCCGACGTTCGAGAAAATGATTGCGGACCTTCGCGAGCAGCATTTCCACGTCATACTCATCACCGACCTCCATATCAAGAAGAATCCCGATCACGGATACGCCCCGTACGATTCCGGGATGAAAAATGACGTCTTCGTAAAGAATCCGGATGGGTCGGTTTACGTTGGCACGGTCTGGCCTGGAGACAGCGTCTTTCCAGACTTCACATTGCGCCGTGTGCGCGACTGGTGGGGCGGACTATACAAGGACTTTGTCTCCATGGGCGCCTCTGGTTACTGGAACGACATGAATGAGCCTGCCGTGTTCCGTTTCCCTCAAAAGACGATGCCTCTCGACGTCGTTCACCGGCTGGATGATGGGACGACGCTGGATCACCGCGCCGTCCACAACATTTTCGGTATGGAGAATGCCCGCGCCACTTACGACGGCCTTCGGAAACTGCAATCCGATGAGCGGCCATTCGTGCTGACGCGCGCCGCTTACGCAGGAACGCAGCGCTACGCCGCCACATGGACCGGCGACAACCTGGCAACCTGGAATCATCTTTCGATGAGCACGCCGACGCTTCTGAGCATGGGCTTTTCAGGGTACCCGCTCGTGGGCGATGACATCGGAGGTTTTGGCAGTTCGCCGCCCGCCGACGTTTTGACACGTTGGTATGAGGTTGGCGCATTCAACCCGATCTATCGCAATCACGCTGCAAAGGGAACCGCCGATCACGAGCCCTGGGTAAACGGTCCAGAGCAGGAAGCCATTCGCCGCAAATATATCGAACTGCGTTACAGGCTGTTGCCGTACATCTATACCATTACGGAAGAAGCGACCCGCTCCGGTATGCCACTGATGCGTCCTGTTTTCCTGCAATATCCCAAAGTCGAAAGCTTCTACGGCGACGATCGTGATTTTCTTTTCGGCCCCGATTTGTTTGTTGCTCCGGTTGTTACTGAGACCACTGATGCGGAGAATGTCGCTCTGCCACCCGGCGAATGGTATGACTTCTGGACGCTGGAAAAGCACACGGACAAGGATCACATCAGCCTTCATCCGCGAATGGATGAGGTGCCGCTGTACGTTCGTGCCGGCGCCATCGTACCCCTGCAGCCTCTGGTGCAGTCCACATCCGAGAAACCCAATGGGCCGCTTGAGCTGCGCGTCTATCTTCCTTCAGATACTGCTGCGAATGATTGCAGAGGAACGCTCTATGAAGACGACGGCCACACATTCGCTTACCAGCGGGGAGAGGTTTTGCGTGCGAGTTATTCCTGCCAGGTTTCCGCGAATTCAGTGACCGTGACGAGCACCATCGTCAAGAACTCTTTCAAGCCCTGGTGGCAAAGTGCCGAGTTGATTTTGTATGGAGTCGCGGCGGCCCCGAAAGATGTGCGCGTTGGCGGGGAACTGGACAAAGAGTGGCGCTACGATGCCCAAACGCATTCCGCGACGCTGACTGTGACTGAGGCGTTGAAAAACTGGAGCGTGCAAATCGGCTTCTAGCGCCGTCATGCAATTCGGCTTACCGCCGAGTGGAATCGCGCTGGACCACCTTTGGATCGAGCAGAATTGTTTGCGGACGCAAGGCGCCGTCCGACTTCACAAGATCAATGGCAATCTGCGCGGCTCGTATGCCGATGGCGGTGCTGTGCTGATCCACGCTGCTCAGAGGGACGTGTAAATAATTGTCAAAAGGAAGATTGCCGCAGCCGAGCAGCGCTATGTCCGCGGGAATGCGCAAACCGGCATTCAGAATGGCTTGCATGGCCCCTGTTGCGACCAGGTCGTTATAGCAAAAGATCCCATCCGGCCTAGGGGACAAGCGCAGGACTTCGTTCGCTGCCTCGAATCCAGCGGCTTCGCCTGCTTCTTCCGCGCGGCCAATGTTCGCCGCGTATTCCGGGCCAAGTACGAGGTTATGCTCGGCTAAAGCCCGCTTGTAGCCTTCGTACCTCCCGACCAAATGGCTCAATTTTGCGGCACTGATGTGCGCAATCCGCTGGCAGCCAATTTCGATCAGGTGTTTTGTGGCGATATAACCCAGGTGCTCATCGTTGACACCCACAAAGTGGGAGGTAAATCCATCGAATCTGCGGTCCAGAAGGATATAGGGGAAGCCTTCTTTGTCTAATTGCTGAAATGATTGTGGAGTGAATTGCGCGGAAGCAACCAATAAGGCGTCGACGCCTCGCGCGATCAACTGATCGATCAACTGTCGTTCGAGTTCGGGTTGCAATTCGGAGGAGGAAATGAGCAGCGTAAATCCGGATCCCCGCAAAACCGTGGACATGGCGCGCGCCAGCTCGGAGAAAAACGCGTGAGTAAGATCTGGTATGACCAGGCCCATCATGTTCGTGCGACCCGTCACCAGGGCGCGCGCGGAGAGATTCGGCCGATAGTTAAGCTCCCCGGCGCGCTGCAAAACACGAGCGCGAGTTTCTGCGCTAATGTCGGGACGCCCTCGCAGTGCCTTGGAGACCGTAATTACGGAAAGACCAAGGTCGCGGGCAATATCCTTCATTCGAGCAGGCATGGAAAATGATCCTCGACGCGAATTCACCCGGCATTGTTCTAGAAGTGCGCGGGGTGCGAAATGTTGCAAACATCATAGATGAGAAGTTTCGATTTGATGTAGCAGGGGAGGAAGTTATGAGGGCAGAAGTACGTCCAAAACAGTCCGGCATTCTGGCTAACGTCATGAAAATAGAAAGGGTTATCGGGAACGTCGTAAACGATTACGTTAACGTTATAGTTTTTCCTTGACAAGATTTTGCCATCTAGTATTTTAGTATTACTGACTTCGGGTTAGCTGTTCAGAATATCGTTATTCAGCAAAGGGGTGTATCAGTGAAAAAACGCATAATCGATTTTTCGGTCGTATTGTGCTGCCTCCTCCTGCTCACAGGGGGAACGCTACTGGGTCAAGGGATTTTCGCGACTCTTACAGGAGTCGTGTCGGATCCCTCGGGGGCGGTGGTGGCCAATGCAAAAGTTGTTTTGAAAGACGCTATATCGGGCTCTCTGCGCGATACGACGACGACCAGCGATGGGTACTTTTCCTTCGCTTCGGTTCCCGTCGGCTCGTACAACCTGTCGATCGAGGCGCCGGGCTTCCAAACCTATAAGGCGGATGCCATCGACTTGGGTGGTGGCGAGAAGCGCAACCTCAACGTCATACTGGCCATTGGTTCGGCTAATCAGACTGTCGAGGTCAACGCTCAAGAAACCGCTCTTGTGACTACGGACTCGGGCGAGAAGGCATTCGCCTTGGAGACGAAGGAACTGGAGAATTTCGTTCAGGTCGGCAGCAACGCCGCCGAATACATCAAGATCATGCCGGGATTTGGCATTCAAAACGGCACTTCAAATAAATCCAATTACAGCGGCCAGGTCATCGGGATCAATGCTAACGGCGATGCCGGAAGCCAGAGCCCTCTTAACGCGGCCTATTCCTATAACGGGCTGCCGGTAAACTCGCTGGACATCACCGCGGATGGCGCGCACGTTTCCGATCCGGGTTGCAACTGCGATACGCCGGTCAACCCGAACTCAGAATTTCTTCAGGAATTCAAGGTACTGACCTCGAATTTCAGCGCGGAAAACCAGAAGGGCCCCATCCTGATCACATCTGTAAGTAAGGCCGGAGGCTCACAATTCCACGGCAGCGCCTTCTTCTCCGCTCGAAACCATGAACTGAACGCGAATGACTGGTTGAACAACGCCAGCCATGTGCAGCAGCCTGCGAACACCTACTATTACCCGGGCGGCACCATCGGCGGGCCGGTAATCATCCCCGGCACGAACTTCAACAAGAGCCGTCAGAAGCTATTCTTCTGGACCGGGTTTGAATACTTCAAACAGACTCTGGACACCGGCTTGCTTCGCGCAACGGTGCCGACGGCTGGCGAACTCGGGGGCGACTTCACGCCGGCCGAAGTAGCGAAGGAAGGGAATCCTACCGCTTCGCAGAAACCGCCAGGACAGATCAACACCACGGTCTTCCCCACCCAGATGATCCCGATGTGTACGGGCACGCCCAACGGCACATGTATCGATCCCAATATGCTTGCACTGGCGAAGTTGTTTCCTGCCCCGAATCAGGATCCGGCTACGACCGGAGGTTACAACTACACCCAGTCTGAAATCTTCGCCCAGAACGGCAAACAGTGGGCAATCCGTGGCGACTACAACATCAGCGACAATACCAAGGTGTTCGTTCGCTACAACTACCAGCGCGAAGTCCAGCAATTCCCTGTGGGACTGTGGTGGCGCAATGGCGACCAGGTTCCGTATCCGACACCCATCCTGGGCAAGAATAAGTCCGACTCCTGGACAGGAACGTTGACGCACGTATTCAGCCCAACGCTGACCAATGAAACGATCGTCACGTACAGCTTCATTGGATTCCCCAACGTGTTCTCAGATCCGACCAAGGTAGCCCGCTCCACCGTTGGATACACCTATGCCGGTCTCTTCAAGAATGGCGTTGCCCAGATTCCCTCGTTCGGGAACTTTGGGCCTAGCGAAGCCGCGCTGATGTTCAATCCGGGCGGGTTCGAAGCGGGAGGAGCCTCGGAAGGTCTTTACGCCAACAAGTACATGCCCAATGTAGGCGACACGGTCACTAAGGTGATCAAGAACCACACCGTAAAGGCCGGCTTCTTCTGGGAGTGGATCCGCAACGCCCAGCCGGCGAACAACAATTCCAACGGGGAACTGTTGGTCTCCGCAGGCAACAGTTTCAGTTACGGCAACGAGTATGCCGACCTGCTGACCGGCAACCTGGCCAGCTACAATGAAACGAACTTCAATCGTATCAACGATATTAACTACACCACGGTGGAGTTCTTCCTCCAGGATTCCTGGAAAGCCACGAAGAGATTGACCATAGACTACGGCATGAGATTTACGCACTTTACGCCGTGGAATGATGGCAAGAACTTTGGCTACTCCATCTTCGACCCAACCGTCTACAGTCCCAGCTGCGCATCTTCGCCGACATTCTGCGGGTTTGAGTGGCACGCGAAGGACAGTTCTGTTCCCCTTGGCGGATTCCCGACGCGTGCGTTGTTCTACCAGCCGCGTTTGGGTGCTGCGTATGACCTTCGTGGAAACGGCAAAACCGTTCTCCGCGGCGGTTGGGGACGCTTCTACTATCACTCCGGCCAGTTCACCAGCGGACTAGATGCTTCCGCGGGCGTAGCGACAGCCAACTTGTCACCATCCAACTGGGTGTCCGCGTCTTGCGCAACAGGCAATGTTTCCGGTGGCTCGTCTCTTTTCGCGTACAACCTTTCCTGCCTGAACGTTGCCGCCTCGCCGGCTTCACCGGCGGCGGTCGACTCAAAGGATAACAAGCAACCTTACACCGACAGCTGGAGCTTCACGGTTGGCCAAGAGACTCCTTGGAGAGGCCATTTCGAAGCCGCCTACGTCGGAAACCGCAGCCGGGATCTGGCGAATGGCGGGAACAACAATTACGGCAGCGACATCAACATGGTTCCGCTCGGGGCAATGTTCTCCGCCACCGACCCAGTCAGCGGCCTGGCAAACCCCAATCCGGGTACCGCGAATGGCAACGATTGGAGACCGTTGCAGGGTTACGGGAATCTCCCGATTACTACTAACGACCTGTATGCCAACTACAATGCGCTGCAGATGACATGGGTCCGCCATGCGGGCCGCTACACTATTCAAGCCAACTACACCTTCCAGAAGGCCTTGGGGATAGTCGCTCCAAGCTATAACCCCTTCAATCTGGCAAGCAACTATGGGATCCTGCCGTCCGATCGTCGGCATCTCTTCAACTTGGTTTACTCAGTTGACGAAGGAAACTTGGTTCATTCCAGTAAGCTCGTCAACGGAGTGGCTAATGGCTGGCAAATCTCAGGTGTCCTGTCTGTCCAAAGTGGCGCTAACATCACCACGGGGGGCAACACTGCAGCTGGAACCAGCGGACCGCCCAATGGCAACTACAACATGAGTCTTTCCTGCCAGGCAAGTGCCGCCGAGATAACCGCTGGGGAACTATGCCCGACGCCTAGTGGACCCGGTCCTTCAGGCCCCGCGATCATTCCGGGCTCGAACACTGGAGCTACGCCGAATGGCATTCCGATCAACAATCAATCCATCCTGGGGACGAACGCAGCAGTTCTGAATCCCCTCGTGACTTGCAATCCCCAGACTGGGTTCCTGGACTCCCACGAGTTTGTCAACGGGAGCTGCTTCGCGGTTCCAACGACGGTCGGCAAGAATGGCCCAGCGCTGCTTCCAGTGGCCTACGGTCCTGCTTACTTCAATTGGGACATGGGAGTGTTCAAGAACTTCCAAATCTCGGAATCGAAGAAGCTTCAATTCCGGATTCAGGGCTACAACTGGCTAAACCACCCGTTGTATTCCTTTAATGGATCTAACTTGAGTCTTAACTTCCAGCAGGATCCAGTGACTCAACAGTTTACACAGGTCAACTCGAACTTCGGCAAAACGACCGAGAAACAGGGAGCTCGTGTTCTGGAACTCCTTGTAAGGTTCGAGTTCTAACCAACAAACCAATATCGACAAAAAATGGGATGGCTTCGGCCATCCCATTTTTTTGGTGTGCACGATCCAACTGGAAGACCCATGATGGACTTTGATAGCATGATCTGACCGATAGAAAAGGCTTAAGCGGCATGGCTCTGCTAAGCTTTTCCGATGGCAGTTCGCAGAACAGGCAGCCCGCTGGTGGGGCTAAATCTGCCGCGCAAGGCTCAGAGAAGCACTCACTATGCGGGAATTGATTTTCTTTCTACTTCTAAACATCGCCACCATGGCGTGGGCACAGAGCCCAGATGCGCTGGCTCCGGAGGCCTTGATCCAGGACGCTATCAGTAAACAAAAGGCTGGTGATCTGGAGGGCGCGGCACGGGAGTATCGGGAGTTTCTAAAGGCCCATCCGGATGTTGGTGCGATCCGGGCAAACCTGGGGGCTGCGCTTGCGGGGCTGGGCCAGTTTGAAGAGGCGATTAGAGAGTACAAGATTGCGCTGAAGCTCGCGCCGGCAACTCCAGGCCTCTCCGTGAATCTGGCTTTGGCTTATTACAAAATGGGCCGTATCAGCGAAGCCGCGGAAACGCTGGTTAAGGTGCGCAAAGCGGATCCGTCCAACTACCAGGCAACGCTTCTGCTGGCGGATTGCTACCTGAGGATGGGGCAGGACAAAGATACGATTCGCCTTTTGCGGCCGGTGGCGGATTCTCACCCGGACGATCTCGCGGTGGCGTATATGCTGGGGACGGCCTTGATTCGCGATAAGCAGGTGGAGCAGGGAGAAGTTCAGATTGACCGTATTCTGCGCAACGGCGAGTCTGCGGAGTCCCACCTGCTTCTTGGAATGGCCAGGCTCGAAGCGCTGGAATATCCCGCCGCAATCGCGGATCTCTCTAAGGCGGCGGAGATGAACCCACACCTTCCGGACGTTTACTCCTACCTGGGCCAGGCGCAAATGTCCAGCGGTGATATGGCTTCTGCTCGTGGATCTTTCGAGCAAGAATTGGCGCAGAATCCCAACGATTTCGAGTCGAATCTGCGGCTGGCGGTGCTGCTGAAGCAGGATGGCGATTACGGGCGTGCGCGCAAGCTGCTGGCGCAGGCGCTTCTCGTCCGTCCCGGGGACCCAGGCGCACTTTACCAGGTGGGGGCAACCGACTTGGCAGCCGGCAACCTGGATAGTGCTTGCGCGGTTTTCCAGAAGGTTGTAAAGCAGTCGCCGCAATTCCTGGAGGCACATGTTTCGCTCGCGCAGGTCTATTACCGGCTAAAGCGCAAAGAAGAGGGAGATCGAGAGCGGGCGCTGGTGCAGAAGCTGAAGGCCGAGCAGGACGCCAAACAGAACGAAACCAAGGGCGAGGTTCACTAATACCCCTCACGTGAGCTTACAGAGCCCCGTAGACGGCCTATCTCGCCGTCGGGGTAGAAAGAATCCCTAGAGCCGCCGCATGTTAACTACTCGCGTGGCTCATCCACCTTCAAAAACTGGTCGGCCGCAACGTCCCTCAGTTCCTGCCGGATGCCGCTAGGCCAGCGGATTTCGATCGAGGAAACTCTGGTTTCCTGGCCCAGGCCGAAGTGTACGCGCTTGTCGCTGGAGGACATGAAACCAACGCTGATGGAGACATGGTTATAGAGGACGCGTCCGGAAGCGGTGGTCAGCTTGATTTTCGCTCCTATCGCGTCGCGCGCGCTTTTGTGGCCGGTCAGGCTCAACATCAGCCAATGATTGCCGCTGTCGGCGGTGTTCATCAGAATGCGCGGGTGTTCATTTAGCGAAGTGACCACGATATCGAGGGAACCATCGTTGTTCAGATCGCCGAAAGCCGATCCCCGCTGGTAGCCGATGCGATTGAAGTCCTTGCCCATCTCTCCGGAAACGTCAACGAAAGTCTTTCCGTCGACATTTTCGAACATAGTGTCATGTTCGGGCGAAGTCTCGTCCACCTGGTCAACGTCGCCATTGGCGGAGTAAATGTCCTTCCAACCGTCGTTGTTATAGTCAATAAAGCCGTTGCTCCAGCCGGAGAAGGGCATACTCATCGTCTGGATCTTGGTGGGGTAGGGAAACGTGAATAACTTGCCGTTATTCTTCAGAAGTTGCCAGACCTGGTGCCGCAAATTGTTGTAAAAGATGTCCACCTTGCCGTCGTTGTCATAATCCTTCGCGTCGGAACCCATGGAAGAACCTGTGCGCGCGTTGTCGTCGTAACCGACTCCCATTTCCAGCCCTTTGTCCTCGAACTTGCCGTTGCCCTGGTTGATGAGCAGAGAATTGGGTTCGGTGTCATTGGCAATGAACACGTCTTGCCACCCATCGTCGTTGAAATCGGCAATCGAGATGCCCATGCCTTTGCCGAGCGCTTTGTTCAACCCCGATTTTTCTGTGACATCCTCAAACTTGCCGTGGCCCAGGTTGTGGTAGAGCCGCGGCGGAACGCTCTTGTAGCGTCGCGGATCGCAGTAAAATTCTGTGCTGCCCATGGAGCAACGCAGGTCGGTTTGGGGTGTCCAGTAGGTGTAGTTGGAGACGATGAGATCCAGAAGGCCGTCGTTGTCGTAGTCAAACCATGCGGCGACTACGCTGAGTGTATCCTTCGGCTTAGTGCCGATTCCGGACGCTTCTGTTACATCCGTGAAGGTTCCATCACCGTTGTTGTGATAAAGAACATTTCCTCCGGCGCTGCAGATGAACAGATCCTCATAGCCGTCGTTGTCATAATCGCCGACCGCTACGCCAAAATTGAAGTCCAGGTTCTGGCCCTGCAAGCCGGCTTTGGCCGTGACATCCTCGAAAGTCCCGTCCGTCTTCTGCTTCAGAAGGCAATTGTAATAGGAAGGATTTGTCTTCTTCATTTCCGGCATTTGTGCGCCGTTGGTGAAGAAGATGTCCTCCCTGCCGTCGTTGTCGTAATCGAAAATGGCTACCCCGCCGCACATCGGCTGCGGGAAATATTTGTGGCCGCCAGGGCTGTTATTGCTGATGTAGGAGAATTTCGAGCGCGGAGCGACATCCACGAAACCAGGGCGTTTCGGCGCTGGCGCGTGCCCCGCATACAGCAGAAAGGAGCAAAAACACGCATCAGCCATGGAAACGCTGAGCACCAAGGTGCGCCACATGCTAGACTGAGATTTCCCGGACATGAAGATTCTCACGTATATTGTAACTGCAATTGTGATTGGTGCTGGCGCTGTGATGGCCGGGTCCGTAACCGGACCCATCGTTTTCGAGGAGATCGCGGAACGCGCTGGCCTGACTTTCGTCTCCGACAGTAGCCCGACGCCAAACAAGAATCAACCGGAAACCATGGTCGCCGGCGTGGCGTTGTTCGATTACGACAATGACGGCTACCTGGACGTTTACGTGGTAAACGGCGCGGCGATCCCCTCGCTCCAGAAAGAAAGCCCCAAGTACTGGAATCGCCTGTTTCATAACAACCACGATGGCACGTTCACCGACGTGACCGAAAAGGCGGGCGTAGCGGGCGAAGGCTACGGCATGGGCGTGGCTATCGGAGACTACGACAACGATGGCTGGCCCGATATATACGTTGTCAACACGGGAAAGAACCAACTCTTCCACAACAATCATGACGGCACGTTCAGCGATGTTACGGACAAGGCCGGTGTGGGCGGAGGCGTGCTCGATGGCAAGAAAATGTGGTCCGTTTCTGCTGCTTGGGTGGACTACAACAACGATGGCTTGCTGGACTTGTTTGTTTCCAACTACTGCAAGTGGGATGTGAACAAGGACCCTTACTGTGGCCCGAATCCGCGGCTGCGTGCGTACTGCCACCCAAACAACTACGCGAATTTGCCCAACACGTTGTACCGGAACAATGGAGATGGCACTTTCACGGACGTGTCCGTTGAAACGGGAATCTCCAAGTTCTTTGGAAAAGGCATGGGAGTGGCGATTGCCGACTACGACGGCGACGGGTTCATGGACATTTTCGTTGCTAATGACAATCGCCCCAACTTTCTGTTCCACAATCTTGGCGGCAAGAAATTCGAGGAAGTTGCGCTGGAATCCGGTGTCGCTTACACGCAGAACGGTAGCGCCATTTCCGGAATGGGCGCAGATTTCAAGGACGTGTTTAACGATGGGCGCCCAGACATTTGGCATACTGCCGTGGAGAACGAATCCTTTCCCTTGTTTCAGAACATGGGGGAAGGCCAGTTCGTGGAAAAAACATCGCAAGCGCAGTTGGCCGGTACGCGGGGCATGTCCGGATGGGGAAATGGCATTTTCGATTTTGATAACGACGGTTGGAAGGACCTCTTCGTGGCGCGCAGCAATGTTTTGGACAACATCGCGCAGTTCTCCAACCGGAAGTACGAGGAGCCCAACTCCGTTTTCCGCAACCTGGGAAATGGCAAGTTTAAGGATGTCAGCAGCGAAGCCGGTCCTGACTTCCAGATGGCTGCGGCGCATCGCGGTGTGGCTTTCGGCGACATGGATAATGACGGGCGAATTGATGCAGTGGTGACCGTGCTGAACGGTAAGGTGAAATACTTTCACAACATTTCAAAGAACAGCAACCACTGGATTCTGCTGAAGCTCGTCGGCAAGAAAAGCAATCGCATGGGATTGGGCGCGCAAATCCGCATCACCACTGATGATGGCAAAAAGCAGTACAACGAGGCTACTACCGCGGTTGGCTACGCCTGCGCCAGCGATTCGCGCGTGCACTTTGGATTGGGCGCTTCCAAGATGATTCGTGAGATTGATATCAAATGGCCCAGCCGCATCCACCAGGTGCTGCAAAACGTGGCGGCGGATCAATTCCTGACCGTTGAAGAGCCGGCTCAATGATGGACGCCTTGTGGTCCAAAGTTTGGAAAAGGCCCATGATATATAATTGGTCGCCTCGTTCCGACTGAAACGCTCCCATGGCGTGAAGCCTGGAACGAAGCTGGAACTTCCAGACCGTGATGAAATGGCGCCTGCAAATTCTGTGCTTACTTTTTCCGTTAGCCGCCTTTGCGCAAACGGATTCGCGCGGCGTGTCTCCGTGCGCCTCCTGTCACTCGCAGGCACGCTCGCAGCCTGCCACTTCTATGGGCCACGCTTTGGAAACGGTTGAGGAGTGTAAAGTCCTGATCAATCATCCTGTGCTTACGGCGACAGTTGGCAAATACTCGTACCGCATCGAGCGCAAGGGCAATCAGAGCGACGTTTCGGTTTCCGACGGAAAGAGCTCGGTCACCATGCCCATACGCTGGGCCATGGGCGCCAGCTCAGCAATCGGCCAAACTTATGTTCTCGAGAAAGACGGCCAGCTCTATGAAAGCCGCATCAGCTATTACAGGGAGCTGAATGGTCTTGGTCCCACTTTGGGCTCCGAAGGCTCAACACCAGCCAACATCAACGAAGCTGCCGGACGTCTTATGACGCTTGACGACAAGTTGCTTTGCTTCGGTTGCCACTCCACAAACGCAGAGCAGGGAAGGGAACTAACGCTGGACAAACTGATTCCCGGAGTGCAGTGCGCGCATTGTCACGAATCCGCCGACGCGCATCTGGTTGCGATGCTTCAGGATAGTAACAACATGGAAATGCCGAAGGATTTGCTCAAGCTGCGCAAACTTTCAGCGGAACAGGTGTCCAATTTTTGCGGCCAGTGCCACCGGACCTGGGAAGAAATCGTGCTCCAGCCTAATCTGGGCATCGCGAACATACGCTTCCAACCATACCGGTTGACGGGCAGCAAGTGCTACGACACCGATGACCCGCGGATCAGTTGCCTCGCGTGCCACAATCCGCATCACGAACTCAGCAGCCAGCCGCTTGATTATGATGGAAAATGCCTGGCTTGCCATGGCGGAGGAAAACCAGGCGCGAAGGCTTGCAAAGTGTCAAAGGACAAATGCGTGACTTGTCACATGCCAAAAATTGATTTGCCCGGGGCGCACTTCAAGTTTTCCGACCATCGCATTCGCATCGTGAAACCCAACGAAAAGTATCCGGTCTAGAGTGTTTTGATTAGCTCCACAGCCGATCCCAGGAGCGTTCTTGATCCCACTGTGTTGTCGGCTCAAAGTAGCCAGTGCCGGGCGCCAGATGTTGCCGCACCACGTCTTCATTTAGAGTTACACCAAGGCCCGGACGGTCTGGCACGTCAATCCAGCCATGATTGACGATTGGAGTCTTGACACCTTCTTGGACCATCGAAGACCACCAGGGCACATCCAGGGAATGATTTTCCATCGCCAGGAAATTCTGGGTGGCTGCAGCGCAATGGACGTTCGCCATGCAGCAGATAGGCGTTCCCGCAAAGTGCATTGCCATGGGCACTCCGTAACCTTCCGCCATCTCTCCAATTTTGTGTGTTTCCAGAATGCCGCCAGAGGTGGCAAGGTCGGGATGAATCTTGCTCACCGCGTGGTTGGCGCACAGAACCTCGAAGGGTTCTTTCAGGTAAATGTCCTCTCCGGTCAGAATCGGAGTCGGACTTTGATCCGAAATCTGTTTCAGAAAGGCGGTATATTGCCACGGGATCACGTCTTCCATCCACGACAGGTTGTATTTTTCGTAAGCCTTGCCGAGCCGGATGATCGATTTCACGCCCAGATGACCCAGATGATCCATGGATAGCGGAATCTCCATGCCCACAGCATCGCGAACCGCAGCGACAAATTCTTCTAGTTTAGCGATGCCCTTGTCGGTGACTTCCATGGCCAGCAGGGGATGTGGAAGCTGATTTGCACGCCATTGATCCAAGTCTGATCCATTCGTCACCGTACCCGGGGTTTTCGACACCATCTCAATCCCTAAATCCATCTTGAGCCAGGTGAGCCCCATTGCCTCCTTACGCTCTTTCATACGTTGCCCGTAGATTTTGGGATCATCGGACTCGGTGGTATCGGCATAGACGCGAATCTTGTCGCGGCATTTTCCGCCGCCAATCATGGCGTAAACGGGTGCGTTGTAAACTTTGCCGGCGATATCCCACAAAGCCATTTCGATGGCGCAGACGCCGCCACCCTGCCTCGCGTGACCTCCAAACTGCTTGATCTTGCGCCAGATCTTGTCGAGCTGCAGCGGGTTCTCTCCAACGATGCGGCTTTTCAGAAAGAGAGCGTAGGTGGCGCTTGCGCCGTCGCGCACTTCGCCCAGCCCATATACGCCCTGATTTGTGTCAATGCGAATAATCGGGCACGGGCTCGGTCCGTCCTTCACCACTGTGGCCACGCGCATGTCCGTGATCTTCAGCGTGGACGGGCTCGAATTAGTATTCACCCCTTTCGGGTATGCCTCCAGCGACTCACCCGAGAGCAATCTGCCTCCCAGCGCCAGAGTTGAAGCCTTTAGCACTTCGCGACGTCCCAACATATTTTCACTCATGGATTTTCTCCCTAGAGACTTTTATAACCGCCCAAATTTCTTCACTGCTTCTTCTATCGATTTCAGTTTTTCGATATAGGCGTACATGGAGTGTTCTTTGAAATCCATGTCTTGCGCCAGTGTAAGGACTTCAGCCGCTTTGGCACGCGGAACAACCACTACCCCGTCTGAATCGGCGGACACAATGTCGCCGGCGTTCACCGCAACCCCATCGCATATTACAGGGATGTTCGCGCCTGCAAAGCGATAATGACTGACGGAAGTGGAGGGTACAGTTCCCAGGGCGTACACCGGGAAACCAATTTTCTTCAGGTACGCCACGTCGCGCACGCCGCCGTCAATCACCGCGCCGGAAAAATTGCGCGACATCATTGCCGTTCCCATCAAGCCGCCCATCCCGGCGATGTCAATTCCGTCCTCGACGACCATGACGTACACCGAGTTTGGCCCACCTTGATCGATGGCTGCCAGCATACCTTGCAAAGCGTCTGGATCGTGATTCTCTTCCTTCTTCAGTTTTACGGTGACGGCGAACCCGGCAAACTTCGTAGTGAAAATTGGCCGCATGCGATGAGACATGTACATTCGTTGCCCAGTGATTTTTTCCATGGCATCGGATACCGAAGCCACCTCCACGTGGCGATAGCCGTCGAGCATGCTGGCTTCATCCGAGGCAGTTGAGCCGGAGTATGCGCGGGGAACAGAAACAAATGTGATGCCTACAAGGACCACTAAGAATAAAAAGACACCGGCCACAATGACTGCCGTTTGTTTGCGTCCCCGGAATATACTCTTCATGCGTTGCTCCTTCCTGCAAAACTCATCGATACTACAAATCTTCTCAAACGTGAGTCGCCTCCGCGGGATCGTGTGAAAGCTCCCGCTGGGGATCAACCACCAACCAGGTTATCGAACCAACAGCACACAATGCCGCTGCCACGGTGAACGATGTTCCCCAGCCAAAATGTTTGGCAATGAGGGGAGTCAGCGAAGCCGTGACGGCGCCGCCGATTTGATTGCCCATATTCATCACGCCGGAAACGGAGCCTGCGGAACGGCCCGCGATATCGGAGGACACAGACCAGAAGGCGCTTTGCGAGAGATAAAGCGCTCCGGCACCACCTGCAAGAATGATACTCGCAATGCGGGCATCCTGCGCAAAAGTTCCAGCGGCAACGAAAATGGCTGCGAGCATCAGGCTAAAAGAGGCCATACCGCACCTCCCCAATCTGTTTCCATACTGTTTTGCAACCACGTCGCTGATGAAGCCGCCCACCGGCGAACCAATCGCCATCGCCAGAAAGGGAAGCATTGCATAGTAGGAACTCGATTTAAGATTCAGTCCCCTGACGGTGCTGAGATAAATGAAAAACCAGGAAAAGAAGATGTACGCGACGTAACCATAGCAGAAATAACTCAAAGTGATGGCAAACACATTTTTGCTTCCGAAAATAATACGCCAGGGAAGAGGTTTGCCGGCAGTCTCCCTGCTCGTGGACTTCGGTAGTCCGGAGCGAATCATTTCCGTCGCTTGGGCATTTATCCAGGGATGTTTTTCCGGAGTGTCGCGCGCGATCAGCATCCAGACGAGGCCCGCAAGCAGGCCGATCAGCGCGCTGATCCAGAACGACCACCTCCAGCCATGGTGCACGAGGATGTATGTGATCAGCGGAGGAGCGATGCCAGCACCTGCGCCAACACCGGCAAAGATGAAGCCATTCGCGAGTCCGCGCTCCCGCGAAGGAATCCAGGTCGCCACCAACCGGTTGCTTGCCGGGAAAACAACCGCTTCGCCGATTCCGAGTAGGAAGCGCACGCTCAATAGCATCATCAGGGCATGGGGCCATCCCGGTGGCACAAATGCCGTGAGCGCGGTAAACAGCGCCCACCACACAGTTCCCAAAGTCAGGATTATGCGTGGACCGAAGCGATCCGCGAGCCGCCCACCCGGCGCCTGGAACAACGCATAGCCCAATACGAATGCACTGAACACCCAACCCAGTTGCAGGTGCTCAAGTCTGAATTCGTTTTCAATTGAACTGCCTGCTATGGAAATGTTGACGCGATCCAGGTAGGCAATAGCGCTGATCGCAAACATCCAGAAAATCAGAACCCAGCGCAACCGCCCATTGAAGAGAGTCATTAGAAAACCCAGATGCATCGTATCACTGGTTGAGCGCAATTGGGTTTGACAAAGTGCTTCTGATTTGAGAGTTTCAGTGAGTCACAAATTTGGCAGGGCGAAGCGCAAGCTGTTCTCACTCTCCATCATCGCTCGAAACTATTCTCTTCATTAGCGGGGGTTTCCCATGACTCACGCAGTCAGCCGTCGTTCTCTCCAGCTGGGTTGCGTCATCTGTTTGGTTGCTTGCTCAATTATTCTGCTCCATCCCGTCTCGACAAACGCACAACTTATTTCATTCTCCAAACAGGACCTGATCGATTACACCGCGGCGAATCCCTTTGATCGCCTTCCCGATGGCAGGCCAAAAGTCCCTGATGAGTTGATCGAGAGGGCGCGCGAACTTTCATCAGAAGATATCTGGGCCACGCTCCAGCAAAAGGGCTACAACAATCAGTACGCCGACGGCTTCGTGGTTCTGCATCCGGGGAAGACCATGGCCGGACGTGTGTTCACTGTGCAGTTCATGCCCGTGCGCGCTGACGTGGAAGACATTGCCGCGAAGAAGGCCAAGGATCGCGGCATTTCTCGTCTTACCAATCAGACTGCGATTGACATGCTTCAGCCGGGCGATGTTCTGGTCGTTGATATGTTTGGAAAGAAGGTGAACGGTACCATCGTCGGTGACAACCTCTTCTTTTACACCATGAAGGCCACGCATGGCGGCGGACTTGTTGTTGACGGCAGCGTCCGCGATCTGGATGGGCTTTCCGAAATCGACCTGCCCGCCTATTTCCGCTCTGTTGATCCCACGCCAATCGGAAACGTGATGCTTACGGGAATTAACGTTCCCGTGCGGATTGGCGGCGTAACTGTAATGCCCGGCGATCTCGCTGTGGGTGACCGCGAAGGCGTTTATTTCATTCCTCCGCAGTTCGTGAAAGAAGTTCTGGACCGTGCCGATGAAATCCATATTCACGACGAGTGGACAAAGAAGAAGTTTGCTGAAGGAAAATACAAGTCCAGCGAGATTTACGGCTCGCCTAGCGACCCCAAATTGTTGCAGGAATATAAGGACTATTTGAAGAAGCGGTTAGATGAGATCCACGCGCAACGCGAATCGAAGCCACAATAAAGACGAGGTGAAAGCCATGTCGGAGTCTCCATTGAAGGAAATCACGCGCCGAGGGTTTATCAGCAAGGTAGGCCAGGGCCTGGTGGCGGTCAATGTCGCCGGGACGTTTCTGAAAGGAACTGCGGCACAGGAACCCCTTGTGGTACCGGACGTGCCTGGCAAGAAGCTCGGATGGGCCGTTGTCGGTCTGGGAGAACTCGCTATTTATGAGATTCTTCCCGCCTTCGCAAAGTGCGAGAAATCCAAGTTGGTGGCTTTTGTGAGCGGCCATCCCGACAAGGCCAACAAACTGGCAGCGCGGTATGGGGTCAATCCGAAGAACATCTACAACTACCAGAATTACGATTCCATCCGGGACAACCCTGAAGTCGACGTCATCTACATCGTCCTTCCCAATGGCATGCACGCGGAATACACGATTCGCGGATTCCAGGCGGGCAAGAACGTTTTGACAGAAAAGCCCATGGCCAACACGCCGACCGAATGTCAACAAATGATTGACGCGGGGCGCAAAGCGGGAAAGAAGCTGATGGTGGCGTATCGCTGTCAGTATGATCCGTTCACGCGAGAAGCTATTCGCATTGTCCGCTCGGGTGAACTTGGGCCAACGCAGGTTATTGTGGCCGATGCGGGGTGGAATGCCACCGATCCTAATCAGTGGCGTTTAAAGAAAGACCTCGCTGGCGGTGGCTCAATGATGGATATCGGCATCTACGCGCTAAATGCCTCTCGCTATTTCTCGGGCGAAGAACCCACGGAAGTCAATGCCATGATGTTCAACCAGCCGGGAGATCCACGTTTTAAAGAAGTGGAAGAGACCGTCAATTTCCAGATGCGCTTTCCCAGCGGCGTTTTGGCGAATTGCACCTCCAGCTACGGCTACTATCATCAGAGCCACTATCGCGTTATTGGAACAAAGGGCCATTTGGAGATGGACCCCGGCACGTGGTATCGAGGCAATCATATGCACAGGCAACATGACGTAGGAGACCAAGAAATCACGGCGGAAATCGAGATTCCCGAACGCGACCATTTTGCTCTCGAGATGGACCACCTTTCGGAATGCGTGATGCAGAATAAGGAACCTCTAACGTCGGGCGAAGAGGGGCTGCGCGACATCAAGCTGATCATGGCAATCTACGAAGCGGCCAAAATCGGGAAAACGGTGAAGGTTTAGGCTCCAGAGCTTCTGCCGCAATCCTTTACCCTACGCATACACTTGCGCAATATTTGTGAATCGCATGCACTACGTAGCCATCAAAATGATAGTGCGCGGGCGCGGCTCGGCTGACATAATGAATCATCTCTTGACGGGGAATTGTTTGTCATGAATGGCAGACTCCACTTCAGTGGTGTGAATCCATGAGCACGCATAATTCACAAGAAGCGCCGGACCATTCCAGGCAACCGGGAAGTGCAGCTGCGGTTAGACCACTAACGATTGAGCGCAAAGCGGCCGAATGCCGCTGGGATCTTGTCAGCCTCGGAGAAGTGATGCTTCGCCTCGACCCGGGCAATAGGCGAGTATCCACAACGCGATCCTTTAGTGTTTGCGAAGGTGGGGGCGAGTACAACGTTGCGCGTGGATTACGGCGCTGCTTCGGCTTGCGAACCGCGCACGTCACGGCGCTTGCCGACAATCCTGTAGGGCGGCTGATTGAAGACCTGATGCTTCAGGGCGGAGTGGATCTTTCCCATTTGAAGTGGATTGATTTCGACGGAGTGGGCCGCACGGTCCGCAATGGCTTGAACTTTACGGAGCGCGGCTATGGCGTGCGCGCAGCCGTGGGATGTTCTGATCGTGGCCACACGGCGGTCTCTCAACTAAAACTCGGCCAAATCGACTGGGAAACAATCTTCAAAACAGAAGGAGCTCGCTGGTTTCATACCGGCGGAATCTTCGCCGCGCTTTCCGAAAGCACTCCGCTTGTTGCGAGTGAAGCGATGCGAGCCGCAAAAAAAAGTGGCGTGATTGTTTCCTACGACCTCAACTACCGGGAATCGCTTTGGAAATCTATCGGCGGCAAGCAGAGAGCGATGGAGGTAAATCGCGAGCTGGCACCGTTGATTGATGTGATGCTCGGTAATGAGGAAGATTTCACCGCCGCGCTGGGATTCAAGGTGGAAGGCGTGGACGAACACCTCTCCGAACTGAACACCGCTGGCTTTCGCGCCATGATTCATTCCGTACTGGCGCAATACTCGAATTTGCGGGTTGTTGCCACAACGCTGCGCAACGCTAAAACCGCAACCGTCAATGACTGGGGCGCCATTTGTTATCACGCGGGCAATTTCTTTGAAGCGCGCTCATTCCCTAATCTGGAAATTTTTGACCGTGTTGGCGGAGGAGATTCGTTCGCTTCGGGATTAATCTACGGCTTTTTGCTCGGCAAAGATCCGCAATGGGCGGTGGATTGCGGCTGCGCGCACGGGGCCCTGGCAATGACCACTCCTGGCGATACGAGCATGGCTACGGCGGCGGAAGTCATGCGATTGATGAAAGGAGGCACTGCGCGCGTACAGCGTTAACGCAGCAACCTAAAACCATGTCCAAGTCCGAAACCCTGCAACGCATTCGCGAAATCCGCATCATTCCGGTTCTGCGGGCTCGCAATCAGGAAGACGCTATCGCCATTGCACATGCCGTCAAGCAAGGTGGCGTGCCGCTTCTGGAAATCACGATGACCGTCCCCGGTGCAGTGGAAGTGATTCGCCAGCTGACGGCCAGCTTCGGCGATCAGGTTCTTGTCGGCGCTGGGACGGTACTCGATCCAGAGACTGCTCGCGCCTGCATCCTTGCCGGGGCGCAATTTATAGTCAGCCCGGCATTGAAAATCTCCACCATCGAAATCTGCCATCGCTATGCCATTCCCGTTTTTCCCGGGGCGCTGACACCTACGGAAGTGCTAACCGCGTGGGAAGCTGGCGCCGATGCGGTGAAAGTGTTTCCCTGTGGCTCGCTGGGAGGAGCAAAGTATCTGAAGTCATTAAAGGCGCCGCTACCGCAGGTCGAACTGATTCCCACAGGCGGCGTTTCGCTTTCCACGGCGGCCGATTTTCTTGCTGCTGGCGCGTTTGCCCTGGGTGTGGGCGCCGATTTAATTGAAAGTGATGCGGTTGGCCCGGAAAAACTCGCGAGCATTACAGAGAACGCGAAGAAGTACATGGAAGTTGTTCGCAAACACCAAGCCCATCAATGATTCAGTTTTCTTGAAATCTTCTGCCGTCAACGTTTCTTCGTGGGTGGATAGCGGAACTCCGCCAGCAATGCGCGCGCTCCGGCGAAGGAAGTAACCTTGCCATTGCGGACCTGCGCTTCCATCTGCGGCAACTTGGCCGCGATGTGCGAATCGTGGCGAAAGGAGGTTTCCAGTTCGGAATAGATCATCTGGCGCATGGCAGCTAAGGCCTGTTCGCGGCGCATTTCCCCACGCAGCCCCTTTTCTTTTTGAAATTGTTCGTGGCGCAGGACGCATTCCCAAATCTCGGCAATCCCTTTACCTGTCACGGCGCTGCAGAGCATCACGGGCGGCGACCAGCCGCCAGCGCCGGGCGCAAAAAGGTGCAGCGCGTTTTCGTAGTCGGCCCTTGCGAGTTGCGCGCGCTCGAGTTGCGTTCCGTCAGCCTTGTTGATCGCCAGCGCATCCACTAGTTCCAGAATGCCGCGTTTTATTCCCTGAAGTTCATCGCCCGCGCCCGGGAGCAGCAGCAACAGCACAAAATCCGTCATCGAGCGCACCGTGATTTCCGATTGGCCGACGCCGACGGTTTCGATTAGGACGTTGCTGAAGCCCGCCGCTTCGCAAAGAAGCATCGTCTCGCGCGTGCGCCCTGCCACACCTCCCAACGAGCCGCGCGAAGGCGACGGCCGGATAAACGCGTTGGGCTCCACGGAAAGTTGCTCCATCCGTGTCTTGTCGCCCAGGATGCTGCCGCCAGTCACGGGACTTGACGGGTCGATGCTAAGCACGGCGAGCTTTTCGCCACGTTCGCGCACGATGTGCAATCCCAGCTTGTCCAGAAAGGTGCTTTTGCCTACGCCGGGTACGCCGGTGATACCAATGCGGCGCGATTTGCCGGTATGAGGGAGAAGGGAATCGAGAATCTGCGCGGAAAGTTCCGCGTCCGATGGCAGATCGCTTTCAATTACCGTGATGGTTCGTGCGAGGGTTGTACGGTCTCCGGAAAGCACTCCAGCGATGTATTGCTCAGCGGCCAGTCGGCGTGTCCGCACTCCGCTCCTCCAGCAACGCGTGCAGAATGTCCTGCGCGGAGAGCGGAATACGCGTTCCGGGTCCGAATACGCCACCGGCTCCGGCCCTGCGAAGCGCCTCGAAGTCCTGCGGTGGAATCACGCCGCCCACGACAACGAGGATATCCTGACGGCCGAGCCTCTTCAATTCCGCAATCACTTCAGGAACCAGGGTCATGTGGCCGCCCGCCAGTGTCGAAACGCCAAGCACGTGTACATCGTTTTCCACGGCCATGCGCGCAACCTCGGCGGGAGTCTGGAAGAGCGGGCCGAGGTCCACATCGAAGCCGAGGTCGGCAAACGCTGTGGCAATCACTTTCGCACCGCGATCGTGGCCGTCCTGCCCCATCTTCGCCACAAGAATCCTCGGGCGTCGCCCTTCGGCTGTGGCAAAAGTTTCGGTCAGCTCCCGGGCCTTTGCGAATTCAGGATCCTGACGGCTTTCCGCCGAATACACGCCGGAGATGGTGTGATGCACTGCCTGGTAGCGGCCAAAAACGTTTTCGAGCGCCAGTGAGATCTCGCCCAACGTGGCGCGTTTGCGAGCTGCCGAAACCGCAAGCTCCAGCAAGTTGCCGTTGCCGGTCTTTGCACATTCGGTGAGTGCAGAGAGCGCGGCATTCACATCATTCTGGTTGCGAGCGGCACGCACGGCGCGCAGCCGAGCCAACTGATTCTCGCGGACGGCGGCGTTATCCACGACTAGTACGTCAATAGGTTTCTCGTCGGTGATTTGGTATTTGTTGACGCCAACAATCGTTTCACGTCCGGCATCAATGCGTGCCTGGCGCCGGGCAGCAGCTTCTTCAATGCGCATTTTCGGGAGGCCGGTTTCGATAGCTCGCGTCATTCCCCCGAGCTTTTCCACTTCCTGAATCAACGTCCAGGCTTTGCTTGCCAGGTCCGCGGTTAGCGATTCCACATAGTAGCTGCCGCCCCAGGGATCAACTACCCGGCAAATGCCCGTTTCTTCCTGCAGATAGATTTGCGTGTTGCGTGCAATTCGCGCGGAAAAATCCGTCGGCAGCGCTAGCGCCTCATCCAAAGCGTTGGTGTGCAGAGATTGCGTGCCGCCCATCGCGGCAGCCATAGCTTCAACGGCCGTGCGAGTCACGTTGTTGAATACGTCTTGTGCCGTCAGGCTCCATCCCGAGGTTTGCGAATGCGTGCGCAGTGCCATGGACTTGGGGTTCTTCGGGTTGAACTGTTTCACGATTTTCGCCCACAGCAGGCGCGCCGCGCGCATCTTGGCGATTTCCATGAAGTGGTTCATGCCGATGCCCCAGAAAAAACTCAAACGCGGCGCAAAACTGTCCACATCCATGCCTGCGTGCAAGCCAGTGCGAAGATACTCAAGACCGTCGGCCAGGGTGTAGGCCAATTCGATGTCGGCTGTCGCGCCCGCTTCCTGCATGTGATAACCGGAAATCGAGATGCAATTGAATTTCGGCATGTTCGCCGAAGAGTAGCGGAAAATGTCGCCGATGATGTGCATCGAATGGCCCGGCGGGTAGATATAGGTATTGCGGACCATGAACTCTTTGAGGATGTCGTTCTGAATCGTGCCAGTGAGCTTCTGCGCGGGTACGCCCTGTTCTTCGGCGGCCACAATGAAAAAGGCCATGATGGGAAGCACTGCGCCGTTCATGGTCATGGAGACGGACATCTGGTCGAGCGGGATTTTGTCGAACAGAATCTTCATGTCCTCGACGCTATCAATTGCCACACCGGCTTTGCCGACATCACCTCGGACACGCTCGTGGTCAGAGTCATATCCGCGGTGCGTGGCCAGATCAAAAGCAACGCTCAACCCTTTTTGACCCGCGGCAAGATTGCGGCGGTAGAACGCGTTGGAATCCTCGGCGGTGGAAAAGCCCGCGTACTGGCGGATCGTCCAAGGCTGCATCGCATACATCGTGGTATAGGGGCCGCGCAAAAATGGCGGCAGCCCTGCGGGATAATCCAGGTGTTCGACGACAGCGAGATCTGCGGCGGTGTACAGCGGTTTGACGGTAATTCCTTCGAGAGTCTTCCAGTCCTGGCGGCTCATGCGAGTGCCTCTTGCCAGCGGGAAAGCGTTTCGACGGCGTTCATGCCCAGGTAGATGAAGTCGCGTATGCCCGCTGCTTTCAGCGCTTCGATCTGTTCCTTCGGATTGCCCGCGACCAGGACCGGTGCTTTAGTCTTGGGGCAAATTTCCTGCGCGAGCGCAACGTACTCAGGGTCGGAACTGCATAGCACGACGAGGTCGGCAGGCTCCAACGTGTCAGACGTTTTCACTTCGAACCCCGCGCAGCCAAAAAAATTCATGCAGAAATTCGCGCGCGCCATGCGCATCTTCACCTGGCCGCGCTGCAAAAGCAAAACACGCGGCCGCCTGCCGGACGTTTCCACGCGCTGGCGAATCTCCTCGAAGGGCTTGGCCATGCGCCACGTCGCGCCAGGCAATTTGGCGTCCGGCGGGAGTGTCTCTGTCAGGTCGGGATAATTGTTCACGCCCACCAGCGTGCGCTTTCTTTGCGCAACAGCCTTTTCCTTTGCCGCGCGGGAAGCCGCAATTGCCGCGTCACGTCCGCTCAGCCCGGATTCGTACAATTTCCAGGCTTCCGTAGCAATGGCAGCGGTCAGCGATTCGATGTAATACGAACCGCCGCCCGGGTCTGACACCTGATCGAAATGAGACTCTTCGCGCAAAATGCGCACTACGCCGTCGGCCAAGTGCTGCGGAAAGCGCGCGGTCTCGACAATCAGGTAATCACAGCCGCCAAAGATAGCGCTCATTGCTTCGGTGGTGCAGCGCAGAAGGTTTGCGGAGGGATCGTACAAGCTTTTGTTGGAAAACGAGGTGCGCGACCAGATGACCATGGGTTCATTTGAAATGCGCGCCCACAACTGCCGCGCGGCGCGCAGCTTGGCGATTTCAAAGAAATAGTTTCCGCCGACTGCAAATACGAAATGGGTTCGTTTCCCCGCGGATTCCGCCAGGGCGTATCCGATCTCCTGCACCGCTGTCGCTCCCTGCTCGTGCAGCAAATCGCCGCGAACCGCGTCCTTTGGAATGTCCACATCCTTGCCAACTTGCCACTCACCGGTGAAGCGCGCTTGGCCGGTCGTACCGGGCAAATCTTCCTGGCGGTAATACGGGCGCACAGTAATGCCTTCGTCTGTGTGCCAGACCAGCCGTTTGTCGTAATCCGCGCCCTTCAAGTCGGCTCGAACTGCCGCTTCCCATTCCGCCGTGCTTACGTGCGGGAACTCTTCCCACATAACCCTCAGCCCTCCTGCACCACTTCCACCAGATAACCCAAGGCGGCGGCTTCAGTCGTTTTCGGATGCACGAAAAAGACCTTGGTTCCTCTTGAACCTGGCCGCGGCGCCGCATCAATAATATGAAAGCCGTTTTGCTTCAAGTAATCGAATGCCTTCTGAATATCCGCGACGCGCAGCGCGATATGCGCAAAGCCACCGCGCCCGCCGTTCTTCTCGATCTGCTTGCATACGGGAGATTCCAGCGAAAGCGGCTCCAACAACTGAATGAGGTTAGGCCCGTTGCCGATGCGCAGAAGCACTTCGCGAACCAAATCTTTGCCGTGGACATCTTCGCGGTGAATTTCCGTGAAGCCCATCAGCTTGTAGGCGGCCACTTGCTTTTCCAGCTCGCCCTGTTTCACTGAGATCGCCACATGATCAAAGAACTGAAATCCAGGAACATTCTGCAGGGAACCAGAATCTACTCCCATTCCAACACCACCTGTCCGCTCTTGACGCTTTCGCCGCTATTCACTTTTACGCTTGCCACTTTACCCGCTTGCGGCGCTGTGATTTCCGTTTCCATCTTCATGGCTTCCAGGACAAAAAGGATATCGCCCGTCAGAATGGACTGGCCGACGCGGACATTGGATTTCACCACGATGCCGGAGACTGGGCTGCGGCATACTTTCTCTTCATTGGCCACCGCATCCCCATTCCCGGTGGCGGCCGTGCCTGCCGGAGCCGCAGCAACGATTGTCGCGGGGGATTGCATTGTAAAAGTTGGCAAAACCGGAGTGGGCTCCGGCGCTACTTCCACATCCACTTCATACGTTTTTCCGTCAACCGTAACCTTAAGTTTCATTTTTCACCCGGACCTAACGGTTCCCTCGAACAATGGTATGTGAAGCTTGCATGGAAGCCCGCCCTGCTGCTGACCACGCATTCGAACTGGTAAGGCGAATCTGGCGGATCGTGGCGCGCTTGCCGAGGAACGCAGCCACCGCCGCGGAAATGGCCAGCACGATCTCCGGAGAGATTCCCGCTTTGACCTCAGGTGGTGCAAGAGACGCCCCACGCCCCGCGGCGAGAAGCGCTTCCAGTTTTTCAATGCGCTGGCGTAATTCGGTGATCTCGTTTTTGAGTGTCGTTACCGTTCTGAATGCCATATCGGTTACCCCTAAGTCTTATAGCGGAATCAGGCCGTGCTTCTTGGCGGGCCGCAGTTCACGCTTGGTGTGGAGAAATTCCAAGGCCTGGGCCAATGAACGCCGCGTATCCGCGGGCTCGATGATGTCGTCCACCAAGCGGCGCCCGGCGGCGACATAGGGAGTTGCAAAGGCCTCGCGGTATTTTTCGATCATTTCCTTGCGCTTGGCGGGTTTGTCCTTCGCGGCATCAATTTCCTTCTTGAACACGATTTCCGCCGCGCCTTCTGCGCCCATCACGGCCACTTCCGCGGTTGGCCACGCATACACACGATCCGCGCCCAGGTCCTTGCCACACATGGCCAAGTACGCGCCACCGAAAGCTTTGCGGAGAATGATCGTAACCTTGGGCACCGTCGCCGCGGAATATGCGAACAGCATTTTCGCGCCGTGACGGATGATCCCGCCGTATTCCTGGTCGACACCCGGCAAGAAGCCCGGCACGTCCACGAAAGTCACCAGCGGAATGTTGAAGGCATTGCAGAAACGCACGAAGCGCGAGGCTTTGTCCGAAGCATTAATGTCCAGAACGCCGGAAATCACGGAGGGCTGATTGGCAATCACACCGATGGTGCGCCCAACAATTCGCGCAAACCCGATGACGATGTTTGGCGCGTAGCCCGCTTGTACTTCCAGGAA
Organism: Candidatus Acidiferrales bacterium; assembly: GCA_963780315.1. Classification (GTDB taxonomy): domain Bacteria; phylum Acidobacteriota; class Terriglobia; order Acidiferrales; family UBA7541; genus Acidiferrum. The sequence continues at coordinate 177,143 of CAWABP010000008.1, read as the reverse complement.
GTCGCCCGAATCAACAATGTTCACGATCACTTCGCGGACATCATAAGGCTGCTTGTGATCGGCCGGCACAATTTCATTGAGGCGAGGATTCGGATCCACGCGGCCGTCGTTGGGAAGTTCCGGAGGATCTTCCGCGTTGTTCGCCGGCAAGAAACTGAGCAGCTTTTTGCAGATCAATAGCGCATGCTTGTCGTCTTCGGCGATGAAATGGATGACGCCGGAGCGCGACATATGCGAGTCGGCGCCCCCCAAGGCTTCCGCAGTGACATCTTCCCCGGTCACTTGCTTGATCACGTTCGGTCCGGTGATGAACATCTGTGCTTTGCGCGTCTGAATGATGAAGTCGGTCAAGGCAGGGGAGTAAGCTGCGCCTCCCGCGCAAGGGCCGCAAATCAGGGAGATTTGAGGCACCAGTCCGCTTAGCACTACGTTTTGGAAAAACACGTTGCCGTAGCCGGAAAGGGAATCGATGCCTTCCTGTACGCGTGCGCCACCCGAATCATTAATTAAAACGAAGGGCGTACCGGTTTTCAGCGACTGCTGCATCGTCGCCGCTACCTTTAGAGAATGGACTTCGCCCGCGGATCCACCAGCGACGGTAAAATCCTGGCTTGCGAGATGCACACGCCGTCCAAGAACAGTGCCCGCACCAGTAATCACGCCGTCCGCCGGGAACGCTTTGCCTTCCATGCCAAACAGCGTGGAGCGATGTTCGGCGAATAATCCGGATTCCTGAAAGCTATTCGGATCACAGAGTTCAGTGATGCGCTCGCGGGCCGTGAGTTTTCCTGACTTGTGATGCTTTTCAATTCTGGCAGCGCCGCCGCCTTCTTCAATTTCCGCGCGCCGCTGCCGTAACTCTTCGATGCGTTGCTCCATTGTTTTCATACTGTAGATTTCCCTTATGCGGGCGAGATGGTCACTTGGTGCGTCTTCCCATCAAGCTTCACTTCGTATTTGATTGTTTCTCGTACTGGTCCAGTGCCCGGAGCAGAAGCAGACGCCCCCGCGGAAGCGGCCGGTGCATTGGGATCCTTCGCAACACTCTTGGGGCCTTGCGAGCGGGCCGGAAAGAACTTTGGAGCCACTTTGGGGAACATCGCCCAGGTCAGCACATCCTCATCGGAGCCGTCGCAGCCGTCCACGGCAATCGCATTCGTGCGCAGTTGCTCCCACTCCGGCTTCAGCAGGTTTGCCGGACGCTGCGTGATGGGGGGCTTCTTGGCCTGCTTCTCGCACAACTCAATTACGTGCCCGTCGCGTTCACCCAGCGTTTTTCCATAATAGCCCAGCATCAAGTCCGCAAATTCCCCGGTAATCACCTTGTAGTCGCCCATCAATACGTTAAATACCGCCTGCGTGCCCACAATCTGGCTCGAGGGAGTCACCAACGGCGGATACCCCGCGACTTTTCGGACGCGCGGTACTTCTTCGAGCACTTCTTGCAACCGGTCCGCGGCACCTTGCTGCCGCAATTGGCTTTCCATGTTGGAAATCATCCCACCCGGAATCTGGCTCTTGAAGATTTCTGTGTCCACGCCCGTGATGTTTGAGAGGAATTCCTTATAACGCGGGAGAATCGTCGCGAAATGATCGCGAATCTTGATCAGCGTTTTCATGTCCAACTTGGTCTCGTACCCGGTATTCTCCAGCATTTCCACCAGGCTTTCCGTGGGGTTGTGCCCTGGCCCTAGGCTCATGGAGCTGATCGCCGTATCCACTGCGTCTGCGCCTGCTTCGATGGCCTTCATCAGCGAAACCAGCGTGACGCCGGTGGTTGCGTGTACGTGAATGTGAATACGCACCTGCTCGCCCAATGATTCCTTGATTGCCTTGACGATGTCGTAGGCCGGCTGCGGTTTTAACAAAGCCGCCATGTCCTTGATGCACAGCGAATCGCAACCCAGGTCCATCAATTCCTTTGCCTGCTGTACGTAACCTTCTACTGTGTGCAGCGGGCTGATCGTGTAGCAGATGGTCCCTTGCGCGTGTTTGTTCGCTTTCTTCACGGCAGCGATGGCTCGCTTTACATTGCGCACGTCATTCAGTGCGTCGAACACGCGGAATACGTCCATGCCGTTGTCCGCAGCCTTGGCCACGAAGCGGTCCACCACACCGTCTTCATAATGCCGGTAACCCAGCAGGTTTTGTCCGCGTAGCAGCATCTGCAATCGCGAGTTGGGCATGAGCTTCCGGAACGTCCGCAGGCGTTCCCACGGATCCTCGTTCAGGAAGCGAATGCAAGCGTCGAATGTGGCGCCGCCCCAGCACTCCACACTCCAAAATCCAGCCTTATCAATGTCCTCGCAGGCCGGAATCATGTCTTCCAAGGCCATGCGTGTGGCCAGCAGACTTTGATGGGCATCTCGCAGAATCAGCTCTGTAACTTCAATCGTTCTAGGCATAGACAGATCCTTTGGCGGGTCCAATTCGGAGCGGAAGGGGGAGCCTCGTGTTTGCCAGTGAACTGCACCTGGCGGGCACTTCGAAACACAATTATAACATTGACAATGAAGCGCTCATGACAAAATCCGGAAGTTGGGAAACAAAATGAGCACGAAGAGTATATGCCCCAAGACGGAACAATCCTGGCGGCATACTAACCATTGTGTTATCTGTTAGATACAAGCACAGCCAGAAACAAGACGGATGGTCACTATCGAATATTTTCATTTAAGGATTCTGCGTATTTGGGGAGTTCCGGCTGGAGGGCACTTAGTCCCGTCTCTTATTCAACAGCAAACTGGCGCCCTCCACAGTGGCACTGGGGAGCCCAGAGGAGCGACCTGGGAAGTAAACCCACACCGCGACACCCCATTTGGAACTGCCGTGGTGCGTAAGTCGTTTCCTTCAACGGTGTGAGCTTCAGACTCCCGTGGCAATTCCGCATGACTTGGAAAAGACAGAGAAATCACTTGCCGGTATGAAGACGCTTCTGGCCAAAGGCTTTCGATCTACTGACTTGTGCCGCGCCTTTCCTTATTTGATGTACACTCAGGCTTCCGGCCGATGCCAGCGCCGGAGTCGCTCCACACGCTGATAACGACGAATACCGCCTGCTCGTTGATCGGTTTGCTGATTTCCTATGGAGATAAAATGGTGAATTCACGCAGAGTTTCCCGCCTGATTTTCTGCCTTACTGTTTGCCTTTGCCTTGCAGCGCTTTGCTTCGCGCAAACTGGTTCAGCGCAAAGTCCATCTTCCAGAACTGCCCCGCCACTGCTTCTCGGCACCGCGTGGTATCCCGAGCAGTGGCCGGAGTCGCGCTGGGACGCCGATCTGGCGTTGATGCAGAAAGCGAAAGTGCACTTTGTCCGGGTCGGCGAATTTGCCTGGAGCCGTATGGAGCCCGAGGAAGGGCAGTACGATCTGGATTGGCTGGACCGCGCAATTGCTGCCGCTGCCAAGCATGACATTTACACGGTGCTGGGCACTCCCACAGCAGCGCCTCCCGCATGGCTCACGCAGAAATATCCTGAGACGTTGCGTACACGCGAAGACGGTCGTAAAGACGAGCACGGCAATCGCCAGCAATTCAATTGGGCAAATCCGAAATACCGTGAAATGGCGCGCAAAATCGCGGAGCAAATGGCCAAGCGCTTTGGCCACAATCCTTACGTCCTCGGCTGGCAGATTGACAATGAGTATGCAAGCAACTCCTACGATCCAGAAACCCGCGCGCAATTCCAGCAATGGCTGAGGGCGCGCTACGGCACGCTCGACAATCTCAATACCCGCTGGACCACTGCCTACTGGAGTCAAACCTACTCTGCCTGGAATCAGATTCCGATCGAAGAGGAGTACGGCAATCCAGGGTTGCTGTTGAGCTGGAAGCGTTTCGTGAGTGACACCTGGCGCAGCTACCAGAAAAATCAGACCGACGTGATTCGCGAAAACTCCGACGCGCGCCAATTCATTACCACCAACACGATGGGCTGGTTCGATGGTTTCGACCATTATACTGTCGAACAGGACCTGGATCTGGCCGCATGGGATAACTATGTGGGGCAAGGTCACCTGAATCCAACTTCCAATGGCGCAGCGAACGACTTGACCCGTGGTTTCAAACAAAAGAATTTCTGGGTCATGGAAACGCAGCCGGGTTTTGTCAATTGGGCGGCGATCAACAACTCTCTTGATAGAAGTGAAGTTCGTGCCATGGCTTGGCTCGATGTGGGGCATGGCGCCGACGCCGTCAGCTATTGGCAGTGGCGTAGCGCGCTGAACGGCCAGGAGGAGTATCACGGCACAATCGTTGGAGCCGATGGAACGCCGGTTCCTTTGTATTCCGAAGTGTCACAGATAGGACAGGAATTCGCCAAGGCAGGGATCATTCTTGCTGGCACCTCACCGAGATCGCAAATCGCGATACTCCATTCCTACGACAGCCGGTGGGCCATCCAATGGCAAAAACACAATCGCAATTACGATCCGGTTGAGGAAATCCTGAGCTATTACGAACCGCTTCGCGCGATCGCGCAGTCCATTGACATCGTTCCTCCCACAGTTTCGCTCCGCCAATACAAACTCGTCGTCGCTCCTGGCTTGAATGTCCTTTCCGATGCAGCCGCAAAGAACCTGATTGCGTACGTGCAGGATGGCGGGCACCTGGTTCTGGGCCAGCGCACGGGTATGAAGGACGATGACAACGGGCTGCAACCAGACCGGCAACCGGGCCCATTGGGAGCGATTCTGGGAGGACGCGTCGAGCAATACTACGCCTTGACCGATCCGGTGCCCGTGGAAGGAAAGTGGGGCAGCGGGAAATCGTCGTTGTGGGCAGAGTTGCTGAGCACGAAAGACGCGGACACCACTGTGCTTCTAAGATATGGCAAGAGCAACGGCTGGCTGGACGGCCAGCCTGCTGCCATCACGCGCAAAGTGGGCAAGGGACGCATCACTTACATAGGGGCGTGGCTCGACAAAACAACCATGACTCGCGCAGCGAAGTGGATGGCGGAAGATAGCGCGATCCAGACTCCGCTACCTGCCGTGCCGGCAGGCGTGGAAGTTTATCCCCGATACGGCGACCATCGCGTGGTGTACATCCTGATCAATTTTGCCAAGCAACCACAGACGGTGACACTGCCTGTCCCCATGAACGACGTGCTGCAAGGTGGCGCCAAGCAGTCCGTTGAACTGCCCGTCTATGGTGTTGCCGTGCTGGCGGCGACCAAGTAGATTCGCGCACATTTGATTGCCAGCCTGCTGTAGAGGGAAAGCGCTATGCGCATCTTGTTTGCCGACGATCACGAAGAAATACGGATCCTGACCGCGCAGCAACTCGAGCGCAGTGGCCATTACGTTTTCGCCGTGTCTAACGGGCGGGATGTGCTCAGCGCGCTTCTCCGAGAACATTTCGATGTCGTGCTTCTCGATGAAGAAATGCCTGTGATGGGCGGTGTCCAGGTAGCGCATGCGATTCGCGAAAACGAGGCCCGCGCTGGAAACCATGCCTTCCTAATCGCTCTTACGGGAAATTGCAGGGAGGAGGATGTGGCGCGTCTTTGTGGCGAGGGATTTGACGCTGTGCTCGAAAAGCCATTTCGGCTGGAAGCACTAAACTCAACCCTTGATTCTGCCGACGGCGCGCGAGCTCTTACGCCCGCTCTGAACAGGCCGCCCTCGGCGAACTCCGTTGCAGTTGATGAACTGTTGGAGCGCATCGGCGGCGACAAGAAGCTCTTGCGTCAGATGATCCGCACATTCTTGAGTGATACTCCCAAGCGCATCACTGCGTTAGAGGGAGCCTTGCAGCGCAACAATGCGGAGCAAACTGCCTTTTTGGCGCATGCCCTGAAGGGCTCGCTCGGAATATTTCTTGCGCAACGTGCTCTCGAGCGGGCCCGGGAACTTGAATCCCTGAGCCGCAAGGCCGAACTGAGTGGCGCCGAGTCAGTCTTTGCCGCATTGAAGGAAGAGATTGCGAAGCTGGAAGAAAACTTGAGAGGATACGCTGTGCAAACCCAAGGTAAACGGTCTCGCCCTGCCGCCAAAAAGACCAAGCGTGCATCGGGGAAGCACAAGCAATAGAAAATCTGGTTACTGGGAATGTTATTAATTCACGCAATCCGGAGTCTCTAGATGCCGCACATTCTTGTGACGGATGATGATGCCACCACACGCCAGATGGTTCGCGGCATCCTGAGAAAACAAGGCTACAAGGTGAGCACTGCATCCGATGGCGTTGCCGCGCTGAATGCCATTCGCAAAAAGAAGTTTGACCTTGTGCTGCTGGACATCTGGATGCCAAAAATGACAGGCCTCGGCCTGCTGGGGAGCCTGACCGGACAGTCGCATCTGCCGAAGATTGTCATCATGACTTCGGACAAAACGCCAGAAACGCTGCTAAATGCGTTGCGCGGCCGCGTCTACCAATTCCTGAGCAAACCGTTTGATGCTGACACGTTGCGCCAGGTGGTCGAAAACGCTCTCTCGGCCCATCCCGCTACCCCGGCCATCGAGGTTCTCTCGGCCAAGCCTCACTGGGTGGAATTGCTGGTTCCTTGTGAGCGCTCCATTGTGAGCCGCGTGCAGAGTTTTCTGAATTTACTGGATGCCGATTTGCCCCCGGACGTCATGGAAAAAGTTGGTTACGCTTTTCGAGAATTGCTTAACAACGCCATCGAGTGGGGCGGTCATCTGGATCCCAATCAAAAGGTGCGCATCTCCTACATCCGCACGGAAAAGATGCTGATGTACCGCCTGGATGATCCCGGCACCGGTTTCAAGCTCGAGGAGATCAAACATGCCGCGATCAATAATCCCGAGGGCGATCCACTGGCGCATGCACACGCCCGCGAAGAAAAGGGATTGCGGCCGGGCGGGCTGGGACTGCTGCTGACCAAACAGATGGTAGACGAATTGGTTTTCAATGAGGCGCGCAATCAGGTCATTCTGATCAAGTATCTCTGATCAGTGCGCGGATCTTTGGCTTCGCGCGTCGTTCACAAAATTCAGAAAGCGGTCCGCCAGGGTACGAATCCGCTCCTCTTGTCGCAGGTTAATGGCCTCTCGGGAAATCAGTTCTTTGCCGATGCCAAGCGCAGTGGCTCCCGCCAGTATGAAATTGTAGGCGGTCTTCTGGTTTACTCCGCCAGCGGCAATCAACGGCACGCTTGGAAACATGGCTTTCAGGGCTCTTATATAGCTGTCGCCGCCTACTTGCCCGCAAGGAACAATCTTGATGAAATCGGAACCCGCCTTCCGTGCTGCAATCACATCAGTCGGCGTAAGTGCACCGGGAAAAACGACAACATTTTCTTTTACCGCGAAATTCACGACATCAAGATCAATTCCGTCGCTGGTAATGAATTTTGCCCCACTGTTCAGGCACAGGCGCGCCATCTCGACATCCAGTACGCTTCCAGCTCCTACAATCATTTCAGGAGCGTATTTCACAAGGTGGGAAATTACCTCGATCGCGCCAGGCACCGTCAAAGCAACTTCCACAATGGGAATGCCGCCGCGGTAGACTGCCTCGGCAGCGAACATGGCATCGTCCGCGGAAGACACACGGACGGAAGGAATGATGCCAACCTCCTCGATGCGGCTGCGCACCTCGTTCTTGTTCACGGATTCGGCTCCTTCCGAATTCGACTCGGTATTGCCAGAGAAAGTGTCTCCATGCGCTTATATGCCTGGCCAGTGCCACTCCAGTTAAAGCACCAGGAGTTTACCGCGGAAACCTCTCATTAAGAGATCGCGACATCATTAGTCGCGCAGGCACCAAAAACAGAATCCTGAGTGTCATTTCTCCCATACAAATTACGGCAAGTTTCTTGTGCCCACGGCTTCCCGCAACTGCTCCAGCGCAAGCAGATAGGATGCGAGAGCCTGGCGATAGGCGAGTTCGGCGGCGCGATAACTACGCTCCGCGTCGAGAAAATCGAGCAAGGCGAGTCCACCTCCATGATAGGCGTAGTCAGCAATGTCCCGGGACTTCTTGGCGATGTCCCGGTACTTTTCCCGGTACAGTAAAACAACTCGGTCATTGGATTGCAGTGCTTCGTAGGCGTCCTTTACGTCCGTCAATACCTGGCCATTGGTGAACTTCTGCAGTTCCTGCGTTTGCGTAATGACGGAATGCGTGCGGGCGATTTCACCTTGGTTGCGGTTGAAGAATGGCAACGGAATGCTGGCATAGAACGTGGCGGCATTGATGCCGTTGACGTGAGAATAGTTTCCCTGAACAGTGAGGTCCTGGACTCCATCCGCTTTGGCGAGCAAATAGCCACTGTTAGCCGCAGTCACGCCTTGTCCGGCGGCGCGCAGGTCCGGGCGGTTTTGCAGGGCTTGCATTTTTAGGTCATCGAGGTTGACCTTCATCGGGACATAATCAAACGCGTCCACCACGTCGTAGTCGGCGGAGACGGATTCGTAACCCAGCAGTTGCCGCAGATCAGATAGACCCTGCGCCCTGGCCAGTTGCGCCGATTCCAGATCGGTCTCGAATTGCAGCATCTGGACCTCGATCATCAAAAGGTTACTTTCGCTGATCCCGCCGCCCTTAAACTGAAACTCCGCGATATCCACGGTTTTTTGGAAGCTCTTCAAGTCCTGCTGCGCGAGGTCAATCGTCGATTCTGCCAGTTGGACATCCACAAATAGCGTTGCTACCTGGTACGTCAGGCCGCGCTCGTAGTCCGCAACGAGCAAGCGCGTCTGCGCCGTCACATCCTTCGCGGCCTGATAGCGGCGCTCGCGTTTCTTGCCACGTTCGATAAGGTAGCTAAGCCCGATATCGCCTTCCGTGTTGTTGTTCAGATAATCGCTTGTGGACACGCCTGGATATACGCTCGGGTTCTGATGCGAAGGCGCTCCCAGAGGCAAATATTCCCAATCAACGAAAAGGGAGGGATTGGGCCGGAGGTGAGCGGTCACTTCCACGTCCAGGCTTTGCTCGATGGCCGTTCGAGCGGCGAGCATATTGTGGTTGTGCTGGAGCGCCATCTGTATGGCTTCGTCGAGAGTAATGCGGACAGGTCCGTTGGGAGCCTGACCGAATGCGGAATTAGCAAAGGTCAGCAGAAACAAGGCTAAAAAGGCCAGACGTCCCACGCGCAGGCAGTCTGTACTCAGAATCTTATTCCTAACTTTCAAAGGACTCCTCCGGTTCCGGCAATTTATCGGTGGGCCTGGCGAACCAAACATACAAAGTAGGCAAAAGAACGATGCTCATCACCAAATCGGAGATAAGACCGCCGACGATGACGATGGCAAAAGGCCGTTGTGAGTCCGAACCAATCGCGTGCGAAAGCGCCGCGGGCAGCAAGCCGAGAGTTGCAACCAGCATGGTCATCATGATCGGACGCAGCCTGAGGACGGCGCCATCAATTGCAGCGTCCTGAATGGAATGGCCACGCGCACGGAGTTGGTTGATGTATTCGAGCATGATGACGCCGGTCTGTACCGAGACGCCGAACAGGGCCAGAAAACCAACGCCCGAGGACACGCTGAAGTGCGTGCCGGTAACTAAGAGCGCCACCAGCCCGCCGATGCGAGCCATGGCCACGTTGGTCAGGATGAGAAGCGCCCACTTTACCGACTTGAACATGGTGTAGAGGATTATGTAGATCACGAGAATGGTCAGAGGCACGATGAGCAGCAGGCGCGCTTCGGCGCGTTTTTCGCTCTCATATTCTCCTGCCGAACTCACTGTATAGCCTGGCGGCATTTTCACTTTTTCACCAATCTGTTTGATTGCTTCCTCAACTGTTGTTCCGAGATCACGACCTCTCACGTTAAAAGTGATTGCCAGATAACGTCCGTTGCCCTCACGGTAGATGTCGTATGCGCCGTCTTTGACCTGGATGTTTGCCAATTGGGCTAATGACACACGCTCTCCGGTGGAGGAGAGCAGCCGAACGCGCGCGATGGCGTCTTGCGTGTTGCGGTATGGCTCTTGATAGCGAACTACCACGTCGTAGCGCGCTTCACCCTGGAGGACTTGACTCACGGCATTGCCGCCCACGGCGGTCTGGACGGCGTCTTGTATGTCCGCCACATTGATTCCAAAACGGGCTGCCGCGCGACGGTCGATGGTTATGTCCAGATTTGGCTGGCCGAAATCGCGCATGAGCTTGACGTCGTGCATGCCGGGGATGCCCGACATGACGGCAACAACCTCTTCGCCCTTTTGCTCGAGAATCTTCAAGTCATCGCCGAAAATCTTGAAGGCAAGCTGACCCTTGGTGCCAGTAAGGGTTTCTCCGACGTTGTCCTCGATGGGCTGGGAGTAATTCCAGACGGCGCCGGGGCATCTTTTTTGGATCTCGCGGTCCATCGCGGCAATCAGTTCATCTTTGCTCTCGTGAAACACCGGCCGCCATTGATCATGCGGCTTCAGGTCTACGAAAAATTCGGTGTTGCCAAATCCTCCTGTGTCCGTGCCGTCATCCGGCCGGCCCGCCTGAGAAACGACGGTTTTCACCTCTGGAAACGACGCGAAGACGTAGCGGGCACTGGTGGCAAATCGCTCCCCTTCTGTGAGGCTCGTGCTATTTGCCAGGGTGCCGCGCGCCCAGATTGCGCCTTCGTCCAGATGGGGCAAGAATTCCGATCCAATGATTCCGCTAAACCACAGGAAAAGACTTCCGGCCAGCGCTGCAACGCCAATGGTTACCGTAAGGCCACGATGTTCCAGGCACCAGCGCAAGCGCCTGCGATACCGTTCCGTCACATAAGCCAAGACGGGGTTGCGCCGCTCGCGGACGGGTCCGCGGAACAAGACAATGCTGAGAACGGGTGCGATGAAGATTGAGAAAGTCAGTGCTCCGAGGAGGGCGAAAGCAACCGTCAGGGCCATGGGCCTGAACAAGCGGCCCTCAACCCGCTGAAGCGTGAAGATCGGAAGGTAAGCCGTGATGATGATGGCGATGGCATAGAACACCGGACGTTGCACTTCGTGTGCAGCCTCGCGGATATGCTGCATGGGCAATTTCCCATTTGCCAGGGCCCTGGAGCTAGCGCCGCCATTCGAGTTGCCATTCGGCCTTCGGCTTAAATGGCGAATGATGTTTTCGACCATCACCACGGCGCCGTCAACTACCATTCCGAAATCCAACGCGCCAAGCGACAACAGATTTGCCGGAACCTTGCTTAAATCGAGCCAAATCGAGGCAAAAAGCAAAGAAAAGGGAATCGTAAGCGCAACGATGAAGGCTGCCCGAGCGTTTCCCAGAAAGAGGAGCAGGATGAGGGTCACCAGAACCATGCCTTCCAAGAGGTTGTGCATCACCGTGTGCGTGGTGTAGTGGAGCAGGTCGCTGCGGTCCAGCATGGGAACGACTCTCACGCCAAGAGGCAAAATGCCGTTATTGAGTTGCTCGACTTTCTTGTGGATGGCATCGAGTGTTGGTTGCTCTTCAGCACCCTTGCGCATCAGGACTACACCTTGAATGACATCGGGCTCATCGATAATGCGCCCGTCTTGCACGTGGTTGGCTCGGGCCATGTGCCCGAGACGGATTTTTGGACCTTGCACCACGTCCGCGATGTCTTTCACGCGAAGAGCGGTGCCACTCTGGGTTTTCAAGACGGTCTGCTCGATGTCTTGCACCGTGCTGAAAAGCCCAAGCGCGCGAACATTCATCTGCTGGAGGCCTTCTTCCACAAAGCTGCCACCGGCATTGATGTTGTTGTTGGCCAATTGCTGCTCGACTTGACCGATGCTGAGCCCGTAGGAGACCAACTTGCTAGGGTCGACGCGCACCTGATACTCACGCACGGTGCCCCCGAAGTCGGATACGTCCACTACGTTGGGAACGGATTTGAATTGCTTCAGTAAAACCCAATCTTCGATGGATCTCAATTCCATCAGATCGTACCGGGGGTTGGTGCTTCGCAGCGTATACCAGTAGATCTGGCCTGTGAGGCTCCAGTCGGTACCGATTTGCGGCTGGAGATTTTGGCCGCTGGGGAGATTGACCTGGGTAAGCCTTTCCAGAACCTTCTGGCGGTTCCAGTCGTTCACGGAACTGTCGTCGAAGATCATGATCACGAACGACAGGCCGAAAATGGATTCGGAGCGAAGGAATGTCATGTGCGGCATTCCGGACATTTGGATTTCGATGGGAATTGTGACCTGCTGTTCCACTTCTTCGGCGGAGCGCCCTGGCCATTGCGTAATGACCGTGACGTAGTTGTCCGCGATGTCCGGATAGGCTTCGACGGGCAGGTTATGAAATGAGATAGCGCCCCAGACCAGCAACAAGACGGCAAGAGCCAACACAACAAACTTGTTGTTCAGGGCAAAATCTACCAGAACCCGAATCATTTCCTGTTTTCCTTCCCACTACAGCAAGCGGGCAGCGTTTCTCAAACTACGGAAACCTGTTTAACCCTCACTGCGAAAGCACGTGGTCAAGGACCAAGGCATTGCTAACCACTTTTTGGCCCGGCTTTATCCCAGACTTGATCTCCTGCAGACTCGTGTCGTTTGCCAGAACATCTCCGCTGACAACCTCCAATCGGCGAAATTTCTTGTCCGGGGCGGGAACGAAGACAAAATCGCGATCGTGCATATGCAGAACAGCGGATGCCGGAACAATCGTGTGCATCTCCGTGGTTTGCCCACGAAAAGTCGCTTTCGCGAACATGCCTATCCGCATTGTTCCGGGATTCTGGACTTCGATGCGAACCTTTGCGGAGCGAATACTCGGATCGAGGATCGCGCCGATGTTGCTGACCCTTCCTTTGAACATATGATCGGGATACGCATTCAGGGTGATCTCCGCGGTGTCTCCGAGCCGGACATTGGCCAAATCGTTCTCGTAAACGTCGCAGATAATCCAGACAGAAGAGAGATCGGAAATTGTGAACGGGCTCGGAGCAACGAACGCTTGCACCGCCGACGCATTGGTAACTTCCTGGTCGGTGATAACTCCGGATACGGGCGCGAAGATATCCACCATGCCCACGGGTTTGTCCGGGTCGTTGCCTAGAAGGCGGAGATGCTCGGTGGCTGTCTCAAGGGTGACCTTGGCGTCTTCGGCGGCGTCTTGGGCGACCTCGAGGTCTTGCAAAGCAACGGCGCCGTGCGCGTACATGTCCGTGGCGCGATTCAATTGCTTTCGCGCCAGAAGCTCATCGGCGACAGCTTTGCGATAAGCATCGAAACCGCCCGCGACGTCGTCGCTTCGAATCGTCAGCAGCAATTGCCCTTTCTTCACTGTGTCGCCGAGGCGCGCGTGAATGGCGACGACGCGGCCAGAGGCCAGCGAGACGACCGGAACGTTGCGAGAGATATCCGGCGTGACTGCGCCCGTCACGATTAGCTCCGAGGCCGCGGGATGAGCGGTGGCTGCGACGAGAGGGAATTGCTCCGGGCGATCGACCGCGAAAAGGCTGACGTCCGCTCCTGGAACGATGTTTGCCGGAGGTGGGGCTTCCGCCGCAACATCGGACGATTTGCCGCAACCGCCGAGACTAAGCGAAGCGGTAATGGTCATAAAGAGGAGCACGATTTTGAAACTCTTGCTTTTCATAATCACCATCCAATTCGCCGCGACATCCGTTCAGTTGCACTTCTTGCCTTGAAATGGGCGCACCCCTCACAGCAGCGGGAAAGCTCACCTGCTTCGGGCACTACTCCTGACGATAGTTTGTAAGATTGTGCGCTACACCTGTGGGGTGTGGACAGGCGGCGCTCTTCCCGAGGTGGGTTGGCGTTCGTTGTACTTCGCGTCTCGAGGGGAGACCCGTGGAAGGGAATTCTTGAGCAACTCCGGAAGGAACACTCCTCCCCGATTCGCAAGAATCCATGCACGAAAGCCAGAGGTCGGCAGAACCGAAGGATGATGAACCTGGCTAGGCCCCGAAGCCCGGCCTTTATCCGAGGAGAAGGAACCCGGCGAAATGGCGACGGTCAGCTGGTCGTGGCCCTCGTTGAGCAACACAACGAGAGGCAAGCCGAGAAGCCGGGAAGATAGCACCACATCATTGGGAATATTGTCTCCGCTCATGTCCCGCATTTCGGGTCGCAAACCCCCGGGCGGCGCAGCCACCACAATGGACTGCTCGGCGCCAGAGACAAATCGCAAGTGAACCGCGTAGAGCGTGTGGCTGGCGAAGATCTGTTCGGTGACAGTGGTAGTCTCCACACTGTGATCACCTGAAGATCTGGTGGCGTACTGAGTGACTCTTTGCTGATCGCTCAAGGTCGTCGAAGGAGAAGCAGCCACGATCGAGTCTGCTGCGCGCAAAGCATCATGTACAGCGGCGTGAAATTGGCCACGATCCAAGTCCCGGGGGCGCGCATGCGTACCCAGCGGCAAAGCGAGCGCGAGCGCCATCAAAAGCTTTGGATTAGATTTCATCGCCGTAGCTTTTCACCCTTACGCCTTGAATCCCTTTTCAACTGAGCATCCCTTCTACCTAGAGACCCTCCCATCGAGGAAGAAGGGCCGGCTTGCGGCCCAACTCCTCGCGGCGATTCCTCTCCGCTAGAACTTCACCATGATAGCCATGCGGATACTCGGTTCGTTCTTCACCAGATCTGGCTGCCAAGCGTTCCAAACGGTCCCTAACGCAGCGCAACTTGCTTGAACGGCCCCACCCGAATTGTCCACAGCAAAGCCGTTGCCAGAGGGTGAGTAGCTGGAAACCGTTGAAGAAGTTCCATTGGTGCAGACGTAGCTTCCGGGAGCCGTAGTATTGCCGCCAGGAGGTGTGATTCCGTTACGGCCTGTCCAATAGGGCTGATCTGCGTGGCGGTAGCCGTACTCCCATCGGAAGGTAATGTACTGTTTGGGCATCCAATCGAATGTCGCCAATGTATCCCAGCCTTTGTATGGAGCCCCCGGAATTGCGACGAAGTAGGGCGATCCAGAAACCGCGTCCGCTCCATTAATTGGCGGTAGCAGTGTCAGATAACGCCCGGGGTTGTCTAACACACCATAACCAAGTGTGAGCCCATAGTGGTCTTGCTTGAACCAGAAGCGGTTGTAAGCCATCCAGCCAGCAAACGACTGCTTTGGGCCACCCGAGCGGTTGCCCATGCAGCTCACTCCACCTCCGTACTCGCATCCGAGGTCGCCCGTGAGGGAAAACGCCATCTTGTCAAGCGTCTTGGCCGGGTTGTCGTAGTATTTGATTTCGATGCTGTCGTCGGTATGAATGCGCGAACGGCCAAGAGGCGGAGTATTGAAATTCAGGGTATCTTCGCCCATTCCGTAATTGTTGAAGACCATCGAAACCCACGGCTTCGGGCGCCACAGAATCTGCCCTCCTAATCCCGGACGGTTCCCAAACCTGCCATAGGATTGCCATCCGTTGATGATCCAGGGTTCGATCTTGAGTTTGTCTGTGGGGAACCATTGAATACGCAGGCCATTGAAGAACCACGGCGTATTGGAAGAAACGTAAGATGGCTGATACGCCCAGTTGTCGAAGTTGTAGTAGCTGAAGAGGCCGATGTACGAAACGAAGATGCCAGCATCAATGTTGAGGCCGTGGTTGACATTGAAGTGGTAGCCACCGTAGGCTTCCGCGAAATATTTGTACGCGCCGCGAAGATCCCACTGGCCCCGCCCGACGCTGGCGTCATTCCTCGGAGTCGTGACTCCAAACATGCCACCAAGTGTCAAAACCCGGCCGCGAACGTTTTGCCAATGGAAATCGCCACCAAAACTGATCTGCTCCACCTGGACTTCGTTTGAACGAAAGATTTCCGTCGATCCCCCCAGGGAGTCATCCCGCGGATGGTTGAAACTGGTGACGAAGTTCGTATCAAATCTGATTTCTGGAGTGAAAAACTTCGAATCCCAGACCGTATCCTTGTTGCGGGCGGTGCCATTCAGCCATGTCCAGTCTGCATAAGCGAAGGGCTCGGTCGGTCCCGTACTAGCGGGCGCAGCAGCGGCTTTATCTGGCGATTGCTGTGGTACTTCCGCAGCCGCGTCGCGACTGCTGGAAAAACCGCCGGAGTTTGCCGGTGCGGGTGAAAGGCTAACATGACTGAGGGTCGCGGATGGGTTGGCTGCATTGGAAGGCGCAGGCCGTGGTGCGGCGGGCGCTTCTGACTTGGATGCCGCGGGAGCCGGATTGGAATTTGCTTTGGATTCGAGCTCTTCGACGCGCTTTCTGAGTTCCTCCAGCTGATCGAGCAGGTACCGCTCCCTCTCGGTCAGTGGCGCTGGGGCTTCGATCTTTGCCGGAGCGGGTTTTGTGGCCGGATCGCTCGCAGGCTTGTCTGAGTTGTTATCGTCAGCGAACGACCGGATGGGAAAACAAATTGTGGCGATCAACGCAACCAACGCGACCCAGGATACCCTGAAATTCTTCTCAATTGCGCGCATTCATTTCTCCTGTTCTTTGGCCGGATTTGACTCATTACCGGGCCAGAAATCGTCCGCGAACACCGCACTTCTCACTTCCAGGCCCAAAAGCGCGTCCGCGCTATTCGCTGCAATCACTTGCCAACTTTCTTCTGAATTAGTCCGGCATCGATATCTCTGGTTGTTTAAGGTAGGGCACGCCGCATGATGAAGGCGTGAATAGTTTGTAAGGAAACCGGAAGGTCCACAGGAATTGTTTGGTTGGCTTGCATGAGCTTTTTGGATGGGGCGTGGGGACGCTTTTCGCGACTCATCGTGAACACCCGTGAAGCCTTGGCGGTTGAAGATCCACTCGATTGTTCTCGGCAAAGCATGCAGAGGCTTGGCTTTGCCTATTTGTGATAGTTCGCAAAACCGTCAAATCGGCCGGAAGTCTGGATTTTTTACGGGTTCATTTGGGCACTCGCAACTCATAACCAACCCACGAGTGCGTCAGCACATATTGCGGCTCGCCGGGTTGCGGTTCGAGCTTTTTGCGAACTTGCTTTACGATTGTTCGCAACTGTTCCAACTCATCACTGTAATCGGGACCCCAGATCGCCCTTAAAAGTTCTCGGTGTGGCACTATTTTGTTGGGACGGTTCGCGAGGTATTGGAGCAATTCAAATTCCTTGGGGGTTAGCGATACTCTCTGTCCACGAACGGTCAGTTGCCGGCTCTCAAAATCAACTTCCACATCGTCCAGGCTAAGTCGTTGGACCTCCTTCTCGCCACCTGTCCGCCGGAGTACGGCCCTGATACGGGCGAATAGCTCAGGCGTGCTAAAAGGCTTCGTGACGTAATCGTTTGCACCTGAGTCCAGCGCCGCCACTTTATCCGCCTCGTTACTGCGCACCGTCAGCATGATGATTCCGGCGTCGGATGTAGCACGGATGGCCCGGCATACATCGATCCCCTTAATGTCGGGCATATTGATGTCAAGGAGAACTACGTCGAATTTTTCCCGGCGAAGTTTTTCGAGGGCATCCTCGCCTCCACATGCATCGCTTACCTCGTAGCCTTCTACGACCAACGCTGTCCTCAGCGCGCGCCGGATCTGCGCCTGGTCATCAACGATCAAGACCCTGCCCTTGACCACTTTCTCTCCAATGGCCGGACGCTGCCCGGATTGCCTCCCCTCGCTCGGCATAAGCACAAGACCTCACTTGCGTGCGATACTCAGATTCGTCCTTTCTGTCCATGGCAAAAAGTCGGAGTAAGCTAGCCAGACGCCTTCGACTTGGTATTTGACGCCAAGTATCGTAAATACTGCGACACACCCCCTAAGAAAATCGTTAAGGAATAATCAGAGGAAACAAAGGGGCAGGTTGTAATCCTGCGGCCCCAGCTTCCGCTGGTCCGCTTGCAAATCACCTCAATTCTGCGCGCCCGTGCGATCGAGTGGGAGGCTGAAAGTGAACACCGAGCCATGCCCAAAACGACTGACCAGATCAATCGTTCCCCCATGCGCTTCAACGATGGCTTTGGCTATCGGGAGACCCATTCCTGTTCCTTCGGCGCGGATCGCTTGGTCCTTGCAGCGGTAATACTTTTCAAAAATGCGCGCAGCTTCCTCCCTCTGGATGCCAGGCCCCTGGTCCGCCACACTCAACAGGGCAAATCCTCCCCTCGTTTCGGCGCTAATAGTGATCGGTTGCCCGGGCCAGGAATACAGATGAGCGTTGACGATCAAATGAACCAGCACGCTGCTCGCCCAAGATAAATCGGCCAAAACGCGCAAGCCCTCATTCTCGATTTCGGAGTGAATGGGTCGAACGCGGGAAACTCGTTTGCAGTCCCCAAGCGCAGTTGAGATCAGTTTGCCGATCGTATGAGGCGCCAGGTTCAGCTTGACCTCGCCGGATTCCAGGCGAGCCATTTCAGTTGCTTTATCGAGGAGTTGGTTGATCCGGTCGGATTCTTCATCAATTACGGAGAGCAGTTCCTTTCGTTGTTCATTATCGAATTCCAGGCCGGTCAGCAGCGCGGTTACGGAAGTCTTGATTCCCGTTAGCGGCGTGCGAAAGTCGTGCGTGATGGCGTCCAGCATCACAGACTTGAACTGTTCGCTTTGCCGGGCCACCTCCAACTTTGCCGCATGTTGGATTGCACCCGCGCGTTCAATCGCGGCCGCAACGAGGGATCCCAAAGCGCCCAGGGTTTCCTTGGAAACGCCGGAGGATGAAATCCCCACGCTCCCGATCACGTTCACGCCCGCTTTCAGGGGTGCAAAGCAGACCGCATCTTCTTCGTGAACCTGGGCAGTCCCACTCTTTGCGGCGAACCTCAACCTGTCGTCGTCCAGTGCCGGGATTTGCGTGCCTGCGCGATAAAATTCTTGTTCGCCGGAAAGAAACAGTGCCGCGGAGCTGAGCGCAAACGATTCCACAATGTGCCCAGGGATTGCAGGTGATAATTCCAGCCGATCACCTTCGCTCAATAATCGCTGGCTAAGCTCGTAAAGCCTCTCCACTTCCTGGTGCCGGCGATCGGCCTCTGCCGCGCGATTTTGCGCGCGCGCGGATAGGCTGCTGCCGAGAACCGCCGAGACAACGAAAAAAGCCAAAGCCACCCAGTCCTGCGGGTCGGCAATGTCCAGTGACCCCACGGGCGGCAGGAAATAGTAGTCGAAGGCAAGCGTCGCGGCGACAGACATCACGCAGGAAACTCCAAGCCCCCAGATCGTGGAAGCACTCAATATTGCCAGCAGAAACGTGAAACCTACCGTGGTCGTGTTAACGGGCAAATCGCGCGCATAGAAAACCGTTATCAGGAGGACTACCGCAAGGCCGGCGGCATAACGTAGGATCAGCCTGAACGGCCCTCCCAACGTTAGAAAATTGCCGAGTGCTGAGGATGAGCGGTGGGGCCCGGGCCAAGGTTGAAGAAGAAACCAACGCCCATGTCCGGCGTCAGGCAAACTAAGGGCCCCTGGACTGGCGAGCTTGGATGTCATCTTCGTTCACCTCCCTCCGCTAGGTTGCTCCTTGGCGATTCCCCGTATTCATTCGCAAAACTTGTTCGACGTCGCAGACTTTGGATGACCCAGTGGATTTGAAGATTAGGACACACGGGCAGGTCCCGGGCGAACGAAAATATTTGTATTAATTGAATTTGATTTTTTGTTGGCTTCCCCAAAACGCCTCTAACAGGCCACGGCAGGTAACCCTAAGCTCGGACCACTCGGCGCCATATGCAGAACAGTCGGGATTCCGCCACTTACTCTTTTCTACTTTTTATTCCTTTTTCTTTCGTTTGCGGATAGACTGCTTGCGTGGCAATCCTGTCTTCGGTGGCGTACGATTTGCTTTACTTGTCTTTGCCCATCACCTCTATCAAGGGTTGAAAAATGAACATTCCCCAAGGTTTCACCAGCAATTCTTCACGGAAATCTTTTGCCTTTCCCCTTCTGGTCACGCTGGGGCTCGCTGTTGTGTTCTCCCGTTCTCTTCCGGCGCAAGATATCACCTACTCGCAGGATCCCGATGCGGCCAAGCGCATGACATTGCTCTTGCGGGATTACACACCACATTCCATGCTTCACGCTGCCGTCCACCAGGTTCCCCGCGCAAAATTCCCCGTGATTGATGTTCACAATCACGTCAATGATCCCGGGGGAGTTCACGGCGAGGAGATCCCAGCCGCCGAGGTGGTCCGCCGAATGGACGCCGCCAATATAAAAAAAATAGTCATCCTTACCGGCATGTGGGGCGAAAAGCTGCAAGGTGTGATCGACAAGATGGTGAAGCCCTATCCGGATCGCTTCATGGTGTTCGCACAGATGGATTGGAGCAAAATCAACGACCCCAATTTCAGTCAGGAAATGGTGCAGCAGTTGGATGACGCGGTGCGCCGTGGAGCGCGGGGCCTCAAGATACTCAAGGACTTCGGCCTGGGCGTACGCGACACTTCTGGCAAGCTCATTCCTATTGACGACACACGCATGGACCCCGTTTGGGAAGAGTGCGGGCGCCTCCGCATCCCCGTGGCCATTCACTCGACTGACCCCGAGGCCTTCTTCACTCCCATTGACAAGAATAACGAACGCTATGAAGAGCTGAATTCCAATCCGAGCTGGAGTTTCTACGGTCCGAAATTCCCCAGCAAACAGACTTTGCTCGACGAGGAACACCACGTCTTCGCCAAGCATCCTCACACCACCTTCATTGCCCTCCACGTCGCCAACTGGCCGGAAAACCTCGATGCTGTGTCCTCCTGGCTCGATAAATACCCCAACATGTACGTGGAGTTCGGCGCTCGCGAGGCCGAACTTGGCCGCCAGCCTCGCCGCGCTCGGAAGTTCTTCCTCGATTATCAGGACCGCATCATGTTCGGCACCGATAGCGAGCCCGAAGAAGCCATGTACGCCAATTATTTCCGCTGGCTGGAAACCGCCGATGAGTATTTCGACTATGCGGGATACCCAGGACAGGGGCGCTGGGAAATCTATGGCATGGAACTTCCCGATGACGTCCTTGAAAAGGTCTACAACAAGAACGCGGAAAAACTCTTTGCCCAATTCAAAGGCTTCAATCCGGCGGGAGCGGCCAAGCCATGACCACCCTTCGCAAGTCCGCGTTCGGTGGGTTAGTTCTGCTTCTGGGGATTGGCCTCGCACAACTTGCCGGTTGCGATAGGAAATCAGCCTCTCCTGTCTCTCCGGGTTCAGCGCCCGAAACATCGAAGATCCAGGTAACTTTGACACCCGATTCCATTGATGTTCGCACGGCTCTTGCCGAGTTTGTGCTTTCTCCTAATGGTTATCTCAAGGGAATTCTCACCTCCGGCGGTAGTCCCATGACTCTTGATGAACCCGGCTCGCAACCGGGACAAGTGCTCGCCCTGGCGCACAAACCAGTCTCCGACCTCACATTCGACCTTTCAAAAGCAAGAGTAAGCGAAGCTCAAGGCAAGCTCGGTACACGTGGAAAGCAGATTGCCATCTCCGGCGCCAGTCCCAGCACCGGCTTGCAGGAAACCGTGCTCCTGGAGGTCTATGACGATTTCCCCGAACTCGCGCTTCTCTCCGCCTCATTCATAAATGGAGGACAAAAAGATCTCGCTCTTGAAACGATTTCGCTCCAGCAGCATCGCTTCAGCGCAACACTAGCGAATTCCTCCGCGGCCCCGCACGAAATGTGGTCTTTTCATGGCTCCAGCCTAAGGTGGGGCAAGGACGAAATGTTTCCGGTTCCCGCAAAGTTCAATCAGGAAAATCCGTTCGGAGCGCCTGTCCCTGTTGGCGGCGACCTCGGCAGCGCTGGTGGTGGCGTCCCGGTTGTAGCCTTCTGGACGAAAACCGTTGGCGAGGCCATCGGTCACCTGGAAACATTGCCGCTTGTTCTTTCCATTCCGGTGCAAACCGCATCAGACGGCCGCGTGAATGCCTCTGTGCGCCTGCCCGCAAACGTCACCCTGAAACCTGGTGAATCGTTCGCAACACCACGCACTTTTCTGGCTGTTTACACTGGCGATTTCTACGAACCGCTCAGCATGTGGTCCAACGCGGTCGAGCGCGAAGGCCTCTCGAAGCCTGCGAATAATCCCGAAAACTATGCGGTGAGCTGGTGCGGATGGGGCTACGAGTTCGGTGTTACTCCCAAGCAAATGCTCGATACCATCCCCAAGCTAAAGGAACTCGGCATCCACTGGGCCACACTCGACGACGGATGGTTCAGCAACTACGGCGATTGGCAGCCCGCGCAAAAAGCCTTTCCCGGCGACGCCATCCAAAAGATGGTCAGCGATTTCCACGCGCAAGGCATCAAGGTGCAACTCTGGTGGTTGCCGCTTGCTGTTGAGGACGGCCACTTCGGTTATGGCGGCCGCAAATATGTCGTCTCTGATGTTTTGAAGGAACACCCCGATTGGCTCGTCCTCGACAAATCCGGAAAGCCCGCACGTATGGCCAGAAATCTGGCCACTTTATGCCCCGCTCTGCCTGAAGTGCAGGCCTACTACAAGCAACTCACCGAACGATTCATTCGTGATTGGGGCTTCGATGGACACAAGCTGGATAACATTTATTCCATCCCGCCCTGCTACAACCCAAAACATCATCACAAATCTCCCAACGACTCTGTTTATGCCATGGGTGATGTGTACAAAATCATCTTTGAAACGACTCGCGGCTTAAAGCCCGACAGCGTAACGCAGAGTTGTCCTTGTGGCACTCCGCCCAGCCTCGCCTGGCTTCGCTACATGGATCAGGCCGTCACTGCCGATCCCGTTGGCTCCGTTCAAGTGCGTCGGCGCATCAAGATGTACAAGGCGCTCCTCGGGCCTCACGCCGCCGTTTATGGTGATCACGTCGAGCTAACGCGTCTCACCGGCGCAAACACGGACAATGAGCAGGATGTTGGCTCAGACTTTGCCGCCACACTCGGCACGGGTGGCGTGCTCGGCACAAAATTTACCTGGCCCGACTACGGTCCCAAGTTCAAGAACGTCTACCTCAACCCGCAGAAAGATGCCCATTGGAAAAAGTGGATCGCCCTCTACAACGACAAAATGCTTTCCCAGGGCAATTTCCGAAACCTTTACGTGTATGGCTACGATCTGCCTGAAGCCTATGCCATCGAAAAAGATGGCAGCATGTACTACGCCTTTTATGCTCCGCAAAAGCCTGCGAAGACGGCAAACGAAACTGCCGATGCAGCCCCCTGGTCAGGTGAAATCGAATTGCGCGGATTAACCACCAAGGCTTACAAAGTTGTGGACTACGTCAACAACAAGGACTACGGCAGGGTCAATGGCCCCACCGCCAAACTAAAGGTGGATATTCAGAACAGCTTGCTGTTGGAGGCTACGCCCGTCATGGCCGCACCGGCAAAATGACAGCAAGCCTTATTGGAGATAGACGTTTGAGCTAAGTTCGCGGGCTGCGCGGCACTGCTCCCGTCCCTGGGGGCCAATGTTTGTTCAGAAAGCTCTCCCGGTGCTTCGCGTCGCGGAATGCTTCCGTGCCGCCCGCCCGCGTGACGGAAAGGGCTCCGGTGATATTTGCAAATTTCAGGCAATCTTCGATTTTGGCGCCCCGGATAAACTGGTGGACGAACCCGGCATCGAACGTGTCTCCTGCTCCCACGGCGTCCACCATGTCGATGACCGGCGGGAAAGCCGAAAGCTTGTTCTTTCCTTCGCGTAACAGTGCCCCTTGCGAACCACGCTTGATCACCACCAGCGGCACCTTCTGTGACAATGTTTCCGCCGCCTGATTCACGTCGTCCGTCCGCGCGATCTTGCACGCCTCGTTCTCGTTGGGCAGAAATATGTCCACGTACTTCAGAAGCAGCAGAACATCGTTGGACCAGCGCCCCTCAGGATCGTCGTTCGTGTCCAGTGAGGTCGTGAGTCCCGATTCCTTTGCCCGGCGGAACAGCTCGATCATTTCTGCGCGCAGCGCCTTGTGCAGGAAATAGGACGAAACGTGCAAGTGCTTCGCGCTGAAAACATAACTTAGGTCCAGATCCTTCAAGCTCATCTCGTGCATCGTTCCCGGATACGTCAGGATGTAGCGCTGCTTCCTCTGCGGCAGGATTACCGTCAGCCCCGTGGTCTTTCCCGTGAGTTTTCGCACGTGCGACAGATCCACGCCGCATTCACCCAGCTTCTGCAAACAAATTCCACCCAGCGGATCGCTTCCGATCGTGGAGCTGAATCCGGTTTTGTTTCCCAGCAACGTAAAATTGTGTGTAAAAATCGCGGAGGAGCTGCCCAGAGTGATGCTCAAGCCATTCGCCAGGTGCTCACGTTCGAGTTCCAGTTTCTCCGGCAATCCATAAAAGATCAGGTCGAGGTTCAACTCACCCACAACGCTCACGTCAAAAGTGGCCACAATCTTTTCTCCTTGATCTCGCTCAATCCAATATCACCACGCGCGTCAAGTTTTTGGGATTATCAGGGTCTAAGTTCTTTTTCATGCCTGTGAAGAAACCAAGAAGTTGCGCCGGCACCACATAAGGTGCAAGCCGCGCCACGTCCGGCCCGTCAAGAGCCAGTTCGAACACTAGTTCACTGTTCCGCTGCACGTGTTCGGTGGCCCGGTTGCACACCGTGATGATCACTCCGCCGAGTTCCGCCATCTCGCCCAATACTTCTTCTTCCGCTTGATAGCCATTTCCGCTGAGCAAGAACATCAGGCACGTATTTGCACTCACAATCGCCTTCGGTCCGTGGCGGAACTCCAGCGTATGGAACACCTGGCTGTAGGAGCATGACATCTCCATGACCTTCAACGAGGCTTCCCGCGCGATACCGTGAAACGGCCCTTGTCCCAGAAACACGTAATCCTCGAAGTCGTGTTTCGCCACAAATCCTTGCACGCTTTTGGCAATCGGCTGGATTTGCGGCGCAAACTGCTCGGCCATGGCTTCCAGCGATTTCAGATAGCTTCCATTTCCTACAGTTCGCGCTGCAAGATGTTGCACTGCCAGCAGCATTGAGGTGAATGACCTCGTCATCACCGTGCTTCTCTCATCTGCAGGTGTGATACGTATCGTTGCATCGCAAATTTGCTCCAACGGCGTATTCGTCGCGCAGGTAATTCCGATCGTCGGCACATGAAACTCGCTTGTGAACACCTTCGCCGCCCGCAGAGCCTCCGACGTTTTCCCCGACCGTGAAATGACTACCGCCTGGAGATTTGGAACGTTTGCCAGGGCCAGCTCAGGGAAAAGCAATGGCTCCGAGCCCGGCAGCGCCCGCGCTCTCTGCCCGGTTATCAACGTCCAGGAATTCGCGGCGGCCTCCGCCAGATAAAAACTCGTGCCGCAGCCGATGAAAAGCCACTCCGTCCGGCTGCGCGATTCCTCCACAATCCCGGCGATAGTGGCATCCCCGCGCAGTCCGGCGAGCGCCTCTTGCCACACCAACGGCTGCGACAAGATTTCCGCGAGCGTCGCCGACCGTTGCAAATCCATTGGGTTAGTCTCCATTCAGTTCCTTCCCTGACCCATGAGCCTCATGCGGACTTCCTTCATCTCCGGCACGCGAGTTCGCTTTTTTCAAACCAGGGTCACGTCAATTTCCGCATCGCGCAGCAATTTCAAATCGTGTTTCGGAATGCCTTTATCCGTGATCGTTTCATGCACCGCGGAGGTCGGCAGGATCAACGAAAGACTACGTTTCCCGAATTTGCTGGAATCGCAGACCACCACCGTCCTCCGCGCCGCCTCCGCCATGGCGCGGTTTACCCGTGCTTCCAGTAGGTTTGGCGTCGTCAGCCCGTAACCCACATCAAAACCATCCACCGCGAGAAACAGCAGGTCGGCGCTCAGTTTCCGCAAAGCTTCCTCCGCTAGAGGTCCCACCAGCGAAAATGAGTTCTTACGCAACATCCCGCCGGTCAGAATTACCTCGACTGCCGTCCCGGCGAGTTCCTCCGCGATGTTCGTTCCGTTTGTAATGACTGTCAGGCTGCGGAATTGTCGGCACGCGCGCGCAATCGCGGTGGTTGTCGTTCCAGAATCCAGGATGATCACCTGGCCCTGCCGAATCATGCGCACAGCAGCTGCGGCTATGCGCGTTTTTTCCCGCCGGTGCAGCCGTTCCTTTTCCTGGAGCGTCTGGTCCTTCAGCGCCCCCACCTTTAGCGGCAGCGCCCCGCCATGCGTGCGCTCCAATTGCCCTTGATGATGCAGGTGCTCCAGATCTTTCCGGATAGTAATCAGTGAGGTGCGAAAGCGCTTCGAGAGGTCGCGGACCAGCACGCGGCCCTCATGTTGCAGCAGATCCAGAATTTCACGACGCCGTTCTTCACTCAGCATGGGCTTTTCCTGATTTAGTCGAGCCGGGTTGATTCTGCGCGGAGTTTCCCAACCCGCAAGCGCTCGCATAAATGTTTAGGACTTCCAGGATTTGTTCCCGGATCAATTCACGCGGGTGATTATTTGGCCTTCCTTCCCGGATCGCTTGGCCTTGCCTTGGCATATATTGGCTTACCAACGCCGCTGGCGCCGGGTTCGCCGCAAGATTGCTGAGTAGTCTCTGCAGCGCTGCCGCCACATTCGGCTGTGGCCAGTAGTACCGCGAGCGGTCGCTGTAGCTGTATTTGCGCGCGAATTTCAATTCCGCTTCATCGCCGCGATAGTAGCTTTTCCAGTGAACGGGGTTTGCGAGCATGGCCAATTCCAATTCTTCCCGCACCTTCGATAGCGTCACATCTCTTCGTGCCCCCAGCCACTCCTCTTCCATCGCTGCTAGCGCGAACACCGCCTCGCGAAACGCAAATGTAAGCCATGGCCCCACCTTCAATATCGCGAAATGATCTCGCACCATGTCATGCAAGGCGTTTCGGGTTTGATAGTCAGTTGAATGCGCTTCATAAACTCGATTCCACTTTAGTGCAGCGAAGTCGGCCAGATGTTTTGCCTTCGCTGCATCATAGGCAAAGGCGTTCGCGTCGCCAAATTCCACGCCCGGCTGGACCACCACCGCTATCACCCTTTCCCAGGCCTGCTCCAAACCGCGCGAGAAAAACGCCAGTCTGGCGGTGGCCAGCGTTCGCGCCACATCTTCGGTGTTAGTCACTTTTGGAGAATGCGATTCTTGCTGCTCGCCGCCCGGAATTGGCACTTCCGTTCCAATTACGTAGAGAGGCGCAGGAGATTGCGAGCTGATTTCCTTGTATGCATCCTCCGCGGCCTTGCACAATTCAGCAGCGCGCTCGCTGACCAATTCATCCGCCAAAGGACGTTGCCCGTCCACGCGATCATCGGCACAGGGCATGCTCGCATCCAGGTGGATTTTTGTGTAACCGGCGCGAACGTAGGCTCGCACCAATTCCCGCGCCTTCGCCATCGCGCTAACGGCCTTTTCCGCGCGCCACACATGCGGCCCCAGATGATCGCCGCCAAGCAAGATCCTCTCATCCGGAAAGCCCTCTGCTTTTGCCACTTCCTTCACGAACGCGGCAAACTCAGCGGGTGTTTGTCCCGTGTAACCGCCGAACTGATTCACCTGATTGGAAGTGGACTCGATGCAGATCAGGCTCGCGTCTCGTTTGGCTTGCGCCATTCCGGCTTCCAGCACAAACCGATTTGCGGAACAGATGGAATAGACGCCGACATGTTTGCCGCGCTGGTTCTCCTGCACGATGCGAAAGAGTTGCCCGGTGGTATCCATTTGCAGCGATCGTGAATGAGAAGGAACCGTCATGGTTTTTCCACGGTTGGCATCGCTTGTTCTCTCGGATAGCGCTCCGACCACGGCCGCGCTGCTGCTAATTTTGCGTTCACGCGCTGAATATTGCGGAGCCCTTCACAACTCAGCCAATCTTCCAACGCATTCATACCGTGCTGTGCAAAGACGGCGACCCCGTCTTTCCATGTCGCGCGGCCACACAGAATGCCAGAAAAACTCGCTCCGGCCTCAGCCGCAAGTTCCAATGCATACTCAAAAGTCTCGTTGCTCACGCCTTCGGAAAGATAGATGAACGGCAGTTGCGCCCCCGCGGCAGCTTCGCGAAAGTGCACTTTCGCCTCTTCGCGGCTGTACAGAACCTCTGCCCCGACCGAAGGCGAGCCCTCCAGAAACGCCATGTTCACAGGCACGCCAACTTTCAGCACGTCCACCGCATAGCGCGGATTGGAAAATTCCGCAACGCTCGCCGTCACTACTCCCGGCTTGCACTTGGCAAAATCCCATCCCTTCTCATCCATCCCTTCCGCGTAACTCACCAACTCCAGAAAAAACGGTACGTCGGCCGCGATACACTCAGCGCCAATCCGTTCCACCCAGGCGTGTTTCCGGTCATTAATCTCCGCTGTGCTTGATGGTGCGTAATACAGCAGAATCTTCACGCAATCCGCGCCCGCTTCGATCAACCGGCGCACTGACCAGTATTCCAGCAACTCCGGCAATCGCCCCGGCACCATCTTGTCGTAACCCGTTTTCTCGTACGCCAACAGCAATCCCGCGTTTCTTGCGCGTTGCTTTGCTGCGGGCAAGCCGTATTCGGGATCCAGAAGAATTGCACTCGCTTCCACCGTCAAGATGCGGCTCACGGCCTCCTTGAATTGCATCAGCCACTCGCCCGGCACCGCGCCAGCATCCACGCCCTTCGCTTTCGCAAGCAGAGTACGTAGCGCGCTGCGCTGGTCAATCGCCAGAGCGGCAATCACGCCTCTCGCGTTCGCTACGCGCTCCAGTCCTTTTCGTTTGCCTTCGCTGATCTTCACTCGCCACTCGCTTCCTACTGCGCTGCTCCGATCTGTACCACCGCACCACGCTCAATTGGCGGCAAAACAAAGATCGTTCGGTCTCCCGAAACTCTACCCTTTACCAGCTTCTCCTCACCCAGAAACGGCAGGAACGTCGCTGTATCGCCGTTGCCTTTTGGCACGCTCACTTCCACATCTTGCGCCGCGGCCGGTATACCTACTTTGTCAGGCACCAATCCGCTGAAGTTCGCAAAATAGATCGTGGTCTTGCCATCCACCGCCGCGCTGTTTGTCGCCACAAAAGGTGAAGCCGCAATCCGCACATCCGCCTTCACGTCGAGAGCATTCAACAGCGCAGAAGGAATTCGCGATGCCCCGTTCGCAAAATCCTTTTCCAGTCCTTCCAAGTACGCCTTTGCCGGACAATTGGAAAACTCCATCACGTGGGAATCGCCGCGCAGCCCCGTAGCATTTTCTCCAGTCACCACAAGCTTTCCGCCGTTCTTTACAAAGGAGGCCATTTGGCGCTTCTCTTCTTCGTCAAGCAAGCTAACGTTTGGTAACGCCAACACGCCACCCCGAAAATCCTTCAATGTGCGCGGCGTCACTACTGCGAACTCGCGATGCCGTTGCAACAACAGCACCAGCAGGCCCCGATACGATGGCAAAAACTCTTTCGCCCCATAGTCCCGGCTCTTCGGCGAAAAATAGACGCCCACCGGTTGTATCGGCAAGTGCGGCCGGTACAGGACTTTTTCATGCTTTTCAATCCACTGGAAAATTTCCGTTCGTGTGGCTGAATCGTTCGAACCGGACATCACGTGTCCCTTGGCATCCCAGAAATTCGCTCCAGCCATCACTTCGGAAGCTGCCAGGTTTTTCATTTCATCGGCTGGCAAAACGCCTTTCTGCCCGTCCCACGAATAGTTCAGGATCCAAGTGGCCTTACCCTGCGCAAACGCGCGAAACGTCAGCATCCCCGCCTGGTATAAAAACCAGTCGAGTTGCGTACGTGTCGCCGCCATATGCTCGCCGCTGCCAAATTCATATTCGTGCGCGATGGCATCCACCACCCCGTACATCTGATAAACGTCCGCGCCCACCCGCGTCGCTTCTTCCTCGATTCCCGGATAAATCTCCGGAATCACCATGATGTTGGGATTGACGCGCCGCGCTGTCTCGCGAATTTCTCCCATGAATTCGGTCAGTGCGGCAATCCTGAAGTCCACCCACCTCCGGAAATTCGCATCGCCAAAGTCTCCCAGCTTCAAATCGTGCCGCGCATCCAGCCCAGTCTGCGCCTTGAACGCGGCCACCGTGGCGTCGTCAAAACTTGCCCATGTATCTTCCCAGCCGTCGAAGTGCGTCATCCAATACGGAATATCCACGTAAATCCCGTCGATTCCCGTCGCGGCAATCTGCCCCACCCGCTCCATATATTTCTTCCGCCATTCTTTTGCGTATGGGCTGATCCACACATCCTCGTCGCCCGGGCTAATCCAGAACGCCGCACCAGACGTGAACACCGCCGGATCCCCTTTGATGTTTCGCTGCACCCAATCCGGATGGTCTTTCATCACGGAGTGCACGGATTTATCCGCATTCGCCGTAATACATTCGGTGCCCGCAATGTAGACAAATGCTTTGTTCCCCGCGCGGTGCGCTGCTTCGCTTACCTCGCGAATTGCTTGTAACTTTTCGCTGGGCTCCAAAAAACTTTCGTAGCGTCCCGGTATGTCGTTATCCACCTCGATCCCAAACACGTGTGTCCTCTGAGCGTCGCGCAGGATAGATGCAGCATCCTTGCGCGCCAAGCCGTACGCCCCGATGCGAACGTAGTGCGTCCAATTCTGTTGGGCCTGTTGAGCGAAGAGCTTTGAAGTCGAACCAAAATTCGACATCAGGCTAATCACCAGCAACGTGCTCAGTCCCGTAAATCGCGTCAATCTCCGCCCCAAATTGCTATACATTTTTGCGTTCACAAGCCACCCGTCTCATCCGAAACGTTCAGGCCTTGCGTTGGCCGCAGCGTTAGGCTTCCATCTTCATTCAGCTTTTGCCGGCACGCCCAGCGCACGTTGTGTCTCAATCCCTTCACTTCGATTTCGGCTCGCAAACGAAGCCCGCGCCACGTTGTTCCCTTTGGCAGCGGAAACAGCGCTTGACGTACTCTCCCTGGCAGAGGATAGCCCGCGTCCAAAAATCCGGCGGCCATCTCCTGTCCCGCCTCGTTTGCCACGCTGACGCGCAACGTCCCCGGAACGCCGGCGATTCCGTCATTCACGAACCCAATGATCAATCCTGACTCGCCGCGTTCTTCATACGTCCACACCCATGACGGCCGCACGCGATATCCAATCGTTCTCGCCAAGGAATCGAGTGTCTTGGGATACGCCTCGTAATAGCGCTGCAATCCGTCCGCTGAGATGCGATGCCAATTCCAAAGCGAAAAATAACAAGCGCCCACATCCTTCGCGTGACAAACGACGTTATCGCTGTAGGTCACACCCTCGTCCACATGCAAGCTGGCAGGTGAACCGTCGGACATTCCCACTTCGATTGCCGCCCCCGTCCACGGCGGTCGGTTGCTTAGCGCTTCGATCTGCTCGTTCTCGATGAAAATGGTGTCCGTGCGAAGCCAGCCGCCGCTCCGAATCGTCCGGTCGACCAGCTCGGAGTTTCCCACTTTGCTAAAGTCCGGCTGGGTGTTGGTTACCAAGGGAGTTTTCTTCCAGCGCGCCGTTTGCTCCTCAAACATCATCACAAACGTTTTTTCCGCGGTGCTGTAATCGGGATACGGATTCTTTTCCAGCGGCCAGGTGTGCCCTTCACCCCAAAATCCGTACATGGACGTGTCCACGAACTCCACGTCTGGATGCCCGTCATATTCTGCCGACAGCCGCTCGGTCAGCTCTTGATAGGCTGCCTGAAACGCCGGATCGTCACATCGTGGCTCTTCCCGCTCACGTTTCTGCCACACGCCGAGCTTCACCATGGGCACCTTTTCCCGCAGAAAATCGGGCAGCGCATATCCCGGGATATCGGGATTGCTGATCATCACCCGGAATCCGATGCGCTTCCCATATTGCCGCGCCAGCGCGAACGCCGTCTTCCAGATCGCATTTGGTTGCAGAGGTCCCGGCCGCGGCTGTACATCTTTCCAGTTCACGCGCAAATACAGCTTTGTCCCAAGCGGAAATTTCACCAACTCTTCCAGCGCGGTTTCGATGCTCTGTCCACCGTTCCTCTGCAATCCCACTTCGTCGCAGAGATAAGTGAGCAGCCCCATACCATAATTCGGCACGGGTTCACCTGAGGGCGTTACCGCCATCACCACGGTCCAGCTAGGATACAAATCCGCCGGAAACGGCCCCTGATTCAGCCTCTCCCTAATCGCAGGGCCCGCGCCAAAGTCGTATTTGTCGAAATTGTGGGGCGGAACGTAGGCCGCCGCTGCGCCAATTGCACTCGTTTTGAGGAATTCGCGGCGTCTCATGCGCTCCGCCCCTTGTTTTAGAATTCGAAGCGCAGCCCAATTTGCGTGTGCCTCGGCTGGTTCAACGTCGAGGTAACCATGCCAAATTGCGAACTTCCAAATAAAGTATTCGGCACATTGAACCGCGGCGTGTTCGTAAAGTTGAAGAACTCACCGCGAACTTGAAGCTTCATGCCTTCGCGGATCGTGAATTCCTTGCTGAAAGACAGGTCAGCGTTATGAACTCCATCGCTACGGAGGTTTGAGAAGTAGCGCGGGGCATTCCCCGGCACGTTGTCACCCGGATCTGCAAAGCAATTGGAGTTGAACACAGATGGGTTCCCAACACCAGTCAAGCCATTCGCGGCAGCCTGGTGATAGCTGATGCCCGAAGACACCTGGGAGCAAACCACTTCAGGGCGCTGGTTGCCATCTGCCAGAAGCGGCGAGTTCATCCCGATATTGATCGGGGTGCCGGTCTGGAAGGTCACAATCGTGGAGATCGACCACCCGCCGACAATGGCGTCAAGGGCGCGGTTCATCTCTTTGCCGATCCACCGATTGCGCCCAACCGGCACTTCCCCAATCATCGCCAGGACCAGGCGGTGAGTCGCATCGTTGGCACTTATAGAACGTTCCGCCTGCAAGTTGTCCAGCACCTGGGGGTTGCCCGAACTCAGGCTGGTCGTGATGAACGAATTGGCTCCGGCGGAAGAATTATCCATGGATTTGGACAGCGTGTAATTTCCCTCGAAGCTGATGTAGTGGCTTGGACGCTTCTGGAACCGCACTTGCATCGAATTGTATTCAGCTTGGGCGGTTAGTCGCGCAAGCCCGGCGAACGGCCCATCGAACTGCGGGTACGGGCGCAATAGATTGATAAGCGGGATCGTATCATCGTTGTAAATCGAACTTGGTTCATTGAAGATCGCGTCGGGACCAGAGAAGAGAGGCTGGAATGGGTTCGTCACCTGCTGTGCGAGACAATCGGTCGGCCCGAGCCCGTTGCAGACTGGATCTCCGTTAACGATCTTGTCGCGGATGGAAGAGGGCAGGAAGTTGACGTTGGCCGCACCAGAATACGAGCTATAAGGCAGGTGCGTGCTGCGGCTCGCGGAGTAGTCAACTCCAATGGTAATCTCGCCCGGGAAAAGATGCTGGATTCCCACATTCCACTGGTAAATCTCCGCGTTGCGATCTTCCGTAGTGCCCAGGCTGTTGTTATTGGAAAGACCCCACAGCGCATCTTTGCCGTAAGCCTGCCCTTGCGGAAAGGCGTAACCGCCAGGGAGTGGAAATGGATCTGCAAGCGACGCATATTTGGTTTGAAAATTGTCTTTGGTGAACCGAATCGGTTCACTATTGCCGAACGCCGTCCCGGTAAACTGAAAATTGGTGGCGACGTTGAGACCGTAGTAGATGCCAGCCCCACCTCGAATGACCGTCTTGGAATCTGGGGAGTAAGCAAAACCGAGCCGCGGGGCCCAATTATTCCTGTCCACCGGAATAGTGCGGTTGCTGGAGGTCGGAAAGATCGTCGAACCTGGAAGATTGCCGGTCGTGTTCACCAAGCCAGGGATGTCGATGGGCACAGCAATTCCGCTGTCGCCCGTAAAATCGCTGAATTGCAGCTGATTATGGCGCTCCGTGTACGGTGTGCTCCATTCGTAGCGCAAACCCAGATTCACGGTCAGTTTCTGCGAAATCTTCCAATCGTCCTGGAAATAAAATGCGGTTTCTTTCGATTTGTTGGCCACCGGCTTAAACACCCCGAGGAAGGAATCGGTGTCGCCATATCCCAGTAGCAGGCTGGCGAACGAATTCCCCTCAAAAGGATCCCCGTTGCCAACGATGTTCTCCGTCACTCCCTGCGAGAAATGGAAAGAACCGGTGGGCGGATTGGGTTGCCAGAAATTATTGAAAAACAATCTCTGCTCTCCCCCGAACTTCCAAATCTGCCGCCCTTTCACCCAGGACATCGAAGAGCTATAGGAATACAGTGTGTGAGCAAAATCCGTATCCGTGCAGCATTGGTTAAACAGCGAAGTCGCATTGTTGTCCATCTGGATCACCGGAAATCTCGACAATCCGTTCACGGAGCCCAGGATCGCATCGCCGGGCGCGTCGAACACTGTCGACAGTTTTGGGTAATTCTCAGTGACGGGTTGCACCACACGGTCGATCGCAAACCGGTTCGTCACTACGATCGTCGCTGCTGGCGCCCAGTTTTCCTCCAGAACCGCGTTGTGTACATCGGTGGGGTTGCTCAAGCCGTCGCCGAAGTCGCCGTCTCCAAATATCGTCGGGACCGTAAACGTTCCGTGAAGATTACTGTAACGCCCGGAAAAACGATTCTTGTCTGAAAAGTGGTGGTCCAGCTTGATGTCAAACTGCCTCCCCGTACTCTTGCTCAGAATCGTGTTGTTATAGTTGTACTCTCCCGGCCCCGCATCTTGAACCGTGGGCTGCGGATACATGTTTATGATTTTCTGGCCAATCGGATCGATCAAATTGGAATCAATCACGTTTGGAACCGTGAAGTCCGCCCGATTCCCGCCAGCGTCCACGTTGAGCGGGTTATAGATGTGCTGCTGGATGGGTTGGTTGAGCGTGCAGCCCCACGTTGGGTCGGTGCACACCACGTAAGTGTTGCGGAAATCTCCACTCCGCTCCAGCGCCGTTGGCACAAACGCGTGGATGTTTACGGGGTCATTCTGCCGAAGCATCTCCAGATCGACAAAGAAAAATGTCTTCTCCTTCTTGATGGGTCCACCAAGCGAAAATCCGTACTGGTCACGCAAGTGGTCTGGTCTTGGAGTGCCTTGTGCGTTGGCGAAAAACTCGTTCGCATCCAGCGCGGATCGTTGCCCAAACCACCAGCCGCTCCCGTGGAATTTGTTGCCGCCTTCCTTCAGCACGATGTTGACTACCGTCCCGCCGTTGTTGCCAAACTCTGCGGAGAAGCTGTTGTTCTCCACCTTAAATTCCTGCACGATTTCCACCGACGGCTGGTAGTAGACGTTCGTCGTTGCTCCCTCGCCTTGTTCCGGCGCGCTGGTCAGGGCACCATCCACGCGTATCTCTGCCGTCGCGTTTCTCTGACCGTTCGAAACAAAATTGGTCCCCTCAGGGTAACTGTCGTTCGTGCCCTGTCCAGCCGTCTCGGTCACGCCCCCCGCAAGGAACACCAGTCCGAACATGCTGCGATCCGGCAGCGGAATATCCCGCACGTATTCGTTAGTGACGTCCGTGCCCAAGGAAGCGCTTCCCGTGTCCAGCAACGGCGCTTGCTCCGTCACCGTGATAGTTTCCGTCACTGTCCGGGGGGACATCGAAACGTCCAGAGTGGCCTGCTGGCTCACCGCCAATACCAATCCTGTGCGTTCTTGCGGAGTGAAACCCGGTGCCTCAACTCGTATCGTGTACCGCGCCGGCCGCACTCCCGTGAAAACGTAAATGCCCCGGCTGTCCGTCACGGAGGTCGTCCCCACAGCCGTGGCTTCATCCGTGAGCGTAACCTTTGCAGCGGGAATCACTGCTCCCGAAGAATCCGTCACCACCCCCGAGAGCTGTGATGTATAGCTGGACTGCGCACGAAGAGACGGCACCCCGGACATGCCTGCAACAAATACCGCCAGACAGAAGGCCCACACTTTCCACGTAAACCACTTCATCCTGCACCCCCTCTATCAACTGAAATCTCGTTTCTGGTACTTTCGCTTTCTTTCGTCTGCTTACGGTTGCTTTCTTTTCTACTGCCTCCTCCCCCGGAAGTCAAGCCCATTCCGGCCCCTCTCCGCATCCCACAACCTTCGCGCATAAGTGGGTCCTGAAACAGAAATTCGCTCGCCTAATCTCGAGCCTCCGTACGCGATACTGTTAGTGGGGGAATTCCGTTGGAAGAAAATCAGAACGGCCCTATCGCATCGAATCTATGAGCGGCCTGAGACATAGGTATGGCGGAGAGGGTGGGATTCGAACCCACGGTACGGTTCCCCGTACGCTCGCTTTCGAGGCGAGTACTTTCAACCACTCAGTCACCTCTCCGCAGTGGTCGACAAAGTTATTCTAGCAGACACCGCGCGGCGCTGGCTACGCATGCGACTGGGTGAGTGACGAATATTCAATGAGATCGAACGCGGGGCAGGGAATCAGCGCCGGGAGACGAAGAAGGATTGGAGGAGGGCGGCGGATTCTCCGGCAAGCACGCCGCAGGTGACTTCTACCTGATGGTTCAGCTTGGGGCTGGCGAGCAACTCGAAGCAGGACCGGACGGCTCCGCCTTTAGGATCGTCAGCGCCATAAACTAGGCGAGGAACCCGCGCTTGAACAATAGCCCCAGCGCACATCGCGCAAGGTTCGAGTGTCACATAGAGGACTGTGCCGGCAAGGCGGTAATTGCCCAGCAGGCGCGCACCTTCGCGTAGGACAACGATCTCAGCGTGGGCCGTGGGGTCATTATCGCGAATCGTGCGATTGCCGGAACGCGCCAGAACGGTCTCGTTCTGGACGAGTACGGCGCCGATGGGGACTTCGCCGGCTGTGCCAGACGCCCGGGCTTCGTCGAGCGCAAGCCGCAAAAAGTGGAGGTCGTCGGGCATAGAGGAATCTCGAAAAAAGCTTAACACAGCGGCAGCCGAGGATAAGGTCTCGACAGGAAGTGTGCTCGGGTCGCGATGTCAGGAAGGAAGAGTGGCGTGCCGAGTATCCTTGACAAGAGGGGCACTGGGGAAACAGACTGAATGCATGAAAGAACTTGTTTCCCGTATTTTCCAGACTGACTTCCTGAAGGGCATGGGCGTAACCTTCCGGACGCAGCTCCCAAGCAACATCTACACGGAGCAGTACCCGCTGGAACGTCCCATGGTCGCAGAACGTTTTCGCGGGGCGCCGCGGCTGAACAAGAACCCTGAAACGGGAGAGACTTTGTGCATCGGGTGCAACTTGTGCGCGCTGGCCTGCCCGGAGAACTTGATCGTTGTCGGATGGGAACGCGATGACGCAACGCGCCGCAAAGTGCTGACGACATTCACCTACGACACTTCGCGCTGCATGTTCTGCGGGTTGTGTGAGGATGCCTGCCCCACGGACGCACTGGAATTGACGCAGGATTTCGAGATGGCCTACTACAGCCGGGAAGGCGCGATTTGGGACCGGCATCTGCTCGAAGAAGGCCCGACGCCGGCGCGGTACACGCGATAAAAACTCCATGGAAATCCGACGAGACCCCATCACACAAAGCTGGGTTGTATGCGGGCAGCGTGAGCAATTGGAGGGGGCGGAAGGGCGCTGTCCCTTTGATCCGGGAGTGGTCGAAAATGTAAAGGCTATTTTGACCTGGCCGGCCGAGGGTGTATGGCAGGGGCGCGTGATACCGCATCCGGAGCCGTTGTACCGAGTGGAAAATGATTCTGGGCGGGCGGCCGAAGGAATCTACGACAAGATGGGGCCGCTGGGCGCGCACGAGCTGGTAATCGAGACGCGCGAGCACGACAAGAAATTCACACAATTGAGCGACGAGGAAATCGAGCGGGTGTTGTGGGTGTGGGGTCTGCGAATCGCGGACTTGAAAAAGGACGCGCGATTCAAGTACGTAAGTGTGTTCAAGAATCAGGGATCGCTGGCCGGAGAGGAATGGGACCATGCGCATTCCGAAGTGACGGCCACCATTTTCGTTCCCCGGCGCATCAAGTATGAACTGGTTGCGGCCCACGAGTGGTACAAGGACCGGGAGCGCTGCGTATTCTGCGACATCGTGCGCCAGGAAGAAAAGCAGGGCAAGCGCATCGTGGATGTACAGGGCGATTACTACGCGTTGTGTCCGTACGCCTCGCGCGTGCCCTTTGAAGTGTGGGTGATGCACCGGCGGCACAATCATTTGTTCGAGCAACCTCGGCCGGGAGCGAATCGGAGACAATTAGCGGCGCTGCTGGGCCGTGTGTTGCGGCGGCTCGAGAAAGTGGCGCCCGCCTTTCACCTTGTGGTGCACACCGCGCCCAACACACGTAATAAAAAGGGCGAGCTTGCTGGGTACTGGAAGACTCTGGCGGAGGACTATCACTGGCACATTGAGATCATGCCCATCGTAGAGAAGCGCAGCAAGTCCTACAGCATCAAGGAAGTTTATTTCAACGCATCCCTCCCAGAGCAGGCCGCGGAGCAACTGCGGTCAATCGATCCCAATCCATGAAGAACGTGGGGCAGCGACAACATGAGCGTGGGGGAATCATCGTGAATCTGGTGGTGCTTCTGTGCGTGGCGGCGTTTTGCGCTCTGATTTACTTCGTGCGGCACCCGATCATGCGATATGCGGCGGAATCCTGGGTAGTGGATGAACCTGCGGCTCATGCTGACGCAATTATCGTACTGGGCGACGACAATTTCTACGCGGATCGCGCCACCCGCGCAGCGGAATTGTATCGCCAGGGTGTCGCGGGAATTGTGGTGGGAAGCGGGCGTAGATTGCGGCCCAACGCGGGAATAAGTGAGTTGATGGAGCACGATTTGGTGGAACGGGGAGTACCAAAAGAGAAAATCATCCGATTTGTTCACGACGCGGAAAGTACCAGTGACGAAGGGAACGCGCTCGTGCATCTTGCGGGAAGCCACAAATGGAAGAGCGTGGTTGTGGTGACATCGAATTATCACACGCGCCGGGCACGGTATATTCTGCAAAAGGAGTTTCCTCCCAGCATTGCGGTGAGCATCGCGAGTGCGCGGGATGGAGATTTCGACCCTCAACGCTGGTGGGAGAAGCGCAGATCCGTGAAGCTATTCATACAAGAACTGGTGGGGATGTGTGTAGCGATCTGGGAGTTACGAGGCTCCCAAACTGGCGGTTCCCCCCAAGGAACGGAATTGCGTCTAGGAGTACTAGTTTCCAGCCCGGATGTAGACTTACAAGGCACTCTGGCCGTGGAAAATGGTTTACTTGCCCTTTACAAGGGATAAGTACTGTACTATCTTTGTGTTTCTCAGTCGCAACCCCTAGCCAGTCTTCAAAGGCGACTCTGAATTATCCATAACGGGCCGAGGTGTCTCCATGTGGCGCAAAGATGAGGGGAGAGCACAAGGATCTCCCCAGATTTCCACAGGTTCTGCAAATTCCCCAACTTCAACTATCGGAGTGGGCGGCGGAAAAGATCCCGCGTTTCCCACGGTTATTTCGCCGAAAGCTGCCGCTTGCATCAGCCAGGGAATAAAGATCAAGGGAGAAATCTTTGGCAACGAAGACCTCTTCATTGATGGAAACATTGAGGGGAACCTGATGTTCGTGGGTTCCACTGTGACACTCGGGCCGAATGCCATTGTGAAAGCCGACATAAGCGCAAAGGAAGTGATTCTGCGCGGACGCGTGGAAGGCAAGTTGACGGGTACGGAGCGAATCCAAGTATGGCGCTCGGCGCGCGTACGCGGCGACCTGAAAGCGGGTCGGATTTCGATCGAGGAAGGCGCGGAATTACACGGGATGCTGGAAGCGGGGAAGCCTCACGCGAACGCGTTAGACAAGTCAAGCCGCGAAAGTTCCAAAATGACGGAAGCAAATAAGCCGAAAGATGGGGGCAAGCCGGAAGACAAGGCAGCCTCTGGAGCGGCAGTAGTGGGGGCAGACTGAGCCATGGGACTGCTGAATAAGCTGGGAACAGCAATAGGATCGGGGACGGCGGGACTCGTGGGCCGGCGGCCCCTGCCGTACGAGAGAGTATTGAACGATGGGAACAGCGGGATCAGGGCGGTACCTGCGAATCGAGAATCGGGCTCGCAAGAAACCATCCGCGTTTCAAATGGCTTGAAAGAATTTCTCTGGAACTTGGACGGGCTGGGCCGCGGAGCTTTGCTGGACCTGGGACCAGCATGGCAAACCACACTGAACTTCTTCATCGAGCGGGGATTCCGCGTAACTTCAGACGACATTTTGCGTGGATGGTCGGATTTCCAACAGGAGCAGGCGAAGCGCAACCTCGAAGCTCCCAAGGACCAGAATCCCGAGGAGCGCACGCCAGAAGCTTTGGCAAAGAAATTCTTGAACGAAAACCTGCAGTATGGAACATCGTCCTTTGACGCGCTGCTTTTGTGGGATGTTTTGGACTACCTGGAGCCCATGATCGCCAAGCACACGGTGGCGCATCTGACGGAAATGCTGCGGCCGGGTGGAGTCGTCCTGGCGATGTTCCACAGCAAGAAGCCAGAAGTATTCCACAGGTATCGCGTTGCGGACACCAATACTTTACAGGTCCTGACAGCAAAACCAATTTGTGCGGCCCAAAAGGTTTATCAGAACCGCGAAATCCAGGGATTGTTTGGAAGCTGCCGGACTATTAAGACCTTCGTGGGCCGAGATCAACTTCGAGAGACGCTGTTCTTCAAATAGCACACGAGAAAATCACAGGATAAGTTAAAGATAAGCCGTGGGTTAGGTTGTCCCTCCTGATTCCTGGAATTTCCTCTTGCAGTGCACTGTGCCGCGGCGTAGAAGGGAGACGTGAGCTCTCCAGAGCTCCGGAGGGGATGGATGACTCCACCGGGCCTAGAAGCAAAACAATGCTGCATACACCGCTGATGCGGTGCAAGTCGGCAGGTGGCAGAACGCATTAATTACTGCTCACCACACGACATAGCAATATTACAAAGAGGGCCCCGACTTCGGTCGAGGCCCTTTTTGTGTTTCAGTGCAGCCTTAAATGAGAAGATCGCTCAATCGGGGAATTGGTTTCTATGACAGTTGAGAAAAAGGATAAGCGTGCGGGGAGAGAAAATGGAGGAAGGTGATTGCAGGCGCTCTTCAGGAAAGTCCAACGACCCAGTCAACCTCCGAAACGCGTCTCAAGCATACGGATTAGAGCGTTCTGCTTGGCGATAACCTGGGCCTGCCAAACGAGCGCGATGGACATGACGCTCATGGTGAAGACACAGAGGGCCAGGACAAGACCCATTTGGGTTTCCGAGGCGCTGACATGAAAAACGCGACGCATCCAAGCCATGGGTAAGTACTCCTAGTCCTCGGACTACCAGCCTGGTGAGCCGGAGGATCACGGGAATTGCTACGACGAGCAAGACTGTAGGAGCAATCGCCATGCCAGGGTGCAAGGCCATGGCCAGTACCATTAGAACGGCGCTCTTTTATTGGCTTTTTGCCCAGTTTCTCGAAATGAAAAAGTTATCAAGACTGCGCGTGTGCAAATGTTGGCACACAATGGATACGGGATTTCCGGTGCGAAGAGCGAGCGACCTGGCTGCCGAAGCCGCAGGCTTGCCGGGTATTAGCCTAGAAGCGGCGCTCAACAATCGTCTCGAGCACCAGTTTCCATGTGTCTCCCGAAAAAAGTGGGAAGGATCTGGGAATGGCGCGAGAAACAGTTTGGTTTCCATTGGGCGCAGATTCAGCAAGATCATCTTGCGATGAACGATCGGCCAGAAGGATTGCGTGCTCACAAGCAGAGAAAAGTTCGCATGATTCTTCGCAGGTAGCAATGGCGACGTTGTAGGCGTGCGCGCGCAGTGCTCGATCGTAAAGTTTGGAAAGTTCCCGCGTGCACGTGGAGAGATTTGCGCCTACTGCCAGCGACCAAAAGGCTGCGCGAGGCCGGAGAGCAAGTTTCTTCTCTACGACAGCTGCTTGAAACTTGGCAATGTCTGATGCGCACGCGCCCGCGAAAAAGAAAAGTTCATCAAAATCGCGAAGCCGGTAAAGCTCTGCCTCACGCTGCGGCAGGCCGATATTCTGGGAAAGTTCGCGCGGAGTGAGCGAATGTAGAGGCACAACGGAAACGCCGGTGTCTTCAGCAAGAAGTTGGAGAGCCTCCCGAGCAGCAGGTTGAGGCGATGCCACGGGAATGCAGGTAAAGCGGCCGAGACGTGTGGTGGTGGCTGGCCTGAGGTGGAAATAGTCCTCGGGGAGATAAACTCCGGAACCCCCCTCGGCGATGAAAGGCTCAGACTGCCCTAATTTGCGTAGCGTGGCGTCCAGTTGGGAGCGGGTACGGGAGGTAACCCACACACAGGGGATGGAAGCTTCCGCGAGTGAGTCGAGGAACTGAGGAAAGCCAGTGATGGGCTTTCCTTCGGGCGATATCAGGTTATCGATGGCGCAATAAACGATGGTCGTGGGCGAGCGCAACGGAGGCTCCAAGTCTACGCAGATTGTAGCGGAAGAGCTGCAGGAAGAGAAAAAGTTTGGGTGACATGGGATTTAGAGCTGTGGGGGCAACCTGGCGAAAACAAAAAAGGGGGCGGCCGAAGCCACCCCCTTTGGGAACGAACGGAACAGATTTACTTGCCGGAATTGGATGAGGCAGACGTCGCAGGTTGAGCGTTTGCCTTGGGAATGCTCAGGTAGCCGCTGATCGTATTCTTGCCGATCTTGTTGATCACGACTTCTTCAGGCTGGTGAGTACCGGCCATGTAGAAGAAGAGAGGCTGATTGATTGCGCGATTCTTGTCCTCGGTGGTCTTGTCCTCGACGGTCAGAGCAAGATTTGCCCGATTCTTCTTCTCATTGGTGCCCTTGAGTGAGATGGAAATGTTGCCGACTTTCTGCGACTTGTTCTTGCCGGCAATCGAGAATTCGATGTAATCGCGCTCACCCTGGCGGCGGAGCACATCGA
This sequence comes from Candidatus Acidiferrales bacterium, assembly GCA_963780315.1. Lineage (GTDB taxonomy): Bacteria > Acidobacteriota > Terriglobia > Acidiferrales > UBA7541 > Acidiferrum. The sequence goes on along the minus strand of CAWABP010000008.1, from coordinate 134,587 downwards.
TCTCGTCATGGTTCTTGGCAATAAGAGTTCCCAGCTCGCTGCGAGCCATGTTGAGGTCGCCGATGGTCTTATTCAGGTTGGTATCGACCTGAGTCACGCGGGTATCGACTGTCTTCACGTCGTCAGAAGTCGCCTTGGTGGCGAGTTCCTGATGGACGGAGGTGTCCAGCGCGGTAATCTTCGAAGTAGCATCCGTGCTGATTTGCTGAGCCTCAGCGCGCGCTTTCTTCAGTTGGCTTTGCGTGATCTTCAGCTTATCCGTGACGACTTTCAGATCGCCCTGGAGGTCCGTATTGGCTTTTTCATCTTGCGTAACACGGTCCTTCAATGTAGTCATATCGGATTGAACGGAAGTTTGAACTGCCTTGACTTGATCTGCGACGGCTTGCTTGGTGGCATCGAGCTTAGAAGAGTTGCTCCAAGCTAGCCCAAGGCCTCCAACAGCCAATAGCGCCAACAGAATAATCGCGGGCAACTGCCACGACGATCCGGACTTCGTTTCATACGTTTCTTGCTCAGACATAGTGAATTCCTTCTCCTCACCCCAATGGGTGCAACCTCTTTACGAGTCGGCAGCCCAAACTCGCCGCCGAAATGCGAAAGCTGAAACAAAGAACTGCAAATGAGAGACCGCGGTCGCCAGATTTGTGGCGCTTTGTAATCAATTGAAGGGTAAAGGCTTAGAACGACCTTTGGAAGAAGAATGGAGTACTAGTTCTGGGAATCTTTACGCGCTATTCACGTTCACAGGTGAATTCCTACGTAGTGCAAGAAAGTTCCACTTTATGCCTAGCGAGGCGAGAGCTTGGAGAAGCTCTGGAGGGGACTGGTAGTGGATCCCGGCTAGCCCCAATTGACGGGCCCCCTCGACGTAGGCAGGGATGTCATCGATGTAAACTGCTTCGGCGGCGCGGACTTTGCATACCCGGAGGGCTTCGCGATAAATCATTGCATCCGGCTTGCTGGCGCCGATGGAACAGGAATAGATGCGTCGGCTCTTCGGGAAATACTGGAAGAAATCATAGCTGGATTCCAGATGAGCGACATGAATGGGATCGGTGTTGGAGAGGAGCGCCAGCCGATACCGTCCAGAGAGTTCCTCGAACAATCTTTGTGGATGGATTGGCTGAGGGTCGAGGGCCAGGTTCCAGGCCGCGGTGAATTGCGCAAAATTCAAGGGAATACCGAGGCGCTGGCAAAGATGGAGATGCCAATCGTGCGGGGAGATTCGCCCTTCTTGCCAATCACGCCAGCGCGTGTCCTTCTCGATGGCAGACCACAACTCTTCCGGCGTCAGTGAGAGCCCTTGAGCCAAACTGGCTTTGACGCTCCGGATATCAACGCGGACTAAAACGCGGCCAATATCGAAAATGATGGCACGGAAAGGAGTCTCAACCATGTGCTAGCGATCCTCCCGAGAAGGAATAGGGGGCGTGGCAACGGAACCCGCGCGGCGCGCACGGAGAATGCTGATAATTGGCGGCAATATTGATAGGAAAATGATCGCTGCGATGATGAAGTGAAGGTATTTGCTAATATTGGGGATCCTCGAGCCGGCAATGTAACCGCCCAGGAGCATACTGCTGATCCAAAGCGTTCCGCCAAAGATGTCGTACGTAAGATATGTGGAGTAACGCATTGCCGCTGCGCCAGCCACCGGGGGACAAAAAGTGCGCACAATTGGAACGAAACGCGCCAGGATCACGGCCCGCCCGCCATATTTTTCGTAGAACTCGTGAGCACGCTGCAGGTGGCTGCGGCGGAAGAAGAATGAGTCTCCCCGTCGGTACAGCGCCGGACCTGCTGAGCGCCCAATCCAATACCCAAGTTGGTCGCCTGCTATGGCGCAGAGGATACCCGGCAGAAGCATCCAGCGAAGAGGGATAAGTTGTTGCCCGGCGAGGATACCGGCTGTGACGAGCAGCGAATCACCAGGCAGGAAGAATCCCACAAACAGCCCTGTCTCCACGAAAATAATGGTGCAAACAAGAGCGGGACCGCCCCACCGGATTAGATCTTGGATTCCTCGGGGGTCGTACAGTGAGTGCAGGAAGTGAAGGATAGATTGCAGCAAGCGGCCTCAGTCCTTAGAGCAACGGGGATTGGGATGAGCGAGTTGGCGCGTAGACCCGTAACTCCTTCCCATACTATACGGTAACAGAAAATCCCCGGATTCTCTCCGCATTCCTCCCACAGGATGGTCATGGCGCAGAGCATCTGGAGCCACCCAGCGGGGCGGATCATTGCAGCGCCTCTGCAAGCAGGATTTCGCCTTGGCTGCCAAGTTCTGAATGGGACTCTTGTTGGCGGACCAGAAACGCGCGCAGTTGGGGAATGGCACTGTGCGCAGCAGCTACGCCTGCTTCTATGGCGTAATCAATGCGATCGAAATCGTCCCAGGCAAGAGCTTGCACATCCGGCCGCAGCACAAGATTGGCGTGACGTTCCCACACTTCAAATTGATGCTTCTGGGCGGCGCTGACAGCGCGGCTGACGACTTGGAAAATGTTGGTGGGAGCGCCTCGATGCCCGTCGTGCACTCCAACCGAAACACCGACGACAAATTCGGCTCCAAGCTGGCGGGCAGCCCGGGTGGGAACTGGCGCGACGAGGCCGCCGTCTGCAAGGCATCGTGTGCCGAGCATCACCGGCTCGAACAAGCCCGGAAAGGCGCAACTGGCTCTAACGGCTTCCTCAAGGCTCCCTTGCCGAAAGATGGCCGGCTCACCGGTACCAAGATCAGTCGCCACAATCGCCGTGGGAATGGAGAGATCCTCAAACTGCCGGGAATCGAAGAGGCGGCGAACCAGGGCGCCAAGGCGCTCGTTGCTGGCCAAACCAAAGCGCGACACCCGCCAGCGCGCAAAATCGCGAAAGCGTATCTCTCGGCACTTAGCAATGATGCGCGGCAAAGGCATTCCACTGGCGTAGGCTGCCGCCAGAATGCTGCCCATGCTGCTCCCAGAAATGCAGGCGATGGGAATTTTCTGCTCTTCCAGGACGCGAAGCACTCCTAGATGCGCATAGCCACGCGCGAAACCGCCGCCCAGCGCCAGACCTATGCCCGGGCGCGCCACGGGCTCGGCCATGAATAACGAGGCAGGATGCAGGTTTCGTGTCACGAAGACTAGGGTCCCACGTCCGTTAGAAACGAAGCGATGGGACGCGCGTCCTGAAGTTTCGGTACGAAAGTACCCGAGGGAAATGTTGAAAGATAAAGTGCGAAGAGGCCGAAGGCAGTACGGAAATACTAGGGCAATACCCGCGCTGTACCATTGCGAGACACACCGCCCTACGCGAATCTGGTCCTCGCGACAGGGAGTCCAAGCCATATCGGGGGGCAATTGATGAATACCGGTTATGCGAACTGGCTGGGGCATGCGGTCGTCCTTCAGGTGGAATTGGGCGATATCAAGGTGCCGCTGCGAGGCAAGCTGCTGAAAGAGAATCGCGAAACTGTGCGAATGAGGATTGGAGAAGGTTGGGACGTTGACATTTACAAAACGATGATCCTGGGAGTGGAAGAAGACCTGATGGCGATGCTTCCTGCATGAGGGGTGGAATCATGTCGAATCAGATCCCGAAGTATGTTACGCAAGCACGAGCGGCGTACCTGCTGGGTTTACCGGTGGCGGAAATCTCGCGGATCTCGCAGGCAACAGGAATCGGGCATTACGAGCGCGCTGGTGACGAAGAAGAGCGTTTCTTCACCTACAAAGAGTTGCGGAAGATTTGCGTCGTGGCCACAAGCCAAGCAGTACCGGCATAAGCAGCAAAAAATTGAGTTTCCTCCGGCCCCCCTCGGCAGGACCCCCACCCCGGCTCGTTGCCCCCCAGCGAGCCGGGGATTTTCTTGCCCACGACGTGGTGTTCCCTCCTATTGAATCGATTTAGAATTCCTTTGACAGAAAACCTTCCGCTGAGGAAACTTAGCAGCGACTCCACTTGCGGGGCTCCAGCTGATGAAATGGCGAATGAGCGGAATCGTGGCAGCGCTGTTGCTTGCTGCGTGCGCACCCGGCGGCGTTAATCAGGCTCCGCTGGACCAGGCGATCCTCGGCGGCCGCGTGATGGATCCGGAATCGGGACTGGATGCCGTCCGCAATGTGGGCATTCGAGGCGGGAAAATTGTCGAGGTTACGGAAAGTCCGCTGCAAGCCCGCGAGACGATCAACGCCAAAGGCTTGGTGGTAGCGCCCGGATTTATCGATTTGCATGAACATGGGCAAGCGCCGCGGAATTACGAATTTCAGGCTCGCGACGGTGTCACCACCTCCTTGGAGCTTGAAGTTGGCACAGCCGACGTGGAGGGATGGTATGCGGTGCGCGTGGGAAAATCGCTCATCAACTATGGCGTAAGTATCGGCCATATCCCCGTTCGCATGAAAGTAATGAAAGAAGCGGGCGATTTCACGCCCAGTGGATACGCCGCGCACCGTGCCGCCTCCCCCGAGCAAATTAAGCAGATGGCCGAATTGATGGAACGTGGATTTCGCGAAGGCGCTCCGGCGATGGGCATGGGCATCAACTACACCGAAGCCGCTTCCCATGAAGAGATTCTTGAGATGTTTCGCGTAGCCGCAAAATACAAGGCGTCCGTCCATGTACATGTCAGATATGGAGGAATAAAGGAACCTACATCAGGGTTGGCGGCAGTCGAGGAGGTAATTGCCGCTGCGGCGTCCACCGGTGCGCCACTGCATGTAGTCCACGTCACCAGCATCGGCCTGAGGGATACGCCGGACCTTATCGCACTAATCGAAGGTGCAAAACGCCAGGGATTGGACGTAACCACCGAGTGCTATCCGTACACAGCCGGATCCACTAATCTGGAAACCGCCATTTTCGATCCTGGTTGGCAAGAGAATATGGGCATCACCTACAAGGATCTGCAATGGGTTGCTACAGGGGAACGCATCAGCGAAAAAACATTCCCGAAGTTCCGAAAAGAAGGTGGCGCCGTCATCGTCTTCTCTATTCCCGAAGAAGTGGTGCGCCTTGCGGTTGCGAATCCAATGGTTATGATCGCCAGCGATGGAATGCGCGTCACTGGCACCAAGGGGCACCCTCGGGGCCAGGGGACGTTTGCGCGCGTTCTTGGGCATTACGTGAGAGAAGAAAAAGTGTTGGACTTGATGAATGCCTTGCGCAAAATGACGATTATGCCCGCCCAGAGACTAGAGAAGCGCGCGCCGGTTTTTCTTAACAAAGGAAGGATCCGCGTGGGAGCGGACGCCGACATCACTATTTTCGACCCGCAGCGGGTGATCGACAAAGCCACCTACGAACAGCCAATGCAATATTCGGAAGGCATTCCGTTTGTCCTGGTGAATGGCGTAGTGGTCGTGCGCGAAGAAAAACTGGTGGAGAATGTCTTCCCGGGGAAGGCTGCGCGCGCACGGCTGTCGCAGTAGTCGGCGGAAAGACCTGTGCAAACAAGTGTAGAGAAATTTCAGAGGCTGAAGGTAAGTCTAGAAGAGCAGGGAATCTTCGCAACATCGAAATCCAGGTTCGGAGGACGGTTCCATGGCATCTGCGTTAGCGGGTGAAGGAATGACGGCACCAGGAAGCGAGAAGCGCGGTTACAACCGGTTTCTCTTGCTAGTGGCAGGATTGGGTGGCCTCCTCTATGGAGTAGACGTCGGAATCATTGCGGGTGCGCTGCCCTACCTGGAAGCTACTTCGCGTTTGAATGCCGGGCAGTTGTCCATCGTTGTCGCCGCAGTGCTTTTAGGCAGCGTAATCTCCACGCTCTTCGCCGGTGTGCTGGCGGATTGGATGGGCCGCAAGCAACTGATGATATGGAGCGGCGTGATGTTTGTCGTCAGTATCCCGGTAATCGCGCTTTCGCATGGCTATGGGCCCTTGGTGCTCGGCAGGTTGCTGCAGGGAGTTAGTGCCGGGCTTATCGGCGTGGTAGTCCCTCTCTATTTGGCTGAATGCCTTTCAGCGTCAACCAGAGGAAAGGGCACGGGAATATTCCAGTGGCTGCTGACATTGGGAATTGTGTTGGCGGCGTTCGTGGGAATGTACTTCAGCTACCGCGTAGACCTGGTTGCGAAGCTTGGCGATGCTGCGCGGCTGTTCGCATTCAAGGATACCGCGTGGCGCAGCATTTTCTGGGTGTCGCTGCCGCCCGGGATTCTTTTTGTGATTGGAAGTTTTTTGGTAGGAGAGTCGCCGCGATGGCTCTTTCGGAAAGGGAAGAAGGAAGCGGCATTGGCAGCACTGCTTCGCTCGCGTTCCACCGACCAGGCGCAATCTGAACTCCGCGAAATGGAAGAAACCAGTGCAACGGAGAAGGCAAAGAGTTCCACCGGCGGCAAAATCAAGGAATCTCTCCTCCGCCGCAAATATGTAATTCCCTTCATACTCGCCTGTGTCATTCTGGCATGCAACCAAACCACCGGCATCAATTCCATCATCGGATACAACACCAATATTCTGCTGCAGAGTGGCCTGTCCGATCTGCAAGCCCATTGGGGCTATGTGCTTTTCACGATGATGAACTTCCTGATGACCATCGGTGCCATGGTCCTGGTAGATAGGAAGGGCAGGAAATTCCTGCTTTCCCTTGGAAGCGCAGGCATCATCGTCTCGCTCGTCTGCACCGGCTTGCTGTTCCACAAGACAGAAGCGCGCCGCGTGGACGCACGCGAACTCGTGCAGACCATGGTCGGGCCTGACGAAAAGCTCTCGTTCGCGTACGACGCCACGGCAGCGGAGGCAATGTTGGCGAGTAAGGGAGAGACCGGGGGTGCGGGCAACACGGGTCCGACGTCACTGAGCCTGATTTATTCGTACGGTGGATTTCGTTCGGCCTCGAAAGTGGTCCGGTCGGATGATGGGTCCGCAAAACCAATCGAGATTGCGCGCGAAAGCAGCATTCCTGCCAACAAAGTGGTAGCGTTCTTCTCCAATCCTTTTGCGAACCTCGACGTGGCCCGCACCGCCCCATTGAAAATTGAAAATGCCTTGATCACGCCCATCCCAGGCCGGCGAAACGGCTGGCTGGTAGCCATCACCTTGTATCTCTTCATCTCTTTTTATGCCATCGGGCCGGGTGTCTGCGTGTGGCTGGCGCTTTCAGAGCTTATGCCCACGCGCATTCGTTCCAACGGAATGAGTATCGCGTTGCTCATCAACCAGGGGTTTTCCACCACTATTGCGGCGATCTTTTTGCCCACCGTGGGCAAATACGGCTACGCCACCATGTTTTTCGCTTTTGCGGGATGCACCGTGATTTATTTCCTGACCGCCGCGGTATTCCTGCCGGAAACGAAGGGGAAAACTCTCGAGGAGATTGAAGCCCATTTCGAAGGCGTGAAAACTTAACGCGAGATGATGAGTATCGCGCACCTCAAGCGCCGTAACCCGCGCCCGCGAAGCGCCGAGACATTCGCTGGCGCGCGCATCGCGACTGTGGCATTGTATCGCGTGATGCAGAAACCCACCGAGTGGCGCATCTAGCGCAATGTCTGCAACTCCACGAAAAGGCGGCGCGCATCACGCCGTCCTCGCAGGATTCCTCGGCTGGACTCTCGATGCATTCGACTTCTTCGTAATCGTCTTTCTGTACGACACGCTCGCAAAGCAGTTCGGTGTCTCCAAACAAGCCATCATCTTCACCACCACGGCCACGCTCGCGTTGCGCCCTGTTGGCGCGCTTGTGTTCGGGCTGCTCTCCGACCGGTTCGGCAGGCGAATTCCACTGATGGCAAATGTCATCTACTTTTCGCTGATCGAACTGGGTTGCGGCTTCGCTCCCAATTACACCGTCTTCCTGATTCTTCGCGCGCTCTTCGGAATCGGCATGGGGGGAGAGTGGGGCGTCGGCGCATCGCTGGTCATGGAAGCCGCGCCTCCGCGCTGGCGCGGCATCCTCAGCGGCATGTTGCAGAGCGGCTATCCCATCGGCAACCTGCTGGCGGCGCTCGCGGCGCGATTTGTTCTGCCGGCCTGGGGCTGGCGGCCCATGTTCTGGATTGGTGCGTTGCCGGCGCTGCTTGCGCTGTACATTCGCACAAAAGTGCCGGAATCCGAAGCTTGGCAACAGCATCGCGCCGGCTCTATGGGCGAAGTGCTGCGCACGGTTGCTTCTCAATGGAAGCGCTTCGCATACCTGGTCGTGCTGATGACGTTCATGATGTTTCTCTCTCATGGAACCCAGGACCTTTATCCGGATTTCCTGAAGGAAGTGCACCGCCTACACCCCGCACTGGTGGCAAATATCGCCATGATTTACACCGCGGGCGCGGTAGTGGGAGCAATTATTTTTGGCCACCTGTCGCAAGTGCTGGGCAGGCGCAAGGGAATGATGTGCGCGCTGGGTTTGTCGCTGGCGATTATTCCGTTCTGGGCGTTCGGCGCAAACGTTCCCTTGTTGATCGCGGCAGCCGTGTTGATGCAGATGGGCGTGCAGGGCGCGTGGGGGGTGATTCCGGTCCACCTCAACGAACTCGCCGCGGATTCAGCGCGCGGCCTGATACCAGGCTTCGCCTACCAGTTAGGAATCCTGTTCGCTGCCCCGACAAACAATGTGGAGTTCGCCCTGCGAGGCAAATTCGGCTATCAATGGGCCTTGGCCGGCTTTGAAGTAGTAACGATCGTGGCCTTGGCCATGCTCCTCTGGCGAGGCTCCGAAGCCCACGGCAAGAGCTTCGTCAAGCCCACGTGATTGGCCGCCGCGTTTGGATTTTTCCACCCCTGTGCTAATCTATTTGCACGAGCCTGTAGCTCAACTGGATAGAGCGTCTGGCTACGAACCAGAAGGTTGTAGGTTCAAGTCCTATCAGGCTCGCCATTTATTCTATAGAGACCAAAAGGCTTCCGGACGTTTCACCTGGACGCCTTTTTTGCGATGCAAGTATCTGTAGTAAAAAACGTAGTAACTAGCCGCTGCGCCCATCCATGGCCATCATCCCGGCGTCGCTGACCGAAGCCGGAATATTCACGACAGCCGGCGCACCAGTATCGCGCGCGATATCAAGCTGGTAATTGGCGCTGCACTCATGCGAGTTCTTGCTGTGATCGTCAGCCGCAGAAACCTTCAACACGGTCGCCAAGTCATCCGGTCCATACACGGGTTCAGTTTGTGTGGCAGCAACGTTTGCCCCCGCGTCGATACGCGTCATCTGTGCTTGGTGGGACGATAGCAGGGATGCGGCCAGAAGCAGTAGCAGCATGGGTCCAGTTTATCCAATTCAATTTGCAGTCGCTCGTTATAACCGGAGTCCTCCGCGAATTAATCCTCCGCGCTTCACTCAGCCCCGGGATATACTGCAATTTCAGCTAATTTCCCGAGGAGCATCTGTAATCCGTTTGCCACGACAAGCGTCTAAATCCATAGGGAAGACGCCACGGCCCCCATGCGAAGTCTCATTCATTCCTTCACCGTGAGGTTGGGATTCGTCCTGTTGCTGCTGGTGTCTCTGCCTATGGTGTACGCCCGCCTTTCCAGCCGGCCTGGCGCGCAGGTTTCCAACGGCCAAACCGCTGTCGCGGAGCAGAAGGACTTCACGCAGGCGTTGCGGCTGGGCGGAACGACCCGTGCGTCGCGCTCGTTCATCGTCACGGCGCCACAATTGGAAGGCGCGCAGCTCAACACCCTCCTAATCACAGAGGTAGTTGCATCGGGTGCACAGATAAAACCGGGCGACATCCTGGTGCGATTCGATCCTCAGGCGCAGCAAAAGGACTACATTGACAAGCAGAAAACGTACACGGATCTGGTCGGCCAGGTTGCGCAGAAGCAGACTGATGCGGACATTGCGCGCGCAAAGGATGATACCGAACTGGCGGCCTCGGAAAACGCCCTGAAAAAGGCACAATTGGAAGTCCAGCGAAACGAAATTGTCTCGCGTATTGATGCGGAGAAAAACCAGGAATCGCTGGATGAAGCCCAGGCAACGTTCTCTCAATTGAAGGAGACTTACGAACTGAAGCGCAAAGCAGCCGCGGCCACGATCCACATTGCCGAAGTGCAGCGCGACCGCGCCGCGGAGGCCATGCGTTACGCCAAATCCAATGAATCAAAAATGACCATTCAATCGTCGATGGAAGGCGTAGCCGTCTTCAATACCATCTGGTTGGGCGGGCGCATGCGCGCCGCGCAAACAGGCGATTCCGTCGAATCGGGTGTCCCCTTTTTGCAGGTTGTCGATCCCTCAAAAATGGAAGTGCGGGCAAAGATCAACCAGTCGGATTTGAGCAAAGTGCCCGTCGGCCAGAAGGCCACAGTGCGCTTTGACGCTTACCCGGGAATGTCTATGCCCGCCGTGCTGACGGAAATATCGCCGTTTGGCGAGGGCGGAAGATTCTCGGAGAAAATACGCGCGTTCACGGTCGTCTTTTCCATCCAGGGAAGCGACCCGAGGCTGCTTCCAGACCTTTCGGCGGCGCTGGACATTACATTGGAATCGCTGCCCAACACTATTGTGATTCCCCGGCAGTGCTTGGTTCATGATGCAACCGGCGATTTTGTGATGGTGAAATCCGGACTCAGTTATGAAAAGCGCGCGGTGCAAATTGCGGGGATGAACGACACGGAAGCGGCAGTGCGCTCCGGAATTCGCAAAGGTGATCTAGTTGAACTCGGGCCCACAGAACAGAAAAGCACGGCAGGAAAGTAGGAAAGAGCGAAATGGCTCCTTGGATTCGGCAAAAGAAATACTGGGTAGCGGCGGCAATCGTAATTGTCGCCGCGACGGTTTTCGGCACGATTCGGCTTGCACGCTCCGCACCCACGTTTCCAATGGCCGCGGTCCAGCAAAAGGAATTTGTGGACTACGTGGAAGTTCGGGGAGCGGTGAAAGCACTGAAATCCACGGTAGTAACGGCGCCGGCGGGTTCCGGCGACTTGCAAATCCTGAATATCGTCACAAACGGTACGAAGGTGAAAAAGGGCGAGAAGCTTGTGGAATTTGACGCTACCACGGTGCGGCATAACCTCGCCCTGAACCAATCGGCATTGAAATCGGCGGATGCCGCGATTCAGCAATCACGCGCTGCCAGCAAGTTGAAAGAAGAGCAGGACCTGACCGACGTGATGAAAGCGCGATTTGATGTGGAAACGGCGCGCATGGAAACAAAGAAACAGGAAATCATCTCCGCGATTGAGGGGGCGGAAGCGAAACTAAAACTGGCCGATACGGAGCAGAAACTCCTGGAACAGGAAGCCAAGCTGAAGGCAGACCGCACCGAGGCTGCCGCAGACCTGGCAAGCAAGCAGCGGGCCTACGATCAAGCCGATTTTCAGGTAAAGCAAGCCGAACGCCAGTTAGCCTCATTGACTTTGCATTCTCCGAGCGATGGCGTCGTTGTCTTGGAAGTCAACTGGCAAGCTTCAGGGCCAATGCAACAGCCGGCGCCATTCAAGCCGGGGGACCACGCGTGGCCCGGCGCAACAGTCCTTGAGTTGCCCGATACTTCCGCGCTGCAAATTACCGCGCGCGTAGAAGAGGCGGAGCGCGGCCGCGTTCAAATCGGACAAGGGGCGACGGTTCGCGTGGATGCCGTGCCCGATCGCAGCTACAACGGCAAGGTGGAAGAGATCAGCACCAGTGCGAGCCCCGACTTCAATGGGGGATGGCCTTTTCCAAGAAATTTCACGCTGGCGATTGCGCTTCCGGAAAGCGATTCGCGCCTGACTCCCGGGATGGGCGCGATCGTGCGCATAGCGGTGGATCGCGTGGCGCAAGGCATTGTGGTTCCGGCGGAAGCCATCTTCCGAAAGGAAGGCCGCTCGGTCGTGTACGTTCGGCGAGGCTCGAAATTCGAGGAAGTGGCAGTGGAAGTGTCGCGTCGCAGCGGAACCGACGCATTGATTGCAAAAGGTGTACGCGTGGGAGAACAGTTGGCGTTGAAAGATCCGACAGAGACGGAGAAGTGATTGCCGTGAAACGAAAGGTACAACACGGACTGCTTTGCGGGGTTCTTGCAGCTTGCGCTTTGTTTGTCGGAGGATGCCGCGCGCAGAAGGTCAACGCCTCGGCCAGCGACGTTCCCAGTGCGAAGGCGGAGCTAGGTGACGTCGAGTTGCGCTTTCCGACGACAGGCGTACTCAACGCCACACAGAGCCGCATCGTGGTGGCCCCGCCCGTAGCCGGAGGGACGCTCAGAATCATTCAGCTCACTCCGACGGGATCCCCGGTGAAGGCCGGCGATGTGGTGGTTGCGTTCGACCCTGCGCAGCAGGAATACAACCTGGCGCAGAGCCGCAGCGACCTGGAAGAGGCCGAGCAGGAGATTGTCAAGGCTCAGGCTGACGCAAGCGTGCAAGCAGCGGAAGACAAGACCGCGATGATTAAGGCGAAATACGCGGTGCGCCGCGCGGAACTCGACGTCAGCAAAAATGAACTTTTGAGCGAAATTGACGCCAAGAAAAATCTGCTGGCTCTGGAAGAGGCGCAACGAGCGCTGGCGCAACTACAGCAGGATGTTCAATCGCACACCATCTCTAACCAGGCTGGGCTGGCATTGAGCCAAGAAAAGCGCAACAAAGCTCAGTTGGCCATGCGGCAGGCTGAGCAGAATATTCAGAACATGAGAGTGAAAGCGCCAATCAGCGGGATGATGGTTGTGCGCGGAAACGAAAGCGCCGCCGGAGGAATGTTTTATACCGGAATGACGTTGCCGGATTACCAAGTGGGCGATCAGGCCAACCCGGGAAACACGGTTGCTGAAGTGATTGATACGGGAAAGATGGAAATCACGTCGAAGGTTTCGGAAAAGGACCGGCCATACCTGAAAAAAGACCAACCGGTGGAAGTCGAGATGGACGCATTCCCCGGGGAGAAGATGAAAGGCAAAGTTGCCAGTGTGGCCGGGGCTACCAGCCAGGGTTGGTTCATGGACAATCTGCAACGGACATTCGACGTCACAGTTCAATTGGACCGCGAGGACGCGCGTCTGCGGCCAGGGTTTTCGGCGAAGTTGACATTCGTGGGCGAGCGGATTCCAGGCGCATTGACGATTCCCATGGAAGCCGTATTCGAGCACGCGGGGAAAACAATCGTCTACGCAAAGCAAGGAAGCTCATGGGAATCGCAGGATGTGAAAGTGCGGGCCTACTCGGAAGGCCGCGCAATTCTGGAAAGCGGGTTGACGGTGGGAACGCAGGTAGCGCTTGTGAACCCGGAGGATCGCGGCGCGGGCAAGGGCAAAAGCGGGGGAGTGGCGGGGCCGTCGGTGGGAGCCTCGGCACGATGAGTCACGAGGAATCCTAGGATGAGCATCGTCTGGAAGCGCTACTTGAAAAGCCTTCAGCAGTGGTTGCCTGACGTAGTGCTCGGCCTGGAAAACCTTTCCGCGCACAAGCTTCGTTCTTTGCTGACCATGCTGGGAATGATATTTGGCGTGGCTGCCGTGGTGGCGATGCTGTCCATCGGCGCGGGTGCGCAGCAAAAGGTGATGGCCTTCATCGAGCAGTTAGGCGTGCGGAACCTGATCGTCGAGGCGAAGGAAGCGGCAAATTGGCAAGACCTGCAGAAAGTGCGCCGCACGTCGCCCGGACTGACCCTTAACGATTTCACCGTATTGAACAAGAATTTGCAGGGCGTGGAAGAAGCCACGCCCCGAAAACGTTTGCATCCATCGAAAATCTTGCCGAAGCCCCAACAAGATACGCCGGTGGTATTTGGCGTTCGCCCTGATTACCTGGCGATTGCGGGGCTGCGCGTTACGGAAGGACGCTTTTTCACCGCTGCGGACGATTCCGCGGCGGCGCCGGTCTGCGTGCTGGGAGCGGCTGCAAAAGACAGTCTGTTCGGCGCGGCTAATTCCGTGGGCGAATACGTGAAGTTGAATGACGAGTGGTTCCATGTGATTGGCGTGGTGGCGCCTCAGCTTGCCGCGCAAGGCGACGTCTCCGGAATACAGAGCGAGGACCTGAACAATCTGGTGTATGCGCCACTGAATTCCGTTCTTTCCCGCCTGGAAGATTCGCAGAGCTACATCAAGGATGAAATTGATGGCATCTATCTGCGCATGACCTCCGCCGACGACAGTTCTGCGAATGCCAAGATCGCCCGCGGAATCTTGAACGTGACGCATCACCAGGCGGGAGATTTCACGATTGTGGTACCTGCGGAGTTGCTGGCGGAACAACGGCGGACGGAACAGCTTTTCAACACAGTGATGGTGGCGATCGCCTCGATTTCGTTGTTGGTGGGCGGAATTGGAATCATGAACATCATGCTGGCGGCAATTCTGGAACGTACGCGGGAAATCGGTGTGCGACGTGCGGTGGGCGCGCGACAGCGAGACATCGTGAGGCAATTCGTGATTGAAGCGGTGCTTATTTCCTTCGCCGGCGGTCTGCTGGGAATTGGCGTGGGCTTCGGAATGTCAGAGATGATCGCCTGGTTTGCTGGGTGGTCCACGGTGGTGACAGCGGCATCTATTCTGCTGGCCTTTGCAGTTTCACTTTCAGTGGGGTTGGTCTTTGGCATTTATCCTGCCATGAAGGCGGCGCGGCTCGACCCGGTCGAAGCGATCCGGTACGAATAATTCTCGCGCGGAGAACCATTTTATTGGGAGGTGTACCTTGTTGCGTCAGATGGCAACTTTTATTGCATGTGCCGTGCTGATTCTTTTTTCTGTCGCCCGGGCTTTCGCGCAGAACAGTCGGCCCTTGGAACGGTTGCTGGGTATACCGGCAAAGCAAAGACCTGCTCCTCCGCTGCCAACGCCGGAAGGATTCCCCGATCACATTATGGGCGGAAAGCTTGTTCTTTCGCTCGAAGACAGCATTCGCCTGGCGCTGGTCAACAATACCGACATTCGCTTGGATGATTCTGCCAGGGACTTCGCGCAGAACAACGTCTTCCGGCAGTACCAATTATTTGACCCGCTCCTCCTTGCCAGTTTTAATGATCAACGCACGCAAACACCAACTTCGACGATATTGCAAGGCGCTACAATCCTTAACTCGCTTTCGCAAGCGACCACGTTCGGCTATTCGCAAACGTTTGCCAGCGGCACCAATTTCCAGACGAATTTCAGCTTCAACAAGTTTTCGACAAACAGTTCCTTCAGCTTTTTGAATCCGTCCATTCCAACTACCCTGCAATTCTCGGTTACTCAGCCGTTGTTGAAGAATCTTGGATTGTTTGCGAATCGCGCGCCCATCCTGATTGCGCAGCGCAACCTGAAGCAGGCGCAATCAGTGTTTCAAGCCGAGGTTAACGACATTCTTTTGCTGACGATTCAGGAATATTGGAACGTAGTCCTTGAGCGGGAGGCGCTGGTGGTTCAGAACAAATCGTACGAGGAGGCGCAAAAGAGCTATGACCATGACAAGAAGGCTTTGAGCCTGGGCGCACTGCCACCGCTGGACATTTACCGCTCGGAATCTCAGGTTGCTTCTCGGCGCGTCGGGCTGATTCAGGCGGAGTACAGTTTGCAGCAGGCGGAAGATCAATTCCGGCAAATCATCGGTGCGGACCGCGACCCCGCAATTCGGGCGCTGGACATGGATCTCAGTGAGGATTTTCGTCCGTCAAGCGCGCTAGCGGACATTGATATTGCCACGGCGCTTTCTCGCGCGCTCGCGAACCGCCCGGAGTTCGATTCCGCGCGACAAATGCTGGCAAGCGATGAAATGAACATCCGCCTCGCTCACAACAACATTCGCCCAGACCTGGAACTCTCCGGCAGTTACGCCACAAACGGGCTGGGTGGAAACGAATACAACAGCGCGGTGCCACCAGTCCTTATATCGTCAGGAGGGTTGGGACAAAGTTTGAACCAGATGTTCCATTTCAACTACCCAACTTATGGGCTCACGCTATCCTTGCGGCTGCCGATCAAAAACCATGGTGCCGAAGCGAATCTAGGCGACGCGCTGGTGACACGAACTCGCGACCAATACCAGGAAGAAAAGACAAGGCAAACTATCACGCTTGAAGTGACAAACGCGGTTCACCAACTGGAGGAATCGAAGCTTTCGCTGGAGGCCGCACGGGTCGCCGTGGATCTTGCGGAAAAAAATCTGCGCGCTGAGGAACGAAAATACGAGTTGGGGTCGAGCACGGTGTTCTTCGTTCTGGATGCACAAACGCAACTGGCGCAAGCGGAGTTTTCCCTGGCGCAAGCGGAGACGGGTTACCAGACAGCCGTGGCGCAAGTGCAGCACGCGACGGGAGAATTGCTAAGCCGTTACCACGTGGAGCTTGCTCCTCGCCGCAAGTGACCGCTGCATTTCTTTTGTGATAGCTCGATGGCGATTGTTCATCACACCGTGATCTCAATTGAACGGGGAGTTTGATCGCTCTGGCGCAGAGCGATTCCTAGGCTTCGCCAGAGTCTTGCGTGACGATGTGTACGTCTACGGGCGGCGAGTCGCGCAGGAAGCGATGCACGACTGACAGGTATAGATATTTCCGCCAATCCCGGAGGGGCGCGCGGCCAAAGACGACTTGTGTAACGTGCTTTCCGCGGACAAACTCAGCGATAGTGTCCGCAACACTTTTGCCTTTCATGCGGACCACCTCGGCGCCCAGATTCTCTGCGAATTTCAAATTCGCTTCCAGCACCTTGGGATTTTCTTCGCGCGGCGCCAGTTCGCGTTCGACATGTACCACATAGAGCTGCGCGTCCATCCTTCGTGCCATGCGCGCTGCCCGCGCAACCAGATATTGTCCAGAGGGGCTTCCGCTGACGCAGACGGCAATTCGCTCTCGGACGCCCCAATTCTCGTGAATCTCCTTGGCGTCCATGTAGGATTCCAGGCTGCGATCCACCTGTTCGGCTACCTGGCGCAGAGCCAATTCACGAAGGGCAATCAGGTTACCCCGGCGGAAGAAGTTCGCCAACGAGCGCTGCACCTTCTCTTCGCTGTAAACATCGCCGCGCTTCATGCGGTTTTGCAACGCCTCGGGTGTCAAGTCCACCATCACTGTTTCCGTGGCGGAAAGCGGCACCCAGTCCGGCAACGTCTCACGCACCGTAATCCCGGTGATGGCGCGAACCGTCGGCGCAATGCTCTCAATGTGCTGGATATTCAATGTCGAAAGGACATCAATCTTGGCCGCCAGAATTTCCTGCACATCCTCGTAGCGTTTGCGGTGACGGCTGCCGGGAATGTTGGTGTGCGCCAATTCGTCCACCAGCACAACCTGCGGGTGCCGCTCCAGAATGGCATCCACATCCATCTCTTCAAATATCGTGCCCTTGTAGTCGATCTTTTTGCGCGGAACGGCCTCTAATTGATCGGCCAGCTCTTGAACCCCTTTGCGCCCATGCGTTTCCACCATGCCGATCACGACCTGTTCGCCGCGGTTGCTTCGGCGAATTGCTTCGCTCAGCATGCTGTACGTCTTGCCCACACCCGGCGCATAGCCGAGGAACAATTTGAAAATTCCGCGGGCTTTGGGTGTGGGAGAAGCAACCTCCAGCCAGTCCTCGGGCTTTTTTGGCAAGTCTATTTCTCCGCTTAACGATTTGTTAGTGCGTTACAATACGCGTATGTCGCGTTTTCTAACGGGACGCGGGATGGGCTTCCTGGTTGCCGCCATCCTGCTGATCTCCATCACCTTTGGTTTCCACCGGGTCTTTCACGTCAACCAGACAACCGTGGCGCTGTCATTTCTCTTGGCGATTCTAGCAGTTTCTGCGGTCTGGGGCATGGTTGTCTCCGTGTTCATGTCCGTGTCCGCGATGCTTCTCTTTAACTTTTACTTTCTGCCCCCGGTAGGCACCTTTACGATCACCGATCCGCAAAACTGGGTGGCCCTTTTTGCGTTTCTATTCACATCCATCATGGGGAGCCAGCTTTCCGCGCGCATCCGAAAAGAGGCGGATTCGGCACATAGCCGCCGCCGCGAACTGGAGCGCCTGTACGAGTTCAGCCAGAAACTGCTTGGCGCGGGAAACGTCATTCAATTGATGAACGCCATCCCCAATTACATCGTGGAATGCTTCGAAGGGGGAGCCGCTGAACTTTTTGTGCCGCAGAAAGACAAATTTTATCGTTCCGGCTACGGCGCGGCGCAACTCGACGAAGAGCAAATGAAGGCGGCATACCTGCGCGATGAGACCATTACTCTAACCCAACAGACGCTGCATTTTCTTCCTGTGCGGCTGGGAGTGAAGCCCATTGGCAGCTTGGGAATTTCTGGCGCGCTCCTTTCACGGCAAACACTCGATGCCATCGGCTCGCTGGTGGCAATTGCCATCGAGCGCGCCCGCGCCGTCGAACAGCTCAGCGAAACGGAGGCGGAGCGCCAGGGCGAACGCCTGAAGTCTGCCCTGCTCGATTCCATCGCCCACGATTTTCGCACGCCGCTTACCTCCATCAAGGCGGCCATCACGGATTTAATGGGCTCCCAGAACACGCAAAACTCTCGGCAGCAGGAACTTCTGACCATTGTCAATGAAGAGTGCGACCGTCTAAATCACCTGGTTGAGGAAGCAGCCGAAATGGCCAAGCTGGAAGGCGGCGAGTTCGAGTTGCACTTTGAGGCAGTCCCGGTGAACGAACTGGTTGAAACATCGCTGCAACACTTGCAGAAAGCGCTTGGAGATCGCCAAGTGCTCGTCCACTTGGCCGACGATTTGCCGCCTGTACGCGCCGACCTTGAGCGCGCAAAGGACATTCTCGTGCAGCTCATCGACAACGCGCACTTGTATTCTCCGAAGGATAAGCCCATCACTATTACGGCGGATCAGGGTGGCGGTTTTGTCACCGTGAGCGTGGCCGACAGCGGTCCGGGAATCGATTCCTTCGAGCAGGGCCTCATCTTCGACAAGTTTTATCGCGGCCGTGATCAACGCTACCTGGTGCGTGGCACAGGCATGGGGTTGCCGATTGCCAAAGCCATTGCCACCGCCCACGGCGGCAGCGTTAATGTAACCAGTCAACTGGGTCACGGCTCCGTTTTTTCCTTCACGCTTCCCATCGCTGCCCGGCGGGGTGACGTCCGATGAATAATTCCAGCATTCTTGTGATTGACGACGAGCCGCAGATTCGCCGCGTCCTGCGCTCTACGCTTTCTTTTCGGGGCTACGAAATCTCCGAAGCTGCTACTGGAGAAGAAGGGGTCGAACTTGCCGGGAAATTGAAACCGGATTTGATCCTGCTCGACGTGAATTTGCCGGGCATCAGCGGGATTGAAGCGTGCCGGGAAATTCGACGCACCAGCGATGCGCCCATTATCATGCTGACCGTGCGCAACGCCGAACGCGACAAGGTTGTAGCGCTCGACGCCGGTGCCGACGATTACGTCACAAAGCCCTTCGGCATCGAAGAACTGCTCGCCCGTGTCCGGGCGTCCCTTCGCCGGCATGCTCCTGCCGAAGCGCTGCCTGCGTTCCATGCAAAAGATCTTTCCGTGGATTTTGAAGCGCGCCGCGTTACCGCACGCGGGGAAGTAGTTCACCTGGCACCGAAGGAGTTTGAGGTGCTGAAACAGTTGATGATGCAACAGGGCAAGCCCGTCACCCATCGGCGTTTGCTGCAAACGGTTTGGGGGCCGGAGTACGGCGAAGAAACAGAAAACCTTCGCGTAGTGGTCAACCAATTGCGCAAAAAGATCGAGAAGGACCCGGCTCGGCCAAAATACATCCTTACCGAGCCGTGGATTGGCTATCGCTTTCAGCCGCCAAAAACTTCAGCGAGCAAATAAGCGCTGGACGGCAAGTCTTGCAACTCTGTCATTGTTTGGCAGGGAAGTTCGCGTCCAGATCCAGATTCAATTCCAGCACATTAACTCGCGATTCACCAAGGATTCCGAATTCGCGCAGCTGCGTGTGTCGCGCAATCACTTGGCGAAGCGCCTCCACGGTTATTCCCCTGGCGCTTGCGATCCGCGGCATCTGAAATTCAGCGGCGGCCGGCGAAATATCCGGGTCCAGCCCCGACCCCGAAGTCGTGACTAAATCAGCGGGAATGGGAACGCCTGGATTCTCCTGCTTCAGCTTCGCAACATCCTGTTTCACCCGGTCAACGAGTTGCTGGTTCGTTGGCGCCAGATTCGAGCCAGACGAAGACGTAGGGTCGTATCCGCTCCCGGCTGCCGATGGGCGGGGATGGAAATATTTGTCCGAAGTAAACGCCTGCCCGATCAACCGCGATCCAATCACCTGGCCGTTCTTTTCGATCAAGCTCCCATTGGCCTGCTTTGGAAAGAACAACTGGCTCAATCCTGTCACCGCCAGCGGATACAACAGGCCGAATACCAGCGTGGTGATCAGTGTGAATCTTGCAGCGACAATCAGATGGTTCTTCATACCGTCCTCTATGCCAGGTGTAGCCACATAAGCAATATATCGATGAGCTTGATTCCGACGAACGGCGCGATCACCCCGCCCAGCCCGTAAATCAGCAGGTTTCTGCGCAAAAGCGCGGCGGCGCCCAAGGGACGATAGCGGACGCCACGCAGCGCCAGCGGAATCAACGCGATGATGATCAGCGCATTAAAAATCACAGCCGAAAGAATCGCGGAATCCGCCGTGCGCAATTTCATGATGTTCAATGCGTTCAGGAGCGGAAACGTTCCCGCGAACATCGCCGGAATAATGGCGAAGTATTTGGCAACGTCGTTGGCAACGGAAAAAGTAGTCAGCGACCCGCGCGTAATCAACAATTGTTTACCGATCTCCACGATCTCGATGAGCTTGGTCGGATTCGAGTCCAGGTCCACCATATTGCCGGCCTCTTTTGCGGCCTGCGTTCCGGTATTCATGGCCACGCCGACATCGGCTTGCGCCAGCGCCGGGGCATCATTCGTGCCGTCGCCAGTCATCGCCACAAGCTTTCCTTTGGCTTGCTCGTTGCGGATCAGCGCCATCTTGTCTTCGGGTTTGGCCTCAGCAAGGAAGTCGTCCACGCCTGCCTGGCGTGCAATGGCCGCCGCCGTCAACGGATTGTCTCCCGTAATCATCATGGTACGAATTCCCATGGCCCGCAGGTGATCGAATCGCTCGCGAATCCCACCCTTCACAATGTCTGTAAGTTCAATTGCCCCCAGCACACGAAAATTCTGCGCCACCAGCAGCGGCGTGCCTCCAGACTTGGCGATGCGTTCGATCTGCTGCTGCATCTCCGCGGGCACGATCTGGCCCTTTTCCGCCACATACCGGGCGATCGCTTCCGGAGCGCCCTTGCGAATTTCTCTGCCGTCCATATCCACGCCAGACATGCGGGTTTGTGCAGAGAAGGGAATGAAAACAGGATTGTGCGGCGCCAGTTCGCGGCCGCGCAGGCCATACTTTTCCTTGGCTAGGACAACAATCGAGCGTCCCTCTGGCGTTTCATCTGCAAAGGAGGCCAATTGCGCCGCGCTGGCGAGTTCCGCGTCGGTAATGCTGGGGCACGGGTGGAAGGCAGTCGCTTCGCGATTGCCAAGTGTGATCGTGCCGGTTTTATCGAGCAGCAGCACGTCCACGTCGCCGGCCGCTTCCACGGCGCGCCCAGACATGGCGATCACATTGCGTTGAATCAGCCGGTCCATACCGGCGATACCAATCGCGGATAGCAATCCACCAATCGTCGTGGGAATCAGGCAAACCAGCAACGACACCAGCGCGAACACCGTCTGCGGCGCCCCGGAATACATGGCAAACGGCTGCAGCGTCACCACCGCCAGCAGGAAAATAATTGTCAACCCGGCCAACAGGATGTTCAGTGCGATTTCATTGGGAGTTTTCTGACGCGATGCGCCTTCCACCAAACCAATCATGCGGTCGAGAAACGTTTCTCCTGGATTGGACGTAATCCGCACCTTGATCTCATCAGACAGAACGCGGGTGCCCCCCGTCACCGCTGAGCGGTCGCCTCCCGATTCGCGAATCACGGGAGCCGATTCGCCGGTAATGGCCGACTCATCCACGGAGGCCACGCCTTCGATCACTTCGCCGTCGCCGGGAACGAATTCACCCGCTGCCACAAGTACCACATCCCCGGAACGCAATTTCGAGCTCGGCAACAACTCCGTTTTTCCATCCGATCGCAATTTGCGCGCTTCGGTTTCTGCGCGGGCCTTGCGCAAAGTTTCCGCCTGAGCCTTGCCGCGTCCCTCGGCCATGGCCTCCGCGAAATTCGCGAACAACACGGTGAACCAGAGCCAAACTGTAATTTGCAATCCAAACCAGAAGCCGGTCTTGTGGTCGAAGGCATTCAGCACCAGCACGATTCCCGTGATCACGGCTCCTACTTCCACCACGAACATCACGGGGTTCTTGATCAGCACGCGCGGATCCAACTTGCGGAACGAATCCAAGATGGCATTCTTCAGAATCTTCCGGTCCATGATTGAACTGCTTTTCGCCTGAGTATGCGTCGTCATTGCGTCCTCAAAATACCTTTCCGGCGTTCATAAACAAGTGTTCCAGAATTGGCCCAAGGCTCAAGGCAGGGAAAAACGTCAACGCGCCAACAATTAGAACCACGGAAATCAGCAGCACGGTGAACAACGGCCCGGTAACCGGGAAGGTGCCAAGCGATTCGGGCACTTGTTTCTTTGCCGCCAGATTTCCCGCTATGGCCATGATCGGGATAATCATGAAAAAGCGGCCAAGCAGCATCGCTACACCCAAGCTGGTGTTGTACCAAAGCGTATTTGTGCCCAGTCCGCCGAACGCTGAGCCGTTATTCCCCACCGCCGACGTGTACGCATACAGAATCTGCGAAAGTCCGTGTGCTCCGGGGTTGCTGATAGCACTTGTCCCGAATTTCGAGACTGCCGCAATCCCCGAAAAGATAAGAATGGTCAATGAAGTGATCAGTATGGCAAGCATGGCCATCTTTACGTCGAAGGATTCGATCTTTTTCCCCAGGTATTCTGGAGTACGGCCCACCATCAACCCTGCGATGAACACCGCAAGGATCACAAAAACCAGCATTCCGTAAAGCCCGGCGCCAACTCCTCCGAAAATCACTTCACCCAGCATGATATTGATCAGCGGCACCATCCCGCCAAGCGGCGTCAGCGAATCGTGCTGGTTGTTCACCGCTCCGCAACTGGCGTCCGTGGTTATCGTCGTGAACAACGCCGAGTCCGCAGTTCCAAACCGCACCTCTTTTCCTTCCATGTTTCCGCCAGGCTGCGTATCCGATGTCTTTGTGTTCACTCCAGCGAACAGTGGGTTACCGCGCGACTCAGCGGCATACACGACAAAGACGCCCGCCAGAAACATCGCTGCCATGGCGCTCCACACGGCCCAGCCATGACGTGCCGAACCTGTCATTCGCCCCAACGTGTAAGTCAGGCCCGCGGGAATCGCAAAGATCAACAGCATCTGAACGAAATTCGTCAGCGGGTTGGGGTTTTCGAAGGGATGCGTACTGTTGGCTCCGAAAAATCCTCCCCCATTTGTGCCGTACATTTTAATGACTTCCTGCGAGGCGACAGGTCCTTGCGCAATCACCTGCGTCGTTAACGTATCGCGTTTCACGCTGCCATCGGCGTTCTTTGTTTCGATAGTCTGAGGCTCCACCAAATTCGCGGTCGTGTAAGATCGCAGATTCTGGATCATTCCCTGCGACACAAAGAAAAGCGCTACCACCAAGCATACCGGCAGGAGCACCCAGAGCAGCGCGCGAGTTGCATCCACCCAAAAATTTCCGATGGTCTTGGATTCTTTTCGGGCTATCCCGCGAATGAATGCAACCGCCAGCGCGATCCCCGCCGCCGCCGAAATAAAATTATGATAAGCCAGCCCCGCCATCTGCGTCAGATAGCTCATCGTGGATTCGCCAGAATACGATTGCCAATTTGTGTTCGTGGTGAAGGAGACAGCGGTGTTCCATGCCAGGTCAGGCGCGACGTTTGCCAACTGCCGTGGATTCCATGGCAACCATCGTTGCGTGCGCATAATTAAGTACAGAAGGATCAGAGAAACAGCGCTGAACAAAAGCTTGGCGCCGACGTACTCCATCCAGCCCATTTCTTTTTCTTCATTTATCCCGCTTGCGCGGTAAATGAGCTTCTCGATTGGCCGCAACGCGAAATCAAGATACGTCTTTTTCCGCTCGAAGACGCGGTAGAGAAATACGCCCATGGGTTTCGTCAACAGTAAAAGCACGACGAAATACAGGAAAATCTGGAACCATCCGTTTCCCGTCATGGCTAGAATTTCTCCGGCTTCAGAAGCGCATAAAATAAGTAGCCGCACAGCAAAATGGAAATCACGATTAAAATGATATTTCCCAGCATGGTCTCAGCCCTCTATTTCAGCCGCTCGCAGCCCTTCACGTACAAAATGCCGAGGGCGAAAAACACGATTGTGCACATCACAAAGATCAAGTCGTTCATGCTTGGCTCCTGGCCCGCATTTTAGTGTACCCCCTCGCTCTAAGAAAACGGTGAGCGCCACATTAGGGTTTCGTAAGCATGGTTTGCGGCGCTTGTTCCACGTACTGACTTGTGCCACACTCCATTGACGAACTCCTCATGCCTGACCGGCGTCCTTCTCCTTCCACTCCTGCGACTGGTGGCACTCCCGGCCAGGCACGTTCTGCCTCTTCATTCCAGCTTTCTTCCGTGAGTCCTCGCGCCGAGTGGGTGCGTCTTCACGCCGGTTTCGTCTACATCGGCATCGTCACAATCCTCCTAGGACCATTGCTTCCTTATCTCGTACGCCACTGGTCGCTCAGCGATTCGCAAGCCGGATTCCTGTTTACCGCGGAGTATTCGGGGAGCGTCTTGGGGAATTTCCTGACAGGTCTCCTGCTTCCGAGACTCGGATTCTCAAAGACACTGGGGATCGCTTTCTTAGTTTTTGCCTTGGCGATGTCTTGTTTGGGAGCTGGCCCCTGGACGGTGGCGTGGCTTTTTATTTTTTTTTACGGGATTGCTCTTGGTCTCTCTATCCCCGCGACGAATCTTCGCGGGACGCAGTTACCCTCGAGGAACACCGCCGGTGCTGTGAGCCTTCTGAATCTGTCCTGGGGAATTGGGGCGGTCCTTTGTCCGTTTCTGGTTGCCACCCTCGTGCCTTCGCTTGGTCTCCGTGGCTTCTCGCTTGTTCTCTGCGCGCCGGCGTTGCTGTTTGCTGGAATTTATTTTTTGCGTCCCATTGAAAGCAGCACCCCGGCTAAGCTATCCGCAAAACGATCGCTCGATAACTGGCTCGCAAAATTGCGCCACCCTCACGCTGTGCAGTTAGTTTTACTCTTCTTCCTTTATGTAGGTGTGGAAAGCGCTATCGGCGGTTGGTCAGCGGCCTACGAAAAACGCTTGCCGGGGATGGAGAGCACCGCCTGGATGCTGGCGCCCTCTGTTTTTTACAGTTTCCTGCTCATCGGCAGGGGATTCACGCCTCTGATCCTGCGACGCTTCTCACAAATGTCCCTCGCCATGGCCGGAATGCTCTGTGCTATTACAGGATCAAGCGTCCTGATTCTCTCGCACACGACGTTCCCGCTTCAAACGGGGGCGGCACTGGCGGGATTTGGGCTTGCGCCGCAATATCCTCTGTTTGTCACCTGGATGGCGGATACGTTTCGCGAAGATGCCAATTGGCTCGGCGCGCTTTACTTCGGCAGCGCGGGTCTTGGCGGTGCCATTATCCCCTGGCTTGTCGGTGTCATCGCGTCTCGCTCAAATTCCTTGCGCGCCGGACTTATTTTGCCCGCCGCCGTGATTGCGGTGATGATCCTCCTCCTGTTGCGCATGCGTCCGCAACGAATGCCGCCATAAATCTTGCCGGTTTAATGAAACAAGAATAATAAGAAGACGCAGCCGTTGCCGCCTCCTATTGGACTAACCTATCGTCTGCTCGATACAATTGCCTCCATGCTCCCGGAATCTCGGGTCACTCCTCCGCTCCCACCAACCGAAGCCGCGCGCATTGCCAGGGAACTATTTTCGTTTCGCGGTGATGTCTTGCCACTGCCCGGCGAGTACGACGATAACTTCCATCTCGTAAATTCGGACGGGTGCAACCACGTCCTTAAAATCATGCACCCCGCGCGCGAAACCTCTTTTGTCGACATGCAATGCGGTGCTTTAGTGCATTTGGCGCAACACGCCCCGCATCTCGCCTTTCCCAGAGTGATTTCGATTCCTGTCGGTAAATCGTTCACGCAGATGCGAGTTACCGATGGCTCCATTCGTATCGTCTGGGCGCTCCAATTTATCCCCGGTTTAACACTAGCCGAGGCAGCGCCGCACACGCCGGAACTCCTGGAGAGCTTCGGAAGCTTTCTGGGAGAAATGGACGCGGCTCTTCTGGATTTTTCTCACCCTTCGGCCAACCGTATTCTGAAATGGGACCTCAGCCGCTCTCGTTGGGCTTTCGAGAAACTTTCCTTCATTGCTGGTCCACAGAAGCGCGCGCTTGCGGAACACTTTCTGAATCTCTTCGAGCGGGAGGCCGTGCCGCGCTTCCACCGTCTGCGGCGCAACGTCATCCACGGAGATGCCAACGACCATAATGTTCTCGTGAGCCCGGAATCGTCGAAGCCCAGCGAAGTCATAAGCGTCATTGATTTCGGCGACATGCACACGGGCTTGACGGTCGCGGAACCCGCCGTGGCCGCCGCTTACGCGACTCTCGGCAAGGATGATCCCCTCGCAGCCGCAAGTTCCGTGCTCGCCGGATATCACCAGCGATTTCCCTTGAACGAAGACGAGGTCGCCGCACTTTTCCCGCTCATGGCTGCACGCCTCGCCGTCAGTGTCGTTAATTCAGCCCATCGCAAATCTTTGCTCCCCGGCGATCCTTATGTGACCGTCACGGAAGCTCAGGCATGGGCTGCGCTCGAACGCCTCGCGCAGATTCCTCTGTCACTGCCTAACGAACGCCTCTTTCCCGTCACAGTTTCTTCCGGGCCGGGGACATTGCCGGTTGAAATACATCTACCGAAACCTCTTTCAACGCTCGAACAATCTCTTTCTGTCCGCCAGAAATACCTTTCCGAAAATCTCAGCCTTTCTTATGACCGCCCGCTGAAAATCGTTCGTGGCTGGATGCAATATCTTTACGACGATACAGGCCGCGCATTTCTTGACGTTTATAATAATGTTCCCCTGGTCGGCCATTCCCATCCCCGAGTTGTGCGCGCCGTGCAGGAACAGGTCGCGCTACTCAACACAAACACGCGCTACCTCCACGATAATATCCTTCAGTACGCTGAACGTCTCACCACTCTGCTTCCTTCGCCGTTGCGCGTCTGTTTCTTCGTAAATTCCGGAAGTGAAGCCAACGAACTCGCCCTTCGCCTCGCGCGCACCCACACTGGGAGGGAAGATGTCATCGTTCTCGAGCACGCTTATCACGGAAATACCTCAACGCTGATTGACATTAGTCCGTACAAATTCAATGGGCCCGGCGGGAAAGGGCAAAAGCTTTGGGTGCACGTTGCTCCAATCCCGGATGATTATCGGGGCATCCACCGGCGCGGCGATTCCGGCCTCGGCCAAAAATATGCTGCTCATGTCGCTGAGATTTTAGAAGAGCTGAAAAGGGGAGGGCGGGGAGCCGCGGCGTTCATCGCAGAAACGCTCCCAAGCGTCGCTGGACAAATTGTTTTTCCGCAGGGCTACCTCAGCGAAGTCTACAAACTGGTGCGCGCTGCGGGCGCACTGTGCATCGCCGACGAAGTGCAAGTGGGATTCGGGCGTCTTGGCGCGCACTTCTGGGGTTTTGAAACGCAGGCTGCGGTGCCAGACATCGTTGTGCTGGGCAAACCGATTGGCAATGCATTTCCGCTAGCGGCTGTCGTAACAAGTGCGGAAATTGCGGCATCCTTCGCTAATGGCATGGAATTCTTCAGCACGTTTGGAGGAAATCCTGTCGCTTGCGCCGCTGGTCTGGCTGTCCTCGATGTCCTTGAAGCGGACCATCTACAGCAGAACGCTCTGAAGGTTGGCACGGAATGGCTGGGAGATTTGCGAGCGTTGCAGAAAAAGTATCCGCTCATCGGTGATGTCCGCGGCATGGGCCTTTTCCTGGGCATGGATCTCGTCACCGACCGCGATTCGCGCGCTCCCGCAACGGCTCAGGCCAATTACATAGTAAACCGCTTGCGTGACCTAGGAATCCTGGCTGGCACCGACGGGCCTCACCACAACGTGATAAAGTTGCGCCCACCCTTGATTTTTTCTTCCTCCGATGTCGCCTTTTTCACGTCCACGCTTTCTGATGTTCTTGCCGAAGCTCCCGCACAGCGCTCTTAGCGAAACTTCGTTGCATCTCAACCGCTGCAAGAGTAGTCTTTCACGAGTCTCATTCTCTCAGTAAGTCCAATCTGTCCCCGGCAGGCACTGCCGCAGCTTTCTTTGCTCCGGGGCGAGATTTCAGAGGAGGACATTTCCCATGTCCACGGAGAACAAAACTATCGTTCGCCGCCTCTACGATGAAGTCTGGAACAAGCGCAAACTCGACGTCGTTGCACAGATTGTTTCCCCCAGCCACGCTTTGCTCGACCCGTTTGTCAGTGGCTCGCAGGTTGGCCCGGAATTGTATCGCCGCCGCGTACTGGAGCTGACCACGAGTTTCCCCGACCTGCGTTTTACGTTGGAAGATCTGATTGCCGAGGAGGACAAGGTTGTTGTGTCGTGGGTGATTTCCGGTACACACAAGGGCGAGTTCATGAACATCCCGTCTACCGGCATAAGAGTTGCCGTCGAGGGCATCACCATTCACTACATTCGCGACGGAAAGATTCTCGATTCTAATGCGCGGTGGGATGCTTTGGGCTTATTGCGGCAGCTCGGAGCCTTGCCGCCGCTTGGCCAAAGCAAGGAGGCCTCCTCCTGAGTTTGAATCTCCCTCGATCGCCGGCCGTTTTGTTCGAATATTCCCGGATATTCAATCCGAAGTTTCCATTGCCTGGGCGATCTCAAACAATTTTGTGACGGTATTCCAGTTGCGCCCCGTGCCGGAAGTCTTGAGCGCTCTCTCGATCTTTGGCCACGACATCCTTGGACGTCCTATGCCATTTGGGAAATAGACGTGAGCCTCGCGCCCGTCAATCCGCAATTCTTCTGGTGCAGTCTCTATTTTCAGGGCAGCGTGCAAACATTCTGCGCTGGGAGCTTCTTTGAGGAAAATGACCGCCAGTTTTGCCGGCTCAAGGCCGGGGCGCTTAGCAAAGGGGCTCCGCGAGATCACGTCACCAAGTTCCTTGCTCGTCCGCAAGACCACATCAATGCGAAATCCAAATTTCTTCTCGACAGCGTCCTCGATCCGCTTGGCGAGTTTCGCATGTTCTCGTCCCTTTATCCGGAAAACCACATTCCCGCTTTGTAGGTGCGTCTGCGCATTCTTCAAGCCCAGTCCCTCATAGAGATCAACTAGCGCATCCATCTTGATCTTGTGGTGGCCAGCAATATTGACACCACGAAGCAGCGAAATAATTATGGGCATAATGGGCACAAGTATATCGCTTTATACACGATGGGAGCGGTACGGGATTACTCGGACTTCGGCGGATGCTCGGCTCGTTCTTTTTTCTTGTCTTCCTTGGCTTTGTCAGAGGGTGGATAGCCATCGAATGCCTTGGCCAATTCCTCATCCACCTTCTTCCATATTTTGTCTGGATCGGTAAATTTTCGTGACAGATAAAGTCGCCACGCGAGATTTTTCGTCTTCGGATCGATCACGTCAATCACCAGTGTGCCTTCCTTCTGACTGCTGGTGCTGACATCGTTGTACAGAAATCCCCAGTAACTATCCACATAGGCGCCAAAGGGTCCCCAATTTCCTGTGACCGCGACGTCCACCTGCGCGGATGCGATTGCCCAATAGCGCACTACCAGATCAGGATTTTCCTGTGGGTACACTTCGCGCAACCCTCGTTTATTCAATTCCTGTGAAATTGAATGGTGCAGCCGCACGTCGATCAGATCGGGATTTATCAGCATGCTGACCAGATTTTCCACGCCCCCGATGAACGCATAAGTCTTGTACTTGGAGTAATCGAGGTTTGGATCGAAATCGACGACCACTTTGGCCTTCAGCGGCAGAGCTATAAGGAGCGTGCCCAGCAACATCACCAGCCGCACGATTTCGTTTAAACGAAGTTCTACCACTCTATGGCTGGGACCATTCATGAGACTCCCTCGGATCGGAATCCGCCGCACGCAGAGTGATTCCCTGGGACGAACTGACTCTGCGGCTAGTGTAGGCCAAGCACGCGCGATTAGCGAGAAGCCCATCTCGCATGGACTCCCTTCTCACTCATTTTCTGGGTCGCCCGGCTCTTTCTGAAAGAGGCGCGCCAGGTCAGCATGTTCCATTACCACGGATGGATCCTTCTGGATGGCATCGTAGTATTTCTTCTGAAAGCCGTCGCCGGCCTCCGTGGGCGCGAAAATCTTTCGCGCCAGGGAAATCGCGCCACGCGTATCCTCGGGAGTAATTTCGGTTTCCGCCGCTAGTTCTTCATCGATGCGCACAACGAATTCAGAAAGGTTATGCAGCCAGGAGAATTGCGGGTCGTCCACGACTAGCCGGAAGAGTTGCCCTGCCGAAATGGAGCCGTGTGCTTTCTCGTACTCGCGGCGTTCCATCTCCAGCAGCGTCTTGTGCAATCGCAACAAAGCTTCACGTAGGGCTACGAGCTTACGGCGCGCCGGTGTGTCTCGCGAATTGCCTTGATTCGCGTATGGGCTTGTGTCTTCCGCCACTTTTAGTTCCTTTCCCGTTGTCCCTCGCGCAGCTCCGACCGCGTCACTTCTTTTTCGCCTTTTCCTTCGCTTGGACAAGCAGATTATTCTTCACGCTGGTAACATTGCTCACAAAACCGGCCCGGGCCGTGGCGCGGTTCTTGTCCGCCTCGCTTTCCACTTGGCCTTCCAGCGTCACCATACCATTCTTGATGATGATGTGGATGGATGGCAACTGGTCCACGGCATACCGGGAAAGAACGGGGTCCTCGTAAACGGCGCGATAGACGGCGTTACGCAAATCGTCATCGGTCGCCGAAGCCGGCAGCACCTCAATTCGATTCGTCACCGCCCCAACGCCCTCGATGCTCTTCATTGCTGCTTCTGCGTCGCTTTTCAGCGTGTGCCGGACAACCTGTCCCGTCAGCGTCACGTTGTTCCCGTCCAGCGTAAAGGCGATATGGTCGAACACAGATAGGTAGGGAACTACGGCCAACTGGTGGCGCACTTCGCGAGCCAATCCTTCGCCGGGCACCTCACTTCCGCTTTGTTGCCGTGCTGTTGGCGAGTTTTGAGCTAGTGCAGGCAGCGTCGCCAGGCAGATGCTTAGTGCCAGAACCGCAGCTTCCCAAAATGTCTTTTCCCTGACATTACGTCCAGCCACGCAGCGCACCTCATTTAGTTTCAGGCACTATTCTCTCCTATTGTCTCTCAAGTGCATTCGGCGGTGTTAGCATACGACAGGGAATCGCGCTCTCATCGAAGGCGTTTGCCCGCTCGATTGTCCAGGAGGTTGCTGCTCGCGTGCTTGCCATTGCCCATCGCGGTGCTTCGGGCTACGCCCCCGAAAATACGCTTGCTGCCTTCCGGCGAGCCGTTGCACAAGGCGTCACTTTCATCGAAACCGATCTGCAACTCACCCGCGACGCGCATTTCGTGGCCATCCATGACGAAACCGTGGATCGTACGACTGGCGGCCATGGCTCGATTCATCAAATGACCCTAGCCGAAATTCGCCGCCTGGATGCCGGCGCCTGGTTCGCCAGCGAATTCATTGGAGAGCGCATTCCCACCCTCGAAGAAATTCTCGTCTTCTCCAAGAAGAATGACGTGGTGTTCTACCTGGAGCTGAAACCCAGTGGATTCTGGGGCGGCGAGCATGCATTGATCAGCGCTCTTCGCGAATCCGGCGAAATCCCGCGCGTCGTGGTCATTTCCTTTGATTCCGTAATTCTCAAGAGCCTGCGAACCATTGATCCTACCCTCATGATTGGTTTGTTGTACGACGGCAAAACCGAAAATCCTTTTCAGAAGGCCCTGGAAATCGGCGCTCGTCAGCTTGCCGTCCGGGGAGACCTGGTGACGCCGAATTTCCTGCACGAAGCACGCAAACGCGATCTGCAGGTCGTTTGCTGGACCGTCAACTCGCCCGCCCACATGCGCCTTTTGGCAGCGGCTGGCGTTGACGGCATCATGTCTGACTATCCGGACCTGCTGCTCAACTCGTTGAAGAAATAGCGGAGTACACTCCCGCAAGTTCCGCAACCGTCAACTGCTCCGCGCGCGCATCTTCTCGCAAGGCAAGCTGGTGAAGGATTTCTCGTACCCGCCCGGGTTCGGTCAGCGAGCGCAGGTTATTGGCCAACATCTTTCGCTTCTGCCCAAAGCACAACTTCACAAACTCCAGAAAGTCCTCGCCATCTTTAAGTCCGAGCTTCGCATTCTCGCCGGGTAGCCGCAGTGTGACCAGGGCTGATTCCACCTCCGGTGGTGGTTGAAACGCGCTGCAGGGCAGCTCCAGCACCAGTTCCGGCCGTGAATAAAATTGCGTGGCCACAGACAAGTAGCCATAGGATTTGTTGCCCGGGTTCGCCGTCAATCGCTGCGCCACTTCCCATTGAATGACGACATGAATTACATCGATAACGTCCGCGCACTGGAAAAAATGATGAAGAATCGGCGAGGTGATGTAGTAGGGCAGGTTCCCATAAAGGCGAATGCGGTGCCGCGCTGCAATCGCGCGCAAATCTGTTTCCAGCACATCATCCGCTACGACCGTAAGATTCGGATGCTTCTGCGCCAGTTTCTGCAGCCGCGCAATCAGCAGCTTGTCCAGTTCTACCGCGTAAACCGGCACGCCGCTCCGCAGCAGGTGCTCGGTCATTTCGCCGTGGCCTGCCCCAACCTCGATCCAGCAGTAGTTATCCGTGGAAACTTGCGCCAACGCCGGTGTCTCCATTCCGTGTAGTGACACGCCTATAGCCCGCGCAATCTGCTCGCGCCATCCTGCATCCGCAAGAAAGTGTTGCCCCAGCTTTTGCCGCGCCATGGCTGGCACTGAGTTTAGCAGCCGCGGTTCACTACATGAAAATTGAATCCCCTCAGCCGGTTAGTTCGCCGCCATCCTCACTTGACTGCTAAATACCCGATAATTCGTGAACTGACCGCGGCACCAATAGACTTTCTTCTTGTACTCGGCTTGTGCGGAGATAGTGAGAGGAATCAGCCGAGGGGCCTCGTCCGCTCGTTTCAGCCAACCATAAGTCAGCACTGCCTGGAAATCTTTCCACGTGCCCAGTTGCTCGAAGTGCTCTGACATGCGGAAAATATTGCTCTCCTCGTCGTTCCAAACTTCGCCGTAACAAGAATGATCGGCAATTTTGCTAATTCTGAAAAAATAAAGTCCTTGATGGTGTTGAATCTACAGACGCCATCTTCGGAATCGGCTCGATACTGAAAGACCTTTATCCGCAGATCATTGACGACAACATCGTCCGCCTGGTGAATCTTCAACCGCAGTTCTGTGCCCACCATCTTAGGCAGTTCGGAACATTCGCCTTCGAGGGCCAGCACGTTATTTAAAGGAGGCAAAGGTACATCCTTCAACTCCTTCCTTCCATCGGGAAATTCTCGGAATCGTTGGTAGCCCTCCAGAACCCGGACTTCATACGCCGACTCCGCAACGGGCACTTTGTCTCCTGATCCCCAGGCAAACGTCTGTACCGCGATAAAGTTGCGAATGCTATCTGCCAGAGCCTGCGCTTTGCCGCGCAGCACCATAACCTCGGCAGTCTCTTC
Source organism: Candidatus Acidiferrales bacterium (assembly GCA_963780315.1). Lineage (GTDB taxonomy): Bacteria > Acidobacteriota > Terriglobia > Acidiferrales > UBA7541 > Acidiferrum. The sequence continues at coordinate 100,955 of CAWABP010000008.1, read as the reverse complement.
AGGCCTGTGCGCTACTAGGCCGGTCGGAGGCGGCGGCACGAATTTGGGATAAAAGTCTGTGGAGTCCGGGGAGATTGCCTTCTCCGAAGGGAATAAGCTCCGTGCCAGGAATGGTTGCACTGTGCCGACAAAATCCGCCAAGGACTGAGCAGGCACAGCCAGTGCGATCGGTTTGCCGCTCCTTTCGATCTCGTTCAGAATGCTCACGATCTGTTTGGTCTTGCTGTCGACGACGATACCGCCGCTCGCGCCCGGGTGAATTGCCCTGCCATCGGACAAGCTATAGCCAAAGGCCAGAAGCCCATTGGTCGTCTGTCCCTTAAACGAGCCGTGACACTGCAGCAGGCTGCGGAATGGATTGACGCCTTCTTTAGGAAAAGAATAGATGTCAACTTCCTGCCCAAGTTGCAGTTCGTCAAGACTGCAAGCAACGCCGTGATAGTGAGGCACCGGATGGCGTAGTTCGAGGATGGCAAGGTCCCTGCTAAGGGTGAACTTCCTGGCACTTATCAAAGTGCCGTCGTTCAACCTGGCACCTTCATCGTCTGGCCCTGTAGCAAGGTAACTCTTGACGACTTTTTCTCCCTTGATCTAGCGAGACAGCGCCGTCATGGCCACGTGATAATTGGTTCCAATAAAACGGCATTCACGGTCAAGGCAAAAGCCCGTGCCGAACTTGGCTTCCATCCCCAATCCGAGAAATTTCAAATCTGTGATAGGGATAACAGTTTTGTTAAAGTCCTGCGCAGGTGCAACGGCCGAAGGGTTCACCAACGGCAACAGAGCAGGGAGACTTTTCTGGGCGGGAGCCGAGGGGGAAAAGCACTCACATACAATCAGAACCGCAATGAACTTTCGCAAAATCACCAAAAATCACCGAGACTCCGGACGAGTCAGGTCTGATGATTTGCATGCGCTCCACCACAAACCGGGCGCAGAGCACAAAGGGTTTAGCGATGTTTAAAGCAGAGGGCCAACCAATTCGAAACACGGATAACCACTGCGGAACAATCGAGCCGATGAGAATTTTGTGTGATTCTGGGCAGGCGAACTGTTAGTCCTTGGTGAGTCGCAAGTCGTCCTTAAATGTCTCCGATTCGTCCTTAATCACTCCCAATTCGCTATGGAACCTATGCTTGGTGTCATCGATCTCAAGTCGATTCTTGAGGACCAGTTTCGCTTCTTCGGCGACAGTGCGCAATTCCGGATGTCTATCGATGTCGCTGAAAGCCATGACGGCATTGGCGAGGCGTTGCAGGCAGTTCTCCAGTTCCGTGATCCGCTTCACGACCTCGGGCGCGGACGTTTGCGCCCTGACGTAGGTATCGAGTGCGACCTCGCCTTCGATCTTCTCAACGTATTGGGAAATCGTAGTTTCGCCATCGTTGACTGGATGGACGACCTGTGGAACGACGCCTGCCAGTGGATTGGGATTCGGCATCAACCAAAATATAACATGAAAATCCGCCGAACAAAGATGGCTGAGCACTGCAAGGATGTGGCCGGGAAAATCCAGCGCATGAACTGTATTGGCAAGTTACGTTCAGTCTCGTTGCATGACAATGATCCACAACCCAATCGCTGGCCTACTTGACGCCTCCGCCCGCCTCCGATAGCTTAAGAATTTCACCCCTGTTCATGCGCATACTCTTTGTCGCCTCCGAAGGCCTGCCCTACGTGAAAACCGGGGGTCTGGCCGACGTGATCGAAGCTCTGCCCAAGGCCCTGGTGAAGTTGGGGCTTGAAATCGCCGTCTTCCTTCCTCGTTATCGCGGGATCACCACCAAAAACGTGGTGATGCCGAGCCTCACGATTTCCCAGGGGGGCCGCCTGCGTTTTCCCGCTATCACCAGCGGCTCTCTTCAGCACGGCGTGCGCTACTTCTTCCTCGACGACCCCTTCTATTTTGACCGCGAGGGCATTTACGATGAGCACAGCCGCGAGTACCCGGACAACGCCGAGCGTTTCACCGAGTTTTCCCGTGCCGCCATTGAGTTAGCCAAGCACATCTGGATGCCGCACATCATCCACTGCCACGACTGGCAAACGGCTATGGTGCCTGTCCTCCTCCGCTCGTCCTATGGCGACGATCCCATGGTGAAGGGTCTTCCCGTGGTCTTCACCGTTCACAACATGGGCTATCACGGGATTTTTCCCAAAGAAGCACTCGAACGCGCAAGTATTCCCGCAGGCGTTTTTCATCCCGGCGGAGTCGAGTTTTTCGGAAGTGTCAATTTCCTGAAGGGCGGCTTGATCTACTCCGATTACCTGACCACCGTCAGCCAAAAATATGCGCAGGAGATTCAGACTTCTGAATTCGGGTTTGGCTTGGAAGGCGTGATTCGCTCGCGCTCGGATCGCCTGGTGGGAATTCTGAACGGCGTCGATTATTCAAAATGGAGCCCGGATAGGGATGCCCAACTCCCGATGAAATACTCCGCAAGAGACATGTCAGGAAAACGCATCTGCAAGGAAGCGCTTTTGGCGGAGTTCAATTTGCTGCGCGATAATCCGAATCGTCCCGTCCTGGGCATCGTGTCTCGGTTCGCGGACCAGAAGGGTTTTGACCTGATCGCTGAAGTGGCGCATGAACTTTTGAAGGAAGATCTCTTGCTAGCGGTCCTGGGCACCGGCGAGCGCAAATATGAAGTGCTTTTCCGCGCGCTGGCCCAGGATTTCCCCGGCCGCGTGGGAGTGAAGATTGCCTACGACAACAAACTTGCGCACCTGGTGGAAGCGGGCTCCGACATGTTCCTGATGCCCTCGCGCTACGAGCCTTGCGGCCTCAATCAGATTTACAGTCTTCGCTACGGCAGCGTCCCCATCGTTCGTGCAACCGGAGGACTCGATGACACCATCGAACCTTTCGACCTGCAAACCGGTACTGGCACCGGTTTCAAGTTCGTGGAGTATACCGGCGCTGCGTTTTTGCACGCCATTCGCCAGGCGCTGCAGCATTACTCCGACGAGGGCGTCTGGAAGCGCATACAGCTGAATGGGATGGCCAAGGATTTTTCTTGGAACACCTCGGCAACGGAATATGCGAAACTATACGAGGCTGCCTACGCAGCGCGAAACCAAAAAGAAGTTCCAACATCTAATTAACTTGGAACAATGGCTGTTCAGGAACAGCCTACAGGGGACACAGAAAACGTTATGGCTGAAAACATTCTTGCGGTAAATGACGGAAACTTTGAGGCAGAAGTATTGACGGCCAGCAAGGCTCAACCCGTCATGGTGGATTTCTGGGCGGAGTGGTGCCGTCCCTGCCACATGCTGGCGCCGACGGTTGCAGAAATTGCTCAGGACTACGCCGGAAAATTGAAAGTAACGAAGTTGAACGTGGACGAGGCGATGAATTCCGCCGGACGCTTTAATATTCGCGGCATTCCGACGCTCCTGGTGTTCAAGGATGGGCAAGTTGTCGAGCAGATCGTAGGCGCCGTGCCCAAGGACCAGATTACCAAAGCCCTCCAGCGCCATATCCCGTAGAGCTAATTCCGGCTCATGCGCTGCACCTGGGCCACCAACCCGTTAAACATCGCCTATCACGATGAAGAGTGGGGCGTGCCCGTTCACGATGAGCGCCGCTGGTTCGAGTTCTTGACTCTTGAGGGTGCCCAGGCCGGCCTGAGTTGGGAGACCATCCTAAAAAAACGCGATCGCTATCGCGAAGTTTTTGCGGGATTCGATCCCGCCAAGGTGGCCCGATTCGACGCGCGGAAGAAACGCAAGCTCCTCGCTGATCCTGGAATCATCCGCAACCGCCAGAAGATTGACGCCACCATCTCCAATGCCAAAGCTTTTCTTCTGGTACAAAAGGAACTCGGCAGCTTCGATCGCTATATCTGGGATTTTGTTGGCGGCGCTCCCATCCAGAATGCGCGGAAGACTCACCACTCAGTCCCCGCCGAAACAGCGCTCTCCATTGCTTTGAGCAAGGACCTCAGCAAGCGCGGGTTTCGCTTCGTTGGCCCGACGATCTGTTACGCCCTGATGCAAGCCACCGGCATCGTGAACGACCATCTGGTGGACTGCTTCCGCTACAAACAACTTGCTCGCTAACCAGCGGCAATTTCGCTTCGTCGAATCGCGCTGTTCCTCTTTTCGGCGTACTTCTTTGCGTGTACGATGGTGGCCGCGTTAGGCGTTTGGATTAGCTTTGGTTGTTGTTGTGTTAGGGACCTTCGGCTGCACTCATTCGCCAGAGGCTGCAGCATTGGTGAGGATGAATGTCTGCCCCCCTCCCTTTTGTAGTGGCGGGTCATCTCTGTCTTGATTTAACTCCTGCTCTGTCGGGCGGCTGGCCCCGTCCCGGAGGCCTGTCGGAAGCGGGCCCTCTTCATTTCTCCTGCGGCGGCCCCGTCGGAAACGCTGGTTCCGCGCTCTGGCGTTTGGGTTGTCCCGTGCGGCTCGTAGCTTTGGTAGGTGACGACAGGTTGGGAGAAATCGCCATTGATTTGTTGCGAGCGATGGGGAATCAGCCAGGGATCCGCATCGTGCCCGGGCAGACCACCAGTTACAGCATCGTCGTGGCGCCGAAAGACTTTGATCGCACATTTCTCCATTGCGCGGGCGCGAACACCGTGTTCACTTCAAAGGATGTTCTCGACGAGGATTTGCAGGGTGCCGCCTGGGTTCACTTCGGTTACCCTCCCATCATGCCCGCCATTTCCGCGAACGGCGGCAAAGAACTGGCGGCCATACTTTATCGCGCTAAAGCAAGCGGCCTGCGAACCTCTCTGGATTTCTGTACCATAGGTCCCACAGCCGCCGCGATCGATTGGCAAACCGTGCTCCGCAATTGCGCCCGGCTTGTAACTGTGTTCGCACCCAGCATCGAGGAACTCCGAGTGGCCCTCAGGGAGCCACCGAGGCCGGAAGGCGATATTGCAGATGTCAGATCGCTTGCGCGAAGCCTCATTTCCATGGGATTTGTCATTGTCGCAATCAAACTGGGAATGAAAGGCGTTTACCTGGCAACATCCGGCGTTGACACAGATATCGCCGGCTGGCAGCTTGGCGCGGAGTGGCGCGGTCGAGAACTCATGGCGCCCTGTTTCCGCGCGAACTTTGTCAATGCCAGCGGCGCGGGTGATTGCATGATTGCGGCATTCATTGCTTCCATCGCTTCTGGCAGCAGTCCGGAACGCGCGTTGACGATGGCCACGGCGGCGGGCGCTGCCAGTGTGGAAGCTCCGGATGCGTCCAGCGGCGTGCCCTCGATGGCGGAGTTGCAGAAGCGTATCTCCGCGGGATGGGAGAGAATCACAGCCGACGCACCTGGCACCGATTGGACCTATGACCCGTATGCAGGAGTCTGGAAATATGCGCGGCAGGAGGCGATGAAATGAAACGAAGTGAAGTGCTGGCGGCACAAGAAAGAGCGCGGCAGATGCTGGCTGGAGCCGGCATCTGTCTAACCAGCCAAGAGGCAGCCAACATTGAGGTGGCCGATCTTGGACTAAATCGCCTGGCCTCAGAAGGGCTGGAGCTGGTGACCTACGTGAATACGGACCGTTACTGTGCCAAGGAACTGGTGCTCTTTCCGGGTCAGACCTGCCCGGAACACCGGCATCCCACAGTCAATGGACGAACCGGCAAACAGGAAACGTTTCGCTGCCGCCGTGGTGTGGTCTGGCTTTACGTCGACGGGCCATCCAACTCCCAGATTCGCGCCAAAGTGCCGGAAGCAAGCAAGCCGTATTACACCGTCTTCCACGAAATTGTGTTGCGGCCCAGCGAGCAATACACCATTCCACCGAATACGTTGCACTGGTTCCAGGCTGGGCCGGAAGGCGCCGTGGTTTCGGAGTTTTCCAGCCCCAGCCACGATGAATCCGATGTATTCACGGATCCGCGTATACTCCGTCAGACTGTCGTCGAGGATTAAACGCCAATGGGCATCGAACTGCTCCTCGCAAAACTCTCGGAAATTTGCGCCAATCCCTCGGTTCGGACTTTTCTTCTTGCCGATGCACGCGATGCGGACATGGCCTGGGGCATTCCCAGTTTCGGCCCCGCACGTTCCGGCCAGGGCTTTCGTTCCGCGCCCGCCTTCCTGGAAGAAATTCGCAGTGTGGTTCGTCAAGGCTTGGTGGACGTGATGCTGGCATCGGTATCAACGATGGACACTCTGGCGCACAAAGAACGATTGTTCGACGGTTCGAAGGTCACACCGGCGGTTCGCATTAACGATGCAACGGACATCTGGCTTCCCCGGGGAGCCCTTTATCACCAGCGGCCTTCAGTACCGTTCGCGACCGCTTATATTCACGAAGCGCAATACGGTAGCCTGACTGCTTCGCGCACCGGCGCGCCCGTAGTAAATCTTGGCTTGTACTCGATGACGTTCAATAACGACCTAGAGGCAGATCTGCGCACTTTGCAAGCGTTTCGCGAATTCCGCGCCGAGGCCGAAAAATGTGGCTTCCACTATTTTCTCGAAGTGTTTGCCCCGAACGCTCCGAGCGGTGGTCTTTCACCGGAGCAAGTGCCGGCTTTCGTCAACGACCATATTGTGCGCGCATTGGCGGGTGTGCCTTCCAGCGGCAGGCCGCTTTTCCTCAAGATTCCTTACTTTGGACCCGCACATCTTGAACAGTTAGTCGCGTACGATCCTTCGGTCATCGTCGGCATATTGGGCGGCAGTAGCGGCACCGCTTACGACGGATTTCGACTGCTGGCCGATGCCAAAGAACACGGTGCCAGGGTCGCTCTGTTTGGCCGGAGGATTAAGGATTCCGAGCATCCTTTGGCATTTATCGGCATGCTTCGCCTGATTGCAGACGGCGAAATAGAGCCGAAAGAGGCCGTTCGGGCCTACCACGGCGAACTCGAAAAAGAAGGCATAAGACCCAAGCGTCAACTTGAAGAAGATCTGTTGCCGACATGTTCTCGGGATAGCTAAGCCGCTCTCTTCAACACTCGAAGTTGGCCGGAAGGAATAACTCTCACAACCATGGACCCAGCTGATACGTCAGCCAGTGCGACACGCGGCTCGACCGCGACCAAGGCATTATCGCGGGTCGGTTATTTTCGCTGGTTTATCTGTGCTCTCCTCCTTTTCGGCGTCACAAAGAATTACATGGATCGCCAGGTCCTGGGAGTCTTGAAGTCCACCCTGCAACACGATTTGGGTTGGAACGAAATCGATTATGGCAATCTTGTGTTCGCGTTCCAGGCGGCCTACGCGGTTGGCATCCTGTTGGTGGGCCGGCTAATCGATCGAATCGGCACTCGCTTGGGCTACGCCGCAGCCATGATTTTCTGGAGCCTGGCGTCCATGGGCCACGCTTTGGGCAGTTCCCTGACCAGTTTCATTTTTGCCCGCTCGGCACTTGGACTCGGGGAATCGGCAGTTTTTCCGGCCAGCATCAAGAGCGTAGCCGAATGGTTCCCGAAGAAAGAGCGTGCGCTGGCCACGGGAGTTTTCAACGCCGGCTCTAATCTCGGTGCTATTATTACTCCCCTTGTTGTTCCATGGATTACCATCCATTGGGGCTGGCGCTGGGCCTTTGTCATTATGGGCGCGCTGGGTTTTGTCTGGCTCATATTCTGGCTGCTGCTGTACCGCAAGCCAGAGGAGCATCCGCGCCTCTCGAAGGCGGAGCTGCAATACATCCGAAGCGACCCGCAGGCACCAGTAATAAAAATCGGGTGGGGCCGCCTCCTTCCACACCGCCAGACATGGGCCTTTGTCGTGGCCAAATTCTTGACCGACCCAATCTGGTGGTTCTACCTGTTCTGGGTGCCCGATTTTCTGCAACGCAAACATAGCCTGGCGCTAATGCAGATCGGCGTGCCCATCATGGTGATCTACGTCGTCTCCGATTTCGGCAGCGTCGCAGGAGGCGGGCTGTCGTCGTGGCTGATCGCGCGCGGCAGGAGCGTCAACATGGCCCGCAAAACCGCCATGCTGATTTGCGCGTTATGTGTTGTCCCGATTGTGTTTGCCTATCATCTCCAAAGCATGTGGGGCGCGGTTCTGTTGATCGCACTGGCAGCCGCGGCTCACCAGGGATTCTCCGCGAATCTGTTTACATTGCCCTCCGACACTTTTCCCGCTCAGGCGGTTGGCTCATTAGTCGGCATGGGCGGAATGGCTGGCGCAATCGGAGGAATGCTGATCGCCAAGATTGTCAGCTACACATTGCAGTGGACGGGCAGCTACATGGTTCCTTTTCTGATGGCCAGCCTGGCCTACTTATTGGCATTAGCCAGCATTCAACTCTTGGCGCCAAAGTTGGAGCCTGCCAACATTCACTGAGGAAATATCCGAAGAAATTAGGCGATCTCCAGCCGTACCAAACGCGCTGCCTGTTGCATACGTTGTAGTCACGCCTAATCTTTCGTTCCCGCTTCAATCAAATCCATGAAGCAGTGCATCAGGAATTGATGGCCCTCTTGAATTCGGGCCGTATCAGAGTGGCCGACAACCAGCGCGTAATCCGATAGGGGAAGCGCAGGTCCGCCGTCGCCGCCAAGAAACGCGATCGTTTCCATTCCCATCTCTCTCGCGGTTCGCAGCGCTTCCAGAACATCCGGAGAACGCCCGCTGGTGGTGAGCGCAATCAGCACGTCACCCGGCCTCCCGAGCCCGCGCACTTGCCTTGAAAAGATTTCTTCAAAACGATAGTCGTTTGCGATGCACGTCAAAACCGCGGCATCCACGGCCAGCGTAATGGCGGCCAGTGGACGGCGGTCGCTCTTATATCTCCCCAACAGCTCGCCGGCCAGGTGCTGTGCCTGGGCGGCGCTGCCACCATTTCCGCAAATTAGCAGCTTGCCGCCGCGATTTAGGGCGGCCAGGCACCGTTCTGCGCAACTGCGCAGCAGGCCAGACATGGCCCGCAGCGATTCCATCATCACTAATGAATCCTCAAGAGACTTTTCAAAGACATTCATGCGCTGTCAATCTCTCCCACCTGCAACATCAAACGTTCGCGCCTGCATCCACGCCACCGCAAGCTGCGGCAGACGTCCCCATACTATCAGTAGTGTGATTCTTTGACCCAGCAATCAGACAATTCTTGGATTCTTAACTGCTACTTCCAAACAATCCGTGGAAACACGCGCTCCACTTGCTCTTCGCCTTCCTTGATCGCGATGATCTGGTCGCTCTTCAGGTTTGCTAGCTTCGTCACCGCCCCGCTCGGCCAGGTGATTTCGATCGCATCCACCTTCGTGCGCTGCCCCAAACCAAAATGCAGCCTCGGATCCTGCGCCGATTGGTAGCTCATGCCCCCTTTGCGCTGGTCGTAAAGCGTCAGATCGCCCGCTACCACCTTCAGTCGGGCCCCAACGCCATCGCGATTCGAGCGCGTCCCTATCAACAGAATCTCCAGCCAGTGATTGGCGTTTCCGCCATCGTTGCGTAACAACTGCGCCGGTTGCCCGTTGTTGTTCACCAGGATGTCCAGATCTCCGTCATTATCGAAATCCCCGATGGCCGCGCCCCGGCTTACGCATGGCTTCAAGAAATCGTCTCCCAGTTGCGCGCTGACGTCTTCAAACAATCCCTTCCCCGTGTTGCGAAACATCAATTTAGGTTCGGCGTAGTGCACGCTCGATTGGTAGCGTTCGATGTTATCCAGCACGTGTCCAGTCGCCATGAACAAGTCCCGCGCCCCGTCATTGTCATAATCCATGAAGCGCGTCCCAAACTCGCTCATGTGAAACGTGGCGTAGGAAAGCTTCGAGCGAAAAGTAGCATCATCAAACGAAGCGTCGCCCGCGTTCTGATAAACCCGTGTCAGTTGCTGATCCAGGTGTGTGACCACCAGGTCCATATGCCCCGTGCCCGTCAGGTCGGCGGCATCCGTGCCCATCCCCGCCTCGAATTGGCCATCCATGCCGACGGCCACTCCTGATGTGTAGCCCACTTCCTCGAAAGTTCCGTCGCGATTGTTGTGAAACAGGAAATTCGGCATGTGATCGTTGGCAATGAAGATGTCCTGCCAACCGTCGTTGTCGTAATCGAAAGTCACCACGCCCAGGCCGTTTCCTCTTTTCCTTCCCAGCCCAGATTTCAAGCTCACGTCTGTAAACGTGCCGTCGCCATTGTTGTGATACAGCGTCGGCGGCTGCGCGTTATACACATCGGGATGGCAATAGCTGCGCATTCCCGGCCCCTTATCGCCGCACCAGTAATTCCGCTCTGGCGCCCAATCCACATAATTGGCAATCACCAAGTCCAGCTTGCCGTCGTTGTCGTAGTCAAACCATGCCGCGCTCGAAGCCCACTGCCCCTTATCTTCCACCCCTGCTTTCGCGGTCACATCCGTGAACGTCCCGTTTCCATTGTTGCGATACAAAATAGATCGTCCGTAGCCCATCACAAAAAGATCCGGGTAGCCATCGTTGTCAAAATCTCCCACGGCCACGCCCATGCCCCAAAGTCCTTCCGCGGGAACCCCGGCCTTTAAGGTGACATCCGTGAATGTGCCGTCGCCGTTGTTGTGATACAGGGCGCTACGCAGAGCGTGCTTTGGCGTATAAATCTTGGTTGCCGCGCCGTTCACCAAATAGAGATCGAGCAACCCGTCCTGGTCATAGTCAATCCACGCACACCCGGAGCCCATCGTCTCGATCAGGTACTTCTCCGGGGAAGAAGCGTTGTCATGCCGGAAGTCAATCCCGGCAGAACCTGCCACGTCGCGAAATGTAATCCGGTTGGGACCGGGTGGGATTGCGAAACAGGCGTCTGAGGCCAGCATGGCTCCACCGAGGCATTTCAGCAGCTGACGCCTGGAGACAAGCAAGGGCTTCATCATCGGAAAAACCTGTTAAAGACTTCAAAATTAACCATATACGATCCGTCCCGTATTCACCAGACGCTGCCTCATCTCCCCGAGTGAGGCGACTTAATAATGTATACCGTTGTATTGCCGGCGCGATGAGACTAAAATCCCCTCGTCTATAATTCCTTTTGCCTCTGCGGGCATTATAGCGCAGTGTGAGTAATCGTTTACTCGGTTCCCAAACTTGCCGCTGTTCAACGTTACTGCAAAGCGGGCGAAGATTCTCCGCCTCCAGAAAGGTTGCGCAAATGTTTGACGGTATCTTACGCCCGGGCGGTGCCATTCTCAGGTTGTTTTTGGCGCTTAGCTTCCTCGCCATGGCGGGGCAGGGAATCTCGGCGCAACAAGAACGCAAGAAAGAACCTCCGACGCCTGGTCCTATGCTTGCCCAGGGCACTATCGCCCTGGATACTCCGGACTTTACGCTCGAACTTGTGCGTTCTTCCCAGACGGTTGCGGCCCTCAAGCCCAAGCTTGCCACTGATTTCGATTTCACTCCCGGCGACCTGCTGATCGAACGGTCCAAAGATGGCTACTACCACCTCGGCGATCTCGATCTACGCGTCCGTTCGGGCGATTCCGGCGAATGGAAGAACTACTCCACCTCCACGACCCGCAAACCTGTCATCGAACTTCCTGCCTCGGGTGGCACACTGGCTGCCGCCGACCTCTCTCCCACTTTGCCTGCCGATATTCCCTTGCAGGTTTCGCGCAGCTGGGTTCTCGATCAGGGCAAGCTGGTTTTGCGTTTTGTTCTGAAAAATAAAACCGCGGCGCCGGTTCAGGTGGGCGCCTTGGGCATTTCCATGATCTTCAACAATGTGCTCAATGATCGTTCCCTCGAAGAAGCCCACGCCAAATGCTCTTTCTATGATCCTTACATCGGGGAAGATGCCGGCTATCTCCAAGTCACACGGCTCAATGGGCATGCTCCTGCCCTTCTGGTGGTTCCCGATGGCAGAACTCCCCTTGAAGTCTACAGTCCGATTCTCAGCAAAGGCTGGCCTCGCGAGCACCCGCCCATCTTTACCGATCCCACGCCACGATGGGTAACCTTCGAGGGCTTCTATGATTGGATGGTTCACAGCAAAGCGTTTGCCGATGACGAGTGGAAAAACGCCCAACAATGGAATCCCCCGACCCTCCTCACACTCGCTCCCGGTGAATCAAAAACGTATGGCGTCAAATTTCTCGTTTCCGATTCCATTCATGACATCGAAAAGACTCTTAACAAGAATAATCGTCCTGTCGCGGTTGGTGTCCCCGGCTATGTGCTCCCGACGGACATCAACGCGCGCCTCTTCCTGCAGTATTCCCACGCCGTCAAGTCCCTCGAGGTCGATCCCAAAGGCGCCCTCACTCTCACCGAGCAAAAGAGTCCCTCGGTTGGATGGAAGAGCTTTGAAGTAAAAGGCAAAACGTGGGGCCGCGCGCGCTTGATCATCACCTACGACGACAGCTCCGTGCAAACCATCCAGTATTTTGTCGTCAAGCCCGCTCAGGAAGCGGTTGCCGACATGGGCCACTTTCTGACTACCAAACAGTGGTTTGTTGATCCTGCCGACCCATTCCACCGCAGCCCCTCTGTCTTGACCTATGACCGCGAACTGAACCAACTCGTCACTCAAGATAGTCGCGTGTGGATCGCGGGCCTCAGCGATGAAGGCGGGGCCGGGTCCTGGCTCGCCGCGATCATGAAAGAATTGGGTCAGCCCAACAAAGAGGAACTCGACAAGTATCAGCAATTCGTTGATGGCGTCCTTTGGGGCGGCCTGCAATTCAAGGATGGTCCCAAGCAATTCGGCGTCCGCAAAAGTCTCTTCTATTATCAGCCGGATCAAATGCCGGCAAATTACTATCGCAGCGATTTCGACTGGAAGAGTTGGACCAGTTGGAGCAAAGAGGCTTCCGAGCATGTGGACCGCTCTTACAACTATCCCCACGTGGCGGCGGCCTACTGGGTGCTTTACCGCCTGGCGCGCAACAATCAGGGCCTCGTCTCCGCTCATCCCTGGGAATGGTATCTGACTCACGCGTATGAAACTTCCATGGCCATGACCAAGTTTGCGCCAGACCTTGCTTCATTCGGACAAATGGAAGGCACTGTTTTCGTGCAAATCCTTGCCGACCTCAAACGCGAAGGCATGACGTCCGAAGCGCAGACAATGGAAGCAAAAATGAAGGAGCGCGCCGCGTTGTGGAAGAGCCAAGCCTATCCCTTTGGCAGTGAAATGCCTTGGGATTCCACCGGCCAGGAGGAGGTTTATGCGTGGATGAAGTATTTCGGTTACCAGGACAAAGCTGACGTCACGCTTAACGCCGTTCTGGGATATGACCCAACGATTCCGCACTGGGGTTATAACGGGAGTGCGCGACGCTACTGGGACTTCGTTTTTGCCGCAAAATACCGGCGCCTCGAACGCCAGCTTCACCACTACGGCTCCGGCCTCAACGCCATCCCCGTGCTTTCCGAGTACCGCGAGCATCCTGACGACTTTTATCTGCTGCGCGTGGGATACGGCGGCACAATGGGTGCCCTCACAGATATCGATCAGGAAGGTTTTTTTGCCCCCGCGTTTCATTCCTTCCCGGACATGCTCAAATTCGATCCGCTTTCAGGTGACAATGGCCCGAATTTCTTCGGACACGCTCTGAACACGGCCACCTACATCGTTCACCATCCCGAATTCGGCTGGGTTAGCTTTGGAGGCAACACCACAATCGATGACGGCATAGTGAAGGTCACGCCGCTCGATTCCTTCCGTACGCGCGTTTACGTCGCCTCGTTAGGATTGTGGCTGACCCTTGACGCAGGGAAATTCGATCGCATCGAAATAAACTCCAAAACCGGCGCGGTTCGCGTTGGCCTCAGCCCCGCAACACAATTCACGCCGGCGGCCCGCCTGCGAGTGGAGCAACCCGCCAAGGTTTCAGGAGTTGGCGTGTTTCAACCCGCAAAACAACTGAAGCTCGAACGCGAAGCCTATGCAATTCCTCTTGAAAAGGCCACCACGTGGGTGGAACTTACTGCTAAACCTTAAAAATCATTTCACCGCGACCACTGGGGGAAAAATGAAGGAACAGCCCAACCGCAGAGAATTTCTGACAGGGGCCGCAGCCACCTGTGCTCTGGCGCTCTTGCCTAAGACACAAGCGGGCGCCCCGCAGACTTTCAGCGTAGCGGGACGCGACGTGGAAATTCAAATGGCGCCGGTCAGCGACTATACGTTTCGGATGACAATTTTCCCGATCGAGAATTCCGCCAAGGAAAATCAAGCAGCAGCGGTTCCTGACGATGGCTCACTCGTGCAATCCTCCTGGGGAGCCCCGCTTGCAACCCTTCGCGCGCCCGAGCGTGTGCCATCCGTCAAGATCGGCAACTTCTCTGTGCAAGCCACTGCCGATCCTTTAACCATCACCATCGAATCTGCAAAAGGCCACACTCTCCAACAATTCACCGTGGACAAAGTCTCCGGCGTCCTCTCGTTCCAGATTGGCAACGCACCTTTGCTGGGACTTGGCGAGGGCGGGCCGCAATTCGATCGTCGTGGCGCGTTCGACCGCATGCGCAGCGGCCAGGGGGGTTACAAACTGGAGACGCATGGCGGCCGCGTCCCGATTCCATGGCTAATCGGCACGTCGGGATGGGCCATGTTCCTTCACCATCCTTACGGAACATTTGACCTGACGGGATCGCAAGGCAAGTTTCTGCCGGCGAATCCAGACTCGGCCTTGCCACTCGATCTTTTCCTTGTCTTTGCCAATGAGCCCGCAACCATCTTGGCCGAATATGCGCGCCTCACCGGCCATCCTGAAATGCCGCCACTTTGGAGCTTCGGCTATCAACAGTCGCATCGCACTCTGGCAAGCCGCGAAGAAATCATCGCGGAGGCGAAAACGTTTCGCGAAAAGAAATTGCCCTGCGACGCGATGATCTATCTGGGCACTGGATTTTGCCCTTCCGGCTGGAACACGGCGAATGGCTCGTTCGAGTGGAACTCCAGCGTGTTCCCCGATCCTCCGCAAATTATCGAAGAACTCCACAAAGAACATTTCCATGTCGTGCTTCACTCTGTGATCGAAACAAACAAGCTTCGCGGAACTGTTCGAGACAAATGCGAAAAAGGGCCCGCAGATATGGAGCAAGCAAGCTGCCTTTGGGATGCTCATCGCAAAGATTTTGCCATGGGCGTTGACGGCTGGTGGCCGGATGAAGGGGATCCGCTCGACGCAGCCTCGCGCCTGGTTCGCAATCGCATGTATTGGGAAGGCGCCCAGTTGGATCGCCCCAACGAACGGCCCTATGCCCTTCATCGCAACGGCTATGCGGGCATGCAGCGATATGCCTCGTTTCTCTGGTCCGGCGATGTCTATTCAAAGTGGGAGACCTTGCAGGCCCACATTCCCATTGCCATCAACACCGCGCTCACGGGGATTCCGCTTTGGGGAACCGACATCGGCGGATTTGTGCCTACCAAAGAATTTACCGCGGAGTTGTATCTGCGCTGGTTTCAGTTTGCAGCCTTCTGCCCGCTATTCCGCGCGCACGGCCGCACATGGAAATTGCGCCTCCCGTGGGGCTGGAACACGGGCGACCCTGGGCCAGTTGAAATCAGGAATTATGGCGGCGCAGCAATCCCCGATGCAAGCCAACTCCATAACCCGCAGGTCGAGCCAATCTGCAGGAAGTATCTAGAGCTTCGTTATCGCCTACTGCCGTATCTCTATAGTGTGATGCACGAGTGCGCAACCACCGGCATGCCCATCCTCCGCGCATTGTGGTTGCACTATCCCGATGACCCCAAAGCCGTTGCTTGTGGTGATGAATATTTGTGGGGTCGCGACCTGCTGGTCGCGCCGGTCGTGGAGCAGGGAACTACTTCACGCAAAGTCTATCTTCCCCGCGGCGACTGGTACGATTACTGGACCAGCGAACGCCTTCACGGCGGCGCGGAAATTCAACGCGCTGTTGATTTAGAGACCATGCCGCTGTACGTTCGCGCTGGGGCCATCCTGCCTCTTGGCCCGGTGAAACAATACGTCAGCGAAAAAGTTGACCAGCCCCTTTCTTTCTCCGTCTATCCCGGCGCGGATTCTTCCTTCTTGCTGTACGAAGACGATGGCAGATCATTTAACTATCGTCAGGGAGAGTGGATGGGGCTGCAAATGGAATGGCGGGACCACCAGCGCAAACTCCACCTATCTTTAGTCAGCGGTTCCCGCATGTTAGCCCCCGGCGGGATGCCAATCGAAGTGAAGCTCGAAGAGCATCAACGACAAATTGTCTTCAAAGGGCACGATCTGGAAGTATCGTTTCGTTGACCGTCAATAAACAGCGATCCCAGCAAGGTAGGGTTGCCAGTGCGCGAAAGAGTTCTCTCTATCGCGGCGAATCGGCGCGAATCATCCGAATGCCGAACACGCCGGAAATTTCGCTTCCGCTCGCAGCTTCAAACCGCACCGTGACTTTTTGTTTTCCCTGAACCAGCGATGCGGAAATTGGGTACTCGACATCTACAAGCCGAAAGGTCTGCTCCGGGCTCAGGTGTTCCGTCGTCTGCTCTCCCACCTTTGCTCCGTCCACCAAAATGGCAAACCTGCTAGTTCGCCACGCTCCATTGCTGTAAGTCACCATCAACGTCATCGGATGACCCGGATCGACGGGAACATCGAAAGAGAACCACTTCGTCCCACGCCTCCCGTAGTGCCCCGGGAATTGAATTGGCGAAGTGTCTTCTCCCTGCTGGTTGAAATCCCGTTCCGCCTGCATTTGTCCGGGCTGCACGAATGCAACTGTTGCCGCTTCCAACTTCTTTTTCTTTTCTTGTTCCGCCGCATACGCCTCGGACTTTATCTTCCATTCCGCTGGGGTGAACACGTCCCAGTAGAGGGCATAGCGCCGCCGCGGCAGTTCATAAAATGGATGGAACTCGACATCCGTCGTCAATCCCACTCCCGCGGTGCGAAACGTTCCAAGCTTGCCGGCAACGGGCTTCAGCCACTCATCCACAGGTTTCGTTGTTACGAACACGGGCGCCTGCTTCTCCGCGCCCTCCTCGTGCTCTTCTCTTCTCTCCAATTCAGGCCCCAGGTCTCCCGCCAGCACCAGCGGGCCCCAGAGTAACGCTACACGATTCGCATTGTCAGCTAGGGGTTCCGTTCGCAACGTTTTCGGCAATACCAATTCCACCTTGTCCCCTTTTTTCCAAATCCGATTGATCTCGACGTAGGAATCCGCTTTTGGAAGATTTGTCATCGCCACGTCATTCACCTTTACGCTAAAGCCCTTGCCCGCCCAGTAAGGCCGCCGCAGCGCCAGCGTGAATTTCTTTCGCGTATCCGATGTAACCCGCAGCGTAGCGGATTCCCCGTCAGGAAAGTCCGTGTTCATTTCCAGTTGCACCCCCGCCGATTTCCAGTCCACCGCCGTCGGCGCATACAGGCTCACCCAAAGCTTGTCGCCTGATTCGTAATACAGTCCATACCCGTGCAGCGCGTGGCTCTCCATGCCTGTTCCCACGCAGCACGTGAAGTCTTCAAACTTGTCCTGATATTCGTGTTGCACGCCGCGGCCAACTGGCACCATGTAGCAGACGCGCCCGTCGTTCGGATCCTGCGACGCCAGTATGTGATTGAACAGCGCCCGCTCATGGAAGTCCGCATAACGTATCTCCGGGTTGACCGAGAACAAATCGCGCGCCATTTTAATCATGTTGTACACGTTGCAAGTTTCCGCAGTGCGCCCGTCCACCATGTCGCTCAATTTGTCCGCTGGTCCGAAATATTCGTTAACCCCGTGGCCTCCGGTGGCAAAGCTGTGGTGCAGCGCCACCTGGTCCCAGAAAAATGTTGCTGCTTTGTAGTCCTCTTGATCCCCCGTGTAGATGTAACGCACCAGCGACCCGTAGAGCTTGGGCACCTGAGTATTGCCATGCTTTCCCGCCAGAATGTCTTGGCCCGCTGCCAGTGGGTCCACCACGGCGTGGTGCTGGAACTTTTCCGAAAGCGCCAGCCAGCGCTTGTCCCCGGTGTCTGCGTAAAGATCGGCGGTCACCTCGTTCATCCCCCCGAATTCGGTATTCAACATCTTTTGAATTTGGTCGTCATTCAATTTGGCCAGAATGCCTTCAGCCCATCCCGCAAACTTGATTTCCACGTCCAGCGCGGTTCGATTCCCCGTGTAACGGTACGCGTCCCGGAGTCCGGCAAATATCTTGTGTTCCACGTACCACGGAGACCAAAGACCATTCAGGTCGAACCCGCCAGATCTGATAACGCCGTGGCTCAATTCCTCAAAATGAACTTTTCCGTCAACGCCGTCCTTGTCCAGCAGCGCGCCCAGGTAGCCATCCCCCTGCTTTGCCTGGATTTCCTGAAGCTCCTTCACAATGTAATCGGCGCGTTCCTTGAACCGCACGTCACCCGTCGCCGCATACATCAAGCTCACCGCCGACAAGTAGTGCCCCGCAATGTGTCCGGTAAGTTGCCGGCCCGGACCGTCCCATCCACCGTAACCCTTTGCCTTCGGCTCCAATCCAGCGCGCTGCCGCAAGAACGCCAGCATGCGGTCCGGCGCCAGTTCCAGCAAGTATTTGGCGTCCAGTTCTTGCGCCCTCTTCAACGGTCCGCCTAACAAACGCACGCTATCCAAAGGTAGAGGCCGCGCTTTTACTATATTGTCCTTGGAGATTTGGGCCGCATTGCGCGTTTGCGACGCAGCCGTGCCCTGGAAGCATGCAACTACCGCTAAAAGAACAAAAATAATTCTTCCCACTGGAACCTCCTGAGTATCTAGAAATGCCATGTCTCTCTTCGCGACCCGCAGGAACCTCATTTCAGAACGGGCCTGCGAGCCGCATTACCCCTTCGCCAAACGTTGTTGCGTAAAGATATCCGCCGTCCCAAGTGGCGCTGGTAAATGTGTATGGCACGATATTTCCTCGCATGCTCACCCAATTGCTCGCATTGTCCGTGGAAATATAGATTCCACTGAATCGTGCTGCCACTGCGGCGCCCGACCCACTTGGGTCGTAGCTCAATTGAAAAACCGAATCCGGCCAAGGCTGCGAATTACCGGGATCAAGCCCCGCGTTTGCTGGCGTGAAAGTGGTGCCTCCATCCGCGCTGCGCAAGACGCCGCCCCCACTACCTGGTGGCCCCGACATCCCTACCAACACGACGTTGGACGCATAAGGATTCACTGCCAGTGTTACCGGCCACCAGACTTGCCCTTGTGTTTGTCCGATCGCATGTGCGGTCCAACTCTGTCCTCCGTTGTGTGATACCTGCAGGGTGCCATCGATCTGCCCAACAAAAATATTCTGATTGCTTGCCGGGTCCATCGCCACCATGATGGGATTCTTGATGGGCCAGTTCTGCCGCGTCCACGTCTGACCGTAGTCTGGGCTGCGATAGATTCCCTGGGCAAAACCACTACTCGTATTTTGGCAATCGTACGCCGCCACATAGACATTCGCTGGATTCTGTCCGTCCACGGCAATCAGTTGCGAATTGCCGCCGCACCCGGGGAATGCATCGCCTGTCAGCGTCGTGGAATACTGATAGTTGTGGCCGCCATCCGTGGAAACTTGAAATCCCCATGCGGTGTAAACATACGTATATTTCGGATTGCCGGGATTGATCAAGGTCGTTCCACCCTCCGAGCCAGGTGGATTGTTGCTCGGATGCGAATCCCAGGTCTGCCCGCCGTCAAAGCTCACCAGGGGACCCAAGTCCTGCATGGTGGTGATAATGGTATTGCCCTTTACAGCCGCCACGTAGACGATCGAAGACGTCAGGTTCCCGTTCAGGCTGATCCACGATGCTCCTCCGTCCGTCGTCAAGTACAGTCCCTGATCTGCAGTCACCATTACGTGATTGGAAATGCCGCCTGCATTCGGAACGATCAGTCGCTCGTCGTACCAGGCCCCTGAATTGTTTTGATCCGGAGCGGACATCTGCAGCCAGGTTTTCCCGCCATCCGTGGACTTCCCGAAGTAGACATCCGCGCCGATGTAAATCGCGCTACCACTGGGATCGAACGCCGTCACCTGCACCGGCACGTTCAGCGCGTTCGTGTCGACGGCGCTCCACGTATTCCCGCTGTTCGCCGTAACGTAAAAATTCGGGATGTTGTAATAAGCCATCTCCACCGAATAAGCGTTCAGCTGATTTGCAGGATTTGCTCCGATGGATTCTGACGTCACTCCTCCCGACGTATCGGGCGTGTTCATCTGCCATGCCGCTGTCGGCCCCGCCTGGACGATTACGCTACCGTCGTCCAATCCAGCATAGATCGTTGTTCCGGCCGCCGCCAGGGAACGGACTGGCTGAGTCGTTGGTTCCAGCTCTACCCAGGTCTTGCCACTGTCTGCGGATGTGTAGATGCCTTGGCCCGTCCCCGCATAAAGAGTGCTTCCGATTTGCAGAAGAGCGGTAGACGAACCGTACGCACCGGTGAGAGCCCAACTCTGCCCGCCATCGATGCTTTGAAAAAGCCCCTGCGTCCACGTCGCCGCAACGATTGTATTCGGGTGCTTCGCATCTAACCAAAGCGAACCAACGGCTGGGTCGCTGAGTCCAGTGTTCGCTTGCTTCCACGTTTGCCCGCCATCGCTCGTTTTGTAAACACCCGGTTCCGTCGCGGGCCCGTTGTAGATTCCGCCCCCAACGTACATCACGGAATGGATTTGAATCTGTGTGCCCGGGACGGTAACAAGCGCGCTCGTTGGATCAATCGCCAGCGCATCTAGCTTACCCGCCGCCGGAATTCCATTGAATATCTTGATCGCCTGCGGCCCCGCCGGCTGCCAACCCGTTGAAAGTGTAGCGTAGTTCACGCTCACCGTTGCCGCACTGTTCGCACTCACGTTTGCAGGGCTACCAGAGATCGCCGGAATTGCAATCGTGTTGCTTCCCGCCGCCCCTGCCTGAGCCGATGCTCCCACTACGTAAGATCCGGCCCTTAAATTGTTGATGGTCGTCGTTTGGCTGAAAGTTTGGTTGTAGCCGTTGGGACCCAGAACCGCTATGCTCGCCCCAACCGGCAAGTTGCTTACATTCACCGTCAGCGATCCTGTTGCCGGTGGAGGTGGCGGGGCAGTTCCACCGCTGCCACCGCACGCATTCATCATCACCATCAAGCTGCCTGCAGCTAGCAGCCGCAAAACCCGAGCTTCGCTCATGTAGTTCAGGACCGTCCCAGCTTCTTTGTTCTTGTAGTTGCCGTGTCAGTCTTCGGCGAAAGACATCACTGGCTGGGGTTGATTATAGACACGAAGTTGGATAATGTATACAAACGTCGGCGCCGTTCCCTTTTCTTTCATTCCCCTTCTTCTTCTTGGGGTTACGCCGGCCGCCATGGGCACGGTTCGCTCGCCTTCTTGGGAACCTCTGGAACTCGCCGACGCTCTTTTGGCTCGTCAGGAAGGCATTGCTTGCGGGAAGTCCTTTGGGGCACGATTTGATGGCTGCTCCAATGTCACGCCGATACCATTCTCGTTGTTCTGTTGGAATCTATTTCTGATCGGAGGTATCCATGACGCACCCTTTTTCTCGCAGAAAATTCGTAGCCGGCACGGCAGTTGCCAGCCTGGCATCGCTGCTTCCGCGAAACATTTTCGCGGACACGACCACCACACAACGGGTAGTCGTTCACAGCGATTCTGAAATCGCCACCGTCAAGCCGGAATTCCATTCCCAATTTGCCGAACATCTGGGCTCCTGCATCTATGGCGGCTTATGGGTCGGCAAGAATTCAAAAGTCCCCAATGTCAACGGGCATCGCAAAGCCGCAGTTGATTACTTGCGCGAATTGGGAGTTCCCGTATTGCGCTGGCCGGGCGGTTGCTTCGCGGATGATTATCACTGGCGCGATGGCATTGGGCCGGAGGCAAAGCGTCCGAAGCGCGTGAACATTCACTGGGGCGGTGGCATCGAAGACGGCAGCTTTGGCACCCACGAATTCATTGACCTTTGCCGGAAGATTGATGCCGAACCCTACCTGGCAGGGAATGTGGGCAGCGGCTCGCCCCGCGAAATGCGCGACTGGGTCGAGTATTGCAATTATCCAAAGGGAAGCGAACTCTCCGAGGAGCGTGCAGCGAATGGTTCACCTGATCCGTTTCGCGTTCGCTATTGGGGCGTGGGCAATGAGAGTTGGGGATGCGGCGGCAACATGAGGCCAGACGAGTACGCGGCCTTATATCGCCGGTTCGCCGTTTATCTCCGCGAATTCGGTGGCACGAAGCCGTTTCTGATCGCCAGCGGCCCTTCGGGCAGCGACGTGGGCTGGTCGCGCGGTTTTCTGGACAAGATGAAGTACGAACTCCCCGATGGTTTTTCCATGCACTATTACGAGGGCGGGGAGGACGCTCCCACGGAATTCACCGTTCCGCACATGAACGAACAACTCGCCATCTTCGCCAAAGTAGAAGACTCGATCCGCTTGCAGCGCGCTGTTTTGGATGGCTACCAC
Source organism: Candidatus Acidiferrales bacterium (assembly GCA_963780315.1). Taxonomy (GTDB): domain Bacteria; phylum Acidobacteriota; class Terriglobia; order Acidiferrales; family UBA7541; genus Acidiferrum. The sequence goes on along the minus strand of CAWABP010000008.1, from coordinate 78,677 downwards.
GAAGGCAGAAATGTGGGACTGATCCTTGATGAATGGGGCGTGTGGGATCACATCCGTCAATCAGACGAAAAACTCTATGGCAGCCTTTGGCAGCAAAGCACCATGCGTAGCGCTCTTGCCGCGGGATTGGGGCTCAACCTTTTCAATCGTCTTGCGGATCAACTCTACATGTGCAACATCGCGCAGATAGTAAACGTGCTGCAATCGCTGCTGCTCACCGAAGGCGCTGAAAGCGATAAGTGCGTCCGCACAACCACTTACTATGCGTTCATGCTCTTTAAGCCTCATCGCTCGAAAACGGCTCTGCATGTTTCCACGCAGGATTCTTCGCCGCTCCCACTTTCTGTTTCTGCCTCGCGCGGTGGAAATGAAATGGTCCTCAGCTTTGTCAATCCCCATTCCGATGCGGATTTACGAGTGGACTGCTCTTTGCTCGGTGCCAGCGCAAAGGATGGCGCCGCCGAAATCCTCCATCATTCGGACCTCAACGCCTGCAACACCTTTGAAAAGCCTGACACGGTGGTCATCCAGAAGCACCCGGTGAAAGTGGATGGTGCGCAAGTCCAGCTCGAACTTCCGCGCATGTCCGTGGCAACCGCCACTTTGCGCCTCGGTTGATCGAATCCAATTGTTCAATTACGACTCAACAAGTTGAACGCGATATTGCAGTTCGGATTTTGTCGCGGTCGCAGCACGGTGCGATTGTCTTCCAGATTAAGGGTGAGGATTCGGGAGCTTTTTCGCAGTCCTGGCCAGTAGCAGATACACCGGAATCCCCAGCACAACAATCACCAACCCCGGCCAGGTCGTAGCAGAACGATACACGAAAAGTGCCGCCACAATCGCCCCGGCTCCCGCTATGTAAAGGACGGGTAGCACCGGATAACCAAACGCGCGATACGGCCTCTCCGCCTGGGGTTTCGTTATCCGCAATCGAATTACTCCCGCGATCGTCAAGATGTAGAAAAGCAGCGCGGCGGAGATGATATATTCCAGCAAATCGCTATAAAGATTTCCGTAGGTGCGCGTGGCGGAATTGAACGTGCGCGGCAGCACAAGCACGACGGACCAGAGCCCTTGAATCAACAACGCCACCGCAGGCACCCGCGCAGCATTGAGCCGCCCCGCCGAAGCGAAAAACAATCCATCCTGCGCCATCGCGTAATAGGTTCTCGCGGCAGCCAGGGTCAGCGCGTTCACGGTACCAACTGTAGAGACCATAATCGCTGCCGCCATCAACGCTGGCCCGAACCTCGGGAAAATTGTCTGCAGCATGGCGGTTGCAACCCGGTCCGACGGAGCATGCTGGATTGCCGAAAGCGGCAAACTGACCAGATACGCCACGTTCGCCAGCAAATAGAGCGCGATCACAATGCTCGTTCCCAAAAACAGGCACAAGGGCAGATTGCGTTTTGGATCTTTCACTTCTCCCGCGGTAAACGTGATGTCATGCCAGGAATCAGCGGAGAAGAGCGAACCAGTCTGCGCCACGCAAATCGCGATGAACAACCCGAACGCCGTCGTTGCGTCTAGCGCTCCCTGGATGGGGCTGACTCCTCGCGCCGCCCACGCATGCCCGAAATTCTCATGCACTGCGGACCAGTTCCATCCGATCGTCAATCCCACCACAATCAGTGCTAACAGCGCGATGGTCTTCCCGATCGTGAATACGTTTTGTACGATTTTGCCGTACTGCAGCCCGCGGCTATTGGTCCACGTTAGAACCGCAATCACTCCGATCGCCACAAGTTGCGTGTAAGAAAGGGAAAGCGCATATCCGGTCGACACGTGAATCGGGTGGATCAAGTAATGTTCTTCGGAAATCGCCGGAAACAGCACGCCGGAAAATCGCGCAAACGCAATCGCCACCGCCGCGATCGTTCCTGTCTGAATCACACTGATCAACGTCCACCCGTAGAGAAACCCCCACAGCGGAGAAAAAGCCTCGCGCAAATAGATGTACATTCCCCCGGCACGCGGCATCATCGCCGCCAATTCCCCGTAAGCCAACGCCCCTGCAATTGTCAGTGCCCCCGCTGCTCCCCATGCCACCAGCAACCACCCTGCGCTCCCGATCTGCCGGCTCATTTCAGCGGACACAATGAAAATTCCCGAACCGATCATCACTCCGACCACGACCATGGTCGAATCGAACAGACCCAGTCCGCGCGTAAACCCAGTGGAGCTTTGTTCGGTCAGGTTTTCTGTTCCCGCTAGGTGGCTCATGAAACTCCCGTGATGCCGGCGCGTTCCGTTCTCGTTCAAAGGGAGGAGAATCGGCTCCAATCCGTGGAATGCATACTATATGCAATCCTGCACCGCGCAAACCGAAAACGCACCTCTCCCTATAATCCGCTCTTCATCTGTGGATTTCTGTTTTGGAAAGTGTGCTTACTCGTGCTGCGCGCGATGCTTCTGGATGAATTCCTTCAGGTAGATTCCCGCATCGGTGATGTGCTTCCAAAGCGCGTTGGAAGCAATTTCTGGATCTCGTGTCTTGCAAGCGTCCAGAAGATCGTGGTGCGCCTTTCCCGCCACGTGCAGCTCGCGCGTGACCAGCAGGTGCAGCCGGGTGTAGCGATCACAATTGTTATTCAGTGTCTTGATGTACGACATCATTGAAGCGCGGTTTGCCGGCGCGTATAACGTGGAATGAAAACTCCAGTTCCAGTCGCCCCAATTCTTGATCTCCGAATCCTTCTCCAGCGATTGTTCGTACTGCTTTAGTATTTTCTCTGCCTTCGCAAAATCGCCGTCCGTAAGGTTAGGAATCGCGCACCGCAGCATGTAGCATTCCAGCACTGCTCGCGTCTCGAACAGTTGCTCGATCTCTTCCGGGGCAAGTGAAGACACAACCGCTCCCCGGTTGGCCACGATGGTAATCAGTCCCTCGGCCGCAAGGTGGCTCAACGCTTCGCGAACAGGAATTCGGCTGATTTGAAATTCCGCTGCGATCGCGTCTTGCCGCAGTTGCTCGCCTTCCCGCAATTCACCGTTCAAAATCTGGTCCCGCAACCGTTCCACCACGGCCGACGCAAGCGACTGCCGGGGAATCGGAGTGGACCGCCTTGTTTTTCCCATGCTTTCCAGTCTTGAGGCACCGCCGTGCGCAGGGCGGCTGATTCTCATTTGAGGCTTTCTCATATTTAATTCTTTCTATTTTATAAAGGCCGGTTTCTGACGCCAGATCTCAATAGGGGCGGAGTCCAGCTATTGGGTGTCTGTCAGGTCGTACCGGAATTGGCTTGGACCAACTCGGCCTGAGATAGCTTATCACGACGGCTCCCTGCTCGGCTTCCCATCTACCAATCTCCACAGGCTCAGCGGGTTTTGCCTCTTTAGTTCCTCGGGAAGTGCCTCGTCAGGGAAGTTCTGATAACACACTGGCCGTGCAAATCGGTAAATCGCCAAACTCCCAACGGATGTCGTTCTTGCGTCCGTGCTCGCTGGGTACGGCCCGCCATGCACCATGGCGTGGGTCACCTCCACACCCGTTGGAAATCCGTTGAACACAATTCGCCCCACCTTCGTTTCCAGAATTTGCAGCAATTCAGAGTGCTCCTGCAAATCTTCTTTCGTGCCATGAATTGTCGCCGTCAGGTGTCCGTGCAAACTGCGAGCGCATTCCATCAATTGCTGCTTCGTGCCGTAAGGTATCAGTAGCAGCGAGGGGCCGAAGTGTTCTTCCGCAAGTTCCGGGCCGCCCAGAAATGTCGTGGCGTCCGTTGCAAATAGCAATGCCGTAGCAGAGGCGCCGACATTCGCTGCTCCTCCGGCCCCGCGTGCTACAAGCCTGGCTTTCGACTCTTTCTCGCGCTTCGTCGCTTGACGCCCAAATGACGAGCTGATTCCCGCGGTCAGCAATGTGAACTCGGCCGCGCCGGAAACCTTGTCCCGAAGCCTCGCACTCAACAATTCAAACGGCTTTCCTTCTTCAACAAATACCAACCCCGGCTTGGTACAAAATTGCCCCGCGCCCAGAGTGAACGATCCATAAAGGTCCGCCGCAATTCGTTCGCCGTTCGCAGCCGCCGCTCCAGGCAAAACAAACAGCGGGTTCGTGCTGGCCATTTCGCCGAAAAAGGGAATTGGTTCCGGCCGCCGCATCGCCAGATCAAACAGTGCTTTCCCGGCAGCCTGCGAACCGGTGAACCCTGCCGCCTTCACGAACGGGTGCTGCACCAGTTGCGCTCCCACGGAAGTCCCGGAATCGAAAAGAAGCGAGAACACACCCTCCGGTAATCCGCATTCCTGCACGCTATCGCGGATCGCGTGCCCCACAAATTCGCTTGTTCCTGGGTGCGCGGGGTGCGCTTTCACAATCACGGGATTCCCTGCCGCCAGCGCGGATGCGGTATCTCCGCCAGCAACGGAAAACGCCAACGGAAAATTGCTGGCGCCAAATACGACGACTGGCCCAATCGACCGCAACATGGACCGTATGTCCGGCTTCGCAGCAGGCTTGCGGTCCGGCTCCGCGCGATCGATGCGCGCCATCGCCCACGATCCTTCTTCCGCCACCTCGGCGAACATCCGCAATTGCCCGCAAGTGCGCCCAACCTCGCCTCGCAGTCTCGCCTCCGGTAATGCTGTTTCCTGCGTAGCACGCTGCACGAGCTGATCGGCAATCTCTTCCAGCCTCCGCGCTATCGTTCTAAGGAACTTCGCTCTTGCCTTACCCGGGATGTTCCCGTAAACCGCGAAGGCCTCCGCGGCAAGTTGTGCAGCAAGATTTACATCCTCTACTCCAGCGGAATGAAACCGCGGTTCCAACTCTTCGCCCGTTACTGGCGAGATCGCGCGGAATGTGCTTCCCCCAATCACTCCGTCGCGGATACCAATCAAGGATCTGCCGTGGGTTGTGATTGCCATCTTTCCTCCAGCTCAGCTGCGCCGCAGCGCCGTACTGGCTGACGCCGGGCGATTTTTCATCGCTTCACGCACAATCTTTCGCGTGCATTCCAATTCCTGTCCAACAACTTCCTTCCGTGGTCCGCGAACTCGCGCGCTGCCTACGCCCAGTTCCTGTTGCACCTGTTTGATAAGCTGCACAAACTTCGGAACCGTGTCCAACCGCAGCAACGGCAAGAACCAGTGGTACAATTCCTCCGCGGCCTCCTTTTTTCCTTCAATCCCATAGTTAAAGAGATCAACCGATTCCCGCGGCAGGGCATCCGCCAGTCCCGCGACCCACCCAGTCGCTCCCATTCTGATAGCTTCCAGGATCGCGTCGTCAACACCCACAAATACTGCCAAACGGTCTCCCAGCAGAGCGCGAATCGCTGTCACTCGGCGCACGTCCGTGCTGGATTCCTTCACCGCCACAAGATTTGCATGCTCCTTTGCCAGTTCCGCAATCTGCTCGGGAAGAAAATCCGTGCCATAGGCAACCGGATTGTTGTACAGCATGCATGGCAACTCTGTCGCTTTTAGCACCGTTCCCAGATATGTTTTCATCTCTGGCCAATCGCCCTTGTAAACATAAGGGGGAAGAATCATCAGTCCGTCGCAGCCAATTCCTTCGGCGCTTTTGGCGAGTTCAACGGCCTCCGGCGTTGAAAGCGCGGAGATAGACGCTACCACCGGCGCTTTGCTTTTCAGCGCCTTCGTGAATGTTTTCAGAATTGCCGCCTTCTCCGCGGCCTGCAACGTTGCGCCTTCTCCCAGCGACCCCAGTGCCACGATTCCCGTGCAGCCATTCTCGGTCAGCCATCGCGCGTGATCCGCCAGGAAAGCGTGATCCACCTCATACTTTTCCGTGAAACAAGTCGTGATGGCAGGCATGACGCCAGTCCACTTCATTGTGTTCCTCCAATCGTTGCAGTCGTACTTTCTTCGGGGAAAACTGCTGCCAGGCTCGCACAGCGCACTGGGAACAGTGGTGGCCGTAGCGAATCCGCCTTCCATCCAAACAGGAATTCGGTAGCAGGACCGCAGACCTTGCCCTGGCACGGTCCCATCCCGCATCGCGTTTGCAGCTTTGCCTCGCGCCACGATTTGTGCTCGCGCAGCTTTCCATACGAAACGTCTTCGCAACGGCACACAAGCGTGTCCGGGTCCGCTAACATTCGCAACTCGGCTCGCAGTGCAAAGGCTTCCTTCATCGCGCGAACAGCGATTTGGTTAGCCGCGCGTGCCCTAAGTAGCTCTTCATTCCCCACAGTTTTTCCTGCTGCAGCCAGGCCGGCGATTTGTCCCTCGATAAGAGCCAGTTCTAGTCCGCCGATTCCTGTGGGTTCTCCGGCGGCATACACACTGCGAACGGACGTCTGTTGCGCATCGTCAACGGCAACAAAGCCATCCCGTGTCTTGCATCCCAAATACTCAGCCAATTCCGTGTTGGGAATCAGATGAAAGCCACACGCCAGGTAATCACACGCAATCTCTTTGATTCGCCCGCCATGCGAGAGACGAACCGCTTCCACTCGCTCTCTCCCCAACGCCGCCACCGGCCAGCAGTTTCTCCAGTGTGGAACTCCCTTCAGCTTCCATCCCAGCCGTATCGTTTCGCCGAACTTCCCTGGAGCGAACATCATGCTCATCCCAAACTTCGCAAATTTCGCAAGGCTCGTCTGCTCCGCGATGTAAACAACTTCGCCGCGGTGTTCCTTAACGCAAGCCGCCACGGCGAGCAGCAGTGGCCCCGTTCCCGCAATCGCAATCCGTTTTCTCTCAACCGGTAATCCGGACTTTATTAGCGCCTGTAATCCTCCCGCCCCTATCACGTTTCCCAATGTCCAGCCAGGGAAGGCGAGGAAGCGTTCGCGTGCTCCAGTTGCTAGAATCAACCTGTCGAAGTAAATCTCATGCGTCTCCACTGGTGACTCAGCCAGCAACCTGCCCGCCTCGACATGAAACACTTGCGCTGGACAAATCCAGTTCACATTAGATCGGCTGACTTTTTCAAACCAAGTCACCGCTGTTGTCGAACCAGAGGTTCGGCCTTCGCCCCGCCAAATCTGTCCTCCCAACCCTGGGTTATCGTCCAGTAGCGCGACCGACGCCCCACATTGGGACGCGGTCACAGCCGCCGCGATTCCCGCCGGTCCGCCGCCAATCACCACCACATCAAATCTCTTCTGGATCGCCTTACTCATCGCAGCTAATATCCATCCCTGATTGGCACAGCACCTGGCATCCGCGGCTGTGCCTTTTCCCGTTAATCGTCACGCGGCATTCGAAGCAAATTCCCATCCCGCAAAGCGGATCACGCGCCTCGCCCGTGACCGATGTTCGGCAGTGCTCGCCTGTAGCCAGCATTGTCGCCGCAACACTCGTCCCCGCTTGAACGGTCACCTGCCTCCCGTTCAATCGAATTGTGACGCTTTCAGACATGACTTAAGGTTTCCTGCTGTCGCGATGGCAAGTAAGGCTCGCTAGAAATTTCCGAGTGGCGCCCCAGAAAGTGATCCGTAATTAAGCGTCCCGTTGCAAGAGAAGTTGTAATTCCCAGCCCCTCATGCCCAGCCGCCAGAAAAATCGTAGGGTCCGCGCTCCACGGCCCGATGAGCGGAAGATTGTCTGGCGTTGCCGCTCGAAATCCCGTCCATACTCGTATCGCGGAAAATGTGGCAAGCTCCGGAATATATTCAAATGCTCGCCGCAACATCCGTCCAACGATCCTCGAATCCACTCCCGCATCCTTACTCGCATATTGCCGAGACGAGCCGATCAAAAGCTGTCCGGTCTTGCGCGGCTGCACGTTGAAAGCTACGCTATCCCCTCGAGTGGAATGCGCGCTCTTCAAATATCCAAGCTCCACAAGCTGATGCCGAATCGCGCCACTGTAGCGCTCCGTAATCACCAGATGCCCTTTTTTCGACTCTATCTGTAAGCCGGGGGTCAACCTCGCGGCATGTTGTCCCGCGGCATTCACAATCACTTTTGCGCTGAAGCTCGTCCCGTCTGCCAGCACTGCCGTGCCTCTACCAATGCAAGTCACCGCCTGGCCCGTGTAAATCCGGGCGCAACTCTCCGCCGCACGCTGCATCAAAAAACTCGCCGCGCATGGCGGATAGAGCACCGCATCTCCGGGCACTCGCAACCCGCCTGCCATCGAATTGCTAAGGTGAGGCTCCGCTTCACGCAGCGCCTGTTCATCCAGAATCTCCGACGCAACCCCACGCGCGCGATAATACTCATGTTTTCGCCGCACTTCCCCCATTTCCTCTTCATCCGCCGCCACCCAGATCGTTCCCGTTTCCTGGTATTCCACCGTGCCGGGGCATTGCGGCCGCAGTTCTTCCCACAGTTTCTGCGAATAGCGCGTCAACGCAAATTGCGCTTCGGAATCATCCATGGCCACAATGTGACCCATGCCTGCCGCCGTAGCTCCGGTTCCAATTCCTGTAGCCTCCACAACGGCAACCTTAACCTTCTCATTTGCCAACTCGTAGGCACACGCCGCCCCAACAATCCCGCCTCCTACTACCAACACATCCGTTGTCAAGCTCATGTGGACATGCCGTGGCGAAACGGATCATCTGGATCGAGGATTAAGTCCGCTTCCGCTGTAATGTACGCTGAACCTTTCACCCTGGGTAGGATTTTCCCGTTCTCAATGCGCACGCTTCCTTCAAACACGCTCCCAACGATGCTTTCTTGCCGCCACACTTCTCCCGGCTTCAATTTGCCGTCTTCATATAAACACGCCAGCTTTGCGCTGGTTCCCGTGCCACATGGAGAACGGTCATACGCCTTTCCCGGGCACAGCACAAATGTCCGGCTGTTCACACCCTTGCTACGCGTAGGCCCAAACAACTCCACGTGATCCACTTCCTTGCCGTCCACTCCGTTTATGCCGTTCCCTCTGATGCCGTTGTCCTTCAACGCTTGCCGAATGGCCCAGGCGAAACTCGTCAATTCATCCACCTTTTCCAGCGAAGGCTCCACCACGGGCTCCTTCACCAGAAAAAACCAGTTGCCTCCCCACGCAACATCCCCGCGCACAGTTCCATACCCAGGCACCGCAACTTCTACATCGCTTGCGCTTCTATAACTCGCCACATTTCCAACCGTAACCTCTCCGCTTTCGTGCAGCGTCGCGCTCACCACTCCCACCGGCGTCTCGATGCGATGTTCGCCCACGCCGATCTTCCCCAGATGCGCAAGCGTCACCACCAAACCAATTGTGCCGTGCACGCACATCCCCAGGTAGCCCACGTTGTTAAAATAAATCACGCCCGTCACGCACGACGGATCAACGGGCTTGCAGAGCAACGCTCCCACAATAATTTCGGAGCCGCGCGGCTCGTTAATCGTGGCTCGCCGGACATAGTCATGATTCCGCCGCAGGCACTCCAGTTTCTCAGCCATACTCCCATGTGGAAGTTCTGGCCCGCCTGCCACGATGACGCGTGTTGGTTCTCCGCCAGTGTGCGAGTCAACGACGTGCAAGCGTCGAGTTTGCGTTGCCATAGCCCTGCCGCTCCCCTCAGAGGACAAACTGCATACTTTATCCAATTGCGCGCCCTGCCGCAACCCCTTTTCCTTCCTCTCATTCCCCCAGAATTTACTCGTTGACTTTCCTCTCTTCCACGTTTACTTTGCCCTCTTGAGAAAGCGTTTACTCGTTTCCGCTTCTCCAACTCTTTCTTTGCCCTTTATATCCCAGTATTCCTGGGCTTTCGTTCTTCCTAATTGGTGAATTTTTATGACTAAGCTTCTGTCTCGTAGAGATCTTGTGGCTTCTTCAGCTGCTGCGATTTTGCTTTCATCGCACTTTCGCGACTTTCGTTTTCTTACTGACGCTTCTGCCTCCCTTCTTGTCGCTCCTATCGCCAATAAAGTTCCTGCCAAGCTGCAGCCATTCCCCATGGCTCAGGTTCGTCTTCGCGACGGCGCCTTTGCAACTGCCATGGACATTAATCGCCGCTATCTGCATTCCATTCCCAATGATCGCCTCTTGCACACCTTCCGTCTCACCGCCGGACTACCCACTTCAGCCGAACCTCTCGGTGGCTGGGAAGCGATTGATTGCGAGCTGCGCGGCCATTTTGCGGGCGGCCATTATCTATCCGCCGCGGCCCTCTCCTATGCCAGCACGGGTGACGCGGATTTGAAAAACAAAGCCGACGCCGTGGTCAGTGAATTGGCGAAGTGCCAAAAAGCCCTGCGCGGCGGCTACCTCAGTGCCTATCCCACCGAACTTTTCGATCGCCTTCGTGATGGCAAACGGGTCTGGGCACCATTTTACACTTACCACAAGATCATGGCGGGCAACCTGGACATGTATCTCCACTGCGGCAACCAGGAAGCGCTGGATGTGGCGGAAAAAATGGCGAAGTGGGCCGGCGACTTCGTCAATCCGCTTACAGACGAGCACATGGCGCGCGTGCTACTCGTCGAGCATGGCGGCATGATGGAAGTGCTCTTTGATCTTTATGGTGTCACGGGCAAGGAAGACTATCTCCATCTCGCCCGCCGCTTCGACCACAAAAAAATCTTTGATCCTCTGGCCGGGCACCGCGACGCCCTGGGCGGCAATCACGCCAACACCAACATCCCCAAGATCATCGGCGCGATTCGCGGATACGAACTCACCGGTGAACAACGCTATTTCGACATCGCGGACTACTTCTGGAAGGAAGTCACTTCCGAACATACTTATTGCACTGGCGGCACAAGCAATGATGAGTTCTGGCAGGACCCCGGGAAAATCTCCACGCAATTGGGCCCCAACGCGGAAGAGTGCTGCTGCAGCTACAACATGATGAAACTGAGCCGTCACCTTTTTGGCCTCACTTGCAATCCCGCCATCATGGATTATTACGAGCGTCTCCTCCTCAACGCCCGCTTGGGCTCTCAAGATCCAGATGGCATGGTGATGTATTTCATTTCCATGGCGCCGGGTCTCTATCGCACGTTTGGCACGCCATTCGATTCCTTCTTCTGTTGTACGGGCACGGGCGTTGAAGAATTTGCCAAGACGAATGACTCCATCTATTTCCACGACGACAAGGGAATCTACGTCAATCTCTACATCCCCTCGCAACTGGATTGGAAGGAAATGAGCGTGAAACTGGTTCAGCAGACCGCCTTTCCCGAAGAAGAAGCAACGACGTTCACAATTTCTACACCCAAGCCGGTCACTCTCGCGGTAAATCTGCGTATTCCGTACTGGGCCGCCAAAGGTGTCGCGATCAAGGTCAATGGCAAGCCGCTAACGATCCCCACACAACCCTCGACTTACGCCAAAATTGAGCGCATTTGGGACGATGGCGACAAAGTCGAACTGGCGCTCCCGATGTCTCTCCACACTGTCCCCACGCCAGATGATCCTTCTGTTCAAGCCATGATGTACGGCCCCATGGTTCTCGCCGGCGAAATGGGCAAAGACGGATTGAATAACTCCATGATTTACGGTCCACAAGGCCCGTGGTTGCCCGAAGGCCAGAAACCTGCTCGTCCTCCTGCGGTCAGGTCCAGTCGCACGGATGCAACTGCCTGGGTGGAGCCTGTTCCCAACATGCATCACGCGTTTCGCACCGTGGGCCAAAGCGAATCCACCAGCCTTGAACCTTTTTACAAAGTTTTCAAGGAACGTTACACGGTGTATTGGAAAGTGAATGCCTAGCTCCCTCTGGCCAGTTTCGCACGGATGAATACCAGTTCGAGAAAGGCTGGAGCCAATAGCTTTGCTTAAGGAAAATATTCGGAGGCACAGATGAATCGGAAATTTCCAGCTTCGTTTTTGATTGCCGCCTTAATTTGTTGTGCGGCAGTGCCGTCGCTTGTTGCGGCTCAGGAACCAAATCTTGCTCCCACCCCTCCGATGGGCTGGAACAGTTGGAACCATTTTGCGGAGAAGATTAATTCCCGCACCGTTCGCACCCAGGCCGATGCCATGGTCGCCAGCGGCATGAAAGATGCCGGCTTTCTTTACATCAATATTGACGACACCTGGGAAGGGAAGCGCGACGACAAAGGTGTCATTCACCCCAACCGGAAATTCCGCGATATGAAGGCCCTCACCGATTATGTCCACTCCAAAGGTCTGAAAATCGGTTTGTATTCTTCACCTGGCCCCAAGACTTGCGCTGGCTTCGAAGGCAGCCTCGGCCACGAAGAGCAGGATGCGCAGACCTACGCCGAGTGGGGTTTTGACTATTTGAAATATGACTGGTGCCAGGACACGGGAAGTCCCGAGCAGATGAAAGCGGCCTACACTAAAATGTACGAAGCGCTGAAAAAGACCGGCCGCCCCATTGTCCTAAGCCTTTGCCAATACGGTTGGGGCAACGTGTGGGAATGGGGAGCATCGGTCGGCGGCAATCTGTGGCGAACCACCGGCGATATCGAAGACAATTATGATTCCATGTCCAGAATCGGCTTTGGACAAGCCGGCCTGGAGAAATACGCCGGCCCGGGCCACTGGAACGACCCAGACATGCTGGAAGTCGGCAACGGCGGAATGAACGATGACGAATACCGCACCCACCTAAGCCTTTGGGCCATCCTTGCGGCGCCTCTCATCGCCGGAAACGACCTCACCGCGATGACTCCGTACACGCAGGAGATGCTCACCAATCGCGAAGTCATCGCCGTGGATCAGGATCCTTTGGGCAAGCAGGGCTTTCCCGTTGTTCAGGAAGGCCCGTTTGAAGTTTGGGAAAAGCCCATGGCCGATGGGAGCGTGGTCGTCGGCCTATTCAACCGCAGCAAGGTAGCCGATAAAATGACCGCTTATTTCTCTCACCTCGCGTTGACCGGTGAAGTCACTGCGCGCGATCTCTGGCTGAAAAAGGAGTTGGGCAGCTTTCAGGAAAAATACAGTGTGAACGTGCCTGCCCATGGCGTCGTGCTGGTGCGGTTGAAAACCAAATAGCAAGCGCTTCATCATGCGTTCACTAACCCAACCGGCGCCGGGGCTTTGTTTTTCATCTGAATCAAATAGGGAGTAGCAAATGAGGATAGATGCATCTCGCTGGTTGCTGTGTTCGGCACTGTTGCTCGTCGTGTCGCCAAAAGGATCACCCCAAGGCACGGTCGAAGACTATCGCCGCGCTGAGTCTTTCCAAACCGGGGCGCAGCGTAAACTGATTACCTCTGGCGATGTCATGCCGCACTGGATCGCAAAGTCCAGCCGCTTTTGGTATCGCGCAGTCGGTCCCAAGAAAACGGAATTCATCCTGTTGGATGCGGCGCAGAACACCTCCGCTCCGGCTTTTGATCACGAACGCCTTGCCACCGCTCTGGCCAAGGCCTCCAAGCAGGAGGTCCTGGCCAGCAAGCTCCCCTTCGATTCCTTTGAGTTTGTTGACGACGCGAAGTCCATTCGCTTCCATATCCACGACGTCGAATGGACATGCACTCTCGCCAACTATGAATGCACCAAAAGCCCGCAATCCGAGAAGAAAAATGAGTACGAAGAATTGTCGCCCGATGGCAAATGGGCTGCCTACGTCAAGGATCACAACCTGTTCGTGCGCTACGTCCCAACAGGCGCACTCTCTCAGATGACTTGGGATGGCATACAGGACTTCGACTACGCCACCAATCTGCCTTCCCTCGGCGACATGGTCCGTCAGGGCACTCAGGACGTGAAGCAGGGCCCCGTGGTTTACTGGTCGCCCGATTCTTCAAAACTCGTCACCAATCGTATTGACTCCAGAAAAGCCGGCCGCTTCACCAGCCTGCAATTTGTTCCCCCGGACCAGCTTCGCCCCAAAGCCTTCACCTTTGTTTATCCCTTGCCCGGAGAAGTCCTGCCCTCCGTCGAAGTGTTTATTCTCGACGTCAAATCCGCCAAGCTCACACCCGTGAAGACACCTCCTCTCGAGGCTTCCTGGGATTCTGGTCCCGACTATGTGTGGTTTCCAGACAGCAAGAGTTTTCATTACGACTTTAACGAGCGCGGCTTCAAAGCCATCGAAATCCACTCCGTGGATGCCGAAACCGGCGAACAGAAAGTTCTGCTACGTGAACAATCCGGTCAATATGTTGATCCGGGGGAGTCCTTCTCTCGCTTTATAGAGGGCACCACTGAAATTCTTTGGACTTCCGAGCGTGATGGCTGGAACCACCTTTATCTCTACGATGGAAAAACCGGCAAGCTCATCAGTCAGCTCACCCAGGGTCCGTGGGTTGTGCATCGCATCGTTGCCCTCGACGACAAAAACCGCAAAGTCTATTTCCTGGCTGGGGGCCGTGAAAAAGATGAAGACCCCTACCAAACCCATCTCTACTCCGTTGGCCTCGACGGCAAAGGCCTCACCTTGCTCTCTCCGGAGAACGCTTCGCACAACGCCAGTATTTCGCCTGATTTTGCCTACTATGTGGACACCTTCTCGCGCCCCGATCTCCCCGGGGCTTCCATTCTCCGCCGCACGAAAGATGGCTCCGAAGTCCGCGTCCTCGTCAAAGGAGACGCCACCGATCTGCTCGCCACCGGTTGGAAGTATCCCGAGCCATTCCGTGGCAAAGCCGCCGATGGGAAAACCGATCTCTATGGGCTCATCTGGCGCCCTTCGAATTTCGACGCTTCAAAAAAATATCCTATCATCGAGCAGGTTTACACCGGCCCGCAGGATTTCTTTACGCCGAAGACTTTCGGTAGCGCCATCTTCCGCGGTGGTCTGCAAGCCATGGCCGAACTCGGCGCAATCGTTGTCATGATGGATGGTCGCGGCACCACCGGCCGCTCCCGCGCTTTCCATGAGTTTTCTTATCACAATCTCGGCGGCGCATTTGAGGATCATGTGGCTCTGATTAAACAAATGGCCGCCAAATATCCCTATATGGATGCGGACCGCGTGGGCATTTACGGCACATCCGCCGGGGGCTACGGCGCGGCTCACGCCATGCTCGCGTTTCCCGAGTTCTACAAAGTCGGCGTCACCATTTCCGGAGACCATGATGCCCGGCTGGACAAAACCTGGTGGAACGAACTTTATCAGGGATACCCCATACAAGATGATTACGTCGCGCAATCCAATGTCACGATGGCCGGCCGCCTCGCCGGGCATCTCCTGATTGAGCACGGCGATGTGGACGACAACGTCCACCCAGCAGGCTCCATGCGCTTCGTTGACGCCTTGATGAAAGCCAACAAGAGTTTTGACATGCTCTTCGTGCCCAATATGGCTCACGGCGAACGAAATAGCTATCTCGTCCGCCGCCGCTGGGACTATTTCGTCCAGAACCTGCTCGGCGTCACTCCGCCAGTCAACTTTGAAATCAAGACTCCGGAAATGTGACGCCTCGCTGGAAAGTGTCGTTGCACCGGCCGCATTCTGCCTGCCCCTGTGGGGGAGGCGGGCGACTTTTGGCCGGACAACTCCACTTCAGCTATATTCTCCAACCACTTCAAAACTACGTGCGCCGCCAGTCGCGAAAATCACCGTGTCCTTGTGTATCCCACCCATATTCGCAGGACGCCCATTCACCGTCGCCCCGGTAATTCTGTACTGGGCAGGCAATCGCAGCTTCACATGCACTTCCTTCGGCGCCGCGCCACTCGCGAGCGAGACCGTGGCCGTCACGCGTTTTGCCGCAGGATTCGCCGCCATCTTGAAATTGATCCTTCCCCACCGCGTCGGCGCTTTCTCAATCTTGATCTCTTTACCCGACCCCACCCATTCGCGAGGCACTCCCTTAGCCAGGTACAGTTTTTCTTCGTCCGAATCTTCCAAAACGAGCATCCACCGCACCATCAGCGGAATCGTCTGCTGCGCCGGCATGCAGAATAGCGAACTGTCTCCCTCCAGGCCAGACACCTCACCCGCCGTCCAGCTTCCCGGCGTGTGGTCGTGGTAGCGATGCGAATAGAGAAACAGCAGGTACTCCTCGATGCGATCCAGCCGTAAAAGCATTTGCGCGTATCCATACGATATGAACCCGAGGATCGCGCGTCTCTTGGGCAGCGGCGGTTCCACGTTCGCCACCACTCCCAAAGTTGTTGCGCCATATCCACGCATGCAATCCACCACCGTGTTTGCCAGGTCCGCCGGAAGCATGTCTGCCTGCAGCAATTCCGCGTACGGCCGGTGCGCCCACAATTGCACGGGAGCCTCGCCTCTCTTGAACGTTTCGCGAAATGTTCCCGGCGATCCCGCATACGGCCCGACATAAGCCGGGGTCATCTCCTTCTTGACGTTCTTCCACATCGTCTCTACAAGTGTCTCCTGAAGCGCCTTCGACTGTTTCGACCATTCTTCCGCCCGTTTTTCCAGCCCTGCCGTCGGTTTTGCCCGGCCGATTTCCACCCACGCCCTACTTATGTCCTTCAATCCTCGCGCCGCAAACGCGCTGTTGCTGTAGTACGGCAGCCACCACGTCATCGGTTTTGGGTGCAGGCAAGAATCCGATTCGCTCCATCCATGAATGATTCCGTACCCTGGAACATCTTTCGGCATTTTTAAACTTAGCTCATGCAAATCGGAGAGCAGTGCCGCTGTAGCCTCAATCTTGCCCCGATGTTTCAACAGCAGCGCGCTGTCTCGCGTGTAATTGAAATAACGCGCCAGCAAATTCAGCGTCAGACCGTATTGCGCGGTTTCCGGGCCGCGCATATTCACGTTGCCTTTGGCATCCACAAAATCCGTGAAGTAGTTGTCAATAATGGCTCGTGCCGCTTCGAATCGTCCCCACTCCAGATTCGTGTTGACGCTGCTCGTGAAAATGTCCTGAAAACCATCGTATTCCGGTCCGTAATAATCGCGGTCCACCGCTCCATACTTGGGGTACACCCCGCCCGGGCGCACCATCAATTCCTGCGCAACTGCATGCTTGCTCATGTTTGTCCACGATTCGTCGGGAAGCGATGTCGGCACAAAATCCTGCAACTGCCTGTCCCAATACTCGGCAAACTCCAGCAGCCCCTTGTAAAACTCTTCCGCGGCGGGTTCCACCCGGCTTGGCGGAAAGGCGGGATAACTGTATCCGTAGAAGACAGATGTAATCTTTCCATTTTCAATTCGCGCGCTGCGATGCCATGTCTGCACAATAAACTTGTCCTTGGCCAGCACATCCCCAAACACTACAAGTTCAATGTAGCTCGTGTCAGAAAGAGGAAAGACCTTGCGCACCGCTGGCATCCACCCGCCAAGAACTCCTTCATATCGCTTCTTGGCGACATCCGAATCGAGCTCCGGAAAGTGCTGGTCGGGATGATAGGTTCGCGTGCTTCCGCGGCTCATCACCGGCATCGTGTCATAACATTCCTTCGTCCCCACAAATGTGTTCCACGGCAGCCGTCCTCCCCATTCCTCGCGCTTGGTGATTTTCGATTCCAGCAAGGGCGCGGCCGAGCGCACCTTCTCGGGATTAGGGTCGCCCCCGCCCTCCAGCAGGCGGTCCGCAAGCAAATCGGGCCCCGACACGCCGATGTCGTCCAGGCTGATTCCCAAATAGGGAGGATCCGTTTCGTCAAAGGTGGCTTCCACGTACTTGGAAAGCACGCGCCACCTGCCTGCCTCCGAAAGAAATGTGATCACGCCATCCCGCGTGCGCAAATCCTCGTACGCTTTCCACTTCGCATCGCCAATTTTGAACTCCGCCAGAAACGCATGCCCCTCGACGCTCGGCGCATTTCCCGTGCTCGCGCTCGGTTCCGGCACGCCGCTGAAATCAGCCTCATTGCTTACCGAAGTCGCCGCTCCGGCGCTGGCCGCCAAACTTTGCACCCCAGCCGTCGCCACCGCCAGGTCCTTCAAGAATCTCCTCCGATTCATGGCTCTCTCCTTATTCCTGAACGTTCTTCTCCTGGCTACTGCGCATTAGTATTGCCTTCATAAAACTTCCAGTTCGTTTGGTAGTCGCGCGTTAGTGGCAAGTTCAACAGTTTTGCGCGCAGCATTTCCACGGGAATTCCGTTCTCCATCAAGATCGCGTCGTGATACTCCCGGTTGCTCATGTGTCCGGCGGATACCGTCTCTTTGCGCAGCGCCCGAAATTGCAATGCCCCCAACATATACGCCGCCTGGTAGAGCGGCCCGTAAGATCCGTCAAACGACCGGCGAACCTCAGCCGTGGCGTTGTCCAATTCATGCCCCACGTTCTTCACCAGGAAGTCCACGCACTCCTCCGGCGCCATTTGCCCCAGGTGGAAGCTCAAAGAAAAAATAATCCGCGCGCAGCGGTGCATCCGCCAGAACAGCATCCCCACCTTTTCTTCCGGCGTCTTCGCAAATCCCATGTCCCAGAACAGCATCTCCCAATACAACGCATTCCCCTCTACCCAGAACGGCGTTTCAAAGATCTGCCGGTAGCTCCGGTACCGCGCTGCCATATACCCCTGCAAATGATGTCCGGGAATCAACTCATGGAAAACCGTTGCCCGTGCAAACGGAATGTTATTCCCGCGCATGCTCATCATCCGCTGCTCAAACGTCATGGTGTCCGTTGGATACGATACGCTGATCGTTTCGCCGCCCGTGAAAAATGGATTCACCAGTTGCCGCTCTGGACTCATCATCTCCATTCGCCAGTCTTCTTCGGCCAGCGGTGGAACCGTCACCAGGTCGTGCTTCTCCACGTATTCAATCGCTTCCACCGCCAGCTTGCGTATCAACTCCGGCTGCTCTCCCGGTTCCACGTGCATCTCTTTCACGTGCTCCAGCGCCTTGTGCCAGTCATCTCCGTAACCCATTTCGTTCGACGCCTTCAGCATTTCCTTCGTGCACCACTCCATCTCCTTTTTGGCAATGGTGATCAACTCCTCCGGCGTGTACGGAATCATCGCGTACGAAAGCTCATCCATCAGCGCTTCCCGCCCCACTGGATCCCCGATGATCGTCGTCTTGTCGTCCGCTTTAATTCCCACCAGCTTCTCCGTTAGGAATGTTTCGTACCCTTCCAGAGCCTTGTCGGCTTCCTTGTAGGGTTCGCTCACCCACCATGTAAACGAAGGGTCGTACCCTGAATAGCTCTGAAACCAGTCCTTCAGAGCTTTGCGGAGGCTGTCGGTTGTCCGTGCAGCGCGGCGTGCCACCGTGTGTTTCGCCCGTATGGGCTGCACTGCGGAAATGTTGGCTGCCTTTGCTTTGTCCTTCTCCGCCAATCCCGCTTCCTCGGCCTGCCGCGTTCGTGCGATCTCCCTCACCATTGCCGCGAGCGCTGCGGCGCATTGTTCGCCCTTCGGCGTCTCCATGCGCCTTCGCGAGTCTTCCAACTCGGCAATGGTTTTTGCAAAAGGGAGTAGCGGCTCCATTTCCACATATTGCTGCTGTTGCAGTGCAATCCCGTGGAGCTGGTGGTTCAGGTAATGTTGGAAGACCACGTAATCAACCTTGCCGTCCTGGTTTAAGTCATCAAAGTCCACGCGCTTCAACTCCGCCAGCGTATCCTTGTAGAACCCCGTCATTCGTTCTTGCCGAGAGCTTGCCGTGGGGATCTTGTACACCCGCATCAGACTCCTTTGATCCGCGGTGAATCGCGCAATCATTTCTCGTAGATCAGTTCCCGCTGGCACACCGCTAGTTTGCGCCTTCAACGCCAGCGGGTTAAACGCGAACGCCAGGAGGATTGCCGCATTGCCAATAATTCGAATTGCCACACGTGAAAACATAGGTCCACCATCCATCATGAAGTCCGAAACACAACTTCGGCTGCCTGTCACCGAGCCGCGAAAGCTTTTTTTTGCACCGCCCGCAGCCTAACTCCCAAGCAGGGCAGGGCAATATTGCTAGGATCCTAATTGCTGGATACTGTATAACATATACCGGACCCGCGGTGCCCTTTGATTGCACTTCCCTTAGCTCGTCGAGCTTACCTTCTGTTCTGTTTAGGACTGCCGCTGTTTCACCGGGTCAAAGACTTCCACTCTGCCTGTCAGGAAGGGGACCAATAGATAATGAAGCGCCATCTCATCGTAGTTCTGGCTGTCGCCGCCATCATATTTTCTTCCAGCTCTCTTCTTGCAGCCGAGCCTGTTCGATACGAACTTGGATTCCGCAAGTGGAACACTCATTTGCTTGATATTACGATCCGCGCAAACGGACTCGACGGAAAAACCGTTCAATTCGCAATGCCGTATTGGGCTCCCGGCGTCTACATCGTCGAAGAATTCGCCACCGACGTTCAAGGTTTTTCTGCGACCGATCCTTCCGGGCGAACACTCCCTTGGCATAAGGTGGACGGTTCAGCTTGGCAGATTGATCTCAATGGCTCTTCCAGTGTCGTCGTTCACTATTTGTTCTACGCTAACGGCATGCCCATTCGCGGCGCGCAATTCGACGAGCGTCACGCAGCCATCACGGGCGCGGCAATCTGGATGTACATGGTTGGTGGCAAGGACCGCCCTGCTGAACTGGCCATCCATCGAGCCGGTCTACCGCCCAATTGGAAAATTGCCACGGCCATGCCAAAGGTCACAGAGAATACCTACGCTTCCCAAAACTACGATTCGTTTGCGGATTGCCCCATTGAGATCGGCGACTATCAGGAAAAAACTTTCACCGCTCTCGGCACCACGTACCACGTCGTAGTTCATGATGAAGCGGACAGTGGAGACTTTACGACCTTCACTGAACAACTTAAAAAGGTCATTGAAAAGGGAGTCGTTCCAATTCTCGCCTCTGCGGTCAGAGCTTCTGGCAGTCCTCTGGACGCGCCCTTTCCCGAATACTGGTTCTTAATCCATATTTCCACAAATGGATTTGGTGCGGGTGTCGAGCATCTCGCTTCCACTATGATCATGATGGGCCAAGGTTGGGGGGATCGCAGCGCGACCGATCATGACTTTCTCTCCGACGTTGCCGAATACAAGATAGATCTTGTAACCCACGAATTTTTTCACGCCTGGAATGTGAAGCGGCTGCGCCCGCGGGAACTCGGCCCATTTGACTACTCGCGGCAGGTGCACACTCCCTCGCTTTGGATCTCAGAAGGGTTGACGAATTACTTCACCTGGCTTGCCATTCTTCGTTCCGGTTACTGGAAGCCGCAAACTTATCTTGACCACACCGCGCGCGTAATCACCGGCTTGGAATCGGAACCCGGCCGCAAGGAAAGGAGCATCGCCGAAACGAGTTACGACACCTGGTTCGGATTCAGCGGAAGCGGCGCTGGTGGTTTCGGTCCGAATTCCTCCAATAATTTGGCCAACACAACGTTTTCTTATTACGATGGCGGCCAGATACTGGGTATTCTGCTGGATCTTGAAATACGGCACGCCACCAACAACCGCAAATCTTTGGATGACTGGATGCGGCTCATGTATCAACGGTTCGCCCTCCCCAAGCCTGGATTCGAGCCCGAAGACGCAGTAAAAGCCGCAAGCGAAATCGCGGGAACTGATATGAGCGAGTTCTTCACCCGCTATGTAACGGGCAAGGACGACCTGCCCTATGAGCGGGATTTTGGCTACGCTGGAATTCAAGTTGAAAAGGTCTACTCGAAGAAAGCATGGCTCGGCGCGGAAGTCCGTCAGGATCGCAATAGCGGCGGGGCATACTTGGCGAACGTAGTTCCGGGCAGTCCAGCTGAAAACGATGGTATCGACCGCGGAGACATCATATTTGCACTGGACGGCAAAACCACAGATTCTCGTGGGTTCACTGCGGAATCGGAGTCGCACAAACCCGGTGATCGCATCACGCTCACCTTGAATCGCCACGGCGTTCTGCGCCAGGTTACT
This sequence comes from Candidatus Acidiferrales bacterium, assembly GCA_963780315.1. Lineage (GTDB taxonomy): Bacteria > Acidobacteriota > Terriglobia > Acidiferrales > UBA7541 > Acidiferrum. The sequence continues at coordinate 57,100 of CAWABP010000008.1, read as the reverse complement.
GTCACCACCGCCACGAACCCCTTTCCTGAATTCAAACTCAAACCCATGGACAATCCGGACAGTTCGCAAAAAGCAATTTACAACAGCATTCTTGCGCTTCGTGAGTAAAAAGCTGGCTTTTTCAATCGATGGACGTGGGCATCACGGATTCGCGGATGATTCTCGCAAACAGCACGATTCACCGTTTGCCCGAACTCCCAATCTTCACCTATAGCAGGGTAGTGAAAAATTTCCATTCCGTCATTCCGAACGGAGTGCGCGGAGTGAGGAATCCCTCTTTTCTTGGGTTGCCGACGAAGAGAGATTCCTCGCTGCGCTCGGAATGACGGCCCAAGCCAGCTTTCCCGCAGCCTGTTAGAAGATTGCAGGGAAGTATGAGCATTCTCCAACCTCCCCCAACTCCTTCCACCCATCGCGGACCCAAAAACTCGGATTCGCGACTGCGTCCCTTGGCTTCTTGGAGCGTTGCCAATAAACTGCATCTTGACACTGTATACTTTATACAGATAAACTCTCTCTATACCCTTCGCTCCGCTGGGTCGTGCTCGTGCCTCCCTTGGACTATAGCTTGACCAATTCACCCCTGACGACCTCCGGACTCGTCTTCAACATCATGCGCTTTTCCCTCCATGATGGTCCCGGCATTCGTACCACCGTCTTTTTGAAGGGATGCCCCCTCAGCTGCCCCTGGTGCCATAACCCCGAAAGCCAGTCTTATCAACCCGAAGCGATGTACGTTTCGGAGCGCTGTATCAGTTGCCAGGCCTGCTGCGCTGTTTGCGAATCGGGCGCCCTCCATTGGGACAATGGCCCGCAGCGCGACCCTTCCCGCTGCACTTTCTGTGGTGCTTGCGCTGAGGCTTGTCCTGCGGAGGCCCGCAAATTGATGGGCACCCATATCTGCGTTGGCAGCCTTGTCGCGAAGATTCGACGCGACGTCCCTTTCTTCGATGAATCTGGCGGCGGCGTTACCTTTTCTGGAGGCGAACCCCTGGCTCAGCCGCGGTTCCTGGAAGCCGCCTTGGCCGGATGCAAGGCGGAACGGATCCATACAGTCCTGGATACCTGCGGCTATGCGCCCTCCGCCGTCCTTCGCCGCGTCCTCCCGCTAGTCGACCTCTTCCTCTTCGACCTCAAACTCGTCGACGACTCTCGCCACCAGCGCGTTGTCGGCGTCAGCAATTCATCCATTCTCGAAAACCTTGCTATCCTTGCTACCGAACATGCCGCGGTCGTTGTTCGCATTCCCGTGATTCCCGGCATCAATGATGATGACCAGAACCTCGAAGCGAGTTTTCAGCTTCTCGGGGAACTTGGAATTCGCAAGGTCGACTTGCTCCCATTCCACGCCACCGGCATCGAGAAGTACCATCGTTTGTCGCTCACCTGCCGCATGGATGGACTTAAGCCGCCTTCGTTGCAAAAAATGCAACAAATTGCCGATCGTTTCTCGTCCCAGGGTTTTGAAATTCGCATTGGGGGTTAGTTCATGAACGAACGTGTTGCCCGTTTGCGCCAGGAAAGTTTGGATTTGAAGCCTTGGCTCTCCATCGAACGCGCTGCTCTAATCACGGAGTTTTATGAGCAGTGTACGGAGACCTCCGTTCCTCTTCGCCGCGCCCTGGCGTTTCAATTCCTCATGCAGCGCAAATCCGTTTCAATCGCCGAAGGCGAATTGATCGTTGGCGAGCGTGGTCCCAGCCCCAAGGGCACGCCTTCCTTCCCGGAATTGTGTTGCCACAGCATGGAAGACCTCGAAGTCCTGGATACGCGCGAGAAAATCTCGTACACCGTCAGCGAAGACGCACGCCGCATTCAGAAGGACCGCGTGATTCCTTACTGGCGGGGCCGCTCCATGCGCGATCTCTTGTTTCGAGAGATGACTCCGGAATGGAAGGATGCCTATGAAGCTGGCATCTTCACTGAATTTATGGAGCAGCGCGCTCCCGGCCACACTGTTTTGGGAACTCTCCTCTACAGCAAAGGCCTTCTCGGTCTGAAAGCCGACGCCGAGCACGCTCTTGCCGCGCTGGACTTTCGCAGCGATCCCCGGGCCTATGAAAAGCAGCAGGAATTGAAGGCCATGGTCATCTGCGCCGATGCCGTCATTGACTATGCCTTACGGCACGCCGCGCTGGCCGATACTCTTGCCACCCGCGAAAAAGATCCCGATCGCAAGGCTGAACTCAAAGCCATCTCCCGTATCTGCCGCCACGTTCCTGGCCATCCTCCGCGAACTTTCTGGGAAGCTCTGCAGTCCTATTGGTTTGTCCATCTCGGAGTTGTCACCGAACTCAATACCTGGGACTCTTTCAATCCCGGCCGCATTGACCAGAACCTTTTCCCCTTCTACTCTCACGATCTCAATATCGGCTCATTGACAAAAGAGCAGGCGCGCGAACTTCTTCAGTGTTTCTGGATCAAGTTTAACAATCAGCCCGCTCCTCCCAAGGTTGGCGTCACTGCTGCTGAAAGCGGTACCTACACGGATTTCGCCAACATCAATACTGGCGGCCTGAAGCCAGACGGTTCTGACGGCGTCAACGATTTGACCTACCTCGTCCTCGACGTCATTGACGAGATGCGCCTCCTTCAGCCCTCCTCGAATCTTCAGCTAAGCAGGAAAAACTCTGATCGCTTCCTGAAACGTGGACTGGAAATTGTTCGCAAAGGTTGGGGCCAGCCTTCCATCTTCAACGCCGACATGGTGGTGGAAGAAATGCTCCGCCAGGGCAAGTCCCTGGAAGACGCCCGCTGCGGCGGCATCTCCGGCTGCGTGGAAACGGGCGCTTTTGGCAAGGAAGCCTACATTCTCACTGGCTATTTCAATCTCCCCAAAGTCCTGGAAATCACACTCAACAACGGTGTGGATCCTCGCACCGGCAAAAAAATCGGCGCCAAAACTGGCGATCCCTGCCAATTCCAGACCTACGACGAATTCTTCGCCGCATTCCGCAAACAGCTTCACCATTTCATCGAAATCAAGATCCGCGGCAACAATGTGATCGAGCGCCTGTATGCGGATTACATGCCCGCACCATTCCTCTCTCTCTTCGTGGAAGATTGCATTTCAAAGGGCAAGGACTACAACGATGGCGGCCCTCGCTACAACACTACCTACATCATGGGTGTTGCGCCTGGTACCTGCACCGATTCTCTCGCTGCCATTAAGTTTCACATCTTTGACCGCCAAACTGTTTCTATGGACGAATTGCTCCGCGCTTTGCGCGACGATTTTCACAATTCAGAAGGTCTGCGCCTGCGTCTTTGGAACAAAACTCCCAAGTATGGCAACGACAACGACTATGCCGACGACATCCTCAAGTCCGTATTCGCCGCCTTCTACGACGAAATCAATGGCCGTCCGAATACAAAGGGTGGATGCTATCGCGTGAATTATTTGTCAACCACCTGCCACGTCTATTTCGGTTCGGTTACGGGTGCCACTCCCGACGGCAGAAAAGCCTGGGATTCGCATTCCGACGGCATTTCACCCGCGCAAGGCGCAGACAGGCTCGGCCCCACCGCCGTACTCCAATCCGCTGCCAAGATGGATCATGCCCTCACGGGCGGCACTTTGCTCAATCAGAAGTTCACTCCATCCCTTGTGCAAGGCCAGGATGGCATTGATCACCTCGCTCACCTCGTTCGCACCTATTTCAAACTCGGTGGCCACCACATTCAGTTCAATGTTGTAGACGCCGCAACGCTTCGCGAAGCTCAGGCACATCCCGAGCAGCATCGCGACCTCATCGTCAGGGTTGCCGGTTACAGCGATTACTTCTGCGACCTCACCAAGGCCCTTCAGGACGAAATCATCGCCCGCACCGAACAAACAGACTTCGCCCCGGCCCTTGTCGAGGTGTAATCAACCATCAGAAACTTGCTCGCAGTGTATTCTCCCGGGAGGAATTCGCATGCACTCCATCCAGACCATTCAGCAAGAGCTACAAAATCGCGGTATCGATGCCTGGCTCTTCTGCGACCACCATCATCGCGACCCCATCGCTTACCGCATCCTGGGTTTGCCAGAATCCCTGATGGTCACGCGGCGCTGGTTTTATTTCGTTCCCGCTAACGGTCAACCCGTCAAGCTAGTTCACCGCATCGAAGCCTTCCACCTGGACTCTTTGCCCGGAGAAAAGCGCGAATACGCCGCCGGAGCCGAACTTACAACTAAGCTCAAGGAACTGCTGGGCTCAGCTAAGAATGTTGCCATGCAATTTTCCCCCAACAACCTTATCTTTACCGTTTCCCTAATCGATGCCGGCACAGTAGATCTCGTGCGCGGCATGGGCGTGAACGTTGTCACCTCTGCCGATCTGATCGCCAAACTCGAAGCCGTCTGGACTCCCCAGCAGATCGCCACCCACTTCGCCGCGCGCGATTCTGTCGATCGCATCACCACTGCCGCCTTCCAGGAAATCGGCCGCAGGGTAAAAGCCGGAGGAACTACCGAGTTCGAAATTCAGAAATGGCTCATGGAAGCTTTCCGCCGTGATAATCTTGTCGCCGACGCTCCGCCTCTCGTCGCTGCCAACGCCAACAGCAGCAATCCGCATTACTCTCCCACCGCCGAACGCAATTCCCCCATCCGCGGCGGCGATTTCGTCCTTCTCGACATCTGGGCCAAAAAGAATGTCCCAGACGCCGTTTATTACGACATCAGTTGGACCGGCTTTGCGGGAACGCAGGCTCCCGACCGCATCCACGAAATTTTTGAAATAGTTCGCCGCTCGCGTGATGCGGGCATTCAGAAAGTTCAGCAGACTCTTGCCTCAGGGAAAAAACTCGCAGGCTGGGAAGTGGACAAGGCTTCGCGCGATGTGCTTGCTGCCGCCGGCTACTCCGAATACCTCAATAACCGCGTCGGTCACTCGATCGGAACCGAAGTCCACGGCAACGGCGCCCACATGGACAATTTTGAAGTCCACGACGAAAGGGAAGTGATCCCCCACACATGCTTCTCCATCGAACCAGGAATCTACCTCCCTGAATTCGGACTGCGCAGTGAAATCAACATGCTCACCCACGAAAAATCCGCCGAAGTAACCGGCATGATCCAGCAGGAACTAGTCCTCTTCTAGGTCTGGTGTCTTTGTAGCGGCCGCTTTCTGAATCGGGCGCCTTGTAAGTGAGCGATCCAGCGCGCCCTTGTCAGAATTCAACTCAGGTAACATCTCGTTTAGTGATTTTTCTCCGCAGATCCACCTAGCGTGTAATTCCCATCTGGTACGCCAGCACAAGTTGCGTCACCAGGTATTGATAATGTGCGTCGGTGTCCTGTAACTCGGCGTCAGTTTCCTGCAATTCAGCCTGGCTGAATTCCACAATCGAGCTTAACCCAAGCTTGTATCGCGCCGTGGCTAGCTCCAATGCCAGCGCCGCTTGCTCGCGTAGTTGCTTCGTTACTGACAATCTCTCATATGCTCTTTGCGTGTCCAGCCAGCTATTCCGTACGTCCCGCGCCACATTGTCCTGCAAATCCTGCAGCTTTTTGCGCCTCAGTTCCGTTTCCAGATCAGCACTCTTGGCACGTGCGTTGAACAAAAATCCGTTGAACACCGGTATGTTGATGTTCACTCCCACTGCGCCATACCAGTTGGAAATATGGTCGTCACGAACAGGCGCTGACCCCACCACGCCATTCGCGCTTATCGTTGGCCACCACAAATCATGCTCTGCTTTGCCAAATTTGCTCGCCGCCGTCACATCATTCTGCATCGCCCGCACTTCCGGCCGTTGATTCAGCGCCTCTTGTATCAGCGGAACAGGATCAACGGCGGGCGCGGCAGCCTGCGATGCCGGTTCCACCAACGCAAAATCTTGCCGGTCGGGAAACGCAAGTATGGCAGAAAGCGTAGAGAGCGACGCGTCGTAGTTGTTCTGTGATTCCAGCAGTAACAGCTTTGCGCGCGCCAGATCCACCTTGCTGAAGCTCAAATCAATGTCCGATCTCAATTTCGCGTTGGTTAATGCCTGGATCTGATCCACGAAATCCCGCCGCGCCTTCACTGTCTGATCTGCCACCAGGAGCAATGCTTTCGTCTCCAGCGTGTTGTAAAACGCTTCGTCCACCGCCAGCACAATCTGCTGTTGCGTGGCGATGGCGTTTTCATCCTGCGCTTTTGCGGCAAACACCGAGCCCGAAACCAGGTTCTGCGTCCTCCCAAAATCTGTGATCAACTGACTGACCGAAGCCCCGGCCGCCGCTCTCGGATAAACCGTCGGGTTTGTCAAATATCCGGCGCTGATTCGCGTGCCGGGATTCGAATCCACCGCCGTCACGCTTAGGTTTGCCTGCGGCAGCATCGCCGATCGCGCTTCTCGCACAAATTCCCGTGCTTCCAGCGCCTGAAGCTTTCCTACCGTGATCTGTGGATTGTTCTTGATTGCCAACACTTCCGCTTCTTGAAGTGTCAATGGTCTGCCGCCGGAATTTGCTGTCGCTCCACCGCTCGATGGACTCTGTACTGGTGCTTCTTGCGCCGCAAGATTCCCCGTCCACGCTCCCAGCATCAAGCCAAGCAGGAACACTCTCGGCTTCAAGCCCGCACCTCCACCGCTTCTTCTCTGCGATGTATCAGCAGATACGCTGCAGGCACAAGGTAAACTGTTATCACTACCGACATCAGCAATCCACCGATAATTGCCCTGGCCAGTGGAGCATAAGCCTCACTGCCCTCTTCGATTCCCAGCGCCATCGGGATCAGCCCCAGCAATGTGGCCAGCGAAGTCATCAGTACGGGGCGCAACCTCTGGCGTGAAGCGATGGCCGCCGCTTCCTTCACGGGTTTCCCTTCTTTTTGCAGGTGCCGCGCAAACTCCACAATCAGAATACTGTTTGAAACCACGATTCCCACCATCATCACAACTCCCATCAGCGACATCACGTTCAGCGTCGTATTCGTCATCAGCAGGAATAGCAGCACTCCGGCAAGCCCCGGCGGTACCGCCAGCAAAATAATCAGTGGATCCGTCCACGAAGCGAATTGCGCTACCAGAATCAGGTAGACCAGCACGACCGACAGAATCAGCCCGACGCCAAAGCTCCGGAACGACGCGCGCATCCCCTGCACCGATCCGCGCAGTTTCACGCGTACACCTTCAGGGAGTTGCGTCTTGCCAATGATCTCTTCAATCTGCCTGGTGATTGTTCCCAGATCCTCTTTTCGCGGCGCCACATATACATCCATCACCCGCGCCAGTTGGTAGTGATCCACTTCCGTTGGCGCCGAGATGTGATCCATTGTCACAACCGAATCGAGAAAAGTTGCTTGTTGGATTTTCGGACCGCGCAAGGGGATCTGCCGCAGATCCACCATCGTTTTTACACTTTCTTCCGGGTATTGCACGGTCAGCAGGTACGGGTTGCCGCTTTTTGGGTCTACCCAGTAGTTCGGTGCAATCATGGCGTTCGATGTCAGCGCCGTAATTACGTTATCCACCACTTCCTTCTGCGAAAGCCCAAGCTGCGCCGCCTTTTCCCGGTCCACGTTCAGTTCCAGCGCTGGATAATCCACATCCTGCGGGATCAACACGTCGCTGACTCCGGATAGCTGCTTCGTCTCCGATGCGATTCTGGACGCCACCGCATGCGCTGCATCCATATCGCTTCCACTCACCTGTATGTCAATCGGTGCCGGCAACCCCAGGTTCAGTACCGCATCTACGAGCCCGCCCGACTGGAAATACGCCGTCAATTCCGGAAGTTGTTTCTGAATCTGCTCTCGCACTCGCCTCATGTATTCGTAACTTCCGACCTTGTGCCCTTCCTTCAGGCTCGCCTGCACAAACGCTGTATGCGGCGCTGAATTCGACGTGTAGATCACTGAAAAGTCCGGCGTGATTCCGATGTTTGATACGACCATCTGCAGTTCATTCTTGGGAATCACGTCGCGAATGATCTGCTCCACTTGCTTTACGTACTCCTCCGTCAATTCCACCCGGGTGCCGGAGGGCGCTTTCAGGTTGATGACAAATTGCCCCGCATCCGTCCTGGGGAAGAAGGAGACGCCCAGCAAGGGATAGAGCGAAAGGCAAAGAAGTGAGAGCCCGGCAAGGCCGGTTACCGCCGCGACAGGACGCAAAAGTGTCTTTGCCAGCGTTTTGTCGTAGTTCACCACCATGTTCGCAAACCCGCGGTCAAATCGTTTCACGATCCGTCCGAGTACGGAGGTGAAGTTGCCATCGATCTCTTGGTCTGCCTGGTGCTTGTGCATCAACTTCGCGCAGTACAACGGCACCACGGTCATCGCCACAACGTAAGAAGCAAAAAGCGCAAAGACCACGGAGGAAGCCAGTGCAATAAAAAGGAAGCGACTCACCCCATACAGAAACACCACTGGGAAGAACACGATCGCGGTCGCAAGCGTTGCGGCTAGCACTGCCAACGCCACTTCGTTCCCGCCCTTTTCCGCCGCCACCTCCGGCGTTTCCCCCATCTCCAGATGCCGAAAAATGTTCTCCAGCACAATCACGGAATTGTCGATCAATCGCGAAAACACCAGCGCCAGCCCTCCCAGCACCATCGTGTTTACGGTTCCTCCGCCTGCATTAATCGCCAGGAATGCCGCCAGCGCCGATAGCGGGATCGAGAGGAAGACCGCCGCGGTAGCGCGTATGCTCCCAAGAAATAACAGGACCATCACACCGGTCAGCACGAGCCCAATCGAGCCTTCACTAATCAAGTTCCTGATCGCCGTCTTCACGAACACGGATTGGTCAAACACCACGCGAGTAATCAATTGTTTGGGAACGTCCACCAACTGCTTCAAAGCGTCCCGAATTCCGTTGACCACCGCGATGGTGTTTGTATCTCCACCCTGCTTCAGGATTGGCAGATACACCGATGGTTGACCATCCACGCGCACAATATTGGTCTGGATCGCCTGGGCATCCACCGCCTTTCCCACATCCGCGACCATCACCGACGACTGGCCAATGGTTTTTAGCGGCATGGTTGTGATCGCGTTGGCATCGGGCGCTTGCGCGTTGGAATACAGGTTGTAGTCGAATGGCCCGATCTTCACGTCGCCTGCAGGTAAAATCAGGTCGCTCTCGTTGATCTGTCTCACCACGTCCATCGGACTCAACTGGTGCGCCTGCAATTTCAAGGGGTCCACATACACCATGATCTGCCGGTATTTCCCGCCGAACGGCTGCGGCACCGATGCCCCGGGAACATTCGCAATCTGGTTTCTCACGTTGTACTGCCCCAAATCATGCAGCTGCGTCTCGTCCAGCCCCTGCCCTTTGAGTGTGACCAGGCACACCGGCAAACTGGATGCATCGAATTTCAGCACCACCGGCGGCAGCGTTCCTTGGGGCAGCCGGCGTAATTGCGCCATTGCCAGGTTGGCAACGATGCTGACATCCGAATCCGCGTCTGTCCCTGGCTGAAAGTAGATCTTTACCAGGCTCACGCCCGGCAGCGAACGCGATTCAATGTGGTCCACTCCGCTCGCCAGCGTAAAGAACCGTTCAAACGGGTTCGTGATGCTCGCCTCAATTTGCTGCGGCGGCATTCCCGAATAAAATGTTGCCACCACCACCACGGGGATATTGATCGGCGGAAACAGGTCCAACGGCATCCGTACAAGCGTCACTGCTCCCACTATGGAAATTATCAGGCAGCACACGATGATGAAATATGGATTGCGGATGGAGAAGCCGGCCATTAGCTCGCTCCTCCCTTTTCCGTTTCGGGGAGTTTTACTTCCTTGGGAAACACCCTCTGGCCTTCACGGAATTGGCTCCGATTGCCGATGATCACTCGCTCGTTTTCATTCAATCCCGCCAGTATTTCCACGCGTGCTTTCCCTTGCAGCCCAAGCTTCACGTGGCGCAGTTGCACCGTGTTCTGCCCGTTCACCGCCAGTACCGTCGCGTCGTTCTCGCTCTGCGTTACCGCCTCCATCGGAGCAGTCAGAACATTCTTGTGTTCCGCCAGTTGCAGAACAGTCTCTGTATACATCCCAGGCAAAAGTCTTCCGTCGCGATTTTCAAAGTCAATCTCCGTTTCCATTGTTCGCGTTTGGCTATCCAGTGAACTCGCAAACCGCGATACCTTTCCAACAATGTCCTCATTCAGCGCCTGCACATGAACCTTCACCGGATCGCCTAGATGAATCTGCCCGGCGATCGATTCTGGAACCGGCAGGACCAGCCGCAACACCGACACTTGCGCCAGACGCACCACCGGCTCTGATTGCGTACTCGATGACGTTCCCGCGGCGATCAGCGACCCTGTATCTGCGTACCTGACGGTCACTATTCCCGTGAATGGCGCAATGATGCGGGTGTAGTCAGACATGGCTGAATACTGTTTCTGCGTCGCCTCCGCCACCTCCAGTGCCTGCTGTGCCGCGTCCAGTCCTGCCCGTGCACTGGACACCTGCGCTTCTGCTTCCAGATCTTTTGCCTGTGCGTCGTCCACTTCCTGCTGCGCTACCAATCCCGCTCTTTGTTCCGCTGCCTGCTTCAATCTGTCAAACATCGCGTGCGCCGCTACATGGGCAGATACAGCTCGCTCAAGATCGCCCTGAGCCCGGCGAATCTCCTCTCTTGACCGCCGCACCGCTGCACCCGCGCCCACCAACTGTGCCGCCAATTCGGGCACTTCCAATATCGCCAGGGTTTGCCCTTCTTTTACATGTGAGCCGACGTCAACATAAATTGCCTTGATGTAACCCGCCACCTTCGCATGCAGATCCACATCTTGAAATGGTTTGAACGCTCCCGCAATCGTCAGCGTGTTTTCAATCGTGCTCCGTTGCACTGGCGCCACCGCTGCGACCACCTCTCCAGACACACCGGTAGCTGGATCTTCATCATTGGCCTCCGTCCTGGAACGGCCAATCCACCGCCATCCCGCTATCAGCGCGATCACCAAGACAATCCCTGCAATGATTTGTGTTTTTCGCGACATGCGTGTTCCTTAATGTTTCGTGGAGCCAAAAATTCCTTCGGCTCGCCTTCATCCGGAAAATCGGGACCCGTCCAAATCCTAATGCGTTTCCAGCAACTTTCTTGGCCTGCCTGTTATGGGAGAAATTCAGCGAGGAACTACGCCCTCGGCGGCGGACGGAACCACAAATTCGAGGAAAAATCAGCGGTTATTACCGCGTCCAGTCTCAGATTGCTTGCCAGCCGGGATTCCTGGTCATCGGAAGTCACTATGACCTCGACGCAACCCTCTTCCGGCAAAGTGTCCGCAGCCGCCTCGCTCGTAACAGGCGAGAAATGCTGCAACTCTGCTGCCCCCACTGTGGCGCGGTACTGTGAGTGGTGCTGCACGGTTGGCCTGCTGGGGGCATTCAGGAGCGCGGAAAACGGATTGTAAAGGAGGAACCCTGCAATAAAAAGGCAAACGAACGCACTAAGGCGCGGCCCTGGGGCGCGCATTTCAGCCGCTATTCGCCTAGCTCTCATGAAAACCACCGTAGCAGATTATTAAGAATCGCCCTTTGGGTCAAGGGATGCCCGCGCCGTCTTTGCGCTTCGACAACAGGCGGAAACAGCGGCCTGCTGGGCTCATCCTCGCTTCTTTCTTAACTGAAAATCATTAGTAATACTTATTAACCGTCTGGTAAGAACTACAACGCGGCTCAAACACACTTGTGCCCTCGAAGGTTCAGACGAACTTCAGTTTGTCCTTACCGGGATACAGAGATAAAACGCGGCCATCTCAGTGTGAATCTCTTTATTTCAAGGAGATAGATGCGCTGCTGAACCAAAAGTTGCGGCTGGAATTGCGGGCAGGAGTTTTTCGTGTCCCATCCGATAACTCCTTTGGAAAGAATGATGGGGACGACAAAACGCGTACCGGAGAGTTCAGCTGCTATAGTTCTAGTTTGATGTAACTGTCTGATTCCAAAGGGTCGCAGCGCACATCTATTAATGACATAAACTTTCTTGGATCGCTTCCAATTCTTCCATTATTGGACCCTGATCTGTACCTTCGACAACCCCTTTAATCGATGCGGGCCCAGGCTTCGTAATCGGAGAAACGATGTGCCAAGCGATAGTGTTGGTGAAGATAGGCGCGAAGCGGAGCGAGGTGGCTAGTGGCGGGAATGGGAGGCAGGTCTGAGGAATCCGCCCAGACCACGAATTGGACGCGGTGAGCCTCCAGCCCTGCGATAACATCGGCGACATCCTCCGGGCGGGTATAGTCGTCGGGAGTGACGAACGGCACCGTGGCCGGATTGTTGAGGCCAAGTAAGAAGTAAAAATCCGGGTAGAAACCGCCAAAGAAATAGTCGCCGGGATGGGTGTGCGCGGCGACCCATTGGTAACGCTCGAATCGCTGTGGGTCTAGAATCGCGGTGCGCCCGCTGGACAAATCCAGAACATTGCGAGGACGAATTTGCGTGGCGATGGGAAGGCCGATCATCAAAAGTAGTGTGACGGCATAAAGAGCGGTCAATGCGCGGCTGCCAGCTTTACCTGCTGCACTGAACCACCACACGAAGAGGATGATGGCCGGAATAGATACGTAGTAGAGCCTGCTCCAAGTTGGCGTACTGGCTATTCCGAAGAAGAGGAAAAGACCGAGCAGAGAGCAGAGAAGAAGCCGGGAGCGCTGAGCGGTATCTTGGCAAAATTCTCCGCGAGCGTAACGGACAAGGAACAGGATATAGATCAAGGGAACAATGGCATGGACAAGCAGAAAAGCACCTAGCTTCCAAACTCGCAAGGAGTGCGCGAGCGGCACGAGGTTGATCATATAGCTCCGCCAGTCATTCCCAACCTGAAAGGCATGGTAGTACTTGAACAGAAAAATGAATGTGCAATAGGTGAAGCGACCCCAGCCTGCTTGCAGAAGGAAGGGACCGACGATGAGTATGAGGGGCCAGGAAAAGCCTGCTAGTAACAGGGCGAATTTTTTAATGAAAAAATGAGAGGAATCCGGGGCTGCGTTTTTCTCGAGGTACACGAAGAGGCCAAAGGCGAGTAGCGCAGGGGCTCCGTGGCTTTGCGAAAAGCATGTGGCCAAACCGCAAAGCGATCCCGCGGCGAAGATGCGTCGCGGGGATCTGCCGTCCATCAAGACGAGTAAAGCGGACAGCACGGCCAGAATACTAAACCAGTGATGGGTGGCGTCGAACTTTTCGTGAAAGATAAGAGTGAGCCAAAGCAAGGAAGGAAGGGCAACGAAACCCTGGGGAAGAACCTTTGTGGAAAGCCGGAAAGTGAGCAGGGTGATGGCAAGGCCGAGAAGAGCGAGGGTGAAGTTAGGAATCCACGTGCGAGGCCCGAAGAGCTTAAAGAGCGAGAGAAAATACAATTGGGTAGCGGGAAAAGTCATCTGGAAGAAATCACGGTAAAGGGTTTCACCGTGGAGCATGCGCTTGGCATCCTCGAGAAAGAAGACTTGGTCGGTTCCAGTCCAGATGGGCAAGTTGGGAAATAGAAAAAGGCAGAAAAAGACGAACGCGCTGGTTCCGATTGTCAGCCAAAGGCCGGGCGAACGAAGTAAAGCCGAGCGACCAGGATGGCTCGAATGCTGCAGCCCGCCATCCTCCATGCGCAAAGTTGATGCCGTGGACCGTGCGGGCGTCTCGATTTTTTCGATAACATTCAAGCTTGCCACCGGTCACTCCTTGCTATCTTGGCAAAAGAACGCCGCAGGGCCCCGCAATCTCAAATCCCTCCCGAAACAGACGAAGATAATTGGCACACCTCCGCCAGTTGTCATCTGCTGGTCAATATGTAGTCACATTCTCCCTCGGGCACTTTGCAGTGGATCGGGAGGACTTGGCGAATCTTCAGCGCACTAGTACGCCTGCGAACCAGCACCTCTGCCTGTTCAACAACGAAATGGCTGCGGCTTGGAGTAGCCGCGACAAGAAAACAGCTTTTTGGGGTCCGGATAGCGTCTCGGAATTGTCAACAGTTTGCAAAAACAGCCGTGCGCGTAGTTTCTGTAGGTGGCGAAGGCTTACCATGCAAGTGCAAAAAGCCCGGCACTCAATCTAGCGGTTTACAGTGCCTAGGGAGGCCGCGAAATTCGGGGCTGGGAAATCTCGTGAGTGTGGAGGAAAGAATGATGAATACACGTTTCCCAAGTCTGATACGCCAGATGTATGGAATTCTGATGGTCGCTGCCTTCGCGTCGTTTCCATTGCGCGCGAATGGCAATGATTCGATTCTCAAGACCCGAACCACGATTGACACAATCTCCTCGACGGTGCCTGCAAATGGAGACGTGAATCCCTATGGACTGGTTCGTGTGCCGCGCACCACCGGCAATCTGCACGAAGGCGACTATCTCGTGAGCAACTTCAACGCCAGTTCGAATGCACAAGGAACGGGGACGACCATCGTAGCCGTCTCGCCCGGCGGAGCGTTAAGTGTGTTCGCGCAAATCGCCGCATCGTCATTGCCCGGACCCTGCCCCGGGGGCGTCGGTTTGACAACAGCGCTAGCAGTGTTGCGAACAGGGTGGGTGATTGTGGGGAGCCTGCCAACGTCGGATGGTACCTCGGCGACTGCCCAAGCCGGCTGCCTGATTGTTCTGAACAGCATGGGGACACCGGTGGAGACGATTCAGGGTTCGCTGATAAACGGGCCTTGGGATATGGCTTCGCTCGATGGCGACCACCAAGCCGTGCTGTTCGTAACAAACGTCTTGAACGGAACAGTAGCGGCCAATGGGAGCGTGACGGCTCAAGGGACAGTGGTTCGTGTGAACCTTGCAGTCTCCGAATCGACGATGCCGTTCCTTGAATCACTCACGGTCGTTGGCGCCGGATTCTCAGAACGTACCGATCCAGCCGCGTTGGTCATCGGGCCCACTGGGTTAGGCCTTTCCCCTGGATGCCCGGAAGGCGCGAACCTGTGCAACTTTAGATTCGGAGTAGGCGAGCCAGTGCTGTACGTCGCTGACAGCTTGAATAATCGCGTGGACGTGATAACGGAGCCGCTCACCCGAACGATACCGTCCGGGCCAGGAAAGGTCCTCAGCAGCGGCGGAAGCCTCAACGATCCCCTGGGACTAACGGTCGCTCCCAATGGACACATTCTTGTGGTCAACGGGAATGACGGGTACATCACGGAAATCATCCCTCAAGGCGCCCAAATCGCCAAGGAACTGATTGACAGCAGCGGGAATCCTCCTGGCGCAGGCGCTCTTTTTGGATTGATTTTCGATCCGGAATTTGGCGTTGTGTTTGTGGATGACGCGACGAACACTCTAAACCTGCTTCACTAGAAAGCAATGAGAGGACGGTTTCGCGTTATGACTGAGTGAGCCGTCCTCGCGTTTTACTCACAGAGTGGCGCATGTTGCTGCCGGGAAAGAAGCGGCGAATTTCCGCACTCCTGGATCACCATGAAAAGACTGCTTCTTGATAGAGCAGACACCGTTTAGCATGTAAAGCACCTCCGAGATGCGTTTTGCGTCCCCGCGCTACGTTCGCGGTGAGGAGACAAACTTTTTCCGGGTGGTAGCTTCATAACCGTGTGCCGAGGTCGCGTCGACCCACCTGATAGCATGGGCTAGAACGCTCTTTGGATTTGGATCAGGGGCTGGGAATGGGAAGCTGCCAGCAGAGGAGGCAGTCATGCGTGGCACACTTTGGATGAGGCTTCTTGTGGGGACCGGAGCGATTGCGGCAGTGTCGTTGGCGCCGCCAAATGAGGCGCGTGCACAGGATGAAGAACAACCGGCAAAGCTGGATTTGTCTGCCGCCGGCGCACTGCTTCATCAATTGCAAGCCCAGCTCCAGGATCTGCGCGTTCAAGTGCAGGATCTGAAGTCGCAACAAGTGTCCGCAAAAGAAGAATCCGCGGAATTGCGCAAAGAACTTGAGGCGGCGAAATCACAGTTGGCCTTGCTGGCCACACCCACGAACACGGTTCCGTCGGGGCAGTCCGTTGCAGGGTCCGGGGCTACGACAACCACGGCCGAGGAACGCATCAGCAGGTTGGAAGAAAACCAGCAACTTGCCGATTCCAAAATCGCCGAGCAAAGCCAGACAAGGGTGGAAAGCGGATCCAAGTATCGCGTGCGCCTTTCCGGCTTGATTCTTTTCAATATGTTTGAAAATCGCGGCACGGTGGACAACACCGATTTCCCGCAGCTCGCTCAGCCGCCCGGGTCTCTTTCCTCGAGCGGTTCCTTTGGAGGTTCGCTGCGACAATCGCAAATCGATATACAGGCATTTGGGCCAACGATTGGCGGCGCGCACACGAGCGCCGACGTCCAGTTCGATTTTGCCGGCGGATTTCCGTCCACTCCCAACGGAGCGACTTTCGGAATCGTGCGGCTGCGCACAGGCACGATGCGTCTTGACTGGTCGAATACGTCGCTGGTGGCGGGGCAAGACTCTCTATTCTTCGCGCCGCTGAGTCCCACATCCATCGCGACAGTGGCGATGCCTGCCCTCTCTTACTCGGGCGACCTCTGGAGTTGGACCCCCCAACTACGCATCGAGCACAGGTTCAACGTTTCCGAATCTTCCACTTTCTTGCTGCAAGGTGGAATCCTCGACCCACTCTCGGGAGACACTCCCCGGTCGAGCAATTACCGGTATCCAAGCTGGGGCGAGTCGTCGAGCCAGCCGGCATACGCGGCGAGAGTTTCCTGGACAGAGAATTTGGGCCAGCAGAAACTGACGCTGGGCGCAGGTGCATACTATGATCGGCAAGCATGGGGCTACACCCGTAGAGTTGATAGTTGGGCGAGCACCGTGGACGCCAGCCTGCCGCTGGGGAAATGGCTCGAGCTTTCAGGTGAGTTTTATCGCGGCCGCTCCATTGGAGGATTGGGGGGAGCTATTGGCCAGAGCGGGCTGTGGAGCGGACCGCTGTTCGATCCCGCAACACAAATCTACGGTTTGAATTCGTTGGGAGGCTGGGCGCAGTTGAAGTACAAAGCAACCTCCAAGTTGCAGTTCAACGGTGCTTTTGGGCAAGATAATCCGTACGCCGACGATTTGCGGGAGTACGGCGGCAATACGAACTACTATCCGGTGCCGCTCTCGAAGAATCAAAGCGGGTTGGTGAACTTCCTTTACCAGCCGCGTTCCGATATTGTGTTCTCGCTAGAATACCGCCGGCTTAGGACATTCGCACTTGACCGCGGACCGAATTCTGCCAATGTGTTTAACATGAGCGTGGGGTACATATTCTAGTGGGAATGCCCGCAATCGGTGGAAAGCTGGCGAAGACAGCCGGCGCATGCTTCGTCTTCGCATTAATAATGATGGTTCCAGCGAGCGGACAGCAGAACAGCGTAACGATGCGAGCTGTGATCCAGCACAAGCCGGAAGCGAAGCAAGCGAAAGGCGCCAAGAGCAAGGTTGATGCATCGGAAGTAGTGGTGTGGCTGAAGCCGCTGGAGCGCGACACGGTTGGCGCAGCGCCGGAAGCCCCTCCACAAAAAAAATGGCAACTCGTTCAGCACAACAAAACCTTTCAGCCGCATGTGCTGGTTGTACCCGTGGGAGCAGTCGTGGAGTTTCCGAATCGCGACCCATTTTTTCACAACGTATTCTCGCTGTTTGACGGGAAGCGCTTCGATCTTGGTTTATATGAGGCAGGCGCAACCAATTCCGCGCGATTCGACCGACTGGGGGTCAGCTTCCTGTTTTGCAACATTCATCCGGAGATGAGCGCGGTGATCGTGGCCGTGGATACAAGCTATTTTGGAATCTCCGATCGCTCCGGAAACATCTCCATTGCCAATGTCCCGGAAGGAAAGTACGAGTTGCACGTCTGGTATGAACGCAGCCTACCCGAAGATTTAAAGACTCTGACGCGCCGGGTGGCGATTTCATCTTCCGGAGCCGATCTAGGAACGATCGACGTGCCAGAAAACCCGAGCTTCACAACGATCCACAAAAACAAGTACGGGCAGGACTACACTCCACCGCCAACGCCCGGCTACTCGCACCCGTGAATTCTGACGAAGTGACCTACAAGGAGAACGATGGGTTGCGCTCGCAGACGGTTTGCACTGCCGCGTACCGGCTCTGGGCGTTCAATTGCCTCATGATGCGATGAAGGTGATTCTTCACCGTAAATTCGGACAAGCGCAAATTAGCGGCAATTTCCTTATTGGTGAACCCCTGAGCAAGTAGCGCCAAAAGCTGTTGCTGGCGCGCCGTCAATCCCAGTTCCGCGCACAGCCTCTGGTTCAGGATCATGGAACCTTCACGCGCGGTGCGTGCCATAAACTGAAAAAGGTGGTGGCACAACCGAGGTGGGCAGACCGCCTCGCCCGCTGCCACTTGCCGCACGGCAGCGATCATTTCCTCGGCGCTGGCTTCTCCCAATAAATACCCGCTCACTCCAGATCGCACCGCTTGCAGGAAAACCTCTGGGTCGTCTTCCATGCCGAACAAAATAGCCTTGCGTCCTTCCGCGAGGTGCAGAAGGTCGCGCAGGAAATTGTCTGGAAAAGCGGCAGCGGAGGCACGGTCTGCAAGGAGAACGTCACAGTGGGAACTAGCGGCGAGCTCCCTGGCGTTCGGGCCGTACGAAATTGCCCCGGCAACAGAGAATTCCGATTTCTTGTGAAATATGGCGGCCATCGCTTCACGCAGCATGCGATTCTCGATCACCAGAAAGAGCCTGGTGGCCTGCGTTGCGTGCGTGTTTGAAGCAGGGCTCATCGCTAATTGCGGCCGTGGAGCGGAGTCGTAAAGAACTCTCACCAACGGATGATAAAACCTTACGTGCTGCGCAAGCGATGGTCAATCCACTGTGTGTCAAAAGGATGTCACTATTGTGTCCTGAACAGAGTAGGCGCTGCTGAGCCATGCAGCTCCAATTGAAAGCCCCTACCTGACATGGTATTGCGCCGCGTTAGAGAATGGCGGGCTTTACGTGATCGGCGGCAGTTTCGCAGGCTAACGGCATACGCACCAGAACGGTCGTCCCAGACTCAGAGGTGCTCTCAATCGATACGCTACCAGCGTGATCGTGGACGATCTTGCTGACGATGGCCAGCCCCAGGCCGGTGCCATTGGGTTTGCCAAGACTCACGAACGGATCAAACAGAGTGCTGCGAATGCTCTGCGGAACACCGTGACCGGCGTCTTGCACGCGGATCTCGAATAGCGTTCCCGTGTTCCTCGCGTCCACCACAATGGAGCCATCCAATCCAATCATCGCTTCACAAGCATTCAGAAGCAGATTGAAGAACACTCGCTCCAACTTGCGCGCATCGAACATTCCCTCCAGATCGCCGGAAACCGAAAGAGAAATCCGGGCTTCGCGGAATTCGGGCTTGGAATGGATGGCTTCGATGGAACGGCGAATCACCTGGTCGATTTGCCCCCGTGTAGGGGAAATGGCCACGCGCTGGTACGAAAGTTCGCGCAGGGAATCGATCAAGTCGGTCATCTGGTTGGCTGCGGTCTTAATCTCCTCGTAGATTTCCTCTTTCTTCAGGTGCAGTTCATCCGCTTCATACAGAAATTCGGCGTTCGCTACAACCGCGGCCAGATAGTGTCGCAAGTCATGCGAAATGGAGCTGGCGGCCCGCGCAAGGGCCGCAATACGTTCCGTCTCGATGCGCTGCTGTTGCAAGGCGAGCAGTTGGCCGCGCATCAAGGCGAAGGAAGTGCTGAGCTCGACCATTTCTGTGCTGCCGCGTGGCGTGATGGAGTAAGTAAAATCGCCAGATGCAAGAGCTTTAACGGCAGCGACAAGATTGTCGAGAGGATGCGTAATAGTGCGCGCCACGAAGCCAAAAACCATCACTCCAAACAGCACGGCAATGCCACCCACGGCATAAATGGAGTAGTTCAATCGCTTGATAAACGTGTTTACGGGCTGCAGCGGCATCATCACATAGCAGCGCACCGGAGAGGGCGAAGAGCCGTAGAGCAGCACGGAAGAAAAAACGTAACGATCGGTCTGTAATGGTATCTCGCCGGAAGCCTCGTCGGGAGACAAAGCCTCGGACCGAATGCGGCGCTGCAGCTCCGCCTCATCGCTTTGGGGAAGAGTCGAAGCAATCACCGCGTCTGTTGTGGTAAGGGCAATCTGATTCCCGGCGGCAATTGCAAGCTGCTGAGCGACTGCGGAATCCACCTGATAGCCCACGGCAAGCAGCCCCAGCTGTTCCAGCGTGGGACCGGCCCCAGAAGTGATAGGGTCCAGGAACACCCAATAAAGACGGCCACCGTCGTACCACCAGGAAGCGTCTTCGCCCATATCTATTGAATGTTGCAGGTGACCCTGCGCGTCGCTGGGAGTCCAACCCGGCGACATCATATGCAGCGCAACAACCTCTCCATCCGGTTTGGCCAGCACGAACAAGTCGCTGCCCTCCAGCTTCCAGAAAGTTTCTGACGCGTCCTGGATTGTGAGTGGGTGTTCCGTGGACATTAGGGCTTTCATGGTGGGGAGGTCGGCCAGCATCGCCGCGGTTCGCGACAACTGCACCTCGCGCTGCCGGCGGACGTTCTCAAATGCCCGGACCGATTGGTCCGTGCCGTTTCTCACCGACTTTTGAACCTCCGTGTTGATGGAGCGCCGGATGAAGAAAAGAAGCGACCCCGTCAGCCCTAGGATAATCACAAGGGCAGCAATGAAGAGCTGGGTGCGCAGTCGAAGAGTGGTCATGGGTTGCAAGCGGAAGAGTTCAAGAGTCCGAACCGGGAACCGAACCTCCGGGAGAGAATTTATAGCCGGCACCGTGCATGGTCATCAGATATCGGGGAGCGGCAGGATCCGGCTCGAGCTTCTGCCGCAACCTAAGCACGTGGTTATCTACCGTTCGCGTCGAAGGATAGTTTTGATAGCCCCAGACTTCGTTAAGCAACTCCTCGCGAGAAATGACGCGGTCTGCGGACGCGGCAAGATACTTCAGCAGCTTGAATTCCTGAGTGGTAAGCGTGACTGGCTTTCCCGCTCGCGTGGCTTGCATGCTGGTAAAATCAATTCGGGCATCGCCAAAAGTAAGCACGACGTGGTTCACCTGCTTTGCTGGTACCTGGCTTATCAATGCAGGTGCTGCACCCAATCGGCGCATCGCCCGGCGGACGCGAGCGAGCAGCTCCTTGGGACTGAATGGCTTGGTCACGTAGTCGTCGGCGCCCAGCTCGAGCAGCAGAACTTTGTCTTCCACTTCGGAATTTGCGCTCAGAACGACGATCGGCACGGATGCGGCCAGCGATTTGAATTCCCGGCACAGTTCCTTGCCGGAGATGCCCGGAAGTTTCAGGTCGAGGACCACCGCACAGGGTAGCTGTTTGCGGAATAACTCCAGACCGGCGCGGCCGTCGGCGGCAATTTGCACTTGCAAGGAATCAGCCTCAAACAATCGTTGCAGCGTGCGCTGCATGGGGCGGCTGTCTTCGACGACCAATATGGTGTCCAGTGACATCGAGAGTGCTACTCCTTGCCGAACGTCCCCGCCGGAACTGTCAGTGTTAATTCCAGCCGACGGGCTGATCGCTCTGAACATAATATGCCTCCTTGACTCATAGACATTCAAGTTTCCAACTTCCACAAACCGGGACGACTGGCCGATATGGCGTGCCTCCAACGTAGCTGAAGCAGCGGCAAACTGCAGATGTTCTGCAAATGAGCAGTGGATCGGTGCAGGACGAAATGCGCCCGGCGAAGGTGCCACCCGACGGACTTTTTCTTTCGCGCGCTCGCCATCGTTTCAATCATAGTCTGCGACTTGTTTGGCAGTAGCCGGCTGGCCAGGTACTCCCATCGGCGACGACCGTCGGGAATGAAATCGGGAGCGAGGAAAACGTTACTGAGGCTGCCGGGCCAGTCAGAGAGCGCCCAGTTCAAGGAAAACCTGTCGAGCCAGGTACGAAGAGATGGCGTCATGCCTCGCGCCGCCCAGGCACCCATCTGCGATGGAATGCGGCATCGGAAAAGGCGTCGGGTGAGAGAAAGTATCAGCGCAAACGCGCGGCTGGTCTGAAGTCCGGCTCCAGCCCTTTCGATCACGCGCCTCCAGAGGGTTTCATCTTCCCGGTGTAGTTCCATAAATCGCGAGATCTCCAGCAGCCAGGAAAGACGAACCCAGGAACGCGAGGTATGACGGAAAACGTGCAAAACTTGGGCAAGAAAGCGATCTGGAAGAGCCAATGCGTGAAAATTAACTCCACAAAGTGTCATGGATACTGCGTGACGCAAACAATCTGCGGAAAACTCTGGCTTGAGCCAGGCAGAAGTTTCGGTCGGGGAGACGTGCAGGTCCACCTGGCGATGATGCTGCAGTGCGTAGAGGTCATCTTCGTGTGATGGCACGTGTATAAGCGGAGTCGTGAAACTCGATTCCTCCGAGTGAGACAGACGAGGCGTGCGATAACCGAAAGAGTGCAGGACCTCAGCGGCAGCATCGATGTCGGCGGAATCCACAAGGAAATCGAAATCCGTCTGATGGCGCAGGATCGGGTTTTCGCAAAAATCAGGGTTCAAACTGAAGCCCTTCAAAGTGACGACCCGAATGTCCCGCGCGCGAAAGGCCTCATTGAGCCGGCGAAACTCCTCAAGCATGTCGTGGAAACGCGCGGCATTGCGTTGCATTCGTTGATGAAGCGCCTCGTGCCATACGGAAGGCAGGCGCCCACCGGTTTCGTTCGCTTGCACGCTTGCGAAGAAACTCAAAGCAAGACCGCTCCGGTCCAGCCATTGCAGCAATCGGAGGCCTCTCCTGCTTCCGGGTGAGGGCAACGAGCCGACTAGGGGAAATTTGGGCCCGGCTTGCAGCGCCTGAAGAATGTCGCGCTTAGCTGAAGCGTTAGTCATCTCCGACTCCTACGTTCAGTTGCCAGCAAGTTTCGTGGCAGCAGACTGAATTGCTTGTTCGGACAGGCGGCACAGCATTGGGACCAGGAATTCCTGGAAAGTCCGCTGGTCCACGTCTCCGCCGATGAAACACAGCAATTCACGCCGTTCATGATCCACACCCAGCAAGCATGCTGCGCCCATGGCAACGATTGTGACCTGCCCAGAATGCAGAATCACCGTTTCTTGCAAAAGCCCGCGCACATCGCGGTCGCGAACCAATTTCCATTCGAGCTTGGCAGAAGGGATGTCGCTGTTGGAAGTCTCCAGAGGCAGCGCCGGAAGCAGCGAAAAATCATTGGTCTCTACCATGACAGTGGCGGCCGGAATGCTGAATCGAGTCCGCAAAGGCGTTGGGGTGAAACGCCGCAAAATGTCGAGTGGATCACCGTACTCAGGCAATTCGAGCAATGCCACCTCACACCTCCTTCAGAAAATCATCAATCGCGGCGGCGGTGCGGATGGGATCGTCGCCAGTGTGAAGAATCCATGAGGCGCGCGTCGAAACACGCTGAATGATGGCGGAACGAGCACGCGCGGCTCCCGGCAGTTCCGCTGGAAGCTTTTCAGCATTGGATTCGAAGAATTGCTCCACGCGCTCCGCGCTGCCACGCACAAATCGGCAACCGGGCACCGAACTGCGCTCCAGAAATAGAATCCATTTGGGGACGGAATAAGCCTTCCATTGGGAACCAAAGGCTTTTGCTGGGTCGACCTCATAAGCGACTTCGCCGTTGAGAGTTCTTCTAGACGTGAAATCTCGCAACTCCGGAAAGTAGCGAATGGTGTCGGGAAGCAGTTTTATCGGAGCGAAAAGACCGTGAGCGAAAAGCGTGTCGCTAAAAGCGGAAACATAAGTCCAATCATCGGAGACCACGGCGAAACCACGCCTTGCCAGGGCTGCAGTAAGAGTGGATTTCCCCGTTCCAGAATTGCCGGCGACAAGCAGACCGGCTCCGTGGCGCTCTACACAAGCGCAATGCAATGGAGCGAGCCCAAGCGTTGTGCCAAGTAGCCCGATGGAAATTGGCAGTAAGCACGAGTTCCAAAATCCGGGATCGCGCGCAGCCGCGGGAGACAGCAGGCCCATAGCGCGGCGCCGCATCAAATCGAAGCCAAAAAAGTTTCCGGGCTCGAGCAAGGCAAACACCAGATGGCGAAGCCCGCGAAAATGTAACGCCGCCAGCGAAACCTGCGCGGGAGAAGTGTCTTCGATGATTTGCAAACTGAAAGAACACGCCCCGGGCATGCTCCGCTGTGATTGCCAGGGGACAGAGAGACGCAAGACCTCGCGGGAGTTCGTGGAAAGCAAGCACCGCGCCCCGGCAAGCGGAAAGCCCGCGCAAAAGGGAAGCGTCGTGGAATTGAAATCGAAAGTCAGCGTCACAATGTTGCTAACTGTAACGCGAAAACAAGCCCGCAAATCGCGCCGGAAGAAGAAATGACAGGCATGTGACATAGCCGTGACAAACGTGCGCAGGCGCTCGGCGTAACGTTTCTTGTGCGGTTCCGGGACGAGGACGATGTTCAAAAAAGTAGTATTTTTCTTTCCGTCATTTGCCAGTTCGGAAGCAACGGCACCCTTGGGCATTCTGGCGGTGGCCACGCCGCTTTTGCGCAACGGGTATTCGGTCAAGCTCATCGATTCCACAATTACGCCTCGCTACAAGCATCGCGTTCTGGAGGAAGTGAAAGACGCCGTATGCCTGGCGATTTCGCTGGTAACCGGCCCCATGATTCGCGAGACAGTGGAAATTGCGCGAGCCGTGAAAGCGTGGAATCCGGATTTTCCGATCATTCTCGGCGGCTGGCACCCATCACTCCTTCCCAAGCAAACACTGGAAGCGCCCTATATCGACATCGTCGTGCGCGGCCAGGGCGAAGATACCCTGCTTGAACTCGTGCAACATCTCGAAGCCCGTGCACCAATTGACCTGATCCCCGGTATCGGTTTCAAGAGAAACGGAAAATTGTTTTTCACCACGGAGCGGCCGCTGAAGCCCATCGTGGAACTCCCGCCTAAGGCCTATCACCTCGCCGATTTCGACGCCTACGAACGCAGTTGCGGCCGCCGCTGGGCCATGTACATCTCCAGCCTCGCCTGCCCCTTCAATTGCTCCTACTGCACAAACGCCGGCGTCTACGGGCGGAAATGGAACGCGCTGCCACCCGAACAATTTGTGGAAGAAACGGTTGATTTGACGCGGCGATACGGATTGGAAATGGTGTGGGTTGTGGACGACAACTTCCTGGTTGATCTTGACCGCGCGCGCGCAATCGGCGAAGGGCTGGTGCGCGCGGGCGCAGACTTCAAATGGAGCATCCAGGCCACGACGAACTTGACGGCTCGCTTGAGCTTGGAAGACTTGCGACTGCTCCGCCGCGGTGGTCTCCACCAGATTTGTCAGGGCGTGGATTCCGGCTCCGACAAAATCCTGAAGCTCATGAACAAAACGTTTCAGGACTTTGATTCGATTTATGAAAGTGCCGCGCGCTGCCTGGCAGTGGGCATCCGGCCCTCCTTCAATATTATTTTTGCCTATCCAGGAGAAGGAACAAAAGAACGCCGCGAAACCATCGATTTCATGATGGACGTCTGCCGGCGTTTTCCAGGCGCGGAATTCTGGACGAACATTTTTACTCCTTATCCAGGCTCTCCGATCATGGAGCAGGCGGAGGAGTTGGGCATTCGCGTGCCTTCGTCGTTCGAAGGTTGGGCCGAGTTCTTCCCACGCTACACAGTGTTGCCGTGGTTGAGCGGGGCCGAACACAACCGCCTCCAGGTGATGCGCGAGTATCTGCGAATTGCGTTTGACCGCGTTCCCATTGCCGCGGACACGCGCAAGCGCTCGACGCGTCTCATCCAAAAAGCAATTTCGTTGCCCGCTCGTTGGAGGCTGGACCACGACATTTACCGTTTTCCTGCGGAGTTGTGGATTAACGAGCGATTGAAGAATAGGGCGGCAGCCCTGAAGCCTGCCGTGGATGCAAAGCGTCTGGAGACGGTGCCAAGCGAGGTGGCATGCTGAATCTTTATCGGGCAGAAAGATTTCCGCGCACGGGAGAACACGGTGGCTGAAGTCTTGCTAACCCACTCCTACCACCTTCCGTACGACCGCAAGCAAGCGCGGAAGATGGAGCCGTATCCGCCATTGGGAACGCTCTACGCCGCGGGGTTGTTGCGGGCAAACGGATGTGAAGTGGTGGTGTTTGACAGCATGCTGCAAGAGCCAGAGGCAGCATTCCGCGAAGTGTTGAAAAAGCATCGCCCCCGCATCGTAGCCATTTACGAGGACGATTTTAATTTCCTGACGAAGATGTGCCTGACGCGTATGCGGGAAGTGGCGTGGCAGATGATTGAGATTGCACGCGAATGCGGCGCGCAAGTTGTGGTACATGGCTCAGACGCCACGGATCATGCGGAACTTTATTTGCGCCACGGCTGCGACTACGTGCTGGAAGGCGAAGCTGAGTACACATTGCTGCACGTTGTGAAAGCCATGCTTGGCGGCGTCGACTGCAAAAGTATCCCTGGTTTGAAGTGGCTGAAGCGAGGGGTAACGGGAGAGGCGGTGGAAGCAAGTCCGCGCAAGGCAGCGCAAGCGAACGCGGCCCTGCCGCTTCCAGCCCGCGACTTGATTGACGTTTCGCCATATCGCAACGCATGGAAAAGGACCCAGCGCGCGTTCTCTATGAACCTGATTGCCAGCCGCGGCTGCCCATTCCGGTGCAATTGGTGCGCGAAACCTATCTTCGGAGACGCCTTTCAACTTCGCCCCGCTGTCGATGTCGCGCAAGAGATGAAACTGTTGAAGAAAACATACGGCGCGGAGCACCTCTGGTTCGCTGATGACATTTTTGGCTTGAATCGTCACTGGGTGAAGGATTTTGCGTGTTGCGTGGAGCGCGAGCAGTGCGCGGTCCCTTTCAAGATTCAGGCGCGCGTAGACCTCCTGACCAACGAAATCGCCCAGTCCTTGCGGCGGGCGGGGTGCGAAGAAGTCTGGATGGGCGTCGAATCCGGCTCCCAAAAAGTGTTGAACGCTATGGAAAAAGGTCTTCGCGTCGAGGAGGTAATCGCGGCGCGGGAACATTTGAAGAGCGTAGGAATTCGCGCCTGCTATTTCCTGCAGCTTGGCTATCCCGGCGAGCAATGGGATGACATCCAAAAAACGATCGCGCTGGTCCGCGAAACACGGCCTGACGACGTTGGCGTGTCGTTTTCCTACCCGCTTCCCAATACACGTTTTTATGAGCGCGTGAAGAAACAGCTTGGAACGAAACAGAACTGGTCGGACAGCGAAGATTTGTGCGTGATGTACAAAGGTGCGTATTCGGACCGGCTGTATCGCGCAGTTCGTGATGCGCTACATGCGGAAGTGGAAAGCTGGAAAGCAGGCGCAGGCGAACAACTGCATTCGGAACTGTGGAAACAGGTGGCAGCGCTCGAGCCAGTCTGCAGAAACCTCGATGCCACGGAATTGCCAGAGCTGCATTCAGAGTGCGACTTCCGTCTTGTGACGGATTCGCCGCTTGTGTACCTGCGAACACAGGCTCAAGCAACTGGAGGCGTCAGTGACTGACCTCCTCTTAACCCATGGTTACTTCCTTGCCGAAGATGCCAAGGAACTGCAAATCCGCAAGCCCTACGTGCCTCTGGGGATTCTCTATATCTGCTCGCATCTTCGGCAGAAAGGATTCAACGTCGAAGTCTTCGACACGACGTTTTCGACTACCCCCGATCTGATCCGCCATTTGCAGTCCGAGCGCCCTTCTGTCCTGGGCATTTACGCAAACCTGATGACGCGCAAGAAAGTGATTGAAATTCTCCGGGAAGCGCGCACCGCCGGTTGGCAGACCGTCGTCGGCGGGCCGGAGCCGGGCGCCTACATCGACGAGTACCTCGACGCAGGCGCTGACGTGGTCGTGATCGGCGAAGGCGAAGAAACAATGGAAGAACTTCTGCCCGTCCTAAAGGCGGGGTCGCGCGAGAGTCTGCGCTTGGTAAAGGGAATTGCCTATCGAGATGACCAAGGCCATGTGCGCCGGACCCCCGAACGTGGGCAAATCGCGGACCTTGACGCGCAGCCTTGGCCAGCCCGTGAATGCGTGGACATGCCGCGCTACTTGCAAACATGGCGCGACGCGCACGGCAAAAGCTCTCTGTCCTTTATCACCGCGCGAGGCTGTCCATACCGCTGCCGTTGGTGCAGCCATCAGGTGTTTGGCATCACGCACCGCAGGCGAAATCCATTGAAAGTGGTGGATGAGGTGGAATGGCTGGTCGCTCACTACCAGCCGGACATGGCGTGGATCGCCGATGATGTGTTCACCATTCATCACGGCTGGTTGCGGAAATACGCCGCGGAAATGCAGCAGCGCGGTTTGCGAATCCCCTTCGAATGCATTTCGCGTGCCGACCGCTTGAACGAAGAATCCGCCGATATCCTGGCCCAGCTTGGCTGCTTCCGGCTGTGGATTGGATCGGAAAGCGGCTCGCAACGAATTCTGGACGCCATGGAACGCGGCGTCACCGTCGAACAAGTGCAAACAGCAGTCGAACTTTGCAAAGTGCGGGGAATCCAGACCGGCATGTTCCTGATGTGGGGCTACGAAGGCGAAGAGTTGGAAGACATCGAAGCGACCATCGAGCACGTGAAGCGCACCGATCCCGATGTGTTCCTGACCACGGTTTCGTATCCCATCAAGGGAACGCCCTACTACGAACGCGTGGCCGATTCGCTGGTGCAATTGAAGCCGTGGAGCATTTCCTCTGACCGCGAACTGGGCCTGCGCGGCCGTCGCTCCTCAGAGTTCTACGCAAACGCAGACCGGTTGCTGCAACGCGAAGTGCAACTGGCCCGGCTGCGCCGCAACGGAGCCTGCGATGCAAGCGAAAGTGAGTTGCAGCACCAGGTAAGCGCGCTGCGGGAATTGCTTCATGCGAAAAGCGGCGAGGTGTCCGCATGAGCGAAGCGGCAAAAATGAAATTGTCGGCGGCCGCGACCGCTTTTGATCGCGCCGCAGGCTCCTATGACAAGGTATTTACAAGTTCCGTCATAGGCCAAGCGCAGCGCAAGCAGGTTTGGGAGAGACTCCTGCTTGCGTTTGCGCCGGGTGATCGCCTTTTGGAATTGAATTGCGGGACTGGTGAAGACGCAAGATTTCTTGCGCGCAAGGGAAGAAGCATTGTTGCCTGCGATGCATCCGCTGCGATGATCGAGGTGGCCACATCTCGCACGAAGCTTGAGGCAGCAGACGCAGACATCACCTTTCGGCAGCTCGCAAATGAAAACTTGGGATTCCTGCCGCGAACGAAACTGTTTGATGGAGCATTCTCGAATTTCTCGGGCCTGAACTGTGCGGAAGATCTCGGGTCAGTCGCGCGTAACCTCGCTTCCCTTGTTCGTCCCGGCGGACGGCTCCTCCTGTGTCTGTGGAGCCCAGTCTGCGCTTGGGAAATCGTCTGGTACGTGCTCCAGGGGCAAGTCAAAAAAGCGTTTCGCCGCTTCTCCGGCAAAGCGTCTGCAAGAGTAGGTGAAACAACCATTTCGGTTCGCTATCCAGGCGTGCGCGAAGTGCAACTCGTGTTTTCGCCCTGGTTTTTGCTCGACCGCCGGAAAGCTATCGGATTATTTGTGCCCCCATCGTATGTGGAGGACTGGGCGCGGAAACATGAAGCAACGCTAAAGAAGCTCGAACGCCTTGATGACGTCCTTGCCGGATTGCCGGTTTTGCGCGACGTTGGCGATCACCTTCTACTGGAGTTCACGCGATGCAATCAATGAGCGCCACGATGTCGTTAAGGGAACCTCCACTGGTGCTTGGAAAAGATTCGCAAACGCTGGAGAGCGTGTCGTCCATTGAACTGCGCTGCCCGGAATGTCACGAAAGTTTGGGACATGCCAGCTACCACTCGTTAGCGAAAACTGGCGCAAGAATATATTGCGGACATTGCTCCGCACGACTTTCGCAAGAACAAGGCATTTGGCTGGCTTTGCCGCCGGCCCGCCAGGGGCATTTCTCCCGGTTCATGAAGGAGTACGAGCACATACGAAGGGAAGAAGGGCGGGGCAGCGACAATCCGGGATTCTACCTGGCCTTGCCCTATCGCGATATTACAAAGCGAAATTCTTGGCAATGGGCGATTCGCGGCAAAACCTTCCGCTACATCGAACGGAAGATATTGCCGGAATTGAGCGGCAAGGGAAACGTGGCGCTGGCGATTCTGGATTTAGGCGCGGGAAACGGTTGGATGTCGCATCGCCTGGCAAGATTGGGGCACCGCCCAGTAGCGGTTGATCTGCTCACTAACTCCTATGACGGGCTGGGAGCCGCATCTCACTATCAGAGCGTTTTGCCAAATATGTTTCCGCGCTTTCAAGCCGAACTTGACAACCTCCCATTTGCCGCTGAGCAGTTTGATTGCGCCATCTTCAACGCCTCTTTTCATTATTCGGAAAACTATGACCGCACGTTGAGAGAAGCCATTCGCTATCTACGCCGGGGCGGAACGATTCTGATTGCGGATTCGCCGAGCTATTCAAGGGAGGAATATGGCGTGCAGATGCGAGAGGAACGGCAGAGAGAGTTCGAGAAACGCTACGGGTTTCGCGCGGACGGGCTAAAGAGCAACGAATACCTTACGCCAGAACGATTGATTGCCCTGGAGGCGCAGCACGATCTCGAGTGGGCTCCTCACCGCATTTGGTACGGCGTCGGCTGGGCGTGCCGGCCGTGGATTGCAAAGTGGAAAAAGCGCCGTGAACCTTCCCAGTTCATTTTGTATAGCGCACGGGTGAAATCGCGATGATTATTCTGCTAAATCCTCGGGCAACCAAGCCCCGCAACCGCCGATTCCCCTTATCGGTGATGGCCCTCGCGGCAGTCTTAGAAGGACGCGAAGAGTACGAAATTGTTGATGGGAATATCGAAGAGAATCCCGCGGAAATCATCCTAGGATTGATCCGCACACGCAACGTGGAATTGTTGGGCGTAAGCGTGATGCCGGGGCCGCAGATGGCGGCGGCGATTGCGGTGTGCAAAACGATTCGCCAGTCCTACCCCAAATTGCCGATCGTTTGGGGTGGCTACTTTCCCTCCATCTACACGGACGCCACCCTGAATGCGCGTTATGTAGATTACGCCGTGCGTGGCCAGGGCGAGGAAACACTGTTGGAACTGATTGACGCCATTCGCGGAAAGCGGTCGCTCCAAGGGATTCTCGGGTTGTCTTACAAAGATATGTTCGGATTGCACCGTCACAATCCAGAGCGTCTCATGAAGGGCCCGGATACGTTTCCGTGGCCGCCATTTCATCGCGTTTCCGTGGACAAATATTTGCGCCCATCGTTCTTCGGAAAACGAACCGCGGCGCACCATGCCAGCATCGGATGCCCATTTCATTGCAGTTTCTGCGGCGTGCATGCGGCCTACGGGACACGAGAGTTGCTGGAAAGCCCCGCAAGGACGGAAGCAATTCTGCGCTACCTGAAGTCCGTATACGGCGCTGATTCCGTGCAGTTTTACGACATGAATTTCTTCATGGGAGAGAATCACGCGAAGGAACTGGCGCGGCGAATTGAGCAGCTCGGCCTCCGGTGGTGGTGTGAAGCGCGCGTGGACATCTTCAATCGGTATTCCGACCAAACACTGTCTGCTTTGCAGCGTGCGGGATGCACAATGATTTTTTTCGGGGCCGAGTCGGGATCCGATTGGGTGTTGAAGGAAATGAAGAAAGACATCACCACGGAGCAGACTCTCGCAGTGGCGCAGCGCATACGGGAGTTCGGAATCATCCCGGAGTTTTCTTTCGTAATAGGAAATCCGCGCGATCCGGAGCGCGACACGCACGAGACTCTGGGATTTATCAGAAAACTGAAAACAATAAACCCCAAATCCGAAATCATTATTTACCACTACACCCCGGTCCCACAGCGCACCGCAATGTACGGCGACATCGACGGCCAAGTGCAATTCCCGGTGAGCCCGGAGGAATGGGCCACCAAGAAGTGGATGGACTTCACGCTGCGCATCGATCCCAACACACCATGGTTGACGCGGAAGACCAAGAACCTGATCGACAATTTCGAACTCGTGGTCAGTTCTCGCTGGCCGACTGTCCAAGACATTCGCGCGCCGCGTTGGAGTCGCGCTTTGCTCAAATCGCTCAGTTCGTGGCGCTACGCCGCGAAGATCTACGCGTTCCCGAAAGAGCTTCGTTGGGCGCAGCAATTCATCACGCTTCGTAAGCCCAAACAGGAGAGTCTTTAGAGGCGCGAGGAAGTCTCGATGGTCAGTGCATCGTCAATGCCAGTTGTCTCTGCCCTGCAGGGATACCGTCAATGGGCGCGAAGTTACGACTCGGACCCGAACGCAATGTTGGCGCTGGAAAAGCGTTATCTTGAGCCTTTGCTTCCCAGCAAGCCTGGATTGGATGTTGTAGACCTGGGCTGCGGCACGGGGAGGTGGCTGGAATTCCTTAACCAGAATGAGCCGCACAGCCTATTAGGTGTTGACGCATCACGTGAGATGCTGGAGCAAGCAAAGAGAAAACTAAAAGATGCGGCAACATTTGCGCACGCCGACGGATCGATATTTCTGCTTACACCGGGCTCGGCGGATTTGGTGTTAAGCAATTTTGTGCTGAGCTACGTCGCAGAACCGCGCCAATTCCTGGCCAATGCACGAACTGCGGTTAGGGAAGGCGGGTCGCTTTTTCTCACGGATGTCCACCCAGGAACGAGTGCCGCCCTGGGCTGGCGGCGAGGCGTTCGCAGTGAGTCAGGGTTTCGGGAGTTTCATACCTTCGAGCGCCCCATTGATGCCGTGATTTCAATGTGCGAGAGCGCCGGTCTTCGATGCTGTGTGCGGTTGGAGCCCTGCTTTGGGGCCGCGGAGCGCCAACTGTTCGACGATGCGGGGAAGCTCAAATATTTTGAGCAAGCGGCTGGCTATCCTGCAATCTACATTCTGCAATTGCGGCCAGCGCCAACCCTGCGCAGCCAGAGCGCGCACAAAAGTACGGCAGCGACAATTGGTCGCATAGAGAATGCCTGCATCGCTTTGAGCCCGCATGAGCGAGTCCGCGGAACCGTGCGGATTTTCGAAGAAAAGATCCAAGAGATCGGCCTGAGCAGTGACCGCGGTGACACAGTCCACGACGCGGATTTAAGTATCGATCTGCGGGGATATCTCCTGCTGCCTGGCTTGGTGAACGCCCACGATCATCTCGAGTTTGCGCTGTTCCCCAGATTGGGAAGAGGCGGCTACGCGAATTGTGCGGAATGGGCGGACGATATTCATCGCAAAGATGCGGCTGTGATTGCCAGATATCGGCTAATCCCAAAAGAGGTTCGCCTGCGGTGGGGCGGCATTCGTAATCTATTGTGCGGAGCGACCACGGTTTCGCATCACAACCCCTATGACGCCGGAGTGTTTGAGAATGATTTTGTTGTGCGAGTCGTGCGCGACTATGGCTGGGCGCACTCGTTGGCGATGGATTCAGCCGCCGTCGACAAAAAACGGCAGACCCCGACGGAGCAGCCCTTCCTGATTCATCTCGCGGAAGGCCTCGATGAACAATCAATGGAAGAACTCACGCAACTACGCCGCGTGGGAGCGCTCGACAAAAATACGGTTTTAATCCACGGACTGGGACTCACTGACAAAGACAGAGCAGTTTTGCGTACAACTGGCGCAGGATTAATCTGGTGCCCCAGCTCCAATATCTTTCTTTTCGGCCGAACGTTGACGACTCAGCAACTCGAGTCGCTCCCCCATGTCGCGCTGGGCAGCGATTCCTCCCTCACGGCCGCAGGTGACCTTCTCGATGAACTGAAGTTTGCCCTTGGTGTGACGCAACTCCCAGCGAAAACTCTGTACCGTCTTGTAACCCGGCATGCGGCACGATTGTTGCGGTTAGACGAAGGGCAGGGAACTATTCGCGTCGGAGGGGTCGCGGATATTGTCGCGGTGCGAGACCGCGGCCAATCGCCGGCCGACGCGCTAGCGAATCTTTCCTTCCAGGACATTCAACTGGTTCTGGTTGGCGGGAGTGTTCAACTTGCCTCGGCGGAAATGTTGCACTGCTTGCCGGGAAGCGCGCGAAAGGGGCTCCAGCCCCTGCTCGTCGAAGGCACCGTACGCTGGATTCGCGCCCCGCTCGACCGACTTTTCCGGGAGACGGTGGCGCATCTTCTGGATGGAATATTTCTTGGTGGAAAGCGGGTAAGTTTTGGGTTCCATGATTGGAGGAATCAGCAAGGTGCATGAGTACGCCGAGGCCGCGCATGTGGTCAAAACGCTTCCCGTCCTGGTAGTGCATGCGCACACTTCATGTAATTGCCGCTGTGTGATGTGCGACATCTGGAAAACACGCCCCGGCAAGGCGTTCCAGGCGCGCGACCTCGAGCCTCATCTGGCCTCGATTCGCAGGTTGGGAGTGCGCTGGCTGGTATTTTCCGGCGGTGAACCGCTTCTGAATCCAGACCTTCCAGTGCTGTGCACCATGTTGCGCGACCAAAAGATACGATTAACGCTGCTGACCACGGGGTTGCTGCTCGAGAAAAATGCGGATGAAGTGGCGTCAAGCTTCGATGACGTGATTGTATCGCTGGATGGGCCGCCGGCAATACACGACGCTATCCGGCGTGTTCCAGGAGCGTTTGCAAAGATAGAAGCCGGCGTGCAGGCGCTAAGAGAGCGGCGCAGCGCTAGTCGGATTACTGCGCGGACCGTCGTGCAAAAAGCAAACCACCGCCTTCTGCGCAAAACAATGCGCGCGGCCAAAGAAATGAAGTTGAATGCGATTTCCTTCCTCGCTGCGGATCTCACTTCAACTGCCTTCAACCGCCCCCTCGTGTGGCCAATTGCGCGACAGGACGAGGTAGGCCTTTCTCTGCCGGAAATCGGCGCCCTAGAAGACGAGATCGAACTACTGATTCAGGAGAATGATCAAAATCAGGACTGCGCTTTTGTGATGGAAACGCCGGAAAAGCTGCGCCGCATCGCGCGACACTTCCGCGTTCATTTGGGATTGGAGCCAGCTGAATCGCCGATCTGCAATGCACCGTGGACATCCGCTGTCATTGAGACGGATGGCGCGGTGCGGCCCTGTTTCTTTCACCCCCCCTTCGGCAATCTAGGGGAACAAAGCCTGGGAACAATAATCAACAGCCAAGCCGCGCGAGACTTTCGCGCGGAACTTGATGTTCCGAACAATCCGATTTGCCAACGTTGCGTGTGTTCCCTGAATTACCGCGCTTGATCCTTGCTGGAATTACATGGCGTGGCGGGCTCGTCACCGGAATACATCGGTGGTTCTCCCAGACCACCTGCCGCCGGCAAATGCCTTAGGAACGCGATGATCGCCCACATTTCCCTTTCCGTTAGTATGCCTTTGGATGCCGGCATTCCCGAAGGCGAAATCCCGTTCGCCACAATCCACATGAGCTGCCCGTCCGTGTAAGACTGCACCGACGCCGACTTCAGCGAGGGCACCGGCGGTGACATGCGATCGGCAAACGGCACGCCGGTGTTCTGCGCATCCAGGCCGTGACAAGCCACACAGTAATGAGAAAAAGCGATTTTTCCACTCTCAATCGTGGCCGCCGAATCAGGCAAGGGGTTGTGCGCGCCTTTCCCGCGAACCGTCAGCGAATGCTTGATG
The DNA here is from genome assembly GCA_963780315.1 of Candidatus Acidiferrales bacterium. Taxonomy (GTDB): domain Bacteria; phylum Acidobacteriota; class Terriglobia; order Acidiferrales; family UBA7541; genus Acidiferrum. The sequence continues at coordinate 21,657 of CAWABP010000008.1, read as the reverse complement.
TGAGTCATGGCCGAAGTTTCCCATTTTCCAGGAGGCGTAACGCGGCATCCTCCAAGACAAATTGCCAGGAAAACAAATCCCGCCCAGGCGCGGAGCTTCATGGAGCACCAGAAGCGACCACGTGAACAATTAATGTCATCGAGCCATGGCCGGAACCGCAGAAATGAGCGCATTTGCCTTCAAACGTTCCAACTGTGTCTGGCGTAAACGTCACGGAGGCCGATCCGCCTTTCTTCACTTCAGTTCGCACGCCCAAATCCTCAATGACCAGCCCGTGCGCCACATCTTTGGACTGGATGATCAGAGTGACCGCCTCGCCCTTGTTAACCGTGATTTCGTTTGGTTCAAAAGCAAAGCGGGACGCCGCGATGTTGATGGTCTTGGGCGCCTGTGAAGAGCTCACAGTCGCACAAACCATCAACGCAACAAAACAAACGCAAGCAGCAATAAAAGTCTTCAGTTTCATTCAAAATGCCCCCGGGTGTAATTGCCGATTCATCACGGCGCAAGATATTTCAGGATCAGCCGCTCGTCCTCCGCGCTCAAAATGGCTCTAACTCGCATGTGTTGCAAAACCGCTTTCACCTCGCGCGGGGAAAGCGATTCCGGAGGATTGTGGCAGCGGCCGCAGTTCGCCTGAAAGCGCCGCTCGCCGCCTTGAGGCGAGCTAGCTTTGGCCCGCGCAACGGTGTGTGATTTGTTCGCAGGCGCGGGCGTCTGCTGGCGCGCTGCAAGTCGAACACAAAATGCCGACAACAAAAGAATTGCCACAACAACGACAAGCTTATTCACTTGGATCCTCCGGGCCATGCGGGGAATAGAAATCGGTAGGTGATCTGGAAATTCCAAATATTCGAGTTGCCTGTGGGCCTGAATTCCCTGCCGTAGCTTCCGTTCAAGCGGACGTCATGCGGCAAGTAGTAATTCAAGCCGAAATCAACGCGATTCGCGTCCGTTGAGGGAAGCCCTGCTTCGGGCGAAGGAGTCCCCACAAAAAATTGTTGCACGCGTGCAATAGGCTGAATCCGTCCCAGGCCGGCGATATTCCGGCGATTCCTGCCCAGCCGGTAAGCGCCTTCGAGCCAGTACCCTTTTCCACTAAGGGAATGCGCGTATTCCGCCCGCACGTCAAACGGAATACTGGGCGGCTGCCAGGCAAAGTAAGCTCCCGACGCGTTGTAGGTGATTTCCTGGAGAAATCTCTGGAAGGATACCCCGATCTCGATTCCTGCATCGGGCAGGAAAATGCCTGTGCGGCCTCCCGCGGCCCTGCCTGCCTGCAAATTCTGAATGTTGCTCAAGGCCGAAAAATATGCGGTGTAGTTCCATTCCCATTTTTCGTGCGCGACAGCGATCCCGCGCACCATGGCACCGTCGCTGGAAGAAGAAGTCCGTGTACCGATGGTGAAAATAATCGCGGGATCCTGAAAATTGCGCATCCAAATGGCGCTGTAACGTTCGTTGTACATATTGAAAGGCGTCAGAAAACGTCCCACCGTGATTGTCAGATGAGAATTGGCAATGTAATCGAGCTGCGCATAATCCAGTTCCGTGAAGAACTGCCACTGGTAAGGGCCGGTTGTGCCATTCTCGCGGGCGGCGAACTCTTGAAGAACTCCGCGAGACTCAATAAGCCAGTGATCCCCCAGCGGTGCAGCGAGAACAGGGGAGATCAGCGGTTGGTAGAAATTAAACCCGGCATTCGATGTTCCAACAAATTGCATGCCGCCGGAGATTATGGGAATAGAGGACTGTGCGCAGGTAGGGTACGCGCAGGAAATAACGAGCAACAGAATTGCTGCAATTTTACTCACCTTAGCATCCTTGGGTAGCCACCCTTCATGAAAATTCATCCGCATCGGTCGTCTGCGATCCCACTAAACAAACCGCACGCGGGGCGCAGACAACTAACAGATGCAGAGTAAGCGTTTGCGGGTCTTCGGTTGTCACGAAGAAGTCAAAGCGAAGTCATCTTCCTGCTGATGACATTGCAGTGACAAAACGAACCACCGTTCGCTTAGTCCGAATGAATGCACGCTCACTAGTGCGAATTAGTCCCTGCACTTGTCCATGTTTAGACCTGCACACCCGCCGCATGCTCGCCGATACTCAGCAGGCGAGGGCAATGCGATGGAAAAAACGACGCGCATCTTGGTGGCGAACGCGCCAAAACTCATGCGAGAGGTGGTAGTGGCGACGCTGTCCGATCAGCCTGATATCGAGATTGTGGGAGAAGTCTCCGATGAATCCGAGATATTGCCGCGAGTGCACGCAACCGCGCCCGACCTTGTGGTGGTTGCCCTGGATGAAACGGAGACGCGTCCGAAGATTTGTGACCGCGTGCTGCGCGAATATCCGGGCGTGCGCGTAATAGCGGTGGCCGCGCGAAAGGATCGCACGATATGTTACTGGGCTTCTTTCGACATTCATTCCAACGACATCGAAACCTCGCCGCAAGGATTTCTGAGCGCAGTGCGCGGCACGAGCACGCAAATGGGGAATGCATGGTGAACCCTGTGAGCGCAATGGGCAAAAAAGGCATTCGTCACGGCCGGCCACATTGCTTGGTCTGTGCTGTTGTCATGATGGCTTGTTGCGCGGCGCTTGGTGCGCAGCAGGAAGTCTCTACGCAAAGAAACGTTGCAACGGCGCAGAAGCCTGCAAACGCGAATTCCTTCGAGCTCGAAAGGCAAAACTCTGAACGCGTCGCCGCTTCTACTCAACAAATTCGCGAAGTCCTGGTAAAGGACCCGGGCCTGCTAGTGGAATTGAAACGCTGGGTCTCCAAAGAGGCAACCTCCAATGGACAAATCGTCGCCGATGAAGACCTGACTGACCAGGCGATCTTTGAACGCCTCGAAGAGGATGTGATTTTTCGTTCCGTAGCCACACGCCTCGTTCAACGCTACGGCTATCTTCTGCCTGGCGTGAACCCGGATTCGGATTTGGGTAAGCAACAGGAACTGGTCTTGAAGGAGCGCGCTCGCCGGCTCGTGCAAATTGAAGAGCAGGAAGATGCCGACTCGTTGAGGGGAACGAGGGACGAGCAATCCCCGGACAGTGTTCAACGCGCAAAAACCTGCGACCCGTCCAGCGAAATGGACTGCACCAGAAATGCGCCTCAACGCCAACGACACCAGCAGAACAGCGGCCCACGAAACTCGCCCGCGCCTTACGGAAATGCCCCCGAAGGCGTCCCTCTGCCGAACGAAGATGCCACAGGCTCAGCAATCCTGCGCGCTAGAAACAGCGCCGGGCCAGCGGAATCCGCCACGGGCACCTCGGACGACCCAACCAATTCCTTGCTGTTGGCAGCCCTGTTCAGTTCACCAGAAGTTCGTGACACCCGAGGCTCTATCGCAGACATGACGAGTCGTAGGGAAGGCCTGCGCACAGAAGGAGCAGACCCCGACATGGATTCTGCACGAATTGCCAGCCTATCTCTGCCGGCATCTCCACTTAGGAAGTCCAGCGAATACGCGGCGAGCAGCAAGCCCACTTCACTTTCTTTGGATTCCCGCAGAGAAAGTTCGCCCGACACACTTCTTCACAAGCACAATCCCTATGCAGACATTCCATCTCTCTACGATTTGTACGTGCAAGTCCCCGCAAGTGGGCGCACAGCCGAACGCTTCGGCATCGATATTTTGAGCGGTGGCCTCCGCGAGCCGGACGCGATACCAATGGACCTGCCAGTGGGCCCGGACTACACCGTGGGTCCTGGCGACAGCCTCGCAATCGATCTCTGGGGCGGCGTATCGCAGCGCATGTTGCGTGTCGTAGACCGCCAGGGCCGTATAGCGTTGCCCGAAGCAGGCCCGCTCCTTGTTAGCGGGAAAACGCTGGGCGAAGTTCAATCGACCGTTCAGGAAGTTTTGCGCTCACAATATCGCGACGTCTCCGCCGATGTTTCTCTCTCCCGATTGCGCACGATTCGTGTGTACGTCGTCGGCGAAGTTGGCGAGCCGGGTGCCTACGACATCAGCTCGCTTTCGACGCCCTTGAACGCAATCGTAGCCGCGGGAGGCGTCACACCGCGAGGATCTCTGCGTTCGCTGAAACACTTCCGGGGAAAACAACTGATCGAGGTCGTGGATGCGTACGACTTGCTCCTGCGCGGCGTGAGCACGGACGAAAAACGCCTGGAATCGGGCGATTCGCTGCTCGTCCCTCCCGCTGGTCCGCAAGTCACCATTGAAGGCATGGTCCGGCGGCCTGCGATCTATGAAATGCGCGGCGAAACCACACTGGAAGACGCGTTGGAATTGGCCGGAGGAATTCTTCCCGCGGCGCAGTTGCAGCATGTGGAAGTGGAACGCCTGGTCGCGCATCAAAAGCGCACCATGTTCAGCGTGGACCTGTCTTCTTCGGAAGATGCGGATGCGGCTACAACTAAGCTGAACGGGTTTCAAGTGCAGGATGGCGATCGAATTCATATTTTCCCGATCGCTCCTTACAACGATCAAGCCATTTATTTGCAGGGTCATGTTCTCCGCCCTGGACGCTATTCCTACAAAAAAGGTATGAAGCTCAGCGACCTGGTGAGCTCGTATGGCGATTTGCTCCCGGAGCCAGCGGGAAACTACGCGGAAATCATACGGCTGAATCCTCCCGACTATCGGCCGACGGTGGAGAGTTTTGATCTCGCCGCGGCATTGGCCAAGCCGGAATCATCGCCAAAGCTGCAGCCGTTGGATACGGTGCGCATTTTCAGTAAATTTGATTTTCAGGCAGCGCCAGATGTTTGGGTCGGCGGCGAGGTGCGCGAGCCCGGCCTCTATGTAACCTCAGGTCAAGCAAGGTTACGCGATGCCGTGTACCTGGCGGGAGGAGTTTCTCCCGACGCCGAGCTGGACTCCGCCCAACTCTTCCGCACATCAAAAGACGGCACGCTGAAAATCCTCAGTGTGAATTTGAGCGGAGCTCTTGCCGGAAATCCCACCAGCAACCTTTTGCTGGAGCCGCACGATCGCATCATCGTGCATCGCAATCCTGCGAAGGTTGATCCTCCCACTGTTTATGTAAAGGGCCAAGTGGCAAAGCCAGGCCGCTACCCGCTCACGTCCAATATGCGCGTGCAGGATCTGATTCTGGCCGCAGGAGGGCTGAAGCGAAGCGCGGATTCGCAGAACGCCGTGCTCGCGCATGAACAGCAAGACACCTCGGGTGGCCCAGCAGCGACGAGTGTAGCCGTAAAACTCAGCGCCATGATGACCGGCGACTCCACCGCAAATCTGCCACTGAACAATGGAGACGTGCTGACGATTCGGCAGCTTCCCGGTTGGGACAATTTGGGCGCGAAAGTTACGATTCGCGGCGAGGTAATGCATCCCGGCACGTATGGCATTGAGCCAGGCGAGTCGCTTGCCACGGTACTCGGCGAAGCTGGGGGCTTCACCTCCGAAGCCAATCCCTACGGCACGGTGTTGACGCGGCGCGATGTGCGTGACCTTGAAATGAAAACCCATGATGAACTGCTAGCACGCGTGAAATCGGAAGAGACGCAACTAAAAGCCTTGCCGGAAAACGATGTTGACCAGAAAAACGCAAAGCTGACGGCGCTTGCGCAAGTGGAGACCGCGCTAACGCAACTGGAAACGAATCTCCCAATCGGTCGTGTGGTGATTCATGCGTCGCCGGACTTGAAAACATTTGAACAGGCCGCCGCGAATGCCCCGCTTCGCAACGGTGATGTGATCGTGGTTCCCAAGAAAGCGGACTACGTGCTGGTAAACGGCCAGGTGTTCAATGCCACCGCTGTCGGCTACGTGCCCGGACGAAGCGCCAAATGGTACCTCGGACAAGCGGGAGGCTTGACGCAACTCGCTGACAAAAAGTCGGTGTTTGTGATTCGCGCCAATGGTTCTGTGCTTACCGCAAAGAACAACAGCACTATTTGGTCCGGCGATCCGCTTTCCGCTGTCCTGTTGCCGGGAGACGCGATCATCGTGCCGGAAAGAGCGCTCAAAGTTGGCACGCGAAATTGGGGACCGCTATTGCAGTCAGCGCAGGTTGCCACCTCTGCGGTGCTGGCAGTGGCTTATTTGAAGCCGTAAGAAGGCCCGCTGAAAGGCTATGAGAGAATTCGCAATGTTAGTCGGACTCATATTCGCTAACGCCACGATGTCGGCGAGTTTCGCGGCTGGGCGGCCTCAACAGAGCAGCGATGGCACCGCAGCATCTCGCATGAGCATACCCGCGAGCGAAATCCCGCAACCCAATTCCGCGGGAATCACTCGGACAAAACAGGCAGGTGAGACTGGAAAAGTTTTGCCGGATTTCGAGAGCACAGGCAGACACTTTGTTTCTGATCAAAAGGAAATGTGGACAAGCCCTGCGCAGCTTCGCTGGTCAGATGCCAAATGGCTGTTTCCGGTCGCAGGAATCACGGCGGGAACAATTTTGACGGACGCGAGTCTCAGTCACAGTCTTCCCACTAACCCCAATTTACTGCGTCTGCAAAAAAATTTCCGCACGGCGAGCATTGCCGGATTCGGCGCTGCTTCCGGCGGAATGTATCTCTGGAGCTTGCGCACACATGATCCACATCAGCGCGAGACCGGCTTGCTGGCCGGAGAAGCAATGCTTGACGCCCTCGTCTTGACCGAAGGCGTGAAGTTTGCCGCGGGGCGCGATCGCCCCTTCCAAGGCAACGGCCAAGGGGATTTCTTTCAAGGTCGTGATTCATTTCCTTCGGGCCACTCTGGTGTGGCCTGGGCTGCCGCGGGAGTACTGGCGCACGAATATCCGGGACCGATGACAAAGTTGCTGGCGTACGGCCTCGCTACCGGCGTCAGCATTGCCAGCGTCGGCAGCAAACAGCATTTCCCATCCGATGTTTTCATCGGCAGTGGGATGGGATGGCTGGTTTCCGAATATGTCTACCGTGCGCACCACGATGCGCAGCTTAGCGGCTCCGCTTGGAGTCCAATCGGCGCTTTTGGCCTCCAAGAAGATGGCGGGCCGCTGGAAAATCCGGGATCCACCTATGTTCCGTTAGATAGCTGGGTGTATGCAGCGTTTGACCGGCTAGCGGCACTGGGCTATGTATACGGGGGATTTCAGGGAACGCGTCCGTGGTCGCGCGCGCAGTGCACACATCTGCTTGAAGAGGCCGAAGAAGGGACTGGAAGCGCAAACGTTTTGCATGGTTCCGAAACCGTCGAGGTGCGGGCGCTAATTCTCGCACTGCGTCGCGAATTTGGCAGTGAAGAACTGAATTTTGCCGGCGCCAACAATTCCGCCGAAGTCGACTCGCTTTACACGCGGGTGATGAGCGCAAGCGGAACGGTCTTGAATGATGGTTACCACTTTGGCCAGACAATTTCATACGATTTCGGCCGTCCCTTCCGGCAGGGAACGAATCTGATCAGCGGCGCTTCGGCTAGCGCTACCTATGGCAGCCTGTTTTTTTATGTAAGCGGCGAATACCAGCACGCACCCAGCGCTCCCGCTCTATCGCCTGCCGAAGTTCAATTTATCGCGAACCGCGAACAAGCGGCGCCGTCCGCGGAAGCGCCATTTGCTGCGATCAACCAATTTCAACTTCTAGGCGCTTATGCGGGAACCAATTTCCGAGGCTGGCAAGTCTCTTTCGGCAATCAGAGCCTCTCGTGGGGACCCGGGATCGGCGGCTCGCTGCTCCTCAGCAACAACGCCGCGCCGTTCCCAATGTTGCGAATTGCCCCCGCTGACGCAGTCGAGATCCCGGGCCTATCCAAACTCTTTGGTCCATTTCGTTTGGAACAGTTTTACGGCCGCATTTACAGCTCTCAGTACGCAAGGCAACCGTGGATTTATGGCCAGAAAGTCAGCCTCAAACCATCTCACTCGCTGGAATTCGCGTACGCGCGCACAACCCTCATCGGCGGCCCAAACCATCCACTGACTTCAAAGCTATTTTTGGACAGTTTGCTTGGCCGAGTGGATGCCGCAGAGGCCAGCGTTCCGGGTGATTCGCGCACCTCCGTGGAATGGACCTGGCGACTGCCCAAAATGCACGACCGGGCCACTTTCTACGGTGAACTGGAAGACGATGACGACCCAATCCCTCTGCAAAATGTGACGAAAAGTGTGTGGCGCCCAGGGCTTTATCTTCCGCGGTTGCCGCTGCTGCCAAAGTGGGATGTCCATTTTGAGTGGACAAGCTCCACTTCGCCTGGCCGCGCTTCGTTTCAGAGCCACGGCGATTTGAACTATTGGAACCTGGATTACACCAGCGGGTACACCAACGACGGCAACTTGATGGGCAACACCGTGGGCCGCGAGGGAATCACGCTCCAAGCCTGGACGCGTTATTGGATGGGCCCCCGTAAAACGCTGGATTTTTCCTGGAAGCAGAGCAGGGTGCTCGCCGATTACATCCCCGGCGGCGGGCAATGGCAGGACTATCAAGCCACTTATTCAATCACGGCGCGCTCGGGCGTCTTCGTCAAGAGCATGTTCCAGTTCGAGCATATCTCCAGTTTCCCGCTGCTTTTTTCCGGCTCGCGCAACAGTGTAGCGGCTTCAATTGAAGTAGGAATCTACCCGCAGTGGGCGCGACATCTGACCGCCTCCACAACCGCCAATGCGCTGTGTGCTGACAAATATTCGCTGGAGGCGTCCCAATGAGTTCGACCGCGGCCAAAACGGCTCCGGAAATCCTGCGTAAATTGGACGTCGAGCAAATCCTCGAGCGGCGCCTTCGCCTCGATGCGGAGAATGTGCGCCGCCGCAGGATTGTGCGTGCACGCCATCTCTGGATCCGCAGAAAAATCCTCTACAAGTTCAGCGCATGGACCGCCGCCGCCTCCATCGTCATTGCGCTTCTGATCCCCACACGGTACGCGTCCAGCACTCGCCTGATGCCACCAGATACCCCGCAAGGGCAGGGAATGGCCATCGCTGCTGCGCTCAGCGGGAAAATTGGCGGAAATCTGGGCGCGCTTGGCAGCAGTCTGCTGGGGATGAATACCTCTGCCGACCTGTTCGCCGAAGTAATCATCAGCCGGACAGTGCAAGACGAGCTGATCAATAAGTTCGCATTGCGCAGCGTTTACGGCACAAAGCGCATGGTGGACGCCAGAAAGGTGTTAACGAGTCGCACGGATATTTCCATCGACCGTAAAAGCGGCGTCCTCACGATCAAGGTGACAGATCACGACCCCAAACGCGCCAGCGCTATGGCCCAGGAGTATGTCTCGCAATTAAACAATGTAGTGACCCAGCTCAATACTTCCTCGGCGCATCGCGAGCGTGTCTTTCTCGAGGGACGTCTTTCGGAAGTGAAAAACGATCTGGAACTCGCCGAAAAAGATTTCAGCCAATTCGCCAGCAAAAATGGCGCGATTGATATCAAAGAGCAAGGTAAGGCGATGGTGGAGTCCGCCGCGATCCTTGAAGGGCAGTTGATTGCCGCCCGCACCGAATTACAAGGTCTGCGGCAAATCTACACAGACAATAATATTCGCGTTCGCTCGGTGCAAGCTCGCGTGAACGAACTAGAACGCCAAATTCGAAAAGTGGGCGGACTCAATGACAGTCAGGACAGCTCCAGCTCGCCGGACGACGGCCTTTATCCTTCGATCCGAAAATTACCGTTGTTGGGAGTGACCTACGCCGATCTTTTCCGCCGCACAAAAGTGGAAGAAACAGTTTTCGAAACACTCACCCAGCAGTATGAACTGGCAAAAGTCCAGGAAGCCAAGGAAGTGCCAAGCGTGAAGGTCTTGGACCCCGCCGACGTACCAGAGAAGAAAGTATTTCCACCGCGAACCCTTCTTGTTTTGACAGGAACGCTAGTGGGTCTGGCCATGGGCGCAATGTGGATTTTCGCAAGCGATCGCTGGAGAAGGATCGATTCGCAGGACCCGGGAAAACTGCTCGTGCTCGAAATGGTGGGAAGCGTCGAGCCTCAACTGGCATACATAAGGCAACAGCGGGCAACCTTGCTCGCGCGCACAAAAAAGTTTCTGGACCGTTTCGACGGAGGAGTAACCTCCGCGGAAACGGATTAGTAGAAGAGGACGAGGGCCATCTGCGCCAAGTGGATCCAATGCGAAGAGCTTCACGCAACCTGCTTCAGGTGCTTGGCGGCGAAATGCTGCTTCGCCTGGCAAATGCGGGCGTTGCGGTCCTGATTGGCCGCGTCCATGGGGTGGTGATATTGGGCATGTACGCCGCTACGCTGGCGGTCGCCACGCTCGCGGAGCGATTCGCGGACAACGGATTGGAAATCTCCGGCATAGCGGAGGCCAGCCAGCATCGGGAAGCTCTCGACCGCATCGGAACCGCCTTATACGTAAACAAAACTCTATTCTCTCTACTGACGATCGTGTTCCTGGCTGCAATTGGCTGGATAGCTGGACTTTCTCGCGGCTATTGGCTTATTGCAGGCATCCTCACTCTCCGCACTTTTCTTTATTCTTACTGCCGGTTGAATTGTGGCCTTCTGAAAGCGCTCGACAAAACAGTCCAGATCGTGCGATTCCAATCGATCCATTTCCTGGTGCTGTGCTGCGCCATCTTCTACGTCTACGCTCGCGGAAAGAGCGTTGTGTTTCTACTGTTATGTTTGCTGGGCGCGCAGTTTTTGGAATTTCTTCTCTCACTTTGGGTTTTGTATGGCTTGGGGGCTCGCTTTGTTGCGGTTTCGCGCGAACTGTGCTGGGAATTGACGCGGCGCTCCACCCCCATCGGACTCACCTATACGCTTTCGACCCTAATGCTCCGCGGGGATGTCCTGGTTCTCGCCTTTGTGGCCAGCGCATCCGCGGTCGGGTCGTTTGCCGCAGCGGACACCGGGCTGGTGATGCTCTACGTTGTGGCTTGGCTATTCGGCGGCGTTCTTCTTGCAGATATTGGGAAGCTCGCGGCGAACAAAGCGGAGTTCGACCCTAACTTCCGCAAGTACATCGTGGCGATCCTCGCGATTTGCATACCCGCCGCTGCAGCCGCGCTGTTTCTCGCCCCCTCTGCCATCCTTGTCCTTTATGGAGGCAATTTCAGTTCGGCTGGGTTGCCCGCGTCCATTATGGCCGTCGCCATCCCCTTCATTTTTCTGAACGCCGCCTTTTTGAGCCGTGCCGTGGCTCGCCATGCCGAGCGCAAATGTTTGTTCGTGTACGGCGCAGGCGCGGGAGTTTCACTCTTGCTAAACCTGCTACTCGGTTGGAAGTACGGAGGTACGGGCATTGCTATTTCCATCCTGCTGCGAGAGTTGGCCATGACCATCGCATTCCTTCGCCTGGGTAATCTGGCGCCAGCAAAGAGAAAAGCAATTGCTCATCTTGAACGCGGCAGTGACGTTGCGGCAGCGATAAACGCATGAAAGGAAGCAAGACAGCCTGGCGGGCCACACAATGAAAAAGGTTTTCACCACACTGATGATGATCAGCTTGACGGGGAATGTTTTTCCGCTGATCAATGTCTTGGCCATCGCCGGTTTGTTGCCACTTTATGTTTCCGGCAAGCAGCCCGCAGCCACCGCGATTGATGCGTCCGAGCCCAAGTCCGCCCGAAAATGGTTGTTGCTTGCCTGTACCTTCTGGGTGCTCAGCTATCTGGCAACGGGCGCTGCCCTGGATAATTTGTTTTCCTTCGAATTTCTCCGTTTCGACGGGGCTCTTTTGATTGCCTACCTTCCCCTTTTACTCTTCACGGATTTCCGCCTCGATCCCACCCATATTCGCCGCTGCGTCGCGCTTTTCCTGACCATCCTGTCGGCGACGGCATTGCTCGGCTTCGCGGAATTCATCGACAGCACAGTCGCCCCTCTGGGGCTTTCCGTACTGCCTGAGCCTCTGCAGTTGATCCACAACGCTTCTCTTGCCACGGACATTTTTCACGGGTTTTTCCGAGCGCATAACGCTGCTGGGGCCATCTATGCAATGGCCACGCTCGTTTCCTTTGCGCTACTTGCCCTAGGCAAGAATTCCACCCTGCTTTCCATGCCTACTCTCTGGCTGGCCTGCAATTTCGTCGGGCTTGTTCTGACGCAATCGCGAACTGCCTACGTCGCCTTCTTATTGGCGTTCTTGATCGTTTGTTTTCGTAGCGGCGCTCTTCTCCGTAAGGCTTTTAAGTATGGTGCGCTCGTTTTGATTCCGCTTGTCTTCATCCTCTTGATACAACCCGACGTCAGCCAGCGGACGGAATCAGTCTCCAATCTCGAAGATCCCAACGTGATTATGCGGTTTGCTTATTACCAGCGCGCCATCGAAGACTTTACGCAGAGTCCAATTGTCGGGATCGGCTTTGGCCGCTACAACGACGATTTGAAAGCTTTTTCGGGGGTGCCTCACCTTTTGTATTTTGCGACGTCCGGCATGGTCGTGAATGACGATTTGCACGCGCACAATTCCTACCTTCACTTCCTGGCGGAAGGGGGAATCATCGGAGCCGGGCTGATGCTCGCGGTGTGGATTTCCGCTTTTCGATGGATCGGAGAAAAGCAACTGATTTTTGCGGAGGGCTCCTACGGCTACTGCCTTGCACAAGCGCTTCAATCTTGCATTGTTCTGGAATTCGTGATGAGCATGACCGAGCACATGATGGGAACTGCCCTAAGTTCGCTCACGATTTTCACTTTGCTCGGTCTGTTCGTCAATCTCGTCGGTTGGAAGTATCGCCTGCTCTCGCTTGTGCCAACTTTGTATGCAGCCGCGGAGGTGCCGTGTTGAGCCTTTGTCCGTGTGTATTTCCCAATGTAACCAGCAACGTTTCATCGCCCGGCGTGATGTAGCGTTCGTGGAGCGTTACCCGATGACCTTTTCCATTTCCAATCCAGAAACCGGGAAACAGGCATGGAATCAGTTTGCTCATAAGGATCCCTACAAGTACATCCTGACCAGCCTGAAAGGTGACGACCCGCAAGAATTTTGGGACAGCGGCAAGCGCACCGTGGACACAGAACTGATGCCGTTGCTGCAGGCTCGTGCGGTATGCCCAGGAATTGGGCTGGAGCTCGGATGCGGCATGGGTCGCCTGGTGTTCCCATTGGCGTCCCACTTCGTGGAAGTGCTGGGAGTAGACATTGCGGAAGGAATGATCCAGCGAGCGCAGCATTTCGCCCGCAAAAAAGGTCTTCGCAACGTGCGTTTTTCCGCCATTGCCGGCCCCGAAGATCTCCTTCGTCGCGCCGGAAATTATTCCGGAAGAATCAATTTTCTGTACTCGTTGCTGGTCTTCCAACACATCCCCGAGTTGACCGCGATCGAAGGATATCTGAAAGCCATCGCTATTCTCCTCGAAGAAAACGGCATTGCCTATCTGCAATTCGACACTCGCCCGAAAACTTTTGCATACCGCGTGAAATCCAATCTCCCCGACCTTCTCCTGCCGCGTTTCTGGCGCAGAGGAATACGCCGGATTCGGCGCTCTCCCGAAGAAATTGCTGCAGCCTTGCGGAATGCCGGACTCAAATCCATCGAAGAGCGCACGCCTGGCACTGCCTATCACCGCTACATCGTGCGGAGAGCCCCTAGGCCGGAGTTCTGATCATGAGCCTGTCGCGCCAGGAGCAACGGATACTTCCCCCGGCAAGCGCAAGCCCGCTGGCTATGGCTGCCCTCGAGAAATTACGCGTAGCCATAGTGCACTACTGGTTCGTCAGCTACAGGGGAGGCGAACGAACTGTCGAAGCTATGACCAGGATATTTCCCAATGCGGACATATTTTCCCTGTTAGTGGATCCGGAAAAGTTATCCCCGACGCTTCGCAATCGCTCCATCCGAACCTCGTTTCTCCAAAAACTGCCCGGCAGCAAGCGTTGGCATCGCCACCTGCTTCCTCTCTACCCGCTCGCGCTCGAGCAGTTTGACTTGCGCGACTACGACCTCGTTATCAGTTCCGAATCCGGCCCGGCCAAAGGTGTCATCACAGGTTCGCGCACCTGCCATGTCTGCTATTGCCACTCGCCCATGCGCTATCTCTGGGATTTTTATCATGGCTACAGGAATGGCAACGGCATGGGAGCTTTGGCCCGGCCGGTGTTTTCGCTCGCCTGTCACTATATGCGGATGTGGGACGCCGCTTCGGCGCAACGCGTCGATCACTTCGCCGCGAATTCGCGAAACGTAGCTGCTCGCGTCCGCAAGCACTACAGGCGGGAAAGCACAATCATTCATCCCCCGGTGAATGTGCGCGCTGGCTATCTGGCCAATCGCTTGGACGACTATTACCTTTGTGTTGCCCAACTCGTGGACTACAAGCGCGTTGATCTGGCGATTGCAGCATGCAACAAATTAAAACGGCCACTCCACATCGTCGGCGAAGGAGAAGAGTATCAGAGGCTCAGCAAGCTCGCGGGGCCTACCATTAAGTTTTGTGGCACCCTTTCCGATGAAGATATCCGCGAACAATACGCACATTGCCGGGCCTTGCTGTTTCCGGGCGAAGAGGATTTCGGCCTGGTCCCCGTCGAGGCAATGTCCTGTGGCCGCCCCGTAATCGCCTACGATCGCGGCGGCGCCACGGAAACTGTCAACGGCTCTTATCCGCAATACACAGGTTCCGTTGCGTCATCCACGGGAATGTTCTTCAGCGAACAGACGCCGGAATCTCTCATGGAAGCAGTCCTTGCGTTTGAACGGGTTGAAAGTGACTTCGCTCCCTTTCTTATAAGGCAGAGTGCGCAACGCTTCGATGAATCGCATTTCCGCGAACGATTCGCCAATTTTCTTGTCCACAAACTGGCCGAATTCCACAACGCCGGAGTTCAATCTTGATACGCGCCCAGCTCAAACGCGCCCAGTTTCTTCTGACCATGGCGATGTTTTCCGTCCCGCTGGCCTCCTTCATTGTGGCCGCGCTTCTGCGTTTCGCTACTCGCGCCTTGCCTCGCTATTCAACGGACGCGGAGCCCCGCCCCTATTTCGGTTTGCTCTTGTTGACCACAATTGTCTGGGCCATCGCCGCGGAATACTATGGGCTCACTTCAATCGAGAATCATCTGCACCCGCAAGGCAAACTCCGCCGCATACTCCTCACCTGCCTTTTGACATACCTTACGGTTCTTTCCGTGCTCTTTTTCTACCGTGACACTTTCTTCTCCCGCGTTTTTATTTGGCTCAGCTGTATGAATTTCGTGCTTCTGTCGCTTCTTATTTCCTTGTTGTTCCGGAAACTCTGGCGCCGAAGCTCTTCCCCCCCGGCAAAGTCCGGCTTGCTTCTGGTCGTCGGCGCGGATGAATTTGCCGCTCGTGTCTCCCAGATCCTTGCTGCAAGCCGCATTGCCTCCTCCGGCATCATGGGGCACATCATCCTGCCGGGCCAAGTCTGTGCTATCCGAAATTGCCCCGTTTTTGAACTTTCTCAGGTGGAAGAACTCGCCATCGGCAACAGCTTTACGGATGTGATTCTGGCTATATCCCCGGAGCGGCTTACGCAGTTACCAGGTCTCCGAGAACAGCTTAGCCCTCTCTGTGCACCCATCCGTCTAGTACTCGATATTGGCGAAAATATTCAACCCGGCCACAGTCTCTTTCATCTCGGAAATCTTTTGATGCTCGATCTGCAGTCCACTCCCGCTGAATCCTCTTTGTATGTACTTCTAAAGCGCGGGTTCGATCTGCTCTTTTCTTCAATCGTCTTATTGCTGGGCGCGCCGTTGTTTGCGCTCATCGCTCTGCTCGTGCGGCTCTCGTCGCCCGGGCCCGCGATCTTCGTTCAAGAACGCGTCGGTCTCAATGGCCAGGTGTTTCGCATGTATAAGTTCCGCACCATGCGCGAGGCTCCCGGAGAAATCTACACGCGTTGGACCGTGAAGGACGATCCCCGCCGCACGCGTCTCGGCAAATTTCTTCGCCGCACCAGCCTGGATGAGCTGCCGCAATTCTTCAATGTTTTGAAGGGCGACATGAGCGTCGTCGGCCCGCGGCCAGAGGGCCCCATCTTGGTCCAACGTTTCATGCAATCCGTCGGCAATTACAATCGACGCCACTTCCTGAAAGTGGGCATCACGGGGTGGGCGCAGGTGAACGGTTGGCGTGGCGACACTTCAATCGAAAAGCGCGTCGAGTACGATCTGTACTACGTTCGAAACTGGACTATGACCTTCGATCTGTTGATTGTCCTTCTCACTTTCTTTCGCGGCTTCACGAACAGGAATGCCTATTGAAAGTGAGCGCGGCTACGCCTCGAAAACTGCAGCGTTTGGCAATCAGTTTTTTTTGATGCGTCCCCTCAACCTTAACGATAAGATTACTCACCCACCCTTTTCCCTGCCCACGCTCTGAACATTGCTTTACACTTTTCTTATTGGATACCCCCTATGTTTCAGCACTTGGATACCGTCATTTCTTTTGTCGTTCTTATCTTAGTTGCCAGCCTGTTCATCACGGCGGCTACTCAGTTGGTCGTCGGTTTGCTAGGTCTGCGCGGCGCCAATTTGCGGCGCAGCTTGGCGGACTTGTTTGAAACTGCCTGTCCGGATCAGGATGCCGCTCACTGGTCAAAGGAAATTGCCGGCAGAGTCCTGCGTCACCCGGTGATTTCCGACTCCGTCTTTTCGCGCTTTTATCTTCGTCCGGACCGGATCCCCTTTGTTCCGCCGGAGACGGCGGGAAAGTTGCAATCTGCTGCCGCCTCCATCCCCTTGCTCTCGTGGATCGCGGGTGGAATTGCAGGCTTCTTCGCCACTCCCATTTTTGTGGCGCTTGCCAGGCGTTTATTCGCAGCGGCTTTTTGCAAGTATTCCGATCTTCTTGCCAGCTACATTTCCGCGATCAATTTCTGCCAGCATCCGTGGCGCACCGGGTTGCTGGTCGGCGCGATTCTTGGTGGACTGCTCAGCCGCTGGCGCCTGGCCAAATCCATCTGTGTCGATGAGTTGCTCGCCGTCCTCGAGAAGCTTTCCGTCCCGCTGCCCGGCACTCTTCCGGATCCCGCGCAGCGCGCAATGCTAACGATCGCGTGGGCAGAGAATGCGCCGAGAGCTAAAACGAAATCAGCACCAACGCAAACTGGTCGGCCCGGTCACTCCAAGGTCTACTTCGCTGAGGGCATGGTTCGCCACGCCGTCAAGCCTGCATCCATGCAAAATGAACCTCTTGCGTCAGACGCTCTGGATTTTGACGAAGGAATCGTTCGCCACGCCCAGCCGGCCGAAACGAAGAGAAGTGTTGCCGCGACAATGGAGGAGGTGAGGGAACAACCTAAGGAACTCGAATCGGAATCCACTCCTGCAATGGAAAGTTTGACCGCAGCACCGGAGCCTGCTCCTTCCGAGCCGCACGTGGAAGGTCTCCGCCTTTGGTTCGATCACGTCATGACCCGAGCCTCGCATCGCTTCACCCTGGAAGCCCGTTTCGTAGCAGTCTTGCTTTCCTGCATTTTCGTTTTTGCAACGCACCTTGATTCTGTTCGGCTGCTCCGGTCTATGTCTCAAAGCGCCGAATTGCGCGCCCAATTGGCCGCCAGTGCGCAATCCATTGACAAGCAGATGGAGAAATTCGCACTTTCCAACGAAGGCACTCGCACCGTTGTGCCCGACGTCTATCGCAAAGCCATGGCTTTAGTCTTGCTCCCCGTCACAGCCGTCCCTGAACCCCCAAAGGAACCTTCAAAGCCCAAGTCTCGTCGGAGTTCTCGCGCCGTCGCCTCGCCTTCCAGAAATTCGCAGCAACCTGCTGTCAACAGCCTTCCTGTTGTGCTGCCCGTTGAAGACAAAGTCACATTGGAAGCAAAAGCCAAATCCATGCAAGCCCTCGAAGCCGTGCCGGGATTTGCCAGCCGTCAAGATGCAGAGATTTGGCTTCGCACAACTCTTGATGGAAACTCCGCGAGCGATAGCCTGGCCGCGGCCTACCAGCAAGAAGTGAACGCCGAATTAGTCAGCGATTCCGACAAGCTCATTGACGAGTCCGCCTCCCTCAAAAGTGAACTTGCGCGCTCCGAATTCAGGCTCTTCCCGAACCAGCAAGACTGGGCGCAATCCTCGAACGAGGCGCTGGGCCTTTTGATCACTGTGGCATTACTCAGCTTGTGCGCTGCGTTCTGGTACAACACATTAAAGAGCCTCGCGAGCCTCCGCCCATTAACAATGCGGCCAGAAAGCGAACGCAAGAAAGCTTGAGATCTTTCTGTTCAACGCCAGCTTGCGTGTAAGTTTTTAATGCAGACCGAACCCGTTCCGATAGACAACTCTGCGCAACGGATTCCCATTCGCTTAGAATTTGCAAGTGAATTAGTTCGAGCCGAACCGGCGGGACAAAAGGAGAGAGGCGCTCGGTAATCTCACAAGCGCCTCCTCTACTGCGTCAACGTAAACCGTACCTCACTGGATCACCTCCTTCTCGGCGAGAACGCCGATGTCGACATGATTGTCGAGTGCCCCGATTATAACTCGGGATCGCGGGATGTCAGAACAAAGAGTCGGCCTTCGGCGGTGCGGGCATCTGGCCCTCATGACTCTTCAAAGGACACGATGCCCGCGTTCTACAACGTAAGGCATTGTTCACACTTTGGGTTTTTTGCTTGCTCCCCGAAAGTTTTACTTCCGGTATTGCGCGTCGCTAACATGTTCCATCCAGTCGACCGCCTTGCCATCCTTCTTTTCCTGAATAGCAATGTGCGTCACAGCGGTGGTCGGCGCCGCGCCATGCCAGTGCTTCTCCCCGGGCGAAAACCAGACTACGTCACCAGGCCGGATCTCTTCGATTGCCCCGCCTTCGCGTTGAGCCCAGCCGCAGCCACCCGTGACGATGAGTGTCTGACCAAGCGGATGCGTGTGCCATGCAGTTCGCGCGCCCGGCTCAAACGTTACGCTAGCGCCTGAAACAAGCGCCGGATCGGGTGTTTGAAAAAGCGGATCGATTCGTACGGTGCCGGTAAACCACTCTGACGGTCCCTTGGCAGAGGGTTGCGAGCCAATTCTTTTGATTTCCATTTACAGACTCCTCCATCTGAACTTGCTCCTCTATTTTCCAAACCTCTCGAATCGGTACGCCAGCTCCGGCCCGCCTTCCCCCTCGTATGCAAGTTGCGCGACGAGCAGCGCAAACGGTTCCATATAGCGCGCAACGCGGAGCCCGCCAGCCTCCACTGGATCGAAACCCGCGTTGCTAATCAACTGAGCGGCCACAGTTTTGCCCCTCTCGTCGTCGCCACAGTAAACCAGGCTCGGCCGGGGATCCTTGCCTTTGGATGCAAACACACCGAATAGCACTTCACTGGGAACGGTGTTGAATGCCAGAACGACATGCGCGCGCGGAACTTTCTTTGCCAGCTCTTCGGCTCCAGAAGTAGTGGTGCCAATGATGAGTTTCGTGTTGCCCGCATCCATGGGCAGTGAGCAAGTCACAATCACCTTGCCGGACAAATCTCCTGCCAGTTTCAAAACATCGTCGATCCGCGTCCAATGCACGGCTAACAAAACCGCGTCCGCTTCTTTCGCAGCCTCTCCCGGAGTACCGGCGCGTGCATTGCCTTGGGCGTCGCGCGCCAGTCTCTTGAGCTTGTCGTTGCTCCGCCCGTAGCTGAACACCACTTCATGTCCAGCTCGCGCGAAGATCGTTCCCAGCTTCCCGCCCATCAACCCCGAACCTAGAATCCCGATTCGCATGCCGATTTTCCTCTGGCCAGAAAACGGTCTACTCAGATTTCAGAGAAGCCATATCGATGGAGAAGCGGTACTTCACGTCGGACTTCGCCAGCCGCCCGTACGCCTCATTCACCTTCTGGATCGGGATGACCTCGACATCGGAAGTGATGTTGTGCTTCCCGCAAAAATCCAGCATCTCCTGAGTTTCCGCGATCCCACCGATGGGCGACCCAGAAAGGCTCCGCCGGCCCATGATCAGTCCGAATGCCGAAATCGAAAGAGGCTTCTCGGGTGCGCCGACGAGTGTGATGTTGCCGTCGCGGCGCAGTAAATTGATGTAAGCGCCTATGTCGTGATCGGCGGAAACAGCGTCCAGAATGAAGTCGAAGCTGCGATCGTGCTTTTCCATTTGGTTCGCATTATTCGAGAGGACGACCTCATCCGCTCCCAACCGGATTGCATCTTCCTTCTTCTTTGGCGAAGTCGTGAACACCACAACGTGCGCTCCCAGCGCATGTGCAAACTTCACGCCCATGTGACCCAATCCCCCGAGACCAACCACGCCAACCTTCTTCCCCTTGCTTACGCGCCAGTGGTGCATCGGCGAAAACGTGGTGATTCCCGCGCAGAGCAACGGAGCCGTCCCCGCGAGGTTCAGGTTCCCCGGGACTCGCAATACGAATCGCTGTTCCACGACGATGCTATCCGAGTAACCGCCGTAAGTGACGCCTCCCAGGTGCTTATCGGGAAAGTTATAAGTCAAGATCATGTTCGGGCAGAACTGCTCCAGTCCTGCTTGGCACTCGGGGCACGTGCGGTCAGAGTCCACCATGCAGCCGACGGCGGCAAGGTCGCCAGGCTTGAACTTCGTGACCGCCGTGCCGACCTTCGTCACGCGCCCGACAATTTCGTGGCCGGGGACGCAAGGGTAGACGGTGGGCATCACCCCGCTCCACTCGTTTCGGACCTGGTGCAGATCGGAATGGCAAATCCCGCAATACAGAATTTCGATCTGTACGTCGTTTTCCGTTGGCTCGCGCCGCGTGATCGTGGTCGAGCCAAGTGGGGATGTTGCACTGGCAGCCGAATACGCTTTTGCTTTGTACATAGACTCTCCTGATTTGTTTTTGCTCGATGCGAAATTAAAACTGAGTTAATCCGCTCAGCGGCCCACCAGTTTCTGCAGTTCTTCTGGGTATCGCGCACCGACCACCGCGATTTTTGCGGCTGCGTTCTCCATTTCGCGCAGATCTCTGGCGAAAGTTCGACGTCGACGGCTCCGAGGTTTTCTTCCAGCCGGTGCAGTTTGGTCGTGCCAGGGATGGGCACGATCCAGGGCTTCTGCGCCAGCAGCCAGGCGAGCGCGATCTGGGCAGGTGTCGCTTTCTTCTGTTGTGCAAATCTTCCGATCAGATCTACCACCGCCTGATTCGCTTTCCGGTTCTCTTGCGTAAACCGCGGCACGATGTTGCGGAAATCGTTCTTCTCGAATTTCGTGTCTTCGCTGATCTTGCCCGTCAGGAACCCTTTACCAAGCGGGCTGAATGGAACGAACCCGATCCCGAGTTCCTCCAGCGTCGGTATCACTTCCGCTTCAGGCTCTCTCCACCACAGCGAATATTCGCTCTGCAGTGCAGTCACAGGCTGCACGGCATGTGCGCGACGAATCGTCTTTACTCCCGCTTCTGACAGTCCGAAGTGCTTCACCTTGCCTTGCTGAATCAGCTCTTTCACCGCGCCCGCCACGTCCTCAATCGGCACGTTCGGATCAACGCGATGCTGGTAGAACAGATCGATCACGTCGGTCCTGAGTCGCTTCAGCGAAGCCTCCGCCACCTCTTTGATGTGTTCAGGCCGGCTGTCCAACCCCGTCTGTTTGCCGGTCATCGGATCAAACTTGAACGCCGAACTTGGTCGCGATCACCACCTCGCTTCGGAAAGGAGCCAGCGCTTCGCCCACCAGCTCTTCGTTTGTGAACGGGCCGTAGACTTCCGCGGTATCAAAGAATGTCACGCCGCGTTCCACTGCCGCCCGAATCAGTGCGATCCCTCCTTCTTTTTTTGGCGGGCCCAAAGCCAAAACTCATTCCCATGCAGCCCAGGCCAAGTGCCGACACCTCCAAATTGCTTTTTCC